>NZ_JFHE01000006.1 GCF_000698555.1 Caballeronia grimmiae | reverse complement strand
TTCGCAAACAGCCCTGTTTGCGTTTCAGTGACTTAAGTATAAGTAAGCGTATGCTTAAGATTAATGAGTGATTGAACAAAGCATAGTTGCGATATTCGGGATAACCCCTAATCGCTGTGTCGCGCTGTCAGCGTCAATCCGGAAGAAGTCTTCGACGCGCTGCGGCTTTATCGCGTGCAATGTCGTTCGGTCGACGGCTCAGCCGCTACTGCAGGGAATAGTGCCTAACGGGCGTGCCGTGGCCGGTCTACGAGTGAACGGCAAGAGCGCAGCCTGATTGCCTGGCAAAGCCATAGGCCATCCACAGCCCCGTTCCTCGAAAAACTGCCGGCGATTCGGCAGCCCCGTGAGCATGTCGAGGTTGGGGAACCGCACGTCCTCTATCCCCAACGCCACTGTCTCGGCCGCCGAACGTTAACGGATCGATCATCCCGAGGGACGTAAAGAGATGCTTCTATTCCGGCCCAAAAGGTAACCGCGATCGGCGGTACGAAGACAATCTACGGGAAAACGCTCGGTTGACCCGAGACAGCCGTCCGCCTACTGTATCGATACACTAAATCGATACAGCCGCGCGGCGCCTCTCTGCACGCGCGAACAGACGTCCGCGCTCACGCGGCAAATCAGGAGACACACGATGCACTCGAATTCCCGGCGGCGGTTCCTTCAGGCAGCCTCGGCAGCGTCGCTCGCGGCGGCGGGCGCGAGCTTTCCCGCCATCGTGCGGGCGCAGCCGGCCGTCACGCTAAGGCTGTCGTCCTCGATGCCCGCAAACCAGAACGCCGCCCACTACGTGTGGTACGAGAATCTCGCCGCCAACTTGAAGGCGACCGTGGGCGACCAGATCCGCATCGACTACTTCCCGAATAACCAGCTCGGCAAGGAAAGCGACGTCGTGCAGCAGGTCAAGGTGGGCGCCGTGGACATGATGGTCACCGGCTCGTCGATCTGGGCGACAGTGCTGCCGGAGCTCGGCATGCTCGATCTGGGCTACGTGTTCGACAGCTTCGACCACGCTGGCCGCGCGATGGACGGCAGCGTCGGCAAGTCGTTCGACAGCATGCTGCAACAGCGCGCCGGCTGCTCCGTCATCACGTGGGGCTATTCCTTCGGCGGCCGCAATGTCTTCACCAAGAAGCCGACGCAATCGCTCGCGGACATCAAGGGCGTGAAGCTGCGTGTCCTGCCGACGCCCGCGTTCATGGAAACCTTCAAGCTCATGGGCGCGGTGCCGACGCCCATTCCCATTGGCGAGCTATACATGGCCGCGCAGACGGGTGTCGTCGATGGCTTCGAGCACGATTGCGCAACCGTGCTCGCCAGCAAGTACGACGAGGTCGTGAAGTCATGCTGGCAAACGCAGCACGTCTTCAGCCCGCTCGTCGTCGTAATGGGCCGCCGCGCGCTCGCAAAGATCCCCGAGAACCTGCGTCCCGCGTTCCAGAAGGCCGCACAGGACGCCACCGCGAAGCAGCGCGTCGCAGCCATCCAGACCGCCGCCAGCGCCGAGCAGGAACTGAAAAAGCGCGGCATGACCTTCTATCCGATGTCGCAGGCCGATCGTGACACCGCGCGCAAGGAAATGCAGACGCAGTTGTACGCAAACTTTGCGAAGCAATATCCCGCGACCGCGCCGCTGTTTACAGCCATCGCCTCGGCCCGCGCTTGAACGAAGGAAGGACGCCATGACCACTTTCTCCGCGACGCCCGGCCCCGAAGCAACGCTCGCCGCACCGGGCTTCGGTCACGAGACGCCGCTCGCGCGCGGTCTCGTGCGCCTGATGCACGGCATCGAATATCTTTGTGCGGCCGTGCTCGCGGCGGACGTGCTAGTGGTGTTTCTGTCCGTGATCTACCGCTACTTCCTGCACGATCCGTTCGACTGGGCCGAGGAAGTCGCCCGCGCGCTGATGATCGTGCTGGTCTTCGTCGGTGCGGCCACCGTGCTCGGGCGCAGCCAGCACGTTGGCGTCGATCTCTTTCGCGGCATGCTGCCCAAGCGCTGGCAGCCGGCGCTGGTGCATGCCGGCCATTGGGTGATTGCGGGCGTCGCCGCCAATCTGTGCGTGTCGTCGTGTCTGCTGCTCGTCGATTCGTACGGGCAGATGACGCCGAGCGGCCTGCCCGCGTGGATCAACGTGTATCCGCTCGTCGCGGGCAGCATGTTAATGACAGTGTTCGCGCTCGCCCATGCGCTCAACGGCACCCGCAGGATCGTGCTCGGCACGCTGATCGAGTGCGTGGTGGTCGCGGCGGCGGTGTATGCGTGGAACGTCTTAGTACCGGGTCATGCGCTCCGGGCCGGCGCGCTGCTCGCCATCGGCTTCATCGGTGGACTCGTGCTCGGAGTGCCGATTGGCTTCGTGCTTGCCTTCTCGGCCCTGCTCTACTTTCTCGCAGAACCTACCCTGCCGATGCTCGTCTATTCGCAGCAGGTGATGGCTGGCACCGATCACTTCGTGTTGCTCGCCATTCCGTTCTTTGTGCTTGCCGGTCTACTGATGGAAACGAACGGCATGTCATCCCGCCTGATTGAACTGCTGTTACGCATCTTCGGGCGAGTACGCGGCGGACTTGGACTGATCACCATCATGGCGACGGCGTTCTTCTCGGGCGTGTCCGGCTCCAAGCTCGCGGATATCGCCGCGGTCGGCGGCGTGGTGATGCCCGCCGTGCGCCAGAGCCGCCAAGACCCGAACGAAGCAGCCGCTCTGCTCGCATGCAGCGCCGTGATGGCGGAGACTATCCCGCCGTGCGTCAACATGATCATCATGGGCTTCGTCGCGAACATTTCGATCGCCGGGCTGTTTCTCGCGGGCGTAGTGCCCGCCGCGGTGCTCGCAGTGGCGCTCGCGATCGTCGCCGTGATCTTCGGCCGGCGCATCAATATCGCCGATGCCCTGACGAACCCGCGTGCGTGGCTGCCGCTGCTCGGCGGCGCGCTGGTCGCGCTTGTCATGATCGCGATGATCGGCAAGGGTGTGACTTCGGGCATCGCGACATCGACGGAAGTGTCGGCGTTCGCCGTGGTTTATGCGCTCGTCGTCGGCTGGCTCGCGTTCCGCGAACTCACGCCGAAGTCGATTGCGCGCGTAATCGTGCGCTCGGCTTCGATGGCGAGCAGCATTCTGTTCATCGTGGCGGCGGCATCGAGCGTTTCGTTCGCGTTGACCATTGAGCAGATTCCCGCGCTCGTGTCCGATTCGATGATCGCTTTCGCGCATCAGTACGGCCCGACGATGTTCCTGCTGCTGTCCGTGCTCATCATGATCGTGTTCGGCGCGGTGCTGGAAGGTGCGCCCGCGCTCATCATCTTCGGGCCGCTGCTCACGCCGATCGCGACCCAGCTCGGCATCCATCCACTGCACTTCGGCACTGTGATCGTCGTGGCAATGGGTCTCGGCCTGTTCGCTCCGCCGGTCGGTCTCGGCCTGTTCGCGACCTGCGCGATCACCGGCACGGACATGAAGGCCGTGGCGCGCCCCATGCTTAAATATATGCTGGTGCTGTGCATCGCACTGGTGGCGCTGGTCCTGGTGCCGTCCTTTTCACTTTGGCTGCCGACCCGGCTCGGCCTGTAGCCGGCAGAAGTCAACGCTTATGAGCACCATTCAGGATGTGGCCCGCGAAGCCGGCGTGTCCGTGAGCACGGTATCGAACGTGCTCAACGGTCGCACCGACCAGATGCGCCAGGAAACGCTTGCGCGCGTACAGGCCGCGATGAGCACGCTTCGGTATCGCCCCAGCACGCTGGCGCGTCAGCTGAAGACCGGTCAGACGCCGATCGTCGGACTGCTGGTGCCGTCCATCGCCAATCCGATGTACGGCTACATTGCGCGCGAGGTCGAGACGTATGCGCAAGAGCGTTTCGGCTATCGGGTGATGATCGGCAACACATATCGCGATCCCGCAAAGGAAGCCTCGTTCTTCGAGGACCTGCTCTCGCAGGGCGTGCGCCGCGTGATCGTGATCTCGTCCCTCGCCAATGAGCGCCATCTGGAAACCGCCGCCGGACGTGGAATGGTCGTCGTGAGTTACGACCGCCGCGCGACCGAAGGCGAGGCGACGCGCGTCGATCACGTCACGCCCGACAACTTCGAAGCCGCGCGGATGGCAACGCGTCACCTGATCGGGCGCGGTCACACGCGGCTCGCGTTCGCGACGCTGACTGGCGTCACGATGAGCCGACGCGACAAGATCAACGGCTTTCTCGCCGCTGCCAGCGAAGCCGGCCTGTCCGAGTGCGCGCAGGTGCTCGACAGCGGTCCGGTCAACGAATACGGCGATTCGATGATCGCGGAGAACGGCCGCGCGCTCGCACGCCGGCTTGCGGCCGACGATGACCGCCCGACCGGCATCGTCGCGGTCAACGACCTGATGGCGCTCGGTCTGATGGCGGGCTTGCGCGAATCGGGGCTGCGCGTGCCCGAGGACGTGTCCATCGTCGGCATGGACGGGCACTTTCTGGCGGCGATCTCGAACCCCGCGCTCACCACCGTACAACTTCCAGTGCCTGCCATGGCCGCCGCGATGGTCGAACGGGTGATGCGTGCGCACGATGAGCCCATGCCCGCATCGGAGCAGGCGCTGTTCACGGATATCACGCTCGTGGAACGCGAATCGGTCGCGCGTCCGCGCGGCGCCATGCCGATAAAGATGCAATCCAGGAACAGGACATGAACAAGGTTTTCGTGAGTCATCCCCGGCACAGGCTGGACCATTATTTCGGCGCCCGCGCGGCGGCCGCGCTGGCGAAGATCGCCGACGTCGCCTACAACACCGAGGATCGCGAGCTGACCACCGCCGAACTTGCCGACAAGGCACGCGAAGCGGATGTCGTCATCGCGTATCGGCAGACGCCTGCGCCGCGCGCGCTGTTCGAGGCGCTGCCGAAACTGGCAGCCTTCGTGCGCTGCGCAGTCGATATTCGCACCGTCGATGTCGATGCCGCGAACGAACATGGCGTGCTCGTTACGCAGGCGAGCGCGGGCTTCGTGCCGGCGGTATCGGAATGGGTGATCGGCGCGATGCTCGATCTTGCACGCGCGACGACCGCGTATGCGTCGGCATATCACCGTAACGAAGCGCCCGTGCCGCAGATGGGCCGCGAACTGCGGGGCAGCACGCTCGGCGTGATCGGGTACGGACAGATATCGCGCTATCTGTGCGAGCTTGCACTCGCATTCGGGATGCGCGTGATCGTGTCCGATCCATACGCGCGAATCGACGATGCACGCGTGCACGCGGCCGATCTGGACGCCCTCCTTGCGCAGGCCGATTTCGTCGTCTGTCTCGCGCCGGCAAATCCGCAGACCGCGAATCTGATGAACTCGCGCGCCTTCGCTGCAATGAAGCCCGATGCGTATTTCATCAACGCGGCGCGTGGTGAACTGGTCGATGACGCCGCGCTGCTCGCCGCGCTGGAAAGCGGACACATTGCGGGTTGCGCGCTCGATGTCGGGCGCGCGGCGGATCAAATGCCATCGCCTCGGCTGGCTGCGCATGAGCGCGTAATCGCGGCGCCTCATGTCGGCGGGTTGACGCCGGGCGCGATCGAGCATCAGTCGATGGAGACGGTCGCCCAGACGGAGGCGCTGTTCAACGGGCGCATGCCGGACGGCGCGGTGAATGCGGCGCACGCTTTCCGGCTGGCGCGCTGGGGCCACGCGGGCATCGGCGTTCCGGCGGATGCGCGATGAAAGCGCCGCTTTCTTTCGAAGGCGCGTGCGATTGCCACATCCACGTGTATGAACAAGGCTATCCGCTCGCTCCGAGCGCAACGTTCATCCCGCCACCGGCGCCTGCATCGGCGTATGCGCAAGTGCAGCGCACGCTTGGGCTGTCCCGCGCAATCGTCGTGCAGCCCACGGGATACGGCTTCGACAATCGCTGCACGCTCGCCGCGATAGCGAAGCTGGGCCATGGGGCGCGCGGCATCGCGGTCGTGCCGAGCGATGTCGGCGATGATGAACTGCAGCGTCTGCATGACGCCGGCATTCGTGGCGTGCGCTTCATGATGCTCGCGGGTGGCGTTCTGCCGTGGGACGTGTTAGCGGAGATGTCCGCGCGTATCGCGCCACTTGGCTGGAACATCAACTTGCAGCTTGACGGACATACGTTGCCGCAACACGAGGCGATGCTGTCGCGTCTCGGGTCCAAACTCGTGATCGACCACCTTGGCAAGTTCCTCGCGCCTGTCACGCCGCAGAGCGAAGGCTTTGCGTCGCTGTGCCGTCTGCTGGATGGCGGGCGCTGCTGGATCAAGCTGTCGGCGCCGTATGAAAGCTCCGGCGTCGGTGGCCCCGCATTCGACGATGTCGCGTGGCTCGTGAGCAAGCTGTCCTCACGGTATCCGGAGCGGGGACTGTGGGCATCGAACTGGCCGCATCCCAACGTGCGGCCCCTGCCTGACGACGCCCACATGCTCGACTGGACGATGCATCTCGTCGAGGGGGACGACGCGCGCCGCAAGATTCTTGTCGACAATCCCGCTGACTTGTACCAGTTTCAAGCGGGCTAGCAGCGCCTCCGCACTTCGATTATTAGAACATCGCCGACCGATGTCTTGCACTTGCTATCCACAGTCTCGGCCACCTTCGTTGCCAATCTACGCCCGGTTCACTGCCGCCCGAAGGACGGCCGACATAAGACGCATCCGGTCGGCGAGTCGCGTCTGCCAATGAACGCCGACCTGAGCCGGCGTTAAACAGCGGATTGATTCAACGCGTCGCTCAAGCCATGCTTTGCATCAGGTGCTCACCAACGAGAAAGCTTTCTGCATCCAGCATAATCAACATGCGGTCCTCGAGGGTCGCAATCCCGGTAATATGGTCACTGTTGAGGTTCGTCGATAAGGCCGGTGTTTCTTTAATATCGTCCGCACTTATTTCGACAACATCGGACACGGAATCAACCACTGCACCTACTACGGTTCCCTCCACGTTCAGGACCACCACGACAGTCTGTTCGGTGAACGTCACGTTTGCGAGCCCGAACCGCACTCGTAAGTCGATGATCGGAATAACCTGACCACGCAGATTGATCACACCCTTGATGTGTTCCGGCGCGTTCGCAATGCGTGTTACGGCGTCATAGCCGCGGATTTCTTGCACACTCAATATGCCTACCGCGTACTGTTCGGCTCCAAGTGCGAATGCAAGGAATTGTGGCGTGCCGGAAGTCGAATCTTTTGTTCGTGTGTTCATGGAATTGGGCGGGTAAAAGACCGAAGAAGACCCGGAAGCGACGTCCTTCGATCCGATAAGCAGCACTCAGTATTGGTGTTAGAACTGTTCCCACGCTGTGTCAGCGGTCTCGGCAGTTGCCGGTTCTTTCGATGCCGCGACGGCCTTCGGTTCCGACCGCGTGTTCGAAGCAACAGTGCCTGGCTTTGCGCGAGGGAACACGGCGCGCGGCTTTTGCTGAGCGCTTGCAATCTGTTTTCCCGCCGCCTGGTTAGCCACCACGGTGAATACCGACACAGCATCTTTCAGCGTCACAGCCTGCTCTTCGAGCGATTGTGCGGCGGCGGCCGCTTGTTCGACCAGCGCGGCGTTCTGCTGCGTGACTTCATCCATTTGATGCACGGCCTGATTGACCTGCTCGATGCCACGGCTTTGCTCATGCGACGCCGCTGCAATCTCGCCGACAATATCGGAAACCTGCTTGATCGCCTGCTTGACCTGCCCCATGGTGACGCCCATGTCGGCGGCTTGCTTTGAACCATCCTGAACCAGCCCGACGGACGATTCGATCAAGTCTTTAATCTCCTTGGCCGCCGTCGACGAGCGCTGCGCCAGCGTGCGGACTTCGGTCGCGACGACCGCGAAGCCGCGGCCCTGCTCGCCTGCGCGCGCCGCTTCAACGGCTGCGTTGAGCGCGAGAATATTGGTCTGGAATGCAATACCTTCGATCAATGCAGTGATTTCCGAAATCTTCGCCGAGCTGGTGCTGATCTGCCCCATCGTGCCGACCATGGTCTGGACCGCGTCGTGACCCGCATCTGCAATTTCGGTCGCTGTCGTGGCCAGTGTGTTGGCGTGGCGTGCATTGTCGGCATTCTGCTTCACAGTGACCGTCAATTGCGACATGCTCGACGCCGTTTCTTCGAGCGACGCCGCCTGCTCTTCCGTGCGGGCCGAAAGATCGACGTTACCCGCCGCAATTTCCTTGGCCGCGGTGCCGACCGATACCGTGGACCCGATCACGGTGGTAAGCACGCCTGAAACACGTGCCAGCAATGAGTTGAAGGCGGTTGCCGTCTGACCGACTTCGTCCATACGGTTCACGCTGACCGTGCGCGTGAGGTTCAGAGATTTGCTGACATCGCTCAGCGTGCGCTGGATGCCGCTCAAGCTCGCCCGGACGCCTTGCACGACCTGGACCGCGAACGCGCCGATAATGAGTACAACAGCCAGAATGCCGATCGCCATGCCCCACAGGGCCGTTGTGTACGCGGCCTTGTTTTCCTTGCGCAGTCCGTTACCGAATTCAACGTTATAGTTAATCTGGGTATTCAGGTCGGCCACAATCTTATCGACTGCGCCCCCAATGCCCTTTCCGTCGACGAGCAGCTCGGCGCCACCGGAAACACTTTCCCGGGATTTAGGCAAAAAGTCAGCCAGAGACGCCCTGATCGTCGCAATGTCCGCCTTGACCTGATCGTTCATCTGCTGGTCTTTTGCATCGGTAATGTCGTTTTTGTTGTAGTACTCGACGAGTTCGCCAAGCTTGTTCAGGCTGGCGTTAATGCGCGTTTCGCCATCCGAGCGTTTGGACTCGTCGGTCACGACCACGTACTGATAAAGCAGGGCTCTCAGATTCGATGTTTCAGCGATTGTCTTGCCAATGTCGGCAATACTGGGGATGGTATTGACTTGGATGTATTCAAACCGTTCTTGAGACCGCGAGAGCAGAAGGATAGCCGATGCGCCGGTGACGATCAGCGCCGTCATAAGCAATCCAAAAGCAAGAAAGAGTCGTTTTGTAATAGTCATCATTTGCCTTAATTCTACGGTTGCGCGTTGATTGCGCCACAGATAATGTTTGCGACCGCAAACGTTTGATTCAAATCGCGTGTCAGCTCAGGTTGACGGAAGATCACTCGAGAGCTTCTTGGTTATTTGTTACTACATGCTGGCCGTCTCGCACACTTCCGACCACTGTCGTAATTTTCCAATCTCGACTTCAACCGGGTATACCCTGAAGAACGAAAACCGGCATCAAAAAAGAAAGTCGGTATCGGTGGTCGCGCGTCGCAACCACTTTCATCACCAGCCTGCTGTCAGATGGCGTCGTCGCCAATATATTCAGAGCGGTGTTAATACGTTGCTTTCACTGAAGCAATAACGGCTGTGGTCTCACATACTGAACCTGTCCCCCAGAAATCCGAGGCTAATGACGCGCGGATGGTGGACTCTGTGTTAGCGAATTGTAAGCCGAGGCGTCACACGCCTCGAAGGCGAGGGGCCAAGTCCGACGCCTACACAGGCACGGG
Source organism: Caballeronia grimmiae (assembly GCF_000698555.1). GTDB lineage: Bacteria > Pseudomonadota > Gammaproteobacteria > Burkholderiales > Burkholderiaceae > Caballeronia > Caballeronia grimmiae. Next base: position 255,941 of record NZ_JFHE01000006.1, on the reverse strand, counting down.
TTTCGGGCTCCAGCATGTGTCGGTCGAGCCTCGGCATGCAGCGTTCGGGTCCCCTGACCGTAAGCTATGTGTAATACGACCCAACGGCGGTATAAGAAATATTGATTCGAGGCATCAACAGAAAATAATAGCTCTTTGAAATACGACTCAGACTCTGCAGGTTTGTTAAGTCGTCAGGACTGTTCGCAACGCCGCTATCAAAAGGGCGGCGTTTTTTACCGTCCCACAGTCCACACCGAATTGAATTTGGCGTCCCGCGTCGCGACACGACAAAATCTGCGCTTCCTTGCCGAACGGTTTACCTAGCGCGCCAATGGGCATGGCCGGCCATATCGGAGAATGGCTAACGTGGTTGCCGAGCTAAGTAATGCGGCCATTTCGGTTGTGCGCATCGGTGTGAGTTGCTCCGTGAACAACGGAACCGCGGAACCTCGTCCATACCCGCCCACTGCCCGGTTCCACGAACAACGATGGCGTCAAGTCAGGCATAGAGAAATCTGCGTGTCGCCCGCCGACGTGGACATGCGGAGTTCTTTTAAAGGCAACGGGTTATTTCTCTGCCAGCCGTGGGAGCAACCAGCGAATCGCCAACGTGGATAGCAACCGCTGGGTGACGATAGACGCTGTCTTGGCGTGAATGTCTGCGTGCTGAACCAGTGGCGTGAGTACGCTTACGGCCACGGTCAACAGTTGGCTTTCCTTCCGCCGTCAGCGTCAGCGTCAGCCCCAATGCATGGCGCACGAAAAGTACACACCGGTAGTGCGCTTCCAGTTGCTGAATCTGACGGCTCACCGCGCCCCGCGTTCGACACAGATGGTCAGCGGCTCTGCTGATACTCCCGTTGCGCTGCGGCGACGAATGACTGAAACGCTGTCAGCGACGGCAACGCGCGCGTAAGGTCCGCCAATGGATATGCATGCGTTGCATACCCGGGTTGTGGATTTTTCGATTGTTCGATCATCGGTGCTTCGATATCGTGCTGTACGGATGCGCGTCCGCCCGGACGCGCGGAGTTGTCAGCGAATGATCGGAGAAGGAAGATGGCCTTATCGTCGGAAGCACTATACACACGGCAGGTTCGCAACTATCTCCAGGAGCTGGAGCGCGGCGATGTCGCGGCGATCTGCGCGTTGTTCACGCCGGACGCCCAGATCTTCTCGCCGTTTCTCGGCTGGATGCACCCTGCGCCATTCTTTGCGAAGGTCACCGCAGCGTCCGGAGAAAGCAGAATAACGCCTATCGACATCTGCGTTAGCACGACGGGGGCTCGACGTGCGACCGGTTACTTCGTCTATGATTGGGGACTGAAGGATGGGTCCGCGGTGCGTTTCGAGTGCGTCGACGTTTTCGAATTCGACGACAACGGGCTAATCGAGCGGATGACCATCGTCTACGATACCCATCCGATTCGCAGTACGGTCGGTGACAAATACGCGTAGCCGAATCGATTCCGCTCGATCACGGGACCCGGTGGCCGGATCGGGTCGGGGGCCGGGCTGCGTCAGCCCGCTCCCCGAACTCACCGTTCGAAAGCGGTCACTCGAATTCAGCGGCCCGGAAACGGACAGTCGGCCGTGCGTACTTCCGACCGCAAGCCGCCCCTCACCGCCCGACGACTTCAACGCCGCTTCTCGGCGCAACAGCGGTCATTCCCACGCCTGCCGCCAGCCGATGCGTTCGCTCACATGACTTCGCTGCCGACCTCGAACGCCTCGCCGCCCGGACGCGTGCGCATGCCTCGTGCAAGACGTGTCCAAGGCAAGTCCGCCGGGTCCGCCACCATTGGGCCGGGCGCCTTTGCGACAAGAACGGCCTCCGCGATCGGCTCGAAATCCGCACGGAAATGCACCGAACTCTTGTTGACCAGAATCTTCATGTCCTCGGGCTGGATGCCTGCGACGCGATACAGATTTCGATCGAGCATCTGCGCCTTGCCCGAACTCACCGCGATCAGCACGCCGTCGAAACGCAGACACGCCACCGGGCCGAGCTCGGCCTGCATGCCGTTCATCATCGGGCCGTCGTAGCGGCAACGTCCGTCCGAGAGCGATACGACCTCGAATTCACCCGTGAACGGCGCATCGCCCGGCACGTTGGACTGCCCGCCCAGCGACAGTTCCAACCGGGCGCCGACGCCCCCACGATGCGCCGCAGCGGCCGCCTCGGGATCGTAGATCAGCCCGAAGGCCGCGCCGGTCGCGCCATTGCGTATCAGCGCACGCAGCATCTCCATGGTGTTGGCATCGCCGCCCGCGCCGGGATTGTCCTGCGTATCCGCGATGACGACCGGACGGCTCGCGCCCTTCGACAGGCGCATCGCTTCGCGCACGGCTTCGTCGGGCGAGAGGAACGGCACGCACCAGGCGCGCTCGTCGTCGAGCATGCGGCGATATAGCGAGTCGACGGCAGCATGCGCGGCCTCCGGCGAATCCGCGTAAGCCCAGATCACCGGACCGCATTCGGCGAAATCCGCCGCCGGGAACCCCGGCGCGAACGACGCGGATACGACCGTGCCCGCCTCCGCCGCGCTCACGGCGTCGTACATGCCGCGCGACGGCTCGAGCATGGTGCACATGCCGTTGATCGGAATCAGGAACGGCAGCCGCCGTGACGCGCCATGCAGCGTCTCGCCCGCCAGGAGCCGTTCGAGCAGCGCAGCCGCGCGCGCACCGGTGTCCGCCATATCGACGTGCGGATACGTGCGGTATGCGACGAGTGCATCGGCGTTCTGCAACATGCGCTCCGTGACGTTCGCGTGCAGGTCGAGCGAAGCGACGATCGGCACATCGCGCCCGACCGTTTCGCGCACGCGCGCGAGCAGTTCCCCTTCGCCGTCGTCGACATGCTCGGCGACCATCGCGCCGTGCAGATCGAGATACACCGCATCGAAGTCTCGCGTGCGCGCCGCCTCGACGATTTCGCCCACGATGCGCTCGAAGGCGTCGCGTGTCACGTGCGCCGATGGACTCGCGCCTGCCCAGATCACCGGCACGAGCGTGTGCCCCGACGCTTGCGCAGCACGAATGAATCCGCCGGCGGGAATGTTGACCTCGCGCAGCGCGAGCACGTCGTCGCCGCGACACATCAGCGGAAAACCTTCTCCGCGCTCGAAGTTTTCATAGGCGGCCTTCGATGGCGCGAACGTGTTCGTTTCGTGCTGAAAGCCGGCGATGAGAATGGTGCGACTGGAACTCGGCAAGATGGAAACCTCTCGTTTTCGTGGTCTGTTCGATGAATGGCGATGGTCACGCCGCACGCGCGGGACGCATGGCGATCAGCACGAGTGCGCCGATGGCGAGCAGCGCAACCATCACGTACAAGCCGGCGTGCAGGCTGCCGGTCGCGCTTTGCGTCCAGCCGATGATCGTCGGGCTAAGAAAGCCGCCGATCAGCCCGATGGTGTTGATGAGCGCGATCCCGCCCGAGGCGGCGTCTCCCTTCAAATGCTCGGAAGGCATCGCCCAGAACACCGTGTAGGCGCACCACATCATTGCGGTCGCGATGGTCATGCAAGTCAGCGATATCGCGAGATCGCCGCCGAAGAAGGTGGCGAGCGCGAGCGCCAGCGAACCGACGAGAGCGGGAACCGCGCTGTGATAGCGCCGCTCGCCGCGCCGGTCGGAACTGCGCCCGATGACGATCATCGCAATGGCCGCAGCGGCATAGGGAATCGAGGAATACAGGCCGATCTGCATCGTGTCCCTGACGCCCGCTGCCTTGATGATGGACGGGAGCCAGAAGCTCACGGCATAGATGCCGCAGATGAAGCAGAAGTACGGCACGGCCATCAGATAGACACGCGGATCGCGCGCCACCTGCGCAAACGAATGATGGCCGCCGGAAGTATCGAGTTCGGACGCGAGCAGGCGCTTTTCATCGTCGGAAAGCCAGCGCGCGTCGGCGGGACGGTCCGCGAGCACGAAAAGCGCGAGTACACCGAACAGCACGCACGGCAGGCCCTCGATGAGGAACATCCACTGCCAGCCATCGAGACCGTGCGCGCCGGAGAACGACGTCATGATCCACGTCGAGAGCGGCCCGCCGAACGCGCCGCCGATCGGCCCGGCGAGCATCACGATCGCCATCACCTGCCCCATGCGCGCGCGGCCGTACCAGTACGTGAGATAGAAAATCATGCCGGGCGCGAAGCCGGCCTCGAACACGCCGAGCAGGAAGCGCATCGCATAGAAGGTCGTTTCGTTGCGAACGAGCAGCATCGCCGCCGATGTCAAACCCCAAAGAATCATGATGCGGCTGATGGTCTTGCGTGCGCCGACCTTCGGCAGCAAGAGATTGCTGGGGACTTCGAACAGCACATAGCCGAGAAAGAAGATGCCCGCGCCGAGGCCATAAACGGCGTCGGAGAAACCGAGATCGCTCTGCATCTGCAGTTTGGCGAATCCGATATTGACGCGGTCGAGATACGCGAATGTGTAGCAAAGCAGCAGGAACGGAAGCAGCCGCCAGTCAAGCTTGCGATACAGCGCCGCGTGCAGTTCGGTGACGTGCGTGGAGGGAATGGCGGACAAGGGCGTTCTCCGATGAACGTTTCGGTCGTGAGGTGAATTTATCTTCGACATCCAAAATGCGATGAGCAAGAGCAACCGAAGTCGGCTATCGTTGCCTGCTGGGCAACGCTCCAACCGGTCTTGAAATGCGCGAACTGAACCAACGAAGGCTGCGGTACTTCCACGAAGTGCTCACGCACGGCTCCATACGGGCGGCGGCGGACAGCCTTAACACGGCGGCATCCGTCATTACGCGGCAAATCCGCTTGCTCGAAGAAGAAGTCGGCGCGGCGCTGTTCGAACGACAGGCACGCGGCGTGAAGCCGACCGAGGCGGCGGCTCATCTGCTCGAATACTGGCGTGGCTGCCAGGCACAGCAGGAACAACTCGAAGACCGGTTGCGGGCGTTGCACGGCCTGCAGCGTGGGCACATCCGGCTTGCGATCAGCGAAGGCTATATCGACGGCCTGATGGAGGAAGTGCTGAGCGACTTCCACATGCACTATCCGAAGCTCGATGTGGCCGTCGATATCCTGCCCGTCAACGACGTGCTCGAGGAAGTCGCCGAGAGCCGCGCGCACATCGGTCTCGCGTACAACCCGCCGGCGCATCCGGACATCGTGTATCGGGCGACGTCATCGCAGCCGGTCGTATTGCTGGTCAATGCGGCGCATCCGCTTGCTAAGCGCGGCGGCGCCGTCACCGTCGCCGAGATGTTGCGGTATCCGCTCGCATTGATGCCCCCGGCCTTCGGTCTCGGACAGGTCATCGAAATGCTCGCCTACACGGAAAATATCGAGGTCAGACCGTCGCTCGTCACGAACTCGCTGCAGGTACTCCGCCAGTTCGTGACCCGCGGCGAAGGTGCGACGTTGATCGGTGCGTTTTCCGTGTACCGGGAGATCGATGCGGGCGAGCTGGTCGCTTTGCCCATCCTGCATCCGCTGTTCGAGGCGGCAAAAGCTCGCATCCTGGTGAAGGCGCGACGGCCCCTTTCCGGCGCGGCTGAAGAACTGTTGAGCTGGATTCTGCAGCGGATGAGCGTGTTTGCGACGAGTGCGTGAGGCGCTCACCGAACCACTGATCGCCGTGCTCGCCGGGGACTTCGGCGTTGACACCGCGCGCTCGACGCGCTATTGTCCGACAACCTGATTGATCGCCGATGCAATGCTCGAACTCGAAAGGCCTGACTCGCTGGTGCAGCGAGTAGTCGGAGCGATCCGCGCAGAGATTCAGGCGGGCAACTTCCCTGCAGAATCTCGCTTGCCGACCGAGCAGCAGCTCTCGGAGCGGCTCAACGTCAGCCGCTCGGTTGTCCGCGAAGCCATCGCTCAACTGAAGTCCGATGGCGTGCTGACGGCGCGCCGGGGCGCGGGCTCGTTCATTTCCGGCACACCTTCGGGCACGGTCTTTCGCCTTCCCAGCCCAGACGGTAATCGCATCGACCTTCCGCAATTGTTCGAGTTTCGACTGTGGATCGAGACGCAGGCAGCCACCGCGGCCGCGCGGCGCCGGACGCGCGCGGACCTGAAGCATATGCGCGATGCGATTCGGCAGATGGAACTGAAGCGCAACGATTCGAAAGCGGCGTCGGCGGCGGACGTCGCTTTTCATCGCGCAATCGCGGCGGCGACCAAGAACGATTACTTCGTCGCGTTCCACGATTTCCTGCATAGCCAACTCGCGATAGCGCGGCGCGCGCAGTGGGAAAAGACGGCGCACCACGCCGGCGACTTCGCCTGGCGCGAGCACGGTGAGCTCTTCGACGCCATTGAACGCGGCGATTGCACCGAGGCCGCCGCTTCCGCCGAGCGTCACTTGCGCGCGGCGGCAAAGCGTCAAGGCATCGACCTGCCAAGTAACGACTGACATTGCGGCGCCCATGTTCCATGAGCGCCGCAAGATTTTGAGTACTTTGTCTGACAACCTGATTTTCCGACTACCACACGCTGCGCCTGACAGTTCCCAATACGAACCAAACGCAACCAGGAGACATTCAGTGAAAGAGCAAGCCCAAGTCCGAACCTGCCTTAAGCACCTCCCGCTTGCCGGACTCGCCGCCGCGTGCGCGTTGACGGCCGCGGGCGAAGCGAACGCGCAAGGCAGCCTGACGCTATACGGCATCGTCGACGAAGGCGTGAACTACACGAGCAACGTGCAGACGAGCCCCGGCAACGGCCACAACCTGTTCAGCTTGTCTAGCGGCATCCTGAGCGGCAGCCGCTGGGGGCTGCGCGGCGTGGAAGATTTGGGCGGTGGCTTGAAAGCGATCTTCGTGCTGGAGAACGGTTTCGACGTGAACAACGGCCGGATGGGCCAAGGGTCGCTGGAATTCGGCCGCCAGGCTTATGTCGGACTCTCGACGAACGTCGGAACGATCACGCTTGGCCGCCAGTACGACCCGGTCGTCGATTATGTGCATGCGCTGATGCCGAGCGCGATGTTCTCGGGAAGCATCGGCGCGCATCCCGCTGACCTCGACAATCTGAACAACGCGAACCGCGTGAACAATGCGGTCAAGTACCGCACGGTCAACCTGAACGGTTTTTCGGCCGAAGGGCTTTATAGCTTTGGCGGCGTTCCCGGCAGCGTCGGCACGAATCAGATCTGGTCCATCGGCGTGGGGTATTCGAGGGGCCCGCTCAACGTGGGCGCGGGCTATCTCAACGCACGCAACCCGAACGCTTCGTTTTTCGGCACGGCAGTCGGGGCCACGGCGGCGAGCAACAACTTCGGCAGTTCTCCGGTGATCAATGGTTATGCGTCGGCGCAGTCCCAGCAGATCATCGGCGCCGGCGCGACTTACGCGATCGGCCGTGCGACGCTCGGGGCCATCTACTCCAACACCAGGTTCAAGAACCTGAGCGGCACCGTATCCGTCCTGAACCCCGCGGGAGCCAGCGGCACGGCGACCTTCAACAGCGCCGAAGTCGACTTCCAGTATCAATTGACGCCGGCGCTGTCGCTCGGCGCGGCCTACAGCTACACGAAGAACAGCGGCGCACATGACGCCAGGTATCACCAGGGCGCACTCGCTGCCGACTATGCGGTTTCCACGCGGACCGACTTCTATCTGATCGGCGTCTTGCAACACGCGTCGGGCACCGACTCGACCGGCCACGCTGCGCGCGCGGCGCTCAACGGCCTCACGCCGTCGTCGTCGGATCAGCAGGCCGCCGTTCGCTTCGCCGTGCGCCACAAGTTCTAACGAGTCGCCACACACCCGGCTTTGCCTTCAACAGGATGCTTCCAGTGAATAACACCATCCCTTCGCTCACCGAAGAGAACCGCGCGCGCCTTCGTGGCGTCAGCACGGCGACCCTGACCACTGCCCTCTTCAAGCGTGGCCTGCGCAACGTCTGCGTCCAGGGCGTGCTACCAGTCAATCCGGCGGCGGCGCGCATGGTCGGCGAGGCGTTCACGCTGCGCTATATACCGGCGCGCGAGGACCTCGACACCCTGTCCGTCTTTACCGATCAGAGTCATCCGCAGCGGCGCGGCGTCGAAGAAATTCCGGCCGGTCACGTCATGGTCGTCGATTCCCGCAAGGACCCGCGCGCCGCTTCGGCGGGCGGCATCCTTATCACGCGAATGATGATGCGCGGCGTCGCCGGGATCGTAACCGACGGCGGATTTCGCGACACGCCGGATCTGCGCTCGCTCGACTTCCCGTGCTATGCGGCTCGTCCGTCCGCGCCGACGAACCTGATACACCACCACGCTGTGGATTTGAATGTGCCGATCGCGTGTGGCGATGTCGCCGTGTATCCCGGCGACATCATCGTCGGCGATGAGGAAGGCGTCGTCGTGATCCCGGCGCACCTCGCGAACGAAATCGCCGAGGAAGCGGCCAGGATGACGCTTTTCGAGAATTGGGTCGATGCGCGCGTGCGCGAAGGCCGTTCCACGTTCGGCCTGTATCCGCCCGACGAGTCGACGCGAGCGGAATTTGCAGCGTGGCAAGCAGACGGCAGCAAGTAATTCGGAATCGCGACGCGGCGCGCTTAGTGCGCCGCACAGCCACCATAACGTCAAGCGCCACGGCGAGCGCAGAAAGCCGCCGGGCATGGAGACCCTAGTGACAAACCGAAGTGTGGAAGCTCAACTTTTCACGCGCGTGGCGTGGCGGCTCGTGCCGCTTCTCATCGCGATTTTTCTCACCGCCTATATCGACCGCGCGAACATCGGCTTCGCCAAGTTGCAGATGCTCACGAGCCTGCATATGAGCGAGGCATCGTATGGCTTCGCCTCGTCGCTGTTCTTCATCGGCTATCTGTTGTGCGAGGTGCCGAGCAATCTGGCGATGCATCGGTATGGCGCCCGCCGCTGGATCTCGCGCATCATGTTCACGTGGGGCGTCGCGACGCTGCTGCTCGCGTGGACGCCGTCCGAAACCGCGTTCCAGGTGCTGCGCTTCCTGTTAGGCGCAGCGGAAGCGGGACTGTATCCCGGCATTATTCTCTATCTCGGCATGTGGTTTCCGGAGCGCCAGCGCACCGGCATCATCGGATTGCTCACGCTTGGCAGCAGCATGGGCAACATGCTCGGCTCGTTGATTGGCGGCTTCTCGCTCGAACTGCACGGCTTGCTCGGCCTTGAAGGCTGGCAGTGGGTGTTTCTCACGACGGGCACGCCCGCGGTCTTGCTGACCTTCGTCTCCTTGTACTTTCTGCCGGACAATCCGCGCTCGGCGCGCTTTCTCTCCGAGCGCGAGAAGGACGTCATCGAGGACAGTCTGCGCCATGATCCGGCGCCGGTTCACGCGACGGGCGGCGCCTGGTCGTTCGGCTCGCTCCTGACGGTGGCGCTCTTTTCGATCGGCTATGGCACGATCTCGATTGCGATTTACGGAATCGCATACTGGCTCCCTACCCTTGTCCGGGGCTTCGGCGTATCGAGCAGTGTCAACGGCATGCTCAACATGATTCCGTGGTTCCTGACATCACTGATGCTGCTGTGGCTGCCGCGCCGCTTGCGCAGTCCTCGCACTGTGCTGATGGCCGCGTTCGCTGCGGCGTTCCTCGGCATTCTGTGCTTCATCGCGAGCGTCGGGCCGTTTTCGAATGCGGTGCGTTTCGCGGCGCTTTCGGCCGGCGCGCCTTGCCTGTATCTGATGATCCCGTGCTTCTGGGCGCTGCCGCCACGGCTCTTGCCGGCATCGTTCATGAAGGGCGCGGGCGGCGCCGCGGCGCTCGCGGTCATTGCTGCAGGCTCGAGCGTCGGCGGATTCCTCGCGCAAAACATCATGCCGTGGGTCGGAAAGGCCATGCACAGCACCTCCGCACCGATGCTCGTGCCAGCCTTCAGCCTGATGTTGCTCGGAGCCGGGGCGCTCGTCGTGTGGTTCCGTCTCGGTCTGGCGGGACGCGGCGGTAACGATGCGGTCGCGGCCACGCGCTGATTTCGCTCAAAAGCCTGCCCTGTCGAGGCGGATACAAACGGTCTGCGCGCTCGTCGCGTCCTTAAGCGACGATGACCGACGAGCGCGGAACTACTGGAAAACGGAAGGTCGTTGCGCGGCATGATCAAAACCAGGCAATCCAAAAACGTCTCCCGGCGAATGCGCGGCTTCTTGTCGCTCGCCGATTTCGAAGCAGCGGCCAGGCGCAGGCTGCCTCGCCCGCTTTTCGGTTACGTCGCGGGCGCGACGGAAGACAATGCGTCCCTCGCGGACAACCGCGCGGCCTTCAACGAACTCGGCTTCGTTCCGCGCGTACTGCGCAACGTGTCGCAGCGAAGCCAGTCGATCGAACTCTTCGGCGTGCGCTACGAGTCCCCGGTCGGCATTGCGCCGATGGGCATCAGTTCGTTGACGGGCTATCGCGGCGACCTTGCACAGGCGCAGGCGGCGCGCGAATGCGGCGTGCCCATGATTCTCAGCGCGGCGTCGCTCGTCCGGCTCGAAGAAGTCGTCGAAGTCGCGCCGGGCGCATGGTTTCAAATCTACATGCCCAGAACGCTGGAAGAAATGCGCGCGCTGGTGGAGAGAGTCAGCGCCGCCAATGTATCGACGCTGGTCGTTACGGTGGACTCGTCAGTCGTGCCAAACCGGGAGAACAACATGCGCAACGGGTTCAGGACTCCGCTCAGACCCAACTTTCAGCTATTGCGCGACGGCCTGACGCATCCGAACTGGTCGCTCTTCACGTTCCTGCGCACGCTGCTTCGTCACGGCATGCCGCATTTCGAGAATGCCTCGGCGCAACGAGGCGAGCCATTGCTCTCCCGTCGCGCCAACCGGGATTTCAGCGGGCGCGAGCATCTGGACTGGGATGCGATCCGCGAAATCCGCGCGCGCTGGAAGGGTCGCCTGGTGATCAAAGGCATTCTGCATCCGGACGATGCCGCGACTGCGCGAAACCTCGGAGCGGACGGCATCATCGTGTCCAACCATGGCGGCCGACAACTCGACGGATCGGTCTCGCCGATGCGCATGCTGGCTCCCATCGCGGAAGCCTGTCCTGCTATGCCGCTCATGATCGACAGCGGCTTTCGACGCGGCACGGACGTATTGAAGGCTATCGCTCTTGGCGCGGCATGCGCTTTCATCGGGCGGCCGATGAACTACGCGGCGTGCGTGGGCGGACAAGCCGGCGTCGAGCACGCCATCGGTCTCGTGAAGGCCGAGATTCATGCGGATATGGGACTGCTCGGCGTGAACCGTCTCGACGAACTCGGGCCCGAATTCCTGCGTCTGTTGAGGTTTGGACCCGGTGAGCTGAGCGCGGGGCCGACGCGCGCGTGAAGGATCGTATGATGTCGCGAGAGTGAACATCATGATCGCGGCACCGACGAATAGACCGGACAACCCACCGTGATTTCTAGACCGTCGCTATGACGACGTCGCGGGGCAAAAATCGCAGCATCCGCTGTGCCGCCCGTGTTCGATTGGTCGACTGAGGTAGCCAGGAACTTGAACTCGCGCCCGGATGCGACGCCAGCAGAGGCGTTAGCAATTCGGTCGTGTGATTCTTGCGTTGCCTAACGGTCCCCCTTGAGCTAGCTACTGAAACGCGCGGCGTAGCGACGGCGCGGTACCGCGGCCCTGCTTTGACTGTGATTAGTTCGCGGACTGCCAGCCCTTCTCTGTCTTGGAGAAGAAGGCCCAGGCTTGTCGGGGGACCGCGTCGCCGACTTTGGCGCTGTCCTTGAATCCGTATTGTTCCATTGCGATCCATGCCGCTATGAAAGACATCCGGCGGTCTTTCGCTTCCGCCGGAGCTTCTTCGCTATTCCACCAAGCGATACACGGAGCACACGGATCCAGCAGGGCATCCCGGCGTGCTTTGAAACCATCGTCCTGATTGGCGATCCACTGATTCACCAGCATCGATTGCTGCATGCTATTAACGCTGTTTTCCAAAGCGGTCGCATCAAAGAACGCGCCGGTCTCTCGCTTGGCGTTGGTGGCCTTGTCCCTCTGGTAGAGCTTGGCGTTCGCGAGCACCGTTTCAGCGTAGGGTTGGGTAAGCCTCAGGTTGTAGCTGTAGGTCACCTTGTAGAGGTTGGCCGAGTTCTGGTCGACCTGCCCGTTCGCACGCTCGAAGTTGGTGACTTCGAGACCCTCGGTCGAGTCGTTATCAGCGATCTTCCGAATCACCTCGGATGAGAGTTTGTCGCTCGGCTTATCGTCGCAACCGGCCAGGGCCAGAGTCGACAGCAGAACGGCTGCCACGCTGATTTTCTTCATGCTGCAAAGACTTCCTGTATTACGCGATTGACTTCTCGCTTATTGACTTATCGACGTGGTGGCCACACAAACGCATTTTCAACATGACATGGTGTCAAGCGGCATCGGTTTCCGATGGTGCTGAAGGCCTAATGCCATGAAGTTGGCAATGCGCGTGGGCGGACACTTCGAACTGTTCTGGGTGCGGGCCTCAACAATCCCGGCCTTAACGAAGGGATAGTCCCGACCCGAAGCCATCCCTGTGATTAATTGAAGATGCCAGTCTTGTGTGAAACGGCTGATTCGCTCATCGAATAGCGCTTGACGACGTTGTCGGCAGAGAACAGAACAACCAGTTCCTTTTTCTTGCCGCTCGCGCTCGAGCCCAGAAGGTTCACCACTGGAATATAGCTGACGGCGTCAGAGTGAAGCTTCGTCAACTCGTAGTGCCAAATCTCCAGTCCCCCGTCCGTGAACTCTGTCTTCAATGGCGATCCGAACATGCTACGGACCTCGTCCTTCGTTGTCTTACCGTCGACAATCTTCGTGGACACACTCGCCTCGGTTTCCGAGCGCAGCGAGTCATTACCGGTGCCGGCGCACCCTGCCAGCGTGAAGGCACCTGCGGCGATAGCGGCGGCGAAAGTCAGTTTCCTCATACATCCTCGTATCGTTTTTACGTTGTTTCCGGGCACGACGAAGCGTTGACCGCTGATTTTCGTCGGCTCGTGATCTATCGGCATTACAACGCAAAACTTGAGGGGAAAAGCGTCTTGAAAGTTGCCCTTGCACGTCATCCCGATGCAGCTTCGAGCTCGTGCCGGCGACGCAGTGAAGAGCACTTACCGACGCTATCCGGCCGTCGAGCCTCAACTACGGTTCATGTCCGGTCCCATTGCCGTAACGGAGCTTCACGCGGGCAGTTCGATCACATCGTCGGTTGCGCACGTTCACGAGGTCTCGTCTCGCGCCAGTGCGGCTGAACACTGTGCCAGACAGTATTTAGGCCGTCACCTGTACGATCGCCTGGCTTCTTGTCCATCACGCCGCGATGCAGGGCTTACCTCTGTAGTTCCATTGACGATCACCGTTGCCTTTATCGACCAGTTGCAGCGAGTCCGAAGCCCTATTGTCCGAGCTTGCGAGCGCGGGCGGAAAGTTCCGCGCACAGTCGCCCTTGCATGATTGACGTCTGGTGCTCCTTGTCCTCTACAAACATAAAGCGTCATCCCGTGCTCATCAACGAGCCTGCCATCCATAACATGAGGTGACGCGGCAATCGCCGAAGTAACAGCGAATAGCACCGCGATTCCGATAAGCGACGCATATTCGTGCTCCTTCTGACATCCATTCAATGCGCGTTCGTCTGTCTGCGCGCCCGCCTCCGCGCGGTGTCATCATCACTGCGGCGCCATGATGCGTAACATCGGGCGGCCGTTAAGATTCTTCAGCGGGAAGTACGATCGATGCGTCATTGCATCGACATACACAACGTGAGCGTTCGGTCCAAGGGGACCTTCGCCCGCCTTTGCTACACGAGTCCCGTCATAGCGGAACATCGATACGACACCTGCTTCGCCAGCCACATAGACTGTGCTTGCCGAAGCATCGAATGCAAGCACGTCGGGGGCGCGTCCTACCTCGAACGATTGCGATACGCGCTTCGTGCGCAGATCGAGCACCAGCAATTTGCTGTTCCCCTGACAAGCGATGAATGCCAGCCGGGATTGCGGAACGATGAGCAAGCCGTGATTCCTGTCTGCTCCGGGCAGGTCGATGCGGGCGACGATCGTGTCCGTCGAAGGGTCAATTTCTATCAACTGCCGACGCGTCTGAACGTTGACAAAGATGTGTCGAGACACCGGATCGTATTGCGTGTTGCCGACCTCACCATCAAGCGCAATGGTCTTCACGCGCTGGTTCGTTGACACATCAATGACGGTCTCAGTCTTCCCGGTTTCGTTGGAGACATAAAGCTTGTGCACATCGGGCGCGTAGGCCATGCCGTCGGGATAGACACCTCCCGGCATACGAGCGACAACCTGTAGCGTCTTCTCGTCGATTGCAACGATCTCGTTCGTTCCGGTCGCGGAGGCGAATACCCGCGACAGTTCCGGAATAACAAGCACGCCATGCACGGCAGAGACGTTCGTTATCGTGGCGATGACGCGCGCATCGTGCGTATCGAAGGCGACGACTTCTCCATCTCCCAAGTGGGCAATCATCAACAGATGACGCTCAGGATCGCCGCTTTCGTAATCGAAACGAGTCGTGTGTCCCGGTATCGGAATGTCCGCGACGTGCCGCAGCGGGAGATGCTCCGCGTTACCTTGATCAGCTGCCGCCCCAACGCAAGGCAGCAACGCCCCGATTGAAGCACCCAGCACTAGCGCTGCCCCAATAAGAGAGCAAAGCCGCCGAATCTGTTGTAACGGGTTCATGAACGGTCTCCGTCGAGACGTACATGTGGGAAAGCGGCGAGCAACGCCTAGTTGCAGATGATCTGGAGCGCGCCGCATGCAAGCAGCGGTGCTTCGAGCGATCTAGTCCGAGCAGGAAGCAGCACCGCGCTGAATCATCGCAAAAGCCTCGGGGACCTCGCGCCGCGACCAGTTGCCACGCGCCAGCTTGAGTCCGAGCGTTCATGCACTCCGTATTAATTGGCATAAGCCGGTGTCCGCTTGTCTCGCCACACTCGAGCCGTTGACCGAAAAAGCCGGTGTTCACGGGGCCACAAGTCCTTACTTGGTACCGCGCTCTGGATGGAAGCTGTCGTCACTGTGCCAGTTCCGACCGCCGATTCGAAGCGCGAGGCGACCGAAGACCACTTCGGCGACCGCTCTACGAGATAGCGTCGCATCGGAGTCTCGCGTTCATGTGCTCCACAAAAACTGCTGCAAAACGCCGCCATAAAGATAACTCCTCTTTCTGAATGACAGCAAGCGCCCTCCTCGCTTCAGCATCGATCGGGGTCGTCGAACCGCAACTTGTTGCCGGTGCCCCGCGACGCTCCTGCGACAGACAACGCTGAAGTGGACAAATTGGCCTCGCGGACGTTCGAGCGAGTTCCCCTGAAAAGCGTCGGCTGAAGCGCCCATCGCGCCGCGGGGCGTAATTGGCCCTGCTCCTCATGACGGCGCGTTGCCTGGGCATATGCCTGCTTCGCCCATCTTAGTGACGGTGCGTTTCCATGCAGCCACCTTTCCGTTCGTGCGTATCCGACGTCCGCTGCTCGCGCTGGACGCCAGACGCAAGGCTCCTGGGCGCACAAGTCGACAGACGCATGACCGTTCCCAAAGGGGTGCACGAAGTCGCACCAACGGTGCACGCGAACGCGTCGGCCCCCTCTTTACGTGCACGAGCAACCTGCAAGGCCTTTGCCTGCTGGCGTCGCTCATTGGCACGCTTCATGCCTAATGAATTCCATTCAAGTTACTTGAATTAAAGTCCGATTGTTTTCACAATAGCCCACACGCAAGGAGAGCATCATGAACCAGGGTCTTCGCCGTTTGCTGATCGCACTCACAGGCGCGGTCGCGCTCAACGCGGCTGCGCCGTCTTACGCGCACGCGGATGATCTGCTCGGACGCATCAAGTCGAACAAGGAAATCACGATCGCCACGGAAGCGCGTTATGCGCCGTTCGAATATGTGGACAACGGCAAGATCGTCGGCTACGACGCGGATCTGATGGCCTACGTGCTGAAGTCCCTGCCCGACGTGAAGGTCAAGCAGCTCGATCTGCCGTTTCAGGGCTTGTTGCCGGGTCTCGATGCCAAGCGCTTCGATGTGGTCGTCACAGCGGTGACGGTCAACAAGGATCGCGCGGAGCACTTCGCGTTCACCGTGCCCGTCGCGGATGCGACCACCGGCGTGCTGATGCGCCAGGGCGATGCATCGATCAAGGCGCCGAGCGATCTCAACGGCAAGGTTGTCGGATCGCAGACCGGGTCCGCGCAACTGCAGGCCCTGATGGCACTCGACAAGAAGCTGAAAGAAGCCGGCGGCCCCGGTCTGAAGCAGATCAAGCAATACGTCGCGTTCGACGAAGCCTATGCGGACCTGGCGGTCGGCCGGCTTGATGCAGTCGCGCAGTCGGTGGCCAATCTCGGGCCGCTGCTGAAGTCGCGTCCGGGCGTGTTCGCCGTGCTGCCGCAGACCATCGGTCCGAAGAGCTACTTCGCGTGGGTTGCCCGCAAGGATGCCGACAGCGCCGCGCTTCTGAAGCTCTTCAGCGATGGCATCGCCAAGGCCAATAGCGACGGCACCATGAAGAAGCTGCAGGAGAAGTGGTTCGGCTCGACGATGGACGTGCCGACCACGTTGCCTGCGCCTTCCATCTGATATCGATACGAACGGCCCCGATCTGCTCACGCGCTGCATCGGCTATCTGCCGCAGTTGCTCGACGGCGCGCTGACCACGTTCGTGCTCTCGGGCGTCGCCGTGTGTTGCGGCTTCTTCGTCGGCGTGTTCGTCTACACGATGTCCGTGAGCGACAGCCGTCTGATGCGCGGCGCGGCGCGCGTGTATGTCAGCGTGCTGCGCGGCACGCCGGTGCTCGCGCAACTGCTCGTGTTCTACTACGTGCCGTCCGCGCTCGGTCTGGAACTGCCGGGGCTCGCGGCGGCGGTGATCGGGCTCTCGCTGAACACCGGCGCGTACCAGTCCCAGATTCTCGGCGCGGGCTTTCGCTCGATCGCGCCGGGGCAGATCGAGGCGGCATCGACGTTCAATCTCACGCGGCGGCAGACCTTGTGGCACATCGAAGTGCCGCAGGTCGTGCGCGCGACACTCCCTGCTTTGGTATCCGAAATGATCGACATCGTCAAGGCGTCGGCGGTCGTGTCGGTGATCTCGGTAACGGACCTGATGCGCGTGAGCCAGCAGCTTTCGTCATCGACGTATCGGCCGCTCGAAGTGTACGCGCTGGCCGCGGTGTTTTATCTGGCGATCACGTCGCTGCTCGCGGGCGCGGGTCATGTGTATGCGCAACGCGCGGCACGGCGTCCCTGACCGGAGAACGAGGCATCAGCATGAACACTGTCATTGCACTCATCCCGCGCTTCATCGAAGCGATGGGCGTCACGCTCGAAGTGAGCGTGCTCGCCGCGCTCATCGGCATTGCCGCGGGCTTTGCCCTCAACGCGATGCGTCTCGCGTTCGGCCACCCGTTCACGCTTCTCTACGGCGCGTTCGTGTGGCTCGTGCGCGGCACGCCTTACCTTTCCCAGCTCGTCATCGTGTACTTCGGCTTGCCGGTCGTCGGCATCACGCTGTCCGCCGTGCAAGCCACCATTGTTTCGCTCGCGTTCTATTCGAGTGCCTATTTCGCAGAGCTTTTTCGCGCAGCGTGGGCCAGCGTGCCGCGCGGCCAACTCGAAGCCGCCGCCGCATTCGGCGTGAGCAGACGCGATGCGTTCCGCTCGATCGAATTGCCGCAGGCGCTCGCGTTCGCCGCGCCGCTCATCGCCAATCAAACCATCCTCGTCATTAAGGAAAGCGCGGTCGCCTCGATCATCACCGTACCGGAACTGACGATGACCGCAAGCGATATCGTCGCATCGAGCTACACGTATATCGGTCCGTATGCGCTGCTGATCGCTTGTTACTGGCTGCTCACCCAAGGTGTGTCGGTTATCGCACAGGCGGCGACATCGCGCATTCCGTTTTCGAGGAAGACATCATGAGCGACCTTCCGATTCTGAAGCTACACGCCGTCGGCAAGTCGTATGGCGAGAACCGCGTGCTCAAGGGCATCGACCTGGATGTGATGCGGGGCGAGATCGTCACGCTGATCGGGCCGTCCGGTTCCGGCAAGACAACTGCGCTGCGCTGCATGAATTTTCTCGAAGCCTACGATGAAGGCGAAGTGTGGATCAAAGGCCAGTTGCTCGGCTATCGCTCGACGGGACGCACGGCGAAGGATCGCGATAGCGAAGCGAGCATCGCCGAAGTGCGCCGCCCTATTTCGATGGTCTTTCAGCAGTTCAATCTCTGGCCTCACATGAACGCGCTCGACAACGTGGCGACGCCGCTCGTGCTCGCCAAGAGGACGAGCAAGCGCGAAGCCCGCGAAAAAGCCCTCGCCGCGCTCAAACGCGTGGGCCTCGACCATAAGGCCGATGCCTATCCCGCGCGACTGAGCGGCGGACAGCAGCAGCGCGTGGGCATCGCGCGGGCGCTGGCTATCGAACCCGAAGTGATTTTGCTCGACGAGCCAACATCCGCGCTCGATCCCGAACTCGTGGAAGAAGTGCTCAACGTGATCCGCTCGCTTGCGCAAGAAGGCATGACGATGGTCATGGTGACGCATGAAATGAGCTTCGCCGCGACGATCTCCGACAAGGTCGTGTTCATGGAAGCGGGCAAGATCGTCGAAGCGGGACCGCCCGCGCAACTCTTCGGCAATACACGCACGCCGCGTCTTCAGCAGTTTCTCAAGCCGTGGCTTGAACGCAGCCTCGATTTCGTGAGCCAAGGAGCGACGTCGTGATCGCCACGCAAATCGCCGATGCGGTGAACGCCGACCGCCTGCTCGAATCGATCGATGCTCTCGCCGCCTTCGGCGCGCGCGGTGACGGCGGCGTGAACCGCCCGGCGCTCGGCGAGCGCGATCTCGAAGCGCGGCGCTTCCTGGTTGAACGTGCCCGTGCGCTCGGATGCAGCGCGCGCGTCGATGCGTGCGCGAATCTCTTCTTTCGCCGCGAAGGAGATGCGTCGCTGGCTCCGGTGATGACCGGCAGCCACATCGACACCCAGCCGACCGGCGGCAGGCTCGATGGCTGTTATGGCGTGCTCGCGGGCTTCGAAGTGCTCGCCGCACTGAGCGATGCGAACGTGCGCACGCGCCGTCCGCTCGAAGTCGCGATCTGGACCAACGAGGAAGGCACGCGCTTCTCGCCGGGCGCAATGGGATCGAGCGCGTTCGTGGAGCCGTCGCGCATGACGCGTCATGCCGAAGCGCGCGATGCCGACGGCATCACGCTGGGCGACGCACTAGAGCGTCACCGGAACGCATTCCCCGACCTCGCGCAGCGCATCGAGCGCGACGCGCCGCATGCATTCGTCGAGCTTCACATCGAACAAGGTCCGCAACTGGAAACCGCCGGTGTTCCGCTTGCGGTCGTCAGCGGCATACAAGGCGTGCGCTGGTACGCGTTTCACGTCGAAGGCACGGCGGCCCACGCCGGGACCACGCCGATGCCGCTGCGCCGCGATGCGATGACGCGGGCAATTGCATTGCGCCATGAACTCGATGCGATCGCGCACGAACTCGGCGGCGGCGATACGCGCGTCACGTTCGGACGCTGGAGCATCGAACCGAATTCGATCAACACGATTCCCTCGGCGGTGACGTTCACCGTCGACTTCCGTCATCCCGATGCGGGCGTGCTCGCCGCATTCGATGCACACGCGAAGACGATCGCACAGCGCCACGACGCGCGCATCGAAGCGTTGTTCACGCATGCGCCGGTCGCATTCGATGCGTCCGTGCTGTCACGCATCGACGAAGCCTGCCGCGCGCTCGATGCCCGCGCCCTGCACATGACGTCCGGCGCGTTTCACGACGCAATGTATCTCGCGCAGCATTGCCCGAGCGGCATGATCTTCGTGCCGAGCCGCGACGGCATCAGCCATAACCCCGCAGAAGCCACCGACGCCGCGCATCTCGTGCTCGGCGCGCGGGTGCTCGCGCATTGCCTCACTACACTCTGCAACGACTGAAGGAGCCATCGACATGAACGCCCCCGCCACCATCCACGCCTGCGCCGATGACAACGGCCAGGAAACCGGCGTCAACGCCACGCTGAACGAACCCATCTCGCCGGACGGCACGGCGGAAATCGGCAAGACCTATACGGTCCCCGCCCGCTGCGGCCGCGCCGTGCGCGTCAAGGCGGGGCAGACGATCCGCATCGCCAATCCGCACGGCACGCAAGTGTGCGATACGTGGATCTTCAACGCGCAGCATCTGAACGAGTTCCTGTCGTTCGAACATACGCGCGCATCCATCGACAAGATCATTCCGCAAACGGGCGACCCGCTCGTGACGAACCAGCGCCGCCCGATCGCCGAACTTGCCGCCGACACGTCGCCCGGCGTGCACGACACGCTGATCGCGGCGTGCGATCTGTATCGCTATCGCAATCTCGGTGTCGAGCATTATCACGACAACTGCTCGGACAACCTCCGCCTTGCGCTGAAGGCCATCGGTCTGCGCACGAAAGAAGTGCCGCAGCCGTTCAACCTGTGGATGAACATCCCGGTCAAGCCCGATTACACGATCGACTGGCTGCCGCCCGTTTCGAAGTCCGGCGATTACGTCGATATCAAAGCCGCGATGGATTGCGTCGTCGTGATGTCCGCGTGCCCGCAAGATATCATTCCGATCAACGCGCTCAACCCGCTCGAGGTCGAGTTCACGGTTCTCGCGTAAGCGCGGTTTCCTTTATTCGACAGGACGTTCTTCGTGCCCAGCAAACGACTTTCATCGACGACCGATGCCGCCCGCGCCCCGCGCAAGACGGCATCTTCACGGGCTCCGCGCAAAGTGGACGGCGCAGCGGGCACGTCTGCCGCCGATGGCCTGGGCACGCGCCTGCGTCATGCGCGCATGGTGCGGCACATGACGCTCAAGGCGCTCGCCCAGACGGCCGGTTGCTCCGAGAGCCTGCTGTCGAAAGTCGAGGGCGGCCACGCCACGCCGTCGCTCGCAATGCTGCACAAGCTGGCCATCGCGCTGGATACGAATATCGCGGCGCTGCTGTCGTCGCCCGCGATGACGGCATCGCCCGTGCAGCGTGCGGGCGAGCGGCCGTCCGTGCGCTTTCCGGGTGCGCGTGCCCCGACGGATCGGAGCAGGCGCGGCCGCGGTTCGATCGTGCTCGAGCGTTTGGTCGTGCCGAGTCCCGGCCAGTTGCTTCAGTGCGACATCCACGTGCTCGAACCGCTCGCGCGCAGCGACGAGCAGATTCATCACGTCGGCGAAGAACTCGGATACGTGCTCGAAGGCGAACTGGAACTGACGCTCGCCGATCAGACCTATTCGCTGAAAGCCGGCGATTCGTTTTACTTCGCGAGCACCGAGCCGCATAGCTATCGCAATCCGGGCGATACGGTCGCACGCATTCTTTGGGTCAACACCCCGCCTACCTTCTGACTCTCTCGCTCACATCATGGCCGCCACCGATCTTTCACAGATGCAGTTGCCGCGTTTCGCCGGAATCCCCACGTTCATGCGCGTGCCGTTCGAGCGCGATCTCGCGGCGCTCGATATCGCGCTGGCAGGCGTACCGTTCGATGGGGGCGTCACCGCGCGTCCCGGCGCGCGTTTCGGTCCGCGCGAAATCCGCAATATGTCGACGATGATGCGCGCGATCCATCACGTCACGCGTTTCAATCCGTTCGAGGCGTGCCGCGTGGCCGATATCGGCGATGTGCCGTTCGAGCATCTCTACGATCTGGAGGCCGCGCATGGGGACATCCGCCGCTTCTTCGAGCCAGTGTTTCGCGCCGGAAAAATGGCGCTGATCGCGGGCGGCGATCATTCGATCACCTATCCGGTTTTCCAGGCTATAGCGCCGAAATCGCCCCTCGCGCTCGTCCACATCGATGCGCACACCGACACCTGGGACGCGTTCAAGGGTTCGAAATTCACGCATGGCGCTCCGTTCAGACGGGCAGTCGAAGCTGGCCTGCTCGACCCGAAGCGCACGATCCAGATCGGCATTCGCGGCGCGCAGAACACCGACGAAGGCTGGCGTTACTCGCTCGATCACGGCATGCGTGTGGTGTTCATCGAGGAATTCGAGAAACGCGGGCCAACGGCGATTGCGGAAGAGGCGCGGAGAATCGTCGGTGATGCGCCGGTTTATCTCTCGCTCGACGTGGACGGTCTCGATCCGGTCTTTACGCCGGGCACGGGCACGCCGGAAATCGGCGGCCTGACGACGCGGGAAACGCTGGCGCTCTTGCGCGGACTGGACGGGCTGAACTGGGTCGGCGGCGACGTGGTGGAGGTATCGCCGCCTTACGATCCGAGCGGCAACACCGCGCTTGTCGCTGCGACGATGATGTACGAGATTTTGTGCCTGTTCGCCAAACGTGCCGCGATGCCGGGCATCAACGCGCCCGTCAGTATCTAAGTGCCGTGATTTACTTCGCGGACGTGAAGCGAAAAGACCAGAATGCTCCGCGCGCAAGGGTGAAAATGCCGAATCGCGACGGCTTCGTCGGCGATCCGCGGCCGGGCAAGTCATAGCTCACGGCCGCTTCTGCCCTCACAGTTCGTTAAAGTGAATCTCGCCGGATTTCATCACGAGCGGAATGCGCTCGCCCTGGCCGAGCATGCAGGAGATATCGGCGAGCGGGTTGCCATCGACGACGATCATGTCGGCCCATGCGCCCGGCGCGATGCAGCCGAGCTTATCGGACAAGCCGAGCACTTCGGCGGCGGTCGTGGTCGCGGCGAGCAGCGCCGCCTTGTTGCCGAGCACTTCGGAACGGATACGGAATTCGTCGCTTTGCAGACGCTGCGAAGGTCCGAGCAAGTCGGATCCGAAGCCCATCTTCACGCCTGCATCGCGATAGATCTCGAGCGAACGCAAGCCCGCCTCGCGCACGTCCGCGATCTTCGCGACGCTTTCCTCGCCAAGGCCGTATTGCGCGCCTTCGGAAGCCAGCGCTTCATACGTGACGAGCGTCGGCACCACGTATGCGCCATGTTCGGCCATTAGCCTGGCGGCGGGCGCATCGATCAGGTTGCCGTGCTCGATCGTGCGCACGCCCCAGCGCACGACGCGCGAGATCGCATCGGCGGTGTAGGCATGCGCCATCACGTACGTATGGCGCGCGCGCGCTTCCTCGACGATCGCGCGTACTTCATCCTCTGCATAACCGTATGCGCCGACAGGATCGGTCGGCGACGCCACGCCGCCCGACGCCATGATCTTCAGATGGTCCGCGCCCATCTGCAGTTCTTCGCGCGCGGCGCGGCGCACTCCATCGACGCCATCCGCCACGCGTGCGAGCGCGCCTACGCGCACGCAGCATCCGCACGGCGCGCTATTGCCCATGTAGTCGGAGCGGGCGCGCATGTCGCCGTGTCCGCCTGTCTGACTGAGCGCGCGTCCCGCCACGAAAAGACGCGGCCCGACAGCGAGCCCGCTTTCCACCGCGATCTTGTGCGGATGTGCCGCCCCGCCCGCATCGCGTACGGTGGTGAAACCTCGACGCAGCATCGCGCGCATGATGGGCACCGAACGCAGCGTCACCAGCACGTTGGGCATGTGCACTTGCTGCGAAAGATTGAGCTGCACGGCGACCACGTGGACGTGCAGGTCGATAAGACCCGGCATCAACGTCTTGCCCTTCAGATCGATCACCTGCGATGCCGCGCTTTGCAGCGGCTTGTCGGACACTTCCTTGATGAGCCCGTTTTCGACGAGCACGTGATGCGCTTCGCGCAATTCGCCTCGTGCGGGATCGAGCACGGCAGCATTGCTGAACAGGATGCTTTGCACTGTCATCTTCTCCATGAAAAAGCCGCTGCCCGAGCGTGCGCAGCGGCGTTATGGCTTTGCGTCCTCACCCGTGGCTCATTGCGTCATCGCGCCGATGCTTCGGTCACCGACGTCATGCTGGATGCCTCGCCCGCCGCGATGTCTTCGAGCGAGCGCCCGCGCGTCGGCACACCCATCACGACAACGGCGATCGCGCCGAGCAGCAGGACGACGGTCGTCACGCCGAACACGCCGGCGAAGCCGAAGACCGGATAGAGATAGCCGACCAGAATCGGCGAGACGATCGCACCGATGCGCCCGATTGCGGATGCCGTTCCCGCGCCGGTCGTGCGCACCGCGGTCGGGAAGACTTCGGCCGTATAGGCATAGACACCGGCATAAGTGCCGTTCATGAAGAACGACAGAAGAATGCCCGCGACCATGATCTGGCCGTTCGTGCTCGCGAACGCCATGCCGAGCGCGCAAGCGCAGCCGCACAACATGTACGATGCGATCGTCGCCTGCCGGCCAATGCGTTCGTTGAACCATGCCGCGCTGAAGTAGCCGGGCACCTGCGCGACATACATCGCCAGCGAATATCCGAAGCTGCGCGTGATGCTCATGCCGTGCTGCACGAGCAGGCCGGGAATCCAGGTAAAGAACGCGTAATAGCTGAAGGTGATGGAGAGCCACATGAGCCACGTCATCACCGTGATGCGCGCCTGGCGGCCCGCCCACAGTGCGCGGAAGTTGGCGATCAGGGTGCCCGTTTCAGCCGATGGCTCGCCGCTCGGCGTCGCCGCTTCCGCACGCGGCAGTTCGATGCCGCGCCGCGTGAAGTCGGCTTCGATCTGGCCGAGCACGCGCTCGGCTTCATCGCGACGCTTGCGGCTCTCGAGCCAGCGCGGCGATTCGGGCAGCGAACGCCGCCACCACAGGAGCATCACGACCGGCAGCGCGGTAATGAACAGCACCGTGCGCCAGCCTTCAGGAAACGCGGGCACGATGAAATAGCCGAGCAGCGCCGCCGCCACGAAACCGAACGAAAAGAAGCCCGCGAGTGCGCCGGTGAACACGCCGCGATAACGCTTCGCCACGAACTCCGCGAGATACGGTGCGATGATCGCGCTCTCCGCGCCCGTTCCCATGCCCGCGACGATGCGCGAGGCGAGGAACGTGGGCCATGTATCGGTCATCGCGCTAACGATGGAAGCAATGCTGTAAAGCAGCAGCGCATACATCATCACCTTGCGCCGGCCGATCAGATCGCCGAGCGTGCCCGCAAAGAGCGCGCCGAAGAAGTAGCCGATGAAATTGCCGCTGCCGAGCACGCCGGTCTGCACGCTCGTGAGCGCCCAGTCGTGTCGCAGCACGGGCAGCACGAAGGCGACCGCGGCGGCATCCATCGCGTCGAATGCATAGCCCAGGCCGCCCATCATCAACAGGCGCCAGTGAAAGCGTCCGAAAGGAAGACGTTCGATGCGCGCGGATACGTTCGACACAGGATTCTCCAGAGCAGAGCGAGGCACATGGTTTAGCTCGCCATTCTACGAGCCGTCGCACGTCAACCATATTTATAATCGTGATCCCGCACATTGATACGGTGAATGGCTTTCCATGAGCTTTCGAACTCTCGATCTGAACCTGCTGAAGGTGTTCGAAGCGTTGATGACCGAAGGCGCGGTCACGCGCGCCGCGACGAAGTTATCGCTCACGCAGCCCGCGGTCAGCAACGCGTTGAGCCGCTTGCGTGAGGCCTTCGGCGATCCGCTTTTCGTTCGTCACGGCGCGGGCGTCACGCCGACGCAACGCGCCATGGCGCTGTGGGGACCTATTGGCGAATCGCTGAGCCGCATCCGTGGCGCGCTGGACGAGCAGACCTTCCTGCCAGCGTTCGCCGAAGTCAACTTCAGCCTGTCGATGTCCGATTATGTCGCGGGCATCGTGATGCCACGCCTCACTACGCGCTTCGGCAAGACCGCGCCCGGTGTGCGCTTCCATACCGTGCCGAACATCCTGCTCGATGCGCCTGCGCTGCTCGAAGGCAATCGCGTGGACTATCTGATTGGCGTGTATGTGAACGAGACGCTGCCGCCATCGCATATCCGATCGCTTTCGTTGTGGCCCGTCGAGTACGGCTGCGTGATGCGCCGCGATCATCCGCTCGCCGCAACCGGCAAGCTGACCACGCGGCGCTTTCTCAACGCGCGTCATGTCGATGTGAGCCTCGCTGGGCAGACGCAACCGTCGTTCGACAGCTTCCTCGCATCGCGTGGATTGAAGCGCAATCTCGTCGCGACGGTGAACCACTACACGGTCGCGTGCGACATGATCCGCGCGAGCGATCTCATCGGCCTGTTGCCGAGCGATCTATGCAAGCGGCTTGCGCCGAAGGGCGAACTCGTCAGCGTGCGCGCGCCGCTCGAAGCGCCCGATCGCGTGATTAGCCTCTTCTGGCATCAGCGCAATGAAACATCGCCGGCGCACATGTGGCTGCGCGAGCAACTTGTAGAGATGTTCGCGTCGCCCGGACTCGTCGCCAGCGGCAATGAAGGCGCTCGTGCGAAGGGCAAGCGCGTGGGGCGTAGGTCATCGCGTTGAGTCAAGTGTCCGCACGGCAGTGTCTAACGAAGCGATCGATTTAGAACGGTGAGCGAAATCGCCTCTCTATGATTGTTTGAATTCTGGAGCGTGCCATGTCCGGAAGCAAGACGAAGGGAAACAAGTCAGCAGCGTCAAACTGATGACGCAGGACAACCGTATGTGAGGCTTACAGTCTGTCGGACCGACGAACACCACTTCGCGGTGTTCTCCCTTAGGGCTTGTACGATCGGCGATGCATCGCATCCGTAAAGGCGCGCTTTGTAGAGGCCGTCGAACGTCGAGATGAACCGCCGCAACAACTCCACGCGCTGGCCACGCCGTCATTTGCTCTCCAGCAACTCAAGGCGAATCTCAGACCATAGGCTGGCTCTTGGAACCGAGATCCTAGGACGGATGTCGAAGCGACCGCTCGATACGAATGCCGTGCCGCTTCATCTTCGCGTATAGCGCGGGCTTCGACACGCGTAGCAACTTCGCGCAGGTCGTAACATTGAAGCGACATGCTTCGAGCGCATTCTCGATCGCGATGCGCTCGGCCTCGTGAAGCGACACTGGCTCGTGAGATGACGCGTTGCGCGTGTCACTGCCTGGCTGCACGCTCATCGCACTGCGCAAAAACGGCGATACATCCGCAATGCAATCGCCTTCATTCAGATTCACCATCTTCTCGACAAGATTTTCCAGCTCGCGCACGTTACCCGGCCAACCGTGAACTTCGAGCTGTTGCAGCGCATGCTTCGAAAGCGATGGCGTCGGCTTGTGCATCCGCGTGCAGTATCGCTCGAGGAAGAATGCCGTCATTGCCGCGATGTCTTCGCGCCGCTCGCGCAACGGCGCAATCGTGATTTCGATTACGTTGCATCGATAAAAAAGGTCTTCGCGGAAGGTCTTTTCGCGCACCATGGCCGCAAGATCGCGGTTGCTCGCGCAGACGATGCGAACGTCCACCGGAATGCCGCGTGTATCGCCAATGCGCGTGACCTCGCGTTCCTGCAACACGCGCAGCAGTTTCGCCTGCACGTCGATAGGCAACTCCGATATCTCGTCGAGGAAGACCGTTCCGCCATCGGCAGATTCGAACTTGCCTGGACGACCGTCGCGCGCCGCGCCCGTGAAGCTGCCGGGCGCGTGGCCGAACAGTTCGCTTTCGATGAGCGAATGAGGAAGCGCCGCGCAATTGATTGCGATGAACGGCAGCGTGCTGCGCACACTCGCGTTGTGAATGGCCTGCGCAAAGACCTCCTTGCCGACGCCGCTTTCGCCCGAGAGCAGCACGTTGGATGCGCCGCGCGCCGCCTTCTTCGCCGCATCGAGCGCGCGCTTCAAAGCGGCACTCGGTCCGATGACGCTGTCAAAAGTAAAGCGCGCATGGTTGCCCGCATAGCGTCCTGCCATCTTGCGCACGCGACGCATCTCACGGAACGTGTTGACGACGGACACCACTTCGCCACAGCGGTTCTTGATGGGAATAGCCGTATCCAGCAGATGAAGATGACGCGCCGGAGAATCGATGATCAACTCGCGATCCACATAGCCCGAGCCGGTACGAAAGATGGGACCGATGATCGGCTCGAAGTCGATCACCTCGTTGAGCGTCTTGCCGATACTCGTCTTCGGATCGATGCCGAGAATACGCCCCGCCACCGAGTTGACATGGCGTAGCACGTGACCTTGTCCGATCACCATCAAGCCATCGCCGATATGGTCGATGATCGCGCGTTGCTCTTCGACGAGCGTGTCGTAGGCAGCGAGATCGAAGGCGCTCCGAAGGAGCACGTCGAGCGTCGCGCCCAGCAGCGTCATCAGGCTTGCGGGCGAGCCCTTGCCGTTGCTGCTTGCGTCAAGCGGGCGCAAGGCAATCAAAAAAACACGTCGTCCATGCGTCTCGACTCGCAGCGCGAACGCTTGCGCAAACGATGCAGCGGGTCCCGCGAGCGTCAGCACCACGCAGCGTCCAGGCGACATCGACGTGGCCGCTTCGGCCACCACGGCAAGCTGCGCGGACGGACAATGCGCAAAGAACGCATCGCGTGTCGCCGCGTCGGCTTTCGTGAATTCGTCGATGCTTTCCAGCACGTGCCCCGCGCGATCCAGCGTGAACAGGCACACCTGTGCTTCGTTTGCGACAAGCACGCGCGCGCTCTTCCATCTCGTGCTGGCGAGTGCCCCTTCGAGCGTGACGGTATCGGGATCGAGCGCGACGGTGGCCATGTATTCCTGCAAGCGGTCGGGCAACGTCACCGAATATAGCAGTTCAAAATCCCGCCGCCGCCGCGCTACGATTTCTAAAGGGGACGCGTCAATCCTTCTGCGCAATTGCAGTGAGCGCGCCGCTGTTCAACTGATACACCGTGACTGGCGCATCGACCCAATCGCCGTTTGCATCGAAGCGCACCGGGCCGAGAATGCTCGTAAACGCCTGTTCGCGCAGCGCTTTGACGTACACCTCGGGCTTCGACGATCCCGTCTTCTGCATCGCGTCTGCAACGACGAGCGTTGCGGCATAGAACGCGGGTGCATACGTATCGACATCGGCGCTGAACGCACTCTTGAACTTCGTGCGAAAGGTCTTGCCGTCCGGTAACGAGTCGAGCGGCGCGCCGCCTTGCGCGCAGAACATGCGCTTGTCGGCGGCTCCGGCCGATAGCTTGTCGAATTCAGGCGAGCAGATACCGTCGCCGCCTACCAGCGTTGCATTGATGCCGAGCTCACCCATCTGCCGCGCAAGCGTCGCGGCCTGCGCATAGTAACCGCCATAAAACACGACCTGCGGATTGCGTGACTTGATCTGCGTGAGAATGGCCTTGAAATCGGTTGCCTTGTCCGTGCTGTATTCACGCGCGACAACTTGTAATCCCGCCTTCTTTGCGCTGTCGACGAATACATCGGCGACGCCCACGCCATAAGCGGTCCGGTCATCGATTACTGCGGCGCGTTGTGCATTCAACACTTTCGCCGAATAAAGCGCCATGCGGCCACCCATGACGTTGTCGTTGGTTGCGAGCCGAAACACATAGGGATAACCCAGGTGCGTGAGTTGCGGGTTAGATGACGCGCCGGTCATCATCACCACGTGCGCATCGTTGTAGATTCGCGCGGCGGGAATGCTCACGCCCGAGTTGTAATGGCCAATGACCGCGGACACGCCATCGTCCACGAGCTTTTGCGCTACGCTCACGCCTGCTTTCGGATCGCCCTGGTCGTCCATCGAGACCAGTTCGAAGCGCACGGGCTTGCCTGCAATCGTGAAGGCTTTCGCATTGAGTTCGTCGATGGCAAGCCGTACACCGCGCTCATTGTCCTTGCCGCTCTGCGCCGCGCTGCCGGTGAGCGGGCCTGCCACGCCGATCTTGACCACTTCCTGCGCGTAGGCTGCGCGCGTTGTGCCGACCATCGTCAACGCGCATGCCATGAACGCCATCGCCAAGTTGAATCGTTTCATATCGTTTCCCCAGTCGCAGTCAATGACAGACCTTCAAGAACGTCCCGTACCGGCGACAGCGTGTCGAATTCGAAATCGGGACGTGGCTGCCACGTGCCGAGCGTGTCCCGCGTGCGATTGATCCAGGCCACCGCCATGCCCAGAGGCTTTGCTCCGTCGATGTCGGCCCAGCTCGCGAGCGAGCAATGCAGCACGTCGTGCGCATCCACCGCCAGGCGGTCGAGCGCGAGCGCAAAGATCGCCTGCGATGGCTTGTAGGCCTGCGCCATCTCCGCTGTCGTCACATGCTCGAAATAGCGTGTGAGCCGCGTGCGCCGCCACAGATCGCTGTCCATGTTGGTGATCGGCATGAGCGGATAACGCGAAGCAGCCCAATCGAGGAACGGCTCTGCATCGGTATGCGCCGGCGATGCTTCGACCAGATGCGAGAGGAACAGGTCGGTCAGCGTTTCCATCGCATGGCCTTTACGCGCGCCGGGGCAGTGCGTATCGAGGCAATCGGCGAGTGCCTGTTGCGCGACATCGCGATAACGCGCGTAGGCCTGGCCTCGATAAAGCCGCACGTTGCGGATGTCCCAATCGAGATAGACCTGAGAGACAGGTTCGTGTGCCTCGACCGAGATGCGCCGCAGAACTTCGGCCATGCCGAGCGTGCCGCCGTGGTCAACATCGACGAGCGTGCCGAAGTAATCGAAGGTAATGGCTTTGGGATTCATTGCGATGTCTTCCTGTTCGTGAAGGCCTTCACGCGCTCGGCCGCATCCGGCAGCGCGAATGCCTCGATGGTGACCGCACTCTCGAGTTCGAGACTGCGAGCGAGCAAGCCCGACAGGTCGCTCGTTACCAGTTTCTTCAGCTTCGATACGGACGTCGTTGAGCGTTGCGCGATACGTGCTGCAAGTTCGAGCGCGGTCTCAAGCACAGCGTCGCGCGGGACCACGCGATTGACCAAACCCATCGATAGCAGCGTCTGCGCGCTCTGCCTTTCGCCAAGCAGCCAAAGCTCCATCGCGCGTTGATGCCCTATCGCCTGCGGCAGCAGATGCGTGACGCCGCCCGTCACGAATTGTCCCCACTCCATCTCGGGAAAGAAGCACACGAGATCGTCCGATGCCACCACGATGTCGCAATTGAGCATCCACTCGAAGCCACCGCCGACGGCATAACCATGCACCGCGCCGACCACGGGCTTGGCACAGAACATCAGATCGTGCGTGATGCGCTGAATGCGCCCGATATGACTGCGGATACTTTCATCGCTTTCGCTTTGGGCGTCGAACTCCTTGAGGTCGTCCCCCGCGCAGAACGCGCGTCCTGCACCGGTAAGCACGATGACGCGGCATGACGCATCGTCGAGCGCGCTCTGCAGCGCGTCGTGCAGATCGTCAAGCAACGCGCCGCCGATGGCGTTCATACGCTCAGGCCGGTTCAACGTGACGATGGCAAGCGGTCCTTCCATGTGTAGCGTTACGTCGCTCATGCGGGCTCCTTGTCGATCCAGCGCGTCTTGCCTTCGGTACGCGGAAAATGCTCGAATGGCACCATCGTGACCGTTGCGCTCGCGCCGATACGATTGCGTACGGCCGCCTCGATGTGATGCGCGGCATCCGCCCAGCGCGCTGTATCGAGACCGCTCGCCGCTTCGACTGTCATCGCGATGCGGTCGTAAGGGCCATCGCCCTTGAGCGCGATGCGAAACTGTCCCGAGGCCCATTGCGGCAGCGCTTCCACAGCGAGCCGGACGGCGCCCGGAAATACGTTGATGCCGCGGACGTTGAACATGTCGTCGGTGCGACCGGTTACGCGAAAACGCCATGCCGTGCGTCCATCTTCGCCGGGATCGACGGCGGTCACCGTCACCACGTCGCGGGTGCGATAACGCACGAGTGGCTGACATTGCTTGCGCAGATGCGTACACACGAGCTCGCCCGTAACGCCCTCTTCAATAGGCAAACGCGCGAGTGTCTCGGGGTCGACGATCTCCGCGAACACGATATCCGCTGCATGAAACAAGAGGTCGTTGGTCCAGTCCGTCTGTCCGCCAAGAATGCTCAGAACCTCCGACAAGCCGAAGTTCGCATTGCGCACCTTGAAGCCCCACTTGTCCTCCATCGCCGCGCGCAACGCCGGATTGTCGAGACCCGCTTCGCCGCCGAACAGTCCGAGCTTCAGGCCGAGTTCGCGCGGTGCGGGTCCGCCTGTTTCGCGCAACACTTGCTCGATGAGCGCGGGATACGAAGGCGTACAAGAGATCGCGTTGATGCCGAGACTCAGAATGGAATCGATCAACATCCGCGTGTTGCCGACGCCGAACGGCGCGACGGTCGCGCCAGTGGCTTCGAGAATGGTGTGATCGGTGAAGCCGCCGGTCCACATGCAATAGTTCAGGCAGTGGATCACGCGGTCATCGGGGCGGAGACCCGCCGCCCACATCGAGCGTGCGCCGACGCGTGCCATGTCCAATGCATCGCGTGTGCTGTTTGCGAGAATCAAAGGGCGCCCGGTCGTGCCCGATGTGCGATGCAAGCGCGCAATGGCGCTTTCCGCGCATGCCACGTAATCGCCGAATGGCGACGCGCCCTCCTGACTCACGCGCAACTCGTCCTTCTCCGTGAAGGGCAGCTCCTGCAGCGAATCGAGCGTGATGTCGTCGCGTTCGATCCAGCGTGCGAGCTTCGAACGATAGAACGCCGACATCGCACGCAGATACGTCCATTGCGTCCGCCAGAGCGTGTCCTGATGGCGACGCACGTCGGCTGACGGTAGCGTCTCGAAGGCTTCGTCGAAGTACACGCCATGCGTTGGGGGAGTCACAGCCACGTCCATGTCTTTCCTCGGTTGAGCGGCCTCTGCCGCGAATTCATTGTTATGACGTGCACGCTCATGACGAACGGCGCTTCGCGGCGCGCGCTTCGATGACGCTTCTCTCGACGATGGCCCGTGCATGGCTCGCGCTGCCGACAGGCCCGCCGTTATCGGCCGCGACGACGTCGAACCAGTACAGCGCGCCTTCGACTGCACGAAACGTCGCGGTGGCGGCGACATTGGCGCCATTCGGTGTCGGCGCGAGATGATTGAGATGCGTGGTGACGCCCACGGAGAGCTGTCCGTCGCGCAGCGAATCGCGCATGAGTTCCGCACAGGCGCGTTCGATCAGGGACAGCAATGCGGGCGTGGATAGCACATCGGGATAGCGCTCATCCGCTTCATGAGCGTGAGCAGAGGCGAGATCGGCGGATGAGACGGTATGCGTGAGCGTGGCGCTTCGGCCTGCTTCGATCATGGACGGCTCCGGTTTGTTGGCGGAGGCCATCAATGCAAGGGCTGGGCCAATCATGCGAAAGCCCCGGCTGGCGGGGCTTGGCGCGAATCGCTGAACGTTCGAGAGGGTTGACCGTAAAGATTCTTAACGTTGCGAATCGAAACGGTTGTCGGCTTGCTTTACGGACCTTCGATGCGCGATGGCTGGCATCAACGAAGCGGCAGCATCGTCAACCCGCAGGAAGCCTTTCGATGATCCTATCTTCAGATCGCGTGCATGTTGCCCGTCGCCAGCACCGGTCCCGTGGGAGCGCCAGTCGGCGAGCCGCCCGGTGGCTCTTCCGACACCGCCAATACAGCCTGTTCGCTGAAGTGGCCGATCGTCTCGGTCGACAGCGTCAGCGTCGCGGGGCGGTCTGAAGGAAAGACACCAAGGGCGATGGGCTTCGCGTGCGGCGGGACGAGCCATAGTTCGGTCGCCCGATCTGCGCGGATCGCCGCACGCGTCGTGGGCGTGACGACCAGGCGAGCGCGTTGCAAATCGATGGTCGCGCTCCATTGCACGGAGCCGTCCGTGCGTGCGATCGTCGACACCAGGTATCCGTGTGAAGCAGTTGACGTCGTCGGGGCTCGCGGTACTTGCTGCGTCAGCGTGACGACCGCGCCCAGCAAGACAAGCGCCGCGACGCTCGTGCCAACGGTGAGCCAGCGCCAGACCCGCAGGCTGTCCCAGAATCGCCTCTGCCTGGCCGCGCTTGACTGCGCCGATGCGAAACCGAGGTCACTGCGAATGCGCGTCCATACACGCTCAGGCGGCGCAATCGGCCGGGTATCTTCGGAGAGCGGCGCGAGCCGTTGCTGCCACGCATCCAGCCTGTTTTGCAGCGCCAGGTCGCGCGACGCATCGAGTTCCAGCGCGGCGCGTTCCTGCGCATCGAGCACGCCAAGCGCGTACTCCGCACAACGTAGGTCGTCGTCGTTGGAAGCGGGCGTATTCATCGTGTGAGGCAGGCCTTGAGTTGCATCAAGCTGCGGCGGATCCAGCTTTTCATCGTGCCAAGCGGCACAGCGAGGCGCTGTGCCAGTTCGTTATACGTCGCGCCGGTGAAGAACGCCTCACGAATCGCCTTTTTCTGTTGTGGCTCGAGTAGATCCAGACAGTCTTCCAGCCGCCGCCGTTCCTCGCTCGATTGCGCCACGACCGCTGGCGTCGGAGCCTCATCGGCGACTTCAGTTGCGTCGTATTCGGTGAACAGTTCGTCGCGATGCTGCCGCAAGCGGTCGATCGTGCGGTTGCGACCGACGGTGAGAAGCCAGGTGACGGCGCTGCCGCGCGCCGGGTCGAAGGAATCCGCACGGCGCCACGCTGTAACGTAGACCTCCTGCAGGATGTCCTCGGCTTCGCCTCGGTCCTGGATCATGCGCACGATTACACCAAAGACGCGCGCGGAGGTCGCGCGATACAGTTCGGCGAAAGCTCGCTCGTCGCCTGTCGCCGCACTTAGGAGCATCCGGTTCAAGCGTTCCCGGCGCTGGGCTTCGACGTCGTCCTGAAAGTAGGCGTCGGGGTCTGCGGCGCTGCCTGAGGTCGTGTCCGTCATCGGCAAGTTGCGTCGGGGTTCGTTTAGCTCGTATGACGCGCAATATAGCACTGCGCCTTATCAGTATCTCTTGCGACTGCAAAGATATAGTTCTCTCGGACGACCGCGGGCATCGGCGCAGTTTGGCAATCGTCCAGATCATTGACGCGCGCCGCGATCGAGGTCACTCCGCGTGGAGGCCTGAGCCGAATGGGCCAAGACGCCGCTAAAAGCGCCCCGGGTCTCATATGCCCACGAGAATTCGTTGAGTCGACCGACAGGAAACGAGCGCCAGGCACTCTCGCGATCCTCAGTCGACGGATGCATATCACCGTTAAGCGAAAGCACTGCTCATGTGAAGCGTGCCATTCACACCCGCCGGGAAGAAGCCTCCCTGCGAGACTGCGCCCTTGTTCAAATAGACAATGTTGAGTACATCGTCGTAACTACGACTGAAAGCAATGCCGTTGTTATCTAGCGGAACGATATTCGAGACCTGAGTATTCGCGCCCGCAATACCCTGGTCCACGTCACTAGACGAATCCAGCGAATCGCGTGCATCGGAGATCGCTTGCGTTGCGGTCACGAGGCTTGGCGTCTGCATGCCTTTTGAGTAAAGAACGGTTCTGACAAGCCCTGCATGATAGGCCTCGGCAGCAAGAATACCGGCAGCAGCTTCCAGGTAGGTCTTATTGGTGATGAGCGGTGACGCGCCCTTATATGCCGTCACCCCGACATCTTCAAAGATGAAAGCCCCCAAAAGGAAATTATTGTCGTTGAGATATGGATTAAACGCGGTTCCAGCTGGCGCAAGACCGGCTGCTTGCGCTGCGACGGAGAATGCCCCGTTGGGGTCGGTCCCGCCCACATCAAGTGAAGGCATGGCGACTGCAGCGCCGCCCAGCGCGCTGCGCAAGAAAGCCACATGTTCAAGCTCATCCTTGGCGATCTCGCGAGCGTAGGCGGCCACGACGGGGTCCGAGAAAGGGACCTGCTGGCCGGGAACAACCTTGCCCGGAGTGCCGGTTCCGCTTACCAGGTTCGAAGGAAGGCCGGCCCCGGTCGTCGCATATGCATAAAAGGTCGCCTCCAGATACTCGAGGTTCAACGCAAAGTTGAGGATCTCGGCGTCGGTCGGCCCGGTCGCCGCCTGCGCGCTGTCTCCCGAACCACCGCCGCATGCGCCAAGGATCGTACCGCCCACTAGCCCAAGCCCCAAGCCGCCGGCACTTCGAAAGAATTGGCGGCGTTTCTCACGGCGCTCGACGCGCCGGTCGAGTACATCGGTCAGTGCAAGTTTGTCAGCCATGTCCGTCTCCCTGGAGTTACGTTGGCGGTGCCGGTTCGGGCCATTCGCGCATGGCCCGACGCACCAGGAACAGGAAAGCAGCGCGGGCCGCTCTCGGTCACTGATACGGAAACGTTTCGAGGACGGATTCAGTGGGTAACGAATGGTTACATAATCGCGTGCGCGGCGAAGCGCGATGCATGACGTTGCCGAGGTGCGCGATTGGGAGTAGCAATTCGATGACGTGGCAAAAATGACATCCCATCGAGCTTGGGGTGGAGGAACTCGATTAAGCTTCGAGCCAATCCTTTGACGATAACAACCGGATGATGTCGAAGTTGGAATCGACTATTACTTCTTCGACGAAGAATCCGGGAAGGCTGCGCTGGGCTTCATCGCTGCACTCGAAGATGCCTACCGGCGCTTGGGTAGAAATCCTTCCATTGGCTCACCGCGGTACGGCTATGAGCCTGGCCTGCCAGGGCTGATATCCTGTTTACTCAAACGCTATCTGCATGTTGTTTTCTATGTGGATCGCAGAGATCACGTTGAAGTATGGCGAGTCCTCAACGGTGTACGCGACATTCCACCGTGGCTGCTCGACACAGGCCGCTAATGCGCCGCCCTTCGCGGTTAAAGTACAAGTACACGTACAAGAAAGGGTGAACGTTTTCAGAAGTTCGTCCAATACCCAAGCCTGGACTCACCTTTTCACGACACGTGTCCCGGGAGACAAACTTGCGTTTCGACCTTCACTCGCTGAGGCTTTTCGTCGCCGTCTGCGAACACGGCAGCATCGCGCGGGCAGCGGAATTCGAGAACATTGCGCCGTCGGCCATCAGCAAGCGCATGTCCCAGCTCGAGGATACCCTCAAGACCGCGCTGTTCGTCCGCAGCAACAAAGGTCTGGAACTGACCGTCGCGGCCGCCGCGCTGCTGCAACACGCACGGACGCTTCTGCTCGACATCCAGCAAATGGAAAGCGAACTGCTCGACCATGCCGAGGGCGTGCGCGGTCAGATCCGGCTGCATGCCAGCCTTTCGACCATCGTCCAGTACATTGCCAATGACATCCGCGTGTTTCTCGACCGGCATCCGGCCTTGCGCATCGATCTGCAAGAGAGCCTGAGTCCCGCCGTCGTGCGCGCCGTCGCCGAGAACACTGCCGATATTGGCGTGTTCGGCGGCACGACCGTCGCTGCCGGCCTGCAGGTCTACCCCTACCGTAGCGACCGGCTCGTCGTCATCATGCCGCCCGATCACCCGCTCGGTCACGCGGGCCGGGTGAAATTCCGCGAAGTGGCCGAATATCCGCTGGTGGGACCGCAAGAAGGCAGCTTCTTGAACTCGCTCGTGCTGCGCGCGGCGGCGGACCTCGACCATCCGCTCAAGCTCTCCATTCGCGTCAACGGCTTCGAGCCGGTACGCAGCATGGTCGAAGCGAGGCTCGGCGTCGGTCTGGTGCCGGAACATCACGCCGAACGTTACGTCAGCTCGGCGCCGCTCGTCGCCGTATTGCTGGACGAGCCCTGGGCCGTGCGCCACTGGAAAATCTGCGTACGCGAGGCCGAGTCGCTTCCCGCGCCAGTCCACCTGTTTCTTAAGCACTTGCTCGCCAGTGCGCAGCATCAGCCCGGCAATCAGGAATAGGCGAGCTTCAGCCCCGCTTGCGGCCATGACAATGCGCCCAGGCGCCCTGTGCCGGACATCGTGACATAGGCGGTTTTCATGTCCGCGCCGCCGAAACAGATGTTCGTCACCATGCCGTCCGGCACCATCACTTGCCGCAACACCTCGCCGGTCGGCGCGACGACGGTAATGCATCCTGTCACCAGCGTCGCCACGCAGATGTTCCCTTCCGCGTCGACGGCCAGACTGTCGAAGCGCTGGTAGCCCGGCAGTCCGCACACGAGACGCCCGCCGTGCGGAGACGGATAAGGATGCTTGCGCGCCCTGCCCGGGGCGTCCAGGTCGAAAGCCCATAAGCGCGCCGTTTCAGTTTCGGCCACATAGACGACGCGGTCGTCCGGCGACAGGCCCACGCCGTTCGCCGTGGTGAGCGGATAAGCAACTTCGACGATCGTCGATCCGTCGGCTCGTCCGTAATAGAGACCGGCGTGATCGCGATCGCGCAGCCGGTTCTTGCCGAAATCGGTGAAATAGAAGCCGCCCTCATGGTCGAACACGATATCGTTAGGACCGCACAACGGATAGTCGCCACAACGGTCGTAGAGCGTCGTCAGCGCGCCCGTATCCGGGTCGAAGCGTTCGATCCGCCCGCTCGTATAGTCGGGATGAACACCCGGTCGCGTGCGGTTCAGCCCGGCCACGGTGCGAAAGAGAAAGCCGCCGTTGTTGCAGATATAGAAAGCGCCGTCAGGTCCTAGCGCAAGGCCGTTGGGCCCTCCGCCCACTTCTGCGAGCACCTCTACCGTCCCGTCGGCAGAGACGCGGCTGACGGTCTCACGCTCGATTTCGACGAGCACCACCGAGCCATCGGGCATCGCCACGGGCCCTTCGGGGAACTTCAAGCCTTCTGCCAGGATGCGGACGTCGCTCTTCATGCTCAGCCTCCTCCGTTCAGCGCTTGTTCGCGTTCTCGACGAAACGATTGTCGTACGTCGCCTTCAGATCGATCGACGCCTTGCCGATGTCCGGATCGAATGCGGTCAGGACATCGTGCACCGTATGCGCGGCGGCATCCGTCATCAGGCCGTCGCGCGAAATGCAGCTCTGCATGTTGGCATAGGCACGCGCGAACACGTCTTTGTCGGCAAGCGCATATTGCTTCGGCACGGCGGCCGCCACTTGCTCGGGCGTCGCATGCGCCATCCAGCGCTCGGCCTCGATAACGGCGTTCGTCACCGCCTGCACGGTGTTCGGATACTTGACGAGAAAGTCCCTCGTCGTATAGATGGCCGCCTCCGGATAGTCACCGCCCAGGGTGTCGCGCGTACCAGCCGGATCTCGCATCACGGCCAGTGGAAACAGGTCGCCGCTGCCCTGAAGCACGGTCGCGACCGGATCGTTGCTCATCAGGGCGTCGATCTGACCGCTGCGCGCCGCGGCGATCGCGCCCGCGGAAGAGCCGACGCCGATGATGGATACGTCGCCCGGCTTCACACCGGCCTTGCTCAGCAGGTAGTTCACGCCCATGTGAAAGCTCGACCCCGGCGAGCTCACGCCGATGCGCATCCCTTTGAGGTCCGCATAAGTCCTGATCTTGCCGTGGCTTGCCCGCGTCGCGCCGAACACCCAGCCGGGGCACGAAGCCAGCGTCACGAACGAGACCAGCTTCTGTCCTTTGGCGGCCATGGTGATGGTGTTCGAGTAGGCGCCGGCGACGATATCGGCGCTGCCGCCCATCATCGCCTGGAGCGCCTTCGCGCCGCCGCTGAACACGCCGATCTCGACGTCAAGCCCGGCTTGTTTGAAGTATCCCCGGCTGTCCGCGATGACGAAGGGCAGGTAAGGAAAGCCGACGCCCGCCGCAGCCAGATGGAGCCGGGGCTTCTCCGGAGCCGGCGCGGCGCTGGCAGCCGCCGCATTCGAGGCGACCGCGAAAGCGGCCAGTGCGATCAATACTCGACGCCCAAGCACTGTCACGATGGTTTGTCTCCTCGCAATATTCGTGGCCCGCCGTGTTCATCCCTGCACGACGTGCTGGCGCTGCTGGCCCAGTCCCTCGATACCGAGCGTCATGATATCGCCCGGTTTCAGGTAGACCGGCGGCTTCTGCCCCAGGCCGACGCCCGGCGGCGTGCCGGTCGAAATAATGTCGCCAGGCTGCAACGACATGAAGCGCGACAGATAGGACACCAGGTGCGGCACCCGGTACACCATCGTGATGGTGCTGCCGTTCTGGTAACGATGCCCGTTGACCTCCAGCCACATCCGCAGCGACTGTGGATCGGGAATCTCGTCCGTGGTCACGAGCCAGGGACCGGTCGGGCCGAACGTATCCGCCGATTTCCCCTTCGTCCACTGGCCCTGGCGCTCCGCCTGAAACGCGCGCTCGGACACATCGTTGATGACGCAGTAGCCCGCGACATGATTCATCGCATCGGCCTCGCTCACGTACTTGGCGGTCTTGCCGATGACGACGCCCAACTCGACTTCCCAGTCGGTCTTGAATGAGCCGCGGGGAATCTCGACCGCGTCGTTCGGACCGGTGATCGCGCTCGTCGCCTTCATGAAGATGATCGGCTCAGGCGGCACCGTGGCGCCCGTTTCCGCCGCATGATCGAAGTAATTCAGGCCGATGCAGATGAACTTGCGCGTGCCGCCCACGCAGGCGCCGATGCGCGGGTTACCTTCGACGCGCGGTAACGACGCGGCGTCGAGCGCCTTGAGGCGGGCAAGGCTTTCGGGGTGCAAGACGTCACCCGCGATGTCGTCGACATGATTCGACAGGTCGCGAATATGTCCTTGCGCATCGAGAAGGCCGGGCTTTTCGTGACCCGGTGAACCGTAACGTAACAGCTTCATGGAGGAATACTCGCTTCAGTAGGTGGCGCGTCCGCCGGACAGGTCGAATACCGCTGCGGTAGTGAAGGAATTCTCTTCGCTGGCAAGCCAGGCAATCATCGCGGCGGCCTCGTTGAGTTCGAGGAACCGCCCGCGCGGAATCTTGCCCAGCATGTACTCGATATGCTCGGGCGCCTGCTCCATCGCCCCGGGCGTGCGGGCGACGGCGGGCGTGACGCAATTGACCGCGATGTCGTGACGCGCCAGTTCCTTGCCGAGCGATTTCGTCATCGCGATGACCGCAGCCTTGGCCGAGCTATAGGCCGCGGCGTTCGGATTTCCCTCCTTGCCCGCCACCGACGCAAGATTGACGATGCGGCCGTAGTTCTGCCGGATCATTTCGGGCGCCACGGCGCGGCAGCAATGAAAGGTGCCGTTGAGGTCGACGTCCATCACCTGCTTCCACGCGCCGATCGGATAGTCGATCAGGGGCGCATTCGGTCCCACGATCGCCGCGTTATTGATGAGAATATCGATGCGCCCCGCCGCTTTCAGCGTGCTCGCGACAGCCGCCTGAACGCTCGCATAATCGGCGATGTCGACACGCTCGAAGTGAACCTCGTGTTCGCCAAGCTGACCACGCGCCTGCTCGACGCCCGCAGCATTGATGTCCCAGATCACGAGCCGCGCGCCCGATTCCAGCAACCGGCGTCCGACCTCCAGCCCGATGCCTTGCGCGCCTCCGGTCACGACCGCGACGCGGTCCTTCAGATTGATGGTGTTCGTCTGCAATTTCGTTTCCTCAAAGTTGGCTTGTCATCGCGATGACGCACTCAGGCGCTTGCGGCAACGGTTTGCCCGGCCACCGGCCGCCAGCGCAGCAGATAGTCTTCGATCATCGAGACGGCGGTATCGAGCACGAGAGCGAACACGGTCAGTACCAGAATGCCCGCGATGACCGAGTTGATATCGAACACGCCTTCGGCCAGCAAAATCAGATAACCCACGCCCTTCTCCGAGCCGAGATACTCGCCTACCACGCTGCCGACGAACGCGATGCCGATCGCGTTATGCAGGCTCGAGAATACCCAGCTCGTCGCGGAAGGAAGATAGACATGCCTCATCAACTGACGCGAGTTCGCGCCGAGCATGCGGGTGTTGGACAGCACCGTCGGGCTCACCTCCCGCACTCCCTGGAACACGTTGAAGAACACGACGAAGAAGACCAGCGTCACACCCAACGCCACCTTCGACCAGATGCCGAGTCCGAACCAGAGCGCGAAAATCGGCGCAAAGATGAGACGCGGCATCGAGTTCATTGCCTTGATGAAGGGATCGAACACGACAGCCAGAAACGGGCTGAGCGCGAGCCAGAGCCCGCATCCCAGTCCGAGAACCGTACCGATGGCGAACGCCAGCAGGGTTTCGAGCAGCGTCGTGTACAGGTGGCTGAACACTGAGCCCGTCACGAACCATTCGACGATGCGGCGCGCCACGCCCAGCGGGTCCCCGAAGAAGAACGGCGACAGCCATTTCTGCGACGTGCCGAGCCACCAGACGAACAGGACGCCGAACAGAATGGCGAGCCGCGTCGCCAGCACGGCGAAACGATTGTTGGGGTCAAACTCGATTGCGCGCATAGCTTTTCAGGACCTCGTCTCGAAGCACGTCCCAGATCTGAGTGTGCAGTTGAAGGAAACGCTGCGTCATCCGGATTTCCGACATCTCACGCGGCCGTTCGAGGTCGATCTCGAATTCGGCGATGGGCCGCGTTCCCGGCCCCGCCGACAACACGATCACCCGGTCGGACAGTGAGATCGCCTCTTCGAGATCGTGAGTCACGAACATCACGGACTTTCGGTCGTTCGACCACAGTTGCAACAGCTCGTTTTCCATCAGGTGGCGCGTCTGGATATCGAGCGCGCTGAACGGTTCGTCCATCAGGATGATGCGGGGATCGAGCGCCAGCGCCTGCGCCAGTCCGGCGCGCTTGCGCATGCCCCCGGACAGCTGATGCGGATACTTCTTCCCGTGACCATGCAGGCCCACGCGCTCGAGCCAGCCACGCGCGACGTTCAGCGCCTCGTCACGCGGCACCCCCCGAAAAATAAGGCCGATGGCGATGTTTTCTTCGGCCGTCTTCCAGGGCATCAGCGCATCGACCTGAAACAGATACGCTGCCTGCGTATTCAGACCTTGCGTCAGCTTCTTGCCGAACACGCTCAGGCTGCCCGACGAAGGCCGCGTCAGGCCGGCGGCCACGTTGAGCAACGTGGACTTGCCGCAACCCGTCGGGCCGACGATCGAGACGAACTCGCCGTCGCCGATCGTCAGGTTTCCCTCGGATACCGCGGTGTAGGTCTGCGCTCGCTTGCCATTGCCGGCGAACGTGCAGGTCACGTTCTCGAATCGCAAGGCTTCGCACCGCGCGGCACGTCCGGTTTCGAGCGGGACGCGATACGTGGCGGTGCTCATGGCTGAACCTCCGCTGCCTTTCTCACGAAGCGGTTGTCATAGGTCGTGGCGAGATCGATCTTCGCCGATGCCACTGCGGGATCGAAGGCCGCGAGCACCTCGTGGACCGTCCGCGCGCCTTGTGCCGTGATTTCGCCGTTCTGCGCGATGCAACGGCGGCTGTTCGTGAAGGCTTCGGCGTAGAGCGCCTTGTTGTCGCCCAGGAACTGCGGCGGCACGTTGTCCGCGACTTGCTGCGGCGTGGCCCCGGCTATCCATTTCTCGGCGCGCACGATTGCATTGGCGACTGCCTGCACCGTCTTCGGATTCTTGTCGATGAATTCGCGCGTCGCGAACACGCTCGACTCCGGATAGTCGGACCCGAACACCTTCACGTTGCCATCGGCTGTACGCATGTTTTCGAGCGGCCTCAGGCTGCCGTCTTTCGTCAGGATCGTCGCGCTGGGATCGTTGACGATGAGCGCGTCGATCTGCCCCGCACGCACCGCCGCTACCGCGCCGGCCGCCTGTCCCACGCCGATGATCGATACGTCGGATGGCTGCAGCCCCGCCTTATGCAGGATGTAGTTCACGGCCATATGCGTGCTCGAACCGGGCGCGCTCACACCGATGCGCAGACCCTTCAGGTCCTTGGGCGACTTCACGTCCGACCCGTGCTTTTGGGACACGCCGAAGATCCAGCCCGGGCATATCACCTGTGCGGCCACCACGACGAGATGCTGGCCCTTCGTGGCCATCGTGATCGTGTTGGAGTAGGCTCCCGCCACCATGTCGGAGCTGCCGCCCAGCAACGCCTCCAGCGTCTTCGAGCCGCCGGAGAATGCGGCGATGGTGACATCGAGCCCTTCGTCCTTGAAATAGCCGCGCTGCTTCGCGACGAGCATCGGCAGATAGGTGATGCCTGTCGACGCGGCCGCGATGTGCAGTTCGGCCTTTTCCGGCACGTCCTTCGCCACCGCCGCGGCCGATGCGCAAGCGAGCGTCATCGCCGCACACAGTGCAACCGCATGTTTCAGCTTCATGGTTGTCTCCTCCCTTTTGGGATGTGGGTACGAACAACCGCCTGAGCACGCCGGCATCTCGCACTGACGACGCACGAGACGCCAGCCCGCTCGAGGCGCGATCCGTCCTAAACGACTGCTGTTCGCAAGGCTTCGACGACCGCATCGCCCATGTCGCGGGTGCCGACGCTTCGTGTGCCCTCCTGATAGATGTCGGCGGTGCGGTAGCCGGCGGACAGCACCGCCCGCACGGCACGTTCGACGCGGCCCGCGGCGTCTTCCATCTCGAAGGTTTCGCGCAGCATCATCGCAAGCGAGAGGATGGCGGCGAGCGGATTGGCCACGTCCTTGCCCGCGATATCCGGCGCGGAGCCGTGCACTGGCTCGTAGAGTCCCTTGCGCTCATAGCCGAGGGACGCCGATGGCAGCATGCCGATCGATCCCGTCAGCATCGCCGCGGCGTCCGACAGAATGTCGCCGAAGAGGTTGCCCGTCACGATCACATCGAATTGCTTGGGGCGGCGCATCAGCATCATGGCGGCGGCGTCCACGAACAGATGGCTTAGTTCGACGTCCGGATAATCCCGCCCGACGCGCGTGACGGTCTCGCGCCACAACTGGCTCGCCTCCAGCACGTTCGCCTTGTCGACGGAACACAGCTTGTGATGACGGCGCCGCGCTGCGCGAAAGGCCGCATGCGCGACGCGTTCGACTTCCGATTCGCTATAGCGCATCGTGTTGAAGCCCGTCCGCTCGCCTGCCTCGCTGGTTTCGAAGCCGCGCGGCTGGCCGAAGTACGCATCGCCGTTCAGCTCGCGCACGATGACGATATCGAGTCCGTCGACGACTTCCGGCCGCAGCGTCGAAGCGCCGATCAA
The DNA here is from genome assembly GCF_000698555.1 of Caballeronia grimmiae. Taxonomy (GTDB): domain Bacteria; phylum Pseudomonadota; class Gammaproteobacteria; order Burkholderiales; family Burkholderiaceae; genus Caballeronia; species Caballeronia grimmiae. Next base: position 211,266 of record NZ_JFHE01000006.1, on the reverse strand, counting down.
CTCGGGAAACATATAGGCCGGGCGGAAATTCGCGTACAGCGTGAGTGCTTCGCGCAATTGCAAGAGACCCGTTCCCGGACGGCGTTCGCGCGGAATGTCGGCCTCGTCGGCCACGCCTACCGCGCCGAACAGGATCGCGTCGGCCTTGCGCGCGACATCGAGCGTCGGCTCGGGAAGCGGCGCACCATGCGCCTGAATGCCGGCCTCGCCGATAGGCGCCTCCTGAGTCTCCGCCTGCGGCGCCACCACTTGCAGCACCTTGAGCGCCTGCGCCACGACTTCGGGACCGATACCATCACCGGGCATGACTGCAATCTTCATCTGACCTCCTCCAGGTTGTTTGCGAAATTGCGCGCGTCAATATCCGTTGACACGGTCACGCTCGAACGCATCGATGCGGTCGCGATGCGAAAGCGTGTAATCGATCTCGTCCATGCCGCGCAGCAGGCACTCCTTCGCGAACGGCTCCAGTTCGAAGCCATGCGAGACGCCATCGGGCAGGCTGACGGTCTGTGCGGGCAGATCGATCGAAATGCTGCTGCCCGCGTTGATTGACAAGTGTTCCAGCAGCGGAAGCACTACCGTCTCCGGCAGCACGATCGGCAGCAGTCCGTTTTTCAGGCAATTGATGAAGAAGATGTCGCCGAAGCTCGGAGCGATCACCGCCCGGATGCCGTAGTCATACAGTGCCCAGACAGCGTGTTCGCGCGATGAGCCGCAACCGAAGTTGTGGTTCGCCACCACGATGCGCGACGCGCGAAACGGCGCCTGATTGAGCACGAAGCCGGGCCTTTCCGCGCCATCTGGACCGAAGCGCAGCGCGCGGAACAGGAACTGGCCGAAGTCGTCGGAGCGCGGTTTCTGCAGGAAACGCGCGGGCAGAATCTGGTCGGTATCGCAGTTGATGGCGACGATCGGGACCGCGACTGCATCGAGATGAGTCAGGCTCTCCATCTTCACGCTCCCAGGAGACGGCGCACATCGGTCAGCCGTCCTGTCACGGCAGCGGCAGCCGCCATGGCCGGGCTCATCAGATGCGTGCGTACGCCGGGCCCCTGCCGGCCAACGAAATTACGATTGGACGTCGATGCGCATCGCTGCCCCGGCGCGGCGATGTCGCCGTTCGTGGCAAGGCACATCGAGCAGCCGGGAAAGCGCCACTGGAAGCCGGCTTCGCGGAACACGCGGTCCAGCCCTTCCGCCTCGGCTTGCGCCCGCACCTCATGCGAGCCGGGCACCACCCACGCCTCGACGCCGGCTGCGATGCGGCGTCCCCGCGCGACCTCGGCCGCGCTACGCATGTCCTCGATGCGCCCGTTCGTGCACGAGCCGATGAACACTCGGTCGATGACCACGCCTTCCAGCGCCTCGTCGGGAGCCAGCCCCATGTAGTCGAGCGCGCTCGACATGGCCGCCCGCAGATCCGGATCGGGCTGCATCGCGGGATCGGGCACGCGCCGGTCGATGGCGCAGGCGTATTCCGGCGTGGTGCCCCACGTCACCATAGGGGCGATGCCCGCCACGTCGATATGCACTTCACGATTGAAACGCGCGCCTGGGTCGGTGAATAGCGTGCGCCAGTGCGCCATCGCGCGGTCCCACTGCTCGCCTTCGGGGGCGTACGGACGCCCGGCGAGGTACGCGAAAGTGGTCTCGTCCGGCGCGATCATGCCGGCACGCGCGCCGGCTTCGATGGTCATGTTGCATAGCGTGAGCCGTCCTTCCATCGACAGACCGGCGATTGCGGAGCCGGCGTACTCGATCACGTGGCCCGCAGCGCCGGCCACACCGATGTGCGCGATGACCGCGAGGATCAGGTCCTTGGCGGTGACGCCTTTGCCGGGCGTGCCATCGAGGGTGACGCGCATATTGCTCGATTTGCGTTGCCATAGGCATTGCGTGGCGAGGACATGCGCCACCTCGGTCGCGCCGATGCCGAACGCGAGCGCGCCCATCGCTCCGTGCGTCGACGTGTGGCTGTCCGCGCACACGACGGTCATGCCGGGCAGACTCAATCCCTGCTCGGGACCGACCACATGGACGATGCCGCGACGGGAATCGTCCATGTCGAACAAGGTGATGCGCGACTCGGCGGCATCGCGCTGCAGCGCGAGGATCATCGAGCGCCGCTCGGGATCGGTCACGGCCGACAGGCCGTTCGCCGCGCTGGACACGTAGTGGTCGGCGGTGCCGAAGATGCGCTCGGGCGAGCGCGGCGTGAGTCCGCGCTTGCGCAGCATGTCGAAGGACTGCGCGGTGACGTCGTGGATGAAATGCCGATCGATGAACAGGAGGTCCTGTCCGTCGTCGCGTGACATGACGCGGTGACTGTTCCAGATCTTGTCGTAAAGCGTCAGCGGGCCGGCAGGTCCGTGTTCGGGTTGCATCGTTTCGTCTCGCTCCGTCAATGCGCCGCTCGCGAAGGCACGCCTTCGTTCGGCGAGTCAATGTTGTGCGAGCATGATGCGCCAGACGAGACGCTTTGTACGTGCTATTTGGGAAAGGCACCATCGTCATTCGCGATGATGCGAAATAGCGCTGGTGTCGATGCTGAGGCGGTGTCGTTACGGGTATCGGAAGCTTATTAGCGCAGTCATTGCTCGACGGTGCGCGCCGTGGCGTAGTGCCTTTGCGGAGGATTGCGAATGCCCTAACGCGGCGAGAGCAGCGCTTGAGCTCATCGTCGATCACGCGATCTACGCCGGTGCAATCAGCGCCGTAACCGCTAAAATTGCAGATTTGGCCCGGAATACGAACATGTCTTTTGCCTCGCTTGGCCTGCTCGATCCGCTACTGCGTACCCTGCAGGACCTCACTTACCAGACACCTACACCGGTGCAGGCCAAGGCGATTCCTGCTGTGCTAAGTGGCAGGGACGTCATGGCTGCCGCTCAGACCGGCACCGGCAAAACGGCGGGTTTTGCGCTGCCGCTGTTGCAACGACTGGTGCAAGACGGCCCGTCTGTGTCCAGCAACCGCGCGCGTGTTCTGGTGCTGGTGCCCACGCGTGAACTGGCTGAACAAGTGCTGCAAAGCTTTATCGATTACGGCAAAGGCCTCGATGTGCGATTGATGGCCGCCTACGGCGGCGTGAGTATCAACCCGCAGATGATGAAGTTGCGCAAAGGCGTGGATGTGCTCGTTGCCACGCCGGGCCGTTTGCTGGATCTCAATCGCCAGAACGCAGTGCAGTTCGATCAAGTGCAAACGCTGGTGCTGGATGAAGCCGACCGTATGCTGGATCTGGGCTTTGCGCGCGAACTCAACGCCGTCTTTGCGGCCTTGCCTGCACAGCGCCAGACCTTGCTGTTCTCCGCCACATTCACCGCTGACATCCGCGCCATGGCGGCGAGCATTCTGCGCAGCCCGGTCGATATCAGCGTCAGCCCGCCCAATGCAACGGCCAGCAATATCAAGCAATGGGTGGTGACCGTTGATAAAAGAAACAAGCCCGGCCTCTTCATGCACCTTGTCGCTGCAAACAACTGGGAGCACGCGCTGGTCTTCGTCAAAACACGCAAAGGCGCGGATTATCTGGCGGCCATGTTGGATGAAGCGGGCTATGCGGTCGACACCATCCACGGCGACAAACCGCAACCCGCGCGGTTGCGTGCGCTGGAGCGCTTCAAAACAGGCGAAGTCGATATGCTGGTAGCCACCGATGTGGCTGCGCGCGGGCTGGATATCGACGACCTGCCGTTGGTGATCAACGTCGATCTGCCGATCGTGGCGCATGACTATGTGCACCGTATTGGCCGTACCGGCCGAGCGGGCGCGAGCGGCGTGGCGGTGTCGCTCGTGTGTGCCGATGAGGCGCCACAACTGGCCGCGATTGAAGCGCTGATTCGGCAAACGCTGCCACGCGAGGAAGAGCCGGGTTTTGAAGCAGAACACCGTGTGCCGGAAACCAGCGCGACGGGCCAGATCGTCAAGAAACCCAAAAAGGCCAAGAAGCCCAAAGTGCTGCAAGCGACTTCTGGCGCCATGCAGATCCCTGCCAACAAGCCGCGCCCGCAAAGTGGCTTAGACAAGCGCAAGCCTGCAGTGGAGCGCGTTGTGGCCGCGGGTAAAGGCCCAAGCCTGTCCAGCACTAATCCGTTCGAGGTGAAAAAGCTGCGCAGCAAGGGCGCCAGCAATTCAGCGACGGGTGCACGTAAGCCGGCTGGCAAACTCACTAGTGGCCCGAGCAAACGCAAACCCTGATTCACGGGATGAGTGACGTCGGCCCTCGAACAGACGGAGGGTTTGCGACACGCTGGCGGGCAACGGCGCAATGAGGTGGTCACTGGCGAGCCAGTCCGCTCTTCACACGAACGCAGTCATTGGATCACGCCTATCTCGAACCACCGCTTTGGGTCGTGAGTCTAAGTTCGCTGATGAAGGCAAGTGCGGTCCTTGCGCACGACGCCGCCAACATCAGCATTCCGCCGGGCTGCCGACGTTGAACGGGGACCGGCTTCAATGCACATTCGCCGCGACGGCCGCGCTGCCGACGAGCGCGGCGGTACAGAAACAATTGATGTCGGCTGGTTGTCAGCGCCGTGGCTTTCAAGCTACGAAGCGGCACTGGGAGGCTGGCGTGCGGGTGTCCATGTTGCGTCCCCGGTTCAAGTGATCGTCGATTTCCGCCGCGCATCCGAGCATGCGGAGATAAAGGAAGATCGTGAACGCGGCGCTTTCGAGATCGCGCTCGGTCAATTCACCGTGTTGAAGCGGCTGCCACAACATCTTCAGCAGCAGGGCCGCGATCACCGCATCGATGTTGACGCAGTACACGTTGCGGGACACGCCGGCATCGAACAACGCCTGTACCACTTCGCGATAGAACGCATGGAACACGTTGTGATCCCCGCGCTTCTCGCACAAGTTCGCGATGAACACCTCGCGGGGATCGTGATTGACGGGCCTGTCCTTGAACACCGGATGATTGACGCCCGGGAGCTTCGCGATGTCGAGGCTACCCGCGCTTTTCTGCCGTGCCTTGTACTGCGCGTAACGCTCAACCGCGCGCTCGGCCTGGGCGCGCAGGTCCACGCCATGTTCAGGGTCAGCCGGATCGTCGAGGCCGCTGTTCCGGAACGCTTCGATCAGGAACGCGACGCCTTCATAGCCGTTGCCGCCATGCGTATAGCCGGTATGCGAAAGAAAGCCGACCAGCGCCTTGTTGAGTTGCACGCGCTCGGGGCTTTCCGGACCGTCGGCCGAGACGGCGCCCTTTGCACCCTGCGCCGAGATGGCTCCCGGACCGTTGGTGAGCAGGAGACCGACGAGCGTCTTGAAGGCGAAAAGATCGTCGCGGCCGGGTTCGAAATCGAGCAATGCGGCGAAACAAACCTCGGCAAGGCTGCGTTCACCCAGGAGCGATTCGGTGGTGAAGCCGCAGAAGCCTTCCGGGGCGTGACGAGATCCCGACGAATTGCAGCAGGCGCGCGCCGTGCAACATACCGGTGATTTGCATGAAGTTTGTCTCCTGAGGGTATTGCGATAGATAAGAGCGGGTGTTCGAACGAGCGCCGGACATGACAAAGCGGCCGCCGCGCCATTTGCGCTCGGGTTGCGATGTCCGGGATGGGTAGAGGCTGGGCCACGAGAATGAGCGGCCCCGGGTGGCAATCGTCAGCCGCGTCGAATGCGCTTTGTGTCGTGCATGGCTTGTCTCCGATGCGTTTTATTGCGTTCCACTTTTAGCGGGAATCTTGAGTACAGATACTCACGCAAATCAATTGACACGGTAAGTGCAATTTTCTTAAGCATTGATGTGCAGGGGTTATCAATGCGGCTGCGGGATATGAGCAGGCGAACATGGCAGACCAGCACAAGCCCGGTTCGGAGGTCCAGACCCCGGACATCTACAAGGTAGTCAAGGAAGGTGACGGCGGCTGGTTTTGAGGTGACGTGCGTCGAGTGCGAGCTTTTTCCGCCGACGCGAAGCGGCAAAGGCGCTCAATACGAACTCGTCAATGCTGCCACGCATTCACACAAGCACAGAGAGATCGGCAGCAGCGACAAGTAGCTGTGCTGATGGTCAATGGCGGTTTCCGCCTGACGACACAGGTATCGATGTCTATCCAAGGGGCAGCCGTCACCGAACCTCCGACCTGCACGATCAGCGACTCCTCGTGAAAGCCTGAAGAATGGTCATGCAACTACCGTTGCGTACATCGGTTTCGTGTCGCTGCTGCTCGCGAGATGCGCTGCGGGCGGCACCTTACCGACGCCGGAGCAACGCTCCTCCAACGATGGCGCAACACCACGGCGAGTTCCCGCGCCAGGGAAAGCGGACTATGACCCATCGCCATAATGTGACGTTTCACGGATGGAGCGGGCGGACAGTGCCGCTGCTATGGTCGCCCAGATAAAGGCCGTAATTCCCCAACTGGCTTTCCTTGCGGTAGCGCTCGAGCATGTTTGCAAGCGCACTGTCCTGTAACGTGAGCGTTCCGATATCGTCGAGATCGACGAACTTGCCCGAGGCGGCGGAATCATCCGGCGCGCTGCACAGGAACGTGATGTACTGGTGCCGGGTTTCCGTGTTGTTGTACACCGAGTAGATAAAGCTCGCCGATGCCTCTGGCTGATACTCGCGAAAGAGTGCCGCGAGCGTCTTGTCCGCGCCTTCCTTGCCCATCTCGCGCGATGGCAGGCCCCACGTGTCGTTGGGCCTTTTCACTAGCAACACCTTGTCATCCCTCGCAATGATGGCGCTGACGATCACACTCGGGCCGGCGATGACTTCCGCCGAAACCTTGGCCGGGGTGAAGTAGCCGCCACGGTAATAGCCGAGACCTGCATAACCGGCCGAACGGAACGCTTCGACCTTGCCGATGATGACCGCGTGGTCGCCCGCATCGACGATATGGTGCGTCGTGCAGTCGAACCATGCGCTGACGCCGCCGAGCAGCGGATTACCGTTCGCGCTCATTTGCCAGTGAACGTTGGCGAAGCGGTCGTCGCTCGGACGAGCGAACGTATTCGACAAGTCCTTTTGTCCTTCCGCAAGGATGTTGATCGCGAAATGGCCGGTCGACGAAAACGCCTTGTAATTGCTCGACGTCTTGGCGATGCTGACCAGCAGCAGCGCCGGATCGAGCGACACGGACGAGAACGAGTTGGCGGTAAAGCCGCGCGGCTTGCCGTCGTCGGTCGCGGTGGTCACGATCGTGACACCCGTCATGAACGCGCCGAACGCGTCGCGCAGTTCGCGGGTGTTGATGGGGACTGTCTCCTGGCTCACCTCGAACCTCCGACTCGATGATTGCTTCATACGGCTCGACTTGCAGCCATGCCGCAATGGTACGCCCCGTACTATCCGGAGGATCTGCAGGCCGCCAGCGACTGGTGGACTGGTGGACTGGTGGACTGGTGGACTGGTGGACTATTGGCACCAGACCGGATGTCGATCGCGGCCGCCGGCCAGATGAGTCACCCTACGCCAATAACCTGATGGGCGGAACCGGCAATTCATCGCCTTCGATAAAAGCCGTCGCCGAGAGAATCGCGAAGTGCATTGCACACTCTTCGTTGGCGAATAAGCCCCACCTTCCGAGCGAGGTCACATGACCGTCCTCCTCGAAGATGGACGCTGTTGCGACGAAGGATTTCCCGTCGCGCAGGACGTTCGGCTCGAACGCCGCTCCTCCGTGATAGATGATCATCGGTTCTCTCTCAGGTTCGTAGGCGGACCGGCACTCTTTGGTGCCGTCTCCTGCCGGTTTGCACGCCCCCGCGGTCTTTGATCGACCGTTCGTTCGAAGCGCTATCGTCATACGGTCGGCTTTGATGTTTGATCTTACCGGTCCGATATTCGTCCAATAGTAGTTTTAACCCCTAACGCGTAGGCGCTCTGTCCGAGGAATGAAACCGGCCGTCTGAAGCAACGGGAGGTTGTCTCCGCGACGCCTTGACGATTCCGACTTCTGTGGCGAATCGATAGGTCATCAACCAAGTCTGCAACGGGGCCATGTCGGGGCACTCGGTCCTGCGGCTGCAGCGCAAGGGGCATCGTCGGCGTTCGTGCAGGTCGTACTGATGAGATTGCCGTGATCGGCGCGCTTTATGCTGACGATTGAGCGGAGCATCTTGATGACGGCATCGCGGCGATCCAGATTCTCAGCGATCGCGCGAGCGGTGCGAGCGTGATTTTGTCGGCTGCTGGGCGAGCGCGAGCCGTCATCCGCTTCGAAACGGAACCGATGGAGTTTCTCGGGCGCGAGCGGCGGAAGCTCGTGTGAAACAATGGTCGCATTCGAATTGAACGTAGCTACCGTGGCTGGATATCGATAGCAATCGAACCTACGGTTTTTCAAGAACCTTGGCCCGCAGCCGTTATACAGAGCTTAGATTCCTCGGCCGAGGGGCTACAGCGGCAGCGGTCGCACTTACGCCATCTCCAGCAATGCAAACCACGCTCATTCACCTCCCATCCACGCCGCGGCATCGCGCTATGGCCGCCGCTGCGGCGGCTTTGTCGATTATTGCCGCCGTCCTCATCTGGCCATTTGCCAAGAACCCCGGGCCGGTCATTCCCGCCTTTTTGCCGATATTCGCTACCTGGGTCACGGTCACCGAGGGGCTGACCGCGCTGCTGCTCTGGACCCAGTACGTCGTCTCGGGAAGGTTGCTGTTCGCAGCGCTCAGCGGGGCGTACGCGTTCACCGGCGTGATCGCCGCCATTCAGTTACTTGTCTTTCCCGGCATCTTCTCGCCAACAGGTCTGCTTGGCGCAGGGCCGCAGACGGCGATCTGGATCTGGGTGTTCTGGCACGGCGGCTTCCCTGCTCTCGTGACAGCCTCGTTGATTTCCCGTTCCGTTCCATCGGACTTGACTCACCGGGGGCGCGGCAGAGCCGTCGTCGTGGGGGCGGTCGCCTTGGCGATCGCCCTTTGCGTAGTTGCAACTGTCGGCCAGTCGCACCTTCCGCCGATCGTCGCGAAGTCTGGTTCATATGCGCAGCTATCGAGCAGCCCTGCTGCACTCATTGTCGAAGCGACGTGTCTCGCAGCGCTTGGACTCCACGTCTCGACCACTCGCCTCCGGTCCCTGATGGACCTGTGGCTGGGAGTCGCGCTGCTCGGCGCGCTGATCGATGTGACGCTGACCCTCTCGGCGAGCGCCCGTTACAGCGTGGGCTGGTACGCCGCACGCGGGGCCTCGATGATGTCGTCGAGCGCCGTGCTTGGAATGCTGATCTATGAGACGACGGGCCTCTACCGCCGTCTGTCCGAGACTCACCGGAGATTGGTCGAGACGTCGGCACGTGACGGCCTCACGGGCGTCTTCAACCGCGCCTACTTCGACGAGCGCTTTGCGCAGGAGTTTTCCCTGGCTTCCGCCAGCAGCCAGCCGTTGTGCGTCCTGCTGATCGATGTGGACCACTTCAAGCAATACAACGACACGTTCGGGCATCTGGCGGGCGATGAGTGCTTGAAACAAGTCGCCGGCGCGCTCGCGAGCACCTTGCGTCGTCAGAGCGATTTCATTGCACGATACGGCGGCGAAGAGTTCGTCGTCGTGCTGCCCGCGTGTGAATCGGAGGCGGGACTGCGCGTCGGTCAGTCGCTCAGGGGGGCGGTGGAGGAGCTCGCGATCCCATCGGCATCGCCGAGCGGCGGACCTGTCACCGTCTCGATCGGATTAGCTTGCACGTTCCCGAACCAGCCTGAGTCGGCGCAAGCGCTGCTGGGCATGGCAGACGCGGCTCTGTACCGGGCGAAGTCGCGCGGCCGCAATCGGGTGGTCGATGCGGCGGAAATCGTCGACCACAAGACTGCCTTCAGGACCGCCGCCGGCCGCGAGCGGTTCAGCCACTAAGTCCGGACGCGGTGCGGGACCTTTGGTTTAGCTCTTTCAACGACCGCGTAATCAACGACGCTTGAATAGAACCAACCGCGCCAATTCCTCCGCTCCGAAAAAAAGGCCGCTCAGAAGAGCGGCCCCGATCGAATCAATCACACGGAGAGAACTCAATCCTCCAGCAACGACAAATCCCTGACCGCACCCTTATCCGCCGACATCACCAGCTTCGCGTACGCCTTCAGCGCCGCCGACACCTTCCGCGGGCGCTGCTTCGCGGGCTTCCAGCCCTTCGCGTTCTGCTCTTCACGGCGCCGGGCGAGTTCTTCATCGGACAGCAGCACGTCGATCGTCCGGTTCGGAATGTCGATGCGAATCCTGTCGCCGTCGCGCACGAGGCCGATCGCGCCGCCCGCTGCCGCTTCCGGCGAGCAGTGTCCGATCGACAGACCCGACGTGCCGCCTGAAAAGCGCCCGTCCGTCAGCAGCGCGCACGCCTTGCCGAGTCCCTTCGACTTGATATAGCTCGTCGGATAAAGCATTTCCTGCATGCCCGGTCCACCCTTCGGGCCTTCGTAACGAACGATCACCACATCGCCCGCCTTGACCTTGTCGTTCAGGATGTTCTCGACCGCCTCGTCCTGCGACTCCGTCACGTGCGCCGTGCCTTCGAACACCAGAATGCTTTCGTCCACGCCAGCAGTCTTCACCACGCAGCCATCCAGCGCGATGTTGCCCGTCAGCACCGCAAGGCCGCCCTCTTTCGAGAACGCGTGCTCATACGAGCGGATGCAGCCCTCGGCTCGATCCGTGTCCAGGCTCGGCCAGCGGGTGTTCTGACTGAACGCGACCTGCGACGGAACGCCTGCCGGGCCGGCCATGTAGAACGTCCTGACCGCTTCGTCGTCGGTAAGCTTGATGTCCCACTGCGCGAGCGCATCCTTCAGCGTCGGCGCATGCACTGTCGGCACGTCGGTATGCAGTTTGCCGGCGCGATCCAGTTCGCCGAGGATCGCCATGATGCCGCCCGCGCGATGCACGTCCTCGATGTGATACTTGTTCGTGTTGGGCGCGACCTTGCAAAGCTGCGGCACGGTGCGCGAGAGGCGGTCGATGTCCTCCATCGTGAAGTCGATGTCGGCTTCGCGTGCGATCGCAAGCAGGTGCAGGATCGTGTTGGTCGAGCCGCCCATCGCGATGTCGAGCGTCATCGCGTTCTCGAAGGCCTTGAAGCCGACCGAACGCGGCAGCACGCCCGCCTCTTCCTGTTCGTAGTAACGGCGCGCCAGTTCGACGATGCCGCGTCCCGCGCGCTTGAAAAGCTGCTCCCGGTCCGCATGCGTCGCGACCACGGTGCCGTTGCCCGGCAGCGAGAGACCGAGCGCTTCGGTCAGGCAGTTCATCGAGTTGGCCGTGAACATGCCCGAGCACGAGCCGCACGTCGGGCATGCAGAGCGCTCGACTTCGGCCACGTCCGCGTCGGAGTAAGACGAGTCGGCGGCGATCACCATCGCATCGACGAGATCGAGCTTCTTCAGTTCGATGGCCTTCGTCTTCGGATTGGCGAGGCGCGTCTTGCCCGCTTCCATCGGGCCGCCCGAAACGAAGATGACCGGAATGTTCAGGCGCATCGCGGCCATCAACATGCCGGGAGTGATCTTGTCGCAGTTCGAGATGCAGACCATGGCGTCGGCGCAGTGCGCGTTGACCATGTATTCCACGGAATCCGCGATGATGTCGCGGCTCGGCAGCGAATAGAGCATGCCGTCGTGGCCCATCGCGATGCCGTCATCGACCGCAATCGTGTTGAATTCCTTGGCCACGCCGCCCGCCGCCTCGATTTCGCGGGCCACAAGCTGACCGAGATCCTTCAGGTGGACGTGACCCGGCACGAACTGGGTGAACGAGTTGACGACGGCGATGATCGGCTTCGAAAAGTCTTCGTCTTTCATGCCGGTGGCGCGCCAGAGCGAGCGCGCACCCGCCATGTTTCGGCCCGCGGTGGAAGTTTTGGAACGGTATGTAGGCATCGTGGTGGCTGTTTGATATCGCGAGAAGAAAAGCAGGCCACGAGGGGTAACGGGCCTCGCGCGCATGGGTCGACGACCTTGTGGGCCGGCCGGGCGCGGGTTAAGGATTATCACATAACCGCTGTGTTCATTCCCGGCCCGCTTGCTGACCTCAACCTAACGGTGTTCGTCGCTCTGACGCGCGATCCCGACGAGAATATCGACGAATTCTTCTATCGGCTGCGATGCGATTTCGTTTTTTCGCGTGATGACGCTGTAGTTCGTCAGCGTGCGCCGAATGGGAACGCTTAGATAGCCTAACAATCCGTTCTTTACGTACTTGTCCATCGCCGATTGCGGCTGCAGCGACAGCATGTCGGTGGCCTGCAACAGTTCCAAGGTCGAAAAGATGGAAGGCGTCTCCACGATGCCGACCGGGGCCACCATCCCCGCAGCCGCGAACGTCTCCTCGAATAGCTGCCGCATCGCGGTGCCCGGCGGATAAAGAATCCACGGCCATCGTCCCAGATCGGCTATCTCCAGTTGCCGCTGCTTCAGCAAAGGATGATGCTGCCCGACGACCGCGCACGCGGGCTCCGCCAGCAGATCCACGACATCGAAGAGCGCCGCGTGGCGCGGCTCGGTCGGGCGGCCGACCATCACGTCGAGGCGCTTTTCTTCGAGCCACGTCGCCAGTTGATCGCTGCTCTGTTCGACGAGCTTGATGATGAGCCGTGGCCGCCTGCGCTGAATCTCCTTGATCGCGGCGATGACCAGTTGCGCAGCCGACGCCGGTATGAAACCCACCGTCAGATGGCCGTAGCCGCCGTTCCTGAGCGTGGCGAACTCTCCTGAGAACTTGCTCAGGTTGGCGAGGGTCGTGCTCGCATAGCGCACCGACAACTCACCCAGATAGGTCGGCCGCATCTCGCGCGGCAGCCGGTCGAAGAGCGACGCGCCGAGCATCGCTTCCACGTCGCTCAGGATCTTCGTCGCCGCAGGCTGCGTGACGTGCATCTGTTCGGCCGCAAGGCGCAGGTTGCGAGTACGGCCCAACAATTCCAGCAGTTGCAAATGCCTGAAGCGCAGCTTCGTTAAAACCTGAAAGGTCGAGATGGCGGAATCGCGGGACATAAGGGTAAACGCACACAGCCTCATAACCGGATGGAATGGATTCTACGCAATTAGCGATTGGACGCTTATCGAACGGCCAAACGACAATCGACGAGCGCAGTGAATCCAGACTCAATCCAATCCACAGACTCAGCCAAATCATGAACGCAAGAGTGCGATATTCCGCTACCGATCTGCAACGCTTTGCACAGGACCTGCTTGTTAAAGCGGGCCTGGATGAACCGAAGGCGCGAGCCGTTGCGAGCACGCTCGTCGACGGCGACCTGATGGGACACGACACCCACGGCCTCGCGTTGCTCGCCCCTTACATCGGCGAGATAGAACGTGCGGCAATGACATGCTCCGGCGAACCGGACGTGATCTCGGACCGCGGCGCGAGCCTGCTCTGGGATGGACGGCGTCTTCCCGGCCCGTGGCTCGTTTTGCAGGGCATCGAAACGCTCGCCCCGAGGGCGCGAGAATACGGAAGCGCGACGCTCGTGATTCGCCGCAGTCACCATATCGCGTGTCTTGCGAGCTATCTGGAGAAGGCCACGGCCGACGGCTTCATGATCGTGCTGAGCAGTTCGGACCCGGCGGTGCAAAGCGTCGCGCCGCACGGCGGCACACGTTCGGTCTTCACGCCGAATCCGATCGCCGCCGGCATTCCGACCTCGGGTACGCCTTTCCTGATCGACATCTCGTCATCGACGGTGACGAACGGCATGACCGCGCGTCTGCATAAAGCCGGCGAACTGTTCGATGAAGCCTGTTTCATCGATGCGAACGGCGAGCCGAGCCGCGATCCCGGCGTGTTGTCCGCCGATCCGCCCGGGTCGATCCTGCCGGTTGGCGGCATGACATGGGGTCACAAAGGCTTCGGCATGGCGCTGCTGATCGAGGCGATGACGGGTGGACTCGCGGGCCACGGTCGAGCCGATCCCGCTGACGGATGGGGTGCGACCGTGTTCCTGTCGCTATACGATCCGGCTGCGTTCGGCGGCCCCGCCGCGTTCCGCAGGCAGATGGACTGGATCGGTGACGCATGCCGCGAGAATCCGCCCCGCCCCGGCTTCTCGAATGTCCGGATGCCGGGCGATCGCGGACTGAGCCTCAAGCGCGAGCAACTGCGCGACGGCGTCGCGCTGTATCCCGGCATCGCGCCGGCGCTGGAAGCCTGCGCAGATCGGTATGAGCTGCGCTTTCCTGCGGCACTGACTGCGTAGTTTCTTCTTCGAAGCACCCGCGACGATCATCGCGGGTGCCATCTTCAGCCGCATCTTTTATGCATTGCGCGTCTGCACGGCCGCCGGTATCGGCTGACGCACGAGCACCCAATAGCCGACTACCGCGATAGCGGCCACCGCCGCTCCGACGAACAACGCAGGCTGGAACGAGTGCGACTGCTGCACGATGAAGCCCGTGATAACCGGCGCCAACGCGCCTCCGAAGTACCCTCCGAAGTTCTGCATCGCGCCGATGGATGCGGTGCAGTTGGCCGGCGCCGCCACGGAAGCCATCGCCCACGCGGCGCTGCTCGATACATACAGCAGCAACATCGAGATGGAGATGAAGACGACCGCGAGCGTCGCGCTGTGCGTGAGGCCCGTCAGGACCGTGAAGAACGCGACGCCCAGCAACGATGCAGCCATCGGATACTTGCGGCTGTTGATCGCGGAGACGCCTCGCTTCGCGAGCACATCGCACACCTTGCCGCCGGACAGACTGCCGACCACGCCGAAGAGATACGGAACCGCCGCGACCCATCCCGACTTCGCGATCGTCAAATGGAACTCCATTTGCAGATAGGTCGGCAGCCACGCGTTATACAGCCAGAGCACATAGATCGTGCCGAAGAAGCCCAGCAGCATGCCCCACGTCGTACCGAATCCGAACAGGCGGCGCCAGTCGTTCCATGTCGGGCGCGCTGCGACCTCTTCTTCGCCGTCGTTCAGATAGGCGCGCTCACGCTGCGTCAGATCGACCTGATGCGGATCGCGATGCACGAGGTAGAAGCCCAGTGCGACCACCAGTCCGGCAATGCCCATGATGCCGAACATCCATCGCCATCCGACCGTCAGCATGACGACTGTGAGCAACGGGGCCGATATCGCGGTACCCAGGGTCGATGAACTGTTCCATATGCCAGTCGCCGCGCCGCGCTCCTTCTTGCCGAACCAGTCGCGAACGACTTTCGCGCTCGTCGGGAATTGCGGCGCCTCGCCGATGCCCAGAATCATGCGCGCCGCGAAGAACTGCCCGAAGCTGTTCACGACGCCGCCGAACGCCTGCGCCACCGACCACGTCGCGAGACTGACCGACAGCATCACGCGCGCGCCGAAGCGATCGACGAATGCGCCTGCGGGCAATTGCGCGAACGCATAGGCCCAAAGAAACGCCGAAAGCAGCAGGCCCATTTCCGCGACCGAGAGTCCGAGGTCTTGTCGAATGAGCGGATTGGCGATCGACAGCGTCGCACGATCGATATAGTTGATGATCCCACTTAGTAGGAGCAACGCGAGCGCAGTGCGCTGAATTCTTCGCACTCTTGGCGATGCCTTGTCGCTCGCGGCGAAGTCGTGCGCGCCGCCTGCATCGGAATGCGGCGCACCTGAAACGGGGGACGACTGCTCCATGTATGAGTCTCCTGGCAAGATTTTTATCGTGGCTAATTCGTGTTCGACGCCGCACGCGCTGCTCGCAACTGGCGCAGCATGCACGGCAGGTGATCTGCGCACGATATGTCTGCCTCTGCCGGAAATCCAATCAAATTTACCGTCGAACCGATTCCATCTGTTTATGGCGGGCTAGGTGCAAACCCGCGCAAGCTTGTCTGTCGAGAGAGATTTCAATGCCAGGCGATGAACGCATTGCCCCCGCCCGCATCAACGCGCTCGCGTATCGCTGGCACGCACGCCTGCCAGCAGCGCGATGCCGCTCACCGTAAGCAAGCCCGCCAGCATGTACACCGCGAGATCCATGCTGCCCGTGCTCGTGCGAATCATGCCGATAACCCACGGACTCACGATTCCGCTCGTGATGCCGATACTGCTGATCAACGCGATGCCCGCCGCCGCCGCGTTCCCCGACAGATAGCTCGGCGGCACCGCCCAGAAGATCGGCAACGCGGCGAAGATGAGTACGGCGGCTGCCGAAAGAATGGCGAGCATCGCGGGGAAGCTGTCGAGATGAAGCGTCAGCGCCGCGAGCGCGATGCCACCGCCGATCGTGCAGAACGCGAAGTGCTTGCGGCGCTCCCCCATGCGATCGGAGTGGCGCGCGATGAGAATCAGGCCGATCGCGCCGATCGCATTCGGTATCACCGTGTAGAGACTTACCTGCATCACGTCCTTGATGCCGAAGTCACGAATCATCAGCGGCATCCAGAAGTTCAGCGTGAGCGAGGCACACGTCAGCGAAAAATAGATGAACGCAAAGAGATATACGCGCGGATTCAGGAGCGCCGCCGCGAAAGTGCGGGCATCGTGGCCGCTCTTCCCGGTGCGTTCCTGCGAACACAACGTAATCAGACGCGCCTTTTCTTCGCTGGAGAGCCATGCCGCATGTTCGGGCCGATCCACCAGATAGAACAGCGCGACGAACGCAAGCAGCACAGCAGGCGCGCCTTCGATCGCGAACATCCATTGCCAGCCGTGAAGGCCCATCACGCCGCTCATGTCGCGCATGATCCAGCCGGACACCAGTCCGCCGAGCACGCCCGCCACCGCCACGCCCGCGAAGAACACGGACATCACCGCCGCACGGCGATTCGCCGGGAACCAGTACGTGAGGTACAACACGATGCCGGGGAAAAAGCCCGCTTCGAACACGCCGAGCACGAAGCGCAGCAGATAGAAATGCGGTGGCTTGCTGACGAACATCATGCCCACCGAAGCGGCGCCCCAAAGCAGCATGATGCGTGTGAAGGTCCGACGCGCACCGTACTTCGCCAGCAGCATGTTGCTGGGCACTTCGCAGAGCACGTAGCCGATGTAGAACACCGCAGCACCGAGTCCGTACATGGCGTCGGAGAAGCCCAGATCGTGCTTCATCTGCAACTGCGCGAAGCCGATGTTGATCCGGTCCAGAAAGGATACGACGTAACACAGGAACAGGAACGGAATGATGCGCCACGCGACTTTCGCAATGAGGCGATCGTCTTCGACCGGAACGTTACGGATTCCTGATGATGCAATGTCGACGGATTGATGCATTGTCTCTCTCCAGAACGCCGCCTCATCAGAGGTCGGACGCACGCTCGCTGCCCGGACGTCTTTCGCGTCCTGGAACGTTAATCGGGAAAAGGGCCCGGTGCCGGGCCCATGAGCATAGCGACGAAGATCAGTCCTGCAGCGCGGCCCACATTTCCTTGTCGCGCTCAGCCGTCCAGATGCGCGGATGCTTGATGCCGCTCGCTTCGTCGTACGCGCGAGAAACATCGAACGGCAGGCAGTGCTCGTAGATGAATACGTTGCCGAACTTCGGGTCCATCGACTTGCGCGCGAGCGCCATCGCGTTCTTCAGATCGAGCTTCTGCGCGACGGCGTCGCGTCCCGCTTGCAAGAGCGTCGTCACGAAGTCCTTCGTGTAGTCGATGCCCTTGTCGACTGCCGCCGGATCGAGCAGCGCGGGACCGCGTCCCGGCACGAGCTTGTGCGGCTCCAGCTTTCGCAGCGCTTCGAGCGTGGCGGGCCATTCTTCGAGTTGCGCGTCGCCGCAGTAGCAGGCTGCGTCGTATTCGACGAGATCGCCCGAGAACAAGACCTTCTGCGACGGCAGCCAGACAACCGTATCGCCCTTCGTATGGCCCGAGCCGAGATGCGCGATCTTCACTTCCAGCTTGCCGAGCCACAGCGTGATTTCTTTTTCGAACACGAGCGTCGGCCAGGTGAGGCCCGGCACGGTTTCGACGCCGGCGAACAGACGCGGAAAGCGCTCGATCTCCGACTTCATGTCCTGTTCGCCGCGCTCGACGATCATTTCATACGTGCCGCGGCTCGCGATGATCTGTTGCGCGCCCTCCTCGAAATACGCCGATGCACCCAGCACGCGCACCGCGTGATAGTGCGACAGCACCACGTATTTGATCGGCTTGTCGGTGACGGTGCGAATTCTGGCGATCAGGTCTTGCGCCATCGCGGGCGTCGCGGTCGTATCGACGATCAGCACGCCGTCGTCGCCGATGACGACGCCGGAATTCGGATCGCCCTCGGCCGTGTAGGCCCAGGCGTTGTCAGAAAGCTGCGTGAAGGTGATCTTCTTCTCTTCGAGGTCGGCCTGGGATGCGAACGCCTTTGCCATGTCTGTCTCCATTGATCGGCAGGGATGATGCATGGTCGCGCCGCCGTTGATATTTGTCAATAGCAACGTCATTTGCTATACGTGAACTACGGGAAAACCCCGGTTCTATGATGGACAGGCCGGATGCGCTAGCATCGGCCGATCGGACTGCGCGCAGGAGCGAAGCACCCTTGAAAGAAGTTACAGAGAAACCGCAACGAGGCATACAGAGTGTCGAAGTGGCCGGGCGCATTCTCGAAGCGCTCGCGAAACGCCGTGAGCCGGTCGCATTGAGCGAACTCGCCAACGCCGCCGCGCTGTCGACCGCGCAGGCGCATACCTATCTCGTCAGCCTGACGCGGCTCGGCCTCGTCAAGCGCGACGGACTCACCGGCTATTACGAGCCCGGCCCGCTCTCGCTGCGTCTCGGGCTGATGTTCGTCGAGCAGCAGGAGGCGTATCGCGTGGCCGCCTCTCATGCAGCGGGGCTCGCGGAAAGAATCGGCTATAGCGTGGCGGTGTGCGTTGCGGGCGCTCAGGGGCCGACCATCGTGCGGTATGAACGCGGCGGCTATCCGCTGCACGTGAACCTGCACGTCGGCACGGTGATGTCGCTGCAAACCACGTCCACCGGGCGCGTGTTCAGCGCGTTTCTCGATCCCGGCCAGCTTGCCGCGATGATGAAAGGCCAGGGCATCGACCGGCCGCGCATCGGCATGGACGATACGGCTGCCCCGGATAACGCCGTCTGGCAGGCTAACCTCGATGACACGCGAAAGCGCGGCATGGCGCGCAGCGTCGACATGCCGAGCCCCGGCATCAGCAGCCTGAGCGTGCCGGTCCTCGACGCCGATGGGCATCTGCAACTCGCGCTGACGGTCATCGGCCCGTCGGGCGCGATGGACGTGACCTGGACCGGCGACATCGCACGCGAGCTGCGTGACGTCGCGCGGCGCATCACCGAAGCACTGACTCAGCCATCATCCATTCATGCCCTCTGATTTTTTCCCGAACCCGTACGACGCCGCGTCGTCCGAAGCGAAGGCGCAGCGCGGCATCAATGCGCTCGACAGCACGGGCGAACTGCTGAACGCGCTGGTGTCGGCGAGCCGCCCGATGAACCTGCGCGATCTCGCCGCCGCTGCGGGCATGCCGCCCGCCAAGGCATTTCCGCACCTCGTCAGTCTTCAGAAGATCGGCCTGCTCTCGCGCGACGACGACGGCTGCTTTTCCGCGGGCGCACTCGGCTTCGAACTGGGTCTCATCGCGCTGCAACGCCTTTCGCCGACGCGCGATGCCGAACCCGAAATCGTCTCGCTCGCCGCCGCGACGCAACTGAGCGTCGCCGCCGCCACGCTCGGTCCGCTCGGGCCGACGGTGATCCGGCTGGAAGAGTCCGCGCGGCCGCAGCACATCAGCCTGCGCGTCGGCACGGTGATGTCGCTCGTCAATACGGCAATCGGACGTGTCTTTGCAGCGCATATGTCGGAAGACGTGCTGGAAGGCTTGCTCGCACAGGAACCGATCCGGCTCGCCGGCGCGGCAACGAAGCCGCCGCTCCA
The DNA here is from genome assembly GCF_000698555.1 of Caballeronia grimmiae. Taxonomy (GTDB): domain Bacteria; phylum Pseudomonadota; class Gammaproteobacteria; order Burkholderiales; family Burkholderiaceae; genus Caballeronia; species Caballeronia grimmiae. Next base: position 191,509 of record NZ_JFHE01000006.1, on the reverse strand, counting down.
ACGCGAGTATCGCGAGCGGCTGGAACGCATCCGCGAGCGCGGCATCGACGAAGCCTTCGACGCGCCGGTTCCCGGCGTCGGCACGTTCGCCGCGCCGATTTTCGATCATACCGGCAGCATCCGGCTGGTGATCGCGGTGATCGGCTCGTCGCGGGGCATCGACCGCGACTACGACGGTCCGGTCGCGCGGGCGCTGCTCGCGGCGACACAGCGGCTTTCGTGGCGCTTCGGCGCAGGCGCGACGATGACGGGCCGGTGAGCGGCATCGTGATGAGCGATTCCACGTAAGCAACGGGAAACGGCGACTAATCTGACGGGCGTCTTCGGCAGCGCCGCGTGTCGTCGACGAAGCGATCGATCTCTAACGCACTGAACGGCCGATGCCGCTCCGCATACAGCCTCTTGCGACGCGCTGCGGCGAATCGAGTCCAGCGCGCGGCACATCGTTGCCAAAGCCGATTCATACGCACAGCGTTGTCCGCGCGTCAGCGCCGCGATGCGCTTCAGCCATCAACGTTCCGTCGAGTGCGTGAGAACGCTGGCGCAATCGCCTTCAATCACGCCTACGCCCGAGCGGGCTTTCGCAAACGCCTCGACGAGCACGTCCATATCGCCGATATGATTCGCGAGCAGCAGCACGAGCTTGGCGTTGACCATCTGGCTGTCGGCATCGGAGAGGCCGTTGTGCGTGTCTATCAGACGCTCGTAGAAAGCGTCCATATCCGCGATGTTCGGTTCGAGGTTCAGATGGCTCATCGTCGTTCATCCGTTGACTTGGGCATTGCAGGTCGCGCGGTTCACGGCTGTGCGGACCGAGGCGACGTCGAGCGCGCGCCAGCGTGCGCAGACGTGCTGATCCGGACGCAGCAAATAGAACGTGCCGGGGCGCGCATCGAAGCGATGCGTCACGATGCCCTCCACGTCCTCGATCACCTTCGCGTCGGCGATTGGAGGGGTCTTCATGCCGCGCGGCGCGACGATCAGCGCACGCACGCGCACCGGCAGCCGTCCGAGCGCGGCGAGCCGTCCGGCTGTCTCTTCGATGTCGTCGTGCAGCCCGCAGAAATACACGCCCGTGAACTGGCCGCCTGAAGTCTGGGGCAAGAACCACGCGTCTTCGCCATCGACGGCGACGGGCGCATCGGTGCAAACCGCGCCGGGGACCATGGTGCAGGAGAACGCATCGGCGGAATCGTCCGGCGTGTTGAGCGGCGAGTTCGACAGCACCGCCGGCACGGACAGCCGCCCGCTATTGACGATGCGGCGCGCGAATGCGCTGTCCTTCGCGAGCTTCAGCGCCGCGTCGCGGAACAGGCGCGAGACCGCGCTCTTGGGCGTGATGAAATCGGTCGCGCGGGTCGAATTGCGGATGTTTTCATCGGCAGCGTATTCGCGCTCCGATGCGTAGGTGTCGAGCAGCGCCGATGGCGCATCCCCGTTGACGACGAGCCGCAACTTCCACGCGAGGTTGTCGGCGTCCTGCACGCCGCTGTTCGCGCCGCGCGCACCGAACGGCGAGACGCCATGCGCGGAATCGCCGGCGAACAGCACGCGGCCGTGCCGGAACGAATCCATGCGCAGGCACGAGAACGTATAGACGCTGACCCATTCCAGTTCGAATTCGACGTTCTCGCCGAGCAGCGCCTTGACGCGCGGAATCACCCGCTCGGGCGCCTTCTCGGCAACCGGATCGGCGTCCCATCCAAGCTGGAAGTCGATGCGCCATACGTTATCCGGCTGGCGATGCAGCAGCACGGACTGATTGCGGTGAAACGGCGGATCGAACCAGAACCAGCGTTCGGTCGGGAACGACGCCTTCATCTTCACATCGGCGATCAGGAACCGGTCCTTGAACGTGCGGCCCCGGCTATCGAGACCGAGCATGGCGCGCACGGGGCTGCGCGCGCCATCGGCGGCGACGACATACTGCGCGCGCAGCGGATACGTGCCGTCAGGCGTCTCGATCTGCAATTCGACGTGCCCATCGTGCTGCGTCAAGCCGACGACATCGCTTTTCCAGCGCATCTGCAGGTTGTCGAGCTGTATTGCGCGATCGGCGAGAAAGCCTTCGACGTAGTACTGCTGGAGGTTGATGAACGCAGGCCGCGCATGGCCCGTTTCCGGCAGCAGGTTGAACGTATAGATCAGTTCGTCCTGAAGGAACACCTTGCCGACGTTCCAGCTCACGCCCTTTTCGACCATGCGATCGCCGCAGCCCAGCCGATCGAAGATTTCGAGCGTGCGCTTGGCAAAGCAGATCGCGCGCGAGCCGGTCGACAGGGTGTCGTCGTTATCGACGAGCACGACCTTCACGCCTTGCTGCGCGAGATCGATCGCGGTGGAAAGCCCGACCGGCCCCGCGCCGATGACGACCACCGGATGCACCGCGTCCGACGGCGCATCGTGCTCGGCCGGCCGGACGTAGTCGAATCGCAACTTTTGATAATCGGTCTGCATGCCGCGTCTCCCGCCACTCAATTTATCTATAGCAACTATTCTTGCTATACGTGAATTGATGCTCATTGTAGGACGCGGCTGGAAGTTGAAAATCTGTGTAAACCCTAGGGACGTGCGTTGTCCCGGGATGGCGTTTGTTCTCGTCCACGGCACGGCCCCTGCTTCATTCAATTTCACACTGACGAGCGCCCGATGCCCCTGCCCTTCTACACCGTCGGCCATTCGACCCGAACCATCGACGAGCTAGCCGCGCTCTTGCGAACAGCGGACGTGCAGCAGCTAGTCGACATCCGCACAGTGCCGAAATCCCGGACGAATCCCCAGTTCAACGCCGACACGTTTCCCGCGAGCCTCGCGCCCTACGGCATCGCATATGAGCGAATCGCCGAACTGGGCGGTCTGCGCAGCAAAGCGAAAGACATTGCGCCGGATCGGAACGGCTTCTGGGAGAACCGCAGCTTTCACAACTACGCGGACTATGCGCTGTCTGACTCCTTCCGCAGCGGTCTCGACGAACTGATCCGCCTCGGCCGTCGGCAACGCTGCGCCGTCATGTGTTCCGAAGCGGTCTGGTGGCGCTGTCACCGGCGCATCGTCGCGGACTATCTGCTCGCGCACGGCGAGACCGTATTTCACTTGATGGGCGACGACCGCATCGAAGAAGCGCATCTGACGCAAGGCGCCGTCGTCCGCGCGCCGGGCATCGTTCACTATCCGGTTCAAAATCCGGCGACATGACGCAGCAGGATCGTCCTATCCGCGCCCCGGGCAGCGTGTCAAAGTGACAGGCATCTTCCAACGTGGAGCATGCCGTGTCGGCCGCCGAAACATCCGCTCTTCTCTACCGCCCTTTCACCGTCGATGACATCCCCGCCGCACACGCGCTCTCGCTCGAAGTGAAATGGCCGCATCGCGCCGACGACTGGCGCTTCGTGCTCGATGTCGGCGCTGGCTTTATCGCGCAGGACGGCGAACGCGTCGTCGGCACGGCGCTCTGCTGGAAGCACGGCGACGCGGGCGGATCGCTCGGCATGGTCATCGTCGCGCCCGACAGCCAGGGCAAAGGTATCGGACGCAAGCTGATGGAACTGCTGCTCGAGGCGCTCGGCAGCCGCATCACCGTGCTGCACGCAACGCCCGCCGGCGAGCCGCTTTATGCGAAGCTCGGATTCAGGCGCGTCGGCGCGGTCCATCAGCATCAATCCGCCAGTTTCTCCGTGCCAGTCGTGAATCTGCGGCCCGGCGAGCGCATTCGCGCGATCGAACCGGGCGATACCGCCCCGCTCGTCGCGCTCGCATCGCGGGCAAGCGGATTCGATCGCAGCGCGGTGCTGCCGGCGCTATTGCGCATCGCGCAAGGCGTGCTGATCGAGCGCGAAGGGCAAACGCTCGGCTTCGCGCTCATCCGCGAATTCGGGCGCGGTCATGCGATCGGCCCGGTCGTCGCGAGCACCGCCGGTCAGGAGCACATGCGCCATGCGCAGGCGCTCATCGCGCATCTTCTGGCACGCAACGAAGATCGCTTTACGCGCATCGATACGCCCGGCGAAAGCGGCCTGTCGGACTGGCTCGCGGCGCTCGGCCTGCCGCGTGTCGATACCGTCATCAAGATGGCGCGCAACGGCACGCCGCCGCACGACGAATCCGTCGCGCAGTTCGCGATCATCAATCAAGGTCTAGGCTGATCCATGACGATCCTCTACAAGGCCGATCCCGAGCGCGGCAAGCAATGGGCGCAGCACTTCGCGCAAAAGGCGCCGGACGTGCCCTTCCGTTTGTGGCCCGATATCGGCGACGCCGCCGCCGTCCGCTATCTCGCCGCATGGCAGCCGCCCGCCGGCATCATGCAGACGCTGCCCAATCTCGAAGTGATCTTCTCGGTGGGCGCGGGCATCGATCAGTTCGATTTGTCCGCCGTGCCGGAGCATGTGGCGGTCGTGCGGATGACCGAGCCGGGCATCGTGGAAGGCATGACGGAATACGTGACGCAGGCGGTGCTCACGATTCACCGGGACCTGCTCGACTACGCAACGCTGCAACGCGAGCGTGCATGGCGCGAGATGCCCGTGCGCGCCGCTTCGACGCGGCGCATCGGCGTGCTCGGCCTCGGCATGCTCGGCACGGCGGTGCTGAACACGCTGCGTCTCTTCGGCTTTCCGTGCGCGGGATGGAGCCGCTCGCAGCACGAGATAGAAGGCGTCGAATGTTATGCGGGCGCTGCATCCTTCGACGCCTTCCTCGCCCGCACCGATATCCTCGTCTGCCTGCTGCCGCTCACCGCTGCGACGCGCGGCGTCATCAATCGGCACGTCTTCGCGACGCTGCCGAAAGGCGCGTCGTTCATCAACGTCGGGCGCGGCCCGCACGTGATTCAGCAGGATCTGCTTGATGCGCTCGACAGCGGCCATCTGCATGCCGCCATTCTCGATGTGACCGATCCCGAACCCTTGCCGCCGACGCATCCGTTTTGGACGCATCCGCGCGTGCGCCTGACGCCGCATATCGCGAGCGCCACGCGCCCCGAAAGCGCCGTCGACGTGGTGCTGGACAATCTGCGGCGTCACCGCGCGGGGGAACGGATGATCGGCGAGATAGACCGCACGCGCGGCTACTGAAGCCATCGGCTGGAGCGTTCAGCACAAAATGCTGCGCGGCCCCTCAAAACGCCGCATTTGCGCTATTTGGCGATTTTTTTTGGCGATGCGCGCGATGCCTTCCTGCCGATACGATGGAAGCGGTCAAGAGCCATTCCGAACACTTCGCGAAGAGGAAGCAGCATCATGTCGATCAAGTCGCTCGTCGAGTCCGACCGCAAGCATCTGATTCATCCCGTCGTCAGCTATCGCGCGCATGAAGCGCGCGGCGTCACCGTGCTCGATTCCGCCGATGGCGTGTTCCTGCGCGATATCGAAGGCAATCAGCTGCTCGACGCGTTCTCGGGCCTCTGGTGTGTGAACACGGGTTATGGGCAAGCGAGCATCGTCGAAGCCGCTACGAAACAGATGGCGAAGCTGCCTTATGCGACCGGTTATTTCCACTTCGGCTCCGAGCCCGCGATCGAACTGGCCGCGAAGCTCGTCGAGCTCGCGCCGGCATCGCTGCAGCACGTGTACTTCACGCTCGGCGGCTCCGATGCAGTCGACTCCGCAATTCGCTTCATCACGCACTACTACAACGCAACGGGCCGTCCGTCGAAGAAGCATTTCATCGCGCTGCAACGCGGGTATCACGGATCGTCGTCCATCGGCGCGGGGCTGACGGCCTTGCCCGCGTTTCATCGCAACTTCGATCTGCCGCAGCGCACGCAGCATCACATTCCGTCGCCGTATGCGTATCGCAACGATTACGCGGACGACGCCGCGCTCATCGATGCATCGGTGAAAGCGCTCGAAGCAAAAGTGGCCGAACTCGGCGCGGACAACGTCGCTGCGTTTTTCTGCGAGCCGATTCAGGGCTCGGGCGGCGTGATCGTGCCGCCCGCCGGCTGGCTGAAAGCGATGCGCGATGCCTGCCGCAAGCTCGATATCCTCTTCGTCGCCGATGAAGTCATCACCGGTTTCGGCCGCACCGGTCCGCTCTTCGCTTGCGAAGGCGAAGGCGTCGAGCCGGACCTGATGACGGTCGCGAAAGGTCTGACGGCAGGCTATGCGCCGATGGGCGCGGTGCTTATGTCGGATGCGGTCTATCAGGGCATCGCGAATGGCGGCGATGCAGCGGCGCCGATCGGTCATGGTCATACCTATTCGGCGCATCCGGTGAGCGCGGCCATCGGTCTCGAAGTCATGCGGCTCTATCACGAAGGCGGCCTGCTGGCGAACGGCCAGGCGCAAGCGCCGCGCTTCGCACAAGGGCTCGATGCGCTGCTCGATCACCCGCTCGTCGGCGATTCGCGTCATCGCGGCTTGCTCGGTGCGCTCGAACTCGTCGCGGACAAGGACAGCAAGCGCGGCTTCGATGCATCGCTCAAGCTGCCCGATCGCATCGCGGCGGCGGCGTATCGCAACGGGCTCGTGTTTCGCGCGTTCGGGGACAACATTCTCGGCTTCGCACCGGCGCTTTGCTATACGGAAGCGAACTTCGACATGCTGTTCGAGCGCCTCACCAAAACGCTCGACGACGTGCTCGCCGCAAGCGAGGTCCGCGCTGCGTTGAAGGGCGTTTCCGGATGCAGTTCCCGCGCGGCAGCGTGATAACATCGACCGACCGCCGACATGCAAGACCGACCCCGCCACGATGAGCAACGACAGCAAGCTGGACCGCCTCGATCTCCGCATTCTTTCGCAATTGCAGAAGCGCGGGCGCATCACGAACGTCGAGCTTGCCGATGCAGTCGGTCTGTCGCCCAGTCCTTGCCTGATTCGCGTAAAAAGGCTGGAAAAAGCGGGGTATATCGTCGGGTACGGTGCGCAGATTCAACTCGAGAAACTCGGCGACGTGCAGGTTGTCTTCACCGAAGTCACGCTCGCCGATCATCGCCGCGAGGACTTCATCAACTTCGTGAATGCGGTGAAGGATGTCGACGAGATCGTCGAGTGTCATCTCGCGAGCGGCGGCTACGACTATCTGCTCAAGTTCGTCACGCGCAGCGTGAGCCATTATCAAAGCATCATCGAAGGGCTGCTGGAGCGCGGCATCGGCATCGAGAAGTACTTCAGCTACGTCATCATCAAGACGTCGTTCGTGAAGTCGCACTATCCGCTCGAAACGCTCTTCTCGCAGCCGCAACACTGAGGCGCACGCCTCGTCTCTCTTTCGTTTTGTCGAAGGCACGCTCGCGCTTGTGCACGCGCGTGCTTTTTCACGTCGGTCAACTTCACGCGGAGTAATCCATGTCCAGCACCTATCGCATTGCCGTGATTCCGGGCGACGGCATCGGCAAGGAAGTCATGCCCGAAGCACTGCGCGCGCTCGATGCCGTGAGCAAGCGTTTCGGCATCGCGCTCGAATACCGGCAGATCGAATGGGCGAGCTGCGATTACTACGCGCAGCACGGCCAGATGATGCCCGACGACTGGAAAGCCCAGTTGCAGGACGCCGATGCAATTCTGTTCGGCGCGGTCGGCTGGCCGCAGACGGTGCCGGACCATATCTCGCTGTGGGGCTCGTTGCTGAAGTTTCGACGCGAGTTCGATCAGTACATCAATCTGCGTCCCGCGCGCCTTTTCGAGGGCGTGCCCTCGCCGCTCGCCAATCGCAAGGCGGGCGACATCGAATTCATGATCGTGCGCGAGAATACCGAAGGCGAGTATTCGGCGGTCGGCGGCGTGTCGTTCGAAGGCACGGAGCGCGAGTTCGTCTCGCAGACTTCCATCTTCACGCGCAAGGGCGCCGAGCGCGTGCTGAAGTTTGCATTCGATCTGGCGCAAAAGCGCGAGAAGAAAATCACGGTAGCGACGAAGAGCAACGGCATCTCGATCAGCATGCCGTGGTGGGATGCACGCGCCGCCGAGATCGCGCAGCAGTATCCTGACATCGAGTGGGACAAGCAGCACATCGACATTCTGTGCGCGCGCTTCGTGCTGAATCCGGATCGCTTCGACGTGGTCGTCGCGACCAATCTCTTCGGCGATATTCTTTCCGATCTCGGCCCCGCATGCACGGGCACAATCGGCATCGCGCCATCGGCCAACATGAACCCCGAGCGCAACTTTCCGTCGCTGTTCGAGCCGGTTCACGGTTCCGCGCCGGATATCGCGGGCAAGGGCATCGCCAATCCCATTGCGATGATCTGGTCCGCTGCGATGATGCTCGACTTCCTCGGCGAACGTGACGCGCACGACGCGATGCTCGCCGCCATTTCCGCGGTGCTGAAAGAAGGCCCGCGTACCGGCGATCTGGGCGGCACGGCGAAGACGGCGGACGTCGGCGCGGCGATCGCCCAACTGCTGGGCTGATGTTTCCGGAGACCATCATGACGCAACGATACGAGCTGAGCGATCTCATTCGCGCCGATAACTTCATCGACGGCAAGTGGGTCGCGGCTGCAAGCGGCAAGCGCTTTGCCGTCACCGATCCCGCGAAGGGCGAAGTCATCGCGCAGGTCGCCGACAGCGGCCCCGCCGATGCGCGCGCCGCCACCGATGCCGCCGCACGCGCGTTCCCCGCCTGGCGCGATGCCTTGCCGAAGGAGCGCGCGGCGGTGCTGCATCGCTGGCATGCGTTGATCGTCGAGAACGCCGATGCGCTCGGCCGCCTCATCTCGCTCGAACAAGGCAAGCCGTTCGCGGAAGGGCGCGGCGAAGTGATGTACGGCGCGTCGTACGTCGCGTGGTTCGCCGACGAAGCCACGCGCATCTACGGCGACATCATTCCGCAGCAGCAGCGCGGCAAGCGCATGAGCGCGGTGAAAGAACCGGTAGGCGTCGTCGCGGCGATTACGCCGTGGAATTTCCCGCTCGCGATGATCGCGCGCAAGATCGCGCCCGCGCTCGCGGCGGGCTGCACGGTCGTCGGCAAGCCGGCGGAAGACACGCCGCTCACCGCGCTCGCGCTCGTGCTGCTCGCGCATGAAGCGGGCGTGCCGCCGGGCGCGTTGAACCTGATCAGCGCGTCGCGCGAGCACGCGCAGGAAGCGGTCGCGGACTGGCTCGAAGACGGCCGCGTGCGCAAGATCACCTTCACCGGCTCGACGCCCGTCGGCAAGTATCTCGCGCGGGAATCGGCGGCCACGCTGAAGAAGCTGTCGCTCGAACTCGGCGGCAACGCGCCCTTCATCGTGTTCGACGACGCCGACATCGAAGCCGCTGTCGCGGGCCTCATGGCATCGAAGTTTCGCAACGGCGGACAGACTTGCGTGTGCCCCAATCGCGTGTACGTGCAGTCATCTGTCCATGACAGGTTCGCCGACTTGCTGACGCAGCGCGTCGCCGCGCTGAAGGTTGCGCCCGCCACCGATCCCGACGCGCAAATCGGCCCGATGATCAACGCGCGCGCCGTCGAGAAGATCGAGCGCCATGTGAACGATGCCGTGAAGCGCGGCGCTCGCGTGCTCACCGGCGGCAAGCGTCTCTCGCAGATCGGACCGAACTATTACGCGCCGACCGTGCTGGCCGACGCCACGCCGGAGATGCAGTTGAGTTGCGAAGAAACCTTCGGTCCTGTCGTGCCGCTCTTCCGTTTCGACGATGAAGCCGAAGCCATCCGCGCCGCCAACGATACGCCTTTCGGCCTCGCGTCGTATTTCTACAGCCAGAATGCAAAGCGCATCGACCGCGTCTCGCGTCTGCTCGAAGCGGGAATCGTGGGCATCAATGAAGGTGCGCTGGCGAGCGAGGCCGCGCCGTTCGGCGGCGTGAAGGAATCGGGCTACGGACGCGAAGGCTCGAAGTACGGTCTCGACGATTATCTGTCGATCAAGTATTTGTGCCAGGGCGGTCTCGAATGAACGCGTATCCGATCGAGATCGCGTTTCCGGACATCGGCGCGCATGAGGCGGGCAATACCGGCGTGCCGTATGTCCATACCTTCGATTCGGGCATCGACGGTCCGCATGTGATGATCAACGCGCTCACGCACGGCAATGAAGTGTGCGGCGCGATCGTCGTCGATCAACTGCTGCGCGCGGCACTGCGGCCGAAGCGCGGCAAGCTCACGCTTGCGTTTGCCAACGTCGATGCATACCGCCGTTTCGATGCGGACCAGCCCGACGCATCGCGCTTCGTCGATCAGGACTTCAATCGCGTGTGGACCGCGCAAACGCTCGATGACGCCTCGCGCGATTCGAGCGAACTGCGTCGCGCCCGGGCGATGCGGCCCGTCATCGACACCGTCGATCTGTTGCTCGACCTGCATTCGATGCACGAGAAGAGCAAACCGTTGATCGTCGCGGGGCCGCTCCACAAGGGCATCGAACTGTCGGCGCGGCTCGGCACGCCCGCCACCGTGATCTGCGACGAAGGCCATCCCGAAGGCCGGCGCATGCGCGATTACGAAGGCTTCGGCGATCCATCGAGTGCGAAGAACGCGTTGCTCATCGAGTGTGGCCAGCACTGGGAAGCGAACGCGGTGACGGTCGCCCGCGACGTGACCGCGCGCTTTCTCGTGCTCTCCGGCGTGATCGACGAACAAGACGCGCCCGAAGGATGGATACAGCCATCGCCGCCGGAAATGCTCGTCGTGCGCGTGACGCAACCCGTCGTCGCAACGAGCATGGATTTCCGCTTCGCCGCCGGTTACACCGGTCTCGAAGTGTTTCCCGATGCGGGCAGCGTCATCGGCTGGTCGGAAGGCAAGCCTGTCGAAACACCGTACGACGACTGCATGCTCGTGATGCCTTCATTGCGGCAACTGCGGCCCGGCGTGACGGTCGTGCGACTCGGCAAGATAGAGCGACGAATCCAACGTACTTGAGAGCGAGACATGAAAGTTCAGCAGATCCGGCACAGCGTGGCGATTGAAGGACTCGAAGACTGGGGCACGGCCGGACTTCCCGGCACGCGGGAAATCAGGGTATCGGGCGTGCAGAAGGTCATTCCCGGCAGCGAAGCCATCGATACCGGCGTGTTCGAATGCACGCCCGGCACGTATCGTCGCGCGGTGAAGCAGGCGGAGGTCATGCATTTTCTCGCGGGCAGCGGCCGCTTCACGCCCGACGGCGAGGACACCGTGCACTTCGCGGGCGGCGATACGCTCTTCTTTGCGGCGAACACCGAAGGCACATGGGAAGTCGATGAAACCATGCGCAAGGTCTATGTGATCTTCTGAGCGGCATAACATCAGGTCATGGTCACTCCAACAATTGCGGCGTTGCCCTCGCCTAATTGACTCAATATATTTTGAATCATCCCCGCGTCGTCGCCGCTTCGGACTCAAACCGGGCGGGGCCGCGCGACCTGCAACAGGTCCACTGCTTCAACCTTGTCGAGGAAAACGCCGTGATTAAGATTGCAAGGTTCCGCTGTCCACACATTCCCGTTCGTCCGCTCGCCATGACATTGCTGCTGTCGGTCGCGGGCGCGGCGCCCGCCTTCGCGGCCGGCAAGATCACGTTCGTGTCGCAAGGCGGCGCCTATCAGGAAGCGCAGACCAAGGCGATTCTCGATCCCGCCGCGAAAGAGCTGGGCATCACCATCAACCAGGACAGCATTCCGGATGCGTGGCCGCAGATCAAGGCGCAAGGCGCGACGGGCAAGCCGATCTGGGACGTCGTCGACACGCCGACATCGAACTGTCTGCGCGGCGGTCGCGAAGGTCTGCTCGAGAAGCTCGACTTTTCGAAACTGCCCAATGCCGCGAGCATTCCCGAGAAGTACCGCACGCCTTATTCGGTGCCTTACGAGTTCTATTCGACCGTCATCGGCTACAACAAGAAGACGCTCAAGAAAGTCCCGCAAAGCTGGAAAGACTTCTGGGACGTGAAGAACTTCCCTGGCACGCGCGCCTTGCGCAACGACCCGACGACCGTGCTCGAAGCCGCGCTGCTCGCGGATGGCGTAGCGCGCGACAAGCTGTATCCGATCGACGTGGATCGCGCGTTCAAGAAGCTCGAAGAGATCAAGCCGCACATCACGGTATGGTGGACATCGGGCGGCCAGTCCGCGCAATTGCTGCATGACGGCGAAGTCGACATGACGATGATCTGGAACGGCCGCGCAAGCGCCGTGATGAAGGACGATCCGAACGTGGCGTTCACCTTCAACGACGGCATCCTGCAGAACACGCAGCTTTGCATTCTCAAGAACGCGCCGAATCTCAGCGACGCGGTGCGCTTCGTGAATGCAGCGGTATCGCCGGAATTGCAGGCGAATCTGCCGCTTTATATCGACTACGGTCCGGGTAATCCCGCTGCATTCAAGACCGGCAAGATCACCGACAAGCGCGCGGCCGAATTGCCGAGCGCCCCGGCCAATGCAGCGAAACAAGCGTTGATGTCGGAGGATTGGTGGGCGTCCGAGCCGGGCATTCAGGCGAAGGCCCGCTGGCTCAAGTTCATGCAGTGACGCGGCTCGCGCGCTCGCCGTGTTCGACGTGTTCGACGTGTTCGACTATCTGATCCTGGGCGGCGGCTCGGCCGGCTGCGTGCTGGCCGCGCGTCTTTCCGAGGATGCGCGCACGAGCGTCTGTCTCGTCGAAGCGGGCCGCGATATCTCCGCCCACTCGATGCCCGATGCGATCCGCAGCCGCTATCCGGGCCGCGCCTATCTGGATACCCGCAACATCTGGCAGGCGCTGAAAGCGCGCATGAGCACGCGCCCGGGATCGCGGCGTTATGAGCAGGCGCGGCTGCTCGGCGGCGGGTCGGCGATCAATGCGCTGATGGCCAATCGTGGCTCGCCCGCCGATTACGACGAGTGGGAAGCACTCGGCGCAACGGGCTGGAACTGGCAAACCTGCCTGCCCTACTTCCGCAAGCTCGAATCGGACTGCGACTTCAGCGGCGAATATCACGGCAGCGACGGACCGTTGCGCATCCAGCGCACGCCGCCTTCGCGCATCTCGCCGTTCGTGCGTGCCGTGCTCGCATCGCTCGCCGAGCAAGGTCATGCCCTGCACGACGATCAGAACGGGCCGTGGCAAGACGGCACGTTTATCGGAGCCATCGCGGTGAGCGCGCAAGGCGAGCGCATTCCGACTTCGGTCTGCTATCTCGACGATGCCGCCCGCTCACGCAGCAACCTCACGCTACGCACCGACGAAGTCGTCGAGCGCATCCTGTTCGACGGCAAACGGGCGATTGGCGCGCGCATCGTTCGCGGCGACGGCACGCGTCACGATCTGAAAGCACGGCGCGTGATCGTATCGGCCGGTGCGATCCACAGCCCCGCATTGCTGATGCGAAGCGGCGTCGGGCCTGCGCAAGAACTCGCCGCACTCGGCATCGATGTCGTTGCGGACCGGCCCGGCGTCGGTCGCAATTTGATGGAGCATCCGTCGATTGCCGTGTCCGCGTTCCTGCCGCGCGCCGCGCGCACGCCGTTTCCCGGCGAGCATCACGAGCAGGCCATCGTGCGTTTCTCTTCCGGCTTGCCCGAGACCGTTCAGGGCGATATGCACGGCGCCATTCTTTCGCGCTCGGGCTGGCATTCGGTGGGTTATCGGCTCGGCACGATCTTTTTCTGGGTCAACAAGTCGTATTCGCGCGGACGCGTGACGCTTGCATCGCCGAATGCGTCCGATGAACCCAACGTCGATTTCGCCATGCTCAGCGATTCGCGCGATCTCGAACGACTGAAACTTGCGCTGCGCTTCGGCGCTGCGACGCTTGCATCGCCGATGATGAACGCCTCGCGCGATGCCGTGTTTCCGTCGAGCTATTCTCCGCGCGTGGCGGCTGTCGCCGTGCCGGGCAAGTGGAATGCGCTGCAGCGTGGCGCACTGAGCGCGCTGCTCGATGTGGCCGGCCCGTTGCGCGGCGCGTTGATCAAGAGCGTCGTGACGCAAGGCGTGACGATCGAAGACCTGCTAGGTGATGACGACGCGTTGACCGCGTTCGTCATGCGGTCAGTCGGCGGCACGTGGCATCCATCGGGCACATGCCGCATGGGTTCATCGGGCGACATGTACGCCGTCACCGATTCAAGCGGCGCGGTCTACGGCGTCGACGGCCTCTATGTATGCGATGCCTCGCTGATGCCGTCGATTCCCTGCGCGAACACCAACGTGCCGACCATCATGATGGCGGAGCGCATTGCCGATGCATTGCGCGGCGCACGGCCAGCCGAACTGGCGAACGCCGCGCAAACGGCAAACTACGCCCCGTAGCCCACGATGCCCTTCACTTCGAGAAACGCCTCCAGTCCCCACTCGCCGTACTCGCGTCCGTTGCCGGACTGCTTGTAACCGCCGAACGGCGAGCCCGGGTCCCACGCCGGATGGTTCACGTAGACGCTGCCCGCGCGCATCCTCATCGCGACGCGGCGCGCCCGCTCCTGATCCTTCGACTGCACGTAAGCCGCGAGGCCATACGGTGTGTCGTTGGCTATCGCAACGGCTTCCTCTTCATCGCGATACGGCATGATCGCGAGCACCGGCCCGAAGATTTCCTCTCGCGCGATGGTCATCGACGGATTCACGTTCGCGAACACCGTCGGCTTCACATAGTACCCGCGCGCCAGTCCTTCGGGACGTCCGGGGCCGCCCGCAACCAGCGCCGCGCCCTCGCTCATGCCGATCTCGATCATGCGCTGGACACGTTCGAACTGCACGTCGCTGACGACGGGGCCCATCGTCGTGCCGGGCGCATCGGCGGGGCCTACGCGATGCTGCCGCGCCGCGCGCACCGCGATGTCCACCGCTTCGTCGTGACGCGATGCGGGCACGAGCATGCGCGTCGGCGCATTGCACGATTGACCGCTATTGCTGAAGCACGCGTTCACGCCCGCCGTCACCGCTGCGTCGAAATCGGCGTCATCGAGCAGGATGTTCGCGGACTTGCCGCCGAGTTCCTGATGCACGCGCTTCACGGTCGGCGCGGCGAGCTTCGCAATCTCGACGCCCGCGCGTGTCGATCCGGTGAACGACACCATGTCCACGTCCGGGTGCGCGGAAAGCGCCGCACCGACGGTCGGGCCATCGCCGTTGACGAGATTGAAAACGCCTCTGGGCACGCCCACCGCATCGACCATTTCGGCAAAGAGCACCGCGTTCATCGGCGACACTTCACTCGGCTTGAGGACCACCGTGCATCCGGCGGCGAGCGCGGGCGCGACCTTGCACACGATCTGATTGATCGGCCAGTTCCACGGCGTGATGAGCGCCGCTACGCCGACAGGCTCGTGATTGATCAACGTGGAGCCCTTCATGCGCTGCCATTGAAAACGCTCGACCGTTCGCAGCGTCTCCTCGATATGCCGCTTGCCGAGCCCGGCCTGCCACGCATGCGCGAGCTTCTTCGGCGCGCCGATCTCGCGCATGATGACGTCGGCCATTTCGTCGTAACGCGCGAGATACGCGTCGAGCAAACGATGCAGCAACGCGACGCGCTCTTCGATGCGGCTCGCTGCGAACGAGGCAAACGCACGTCGCGCGGCGGCTACGGCGCGATCGGCGTCGCGGGCATCGCCGAGCGCGACTTCGCCGATCGGCTCTTGCGTCGATGGATCGATGACGGCCAGACGCCTGTCGCCAATCGGGTCGACCCACTCGCCATCGATGTAGAACTGCTGCAAATGTCGCATGTTTTCAGGGGTGAAATGGTCAGGCTCGCGCCACGGAAGATGAGCGCCGGCTCACGACGACGATCATCACGAGGCACAAGGTCAGCGCCGTCAGCATCGTGCTGATGGCGGCGATGGTCGGATCGATTTCATCGCGCAGCGTGACGAACATGCGGCGCGTGAGCGTCTGGTTGTTGCCGCCCGAGATGAACAGCGCGACGACGGTTTCATCGAGCGCCTGAATGAACACGAAGACCGCGCCGGAAATCACGCTCGCCTTGATTTGCGGCAGCGTCACCGCCATGAACGCGCGAAAGCGATTCATGCCGAGACTGCGCGCCACCATCTCCTGCGTGCGGTCGAACGTGCGCAGATCGGCGCCGACGGAGATCAGCACATAAGGCAGGCCGAGCATCGTATCCGCGATGACGAGACCGCCTAGCGTGTTCACATAACCCATCTGCGTGAAGACGAAGAACACGCCCACCGCGACGATGATGATCGGGACCATCAGCGGCAGCATCAGCAGCGGACGCAGATAGCGCAAGGACGGATGCGATCCGTACTGAATGCCATACGCCGCCGCGATGCCGAGCGGCGTCGCGATCAGCGCCGCGCACGAGGAAGCCGCGAAGCTCGTCTTCGCCGCGTCGATCCACGCGGGGTTATCGAAGAACGCGTGATACCAGCGCAACGAATACGCGGGTGGCGGGAACGTGAGAAAGCGCGCATCGGAGAAGGAAAGCGGCACCACGATCACCACCGGAATCATCAGGAACGCGAGAATCAGTATCACCGATGCACCCAGCGTCACGCGGCCGAACGACCATGTATTCATTTCGCCCCCAGCGTCTTTTCGAGCGGAATCACGCGGCTCACGGCATAGAAGATCGCGAACACGCAGATGAGCAAGACCACGCTCACCGAACTCGCCGCGCCCCAGCTGTTGTAAATCTCGACATTGCGGCTCACGATCATCGAGACCATCATCGACTTGCCGCCGCCCATCAGCTCGGGCGTGATGTAGAAGCCGAGACACAGCACGAAAACAAGCGTCACGCCCGCGAGCACGCCGCTCATCGAAAGCGGAAGGAACACGCGCAGAAACACGTGCAAGGGCGATCCGCCGAGACTCGCGCCCGCTTGCGACAGATTGGGCGCAATCTTCTGCATCGCGGAGAAAAGCGGCAGCACCATGAACGGCAGCAGAATGTGCACCATCGCGATGATCGTGCCGAACTGGTTATATGAAAGCTGCAAGGGACGGTCGATCAGGCCCATGCCCAGCAGCGCCTTGTTGATCAGACCCGTGCGCTGCAACAGCACGAGCCACGCATAGGTACGCACGAGCACGCTGGTCCAGAACGGCAGGATCACCATGCCGAGCACGAGGGCGCTCCATCGCGGCGATAGCGACGCCGCGAAGTACGCGACCGGATAGCCGAGCAGCAACGTGATGAGGGTCACGATGAAGCTGAGCTTGAAGGTCAGCAGGAACGTGTCGAGATACGCGCCCGTGAAGACGCGCCTGTAGTTCACGAGCGAAACCGCGCCATCGTGCACGAACGATTGCCACGACAGCCACACGAGCGGCGCGACCAGCAGCACGATCACGACGAGCAGCGCCGGCGTCATCAGCAGCAGCATCGTGCGGTCTTCGCGGCGTTGATGGCGCACCGTGGGGTCGAGCGTCGCGGCATGCATCACGGCGGTGTCCTGGAGTATCCGTTTGGCTGTCGTCATCATGCACCTACCGCGTCTAGAAACTGATACCACGCGGCGACGAGCCTCACGCCCGGCGCGCGCAGCGTATGAAAGGGCACCGGCCGCAGACCGTTCTGCGCGAGCAAGGCAAGCTCGGGCGTTTCGCCGAGCGCGAGCGCAGCCGCATGCTGGCCGATGAGACTTGCCATCGCGACGCCCGCGCCGTTATAGCCGAGGCAGAACGTCGTCGCATCGTCGCTGCGGCCCACGTGCGGCAGCGCGTTGAACGTCATGCCGACGTAGCCCGACCAGCGATAGTCCACCGCCACGTCCTTCAATTGCGGGAAGAGCGCGATCATCGCGCGTTGCAGCGCATCGAAGCCAGTTGGCTCGCCTTCCTTGCCGAACGCATCCCGGCCGCCGAAGAGCATGCGGCCATCGACCTTGCGAAACCACTTCATCATGCGCCGCGTTTCCGTATAGCTGCGGCGATTGACCATGAGTTGCGCGTCGAGATCGGACGGCAACGGCGCGGTCGCGATCATCGCGCTTCTGAACGGCACCAGTTCGCGGTGATACGAAGCGGTGGCATCGGTGAGATTGGAATACGCGTTCGTCGCGACGATGACCTGCTTCGCGCGAACACTGCCGCCGGGCGCGCGCAGATGAACCCGGCCGTCCTGTGCGCGCGACATGTCAATGACGGGCGTCGATTCATAGATGGGTACGCCGCGTGCGGTCATTCCCGCTGCGATGCCGCGCACGTATTCGAGCGGCAGGATGGTGCCCGCATCCGCGCTCAACACGCCGCCGACGAAGCCCGCCGATCCCGTCTCGTGCGCCACTTGCGCACGCGACTGCACGGTCATCGACGTATCGTTGAGGGACGTGCGCAGCCAGTCCGCTTCGGCGCGGATCGACGCGAAGGCGCGCTCGGTATGCGCGCACCGCAAGCTGCCGGACCGTTCGAAACCAGCGCGTTCGAGCTTGAATTCGTCGACGAGCGCCTCGACGGTGCGCACGCCATCGTGCGCAAGCCGATGCATGCGCTTCGCCACGTCGATGCCGTGCGCGCTCGCGATCGCCGGAAACGACACGCGAAACTTGGACGACACCACGCCGCCGTTGCGCCCGCTCGCGCCCCAGCCGACCGGGTTCGCATCGAGCACCGCGCATTCGACGCCGCGCTTTTGCAGCGCATACGCGGCGCTCAAGCCCGAATAGCCCGCGCCGACGATCGCGACTTCGACATCGATATCACGTGCGAGCGGCGCGCCCGTGCTGACTGGCGCATCGAACGCAGGCACGCGGGCGGCCATCGCTCGCCATAGCGATTCCGGTTGCGGGCGAAGCGGAGCGGACGGAGCGCGCATCGTCAGGCCGCAGCGCGGACTTCGTCGTCGACGGCATCCGCGAGCGCGGCCAGCGTCGCGAACTTCCACGTTGGTTCGGTGACGGCTTCCGGCACCGGCGTCGCGCCGAAGCCTTTCATGCCCTGACGCCGTTCGATCCAGCACGTCGCGTAACCGAGCTTCGTCGCGATGCCGATGTCGTGATACTGGCTCTGCGCCGTATGCAGAATCTCTTCGAACTTGTAGCCGAACGCGGCCTGACGTCCGCGGTTATAGGCAAAGAATTGCGGATCGGGCTTCGCGACGCCGGTTTCATCGCAACAGACGGTATCGTCGAACGGATCGCCGAGCGTGTGCGCATACGCCGACAACGCGACGCGATCGGCGTTCGTCATCGCGACGAGACGGAAGTGCTTGCGCAGGCGCTTCAACGCGGCCACCGAGTCTTCGAATGCAGGCCATTCGAGCACGTCGCGCTGGAACGCCGCCGCCGATTGCTCATCGTCCGGGAGACCTAACTTCTTTGCCAGATGCAGATACACGTTCGCCATCTCATGGCTCGAACGGCCGGGATACGTCGCGCGCCCTTCCATGTAGGGCTCGAAAATCTGCTCATCGGTCAAATCACGGGCTTTCGCGCCGCCGAGCCGGCGCACGGAATCCAGCACGCCCTTTTCGAAGTTGATCAGCGTGCCGACGACATCGAACGTCAGAACCTTGAAATCGGTGAGATTCATTGCTTCATCCTCTACGGGTTGCATCGCTAAGTTGACAGTCGAAATCGCCCGTGCACAGGCGGTGAATGGAGATCAGGCCGCGACCACGATCGTGTCTTGCGGATCGAGCGCCACGGTCATCGAGCCGCCCGGCGCGGGAATGCGCTTGCGGGCGTCGTGGCCGCCCGGCTGGCGAAGACTGATCGCGGTGCCGTCGGCAAGGGCCGCGAACACACGCAGGCTTTCGCCCTGATACAGCACTTCGGTCACGCGGCACGACAGGCGGTTCGCATGAGCATGACGATTCTCGCCGTCGATCACGAGCTTCTCCGTCTGCACCGCGAGCAACAGCTTCTGACCGCGCGGCAACGGATGCGCCGTGCGCAGGATCGTGTCGCCGAGCCGCACGGCATCGTCGCCGGCGCGCGTGACGTCGAGCATCGTCGCTTCGCCGATGAAGCTCGCGACGAACGCATCGCAAGGGCGGTCGTAAAGACGCTCGGGCGTGTCGATCTGCACGAGCTTGCCGTCTTTCAGCACCGCGACGCGATCGCTCATCGTGAGCGCCTCGCGCTGATCGTGCGTCACGTTGACAATGGTCGCGCCAAGCTGACGATGCAGCCTGCGCAATTCGATCTGCATCGTCTCGCGCAATTGCTTGTCGAGTGCGGAGAGCGGTTCGTCCATCAGGATCAGTTGCGGCTCGAAGACGATCGCGCGTGCCAGTGCGACGCGCTGCTTCTGCCCGCCCGAAAGCTGATGGATGCTGCGGCTTTCATAGCCTTTGAGTTCGACCATCGCGAGCGCGTCGGCCACGCGTTTGGCCCATGTCGATTTCGGCTCGCGGCGTGCGCGCAGCGAGAACGCGACGTTCTCGCCCACCGTCATGTGCGGAAAGAGCGCGTAGTTCTGAAAGACGATGCCGATGTTCCGCTTGTGCGGCGGCGCGAATGTAATGTCACGCTCGCCGACCCACACGCTGCCCGAAGTCGGCTGGACGAAGCCGCCGAGAATGCCGAGCAGCGTCGTCTTGCCCGAACCCGAAGGTCCGAGCAGCGAGACGAATTCGCCCGGCGCGATATCGAGCGAGACGTCATCCAGCGCGGTCACCGCGCCATAGCGCCTCGTGGCGGACCTGATCGACACTCCGGTTTTAGCGCGTGCGTCCATAACGTTCGTCTCGTCCAAAAGAGAGAGGTTGAGGAAAATACTAAGCCGCGATGTTTTTGACGGCAATTCCAAAATTGTTGGATCGGGCATAACATGAAGTCATGCCCAACCTTCGAAAGAAACTGCCCAGCGCGAATGCGCTCTTCGTGTTCGAAGCGGCCGCGCGCTGCGGCAACTTCACCCGTGCGGCGCAAGAGCTTTACGTCAGCCAGCCAGCAGTCAGCCGCATGCTCGCACGGATGGAAGACCATATCGGCGTGCGGCTGTTCGAGCGCGTGCGCGGCGGCATCGAACTAACGGAAAGCGGCGAGATTCTTTATCGGAAGATATCGGAGGGTTTCAGCGGCATAGAAAGCGCGATACGCGAAATCGAAGCCCGAGCGACCGGCGTTGAAACCGTGACCTTGTCGGTGTCCACCGGCTTCACCACGCACTGGCTGATGCCGCGCATGAGCCGTCTGAATGAGGCGTTTCCTTCCATCGACTTGCGCTTCCAGTTGATTTCGGGGCGCATAGGCGGGCCGCTCGTCGATGTCGATCTCGGCATGCGCTTCGTGCACGACGAGGACATCGATGAAAACGCCGTGCTCGTGATGCCCGAAATCCTTCTGCCGGTATGCAACCCGCGTTATCACGAGCTTGCAAAGACGCCGGCGGCGCGCGCGCACGGCGATACGGTCATCGTGATGGACGACGAAGAGCGCGGCTGGCACGAGCGTTTTCATGCATTCGCGTCCAGGCAGCGTCATGCGGCCGGCATGCTGCGCTTCAACGACTATGCGATCGTCGTGCAGGCGGCCTTGCTCGGTCAAGGGCTCGCGCTCGGCTGGCTCAACGTGACATCGCACTGGCTTGCGCAAGGCGCCCTGGTGCCGGCCGAAGAAGAGCTCATCGTCACGAGCCGCCGTTGCTGCCTGCTCACGCCGCCGAACCGGCCGGTGAGGCCCATCGTCGCGGCCGTGCGTGAATGGATCATTCAGGAAGCATCAAGCGACATGCGCACGGTCGAAAGCACTTACCCGCGCCTCGGCCTGCACAACGCGCTTCTTCAGACCGGCATCGAACTCGGCTGAACGCGCCTTCTCGCGCGTGCGTTCGATGAACGCGCTCGGCGTCATGCCGCATAAGCGCTTGAAATGCCGCGCGAGATGGCTCTGATCGAAGAAGCCCACTTCCGTGGCGACGACCGATCCCGGCACGCCCGCGAGCAACAAGGTCTGCGCGCGGCGCACGCGAAGCTCGCACAGATACTTGTACGGCGACAGCCCGAATTGCTCGCGGAATACTGTCGCGAAGCGCGATACGCTCAGCGCCGACAGATCCGCGAGTTGTGCGAGACTCACGGTCTTGTCGAAATTGGATTCGATATAGGCGAGTGCATCGACCAGATTGGCTTGGCTCATGGCGAAGTTTCGGAAGTCACCGATTCGGCTTGCGTCGACGATGTACGTTGAAATCGTCTGATGGAAAACGATGAAAGGTCGATGGGCGTGCTGCCCGTATCGAGCAGCTCGGCAAGCGTTTCGCCGACGCCCGGGCCGATCTGAAAACCCGATCCGCTGAAACCGAATGCGTAGAACAGGCCATCGACTTTGGAACTGGGGCCGATGATCGGCTCCGAATCCGGCAGATAGCTTTCCACGCCGCTCCATACGCGAATCACTTGCAGCGGGCGCATCGCGGGCACCATGCGGACGAACTGCGCCAGCTGCGCGACGGTGTTCTCGGGCAACACGGCTGCGCGGCGCGTGACCGGATCGGCGGGACCGGGCGGGCCGCCGCCCAGCACGATATTGCCGCGCGCCACCTGCCTGTAATACACGCTCTCCTTCTTGATCGACGTATAAACGCCCATCGACGTGCTGAACACGTAGGGCACCGGCTCGGTCACGGCCATCTGCGGACCGCGTGCGACGAGCGGCACCGGCTCGCCGGCTTGCGTCGATAGCGTATTGGCCCATGCGCCCGCGCAGATCAGCACTTGTTCGGCGCGATAGATCTCGCCCGTTGCGCTCTCCACGCGAAAGCCGCCCGCTTCCTTTTCGACGCGCACGACTTCCGTGTTTTCCACGATGCGCGCGCCCAGCCGCGATGCGGCGCGTCCGAAAGCGGGCGCGGCGAGTCGCGGATTCGCGTGACCATCGAAGGGCGAAACGGATGCCGCGAGCACCTCGCGGCCAAGATGCGGATAACGTCTGAACATCGCTGCGCCATCGAGCACTTCGAGATCGAGGCCATGGTCGCGCGCATCGGCGGCATAGCGATGAAAGTAGTCGGCATCGTGCGCGTGATAGCACACGCGCGTATGACCCGACGGCATGAACTCGACGTCTTCGCCCAGCAAATCGCGCGAACGCCGCCACGTTTCGAGCGCGCGATTGGACATCGCAAGCTGTTGGAGCGCACGCCCTTGCCGGCGCACGCCGCCGAAGTTGACGCCGCTTGCCTGCTGCCCCGTCAAGCCGCGCTCGAGCAGAATCACTGATCGCTGGCGGCGGCGCAGAAAAAAGGCAGTCGTCGTGCCGACGATGCCGCCGCCGATCACGATCACATCGGCGCGTTCGCTCATTCGCTCGTCTCCATGTCTGCTTGCGTCGCGATCGCCATCGGCAGCGGTTTGATGGGCGCCTGTCCGCGCAGCCGCCCCACTGCTTCGAGCGGCACGCGTGCTTCCGCCGCGATGACCTCCGCGCCTGCATGGGCGCAGAAGCGGCCCTGGCATCGGCCCATGCCGACGCGTGAAAACGCTTTCGCGCGATTCGCTTCCTTCGCGCCCATCTCGTTCACGACGCGCCGCAATTCACCCGCGGTAATCGCTTCGCATCGGCAGACGATGGTGTCGTCCGGCAATGCGGCGGCGAATTGAGCGGGCCACGGAAACGCGGCGCGCAGTCCGGCGGCGAAGCGCGTGAAGCGCTGCAACTGCAGGCGCAAGCGGTTAGCTTCGTCTGCGTTGCGCGTGACGCCGGTGTCCTTCAACACGGCCAATGCAGCGAGACGTCCCGCCCGTTCGGCTGCATCGGCGCCTCGCACGCGTGCGCCATCGCCCGCGAGATAGACGCCCTTCACGTTGCTGCGGCCGTCTTCATCGGCGAAGGGAAGCCACTGCTGCAACGCGTGATCGAAGCGGAATTCGCAGCCTGCAAGGTCCGCAAGTTGAGTCTCAGAACGAAGGTGATAACCGAGCGCAACGGCATCGCATGACACTTGCAGCGGCGCGCCATTAGCCTGCTTCACGCGTACGTTCTGCACGCCGGTCTCCGGCGTTCCTTCGATGGCAAGCGGCGTGATGCCGCGATGAACCGGCACGCGCGCATCCTTGAGCACACGCATCAACGCGATGCCTTTCTTCAACGTCGACGGAATCGCGAGCAGTTGCGGCAATGCGCGCACGCGTTGAGCGAACGTCGATGTATCGAGCACGGCGCTGACCGTCGCGCCGGCCTTCACGTATTGCGCAGCGACGAGATACAGCAATGGGCCAGTGCCCATCATCACGACGCGCGAGCCGATTGCGCAGCCCTGCGACTTCAACGCAACCTGTGCCCCGCCGAGGCTATACGTGCCCGCGTGATGCCAGCCGGGAACCGGCATCAGCCGATCCGTCGCGCCGCTGCAAATGATGAGCGCATCGAACGCCATCTTGCGATGATGCGTGCCGCTCACCACATGGACCGCGTTCGGCTCGATGTTCCACACGAGCGTATCGGGCACGTAGTCGATGTTCGCGCGCAACGCATCGAAGTCGCGATGCAAGGAACGCGCACGTTCCGCTTCTGTGCCGTAAAGCGCCTCGTAGGTGCGCGTGAATCCTTCGGGCTGCCGGCGATAAATCTGCCCGCCGTCGCGCCGTCCTTCATCGATGACGACCGGACGCAAGCCCGCTTCGACGAGCGCCTGCGCCGCGCGCACGCCCGCCGGTCCCGCGCCGATCACGATTACAGTCGCGGCCATAACCCCTCCCTGTCCGCCAGCCGTGTGACGATCGACATGCCTTCGACCGCTGGCGTCGTGCACGCACGCACGCGTTCGCCGTCCGCCGTCCACACCCAGCAGTCCTGACATGCACCCATCACGCAGAAGCCGGCGCGCCGGCCATCGCCGAATTCAGAATCGCGCAAGGCGTCCTGCGATGTCAGCAGCGCGACCATCAACGTGTCGCCTTCGGCTGCGAGCGCGCGCTGGCCGTCGATATGAATGGCGAAGGTCTTGCGCCCCTTCTCCGCGACCCTCACGAAACGTCCGCTCATGCCGTCACCGTGTCGAGCGACTGCATGCGCGCAAGATCGTCCGCGCTGTGATGACACAAAATCTGCGAGCCCGATGGCAGCGTCTTCTTCATGGGCGGCGTCACGTTGCATTTGCCGTCGATACGCGCGGCGCAGCGCGAGCGGAAGCTGCAAAGCTCTTGCGCACCGCTTTCCGGGCCCATCGCGGGCAACGCGGCAAGCGCCGTCGCGCGTCGCGCGTCGAGCCAGCCGGGACGCAACGCCGGAACCGAATCGACGAGCAAGCCCGTGTACGGGTGATACGGCGGATGCGAAAGCGCATCGCGCTGTCCGGCTTCGACGCACTGGCCTGCATACAGCACGATGACGTCGTCGCAGATCGCACGCACCGTCGATATGTCGTGGCTGATGAACATATACGACACGCGCAGTTCGCGGCGCAGTTCCGCGAGCAGATCCAGAATCGCGGCGCCGACGACCGTATCGAGCGCGGACGTCACTTCATCGCAGAGAATGAGCTCGGGATTCGCCGCGAGCGCGCGCGCGAGATTCACGCGCTGCTTCTGCCCGCCCGACAAACCGCCCGGCTGACGCTTCGCGATGGCTGCGGGCAGCTTCACGAGATCGAGCAATTCGAGCATGCGCTTTTGCGCCGCTGCGCCGCGCAGGCCGTGATAGAAGTTCATTGGCCGCGCGAGAATATCGGCGATGGTGCGGCTCGGGTTCAGCGCCGTATCCGCGTTCTGAAACACGATTTGCACACGGCGATATTGACCCAGCGTGCGCTCCGACAGCTTCGCGGGCAAGGGCTTGCCGTCGAGCAGAACGTCGCCGCGCGCACGATCGACGAGACCCGCGATCACGCGGGCGAGCGTCGTCTTGCCCGAGCCCGATTCACCGATCACGCCGAGCGTTGCGCCGCGTGCGATGGTCAGGCTCACGTCATCGAGCACGCGCACGGCCGGAACGCCGTTCGCATCGACACGGCCATAGCCCGCGCTCAGGTTGCGTATCTCCAGCAGCGGCGTTGCCTTCGCTGTTTGCGCGCCGTCGAGTTCGAGTTCCGGACGGCGCGTCGCCGCAAGCAACTGGCGCGTGTAGTCGTCGGCGGGCGCATCGAGCACTTGAGCCGTCGCGCCGTTTTCACGCACGCGTCCGTTATTCAACACGACGATGCGATCCGCCATCTGCGCGACCACGGCCAGATCGTGCGACACGTACACCGCCGTCGTGCCCAGTTCGCGCACCACGCCCTTGAACGCGGCGAGCACTTCGATCTGCGTGGTCACATCGAGCGCGGTGGTCGGTTCATCGAATACGACGACAGCGGGATCGGTGATCATCGCCATCGCCGCCATCAGGCGCTGTAACTGCCCGCCGGATACCTGATGCGGATAACGGTCGCCGATGGTTTCAGGATTCGGCAACGCGAGCGAGCGAAAGAGGCCGATGGCTTTCTCGCGCGCGGCGACGGCCGTCATCAGCTTGTGGAGCAGCGCGGGCTCGGTCACCTGATCCATGATCGTGCGCGCCGGATTGAAGCCTGCCGATGCGCTTTGCGCGACATACGCGACGGTGCGCGCACGCAAGGCGCGGCGGCCCTTTTCATCGAGCGCGAGCACATCGACATCGCCGATTCTCACCGAGCCGCCCGCAATCGCGCATCCCGCGCGCGCATGGCCGAGCAGCGCCAGCGCAATCGTCGTCTTGCCCGAACCCGACTCGCCGATCAGCGCAAGCACTTCGCCCTTCTTCACCGTGAAATCGACGCCCTTCACGATCTCGACGACCGCATCGGGCGCGCTGCCCGCGACCACGCGCAAGCCCTTTACTTCGATCATGTCCGTCGTCATTTCGCGCCTCCGTGCGAACGCGCGCCATGACGGCGCAGGCTGTCGATCAGCAGGTTGACGCCGACCGTCAGCGTCGCGATGGCGACCGCCGGCATCAGCACCGCGGGCGCGCCTTCGGAAAGACCGCCGATGTTCTCGCGCACCAGCGAGCCCCAGTCGGCGTTCGGCGGCTGCACGCCGAGGCCGAGGAAGCTCAGGCCCGACAGCAGCAGCACGATGAACACAAAGCGCAGGCCGAAGTCCGCGAGCATCGGATGAATCATGTTGGGCAGCACTTCGACGCGCGCGATATAGAAAAGCTTTTCGCCGCGCGCGTTCGCCACCTGCACGTACTCGAGCGTCATGATGTTGACCGCCAGTGAGCGCGAGATGCGGAACGCGCCGGGGATATAGGCGAGCGCGGCGACTGTCATCAGCATCGGAATGGACGAGCCGAATGCCGCGATCACGACGAGCGCGAGTATCTTGCTCGGGATCGAGATGAGTGCATCGAAGAGGCGGCTCAGCACTTCATCGACCCATCGGCCCGAAACGGCGGCGATGAGACCGAAGCACGTGCCGATGACGCTCGCCGCGACCGTCGATGCAAGCGCGAGACCGACCGTGTGCTGCGTGCCGTACAGGATGCGGCTCAGCATGTCGCGGCCGAGGTAGTCGGTGCCGAGCAGATGCGCCGCGCTATATGACGCGAAGATTTCCGTCGACGTGAACGCGCCGCCTTTATACGGCGCGACGAGCGGCCCGATGAACGCGACCGCGAGCCAGAACACGACAAGCGCAAGACCGATCAGGCCGAGCACGGAGAAGCGATGCACGAGGCGGCTGACCGCGCCGCGCCTCGCCGGAGCGGGTGCCTGCTCTTGCGGGGCGTCGGCGGGCGGCTGGTCGTATAGCACGGTGGTGGCGTGAGAAGAGACGTTCCGGTTCATCGTTGACGCAGCCTCGGGTTGGAGACGATCTGGGCCAGATCGGCGATCAGAACGAGCGCGAGATACGCCGCGCAGAACACCATCACGCAGCCCTGAACGAGCGGCATGTCGCGATTGGTGACGGCATCCACCATCAGGCTCGCAAGGCCCGGATAGTTGAAGATGGACTCGACGATCACCACGCCGCCGAACAGATACGACAGCGACAGCGCGACCGCATTGGCAATCGGTCCGATGGTGTTCGGCAACACATGCCGCAACACCACGCGCATCGGGGAAGCGCCCTTTAGCACTGCCATCTCCACATACGAGGCGTTGAGCTGATCGAGCACCGCCGCGCGCGTCATCCGCGCCATCTGCGCGACGATCACGCAGCAAAGCGTCATCACCGGCATTGCATAGGTACGCACGAGCGCGCCGAACGACGACACGTCCGACAGATACGACAGCGCCGGCAGCCAGCGCAGCTTCACCGCGAAGATCAGCACGGCAATGGTCGCGACGAGGAACTCGGGCACGGCGACCGTCGACAACGTGAGGACGTTCAGCGTGCGATCGAGCAGGGAGCCGCGATACATCGCCGACAGAATGCCGATGGTGAGCGCGAGCGGCACGGACACGAGCGCCGTCAGCCCCGCGAGCACGAGCGAATTCGGCAAACGCGTCGAGATCAGCTCACGGACCGGCAGATTGTTCGACAGCGACGTGCCGAAGTTGCCCGTCACCACATGCGCGAGCCATTGCAGATAGCGCGTGAAGGCGGGTTGATCGAGACCGAACTGATGCCGCAGCGCGGCGACCTGTTCGGGCGTGGCCGCCTGGCCGAGCGCCTGCTGTGCAGCATCGCCCGGCAGGAGGCCGGTGATGCCGAATACGATCATCGACACGATCAGCAGCGTCAGCAGCGCGAGGCCGAGGCGCGCGGCGACGAGTCGTTGCGCGTGAACTTTCATCGGATATCGCCTCTCGTTCGAAGGGTTGATATCGCGCGCCGTATCGTGGAAACGGCGCGCGTCCGCTGCTAGAGCACGCTCATGCGTCGAGCCACACGTTCTCCGCGAACATCCAGCCCATCAGGCCCGCGAGCGGAATGCCGCCCAGACCCTTGAGCTTCGCGGTGTGCGCATCGAGCGAACTTTGGAACATCGGAATGCCGACGCCGCCATCCTTGTGCACGAGTTCCTGCATGTCGCCGTAGATTTTCTTGCGCTTCCCATCGTCCGGCTCGCCTCGTGCGGCGACCAGCAGTTGATCGAACTGGGCGCTCTTCCAGTTCGCTTCGTTCCACGGCGCGTCAGACTTGAAGAACTGCGTGAAGATGACGTCCGCGCTCGGGCGCGCATTGATGTTGCCGAAGCCGAGCGGATGCTTCATCCAGTGGTTCGACCAGTAGCCGTCCGACGGCACGCGAACGACCTGCAGATTGATGCCGGCCTGTGGCGCGACCTGCTGCATCAGCACGGCCATCTCGACCGAACCCTCCGCCGCCGGCGATGCGTAAAGCTGAATCGGCGCGTTGCCGAGCTTCGCCTTCTGGAAATAGAACTTCGCCTTCTCGGGATCGAACGTGCGCTGTGGCAGGCCCGCCATGTAGTACTTGTTGCTCGGATCGATCGGCTGATCGTTGCCGATCGCACCGTAGCCGCGGAAGATGGTCTTGCGCATCTGCTCGCGATCCATCAGGTGCATCATGCCGCGCCGGAAGTCCGCGTTGCCGGTGATGCCGCCGTCGTCGCGCATGATGAGATCGGTGTATTGGCCGGTCTTCGTTTCGAGCACCGAGAAACCCGGCGTCCCCTTGATGCGCTCCGTCGAACGCGCGCTTACCGCGTTGATGAGCTGCACGTCGCCGGACATCAGCGCATTCACCCGGGCCGGTTCATCTGCAATCCCAATCAATTCCACTTCGTCCAGATGCGGCATGCCGGACTTCCAGTACTTCTCGTTGCGCACGCCCACGGTGCGCACGCCCGGCGAAAATTCCTTGAGCTTGAACGGCCCCGTGCCGACGGCCGTTTTGAAATCGGTCGTGCCGTCCTTGATGATGAGAAAGTGCGAAGCCGCGAGGATCACCGGCAAGTCCGCATTCGCGCCCGTCAGCGTGATCGTCAGCTCGTTCGGACCGGTCGCCTTGATCTCCTTGAACTGATCGGCAAGCGTCTTCGCTTTCGAGCCGACCGCCGGGTCTTTATGGCGCATCAGCGAATAGGCGACGTCCTGCGGCGCGAGAGATTTGCCGTCGTGGAACTGCACGCCGCTGCGCAGCTTCACGACCCACACGGTTGCGTCGTTCGTGTCGAGCGATTCGGCGAGCGCCATCTTCGCGCCGAGGCGGTTATCGAGTTCGGTGAGACCGCTATAGAACATGAAGGCGCGGGCGTAGTCGGTGCCTAGCGCGCCCTTCGCGGGATCGAGCGTATCGGCGGCGGACGACGATTGCGTCGCCACGCGGATGCGGCCGCCCTGCTTCGGCTTGTCTTGCGCGAACGCTGCACCGCTCGCCGTGAGCAGGCCCGCGCCGGTCATCGACAGCAGCCCGCCCGCGGCCATCGCGCGAAGGACGTTGCGCCGCGACGCGCCACGGCGCGTCAGTTGCTCGAGCCGTTGACCGGCATCGGCGTGGGCGATAGCTTCAGGCGTTTTGTCGATGCTCATGGACTTCTCCGCGATTGGGGGGCTATGAATGTGCGACGGCTTCGTTGTTTGCTGCGGGCCGCCTGTCCTTGATGCCGTTGCTTCCGTTGCTTCCGTTGCTTCAATAAAACACGTCTTTGATCGAGTAATACGCGCCGACGAGCGGCAGGAACCACGGCTTGCCCGTGTGGCCCGGAATCGCGGGCCAGGCGAATTCGCGCCACGGGTTGGCATCGGCATTGCCGTTCATCACGTCGGCCATCACCTGGCCCATGTGCGTCGACATTTGCGTGCCGTGGCCGCTGTAGCCCATCGAGAAATAGAGGCCGTCGTGCTGGCCCGCACGCGGCAGGCGGTCGGCGGTGATATCGACGAGCCCGCCCCAGCAATAGTCGATTCGCACGTTCGCAAGACCCGGGAAAATCGAGGCCAGATTGCCTTGCAGGATGCGCCCGCTCTTTTCATCCGATGGACGCTCCGACGCGGTGAACCGTGCGCGGCCGCCCAGCAGCAGCCGCGAATCGGGCGTGATGCGAAAGTAGTTGTGCATCAGGCGGCTCGTCGTGTACGAGCGGCGGTTCGGCATCAGTTGGCTCAAACGATCGGCGGCCAACGGCTCGGTCACGATGATGAACGAGCCGACCGGCGCCATCCTTCGCCGATACCACGAGAACGGACCGTGTTTCGACGGGCCGGTCGCGATCAACACTTGCTTCGCGCGAACCGTGCCCCGCTTCGAATCGATCCGATACGCCCCGCCTTCCTTCGCAATCGCCGTTACTTCGGCATGCTCATAAAGCCGTGCGCCTTGTCTTGCGGCTGCCTTCGCAAGTCCAGCGGCGAACTTGCCCATGTGCATCTGTCCGCCATGACGCTGCAACAGGCCGCCGTGAAAGGCATCGGACTGCACTTCATTGCGGATCTGCTCGCGATCGAGCAAGTCGATGTGCGGATCCACTTCTCGGCGAATCAGTTCGGCGGCCGCCGCGATGTGTTCCAGATGATGCGGCTTTGCGGCCAGCTTCAGCTTGCCCGACGCGAGGTAATCGCAATCGATGCTCTCTTCGCGGATCAGGCGTTCCACGGTGCTCACCGCCGCCGCATACGCGCGATAGCAGCCCTGCGCACGCTCGACGCCGAGTTGCGCGCGCAGCGCCGCATAGTCCTGCGCGACGCCCGTGTTGCACTGGCCGCCATTGCGGCCCGACGCGCCGCCGCCGATCCGCCCGGCATCGAGCACCACGACCGACGCGCCGCGCTTTCCCAGCGCGAGCGCCGCCGACAAACCCGTGAACCCGCCGCCGATCACGGCGACATCGGCCTGGCCATCGACCGGGCCTTCGCACGCCGAGGTCATCGCGGGCGCGGTGTCGAGCCAGTAGGAGTCGAGTTTCATCGGCATTGCTCGCGTGAGGGAGTGCGGTTACAGACCGAGCTGGCCGGCTAGCTCGCCGATGGTTTCCACTTCGTAATACTCGTAGTAGGGCGTGCCCGGCTCATGCCCGCGCTTCACGAAAGCCTTGTGCTTGATGCCCATGTCATGCGCGGTCATCAGGTCGTAACGCAGGCTGGACGACACATGCAGCACGTCTTCCGGATTGCAGTCGAGCTGATCGAACATGTACTCGAAGCCCTGCATGCGCGGCTTGTACGACTGCGCCTGCTGCGCCGTGAACACGCGATGGAACGGCGCACCGAGCAGGTCGACGTTGCTTTGAATCTGATCGTTCGATGCGTTCGACAGAATCACCAGCTTGTATTTCTTCGCAAGCCGCGAGAGGCCTTCCGGCACGTCCGGATGCGGGCCCCAGGTCGGCACGGCGAGATAGAACTTCTCGGCTTCGGCTTCGTTGAACTCGACGTTCATCCGCGCACATGCCCGGCGCACCGAATTGACGATCACATCGCGATACGGCTTCCACGCCCCGAGCACTTCATCGCGACGATAACCTGCGAAGAACTTGACGAATTGCTCCAGCTCGTCGCCTTTCAGGCGGTCGGCGTACAGCTCGCGGGTCATATCGGCCATGCGGAACTTCGTCAGCGTGCCGTAGCAGTCGAACGTGATGTACTTCGGCTCGAAATCGATCATGGTTTCAGTCCTGTCGTGTAGTGAACCCGCCCGGAGTTCAGTGGTGGAAACAAGGAACAGCGAACTGTCGAGAAAATTTAATCAAGGCAAAAATGACTGCTGGCGTCGAATGCGTGCGTTGCGACGATACAAGTCATGCGTTTTCAAGCTCCGCGACAGCACAAAATGCGGTGTGCTTTTATGCACGGTCGTGCAACTCAGCCTTCCGTGTCGATGAGCACACTCTTGAAGCGCAGATTCGCTTCATAGGACTGGCGGCCAAGATCCTTGCCGATGCCCGAGCGCTTGTACCCGCCCGTGGGGATCACGAAATCGCTGGTGCGTCCATAACGATTGACCCATACCGTGCCCGCTTCGATGCCGCGCACCATGCGCAACGCGCGGCCGATATCGGCTGTATGCACGCCGGCGGCAAGTCCATACTCGGGATGCGACGCGAGTTCGAGCGCTTCTTCTTCCGTGTCGAACGACTGGACAGTCAGCACGGGGCCGAAGATTTCGCTGCGCACCGCTTCGCTTTCCTGCGTGACATCGCAGAGCAAGGTCGGCGAATAGAATGCGCCGGGCGTTGCCGCATCGGCGCGTGTGCCGCCGTATCGCAAGGTCGCGCCGCTCGCGATGCTGCGCTGAACGATCGCATCGATGCGCGCTGCCTGCGGCTCGGAGATGATCGGCGGCAAGGTCGCGCCTGCGGCCCATGTCGGTCCCGCCCTCAGTTCGCTGAAGGCTTGCGCAATGCGTTCGATCAGTTCATCGGCTATCGCGCGTTGAACGAGCAGACGCGATCCCGCCACGCATACCTGTCCCGCGTTGCCCGTGATCGCGCCGGCGATGCGTCTCGCCACATCGTCGATGCGCGGGGCATCGGCGAATACGATCTGCGGGCTCTTGCCGCCGAGTTCGAGCGTGACGGGCTTGGTGCCCGTTTCCGCGCAGGCGGCCATGATCGCGGCGCCGGTGCGCGTCGAGCCGGTGAACGTCACTTTGCCGATGCGCGGATGACGCACGAGCGCCTCGCCGGTGATGCGGCCATCGCCCTGAACGACGTTGAAGATGCCGGGCGGCACGCCTGCTTGCAGCGCAAGCTCGGCCAGCCGCAATGCGGAAAACGGCGTCATTTCCGAAGGCTTGAGCACGACCGCATTGCCCGCCGCGAGCGCGGGCGCAACCTTCCATATGCCCATCACGAGCGGAAAATTCCACGGTGCGATGGCGCCGATCACGCCATACGGTTCGGCGATCGTCATGCCGAGATGACGATGATCGGTCGCCGCCACTTCGCCGCCGATCTTGTCGGCAAGCTCCGCGTAGAAGCGGATGCTCTCGGCGGTGAACGGAACGTCCCAGTGGTACGCATCGCGCACCGGACGCGTCGAACCGACGGCTTCGAGCGGCGCGAGATTCGCTGCATCGGCCGCGACGAGATCGGCGAACTGGCGCAACACGCGGGCGCGCTCGCGCGGCGCACGGCGCGCCCAGTCGCTTCGTGTGAACGCGGCGTATGCGTTCTGCACGGCATAGTCGATCATCGCGTCATCGGCGACGGGCACCGATGCATACGTGAGGCCATCCGATGGCCGCGCGACGTCGATGCGCGACGCGCCTGCATCGATCAGTTCGCCGCCGATGAAGTGCCCGCTCCTGATGCCGATGCTGGCGGGATCGAAACGGTCCATAAGCGTGAATCCTCCTCGGGATGCTGCGTTGGCATGA
Source organism: Caballeronia grimmiae (assembly GCF_000698555.1). Classification (GTDB taxonomy): domain Bacteria; phylum Pseudomonadota; class Gammaproteobacteria; order Burkholderiales; family Burkholderiaceae; genus Caballeronia; species Caballeronia grimmiae. The sequence goes on along the minus strand of NZ_JFHE01000006.1, from coordinate 157,566 downwards.
CATCATCGTAGGACCGGAGGCCCGGCATAAATCGCCGACAAAATTGCCGATACAGCACAGCGCGCGCGTTGTCGGCGCGATAACCTGCGCTTTTGCGTTGCACCACATCGCGCGGTCCATTGCCTGTGTGGGACAGGAAGATCGTCCTAGCCATGCACGCGGCGCGGTGTCACAGTCACGGTAATAGTCTTCAAAATGAGGAGGCCGGCATGCCCGACTCGAACAATCGCGATGTGGTCGAATACCGGGCTTTCACGCTCGACGACATCCCCGCCGGGCATGCGCTTTCCATGTCCGTCAAATGGCGGCATCGGGCCGACGACTGGCGCTTCGCCGCACGTCTCGGCCGCGGTTTTGCCGCTGTCGATGCGCAAGGCGCGCTCATCGGCACCGCGCTCGCCTGGCAGTTCGGCGAAAGCGCCGCCACGCTCGGCATGTTCATCGTGTCGCCCGAGCATCAACGTCAGGGCATCGGGCGTGCATTGCTCGACCGCCTGATCGCGGCGCACCCCTCGCGCATGCTGCTCAGTCATGTATCCAATGAAGGCAGGCACTTGTGCGAAGAACGCGGCTTCACGCGCATCGATACGATTCATCAACATCAGGGCGCGGCCTTTCAGCCGCCGCTCGTTTCACTGCCGCCGGGCGAGCGGCTTCGTCCGATCGGCGCGAAGGACACGCTACGTCTCGCCGATCTCGCGACCCGCGCGACCGGCATGGATCGCACCAAAGTGATGCCGCACCTGCTCGATGTCGCGAGCGGTATCGCATTGGACCGCGATGGCGAACTGATCGGCTTTGCGCTGTTCCGGCGCTTCGGCGATGGCCACGTGATCGGCCCGGTGATCGCGCCCGAATCGCCGGACCAAAGCCGCGCGAAAGCGTTGATCAGCTACTGGCTCGCGCTGAACGCTGGCATGTTCGTGCGCGTCGATACCCCGCTGCGTTACGGGCTTTCAGCGTGGCTCGAAGGACAGGGCCTGCCGCTCGTCGATACCATCGAGCAGATGGCGCTGAACGGCACGCCATCCACCGATTCCTCGCTCACGCAGTTCGCCCTCACGAGCCAGGCGCTCTGGTAAAGCCAGGCACGCTCACGCCTTCGCAAGCCACGCGAATTCCGCAAAGCGATAACCCATCACGCGGCCCGACGGACTGCCCTTCAAGCCACGCAACGTTGAACTCTGCGCATCGATGAAGTTGATGAACGCGGGTATCACGAGACTGTTCCTCTCGTACACGATGGTCTGCATATCGCCGTAAATCTGCTTGCGCTTCGCATTGTCGCGCTCGCGGCGCGCCTGCACCAGCAGTTGATCGAACTGCTCGTTCTTCCAGCCCGATTCATTCCAGTTCGCGTTCGAGCGGAAGAACTGCGTGTACAGCAGATCGAGCGTCGGGCGCGGCAGGATGGAACCGTAGGTCATCGGGTACTTCATCCAGTACGTGCTCCAGTAACCATCGGCGGGCACGCGGCGCACGTTGATGTCGACGCCCGCCTGCTTCGCCGCTTGCTGAACCAGCATCGCGGAATCGAGCGCCGTTTCCACGGATGGCGGCGCGATGATTTCCGCCCGCGCGCTCTGCGTGCCGGCCTTCTTGAAGTGGAACTGCGCCTTGTCCGGGTCATAAGCGCGCTGCGGCAATCCCTTCATGAAATACGGATGCCACTCCGGCACCGGATGATCGTTCGCAAGCGTGCCGTGGCCGCGCAGCATCACGTTCACGATGCGCTGCCGGTCATGCAGATATTTGATGCCTTCGTTGAAGTCGGTACTTTTGGTCGGAAGCATGTCCTGACGCAATGCGAGGTCCGAATAAAGCTGCGCCGGACTTTCGAGCACGGTCGCCTTGCCGGTCTGCTTGATGCGGTCGACATCGCGTGCGGGCAGCGGCGATATGAGCTGCACGTCGCCCGCGAGCAGCGCGTTGGTGCGCGCGGCATCGTCGCCAATGCCGATGACTTCCACTTCATCCAGATAGGGCTTCCCCGGCTTCCAGAAGTTCGGATTGCGCACGCCGATGCAGCGCTGCGCCGGCGTGAACTCCTTGCAGATGAACGGGCCGGTGCCGTTGCCTTTCGAGAAGTCCGTCGTGTTCGCGGCGACGATCACGAAGTGCGGGATCGCGAGCAGCGCGGGAAGATCGACGTTCGGCTCCGTCAACGTGATCTCGACCTTGAGCGGTCCGGCCGCTTTCACCGATGCGATACCGTCCGCGATGGACTTCGCCTTCGACGCCGTCGCCGGGTCCTTGTGACGCATCAGCGAGAACACGACATCGTCGGCAGTGAAGGGCTTGCCGTCGTGAAAGTGCACGTTGGGCTTGAGCGCAACGTTCCACTTCACGAAGTCGTCGGATTCAAGCTTCTCGGCCAGTGCGTTCTGCGTCTTGAAGTCGGCGTCGAGTTCGGTGAGGCCGCTATAGAACATATAGGCGCGCGAATAGTCGCCGGTATGCGTGCCCTTCGCGGGATCGAGCGAGTCCATCAGCGACTGATTCGCGAGCGCAACGCGAATGCGTCCACCGCGTTGCGGCGCGGCTTCCGTCGCGGCGAATGCAAGCGACGATGCACCCGGCAGAATGAGCGTCGCGGCGCCCGCGGCGGCCAGCGTTTTGATCGCCTTGCGGCGGGAGGGATCGGCGACAACGAAGTCTTTCGGCAATGTCATGGGCAGCCTCGCTCGGTGATGTCGTCATGCGGATGGATGGGTCGGTCCGTCACAGCGCGAGGCAAAGCCGGTACGCGTCGTAGATGGCCGTATGGATGTCGCGCGACGCGCTTGCATCGCCGATGCGGTATAGATGGAACTGCCCTGCCTCGCCTTCCTGTGCGGCGGGTTGCGGCCTGGCTGTCGCGAAGGCTTCGAGATCGGTGTAGCCGTCGTTGACCGAATACATGCGCGCGGCTTCGAACAGGTCTTCGACGGCGAGCATGCCGCGCTCGGCGACCACATGATCCGCTTCCACTTCGACCAGTTCGTTCGTCAGATGATGGCGGAACACCGCGCGCCGCTTGCCGCTCGCTGACGCGCTGACTTCGATCAGTTCGACATTGGTCCGCACAGGCACGTCCCAGCGCGCGATGTGGCGCATCCATGCCTGATCGTCGCCGCGTCCGCCCGTTTCCTGCGCGGGCGTGCTGTCGATCAAGGCAAGCGATACGTCGAGGCCCGCATCGACATAACGCTCGGCGCACAGATAGGCGTTGTGCCGGCCCGTGCCGTCGTACACGAGCACGCTGCCGGCGCGCGGCGGCGTTTCCGTCAGCGCGTCGAACACCGACTTGCAGAGTTCGCCGCCCGGCAACGCATCGAGGTCGGGCAGGCCGCCCGTCGCGATGATGACGGCATCCGCGCCGTGACTCAGCACGTCGCTCAGTTCGGCATAGTGGTTGTAGCGCACGTCGACGCCGAGTTGTTCGAGTTGCGACACGCGCCAGTCCACGATGCCGATGAGATCGCGCCGCCAGCTTCCCGTCGCCGCGAGCAGCATCTGTCCGCCCGCCGTCGAATTGGCTTCGAGCACGGTCACGTCATGGCCACGTTTTGCGCTGATGCGCGCCGCTTCGAGACCCGCCGGTCCCGCGCCGACGATCAGCACCCGCTTCTTGTGCGCCGCCTGTGCAATGTCATGCGTGAGATACGTCTCGCGCGATGTCGCCGGATTATGGATGCAGGTCGCGCGGAAATTGCGGCAGAACGATGCGCCGACGCACGGCCGCGCTTCGTCTTCCTTGCCCGCTTCGACGAGCTTCACGAGATGCGGCTCCGCGATATGCGCGCGCGTCATGCCGACCATGTCGAGCAGCCCTTCGCGGATCGCATAGCGTGCGGTGGCGAGGTCCGCGATCTTCGCCGCGTGGAACACGGGCAAATCGACTGCGCGCTTGAATGCCGCAGCTTTCGGCAGCCACGGCGCGGACGGCACGAACATGCCCGGCATCGGATTCACTGCGAGCGACATCTTCGTGTCCATGCGCCCGAACGTGACGTTGAAGAAATCGACTAGCCCGGTGCTCTGCAGAATGCGCGACATTTCGAGCCCTTCTTCGAAGCTGCATCCGTCTTCGAGCGCGAAGCGAAAGCCGACGATGAAATCGTCACCCGTCTGCTTGCGTATCTCTTCATGGACTTCGATCGCAAAGCGCACGCGATTAGCGGTCGAACCGCCATATTTGTCGGTGCGCAGGTTCACGGTCGGGTCCATGAACTGCCCGATGAGATGCCCGCCCGCATGCGTTTCGATGCCATCGAGGCCGCCATCGCGGCAACGCTTCGCCGCGAGGCCGAAGTCGCGGATCACGCGCCTGATGTCGGCGTCGTGCATGGCCTGCGGTATCGCGCGATGCAGCGTTTCGCGCACCGCCGATGGCGCGATCATCGGCAGCCACGGCTCCGTGTAGGCATCGCCGCGGCGTCCCAGATGCGTGATCTGGCACATCAGCGCCGCGCCATGCGTGTGGATGCGATCGGCAAAGCGCCGCAGATGCGGCACGACGGCATCGGTCGATACGTTGATCTGCTGGAAGGTGTTGGGACTGTCGATGCTGACGTTCGATGAACCGCCGAACATCGTCAGCGCAAGCCCCCCTTTCGCTTTTTCCTCGTGATACCGTTGATAGACCTCTTGCGGGAATTCATCGCGCGTCAGACGGCTTGCGTGGCTCGTGCTCATGACGCGGTTCTTGAGGACGAGATGCCTGAGGGCGAATGGCTGAAGCAACGGGTCCGACGATGCGGGTGCGGCGGCGCGGTGATCGGTGTGGGGTGTCATGGCCTGCCAGATGAGTTGAGCGTTGGACTCAAGGTAAGAAGACCAATATCTGCCGTCAAATTACAAATCGATGCATGCCCCATAACATGGTGTTGTATGAGTCTTCGACTTCCTTCGCTTCAGGCACTGCTCGTATTCGAAACATCCGCGCGGCTTCTGAGCTTCACCAAGGCGGCCGGCGAACTCAACGTGACGCCCGTCGCGGTGAGCCGCATGGGTGGCGCGTCTTGAAGACGCGCTGGACTTCAAGCTCTTCGAACGCACGAAGCTAGGGCTAACCCTGACGGATCGCGGCGCAACGCTGCAACGTGCGGTCGCATCCGGTTTCGGTCAGATCGGCGACACCATCGACCAACTCAAGCGCGATCATGCGCGAGGCGAGATCGTCACGCTATCGCTCGCAAGCGGTTTCGCCGCCTTATGGCTTCTGCCGCGTTATGCGGACTTTCGCAAGCGCTTTCCGTCGATCAATCTGCGTCTGCAGGTCATGCCGGGCCGCCTGTACGGACCGCTCGAAGACGCGGAACTCGGAATCCGGCTGCACGGTCCCGGCTCGGAAAGCGATCCTTCGTGTCTTTGCCCCGAGATCATCGTTCCTGTTTGCAGTCCGAACTATCTCGCTGAATCGGGACCGCTCGATGCGCCGAAGTCGCATGAAGGTCATGCCTATATTCATCTCGATGTGACCACGCATTCATGGGCGGATTTCCATCGCGCGACGGGGCGTTCGGATCAAGGCATCGGTGAAGCGGTGCATCACACGGACCCCGGTCTCGCCGTGCAATGCGCGATGCTCGGCCAGGGCGTCGTGCTCGGCTGGCTGCTGGCTATCGCCGCGCCGCTCAACGAGGGCAAGGTGATTCCCGCATGGGATCGCTATATTGAAACGGGCTGCCACTACGTGCTCGAATATCGTTCGTCGAATCCGTCGGACGGCACGCGGCATGTCGCGCGATGGCTGATCGAGCAACTCGGGGAGGAAGTCGAGCGCGCGCGACGCTTGCTCGCGCCGATGAAGGCCGTTTCGCGAGGGCGCATCGGGCAATCGGCGCACAAAACGGACGCCAGGGATTGCCCGATGCACTAAAGAACCGGCACCACGACGCCGTTAATACGTCGGGCGAAGCCGGAGTAATCCGGTGACGCATAACAAAGTTGCCCGCCGCACTAAGGCGGGCCAATCGACACGATTCCGACGACGGGCGTAAGGAGGACGAATGAAATTCATCAAGGCGAGCATAGTGGTGTCGTCGATCGCGTTCAGCGGCGCTGCGCTCGCGGGCACGACGGCGAGTACGGCGAGCGCGCCGGTTACGTTGGTCGTGCCTGCCTATTTCGATGCAGCGAGAGGCGTTGCGAATTGGGACGCGCTCACGGCAACGGCGCGCAAGATACCGACCACCGCGATTCTTAATCCCAATAGCGGTCCAGGCATCACCGCCGATGCGAACTACACGGCCGCCATCGCACGATTGCGCGCCGCGGGCGGCAAGGTGATCGGCTATGTATCGACGTCTTACACGAAGCGATCGCTTTCGGCGGTCGTGGCTGACATCAATAGATATATCGCGCTATATGCGGTCGACGGATTCTTCATCGACGAAATGACGGCGGACAACGAGGCGTCGCATATCCAGTTTTATCAGTCGGTCTACAACTACATCAAGGGGCTGAAGCCGACTTATACGGTCATCGGGAATCCGGGTACGAATATCCCCGAGCTTTACGCGAGCTTGCCGACTGCCGATCAATTCGTCGTGTTCGAAAGCAATGCGAGGAGCTATGCGAACTATCAGACGATGGGATGGCAGGCGGCTTATCCGAAGAGCCGGTTCGTGCATATCGTCTATAACGTGAGCGCCGCGCAATTGCCGCGCGTGGTGACGTATGCAAAAACGCATGGTGCCGGAAGCGTGTACGTCACTTCGTTCACGCTGCCGAATCCATACAAGGCGCTTCCCGCGTACTGGAACAGCGAGGTCGCGGACGCGCTCGCGCCGTAACGCGGAAGCCTTGTTTGCGCTTCGGGATCAAACCCTTGCGCGATGGGCAGCCTTTACCGCCTTGGCCTGAACTGGTGGCCAGTCCGGGAGCGGCGGTTCGCGGTGGTCGACGTCTGCCATGCCGTAGGCAAGCGCATAACGTCTTGCAGATAACGCGCATGCAAACTGGCCGAGCGCGCCGCTCGCGCGCATTTCGCCATCGGCCGTGCGCATGATGAGCATCGCTGTGTAGAACGGGCCGTCCTCAACAGCGAGTGGCGACAGCGTGCAACCCTTGTAGAGCACTTCGTAATCGCTTTCCATTACCGCGTTCTCTCAGATATGTTGGAATGTTTTACCTGGATTTTACGAAAATAATGCGGTAATTAAGACCCTACGTATACCCTAGTACAGGCAAATTCTTCAGATCATGGACACGCGCCAAGAGGTATCAATCGAGTGACAGGCGCGCAGCAAAAGCAAGCAGGGTCGCGCTGAACGCCCAACGCTGAACTTGCTGCATACGAGGGTGACGCGTGAGCCAGCGTGAGAGGCGCGTCGCGCCGGCCGCAAGCGTCAGGTCGAAGGCCGCGCCCACGACAACGAGCACGACGCCAAGCTCCATCACTTGCGGCCACACCGCGCCGGCGGCGGGGTCCACGAACTGCGGGAGCAGCACCGAACAGAACAAAAGCGCCTTAGGGTTCAGCAAATTGCCCAAGACGCCTTTTGCATAGGCGCCCGAAAGCGACGGCCCGGCGCCTTCGCGTGCTCGCGCCTCCATGCCGAAAGCGGGCGCGCGAAGAATCTGCACGGCGACATAGGCCAGATAAAGACCGCCCGCGATACGCACGCCGTTATAGAGCCAGGGCGCGCTGCGCAACAGCGCCGCCACGCCCAATGCCGAAAGCGTCACATGCGCGGCGCGGGCCGTCGCAAGACCGCCGGCCACGGCGACGCCTTGTCTGAACCCTCGCCCAGCGCTGGCCTGCAATACGAGCGCCATATCGGGTCCGGGAAGCGCATAAACGACGGCGAGCGCGCCGATAAAAAGCCCGAGTACGTGACTTGAGACCATGATCGATTCCTCCAATATTTGCGATCATGGTGCCACTCGTTTCGCGCGGTTTTCCGTCGAAACGCGGGCCCCGCCCTGCAAATCGAAGCGCTTTCCGCTAACGTTGCGGGATTGTGTGGAGGAAACCGATGCTTGAACTGGACCGCATCGACCGCGCCATTCTGGCGGCCCTTCAGAAGGACGGACGGCTCCCGATTGCCAAGCTCGCCGAGCGCGTCGGTCTCAGCGAGACGCCCTGTGCGCGGCGCCTGAAGCGCCTCGAAAGCGATGGGTACATCGAGGGTTATCGCGCGCTGCTTGCGCGCAGGCGGCTGGAACTCGGCGTCGTCGCTTTCGCGCAGGTGCGCTTCAGCGTCCATGATCGCGCACTGTCCGACCGCTTCGAGCGCGAAGTACAGGGCATCGAGCGCATCGTGTCGTGCCATAACGTGTCCGGGACGGCGGATTACCTCTTGCAGATCGTCGTGCGCGATCTCGACGAATACGGCGTCTTCATGCGCGACGTCTTGCGGACCTTGCCCGGTGTAACCGCCGTCGAGTCGATGCTGTCGCTGCGCGAAATCAAGCGCGATACGTCGCTGCCGATTTCATAGCGCATCAGACACGCGTCGCAAAGCGCTTTCGATACTCCGAAGGCGTCACCCCGACATGCTTGACGAAGCTCCGCCGCAACACATCGGCGTTAGCGAATCCGCACTTGGCGGCGACCTGTTTCGGCGTATCGCCGCTCGTCTCGATCAAGCCCCGCGCCGCCGCAACGCGAGCCGATTCGACCCATGCGGCCGGCGTCACGCCCACTTCCGCCTGAAACAGGCGCGCAAAGTGCCGTGGACTCAGATGTGCACGCGCGGCGAGACTCGCGACGCTATGGTCCAGATCGGGGCGCGCGGCGACGAGGCGCTGCACGTCCTGCAACACCGAGCGGCCCGCTGGCTGCGCGTGTCCTTGACGGCTGAACTGCATCTGCCCGCCGGGACGCTTGAAGAACATGACGAGCTGGCTGGCGACACGCATCGCGACCTCGCGTCCCAGATCTTCTTCGACGAGCGCCAGCGCAAGATCGAGTCCGGCCGTCACGCCGGCCGCCGTTCGCACTTTTCCGTCCCGCACGTACAGCGCGTCAGGCTCGACGCTGATGCCGGGATACCGGCTCGATAACTCTTCGACGCACGACCAGTGAGTCGTGATGCGCCGTCCCTCCAGCAAGCCCGCCTCCGCGAGAATGAAGGCCCCCGTGCATACCGAGCCAAAGCGCCGGCAGCGCTTCGACATTGTTTTCAACCACGTACGCAACGAGCTCGGTAACGTCATCGTCGATGCATTCGGCGCGCCCGCGACGAGCAAGGTATGAGCGGAAACGAAGGCGTCGCCTGCTATCTCGTCCGGCAGCAGGCGGGCGCCGGACGAGCTTCTTAACTGGCCCGCCCTGGTTCCGACGATCTTCAGTTCGTATTCGATGCGGCCCGCTTCGACATTCGCCTGCGCGAATACATCGAGCGGTCCGCACACGTCGAGCATTTGCACGCCGGGCATCGCCAGCATCGCAATCGTTTTAGCCACGCCGATTCACTCCAGGTCCGAAAGCCGCGCGAAATGGCAGGAATCGACGGTTCCCGCCTGTTGTTGCCAAGCGTATCACGTCCGAGAATGAGCTTTCACCCCTTTCCGGAGAACGTCATGAGCGCAAGCGTCAGTGGCATTGCCATTCCCGACAGCAAGCTGGCCCGCGAAATCACGGAATTCATTCGCGACACGGAGACCGAACTTCTCTTCAATCATTCGAGCCGCGTGTATTACTTCGGCGCACTGGCCGGACAGCATCGCGGTCTTCCGTTCGACGCCGAGTTGCTCTATGCCGGCGCGATGTTCCACGATATCGGCCTCATGCCGTCGCACAGCAGCACGAACCAGCGATTCGAAGTGGACGGCGCCAACGCCGCGCGTGACTTCCTGAAGCAACGCGGAATCAGCACTCAGGATATCGACCTCGTGTGGACATCCATCGCGCTGCATACGACGCCAGGCGTGCCCGAACATATGCATCCAGTGATCGCCCTCGTGACAGCCGGTGTCGAGATGGATGTGCTCGGTCTCACGTATCCGCAATACAGCGACGCCGAACGCAGCGCAGTCGTCGGCGCTCACCCTCGCACGGCGCATTTCAAGGAGGACATCATTCAGGCCTTCTATGACGGCATCAAACATAAGCCTGATACGACTTTCGGCAACGTGAAGGCCGATGTCATCGCGGACAAGGAGCCTCTATTCAGGCGGGGAAACTTCTGCGCCGTGATCCGCGAATCCGCATGGCGCGGATGAACGTCTCGACTCTTCGGGCGCATGCCGACGTTGCGTTATGACCGCACCGCGAGCGTGAGCGGCATCCGGTCCGGCACCATCGTGAACGCCGATACTTCCTTGATGGTCGCGGGATCGGTCGCGAGTTCGATATCGAAGTGCCTTGTCAACATCGATATGACGAAGCGCATTTCCACGGCGGCCAGATAGCGCCCCGGACACACGCGCGGACCCGCACCGAACGAGAGGTAAGCCTTTTGTTCGTGCGGTGTGCTTGCTGCTGTTCGATGTTGCAGCCAACGGTCGGGAAGAAACTCGTCGGGCTGCGCGAAGTTTTTCGGGTCGAGCATGCAAGGCCGCGTGAGGTAGAACATGCGCGTGCCGGGCGGCAAGAGCACGCCGCCGACGTTCACCTCGGTTAGCGGCTCGAATGTCTGTATCGCGGCGACGGGGCGCAGACGCAGCGCTTCGCTGCACACCGCTTCGCACAGATCGAGCCGCTTCAGTGCGTCGAAGTCCGGGCATACGCTGCGAGGGCCGAGCGTATCGAACGATTCGTCGAACACGCGACGCTGCAAGTGCGGATCGGTGGCAATGTACATCAGCGCCCACGCGATGGCGTTCGCTGTCGTATCCTCGCCCGCGACGAGCAAGGTCAGGACGTTGGCCGCGATCTGCTCGTCGGTGACGGCGGAACCGTCGTCGTCATGGGCCAGCAGCATCGCTTCCAGCAAGTTGCCGGGCGGCGCACCGGGACATGCGGACAAGCGCCTGCGCGCTCGCTCGATCATCGTATCGACATACTCGTGCACGCTTGCCATGGCACGCGCAAGACGCCTGTCCTGTGGAAGGCTGAAGTAACGCCAATACGGAAAGAGCGCCGAGACGCGCCGCATCAGTGCAGGCGGTATCAGCGCGAGGTGTTCCTGAATGACGCCGCGATCCCGTTCCAGCGTGTGCGGGTCCTCACCGAATGCGAGTGTGCTCGTCACATCGACCGTGTAGCGCTTCAGCTCGTCGGTCATTTCGAGCGTTCTGTGTGCGTTCGCGGCCTCGCGCAGCCGGACGAGAAAGCGCTCGGTGATGGCGGCCAGCGCCGGGAAGAACGACTTGATGTTCGATGGAGACAGCGCGTGCATCACGAGCCGGCGCTGCGGCGCCCATGACGCGCCTTCAGCGGAAAACACGCCGTTGCCGCCGAGTTCCGCGAGCACGGATTCCATCGGCGCGATGCGTCGATAGACATGAGGCCGCTCGCGCATCACGGTCTGGAACAGGTCTGCCTGCGTCCACACGGTGATCGGCAGCGTGCCGAGCTGCACGCGATAAGGCGACCCGTAACGCTTCGCCCAATGCTCGAGCGTCAGATGCAGCTTCGGCGGCGCTAGCTGAAAGAGATTGCCGAGAACGGGCAGACCGGGCGGGCACGGAAGATTCTTCACGGTCCGCAGCGCGCCGCCAGCGCCATGCTGAGTGCAGGCCATCACTCACCTCCGTGTTTCGTACTCGACGGCTCCTATCCAGAGGATAGAACATCGGGCGGCATCAGTGAAAAAGGCGCGCGGTTCGACGCGCATTCGTTCATCGGGCTTTCGTTTGCCCGACTTCTTGAACGCGGCTTTGTCGCCCGCGAACATCGTCACGCGCGGCAGTTCCGGCCCCGAGTCGTTGCACGGAGAAGCGCGGGCTTAAACTAATATTTCCCGTTTCTCCCGACGTCATTGAAGCTCGCCGTCCTTACAAACCGGAATGAATGAGGATCTCTCGTGGATTCAGTCAAGCGCTTGAACCGCGTGCGCCGGCTGCTGTCTTATCGATCGATGCAGCATCCACATTCCCGATTCCCAAACCCTGAGCCTTTACCGACACCATCATGCATATCGATCAAGACGTCGTTCGGAAGATTGCGCCTGAAGGCAAATTGCGGGCATCCATCAATCTCGGCAATCCGATTCTCGCGAACAAGCGCGCGGAAACGGGCGAGCCGTTCGGCGTATCGATCGATCTCGCGCGTGAGTTCGCACGGCGGCTCGGCGTCGATATGGAACTCGTCGTCTTCGATACCGCCAGCAAATCGGTCGAAGCGGTCGCGAACGAACAGGCGGATATCGGCTTCTTCGCGATCGATCCGTTGCGCGGCGCAAGCATCGCGTTCACGGCGCCGTATGTGCTGATCGAAGGGTGCTATCTCGTGCGCGACGAGTCGAGCATCCGGCGCAACGAGGACGTGGACCGCGAAGGCGTGCGCGTGACGGTCGGTAAAGGCAGCGCCTACGATCTCTTTCTGACCCGCGAGCTGAAGCGCGCGGAGATCGTGCGCGCGCCGACATCGCAGGCGGTCGTGCAGACGTTCATCGAGCAAGGGCTGGATGTGGCGGCGGGCGTGCGTCAGCAGCTGGAATCGGATGCGGCGCGCACAACGGGATTGCGGCTGCTTGGCGAGCGCTTCATGGTCATCCGGCAAGCGATGGGCACGCCCAAGAGCCGTGGCGAAGCAGCAACGGACTTACTGCGTGCATTCGTGGAAGACGTGAAGGCGTCGGGCTTCGTCGCGGACGCGCTAAAGCGGCACGGGATTGAAGGGGCGTCGGTGGCGCCAGCGGCTTAAAAGCGGCTCGCGCGTGGGCAAGCATCGACTCATCGACGCAACGCCCACTCCAGCCGCTGCGCCTGATCGAGATGCAGTATGCACGCTGGCCGCGACGCAGCCATCAGCGCCTTGACGTCCGCACTCGTCGTCGTGCGGACGAAGTCATCGACCGCCGCGATCGACCGCTGATGCCACGCGATTTCATGTTCCAGATACGCAAGGTCGAAGTCACGGCCTTGCACATCATCGAGCACGGCGAGGTCATCGCGTATCTGCCGCGATAGCGACTCACTCATCGCGCTGGGCCGGGCCTGTTCGCCAAGCTGCTGCAACATGGCGGCCACCTGACGGTTCATGCTGTCATGTTCGGCAATCACTCGCCGCGCGTAATTCTGCACGCTTCGCGACTGCGTTCTACGCAACGCAAGCTCGCCCGCCGCGACTTCCGCCTGATTGGCGACGATGAAGACGCCGACCCTCTGCGCATCCGTGAGACGCACGTTCTGGGCGTCGGCACGCAGGCTGGATGCGATAAGCACAAGCATGACTGCAATGCGCGATAGGTACTTCATGTCTCGCCTCGTGAGGACACACGGCGTCAGCGAATGAGTGCGGCTCGGGCTATTGCATCGAACTCACTCGCTGGCTATGCAGCGCGGCAGACCAGACTATCACAGCAGTCACTCGCTCGCGGACGCGGGCGGCTTTTAGAAAGTCTCCCAGTCCTTGTCCGACGACGCGGTCGCCATCGCCGGGGATGCGGCTTTCACCGGCTCGCGTTTCGGCGCTGCGGGCGCGGTGCGGCTTTGCGTGCGTTTGATCGTCGCCGGCCGGGGCTGGCTTTCGATAACAGAAGCAACGCCTGCACTGTCCCGGCTCGTTCGGAAAATCGCGACCGCCTGACGAAGCTGTTTCGCCTGATCGTCGAGTGAGCCGGCGGCTGCTGCGGCCTGTTCGACGAGCGCGGCGTTCTGCTGCGTCACCTCGTCCATCTGCGTGATCGCCTGATTCACCTGCTCGATGCCCCGGCTTTGCTCATGCGATGCCGACGCGATCTCACCCATGATATCGGTCACGCGCTGGATCGCGGACTGCACGCCGCGCATCGTATCGCCGGCCTTCGCGACCAGTTCCGTGCCCGCGCCGACGCGATCGCCCGATGTGTCGATCAGCGCCTTGATCTCTTTCGCCGCGCTCGACGAGCGCTGCGCCAGGCTGCGCACTTCGCTTGCCACGACGGCAAAGCCGCGGCCCTGTTCGCCTGCCCGCGCGGCTTCCACCGCTGCATTGAGCGCAAGAATGTTGGTCTGGAAAGCAATGCCTTCGATGATGCCGATGATATCCGCGATCCTGCCGGAGCTTTCCTGGATGCCGGCCATCGTATCCACCACCTGGCCGACGATGGCCGCGCCCTCGTTCGCCACCGCGCTCGCGTTATCGGCGAGGCCGCTTGCCTGACGCGCGTTGTCGGCGTTCTGCTTCACGGTGCCAGTCAGTTCCTCCATGCTCGCCGCCGTCTCTTGCAGCGAAGCGGCCTGCTCTTCCGTGCGCGCGGACAGGTCCGTGTTGCCGGCGGCGATTTCATTGGTCGCGTTCGCGATGGCCTTCGCCGATGAGGTGACCGCGCCGATCGCGTCGAGCAGGCGATCCTGCATCGCCCGCACGGACGCCATCAGGCTCTTCTCATAACCGGCGGGAACATGAACCGATTCGGTCAGGTTGCCCGCTGCGATACGTTCGCATGCCTCGGCGACGTCTTGCGGATCGCCGCCCAGTTTTCTCAGCACGTTACGGATGATCCAGCCGATCGCCACTGTCAGCAATGCACCGACGACGCCGACGATTCCAAGCATCTCGATGAGCCGTACGCCGAATTCGCGATCGATGTCATCGACATAAGTGCCGGTATAGACGTGCCAGTCCCATGCGCGGACGTATTCACCGTAAGCGCTTTTCGGAAGCGCCTCGGTTTCGCCCGGCTTCGGGTAGAGATAGCTCGTGAGGTGAGTGCCGTCGAGTCCGTGCTTGACGATTTCGGCGGTGAAATGCTTGCCCGTCTTGTCGACGAGATCGTTGATCTTGTTTTCGGTCTCGGGGCGAATCGGGTTCAGCAATTGCAGCATGTTCGAATCGACGACGAGCATGTAGCCGCTTTGACCGTAGCGAATGGGCCGCAAATGGGCGATGGCCGCCTGTTTCGCATCGGCTTCCGACATCGCGCCGCTTTGCGCCTGCTTGACGTAGTGATTCACGACGCTCACCGCCGATTGCACTTGCTCGGCCAGGCCGCGTTCGCGGTCGTGCATCATCATCGTGCGGGTCATCGTCGCGCTCAATAGCGACAGCACGATCAGGCTCACCCAGATGAACCCGACGGTGCTCCACAATGTCGCCTTGAAACTCAGTCTTCTCATTTGCTCCGTCCTCTTCGCATTACGCGCGCGTCTCGATCTTTCGTCGGCGTTTCGGCCACTGGATGAAATATCGGCGGATGAAGAGGAAAGTTGAGTGTGGACGCGATGGCGGCGTCGAGGCGATGAGAACTGGCAGTCCCGGCGCATCAAGTTCGACGCGAAGATGCCGTAAACCAGAGACGTGCCGTCGTTCAGGGCGTGTCGACGAAACGCGTGGGCAGACTGCTACTGATGCTCGACGCTCGCGTTCTCCAGTCGCTTGAACAACGCTTCATGCTGCGAGTAGATGGCCACGAGTTTCGACCTGTAGTCGTCCGCCACGCCCAGCTCATCTTTCACAGCGCGATTGCAGCCCGCGCGCCGCAGTCGCTGTTTTCTCTGCACGAGTTTCATCCGCAGACGTTGTTTCATGGCTGATGAGAAGCGATAGCCTGGCGGCCTCGTCAGAACGTTAGAGAAATGACACTCGCTCCACAGAACGCACAGCGACGAAGCAATGCGATTTGTCAGTCGCGGTTTTACAGAGAAGCGAATCGGTTTCAGCACCCGAACTCATTCCGCGATACGTTTGAAGGTCACGTAATAATCGTCGGTGTAATAGCAGTCGCTCGTCTGCTTGCGCGGCCCGCCACACACGATGCGCCGTTGCCCGCGCTCTGTCGAACCGGGCGTCCGCACCGTGTATGCATGGTAGTAGCCGCGAGGATGCTGCGGCAACAATGTCGAGCTGTTGCGAAACAGGACGCCGTCCTCGCCAAAAGGAAAGGGGCCGCCCGCCTTGATCAGACGCAGTGTTTCCACTGCTTCGGCCGGCAATTGCGCCTTCGCGACGGCGGACAACGCACCTCGTTCCTGCACGCTCGATGCGGCAGTTACCGCGCTCGCCGCGCTCGCCGCCTGACTCGCCGAAGCGCCGGATTCCTGAGTCGCGTTCCGGGACCCATCCTTATTGCATCCGCAAATGATCGCGCTCACGGCGATCATGCAGGAGAAAACCAAAGCGCGCTTCATCAAACGGTTGTCTCCGGGTTGACCCGCATTCAACGACGACGAACGATTCAAGGATATCCGTAGTGGCAACCCGGATCAATGATCGGCCGAAGATGTTCGTTAGGCGAAGCGCATCATCCCGGCAAAATCAGACAGCCTGATTCGATGCTGCGGGCGCCGACGTGTCAGCACCGGATGCTCCCGCGTTATTCTTCGCGGCGGCAGGCGCGGCCTTTTTGGAAGCGGCCTTTTTGGAAGCGGCCTTTTTGGAAGCGGCCTTTTTGGAAGCGGCCTTCTTGCTTACAGGCTTCTTCATCGAAGCAGACGCTTTCTTCGCCGATGCCTTTTTCGAAGCAGCCTTCACCGTTGCTTTCTTGCGAGCGCCTCCGGTAGCGGCTTTATCGCCCGACGACTTCGCGTCCGAGCCGGCCTGAGCCGCATCGATCAGAAAGCGGCTTCGGTCTCTCGCATTGGCCAGCCAGGCCGGCGCCTTGCCTCGGCCGCTCCACGTCGCGCCCGACTTCGGATCGCGATACTTCGCCGGCTGCGGGCCTCGCACATAATTACCGGCCGCAGCGGACGCCTTCTTGGTCGTTACCGTTGCGCTCGCCGCATTACCGTCGATTAGAAACCGATTCCGATTTTTTGCGTTCGCAATCCAGCCCGGCGCGCGACCGCGGCCACTCCATTCAGCACCGCTTTTCGGGTCGCGGTATTTCGCGGAAGCAGTGGATTCGGTTTTAGGTTCAGCGCTTCGAGTTTCGTTTCGAATGCCTTGACCGAGATCATCGACGGTTAAACCGTGTTCCTTCATTAGTCGCTGAATTCGCGAAATGACGCCCGCCGACTGCTTTTTTCTAAGCGCTTCAGCCTGTGCCTGCAGCTTCGCAATCCTTGCGTTCAGGCTATCAATCGTTGCCATTGTCTTTCTCCCATTTAATGACGATGTCGCGACTATGCCATATAGAGGGCGCACTGAGCGAATAAGTCGCGAACATAGATCGTTTAAATCGCAACTTTTTATCGCTTCGATGATTCGCGAACCGATTTCTCACAGAAATGAAAAGAGTTGTAGGGTGATTTCTCAGTGAGATGAAATCCATTCGATTCGACACAAGAATTCGGCAGTGGCCGAAGGCCGTCCATCGACGCGTCTTCCTCGCCGCTCTTTCATCCGGCGCCGCGCTGATTACCTAGGTAATTGGCACGTATGGACCTAGGTAATTTGAGCCTCTACTCTCGTTTGGACACCGCAAGGCACCGACACTTGATGAGGAGAGGCACCATGCCAGCGCAACACACGCAGGAAGTCGACACCGGAACGTTGCGACGCGTCATCGCCGCCGCCTCGATTGGCAACTTCGTCGAATGGTTCGACTTCGCCGCATACGGATTTCTCGCCACCATGCTGACGCGCGAATTCTTTCCGAGCGGCGACCCCACGGTCGGATTGCTGAAGACATTCGCGGTCTTCGCAGTCGCATTCGCATTCCGGCCGCTGGGCGGATTGTTCTTCGGCATCGTGGGCGATCGGATTGGCCGCAAGCGAACCCTCGCTTTCACGATTCTTCTAATGGCCGGGTCGACGACGCTCATCGGCCTGCTTCCGACATACGCGACTATCGGTTACTGGGCGCCGCTGCTGCTGACGGTCATCCGCTGCGTGCAAGGGTTTTCCGCAGGGGGCGAATATGCGGGCGCTTGCGCTTACGTGATGGAACATGCGCCGCGCCGTCGCCGCGCGTTCTTCGGCAGCTTCGTCCCGGTATCGACGTTCTCGTCTTTTGCCTGTGCCGCCGTGGTCGCGTATCTGCTCGAGTCGTCGCTGTCGCCGCAAGCGATGATCGACTGGGGCTGGCGCGTGCCGTTCCTGATCGCGGCGCCGGTCGGTCTCATCGGCGTTTATCTGCGTGTGAATCTCAACGAAACGCCCGCGTTCAAGGCGCTCGAAGGGAAGCATGAAGTCGCGCATGCGCCCCTGATGGAAACCCTGCATTCGCAGTCGTGGAATATCCTGAAGCTCGGCGCGTTCGTGTCCGTGACGGCGCTGTCGTTCTATACGTTCACGACGTATTTCGCGACTTATCTGCAAGTGGCCGGGCATCTCTCTCGCGGTACGTCGCTGCTCGTGACCGTGCTCGCTCTCTTCTTCGCCGCGGCCCTGTGCCCGCTCGCCGGCTTGTTCTCCGATCTGGTCGGCCGCCGCGCGACGATCGCGACTACGTGCATCTTCATTATTGCGTCGGTGTATCCGGCATTCTCGCTGGGCGGCTCCGGTGTGTTGTCGCAGTCCTTGTTGGGCGTCGCGCTGCTCGCCATCGGCGCGGTGCTTTCGGGCGTGGTGACTGCGCCGCTGATGTCGGAAGTGTTTGCGACGAAGACGCGCTACACCGCGTCCGCCATCACCTACAACCTTGCCTACACGATCTTCGGCGGCACCGCGCCGCTCGTCGCGACGTGGCTCATCTCTTCCACCGGGACGAATCTGTCGCCTGCGTACTATCTGATCGCGGTATCGATCTTTGCGATGATCGGCGGCCTGTCACTGCTCGAAACGTCGAAAACCGCGCTGGAAGATGCCGGAGCCGCGACGGATAGCCGAAACAAAGCCGCCAGCGTCAAGCGCGCATACAAGCGCACCGTCTGAGCGGCCTTCATGGAGAACATCGAACAATGACCACGCTTCACGACTCGAGCATCATCATCGACGGACTGAATATTTCGAAGTTCGAGCGTTCAGTTTTCGAAGACATGCGCAAAGGCGGCGTGACCGCCGTCAACTGCACCGTTTCGGTTTGGGACGACTTCCAGAAGACCATCGACAACATCGCGGAAATGAAGCAGCAGATTCGCGAATACAGCGAGATTCTGACGCTCATACGCACCACGGACGACATTCTTCGCGCGAAGAAAGAGAACAAGACCGGCATCATTTTCGGCTTCCAGAACTCGTATGCGTTCGAGGACAACCTCGGCTATATCGAGGTGTTCAAGGAGTTGGGCGTGAATGTCGTGCAACTCTGCTACAACACGCAGAATCTCGTCGGCACCGGCTGTTATGAGGCCGACGGCGGTCTCTCGGGCTATGGCCGCGAAGTGATCCAGGAAATGAATCGCGTGGGCATCCTGGTAGATCTCTCGCACGTCGGCGCGAAGACGTCATCGGATGCAATCGCGTGTTCGAAGAAGCCCGTTACGTATTCGCACTGCTGCCCCTCGGGGCTCAAGGAACATCCACGCAACAAGACAGACGAGCAGCTCAAGGAAATCGCCGATGCCAACGGCTTCGTCGGCGTAACGATGTTCGCACCGTTCCTGAAGCGCGGCGCGGAGGCGAACGTCGATGACTATCTCGAAGCGATCGAATACGTGATCGATGTGATCGGCGAAGACAAGGTCGGCATCGGCACCGACTTCACTCAAGGTTATAGCACTGAGTTTTTCGACTGGATCACGCATGACAAGGGACGTTATCGCCGTCTGACGAACTTCGGCAAGGTCGTGAATCCGGAAGGCATTCGCACGATCGGCGAGTTTCCGAACCTGACCGCCGCAATGCAGCGCGCGGCCTGGAGCGAAGCGCGCATCAAGAAAGTGATGGGCGAAAACTGGCTGCGCGTATTCGGCGAAGTCTGGAACGGCTGAGTCGAACGCAGGCCGGCTACACTACATAGGAGCCTACGTACGCAAAAGACCCCATGCCGACCACGACCGATACGACTCGCAATCTCGACTACGAAGACCTTTTCAGGCATCTGCCCGTGGCGGTCATCGTGGCGCGCGAGCGAATCATGGTCGACTGCAACATGCGGGCTCTCGAACTGTTCAGAGCGGAACGTAGCGACATAGTCGGTCAGTCGTTCTCCCGCCTTTATCCGCAGCAGAAAGACTTCGCGACGACCGGCCGCCGCCTCGGGCCGCTCATCGCGAAGCGCGCTGTTTTCAGCGACGATCGCATCATGCGCCGCATCGACGGCACGCACTTCTGGGTGACGGTGCGCGGCTTCGGCTATAACCCGAAGCGTCCTTTCGAACTGGCGATGTGGACGTTCACCGATCTATCGGAGAACGTGAAGCAGACCGACGTCGCGAGCACATTGACCGAGCGCGAACGCGATGTCGCCGCCTGTCTCGTGCACGGCATGACGAGCAAGGAGATCGGCAAGGAATTGAATATCAGCCCGCGCACAGTCGACATTCATCGCGCGAGCCTGTTGCGAAAGTACGAAGTGCGCACGACGCCCGATCTCATTGCGCGGCTGCTTGCGTGAGTAGCAATGTCCCGAACGCCTTTGTGCTACTGAAAGCCGATTGAGAGCTTCCGGACATAAGAGGGTCATCGCGCTCTCGCAATATGCGCGGGGACCATCATAAGGACACGGAAAGCCGATGAAGCGCGATCGTAAGACCTCTCTATCCGCAATACCGAAGTTGTCGCTGGCACTGACTGCATTGGCTTTGGCGCTTGCAGCCTGTCATGGCGACGGAAACAACACGACACCCGCTGCGCCCTCTCCCGCCGCTTTCTCGACGCTCGACGGCAAGATGGCGCTCGTCATCGGGCATCGCGGTCTGCCGGGCTTGCGCCCCGAAGAAACGCAGCCGTCATACGAACTGGCCGCAACGAACGGCGCGGATGCGCTCGAAGAAGACCTGCACCTGTCGAAGGATTGCGTGCTCGTCGCGCGCCACAATCCGTGGCTGTCGGACAATACGAACATCGCGGATGTCGCGAAGACCAACGCATCCGTTGCGGCGAGAAAACGCACGGTGCCGGGCGTGCTCGTCAACGTGAAGTGGCAGACCACGCCGCAGACCGGGCCTTCGCAATATCTGACGGACCTGACCGATCCGAACGATCCGAAGTCGGTGTTGAAATCGCTGATCGTCGATGGCGAGGATCACACCGGCGACTGGTCGATCACGGACTTCACGGCCGCCGAACTCGGCACGTTGATCGGCGGCACGACCTACGATGCGGCCAGCGAGCGCCCGACCGAATACAACGGCAAGTATCCCGTTCTGACGTTCCAGCAGATCATCGACATTGCGAAAGCGCAGAGCGCCGCGACGGGCCGCGCGATCTCCGTCTATCCGGAGACGAAGAACCCGACATGGAACAACGCACAAGCAATCGCCAACGGATGCGGCGCGCCGGGCAGCCATCCGCTCGAAGATGCGCTCATCAAGATTCTCAACGACAACAATCTGAACACGCACGACGCCGCCGTATTCGTGCAGAGCTTCGAGCCGTCGAGCCTGCAATACATGCGCGCACACGGCCTCAATACGAAGGCCGTGCAGTTGATCGACGGCTACGACGTCGACTATCGAACGGGCGCGGTCGTCTACAACGAGATCACGGATAGCCGTCCGTTCGACTGGACCGTCGCCGGCGATCCGCGCTGGTTCGACGCGATGCTCACGCCGCAAGGTCTCGCGCAGATCAAGACGTATGCGGATGGCATCGGTCCGTGGAAGCCGCAGATCGTGCCGCTCAAGATCACGCCGTTTCCCGCGACGAACGCGGATGGCTCGCCCTTCGTCGGCTCGACGACGCAGGCGACCTCGCAGCCCGCGACGAGCGTCATCGCCGATGCGCACAAGGCCGGTCTCTTCGTGCACGTCTTCACGTTCCGCAACGAGAAGAAGTACCTTGCAGCGGACTACAACGGCGATCCGGCGGCGGAGTATCTGAAGTTCTACCGCCTCGGCGTCGACGGCGTGTTCACGGACTTCGCCAATACCGGCTATGCGGCGCGTGCGGCGTATCTAAAGGAACTGGGGCGATAACGCGCCCCGGCATCACGTTCCGCGCCGCGTGACCTGCGCATGACCCCGCACGGCGGGCGTCATGCGCGCGAAGAACACGATGACGGCAGCCGCTACCGACACCACCGCAAGCGCGGTCAGCCCGCCCTGAATCGAGCCGGTCTTCTGCTCGAGGAAGCCAAACGTCGCCGGCGCAACGAAGCCGCCGAGATTGCCGATCGAGTTGATGAGCGCAATCACCGGCGCGGCGATACGTGCGTCGAGATAGCCTTGGGGAATCGGCCAAAACAACGAAGAAGCCGCCTTGAAGCCGATTGCCGCGAAGCAGATCGCGACGAACGAGAACACCGCGCTGCCCGTGCCCGCCGCGTACATGCCCGCCGCCGCGATCAGCAACACGCACGCGACCCACGCCTGTTGGAACTTGAAGCGCGCCGCCAGCGCCGCGAACACGTACATCGCGACGATGGAGATAAGCCACGGAACCGAGTTGAACAGACCGACCTGAAAGTCGTTCAGATGCCCCATCTTGCGGATGATGCTCGGCAGCCAGAACGTTGCACCGTAGATCGTCAGCGACACCGAGAAGTAGATCAGGCAGAAGATGATGATCTGCGGATCGCGCAGCAGGCTCAGCGCCGATGGCCGCGCGACATGCGTGGCTTCGCGCTCGCGCTGCTCTGCTTCGATTTCGCCGACGAGCGCATCCTGCTCCGCGCGCGTGAGCCACTTCGCGTCGTGCGGCTTCGAGTCGAGCCAGAACCACACGAAGCCCGCGAGCACCACCGATGCCATGCCTTCGATGATGAACATCCACTGCCAGCCGTGCAGCCCATGACCTTCGATCAGCAGCAATGCGCCGGAAATCGGCCCTGAGAACACGGAGGCGAGCGCCGAGCCCGAGAGAAAGATCGCCATGGCGCGGCCACGTTGATCGCGCGGCAGCCATTGCGTGAAGTAGAACACCACGCCGGGAAAGAAGCCTGCTTCGGCCGCGCCAAGCACGAGACGCATCACGTAGAACGAGGTCTCGCCTCGCACGAACGCCATGCCGACCGCCGCCAGTCCCCACGTCACCATGATGCGCGTGAGCCACGCTTTCGCGCCGAAGCGCTGCAACAGCATGTTCGACGGCACTTCGAACACCGCATAGCTGACGAAGAAAAGCCCCGCGCCGAGACCGTACGCCGCCGCGCCGATGCCGAGATCCGCGCTCAAATGCTGCCGCACGAAGCCGATGTTCACGCGGTCGATGTAATTGACGATGAACATCACCACGAAAAGCGGCAATACGTGCCACTTGATCTTTGTGACGGCGCTGTGCAGCGCGTCGGCTCGATTGCTCATGAATCTGTCTCCTTCGTTATGGGGGTCGAGCGTCGAGCCGGTCAAAAGCGCGGGTTCTTGCCGCTGAAATCCGGCTGATACTTGCGCATCTGCGTGAGGTCATCGCGATTGCGCACGCCGCAGGTCAGATATTGCTCGTGCAGCACGGCAAGCTGCTCGCGGTCCAGTTCGACGCCGAGACCCGGCGTCGTCGGCACGCGAACCGCGCCGTTGTCGAACTTCACGCGGCCGCCCTTGATGATCTCTTCCTCCTGCCACGGATAATGCGTGTCGCAGGCATAGGTGAGATTGGGGATGCTCGCGGCGACATGCGTCATCGCCATCAGGCTGATGCCGAGATGCGAATTCGAGTGCATCGACATGCCGAAGCCCCACAGCCGGCACATGCGCGCAAGCGTCTGCGTGGCGCGCAAGCCGCCCCAGTAGTGATGATCGGAGAGCAGCACCCTGATCGAGCCCATCTCGCAGCCGCGACGGAAATCGTCCATCGTCGTGATGACCATGTTGGTCGCGAGCGGCAGCTTCGTATGCTTCTGCAACTCGGCCATGCCTTCGAGACCGGGGCACGGATCTTCGTAGTATTCGAGAATTTCATCGAGTTCGGGGGCGGCCTCGATGCTCGTCTTCAGTGTCCAGTTCGCGTTCGGGTCGAGACGCAGCGGCATGCCGGGGAACGCCTTCGCGAGCGCCTTCATGCACGCGATTTCATGCGATGGCTCGAACACGCCGCCCTTCAGCTTGATGCTTTGGAATCCGTACAGATCGATCATGCGCCGCGCCTGCGCCACGATCTGTTCCGGGCTGATGCCCTCGCCCCACGCATCCGGCGCGTAAGGCCTGTCGATATGCTCCGCGTATTTGAAAAACAGGTACGCGCTATACGGCACTGCATCGCGCACCTTGCCGCCGAGCAAATCGACGACCGGCGCACCGACGATCTGCCCTTGCAGATCCAGCATCGCCACTTCGAGCGTGCTGATGACCTTCGGCGCGTTCTTGGCCGCGTGGGAGCCGGGCGCAAGCTCGAACTCCACCGCGCCGGGCGTCGCCTTGATCGTCGCGCGGACGCGCTCTTCCATCGCGTTCAGATCGAACGGCGAGAGGCCGATGGCCAGCGACCTTGCCTGGTCGAGCACGCGCAGCATCGGTTCGTCGCCGTAGGTCTCCGAGATGCCGACGCGGCCATCGCTCGTCTCCAGTTCGACGATCGCGCGCAGTGCCCACGGCTCGTGAATGCCCGCCGCGTTGAGCAACGGACCGTCGCGGAAGGCGATCGGCGTGATTCTGACCTGGGTGATGGTGATGTCGCGCGTCATGTCGGAGATTCCGGTGAACAAGGAAGTCCGTGCATCTTAAACACTAATATATTAGTGTTTTATCGGTGAAAGTACCGAGGGCGGCCAATTGTTCGGCCTGACCGCGCGGATTGGTATGCTGGAGCCGAATCCGTCTTCCACTCAGCTTTCAGCATGAACCTCAACGACGCACCACCGGGGGCGCATCGCCTCGACCGCTCCCGTCACGCCGCGCCGCAAGTCTTCGAACGCCTGCGCGCGATGATCGTTTCGCTGGAACTCGCGCCCGGCAGCGTGCTGTCGCGTGCCGATCTCGCCGCGCAATACGGCCTCAGCCAGACGCCGGTGCGCGACGCACTGATCAAGCTCGGCGAGGAAGGGCTCGTCGATATCTTCCCGCAGCACGCCACGGTCGTCAGCCGCATCAGCGTCAGCGCCGCGCTGCAAGCGCATTTTTTGCGCCGGTCAATTGAAATAGAAGTGGTCCGCACGCTGGCGATCGAACGCGACGCCGCGCTGATCGGCCGTCTGCGCGAGACCATCGACGCGCAAAGCCGCGTGCTCGCTCCCGCCGATAACGAGCGCTTCGTGCTGCTCGATCAGGATTTTCACCGGCAGATGCTGGAGGCCGCGGGCGTGCCGCAATTGTGGGAACTGGTGCGGCGGCGCAGCGGGCATATCGACCGGCTGCGGCGGCTGACCTTACCCGTCGAGGGGAAGACGTCGGCGGTCGTGCGCGATCACACGGCCATCGTCGATGCAATCGAAGCGAACGAACCCGACGCCGCGCAAGCCGCGATGCGCAGCCATCTGTCGGGCACGCTCGGACAGATCGACCAGATTCGCGCGAATCATCCGGACTTTCTGACGGATCACTAGCGGCACAACGTCAGAACGTGGCCCAGTCGCCTTCCGCCGTGGCAACGGCCTTGGCGGCGCGCTTCGGTTGCGCGGCGCTGCGCGTCGACGCAACACTGGCCGATGCCGGTGCGCCCGTGCGGAACACCGCGACCGCCGCGCGCAACTGCTCGGCCTGATCTTCGAGCGAGCCCGCCGCGGCCGCCGCCTGTTCGACGAGCGCGGCGTTCTGCTGCGTCACCTCGTCCATTTGCGCGATGGCCTGATTGACCTGCTCGATGCCCCGGCTCTGCTCGTGCGATGCCGACGCGATCTCGCCCATGATGTCCGTCACGCGTTGAATCGCGATGCCGACGTTCTGCATCGTCTCGCCCGCGCGGGCCACGAGTTCGGTTCCCGCCTGCACGCGGCTGCCCGACGTTTCGATCAGATCCTTGATCTCCTTCGCGGCAGTCGAGGAGCGCTGCGCGAGGCTGCGCACCTCGCTTGCCACGACCGCGAAACCGCGGCCCTGCTCGCCGGCGCGGGCGGCTTCGACTGCCGCGTTGAGCGCAAGAATGTTGGTCTGAAACGCAATGCCCTCGATCATGCCGATGATCTCGGCGATCTTGTCCGAGCTTTGCTCGATGCCGGCCATCGTCTCGACTACCTGACCGACGATTGCGCTGCCCTCGCTGGCCACCGCATTGGCGGTATCGGCGAGGCTGCTCGCCTGCTTCGCGTTATCGGAATTCTGCTTCACCGTGGACGTCAACTGCTCCATGCTGGCCGCCGTTTCCTGCAGCGACGCCGCCTGTTCTTCGGTGCGTGAAGACAGATCGGTATTGCCCGCCGCGATCTCCTTGCTGGCGCTCGCGATCGCCTCGCTGCTGCCGCGCACGCTGCCGACGGTGACCGCGAGCTTGTTCTTCATCGCCGCGACGCCGGCGAGCAGTTTCCCCATTTCATCGTGACTCCTGATGATTACTTCTCGCGTCAGATCGCCGCTTGAAATATGTTCGAAGTGATCGAGCGCCTGAGCAAGCGGCGTCATGATTGCGCGGCGCAGGAAGTACCAGCCCGATACCGCGGCGGCGACACCGACGAGCAGCGAAAACATGCCGATGATGCGCAGCGTCAATACCTTGCTGTCGTTTTCCGCGTCCTGACGGGCCGCATCGGTGAGCTGATATTCTCGCAGCGTCCTGAACGCGGCGCTCACGCGATCATACGACGCGGGCAGTTCCTTCAACGCCGAGCGGCGAACCTGTTCCTGATCGTGCCGGTCGATAGCCGCACCGAACGTTTCGATGGCCTTGCGCATGTCGGCGCGGGCCGCGATGACATCCTTCGCGATCGCCTCCTCATCCGCGCCACGCGGGATCGCGTCGTACTTCTTGTACCAGTCGTCGGAGTTGCTCAGCAGGCTCTCGGCGCGCGCACGCATCTGGCGCGCGTCCGGCGCATCGGGATCGAGTGCATAAGCGTCCAGTTGCATCCGTGCACGGCTCATATAGATGTCCGAGACCCCTAGCGCATTGACGGACGGCAGCGTGCTGAGACCCAGGTCTCTCGCCGACGCGTCGATCGCGTTCATTCCGTACAGACCGAAGCCTACGCAGACAGAAAGCAGAACGCCCAGAAAAGTCATGGTGAGCGCAAGCCGCGCCCGGATTGTCAGAGTCATCATCTATTTCGCCTATGCGCGCGCCAGGAACAGGATCCTCGCGCCGGGTCTTTGGTTGCTTACGTGGGTGCTTCTGCTTATCGGCCAGCATGCGCGAAACTGTAATGCACCTGTAGTCTCTGACGACGCAGAAGGGTCACGTCCTTGCGGTGATGACTATCGCCTGCATCGCGCCATCGACGGGGCCGTGCCCGAAGCTATCGGCGATGGCGGCGGCGCATGCATCCGTAGCAGTCGATAACGCATCGGGGCCGCGCGCTTCGAGTTCGAAGCGCAACGGCGTGCCCTGGCAGAAGCCGATCGCGGCCATCATCGGCGAACCGGCATGACTGCTGTCACGCACGACTTCGAACGACATATTTTTGTCGAAGCCACCCGCACGGAGGTCACGCTCGATGACCGAACGTTCGTAATAAGCATGCGGCGTGCGTGCGAAGAACATCGGCGGATCGGCGGGAAAGATGCGCGACATCGTCTCCGTGACGATTGAAGCGAACGCGTTGTTTTCGATGCAGTCCCATACGTTAATGATCAACGCGCCACCGGGGCGCAAGACGCGATGCATCTGCGCGAAGGCCTCGGGCTTGCCGGGGAAGAACATCGCGCCGAACTGGCAAACGACGACATCGAAAGACGCATCGTCGAAAGGCAAGTGCATCGCGTCGGCCTGTCGCCACTCGACGGGTCTCGCCGTGCCGACTGCTCGCGCGCGTTCGAGCATGGCCGGGTTGAGATCAGTCGCGACGATGACCGTCGATTCGGCGAGCGCATTCGCCAGCGCGCGCGTGACGACGCCCGTCCCCGCCGCGACTTCGAGCACGCGCGTTGGCCGTTGCGACGCGACGCGAGCCGCGATGTCGTCGGCATAGCGTGCAAAGATCAGCGGCACGAGGCAGGTGTCGTATATCTCGGGGATTGCACCGATGAAGCGCTTGTCGGCGTTGTCCTTGTCGATCATGTCGCGCTCCCTTTGCCGTGCATGCATGGGCGGTGTTATGAGTCTAGGTGATCGCGGCCTCTTCAAGCAGGCTTTCGCACAATCCGTCACACTAGGGCGATGACATCGTTCAACTCACGCACGAGCACGCAAAACAATGGACAAACGAGCACTGATCATCGGCGCAACGGGCATCGTCGGACGCAATCTGTTCGAGCATCTTCAAACGCACGGCGACTGGTCGATCGCGGGGCTATCGCGGGGCCGAACGCCTGCGCCCGCCGGCATGGAGTCGATCACGGCCGACCTCACATCGGCTTCATCCGTCGCGGATGCCCTGAAAGACCAGGAATTCACCCACGTCTTCTTCACCGCATGGTCGCGCCAGGCGACCGAGGCCGAGAACATCCGCGTGAACGGCGCGATGGTGTCGAACGTGCTGGACGCACTGGGACCTTCGGGCGCGATCACGCACGCCGCGCTCGTCACGGGGCTGAAGCACTATCTGGGACCGTTCGAAGCGTACGCAAAGGGCAACGTTCCGATAACGCCGTTTCGCGAGGAGCAAGGCCGGCAGCCGGTCGACAACTTCTACTATGAGCAGGAGGACCGGCTCTTCGACGCAGCGGGGCAGTTCGGCTTCGGCTGGAGCGTGCATCGTCCGCATACGATCATCGGCTATGCAGTCGGCAATGCGATGAACATGGGCGTGACGCTCGCCGTCTATGCGACGCTTTGCAAGGCGACCGGCGAGCCGTTCGTGTTCCCCGGCTCCGCTGCGCAGTGGAACGGCCTCACCGACATGACCGACGCGCGCCTGCTCGCGCGGCAACTCGAATGGGCCGCGACGTCGCCGATGGCGCGTGACGAAGCATTCAACGTGGTCAATGGCGACGTGTTTCGCTGGAAGTGGATGTGGGAGCGTATCGCCGGATATTTCGGCATCGAGCCCGCGCCCTTCGATGGCGAGACGCGGCCTCTGGAGAACCGCATGCAGCACGCCGGCAAGGCATGGGCCGACATTGCGGCGCGCCATGCGCTGGCCGAAGCGGACATCGACAAGCTCGCTTCATGGTGGCATACCGATGCCGATCTAGGCCGCCCGATGGAAGTGCTGACCGATATGTCGAAGAGCCGCAAGGCCGGCTTCCTCGATTATCAGAGCACGCCCGATGCGTTCTTCGAACTGTTCGACCGGCTGAAGGCGGAACGCATCATTCCGGCCTGAACCGGCGGCAAGGCGTGCATCGCTGCACGCCTTCCCTCCGACGATTGCATCACACCACGCGAATGGTGACGTCGATGTTTCCGCGCGTCGCCTTCGAATACGGACACGTGCCATGCGCGCCCTCCACGATGGCCGCGGCCACGTCGCGCTCGATGCCCGGCAGCGTCACCGCGAGCCGCGCACGCAACTGATAACCGTCGGCGTTGGTGCCGAGATCGACTTCGGCGTCGACGGCGGTATCGGCGGGCAGCTTCACCTGCAACTTCGCGGCGGCCTTGGTCATCGCGCCGATGAAGCAGGCCGACCAGCCCGCCGCGAATAGCTGCTCGGGATTGGTGCCCGCGCCCGCCGATCCGGGCGGCGAGAGTTGCAGGTCGAGCCGGCCGTCGGTGCTGCGCGCGTGGCCCTCGCGGCCTCCCGTGACATGCGTGCTGCCGGTATAAAGAACAGTGTCGATGGGCTTGGTCATGGTGTGATCCTCAAAGTAGCGTATTGATCGGGCGGCTTAGCTTCCGCGATACAGGTTCGACAGCGCGGCGATCTGCCCGCTCTTCTGCGCCTGCACGAGTTCGTTGCGCACTTCCGCGCGGGTCTTGCCCATCTCGCGATGCGCCTGCGCTACGGACGGATTCGGCATGGCGCTGCTGCTGGTCACGGCAGCTTGCGCGGCTCCGGCGAAAGCACTGGCGGCGAGTACGAAAGCGATGATGGAAGTCTTCATGATGTCCTCTGCGATTGGATGTACGGCGATTAAGTGGCAAACGACGCTTCCGATGCCTGCTTCGCCTGCTTTGCCTGGCGGCTTGCATCGGTTGCTGCCGTTGACGTATTGAAACGCCGCGGTGTATCCGTCATGTTTCAGCGAGAGGGTCTGCTCGAATCGTCATGTATCGCGTACGACAGCGGATACACTGCGATACAAAACGCCCCGGCCAGCAGTCGAAGGGCGGCGCGTTTCGCGATATAAAGCTTGCATCGTCCATCATGGAGCAATGTCGTGAAGCGTATGCTCGCAATCGTCGCCATCGTCGCAGGACAGATCGCGACCGAACTGGCGCATCCGGTGCAATGTCTGCTCATCGATCCCGCCCGGCTGCAAATCAAGCGCAGGAAGTCCTGAACGAGCAATGGAACACACCGACCATGTGCTGATCGTCGACGATGACCGCGGCATCCGCGAGCTTCTTGCGACGTATCTGGAAAAGAACGGCATGCGCGTGTCGCTTGCCGCGAATGGCCGTCAGATGCGCGCGGCGCTGGAACAGGGCGCGCCCGATCTGATCGTGCTGGACCTGATGCTTCCCGGCGAAGATGGCCTCGTGCTATGCCGCGAATTGCGGGCGGGCAAGTTCCGCGCGGTCCCTGTATTGATGCTCACCGCGCGCAACGAAGAAGCGGACCGCATTCTCGGCCTCGAAATGGGCGCGGACGATTACTTGCCGAAGCCCTTCGCCGTGCGCGAACTGCTTGCGCGCATGCGCTCCGTGCTGCGGCGCACGCGCATGCTGCCGCCGGGCATGCAGGTCACGGAGACCGCGCCGTTGCTCGCGTTCGGCGACTGGCGGCTCGACACCACGGCGCGTCATCTGCTCGATGCGGAAGGCACGATGGTCGCGCTCTCGGGTGCTGAATATCGCTTGCTGCGCGTGTTTCTCGATCATCCTCAACGCGTGCTCACGCGTGACCAGCTGCTCAATCTGACGCAAGGCCGTCAGGCCGATGCGTTCGATCGCTCGATAGACCTTCTCGTGAGCCGTCTGCGTCAACGCTTGAGAGACGAGGCGCGCGAGCCGCGCTACATCAAGACGCTGCGCAGCGAAGGCTATGTATTCTCCGCCGCCGTGACGCCGCTTGGCGGGGCGCAATGAACACGCACACGGAAGCATCGGCAAGCGCGCCGGTCATCGCTTCTTCGTGGCTACACTGGCCGCGAACGCTGTTCGCACGGCTCGCGTTGATCCTGCTGATCGGTCTCGCCCTCGCGCAGACGGCGGCGTTCTGGCTCACGATGACCGAGCGCGACCAGAGCATGACGAACGTCATGACCGGTTATGTCGAACGCGAAGTGGCAAGCTCCGTCGCGCTGCTCGATCATCTGCCGCCGGACGAGCGCGCCGCGTGGCTGCCACGGCTCGCGCGGCGCAGTTACGAGTTCATCCTCGGCCCCGGCACGGGCGGCGTGGCCCCGGACGCCGCGTTGTCGGCGCGCTTCGCGCAGTCCATTGCCGATGGCATCGGCAAGCGTTATCCGCTGACCGTGAACGCGATTCCCGGCGATACCCAGCGTTTTCAGGTGCACTTGCGTCTCACCGACGGCTCGCCGCTCACCATCGACATGCGGCCGATGCAGGGCACGCCCGTATCCGGCTGGCTGCCGTTCGTGCTCGCGCTGCAACTCGCGGTGATCGTCGCGTGCTGCTGGCTGGCCGTGCGGCTCGCGACGCGCCCGCTCGCACAACTCGCCCGCGCCGCCGATACGCTCGGCCCCGATCTCAAGGGCCAGCGCCTGCCCGAACAAGGACCGGAAGAGGTCGTGCACGCGGCGAAAGCGTTCAACGCGATGCAGGACCGCGTCGCGATGTACATGGCGCAGCGCATGCAGATCCTCGCCGCCATCACGCACGACTTGCAGACGCCGATCACGCGCATGCGCCTGCGCGTCGACGTGATGGACGACGATACAACCGGCGCGAAGCTGCGGCAGGACCTGCAGGAGATGGAGACGCTCGTGAAGGAAGGCGTCACCTATGCACGCACGTTGCACGGCACGCAGGAAGCGGCTGTGCGCATCGATCCGGACGCACTCATCGAAAGCATCGTCGATGATTATCGCGACGCGCGCAGGGACGTGTCGCTCGAAGGACGCATCGGGCATCCGCTGGTGACGCGTCCGCAAGCGTTGCGGCGCATCGTCGGCAATCTGGTCGACAATGCGCTCAAGTTCTCGGATGCAGCGGAAATCCGCGTCGAAACATTGGCCGATGGCCGCACGCGCGTTTCGGTGATGGATCGCGGCCCGGGCATACCCGACGCATCGCTCGAAGCGGTGTTCGAACCGTTCGTGAGGCTCGAGGAATCGCGCAACCGAAGCACCGGCGGCACGGGCCTGGGGCTCGCCATCGCGCGCCAGCTTGCGCGCGCGATGGATGCCACGCTAACCCTGCACAACCGCGACGGCGGCGGTCTCGAAGCCCGGCTCGTGCTGTGATCGCGTTGCGGTTAGCCGAACGTGAACGCGAGGGCTCGCGCGCCGGCATCGAGAAATTCGATCTCGAAGGTGCGATCGTCGACGGAACCGCTTTGCCGCACGAGCTGATACAGGCGCGCAGCGGTGACGACGCCATTGCCTTCGGCATCGACATCCGCGCCATGTGATGCGCCCGGCGGCTTGCCGTCGAGCGTGACGCGGATGCGAACCGGTTTGCCATCGTCAGCGGGTGCGAGCACGAGGTGC
This sequence comes from Caballeronia grimmiae, assembly GCF_000698555.1. Classification (GTDB taxonomy): domain Bacteria; phylum Pseudomonadota; class Gammaproteobacteria; order Burkholderiales; family Burkholderiaceae; genus Caballeronia; species Caballeronia grimmiae. The sequence goes on along the minus strand of NZ_JFHE01000006.1, from coordinate 124,881 downwards.
AGATCGCGTGCGTGGAAGCGATAGGCAACGCGCGCGTGAGCGGCCGCCGGCACGGCCGCCTCTGCGCCGACGTTCCACTGTCCGCCGAAAGCCCACTCGTTAAGCGCAAGCTGTTGCGGCAATGCATAGGTTGACGAAGTATCTCGAACGATGCGCTGGTCCAGCGCGAGGCCTTCCGACTCGCGATAGCCAAGATACGTTTCATTCGATGCGACGTGCGCGGCATCGGCGGCCACTTGCGTGCCGTTCGCCGCCACCAGATTGCCATCCGTTGCGCCCGGCGTCTTGCCAAGCAGTTGACGGATGGCGCCTTCGGCCTCGTCGTAATCGCCTTCGCCGAAGTGGTGATAGCGCACGCGCCCCTCTGCATCGACGATATAGAACGCCGGCCAATAACGGTTGCCGAACGCTTGCCAGATGCGGTAATCGTTATCGACGGCTACCGGATACGACACATGAAGATCCTGCAAGGCGCGCTTTACGTTGCGCGTGTCGTGCTCGAAGCCGAACTCGGGTGTATGCACGCCGAGCACGACGAGCCCGTCGCCGCCGTAACGCTGCGCCCACGTCCTGAGATACGGCAGCGTGCGCAGGCAGTTGATGCACGAATACGTCCAGAAGTTGACGACGACCACCTTGCCGCGCAACGCATCGCGCGACAGCGGCGGCCCGTTGAGCCATTCGGTCGCGCCATCGAGCGCGGGCAGCTTGCTTTCCACGGGCAACGCCGATGAAGGCGTCGATGGCGGCGTCTTCGGCGTCGCGGACGCAAAGCCGATGAGCCTGCTTTCGATGCGATCCGTCGATACGCCCTTCACGCTTGCAAGCACGCGCGTATCGGCGCCGGATGCGATCGCCGCGACGGTCAGCAGCACGAGCGCACCCATCGCGCGGCGCAAGTGTTCGCCGATACCGAACGAACGCTTGAGCGCATCGAGCGCGCGCTTGCCGAGCGACGACGCCACGGCGAGCGCGACTGCCGCGCCCGTCGCGTAGGCCGCGAGCGCAGCAGCGGTCTTCCACGTTGCGCCATCGAGCGCCGCGCCCGAGAGGATCGCACCGAGTATCGGTCCTGCGCACGGCGCCCACAGCAGGCCCGTCGCCGCGCCGAGCAACGTGGCGGAGAGCACACGGCGCGACGCCATTTGCGACTGCGAACGCGCGATGATCCGGTCGGCAAGCGATGACAGCGGACGTGTGACGCGTGCTGCAATCGACGGAAACACGAGCGATGAACCGAAGAGCGCGAACAGCGCGAGCGCGATCCATCGTCCATACTGGTTGAATTGCGCGGCGCCGGCGAGGCCCGCGGCACCGAGGCCGGTGACGAGCGTGAACGTGCCCGCAAGCCCTGCAAGAAGCGGCAGACGGTCGGTGAGAAAAGGCCGGTCCGTGCGCGCGAAGACGAACGGCACGACCGGAAGTATGCACGGACTGAGCACGGTGAAAGCGCCGCCGAGAAACGCGATGACGATGAGTAGCACGAGGGTCTCCACGAGGTTGAGCGATGACCCGTATTTGAAGGCTCGCATGTATCGCGTGAGTGTCCGAAGCGCGGCGGTTGTGTATCGCAATGTATCTGCGCGGCGCGCGGATACACGGCAATGCGATCTCTTCCGGTAGCCGACACAGTGCGGATACACCGGGGCGCTTCAATGCACTCCATCGTCAATCATCTTGGAGAGTCGTCATGTTGAATCGTCTCAGGATTGCAGCCGTCGCCGTGGGACTCGCCGCGACCGCTGGTATTGCGGCCTTCGCGTCGGGCAATGTCTCGGCGCTTGCGCCGGCTGCCATCGCGACCGGTGCGGATGCGCCCAATTTTCAGGGCATCGACAACTGGTTCAACAGCGCGCCGCTGGACCTCGCGAAGCTGCGTGGCAAGGTGGTGCTCGTCGATTTCTGGACCTTCGATTGCATCAATTGCGCGCATACGCTGCCGTACATCAAGGCGTGGGATGCGCGGTATCGCGACAAAGGGCTCGTCGTCGTGGGCGTGCACTCGCCGGAATACGCATTCGAACGCGATACCGGCAATCTGAAGAAAGCGATCGAGCGCAATGGCATTACTTATCCGGTCGCGCAGGACAACGGTTTTGCGACATGGCGCGCGTACGGCAATCAGTACTGGCCCGCGCTGTATCTGATCGATCAGAACGGCAAGCTCGTTTATAGCCACTTTGGCGAAGGGCAATACGCGCAAACCGAGGAGAAGATCCGCAGCCTGCTCGCGAACGAAGCGAAGTGACCGATACGCGGCTCATGCGTTCGTCGTGCGATAGCCGGCCTTCAGTGCGTCAAGCACGAGACTGACTGCGCGCGACGATCGCCGGCGGCTCGGATAAAAAACGTGATGGCCGACGAAGGTCGGGTGCCAGTCTTCGAGAACCCATTGAAGGCGGCGGCGCGCGACGTGCGGGGCCGCGAGATCCTGAGGGATATACGCAAGGCCGAAGCCCGCGAGCGCCGCGTCGAGCATCTGGTAGGTGTTGTTGAAGACGAGCTGGCCGCCTACCCTCACTTGCAGTTCCCGCCGCCCCTTCTTCAGTTCCCACGCCAACAGCGAATCCCGAGTGGGAAGACGCAGGTTGATGCAGTTGTGAAGCGTCAGGTCTTGCGGCGCCCTGATCGGCGGGTGCGACCGAAGATACGCGGGCGCCCCGACGATCGCCATCGTCAGATCCGGTGCGATCCGCACCGCGACCATGTCCTTTTCGACCTGATCGCCCAACCTCACACCGATGTCATAGCGACCCGCGACGATATCCGTCAGCCCGTAGTCGTTGATGATTTCGAGCTTTACTTCGGGATACTGCCGCAGGACGGTCTGCACACGAGGCCACACGTACGTATTCACTGCGTAATCGGTCGTCGTGATTCGAACGGTTCCCGCTGGCCGGTCCGTCGACGACTTCAACGAATCCAGCTCTGCCGCGATCTCTTCGAGCCGCGGCGCAACGGCCGCAAGCAGCTTTTCGCCGGCCTGCGTCACGGATACGCTGCGTGTCGTGCGCGTGAGAAGCGGCAGCCCCATCCGCTCTTCGAGCGCGCGGACGGTGCGGCTCAGCGCGGATTGAGACACGCCCAGTTGCGCAGCGGCGCGAGTGAAGTTTCGCGCACGCGCGACCGCCATGAAGGCGGCGAGGTCGTTGAAGTCGTGCATCGATTCATGCTCCTGTGCATAAGGGCATGCCGATTTTGCCACCTAGTCGCACGCGTGACGAGTGCCTATAGTGGCCGGCAGATCATCAAGCTCCGGGAGTGTCTCGTGCAACTGAAACGCGCTGGTTCTCAGCCATCGATCAAAGGTCCGGACGAATGGTTCACGGGCACGGTCCGCATCGATCCGCTCAATGCTCCGCCGCCGCCATCGCGCGTCTCGTGCGCGAGCGTGACATTCGAGCCTGGCGCGCGCACGGCGTGGCATACGCATCCGCTTGGACAAACCCTTCTCGTGACTGCCGGATGTGGCTGGACGCAATGCGAAGGCGAGCCGCGTGTGGAGATTCGCGCGGGCGATGTGATCTGGTGCCCGCCCGGACACAAGCACTGGCATGGCGCGACGACGACGACCGCGATGACGCATATCGCGATACAGGAGGCGCGCGACGGCAAGAACGTCGAATGGCTCGAGAAAGTAAGCGATGAGCAGTATCTGTCGGGCGTCGTTCAGAGCGGGGTGACGGAATGAAGCGTCTCGTTACCGCTGTCTTGTCGGTCGCATCGATTGCGGCGTCGGCGGACGATGCGCCGCAAGCGGGCATCGCCATTACGCATCCGGGGTCCGTGGCATCGGTCAAGGGAGCCACGCAGCGTTTCAACGGCGATGTGCGCATCGACATGCTCTTTCAGGCGGAGCCGCCCTCGCGTCTTTCGGGCGGCATGGTGACGTTCGAACCCGGCGCGCGCACCGCGTGGCATACGCATCCGTTGGGGCAAACGTTGATCGTCACCGCTGGCAAGGGATGGGTTCAGCCATGGGATGGTGAAAAGCGGGAGATCGTCGCGGGCGACATCGTCTCGATTCCCGCACGCGTCAAACACTGGCACGGTGCGACGGCAACGACCGGAATGACACACATCGCGCTTCAGGAGGCGCTCGATGGAAAGAACGTGGAATGGCTCGAACAGGTGGCCGATGAACAATACCGCAAGCCGTAGCCCGTCGTGGCGGCGTCTTCATGTACTCGCCCTCGTTGCGGCGAGCGCGATGTCGTCGGCATGCAATCACATGGAAAGGACAGACCGTATGCAATCGCCAGAATCACTCGCGGACATGAAATCGGCAACGCCGGCCCTTGCCCGATACACGACGCACACGCTTTTCGATGGCGTCTGGAAGCGCCCCGGCTTGTCGGCACGCGACCGGAGCATCGCGACAGTGTCTGTCCTCATCGCGCGTAATCAGTCTCGCGAGCTGCCGTTTCACTTCCGCTTCGCGCTGGACAACGGTGTCAGGCCTGCCGAGCTTTCGGAGATCATCACGCATCTTGCGTTCTATAGCGGCTGGGCCAACGCGACGGCAGCCGCAGCAATCGCGAGCCATGTATTCGAAGAGCGTGGCATCGACGCTAGCCAGATTCCTGCAGCGGACGTGGCCTTGCTTCCGCTCGATGAAGCAGCGGAGAAGCAACGCGCGCAAACGGTCGATGCCAACTTTGGCGCAGTATCGCCGGGCGTCGTTCAATACACGACCGACGTCCTCTTTCGCGATCTATGGCTTCGCCCCGCACTTGCACCGCGCGACAGGAGTCTTGTCACGGTAAGCGCGCTCGTTGCGAATGGACAGGTCGCGCAGATTCCCTATCACCTCAACCGCGCGATGGACAACGGTTTGACAAAGACCGAAGCCTCGGAAGTGCTGACTCAACTCGCTTTCTACGCGGGCTGGCCCAACGTATTTTCAGCGATGCCGGTGTTCAAAGATGTAGTGAGTAAGCGCGGGCTTTAAAAGCCGCGCGGCGTAATGTTTTCCAGATACTGACACTCAATAGAACGCTCGATCGCCGTATTGCATTGTTCTTGCTTCCTGATGCATCGCGTCCTTGATCAGATCGACGCATGATCCCGCCACATACGCCCGGCCAATGGCCCGGCACGGAGAAGCGATGCATCGCGCCGCAATCAAATCCCCTATTCGTTCTGCAATTCTTGCCGCGACGATTGCACTGCTTACCGCGTGTGGCAGCGGAGGCGGCTCGAACAACACCAGTCCGTCCGCGCCCGCAGGCGGCGTCCAGTTGCAAGTCGTGGCGTTCGGCGACAGTCTTTCGGACGCCGGCACCTACGCGCCGATCGCCAGCGTGATCGGCGGCGGGCGCTTCACCACGAATCCGGGCCAGGTATGGGCTCAGGACGTCGCGCAGCATTACGGCGATACGCTGACGCCCGCCTACACGATCGACCTCGGTCATCAGTTACGTGCGCAAAGCGGGCTCGATTATGCGCAGGGCGGCTCGACAGTCGCAACGCCAGCCGATCAATATCAATTCCTGACCGATGTGATCGGCGATATTCAGATGCCGGTCACGCAACAGTTATCGAGCTATGTCGGCACGCACGGCAGCTTCAACGCGAACCAGCTCGTGCTGGTCTGGGCAGGCTCGAACGATGTCCTTCGCGCGGGCAGCCCGCCTGCCGCGAACGCGACCGTCGAGACCGCGGCAACCACGCTCGCGCAACTCGTCGCGCAGATCGTGCAGCGCGGAGCGGCACATGTTGTCGTGGTGAATGTGCCGAACATCGGCATGTCGCCGCAGGGCATCAAGTCCGCCGATGGCGGCGCGAACTATACGCAGCTCTCACAACTGTTCAACGCGACGCTGAACGCCGCTTTACAGACCAATGGCGTGCAAGGCAAGGTCATTCTCGTGGATGCGTACACGTGGACGACGCAGACCATCGCGAACTATCAGGCCAACGGCTTTGCAGTGTCGAACACGGGCCAGGCGTGCGATCCGTCCAAGACGCCGCGCGATACGTCGCTGCTGTGCTCGCCAGCGACTTACACGACGTCCAACGCCGACCAGACGTACATGTTCGCCGATGAACTGCACCCGACGACGCGCATGCACGCGCTGTTTGCCCAATACGTGCAGACGCGGATCGCGGCGAGCGGCCTGGGGCGGTGAATGTGGCGAAGGCGTTGGTGTCGATGTTGATGCGAGGGCTGTGATATGCAGGTCGCTTTGCTCACGCGGCCTGTTTAACGCCTTCCTTCCTGGCGATCCGTTGGACCGCGACTAGCGTTTGCGCGCGACGTTGCGCCAGACGTGCCGAGACTGCGCATCACACGATGATGCTCAACGCCCTTCATTCGATCAGCAATTCAAACTGCTCAACGGAAGAGCCGTTGAAGTACCCCGCCTGTGCGAAGAGCGCAATGCATCTAAGCCGTTCGGCGCGCGATGCGTCGCCATCGTATGAAGCGTTGCAGGCGCATTCACTCATCGCGCGTTTGGCCTCGCGCAAGAAGCGGCGTTCACGCGCACGTTTCGTGCGCTCGGACAAGGTGCTTAGAATAGAGTGCATCGCAATCACGCGACCTTTAAATCGCGCCCCGCAAAGAACTGGTCGTCCGGCACGACATTTAGCGCAATCGTCAGCCGGTTCGCGTAATTGAAGAACGCCGCTATTTCCAGCACTTCCGTCACCGCTTGCTGCGTGAAACCTATCTCTCGGAGCCGCTGCAAATCGTCTTCGCCGATGCCCGACGGATCGCGCGTCAGCCGTTCCGACACTTCCGCGAGCGCGGTTTCCTTCGGCGAGAGCCGCACGTGATGAAAACCCTGCGCAATCCGCTGCGCACGCACCGTATCGCCCGTGACGCTTGCAAGCGCCTGCGTATGATTGAACACGCAATAGCTGCATCCGTTTGCCGCCGATGTGACGACCGCGATCAACTCGCGCTCCGCTGCTGTCAGATGACTGCGATGCGGATCGAAGAGATGCTCATGGAAGGTCACGAGCCGGTAAGCGGTATCCGGATTCACCGATAACGCCGCGAGCCAGTTCGGCACGAAGCCATACTGCCGGCGAAACTGCGCATGAATCGACGCAACATGCGTCGGCAGGCGTGTTTCGTCCGGCACGACGAAGCGTGAGATCGGCTCGCGACTCACGTTGGCATCGGCGAGCGAGTCTTGTTCTGGCGCGAGCGTGGACATCGTCTGACTCTCCTGGCGCATGTAGAAGAGCTTCACGTTAGCGCACGATCGCGGTCACCGGTACGACTCATTTTTCATAAGCTAAGCGATGAATGCGCTGTTCGAGTTCTCGCGCTAAGAATTAGCGCTTTAGCGCCTTACACTGGTCCCATGCAAAGAACCGGAGTAAAGCGCCAGGGTGTAACGCACTAATAAACCAACACAAAACAAACACCCCTATCGCCGAAGAACCTGTTGTGATCGCCGATCCAGCACCCCCGCCATTTCCAGCCCGACGCCGGGCGCATCGCCGTCCAGCGCAACAGGCCGTTCATCTTCCCCCCGGCGGCAACGCCGCCACCCCGCCGGCGGCATTCCGAACTCCCGCTTGAACGCGCGATTAAAAGCCGCCTCGGATTCGTATCCGACATGCTCCGCAATCCCGGCAATCGACCGCGTTCCATTGCGCAACTCCTGCGCGGCAATCTGCAACCGCCAGCGCGCAAGATATTGCATCGGCGGTTGTCCGAGCAATTGCGTAAAGCGCTGTGCAAGCGCCGAACGCGATAAGCCCGCCTTGCGCGCCAGTTCATCGACCGTCCAGCCATGCTCCGGCCGGGCATGGAGCATCGCAAGCGCGCGACCCACGAAACGATCGCCAACGCCTGCAAGCCAACCCTTGCGGTCCGCCGGCAACGCATCGATGCAACGCCGCACCGCCTCGACAAACAACAACTCCGACAGCCGCGCAAGCACGATCGCGCTGCCCACGCGCCATTCAGCCGCCTCGAGCGTCGCAAGACTCAACGACGATTCAAGCCACGCCGAACGCGGATCGTTTCGCATGTCTACCTTGAAAAGTCGCGGCAATACCGACAACACCGGGTTCGTCAACGTGTCGTCACTCGCAAGAAAACCGCAAATGACTCGCGTGCGAGGCTCGCCACCGCCACCGTAAGTCAGCTTCATCACTTCGCCGGGCGTCGTCTTCAGATAGTGCGCCATCATCTCTTCCGAACGCGCAGGCGTGATCGAAAGCGAACTGCCCATCAAATGCGGCTCACCCTGCGGCACCACGAGCAATTCGCCCGCATCGACACGTATCGCGGACGATGGATCATCGACGAGACACGCCCAGCAGCTTCCTTCCGTGACGAGGTGATACGACACGATGCGCTCGGCGCGAGGCAGGAACGTCGCGCTCAGTTCCTGCGAAGCCTGACCGACCACGCACCACGGCGCTGTGAAGTCGCCGTTTAGATAAACCGCCCCGCTAAGTCGCACGAGACGCAGAACGTTCGATAGCGCATCCATGATGCTCGCTCGTGAAATCTGGCGTCTTTCACAAAACTTCTGGACGCGCAGTCATTCATTCGTTCGGCTTGCGTGCCGATACTAGCACTCACACGAACCCGCAACAACGAACCTGCGCAGCACGCCGCCACCGGAGTCCATGTGAACCATCCAGACGTTTATCGCGCCCGATGCATCTGCGGTTGCGTGCGCTTCACGCTGAGCGGCGAGCCGGCAGGCGTGGGCTACGGAGGGCACGTCATTCCCGTCGACGCATTTGTCCTGTGGACGCAGGAAGCGTTGCGCGTGACGCGCGGCGTGAATGACATCGGCGCTTACAGAACGGATCCGCGTGAATCACGGCATTGGTGCAAGTCGTGTGGCGCTTATCTGTTCACGGAGCATCCGAGGCTCGGACTCGTCGATGTCGATGCGTCCATTCTCGGCGATGCACGTTGCGAAGAAGCCGTTCGGCTCATGAACGATATGCGTATCGGCTATCGCTCTTCATAGATTCGATTGCGATGGGCCCGTCTGCCGCGCGGGCCATTCGTATCGTAGTGCCGCGGCGCCAAACGAAAGCACAACACATGCATCGCGCGTCGTGCCGTTCGCATACTGTCCGCCTATCAGGAGTCTGTTATGTCCGCTGTCGAATCCGCTGTCTCTCCCGCCATCGATCTAGCCGCCGTCAAGGTCCGCCAGCAAGCCGCCTGGTCGACGGGAAACTATGCCGTCGTCGGCACGACGCTACAGATCGTTGGCGAAAGCCTTTGCGAAGCGCTCGATGTGCGCGCCGGCAGCCGCGTGCTCGATGTCGCAGCAGGCAACGGCAATGCGACGCTCGCCGCCGCGCGACGCTGGTGCGATGTCACGTCGACCGATTACGTGCCTTCGCTGCTCGAAGCCGGGCGCGCACGCGCCGAAGCGGAAGGCCTCACCGTGCAGTTCCAGGAAGCGGACGCGGAAGCGCTGCCGTTCGCGGACGCATCGTTCGATGTGGTGGTATCGACCTTCGGCGTGATGTTCACGCCGGACCAGCAGCGAGCGGCCCACGAACTCGCGCGTGTCTGCAAGCCAGGCGGCAAGATCGGCCTCGCGAACTGGACGCCGGAGAGTTTCATCGGTCAGGTGTTCAAGACGATAGGCCAGTACATTCCGCCAGCGCCCGGAATGAAATCGCCGGCGCTGTGGGGCACGAAGGCGCGGCTGGAAGAACTCTTCGATGGCCGTGCGCGCGGCATCAGCGCGACGAGCCGCGAGTTCACGTTCCGCTATACGTCGCCTGCGCATTTCATGGACCTGTTCCGCACCTACTATGGGCCGATGAACAAGGCTTTCGCCGCGCTCGAAGGCGAGCGGCAGGCCGCGTTTATCCGCGACTTGATGGCGCTGATCGAAAGCCGCAACCGGTCGGGCGACGCGACTCTCGTGCTGCCCAGCGAATACCTCGAAATCGTCGTGGAGCGATCGTGAACATCTTGAGACGCGGGCTTGCTGCCCTCCCCGAATGTGTATGGCATGTATGGTCGTCGGCCTGCATGATTCGCATCCGCTATGGCTCCGGACTGTTTGCGCTACCGCTGTGCTCGTCCGTATGTCTCTTCGGCCTGCGCATCGTGCTGGCGGCGGCTGGCGTGTCGGTTTAATTCGTTCGACGTACTTACGTTTTGCTTCGCCACGATTGCGTTCGTGGCGGAGCGCTTTTCGATGGATCGTTGCGACTTCGTGAAAGGCGGCGGGTAATAGATGCCATCGTAGTATCTAAAAGTCAGGCGATACGTCATACGGCGTGCGCGGCTATTGATCTACCGATAAGAGAAGTGGCGGCTCCGTCGGCGAACAGTGCCGATGGGACACGGTGCCTCCGGCCTGACTTATCCACAATTTTAGTGGACAAGCCTGTAGATAAGTCCGTTACAACGACCGAATCGATAGCGACAAGCACCGTCGCCTGCTCTTTAGTATTCTTGTGCCGGGCGCTTCCGGCCGCAGCCCGATGCCCCGGAAAGCGGTCTATCAACGTTGACACAATAAAGGAGCTGGAATGACGATCGAGAAAGTCCTGTACCGTGCCCACGCGCATGTCACCGGCGGACGCGATGGACGCGCCACGATCCCCGAGAGCAACATCGATCTGCGGCTGACGACGCCGAAAGAACTGGGCGGCGGAGGCGGCGACGGCACGAACCCCGAACAACTGTTTGCGGCAGGCTATAGTGCATGCTTCATCGGCGCGATCAAGTTCGTCAGCGCACGCGACAAGATCAACCTGCCGAAGGATGTCGCCATCGACAGCAGCGTCGGCATCGGTCAGATTCCGAATGGCTTCGGCATCGAAGTGGAGTTGAAAATCTCCTTGCCTGGCATGGATCGCGCCGAAGCGCAGGAACTGATCGAGAAGGCGCACGTCGTCTGTCCGTATTCGAATGCGACGCGCAATAACATCGACGTCAAGTTGACGTTGGTTTGAGCTTGCACCAACGCATGCAACCCTTCATGCGTTAGACGAAACGAAAGCGAGCGGCAGAGTTGCCGCTCGCATCGCACTGGCTGGGTGTCGTGCTTGGGCATGGCATGCAAGCCGTCGGAGTTTAAGCGGTCTCCGTATCTGGGACGCAATCGAACCCCGCCTGTCCCCGCTCATCACCGCAATCGTCCTTCCGTTGTAGTCCTCATTGCTGTGCATGCCCCATTCCGGACCGGAAATGCATCATTTCGCGGAACAAATCGACTCGTCTGTTTATTTACATGAACGTCAATGCGCAACGAGCTTACGAACGAACGTTTAGAACAGACGTACGGGATATTTTTATGATGCGGCCAGCACGGATCGCGATTATGCTACCGCGTAATGCAGCATCATCCGGTTCTCCTCAATAACGTGAGGTATCGTTTCATGCATGCCGATGCAGTCCATCGAGCTTTGTCCGACCCGATTCGAGCGCTCTCCTACGTCAAGAACCTGACGTTGATCGACAGGAGGAAGCTTTATCAGCAATGGGAGACGTCCCACCTCGAGAAGCTCTTCGCCTATCTGAAAGTGGACTGCGTGTTCGACATCGGCGCGAACCAGGGCCAATACGCGACGATGCTACGTCGCAAGGTCGGCTATGACGGTTGGATCTTCTCCTTCGAACCGAACCCTGTAGACGCCGCCGTCGCTCGCGAGCACGCCAGGGGCGACGACAAGTGCAAAGTGATCGAACTGGCGATCTCCGAGAGCGAGGGCGATGCCGAATTCAACGTCATGCGGTCGAGCGAATTCAGTTCACTGAGCCTTCCGAAGCACGACGAAGTCTCGCTCTTTCGCGAGATGAATGCGGTATCTCATGTCGTCACGGTCAAAACGGAGAGACTCGAAACCGTCTATCGGCGACTGAAGGAAGAGTACGGATTTCAGCGCCCCTTCCTCAAGATGGACACGCAGGGATTCGACGTGAAAATCGTCAAGGCGTCGCCGAATGTAATGCGCAGCTTCGTCGGACTTCAGAGCGAGCTGGCCATCAACAAGCTCTATGCCGACTCGGTGGATTTCCGCGAAGCGCTGACCGAATACGAACGATGCGGCTTTATTCTCAGTGCGTTCGTACCGAACAACGCAGGCCACTTCCCCCGCCTGGTGGAGACGGACTGCCTGATGATCCGCGAAGATCTGGCCGGCTGAAAGGATTCACGACAGTTCGAGCAGGCCATGCCGGGCCTAGATGCGCCACGCCGTTAGCGAATAAAAGGAGAGTTCCATGACGCAAGAGAAACGCGCGGTCATCATCTGTTCGCAAGATGCTTTCGCAAACGGCGTGAAGCCAAAAGAACTCGAAACCTACCTGAAGCGCAGCGGGTTCACGTCCGTCATCCGGTTCGATTCCGGCAAGCTATCGCGGCTTGCGAAAACCGGCGTGCGCCGGCTCGTGCCCGCTTTGCATCCGTTGAAGATGGCCCTTTATCTGCACGAGGCGGTGCTCGCTGTCGCGGTGAAGATGGGCGGCGCCGCATGCCATTCCGCGACGTCGAGTCTGCTTTGGCGCATCATGGTGTTGCGCGGCAAAGTGCTGCAGACGACCTTGCGCGAAAGCGGCCATTTCGATCTGCTCATCTGCGAAAGCAATATGGATCAGACCGTGACGCTCGGCAAGCGGGTGGCCGACGTGCAAATCCTCGATCTGCCTTCGCCTTTCGCGGAAGAAATGATGTTCGGCGGTGAATTCACTCAAGCGGGGTACGACAAGCTGCGCGAGGTGGAAGTGGCGTCTTACACTGCCGCCGATTATCTTTCGTTTCACTGGCATACTTACGCGGACTATGTGCGCCAGAAGAAATACAACGGCAACAACTTTCTGCCCATCACGTACGGCACGCACAAGAAGACCTTGCAGGCCCGTTACAGCGAGCAGCCCAGAATCATTTTTCTGGGCTATCTGGGGGGCTATTGGGTCAATCTTCCACTGCTGTCGCGGCTATGCAAGCTCTACCCGAATCTGGATGTCTACGGCGGCCCCGAGCCTGCGGCGTCGCTCGGTATCAACTACAAGGGATACGCGCCCTCTACCGACGTCATCGCCGAATACCAGTTCGGGCTTATCACCATCAGTGACGACGAGTTGCGGCAGCATAGCTTCTCGTCCAAGCATCTGGAATACATCTCGTATGGCCTGCCGGTACTCACGCCCGCCTGGCGACAGGATGCAGCGCTCGATGATAGTTCGATCTACTACACAGCCGACAATTTCATCGAACAGGTCGAGCGCGCGAGCACGCGCGAAGCCTGGGAAAGCCTTCATGCGGCAGCCCTCAGGGATGCAGCGCGCTTTAGCTGGGACAATGCGCTGAAGGCGCTTGACGTGAGCATGAAGCGCAGCGAAGTCTGGGAGACGAGCACCGAGCAACTGGAGTCTGAGCAGGCTGTGATGCGGACATATCCCTGATCTTCATCGCGCCGTTTCGCGACTGCGTCGGCGTGCAAGACCGGGCGCCAAGCCCGCGCAAACGAAATGCATATGACGCCCTGGACCATAGCGTTATGCATATTCCTACGTTTGCCCGCCAGCCCGCGCGCTTTAGCATCTGCAATCTTTCAAATGCCAAAGCGCCGATTCCCTCATGTCCGAACCGAAGAAGTCCACCGACCGTCGCGCGTTTTTGTCTTTCTCCAGTCGCACCGCACTCGCCACTGCAATGCTGGCCGCCGCGCCTGCTTCCTTCGCGCAGCAAGCAGCGCAAGGACAGTCGCGCGTGCTGCGAGTCGGGAACCAGAAGGGTTATCTGAATCTGTTGAAGGGACGAGGAACGCTCGAGAAGCGGCTTGCTCCGCTCGGTGTATCCGTGAGCTGGACCGAGTTTTCCGCCGGGCCTGTGCAGCTGGAAGCCCTCAACGTGGGCTCGATCGACTTCGGCGATGTAGGCGAAGCACCGCCGATTTTTGCGCAGGCCGCCGGCGCACCGCTCACTTATGTCGCGGCCACGCCGACGCGGGCCCGGTCTGAAGCCGTGCTCGTTCCGGCGCAATCGTCGATCAGGACGGTTGCGGATCTCAAAGGCAAGCGCGTCGCGTTGAACAAGGGCAGCAACGTCCACTACTTTCTCGTGAAGCTGCTGCAACAGCACGGCTTGAAATACAAGGACATCGAGCTTGCCTTTCTGCCGCCCGCCGATGCGCGCGCTGCGTTCGAGCGCGGATCGATCGATGCATGGGTCATATGGGACCCGTTCTTCGCCGCCGCGCAACAGACGCTGAATGCGCGCATCGTCGCGGATGCGAGCGGCGTCGTCGGCAATCGCGCTTTCTACTTCTCGTCGCAGAGCTATGTGGCGAAGAATGCCGATGTGATCCGCATCGTCATCGAGGAAATCAAGGCGGTTGATCAATGGGGCAAGCAGAATCCCGATGCGCTCGCGAGCGAACTCGCGCGGCTATGGGGCTTGCCGAAGCCTGTCGTCGATCTCGCGGTGAGCCGGCAGGTGTTCGGCACCGTGGCGATTACGCGCGAGATCATCGGCGAACAACAGCAGATCGCCGATACGTTTCTCGATCTCGGCCTGTTGCCGAAGCATGTCGACGTCGCGAGGGCCGCGCCGCCCGGCCTCGCCTGAACCTCGCGCAGCGCGCGCCGCTTCACGAGTCGCGGCGCATGCGATGACTGCGCTGATCGATCCATAGACGGGCCCAGCGCACCGCATAGGCGATCGCGTGATCGGCTTCGAAGAAGTAATCAAGCGCATCGAACGTGAACGATGCGCTGCGCGTGGACGTCGTGTTCTCGATGATCAGATTGGCCGCATAGAGGCCGCTCGGCAGCGCGTGTGCGGATGGTGCTACCTCGTATCCCTTGTATTGCATGACGGCTTTCCTTGCATGTGGGCGTCATCGCCCCGAACGCATCATGCTAGTGACCGATACGCGCTGCGCAAACGAATGCTTTGGCGTAAGCAAATCAGCGATGAGTTCAATTGGCTCGTTGCAGCGGTGCTTTCTTGTGAGCTGGTTTTCTTCGTAAATTCCCTCGCGTCTCCAGTTTGCAGTCGCGACGCAGGACGGACAGTTAGTTGCGCGGTGGGCACTGACACCCGCACTCATGCGCGGCCAACTGACTAGACTCTCCGTCCTGGTCTGCGGTTTGCTCGCGTTCGGTCGAGTCAGAAAAACACCGCAGATAAGGAGTTGATCGCCGTGACGCCATCAGGAACAGCAATCCTTGTCCAACGCGAAGACCCGTGGTCGAAGGACGCGCAGGCGCTTCTCGACGAACTCAGCGCCATGCTGGCCGTCTACTCCGGGGATAGCGGCCAGTCCCGGTTCTGCTTGCAGGATGTCTGCTCGGCGCGAGGTGCATTCCTCGTCGCGCGGAACGAACAGGGCTTCTCGCTCGGATGCGGTGCATTCCGCCGCTTCGACTATGGCGTCGCCGAAGTCAAGCGGCTCTATAGCCGCCCGAATACCTGCGGCGTCGGAAGCGCGCTTCTCGCACAACTCGAAGCTGAAGCGGCGGCGGTGGGCTATCACAAGCTGTTGCTCGAAACCCGAGCGTTCAATCGACGCGCCATCGCGTTCTATCAGCGCAACGGCTTTCGCGCGACGACCCCGTATGGCATCTACGTGCACCAGCCCGATGCGCGGTGCTTCGAAAAGGTCATCAGCCCCAGAGCGAAGCAGCGTCGGACGGACGAGTGTTGAACTCTTCGAATCACCACAAATCCCCGTAGAAAACGCGGTATTTATTCGGACACTGCTTCTTTCGTGATACCGTACACCCGTTCTTCGACAACATGAAGAACACGTTCTCGGGGCGGGGTGCAATTCCCCACCGGCGGTAATCGTCGATATGAGTCTTCATGCGACGTAGCCCGCGAGCGCTCATCGATGCACCCTGCAAGGTTGCATCGAGCGAGGTCAGCAGACCCGGTTGGATTCCGGGGCCGACGGTATAGTCCGGATGAAAGAGAACAGGACAGCCAGTATTTTTACGCCCGACGTGCGTGCATTTCTCGCGTGCGCAGGCGCGGCTGTCCTTCGCCCTGTTCACACAAAACAGGCTGAAGTCCATGAACGCACCCAACATCATCGAATCACAAGCGGTATCCGCTACACGTTCCAACCGTCCGCGCATCGCGTTCGTCCAGGCTTGCTGGCATCGCGATATCGTCGATCAGTGCAAGACGTCCTTTCTCGAAGCCATGCAGCAATACGGCTACAGTAACGACGATATCGATCTCTTCGAAGTCGCCGGCGCATTCGAAATCCCGCTGCATGCGAAGCGCCTCGCATCGAGCGGCCGGTATGCGGGGATCGCTGCGGCGGGGCTGGTCGTCGACGGCGGGATCTATCGGCATGAGTTCGTCGCGCAGGCTGTCATCAATGGCCTGATGCAGGTTCAGCTCGAAAGCGGCACGCCGGTTTTCTCGGCGGTGCTCACGCCGCATCATTTCCATCACGGCGACGAACACGTGAACTTCTTCCGCGAGCATTTCCTCGTGAAGGGCCGCGAAGCTGCGCATGCGTGCGCCGATACGGTCAGCAAGCTGAGCGCCCTGCCGGTCGCATAAACGGCTGTACGAAACTCACGGGCATTGCGCCCGTGAGCTGGACATTTACGCCTGGCGCTCGCGCAGGTCCATCCAACCGCTACGACATGAACATCCCGCCATCCACGTTGACGGTTTGTCCAGTGATATAGGCCGCATCATCCGATGCGAGGAACGTCACGAGGCCGGCCACATCGCCGCCATTGCCCGCGCGCTTCATCGGAATGTTGGCGACCCACTCCGCCATCAACTCGCCGGGTTTGTAATCGCCCAGCAGCTTGCCCCACGCTTCGTCGTTATACGACCACATGTCCGTCGTGATGATGCCCGGGCAGAACGCATTGACCGTGATGCCCGTCGGCGCAAGCTCTTTCGCAAGGCTCTGCGTAATTCCAAGCACACCGAACTTGCTCGCCGCATAGTGCGGCGTATAGACGAAGCCCTGACGCGCCTGGCCCGACGCCGTGTTGATCAGGCGGCCGCCCTTGCCCGCACGCAGCATGCGCGTCGCAGCCTCCTGACAGCACAGGAACACGCCTTTGGTGTTCACTGCCATCACCTTGTCCCATTCGCTTTCCGTGAGATCCGGCAGCTTCGCGATGGTGATGACGCCCGCGTTCTGCACCGATACATCCACCTCTCCGAGCTTCGCCGCGACTTCTTCATACAACGCGACGACCTGGCTCTTGTCGGTGACGTCCATCTCGACGGCGAGCGCATCGAAGCCCGCATCGCGCAAACGCGAGGCCGCATCGTGGACGCTCTTCTCGTTCGCAGTCACGCAGACCTTCGCGCCTTCCTGCGCGAAGCGCTCCGCGATCGCCAATCCGATGCCGCGACTGCCGCCCGTCACGACGGCGACCTTGTTCTCGAACCGCTTTGCTTCGTAAGCCACGTTGCCTTCTCCTGAAAGCGAAAGTTATAGACGTTCGATCCAGCAGAGCCATTGCGCATGGTTCGCCGCCGCCGCATCGACGCCGCTGCCCGGCTCGACACGCCGCGCAATCACGCGCTTGCTCTGATACGTGTCGAGTGATGCGATCAGCCCGCCCCTCCATGCCGCAAGCGCAGCCGCACCCGCCGCCGATATCTCGCTCAACGCGAGCGTGCTGACAGGGCGATCGAGCGTATCGGACAGATATTGCAGCAGGAACGGACGCTGCACGAGGCCGCCATCGAGATACAGTTCGCGCAGGCGCACGTTGGCCGCCTGCTCCATCACCGTGATGACGTCCTTGATCTGATAGACGATGGATTCATACGCCGCGCGCGCGACGTGCTGCCAGGACTTCGAGAAATCGAGCCCGACGATCTGCGCGCCGCCCGGATACTTCCAGTGCGGACAGCCGATTCCGGAGAACGCGGGAAGCACGAACACGCCGCCGTTGTCGTAGTCGATGAAGGCCTGCTCCGCTTGCGCGAAATCGTCGAAGAGACGCAGCTTGTCCTTGAGGAACGCGGGCGTGGAACCCGCACTGATGACGATGCCTTCGAGCGCATAATCCACGCGCTCATCGCTTGCGAAGCATAGTGTGGACACGAGGCCATGCGCCGGTTCTTGCGGATGCGCGCCGACGTTCATCATGATCGACGAGCCGGTGCCCATCGTCGCTTTCGCCACGCCCGGATGCAGGCATCCTTCGCCGACGGCCGCCGCGTGCGAATCGCCGATCATCGAGAGCACGGGTATCGCACGGTCGAGCAGGCCGTCGAAGTCGGTTGCGCCGAAGTCGGAGGCGGAAGGCATCGGCTCGGGCAAACGCAGACCTCGAAGGCCGAACGTCTCCACCAGTTCGCGATCCCATTGCAGCGTCGCAAGGTTGAAGAGCATCGTGCGCGACGCGTTCGTATAGTCGGTGCGATACGCCGCGCCCTTCGTCAGCCGATACAGCAGCCAGCTATCGACCGTGCCGAAGTAGGCATCGTCCTTTGCGATGGCATCGCGCACGCGCTCGTCGTTCTCGTTCAGCCAGATGAGTTTGGAGCCTGAAAAATACGGGTCGATCAGCAAACCCGTCTTCTTCGCGATGACAGGCCCGAGTCCATCGGCCTTCATGCGCTCGCAGATGCCGAGCGATCGCTGACACTGCCACGACACCGCAGGCACGATCGGCTCGCCCTTCGCATTCCACAACACGACAGTCTCGCGCTGGTTCGAGATGCCCACGCCTGCGATTTCGTCGCGCGGTCCTTCGAACCTGCCGATACACTCGGTCACCGCACGCAGTACCGACTCATACAGCGCTTCAGCGTCCTGTTCGACGAAACCGGTGCGCGGATGGGTGCAGGCCACCGCCGCGAAGCCGCGCGCATGCACCTGCCCTTCGCTATCGAAGATCAGCGCCTTGGTGCCGCTCGTGCCCTGATCGATCGCCAGAACGTATTTCATTGGACGGTCCTTGTCTCTCTTTCGTGGCGCGCATCAGGCGGTGAGCGACACCATGCGCGACTGCAGGCGCTGCTGCAACTGATCGACGACCACCGCGAAGATGATCACGAGTCCCTTGATGACCATCTGCCAGAAGTCGCTGATGCCGCACATCACCATGCCGTCGCCCAGAATGCTGATCACGCACGCGCCGATCACCGAGCCGAACACGGTGCCGCGTCCGCCCATCAATGCGGTGCCGCCAAGCACGACCGCTGCGATCGCGTTCAGTTCGTAGGTTTGCCCGGTGAGCGGGTGAGCGGTCTGCAGCTGCGCGGTGATGACAAGCCCGACGAGCGCCGCGCAGAAGCCCGAGAACATGTAGACGAACAGCTTCACGCGATTCGTGCGGATGCCTGAAAAGCGCGCGGCCTGTTCGTTGCCGCCGATCGCATAGATTCGGCGTCCGAGCGGCGTCTTGCGTGCGATGAAGATGGTCACGACTGCGAGCACGAGCATGATCCAGACAGGCATCGAGAGGCCGAGTATCGTGCCGTTGCCGATGAATTCGAAGCCCGTGTTGCCGAGCGCCGGATTGCCTTCGAGGTCTGCATACGTGCTGCCGTTGTTGACGAGCAGCGCCGCGCCGCGCACCACGTACAACATGCCGAGCGTCGCGATGAACGGTGCGACATTCAGCATCGTGATCAGATACCCGTTCACCGCGCCGATGAGCGCACCAAGCACGCACGCAATGATCGTGACGCCGAGCGGACTGAAGAACACGATGTGATGCCCGATCTTTACGCCTTCGAGCAGCAGATAGCCCGCGGCCATCCCGCTTATGCCCACGATCGATCCCACCGACAAGTCGATTCCGCCGGTCAGGATCACGAGCGTCATGCCGATGGAAAGGATCGCGACCACGGTCACGTGCTTCGCCATGATCAGCATGTTGCTCGTCGAGAGGAAGTTCTCCGTCGCCAGCGAGAAGACAATGATGATCGCAAAGAGCGCGATGAAAATCCGCAGCTTGAGCAGGTTCACCGCGATCCGCGATGCGACATACGCGGTATGCCGGCTGTGCTTCGCATGCACCGGATGCACCGGCGGGTTGCTGCTGTTGGGAGTGTTCATGGTTTCGATCTCGGTTTGCTTCTCTCAGACCACGGCGGTCGCGGGCGTCGATGCGCGCACGATCCGTTCGCTGTCGAATTCTTCGCGTCTGATGTCGGCGGTGAGCTTGCCGCTCGCCATCACGAACACGCGATTGGAGACGGCCATCGCTTCGTCGAGTTCGGACGTCGCATAGATCACCGCGATGCCCGATTGCGCGAGCAGGCTGATCGTCTTGTAGACGTCCTCTTTCGCGCCGACGTCGATGCCGCGCGTCGGCTCGTCCATCAACAGCACCTTCGGCTTCGTGAGCAGCGCCTTGCCGATCACCACCTTCTGCATGTTGCCGCCCGATAGCGACATGATGGGCGCATCGACGGACGACGCCTTGATCGCGAGCCGCTTGACGATATCGCTCGCCGCTTCCACCTGTTTGTCGCGTGCGAGCGACCCGACGAAGCGGCGCGTGAACTTCCCGAGGCTCGACAAGGTCATGTTCTCGAGGATGGTCATCAGTTGCACCATGCCCTGCTTCTGCCGGTCTTCCGGCACGAGCGCGATGCCCGCTTCGATGCGCTTCGGTATCGGCAAATCTTCGATAGCCTTGCCCGCCAGTTCGATTTCGCCGAGCGCGAGCGGTTGCGCGCCGAGCAGCGATTCGAGCAGCTCCGTGCGGCCCGCGCCCATCAGCCCGTAGATGCCGATGACTTCGCCCGTCTTGACCGAGAACGACACGTGATCGACCGCATAGATGCCGTTCGAACGCTTGAGCGCGAGGTCCTTCACGTTCAGCACTTCATCGCCGATGGCGTGCTGCTCGAACGCGAAGCGCTTCTTCGACGAACCGACCATCGCTTCGATGATCCACGGAATGTCGATGTTGGCGATATCGTCTTCGGCAACGAGACGCCCGTTGCGCAGCACCGTGATGCAATCGCCGATCGCCATGATCTCTTCGAGGCGGTGCGAGATATAGATCACCGTCACGCCCTCTTCCTTCAACTGGCCGATGATCTTGAAGAGAATCTCGACTTCGGTCTTCGAGAGCGCGGACGTCGGCTCGTCCATGATCAGCACCTTGATGTGCTTCGACAGCGCCTTCGCAATCTCCACGAGCTGCTGCTGGCCGACGTAAAGATCGCCGAGCCGCGTGCGCGGACTGATGGGAATGCGCAGGCGATCCAGCAGCACCTTCGCCTGATGATTCTCCATCTTCGCGCGGATCACGCCCGAACTCGTTAGCTCGTTGCCCGCGAAGATGTTCTCCGCGACTGTCATGTCGGGAAAGAGATTCAGCTCCTGAAATATGATGCCGATGCCGTGATGCTCCGCACTGCGCACATCGGTGATATGCGCGATCTGGCCATCGACCCATATCTCGCCGGAGGTAGCCGTCTCCGCGCCCGCGAGCAGTTTCATCAACGTGGACTTGCCCGCGCCGTTCTCGCCGATCAGCACGTTCACCTTGCCGCGACGCACCTTGTAGTTCACGTCGACGAGCGCGGCAGTGCCGGGATATTGCTTCGACAGGGCGCGCGTCTCGATCACGTTCGCCGTGTTCATGTTGCGCGGTTCGCTCGGGGTTTCGTTCATTTCCAGGCCACCGGTATTGCGCGAATTTCGCCTGTCGGCTCGCTCCATGTGCTGTAGACGGCGGCGACATCCACCGTCTCGCCGACCTTCAGCTTCATCGATTGCACGCGGTTCACGACGAGCTTGTTGAGTTCCTGACCGAACGCGGCGAAGCGCGTCTGGTCATCGAAGTCGCTGTATTTCACGCCGGGAAAGCCATCTCGCACACCGGTGCCGACCACGACCGGACCGGTCTGCAACACGACATGAACGGGTTCGCCGCCCGACGCCGGAGCCACGTCCACATAAGCCTTGCCGACCCGCGACGATCCGTCGATGCGTGTCACCTTGCCCTGCACGCGCAACCAGAAATTGCACGGGAACGCCGTGCTCTGACGAAAGCCGTATTGCTTGCACGCATCGTCGAAGTTCGAATTGAGCGCGGCGATCACCTGCGAGGCCGGCTTCGCGTTCTTGTCGGCATAAGGGATGAGTTGTTCGCTCAGCATCTTGCCGGCGTCCGGGCCCTTGTGCTGGCCCTGGTTGCGGATCGCCGCGAGTTCGGTATCGGTGACGACGTGGCACGCGCCGAGACTTGCCGCACCGAGCACGAAGAGCACGGTAAGCGCGCGGCGGGCTGCGCAGATTGGATGAACCATGACGACCTCACATGACAAGCCTTGCACGGGCGCGGCGATGACCGCGCCCGTCCAACATCGCAGTGCGTTACTTCGTGTAGTAGAAGTCCTTGACCTTCGACGCGTTGTCCTTCGTGATCAGGATGCCGCGGAACAGCTGACGCTCCTGCTCGCCGGTCTTGCCGGTGGCGATGTACTTGTCGAGCAGGTCGACGCCGTGAATCGCAATGCCCTGCGCCTGCAGCATGACCGTGGCCTTCAGCTTGCCCGCGAGAATGGAATCGCGCTCGTCGTTGCTGCCGTCGATGCCCATCACGACCACGTCCTTGCGTCCCGCCGATTCGAGCGATGCGATCGCGCCGAGCGCAACCGGACCATTGCCGCTGATGACGCCCTTGATCTTCGAGTGCTCCTGCAGGATCGAATCCATCGCCTGCTTGCCGGGCAGGAGCGCGCCCTTCGCGTCCTGACGCGCGACCATCTTCAGTTCGGGATATTGATCGAGCACCTGATGGAACGCTTGCGAGCGCGTGACGCAGTTCTTGTCCGCGAGATTGCAGGTAAGCTCCACGTATTCGCCCTTTTCGCCGATGGTTTCGACGAAGCGTTGCGCGACTTCAGTGCCCGCTTGCAGATTGTTATGGCTCAACTGCGCGATCGCGATACCGTCCTTCGGAATCTCGCGATTGATCAGCACGACGGGCACTTTCTTGTCGACAGCGGTGCGCACCGTGGCGACGCTCGCGTTCGAATCGGCGTTATCGAGAATGATGCCCTTCACGCCCTTGCCGATCACCAGATTGACGAGCTCGTTCTGCTTGTTGACGTCTTCGCCATGCGAAAGAACGATGGTGTCGTAGCCGAGCTTCTTCGCTTCGCTTTCCGCGCCCTTGGCTTCGGCGGCATAGTACGGATTGTCGAGCGCGTTCACGAGAATCGCGATGGTGCCCTTGCCCGCCGCATTGGCGACGCCCGGCACGGCGGCGCCGAACGAAACGGCCACCGCCGCAGCGACTGCTAGCTTCTTCCACATGGTGTTGTCTCCGGTTGATTTGTGTTCTTAGAGCAATGACGCATCAGGCGATCGTGTAGCCGCCATCGATCATGATGTCGGCGCCGGTGATCATGTCCGCGCCGTTCGACAGCAGGAACAGAATCGCAGCGGCGATTTCATCGGTATAGGCGAAGCGGCCGACGGGAATCAGCTTCTTCATGTTCTCGCCCTTCTCGCCTTCCCATGCGGCCGCGCCCATCGGCGTGAGCACGACGGTCGGCGATACCGTGTTGACGGTGATGCCGCGCCCGGCCCATTCCTTCGCGAGCACTTTCGTCATGCCGATGAGGCCGGCCTTCGCGGACGTATAGGCGCAATGCTGGTCGATCGCGACGGTCGCCGCCTGCGATGCGATGTTGACGATCTTGCCGCCATGCCCGCTTGCCAGCACGATGCGCGCGAAATGCTTGGAGCAGAGAAACGGCCCCGTGAGATTGACGGCGATCTGACGCTGCCATTCGTCGTAGCCGATCTCTTCAGCGGGCGTCAGCGTGATGCAGCCTGCCGCGTTCACGAGCAGATGCAGATCGCCGAAGTGCGCATGCGCGGTCTTGATGGCGCGCTCGACATCGGCTTCGTTGGCGACATCGCACGCGAAGGCTTGGGCGTTGTCCGCGCCCAGCTCGTCGATGGCGGCTTGCACGCGCGGCGCTTCGAAGCTCGGATAAAGAATTGCGACGCGAGCGCCCTTCGCGATCAACGCGGCGTTCGTCGCCATCGCGATGCCGCCGAGACCGCCGGTCACGACGGCAACCTTGCCGTCCAGACGGAAGTCGAAATCGACGCCGTGGCGCAGCGACATGTCGTACTGAATGCCCATCTGTGTCTCCTGATTCGTTCTTTGGCGCGTGTTTCAGTTGGCGCGCTGCGCGCGGATCGCATCGGCGATGCCGGCTGCATCGATACCGTAATGGCGGCGGATGCCCTTGCGCGTGCCGTACTTCGCGAACTCGCCCTCGGTGATGCCGAGCATCTTGAGCGGCCGATTGATCTGACGCCGCGCCATCAACACGGCCACCGTCGCGCCGACGCCGCCATGCAGCGAATGCTCTTCGACGGTGACGATCGCATCGTGCCGTTCGATGATCGCGGCGAGCGCGTCCTGATCGAGCGGGCGCAGCGACGAGAGGTTCACGAGCGTCGGCGACATGCCGCTCTCTTTCTGCATCGTCTCGCATGCATCGAGCGCCTCGCCGACGACCGAGCCCATCGCGATGACCGCGACGCGCGAGCCTTCGATCAGCACATCGGGACGGCCCGGCACGAAGCGATACGACGCGTCGTGCACGACCGGAAACTTTGCATTGTCGAGACGGATGTAGACGGGGCCATCGAAGGACGCGGCATAGCCGATCATCTGCACGACTTCGACTTCGTCGCACGGCGCAAAAATCTGCACGTTGCCGAAGCCGCTCATGATCGAGAGGTCGTCGATTGCATGATGCGTCGATGCAAGCGGCCCATACGCGACGCCCGCATTCAGGCCGAGCATCTTCACGTTGGTGCCGCTATAGCAGACGTCGTTCTTGACCTGCTCGTTTGCGCGTCCGACGAGAAACGGCGCGGCATTCGCCGTGAACACGATATGTCCGCCGAGCGCGAGGCCAGCCGCCATGCCGACCATGTTCTGCTCCGCGATGCCGACGTTGATCACGCGCTCGGGATAGTCCTTCATGAACGGGCCGATCTTCGAGGTGGACGTGGAATCCGCCACCATCACGATGATGTCTTGCCCCGCGGCGGTCAGCCGGCCGAGTGCGCTTACCGCGCCGTCCCGCAAGTCAGCGTAGTCACGCATGGTCCAGCTCCTTCAGCGCCTGCTTGAGTTGCTCTTCATCGGGAAACTTGTGATGCCAGGCCGGCACGTTCTCCATGAACGACACGCCGCGCCCCTTGATGGTATGCGCGATCACGACCTTGGGCTTTCTGTTCGCGTAGTCGAGACTTTCCAATAGTTTCCAAATTGAGTCCGCCTGGTTTCCGTTCACGTCGTGAACTTCGAAACCGAAAGCGCGGAACTTCTCGTCGAGCGGATCGAGATCCATGATGTTGTGCGTGAAGTCCGCAAGTTGCAGGCGATTGCGGTCCACGATCACGACGAGGTTCGAGAGCTCGAAATGCGCCGCAGCCATCGCGGCTTCCCAGTTGGAACCCTCTTCGAGTTCACCGTCGCCAGTCAGCACGAACACGCGCCCGGTCGGTCCTTCGTATTGCGCGGCGTGACGCTGCTTGGCCATCGCGAGACCGGCTGCGATCGGCAGGCCGTGACCGAGGCCGCCGGTGTTCACCGTGACCCAGGTCGGCAGCTTCTGACGCACGGGATGGCCCGGCAGACGTGAATCGTCCTTCAGATAGGTGAGCAGTTCGTCGTCCTTCAGCCAGCCGAGTTCCGCGAAACAGGCGTAGAGGCCGCCGACGCCGTGCCCCTTGCTCAGGATGAACTCGTCGTGCCAGCGCACGCTGCTGGCGGCATCGGTCTCATAGCGGAGCACATGAAAATAGAGAGCCGCGAGGATATCGGCCTCCGACATGTCGCCGCCCGTGTGACCGCTCTTGGCCGTGGCGTTCATCACGCAGATTTTCTTGCGGATCTCTTGCGCCCGGCGATGCAGCGCGTCGCCCGACTGCTTGAAGGGGTTTTCCATTCCCTGCTCCCAGACTCCCGTTTGCTTGAGACAGAGTTTCTTTTAGTTTCTTTCGAAGGTCAAAGGCAAATCAATCGAAAGAGGGAAAACCCCTAAAACGAACGCGGCGGCGTTTCTGATCAGGCAGAATACGGCTTGGGGTGGCGCGGGATAGCGCATGGGCAGGAAGGGCGGAATGGATCAACGAACCAGAACAGAGAAGATTTTTGAACGTGTGCGTGCGGCCAAGCTCGTGAAGCTCTCGGAGTTGTCGAGTGAGTTTGGCGTGTCGATGCCGACCATTCGAAAGGACATCGACGAACTGCAGCGGCTTGGGCGAGTCGAGCGCGTGCATGGCAACGTGCGGCTGCGAGCCGAGCAGGTAGAGCCGGCGAGGCGCAGCTACGAGACGCCGGTGTTGCCGACGAGCGCGGAGAAGGCGCTGATCGGGGCGAAGGCGGCGAGTCTGATCGAAAACGGGGATTCGATCATTCTGGACTGCGGCGCGACCGCGACCGAACTTGCGAAAAACCTGCTGGACCGCCAGAACCTGCGCATCGTGACGAACGCGCTGAACATTGCGATTCTGCTCGGCGCGGAACCGACGAATCGCGTGATGCTGACGGGCGGCATCTTCAAGCCGGAGACGATTGCGGTGTCGGGCGAGAAGGCATCGACGTTCTTCGAGGGCATGTTCGTCGACAAGCTGTTTCTGGCGGCGGGCGGGGTGTCGATGGAGTCGGGCATTTCGTATCCGGACTTCATCGACCTGCACGTGAAGCGCGCGATGATCGACGCGGCGAAGACCGTCTATTTGCTGGCGGATTCGAAGAAGTTCGGCAAGCGCGAGTTCGCGGCGTTCGGCGCGATGGATCGTATCGATTATCTCGTCACCGACGACGGACTCGGCGAAGAGTTCGTGCGATGGCTCGATGGCAACGGGACGAAGATCCTGTATGCGTGAGGCGCTACTTGCCGTTTTTAATCGAGGCGGTGGTGGCCTTGGTAACTCGCCCCGGCGAGGGGCGAGCTAGCAGAACGGCGCGCAAAAACGCCACGACAGGGAAAAGAGCCTACTTCTTCCCATCCACCACAGCCACGACCTCGTCTCGCGAGTACTCCTTGTTCGCGAGCGCGCCCGTCGGCGTCTTGGCCAGCACCGCATCCAGTTCCTCGGGCTTCACTTCGAGCACCGGCATCCGGATATCGTGCGGCACCTTCTTGCCCGCCAGCACCTGCTGCGTCACCCAAAACGCGAACGACGATGCCCCCGGCGGAATCGTCACCGACATCGTTTCATAGCCGCTCTTGCGCTGTTCCGCCCACCACGCAAGCTCCTCCTGACGATTGCCGAGAATGATGATCGGCGTCGGCCGCCCCGCCGCCTTGATCGCCTGCGCCGCGCCGAACCCATCGCCGCCCTGCGTGACGACGCCATCGATCTTCGGCAGCGTCGGCAAAATGCCCGCGACCTGTTTCTGCGCGACGGTCTGCGTCCAGTCGCCATGCACCGAACCGACGATCTTCAACCCCGGATACTTCTTGATCTGATCGACGATGCCCTGATGGATCTCGTCATCCACCGACACGCCCGCCAGCCCGCGAATCTCGAGCAGGTTGCCCTTGCCATTGAGACGCTTCGCCAGATAATCCACCTGCATCCGGCCCATGCCCTGGAAGTCCACGGCGATGCGATACGCGCACGGCTCGGTCGCGATGCCATCGAACGATACGACCGTCACGCCCGCACCGCACGCCTGCTTGATCACGCCATTGAGCGCGGTCGGCGACACGGCGTCGACGGCAATCGCCTTGTAGCCCTGCAAAATAAGGTTCTGTATCTGCTGAACCTGCTCCGTCGCCTGGCTCTCCGCGGTCGTGAAGCTCGGCGCGGACGCCACGATCTTCTGCTTCACCGCGGCATCGGCGACATTGGACCAGCTCTTGAGCATCTGCTGACGCCAGCTATTGCCCGCGTAGTTGTTCGACAACGCGATCTTCATCGACGACGTATCGCCGTTCGCGACCTGGGCCATCGCCGACACGCTCGCCAGCGCCACGCATGCCGCCGCCATCATCTTGAGCATCTGCACTCTCCGTCTCCTTGTTTTATCGATCAGCGCGCCGCGCCGCGCACGCCCACATGAACCGCATACACCGATGAAGTCGCGGTGATGAACAGCCGGTTGCGCCGCAGCCCGCCAAACGTCAGGTTCGCGACGACTTCGGGAATGAGTATCTTGCCGAGCAGCGCGCCATCCGGCGCATAACAGTGCACGCCGTCTTCCGCGCTCGTCCACACGTTGCCTTGCTCGTCGGTGCGCAAGCCGTCCGGCACGCCGCTTTGCATCTCGACGAACACGCGGCCATTGCGCAACGCGCCATCCTTCTCGACATCGAAGACGCGAATGTGACGCGGCGCATCGTCATCGTGCGAGGCAGCGGAATCCGCGATATAGAGCTTCGATTCATCCGGCGAGAACGCGAGGCCGTTGGGCTTCACGAAGTCATCGCAGACGAGGCGCACTTGCGTTTCGCCGGGCGCGACGCGATACACGTTGCATCGGCCGATCTCGCTCTCTGCGCGATATCCCTCGTAGTCGCTGATTATTCCGTAGTCCGGATCAGTGAACCAGATCGCGCCTTCCGAATCGACGATCACATCGTTCGGCGAATTGAGCTTCTTCCCGTCGAAGTGCGATGCGATCACCGTCATGCTGCCGTCGTGCTCCGTGCGCGTCACGCGCCGCGCGCCGTGCTCGCAACTCACGAGACGTCCCTCGCGATCGCGCGTGTTGCCGTTGCTGAAATTCGATGGCGCGCGATACACGCCGACGCCCATCCCCGGCGCCCAGCGCAGCATGCGGTTGTTCGGAATGTCGCTCCAGATGAGCAAGTCCGTCGCCGGAAAATAAACGGGGCCTTCGGCCCACAGGCAATCGCCGGTCAGCTTCTCGAGGAATGCGTTGGGCTGAAGCAGCAGCCGAAAGCGCGGATCATGCACTTCGTAGTCTTGGAATTTCATGTCTCCTTGCCCTTGTTATGAGTTGATTCAACGCGTCTTCAACGCGTCTTCAACGCGCCGCCTTGCCGCCCGCCGCCACCGTCACCGCGATAATGAGCACGCCATAGACGATCGAACGCACGCCCGCATCCGCACCGACCGCGTTGAGGACGGCGTTGGTCAGAAACAGGAACATCGATGCGCCCCACACGCCGGCTATCGTCGCCTTGCCGCCGGCAACCAGCGTGCCGCCGATCACGACTACGGCAATCGAAATCAGCATGTACTCGACGCCCATATCGAGCGACGCCCCGCCCGATGTCGCCGCGATCAGTAGCGCCGTCAGCGACGCGATCATCGACGACATCACATAGGCGAGGCAGCGCGTGCGATGAACGTCCACGCCCGCGAGCCACGCGGCCCGCGCGTTCTGTCCGATTGCCGAAAGCCTGCGCCCATACACCGCGCGATGCAGCAGCACAGCCAGCGCAATCGACAACGCCAGCGCCACCAGCGCGATATACGGCACGTCGAGAAAGCGCCCGGTGGCGAACGCGCCGAGCCCGGGCGGCGGCGGCGGAAGCTGCCTGCCTTGCGTAATGGCGATCGACTGGATGATGAAGCTCGATGACAGCGTCGCGATGATCGGCGGAATGCGCAGCATGCGAATGAGCGCGTAATTCGCGAGCCCGATCGCGATGCCCACGCCGAGCGCCGCCGCTACGCCGACCACGATGTTCCCGTTCACGCCGCCCATCACGTGCATGCCGACGACGCCGGCGAGCGCAATCGTCGATGGCACCGACAAGTCGATATTGCCCACGCCCGAGGTGATGACGAGCATCTGCCCGAGCCCGACCAGCACCATGAACACGCCGTACGTCAGCGCCGTTTGCGCGACATTGCTCGCGATGCCGAAGCCGAAAATCGCGACGATGGCGAACCACACGAGCACCGCGCCGACGAAGGACCACGCCCACGGCGCCTGAATGGCCTTGATGCGCGACCACGCGCTTCCATTGTTGTCTGCGATGGTGTTCATCGGCGCTCTCCGCGTTGCAGCAGCACGCGCAACGACAAAACCACGATCAGGATCGCACCCTGCATACCGACCTGCCAGTCCGACGAAATATTAAGGAATGCGAGGAATGATGCGGCGAGCGTCAGCGTAATCGCGCCGAGCACCGCGCCGATCACGGAGACGCGCCCGCCCACGAATTCGCCGCCGCCGAGAATCACGGCCGCGATGGACAGCAACGTGTAACGCAACGCGAGGTTCGCGTCGGCGGAGGTCGTGAGGCCCAGCAGCGACAGGCCCGACAACACGCCGAATACGCCCGCGACGCCATATAACGTCGCCTTGCTGCGCACGAGCGACCAGCCGAAGCGGCGCATCGCGCGCGGATTGCCGCCCGCGCCACGCACGCGCACGCCCGCCGAGGAGCGCATCAGCAGCAAATGACCGATGATCGCGATCAACACCGACCACACGATGGGCGCCGCGATGAACGGCGTCTGATAGTTCATCGCCGCGCCGAGCCATGTGGGGCTCGTGCCGCCCGGCGATGGCAACAGCACGATGGCAAGCCCGCTCCACACGAAGGAAAGTCCAAGCGTCACGACGATCGACGGTATCTGCCGCAACTCGATCAGCGCGCCCACGGCCGCATAAGCCAGCACGCAGCCGGCGAGCGCGAGCGCGCCGAGCCACGGCGTCTTCACGAGCAGCGTCGCGCCGATGCATGCGACAAGACTCACGAACGGCCCGATGGAAAGATCGAGATCGTTGACGGTGATGATTGCAAGTTGCGCGAGCGTCGCGAGCACGATCGGCACGGCGAGATTCAACAGCAGGCTCGACCCGAAGTAGCTCATCACCGCGGGCTGCATGACGAGGATCGGTATCAGCACCGCGACGAGCGATATGGCGGGAAGCATCGCGCGCAAACGGGCTTGCGTGAAGGCGAGAGTCATGCTGCCTGCTCCTCGAAACTCGCCGCGAGCAACGCTTCTTCCGTGCATTCGTCGGCATGGAGCACGCGCGTGACGGCGGCCGAGCGGAACACGTAAGTGCGGTCGCAATGCGACAGTTCTTCGTTTTCGGTGGTGTACCAGATGAAGGTGCGGCCCTTCGCGGATTCATCGTGAACGAGTTGATAGATGTCCCGCTTCGTGCCGACGTCGACGCCGCGCGTGGGATCGTCCATCAGGATGAGATCGGCATCCGATGCGAGCGCCCGCGCGAACAGCACCTTCTGCTGGTTACCGCCCGATAGCGACAGAATGCCCGCGCTCATCGCCGCGCCGCGTATGCCGATCTTCAGGCGCCACGCTTCGACGACGGCCCGCGCCGCCGCGAGATCGACGAGACCGCGCCTGCGTGTCGCCCCGCCCGCGAGCCAGCGCACATCGAGATTCTGCGCGATGGACCAGATCGGAAAGACGCCGTCGCGGCCGCGATCCCCCGCTACGAAAGCCACTTTCGCGCGGCCCGGCCCACGGCGCGACGCGGCTTCATAGATCGCAAGCAACGCTTCGGTTTGTCCCTGGCCCGCGAGTCCCGCGAAGCCGACGACTTCACCACGCGCCGCTTCTATCGGCGTGTGACGCTTGACGCCCACGTTCCACCTGAAGTGCCGCTCGGTGCTGCGCGCGGCTTGCGATTGCGTCGCGCCCGGCGTCTTGTCCGCTTCGAGATGCTGCCCCATCGCCTGAATGATCGATGCGCGGCTCGACTGCGCACGCGGCAACACGCTGACGATGCCGCCATCGCGCATCACCATCACGCGGTCGGCCACGCGCTCGATCTCGCCGAGCATGTGCGTGATGAGCAGGCACGTGATGCCGCCCTGCGCCGCCTTGCTCACGAACGCGAGCAACTGCTCGGCGGTATGGGCATCGAGCGATGAGGTCGGCTCGTCGAGAATTACGAGACGCACGGGGGTATCGTTGACGGTGAAGCCTCGCGCGATCTCCACCATCTGCTGCTGCGTGAGCGTGAGATCCGAGACGAGTTCGTTGCCCTTCAAGCCGTTGCCCGGAAAGATTTCTTCGAGCTTCTCGCGCATGAGCCGCGTAGCCGTGCGCCGCCATCCACGGCCATGCAGTTGCGGATGGACGATGCACATGTTCTCCGCGACCGTCAGGTTCGCGCACAGCGACAACTCCTGAAACACGCAGCGCACGCCGGCTTCGCGTGCGGCGTTGGCGTCGTAATGCGGCGCGTCCCGGCCATCGACTTCGATGCGTCCCTGCGTCGGCGCATGCACGCCGGCCAGCACGGCCATCAGCGTCGATTTGCCCGCGCCGTTGTGCCCCGCAATGCCGACGCATTCGCCTCGCATGAACGCGAAGTCGATACCGTCGAGCGCGCGCACGCGCCCGAACGTCTTGCCGATGCCTTCGAAGCGAATCAACGCGTCATCGCCGGCAATCGTGTCTCCTGCTCCGCCCATTCACATGCTCCATGCGTGGCGTTAGATTGAAATGCTCAGTTATTCTGACTATTTTTTCTTGTCGAGCAGCGCGACCGTCTGCGGCAGCGTATAGGTGACGTCGCTGATGCCGCCCGGCGGGGTCGCCGCGAGCTTCGCCGGCAACTCCTGCTGCGTTATCTCCAGCAATGGCACGTTGATGGTCACGTCCTTCGGGATATTCTTGCCCGCGAGCACTTGCTGCGCGACCCAGAACGCGAACGTCACCGCACCCGGCGGATTCGACAGCGAGCGCGACTGATAGCCGTTCTTCGTCTGCTCGTTCCACCAGTTGAGCTCGGGATACGTGCTGCCGATGATCATCGGCGGTGCCGGGCGATTCGCCGCCTTGAACGCCTGCGCAATGCCGAACGACATCTCGCCTTCGGTCGCGACGCCATCGACTTGCGGCAGCGTCGGCAGGATGCCCGCAACGGCTTTCTGCGCGACCGATTGCGTCCAGTCGCCATTCACCGATCCGACGAGCTTCATGCCGGGGTACTTCTTCATTGCTTCGAGCACGCCTTCATGCATGAGGTTATCGACGGAAATGCCCGCGACGCCCCGCACTTCGAGGATATTGCCCTTGCCGTTCAGACGTTGCGCGAGATAGTCGACGCCCTGCGCCGCCCAGCCCTTGAAGTCGAAGTTCACGCGATACGCGCAAGGCTCATCGACGATGCCATCGAAGGACACGACCACGACGCCCGCCGCGCACGCCTTCTTGATCGTGCCGTTGAGCGCGGTCGGCGAGACGGCGTCGATAACGATTGCGTTATAGCCCTGCAAGATCAGGTTCTGCACCTGTTGCGCCTGCTCGGTGACCTGGTTTTCCGCGGTGGTGAAGGCGGGCGCGGCCGCGATCTTCTTGTCGGCAACGGCCTGTTGCGACACGCCGTTCCAGCTCTTCAGCATCGACTGACGCCACGCATTGCCCGCGAAGCTGTTCGACAACGCAATCTTCTTCTGCGACGTATCGCCGGTGGCGACCTGTGCATGCGCCGCGCCGGCGATCATGCATGACGCTGCGGCGAAGGCCATCGCCGCCTGTTTTGCTGAGCGGGACATCCGAGTCTCCTTATTATCGTGCTGCGTGTTTTTGTCGGTTCAATGCGTGCAGCGCGCGTGGCTAGGCGCGTGCTGTGTCAGTGCGAGCGATACGAAGCGCGCTGAAAGAATGACGTAATGGGCGAAGCAGTATGTGCGCGCTCGATGCGAACGCCGGAGCGGAAAGCCTGAAACGACATCGTCATGAGCATGCCTCTTTGGAGCGCATCAGCGAGGACGCCGACGCCTTGCTTTCAAACAGTTGCCTTCGGGACTGCCTTCAGTTGCATTGCGGTCAGGCCAATGAGAGTGGTCAGGCCAACGTACCGCCGAGGCAGTATAGCGATTGCCCTTGCGCGATGCAATTCGATTGTGACCGGTAACAGACCGGTACGTATGCCGCTTTTCGGTGGAACGAAACATGCAAACGCACATGTCCTGACAAACACTGGACAAGCACATGGACACCTTACGTTTCACATCCAAAGTGGTCATCGTGACGGGCGCTGGCTCCGGCATCGGCGAAGGCGCGGCGCGCCGGTTCGCTGCGGAAGGCGCGAACGTCGTGCTGGCCGGACGCACGCAAGAGAAACTCGAACGCGTCGCACGCGACCTCGATGCCGCGCGCACGCTGGTTCACGTTTGCGATGTCTCCCGCTATGACGACGCGGAGCAATTGATCGAAGCGAGCGTCGCGCGCTTCGGGCGCATCGACGTGCTCGTGAACAACGCGGGCGTCGCGCCGACGGGACGCATCGATGAAGCATCGCTCGAAAACTGGCGCGCGATCATGTCGACCGATCTCGACGGCGTCTTCTATTGCAGCCGCGCGGCCATCCGTCACCTCATCGCGGCTAAGGGAGCGATCGTCAATGTGTCGTCGGTGTCGGGGCTGGGCGGCGACTGGGGCATGAGTTTCTACAACGCGGCCAAGGGCGCGGTGACCAACTTCACGCGCGCGCTCGCGATGGATCACGGCCGCGACGGCGTGCGCGTGAACGCCGTCTGTCCGAGCCTGACCGCGAGCGATCTCACGCAAGACATGCTCGACGACGAGCCGCTCATGGCGAAGTTTCGCGAGCGCATTCCACTCGGCCGCGCCGCCCAGCCGGACGACATCGCCGCGGTCATTGCCTTTCTCGCCAGCGACGATGCGCGCTTCGTGACGGGCGTGAATCTGCCTGTCGACGGGGGCCTGAGCGCATCCAACGGCCAACCGCCGCAAGCATGAAACACGCGCCCCCGTGATTCGGTATGTCCATTGCTCGATTGTCCGGCAAGGAGGAATCGAGCATGGAGCTGGACTCGGCCGCGTGGTTCGGCAAGGCGTTCTCGGAGCTGTGCAGGAAGCAGCGGTCTGCCGCGACCACCATCACGTTCGTGCTGGGCGCGGGCTTCTCGAACTCATGGGACCCGCGCTATCCGACCGGCGCGGCGCTCTTCAATCTCGCCCATGACGACTGGACGGCGTGGTCGCCCATTCTTGCCGAATTCCTCACGATGATCGGCTTTCCTGCCGAACGCACGACGCTGGATCGCGAGCTGTTTCTCGACATCGTGTATCAGGTGGGCATGTTGAGAAAGTATCCGCCGATACGCAACCGCTTCGTCGACGACTCCTGTCTCGATGCGATCGAGCGCGAGCTGCGCTACATCGTGTATCGCAAATTCAACGATACTGCGCCGCCGCCGAAAATGCTGGATGGCCGCTTCCGGCTGGATACCACCGGCTCGCCGGAGAAAGACGCGATCCTCTCGCTTTTCTCGGTGCTGATGCATCCGTCTTGCGCGAACGCGGCGCATGGACCAGAACGCGCGCTGCAAGTGAGCTTCGTCACGACCAACTATGACTTCGTGATCGAAGCACTCGTCGATAGCGCGAATCCGCAGGAGCGGCATGCGTCGCGCAGGCTTTATCGCGGCATTACGCCCGTTTCGTGGTGCGGAGAAGATGCGTTGATCGCGGGGCACTTGCGACCGTCGGGCAATCTATTGAAGGTCAATGGCGGCTTCGATCTGGTCATGACGCACGAAGGCTTGCAAATCGATTATCGCGAGCGTGATGACGAAGCCGTGCGCCGTCATCCGCCGCAAATCATGCTGCCGTCACGCGCGCAAGACTACGATCAGCCCTATTTTCAGGCACTGTTTCCGAAGGCGGTGCGCTTGCTGCAGGAATCGCGCGTCGTGGTGCTGGTGGGTTACGGGTTTCCCGAAGAAGATGCGCTGCTGCGGCTTCTGCTTCGGCAGTTCGCGGAAGCGCCCGCCGATGGCCGGCAACGCGTGCTGCATTACGTCGATCTCGCCGACGAGCGTACGCAACTGGTTCGCGCACGCCGCGCGTTTCCGCACCTCGGACGCGATGGCGGCCTGGTCGTCAAGCCGTTCGAAGGCTCGTTCGGACAGTGGTGCAAGGACGTGCTGAAAAACCTGTCGATATGAAGAACGCGTGCTTACGACACGCGTAATTGCAACGCTTACCAGCCCTGCGAGCCGCCCGCGTCGTGCTTCGTGGCGGGCGACGGCTTGCCGCTTTGCGCGCCTGGCACGCCCGTGCCGCCCGTATCGCGGCTCGTGCCGCTGCCCGCGCCGCCCGTCGATACGGTCCCGTCCGGTTGTCCGTTCGGCGCGGCGTGGATGCGCGGTCCGTCTGTGGATGATCCTGCCGCAGCCCCGGCCTTCCCGCTCGCACCCGAGGGCAGCCCCGCGCCCTGTCCGCCGGACCCGCCGCCCGGGCAGCCCCCGCCGCCGCAGCCGAGGCCGCCGCCCGCCGCGTGGACGCTGCCCGCGAGCGCCAGCAGCGCGCCGGATATCGCCAGCTTGATAGTGTTCGCTTTCGTCGGCTTCCGGCTCACAGCGCCAGCGCCTCGTGCTCGTCGATCCACGCGATCGCGCTTTCTTTCGCGAAGGCCATCGCTTCGTTCTCGTCGACGAAGGACAGGCGAAACTCCATGTCGTGCGATTCCATCGCGTCGCCGTCGTTCGCGGTTGGCAGATAGATGCGCGCGTTGCCGACAATGCTTCCATCGTCGATGCTCGCCGATGTATGGATCGTGCATGACCGGTACTTGATTTCCATGACGTGCCTCCGCGCGGAATAGGAAAGATGCGCGACAACGCAGCATAAGCCGTGCCGCTCGCTTTACTGTCGGGCACGCTGCATGCATCGACGTGCTCAATCGACGAATCCATGAACAACAGTGAGGACGCAATGCAGAACGCAGAAGGAAACCCGTCACAGGCACAACAGAACGACATGGCGGCGAAAAGCCCGGTCAAAACGCCCGCCACCGGCACCTCTGGCCCTGACGCCGCCAAGCAGGCCGAAGAGTTCGGCAAGACGAAGCATGCCGGTTCGGCTGAACCCGGAGCGTCCGACGACAGCTCGCCGCTTCCTTCGTTCAACGAGTCCGCCGATCAGTCCGCCGCACGCGATTCGGGCGATCCGGTTCTGCGCGCGAAGGGCCGTATCCGTTCGGTCGATTCGGATGGCATGGAATCCACCGACGACACCGTCGATGCCGATGCAAAATCCATCGAAGCGCGCCGCGACGTGTCGGAATGGCATGACAACGTCATTTCGTCGAACGCGACGCTCGACAACAACGTGCCCGCGCCGGCGGCGGGGCTGGGCGGCATCGACAGCCGGCCAACCGGGAATGCGCCTTCGATCCTGCCGAAGGAGGGTTATCGCGTCGTCATGGGCGAAACGGAGTACGAGCAACAGCTCAATGGCTCGAAGACATCGCACGTGATCACGCTCGAGCGCAAAGAGGAAGTCTGAGCGTGCGTCAGGCACGTTGTCCTTCGCTTTCGAGCCACGCGCAGAACAGCTTCACCACTTCGTCGGCAGGCCGGTTCTCCGCTATGTACGTGCAATAGCTCCGCGATGGCAGGCGCGGACCTGCGAACGGCATCACGAGCCGGCCAGCCGCGAGATCGTCCGCGACGAGCGCGGTCGGTCCCATCGCGACGCCTATCCCGTCGATCGCGCCTTGCAGCGTCAGATAGAAGTGATCGAAGGTCACGACCGCCGCTGGCCGCAGCGCGGGAATCTTCGCCTTCGTCAGCCAGTCGGGCCACAGCCGCGGCAGGCTCGACGTATGGAGCAGCGTGTGACGATGCAAGTCATCGGGCGTGCGCAGCGGCATGCGTTCCATGAGCGCGGGACTGCATACGGGCAGCCGTTCTTCCGCGAGGAACGGGCGCATCGAATAGCCGTAGAACGTATCGGGGCCGCCGCGGATAACGACGTCGTAGCCTTCTTTCAAAGCTTCCAGCGGCTCGTTCGATGTATCGACCTTCACGTCGATGTCCGGATGCGCCGCGCGAAATTGGGCGAGCCTCGGCACCAGCCAGCGCAACGCGAATGTCGCGAGTGCGTTCACGGATAGCGTCCGGGGCACGGCTTTGGGAACGCCGTACCTCGCCGTCGCCTGTGCGAGTTGCTCGAACAACGGCCCGATTTCCGCAAGATATGCTTCGGCCGCGCCCGTCAGCACGACGCGCCGGTTCTTTCGCTCGAACAACGATGCGCCGAGCCATGCCTCCAGCAGACGCACTTGCTGACTCACCGCGCCCTGCGTGACGTGCAGTTCCGCCGCTGCATCCTTGAAGCTGCCGAGCCGGCCCGCCGCCTCGAAAGCACGCAACGCATTCAGTGAAGGCAGGTCTCTTTTCATTCGCAATAGAAAAACTCACGCATCGGGCCAATTTATCTGGTTTGTGTGGCGTTCACAAGATAGATATTCTTGCGCATATCTTGAACGTTCAGAGGAACCTGCATGTTCAGCTACACAGGCGGTGTCGTGCTGTTCGCCGCGCTGCTTCACGCAAGCTGGAACGCGATGCTGCACGGCAATCGCGACCGCTTCCTCTCGATGACATGGATGAGCATCGCGATTGCGGCGGTATCGTCGGTGGCGGTCATCGCGTTGCCCTTGCCCGCGGCTGCCGCGTGGCCCTGCATCGTCGCCTCGGGGCTCGTGCATATCGTCTATAACGTGAGCCTCGTGCGCTCGTATCGGCGAGGCGATCTCGCGCAGGCATACCCTATCGCGCGCGGCTCGTCGCCGCTGCTCGTCACGCTCGGCGCGGCGCTCTTCGCGCACGAGGCCATCGGGCCGCTGCATGCTTTCGGCATCGCGCTGATTTCCGGCGGAATCCTGGCGCTGGCGTTGCAGGGGCGGCATGTGTCGCGATCGAGCGCGCTCGCCGCGTTGACCACCGGCGTGACCATCGCGATCTATACGGTCATCGACGGCATCGGCGTGCGGGCATCGAACGGACAGGCGCTCGCCTACACCGCGTGGATGTTCCTCTTCTACTGGCTGATGCCGCTGCTCTTCGTGACGATGCGCGGGCTTCCCGCACTGTGGACGCCGATCCGCACCGCGCCCCTGGCCATCGGGTCGTCGCTGGCGGGCGGGCTCGTGTCGATCGCCGCGTACGGCATCGTCATATGGGCGATGCAAGCGGGCGCGATGGGCGCGGTATCGGCGTTGCGGGAAACGAGTGTCGTGTTCGCCGCGCTCATCGGCAGGGTGTTTCTGCGCGAGACGGTCAACGCGAAGCGCTGGTTCGCATGTCTGATCGTCGCGGCGGGCGCGGTGTGTCTCGGCTTATGAGGCTCGCATGGCTTATCTGATGGTTCTCACGGTCGGGCTGATGGCCGGCGTGTTGAGCGGCATCATCGGCACCGGTTCGTCGATGATGCTCATGCCCGTGCTCGTCATTCTCCATGGACCGCAACAGGCGGTGCCGATCATGGCGATTGCGTCGATACTCGGCAATCTCGGCAAGGTGCTTTCGTGGTGGCGGGAGATCGACTGGAAGGCGTGCTTCGCGTATGGCGTGACCGCGGTCCCCGGCGCGATGCTGGGCGTTCGCACGCTGCTGGCGCTGCCGTCGCGCACGGTCGATCTCGCGCTCGGCCTGTTCTTCGTGGCCATGATTCCCACGCGGCGATGGCTCGCCCGCCGGTCCATTCGCTTCTCGCTCTTTCAGCTCTCGCTCATTGGCGCGCTGGTCGGCTTCCTGACGGGCATCGTCGTATCGACCGGGCCGATCACGGTGCCCGTGTTCATGAACTATGGTCTCGTGAAAGGCGCCTTTCTCGCGACCGAAGCGGCCGGCTCATTGGCCGTGTACGGCGCGAAGGTCGCCACGTTCCGTGGATTGGGCGCGCTGCCGTCGAGCGTCGTCTTGCAAGGGCTCATCACCGGCGCATCCATCATGGCGGGGACGTTCTGTGCGCGCGGCATCGTCGCGAGGATGTCGGCGAATGCGTTCAGGCTCGTCGTCGATGCGCTGATGCTGTCGTCCGGATTGACGCTGCTCTGGGCCGCCAGCCGATAACAACGGCGATGCCACGGCTTCTCGCGTAGCCGTGGCATCGATGCATCGCTCAGTTCACTGCGAACTCACTGCGAAGCGCATGTAAAGCTGGACGCCACGTTCACATTGCCCGAACCGTTATAGCGCGGGAACGTCGGATACTCGCACAGCGGCCGCGTACGGCCCGGCACGCCCGCCGTATCCGCAACGGTCTGCGCAGGCGGCGTCGTGCCGCGTTCGACCCAGTTTTCCAGTGTCGTCAACGAGTCCCACGATGCGTTGAAGATCGTGCTGATCGAATGCCCGTAGCCGGGAATCTCGTAGTAGCGCACGAAGTTCGCAACCGTCGATGCACCCATCGTCTGCTGCAGCCGCACGTAATACTGCTCGGTCGATTGTGTGCTGACGAGGGCATCGGACATGCCGTGGGCCATCAGGATCTTGCCGCCCTTCTTGTTGAACGCGGACAGGTCCGTCTTGTTCACGTCCTGCTCGGCGGTCAGCGCACTGATGCGCGCCTGATAGGCGCCCGGGTTCTGCGGATCGACGTTGAGCGAATTGACGTTCGGATCGCGCGCCACGAAGTAGCGAATCCACTGGTCCCAGAAGACGCTGAAGTAAGGCGCGGTCGCCGGCATCGGGTTCGTCGGCTGCAGCAGGTTGAGCGCCAGCGCGGTGACGGTCGCCTGCGCCGGCGCCGTGTTCACGACGCCCAGATCCGCGCCCCACACGTTGAAGCCGGGATACTGCGTCTCGCCGCTCGCGAGCGGATACGCGAACGTGATCGGCGTTGCGTACACCTTGAGCGCGTTGATCTGCGCATCCGAGAGACAGGACAGACCCGTATCCGCGCCGCCCGGACAGCGCAGCGGTGCGCCGTTGAGCAAGGCCGTCGACGGATCGAAGGTCGCATTGCACGCGGGAATGTTGCTGATGAGCCCGTCGGCGACGCCGTCGAGTGCATCGCAGGTGGCCGTGGCTGAATCGAGCAGCGCCTTGCGCTTCAGCTGGCTCGGATACGCGCCCGGCTGCGCGAGCGCCCGCGTGATGCGGCCAAACTGCAGATCGAGCGTAGCCGCATTCCACGCCGGATAGAGCGCGATGATGCCGTCCCAGTCCTGCGGCCAGCGCTGCACGACCGCGAGCGCCTCGCGTCCACCCGACGATCCGCCCGCGAAGTACGCGCGCTTCGGCTTGTCCACCGCATAGCGTTTCGACAGGAGATAGACGGCGGTATCGCGCGTCTTCTTCAGCGCGTCGCCGGAGAAGTTGGCGACGGCTTCGTCGTTCGTGCCGAACGAGCCATCGCGACTGCCGAGCGCGCCGGCCTTATGACCCGAATCGCTGCTGAACACCGCATAGCCGCGCGCAAGCGGCGCAGGCTGCGTGGTCGGGCCGGCGGGAACGTTACCGGTCACGGATGGCACGGTGCCGTCGTATCCGCCGCCGCCGAACATCACGACCTTGCTGTTCCACTGCGTCGGCATGGCGACGCGGAAAGTAATCTTCGGCGCAGTCTGATCGACCGGCGCGATGGTGCCGTCGACCTGACAGTATTCGGGCGTCGCCGTGACGCCCGTCCCCGATGCCGCGACGGTCGTTGCCGCCGTGACGGTCGCGCCCGTCGTCTGCAGGCCGATGGCGCTCGCCGGCACCGCCATGCCCGCCAGTTGCGCGCAGGTCAAAGGCGTCGGCGAGGGCGATGGCGGACCGTCGTCGTCCCCGCCGTGACACGCGGCGAGCGCGAGCGCGGCGAGCGGTGCGGCGACGATGACACCACGATGTGCTAAAGAGCGGCCGAGTGCTTCTGGCATGTCCCCTTCCTCCATGTAGTTTGCTTCGCTATGTCGACGGTTGTCACCCGACGCCCCGCTCGCGGCCTGCTGCGGCATCGGCGTGACACATCGTCGTCGCGGCGCATGGAGAAAGTCAATTGGGGTGTTTACTTCACCCGGCCACCCCCGATCAGTCGTAAAGCACGGCTGCGATCTTCGGGTCGTTCATGTTGCTCTTGTCGTACCAGTAGAAGCCGGTATCGACCTTCTTCGGCAGCTTCTCGCCCTTCAGCGCCTTGGCTGCCGAATCCACGACGCATTTACCGATGCCGATCGGGTTCTGCGTGATCGCGCCCAACATCAGGCCGTTGGTGATGTCCGCCTTCTGTTCCTTGCCCGAGTCGTAGCCGATCAGCACGAGCTTCTTGCCCGACTCCTTCACGCCGATCGCCGCGCCCGCAGCCGACCCTTCGTTCGCACCGAAGATGCCCTTGATGTTGGGATTGCCCTGGATCATCGCCTTGGCGATCTCGGCCGACTTCAGATGGTCGCCGGCGCCGTACTGCACCGATACGATCTTGATGTTCGGATGCTTCGACTTCATCTGATTCAGGAAGCCATCGCGACGATCGATGCCCGTGCGGCTCGTCTGGTCGTGCACGATCACGCCGACTTCGCCCGCATTGCCGATGGCGTCGGCCATCTTGTCGGCGGCGAGCGCGGCGGCGGCGAGATTGTCGGTGGCGCACGTCGTGAGCGGAACGTCGCCATCGACGCCCGAGTCGAACGCGATGATCGGAATCTTGTTGTTCTGCGCGCGCTTGAGCAGCGGAATCGCGGCTTTGCTGTCGAGCGCGGCGATGCCGATCGCTTGCGGCTTCTTCGCGAGCGCGGCGGACAGCATGTCGATCTGCTTGTCG
This sequence comes from Caballeronia grimmiae, assembly GCF_000698555.1. GTDB lineage: Bacteria > Pseudomonadota > Gammaproteobacteria > Burkholderiales > Burkholderiaceae > Caballeronia > Caballeronia grimmiae. The sequence continues at coordinate 82,497 of NZ_JFHE01000006.1, read as the reverse complement.
ACCATCGCTTCGGTTTCAGGGCCTTCGAAGCTGATGCGGATCTTCTGTTCCTTCGCCGCCTGCTCGGCGCCGGACTTCACCGCCTGCCAGAACTGATGCTGGAAGCCTTTGGAAATGAGCGGCACATACGGCTCGTCCGCATGCGCGGCGCCCGTTGCGGTCGCGAGTGCGGATACACCAATCAGGACACCGATGATTCTTCTTTTGAACATGTTGCGTCTCCTCCTAGGGTTTGTATCGCTTCTTACCAGATGATCTTCGCGCAGTTCTCAGCGCTTCCTGCGCCGCAGGATGTCCGCATACACGGCGAGAATGATGATGAGGCCGGTCACGACGATCTGCCATTCCTGCGCCACCGACATGATGCGCAATCCATTGGTCAGCACGCTCATGATGAACGCGCCGATGATGGTGCCGAGAATCGTCCCCGCGCCGCCGCTCAGCGACGTGCCGCCGATCACGACCGCCGCGATCGCGTCCAGCTCGTAGCCTTGACCGAGCGCCGGCTGCGCCGAGTTGAGCCGCGACGCGATCAAAAGGCCCGCGACGCCGCAGATCGCGCCGCCGAGGCCATAGATCGCGATCTTCCAGCGGTCCACGTTCACGCCCGAGAGCCGCACCGCTTCCTCGTTGCTGCCGAGCGCGAACGTATAGCGGCCGAGCGCCGTGCGATTCAGCGTGATGGAACTCGCAATCGCGATGACGAAGAGAATCAGCACCGCATTCGGAATCGGCACGCTCGGGAAGAAATAGCCGATCAGCGAGTCCTGCGAAATCATGTAGAAGTTTTCAGTGTCGGTGAAGTAGATCGGCTTGTTCGTCGACACGACGAGCGACAATCCCTTCAGCAACATCATCATGCCGAGCGTCGCGATGAAGGGCGGTATCTTCATCTTCGCGGTCAGCGTGCCGGAGATGGTGCCGCACAGCGCGCCCGTTGCGATGGCCGCGACGATGCCGAGCCACATCGGCAGATGCCAGTACGTGAGAAACACGCCGCATATGACGGCGGTGAAGGTCATCAGCGTACCCACAGACAAGTCGATGCCCCCCGTGATGATCACGAAGGTCGACGCAATGGCGAGCACGCCGTTGACCGCCGTCGCCTGCAGGATGCCGAGGATGTTGTCCGTCTGCATGAACGCGGGCGAAGCGAAGCTGAAGAACACGAGCAGCAGGATCAGGCTCGCGAAGGCGAGCAGCTTTTGCAGCGCGGTCGGCGTGAAGAGGCGGCCGCGCAGGCCGCCCGCGCGTCGCTCGCCTGCAAGCGCGGCGCTTTCGGATGGCTGGGAAGGCTGCGATGGCTGGTTCATGGTCGGTCCTCGCGGCTCATGCCGCTTGCAGGGTGGGACGACGCGTCGCGAGCTGCATGATGCGCTCTTGCGTCGCTTCGCTAGCGGAAAGTTCGCCGGTGATGCGCCCTTCGCACATCACGACGATACGGTCACTCATGCGCAGAATCTCCGGCAGTTCGGAGGAGATCATCACGATCGCCTTGCCTTGTGCCGCGAGCGAGCGCAGCAGCCGATAGATTTCGCTCTTCGCGCCGACATCGATGCCGCGAGTGGGTTCGTCGAAGAACAGCACGTCGCAATCGCGTTCGAGCCATTTGGCGATGACGATCTTCTGCTGGTTGCCGCCCGAGAGCAGCCGCACCGGTTGCGTGGGCGACGGCGTTCTGATCGCCAGCAGCTTGATGAAGTGCGACGCCGACTTGCGTATACGCCCGCGCCGCAGGAACATGCCCGCCCAAAGGAATTTGCCGAGGTCCGACATGACGATGTTCGATTCGACATCCATGCCCGTCGCGAGGCCGAAGCGCTTGCGATCCTCCGACAGATAGCCGATGCCGCGCGTCACCGCATCGCTCGGCCTTCTGATGCTGGCCTTCGCGCCCTTCACGTAGATTTCGCCGGACTCGATCGGATCGGCCCCGAACACCGCGCGCGCCACCTCGGTGCGGCCCGCGCCCATGAGACCGGCGAAGCCCAGGATCTCGCCCTTGCGAAGCGTGAAGCTCACGTCGCGCACGAGCGGTCCCGCGTTGAGATGCCTGACGTCGAGCGCGACATCGCCCTGTTCGGAACCGCCGAGGAAGGACGTCAGATCGGTCAGCGTGCGGCCCACCATCATGCCGATGATCGTCTCCACGCTCGTCTCGCGCGTGCCGACGGTGGCGACATATTCGCCGTCGCGCAGCACGGTCACGCGATCCGATATCTGTTCGAGCTCGTCCATCTTGTGCGAGATATAGACGATGCCGACGCCGCGCTCCTTCAGTTGCCGGATGATGCGAAAGAGTTCGGCAATCTCGGCATCGTTGAGCGCGGAAGTCGGCTCGTCCATGATGAGCACGCGCGAATCGAACGACAACGCCTTCGCGATTTCCACCATCTGCTGGCTCGCGACCGTGAGCGTGTCGACCACCGTACGCGGGTCGAGATTGACGTGCATGCGCGCGAGGATGTCGTGCGCCGCGCGATTGAGCTTGTCCTCGTCGAGGAGGAGGCCCATCAGCTTGCGCGGCTCGCGGCCGATGAAGATGTTCTGCGCGACGGTCAGATGATTCATCAGATGCAGTTCCTGATGAATGATGCCGATGCCGAGCGCCTGCGCCTCACGCGGACTGGTGAATTCGACGGGCTTGCCGTCGACGGACATTTCGCCTGAATCGCGGCTGTACACGCCGGCGAGAATCTTCATCAGCGTGGACTTGCCCGCGCCGTTCTCGCCCATGAGCGCATGGACTTCGCCCGGCATGAGTTCGAACTGAACTTCATGCAGTGCGCGCACGCCTGGAAAACTTTTGCTGAGCTTGCTGACGGAAATGAGCGGAGTCATGGAGTCCTGTTTCAAGAGGTTCGATACTGTGCGTCGATACCGCTGAACATCCACCTGCCACTGCCACTGCTGTTATTGCTTTTGCTTTTGCTATTGCTATTGCTCGAAGAGGTCCGGCCTCTTTGCGGCAGAGCGATGCAGTTCCGCCACCACCTGATCGAGATGGTCGTGCATCGCCTTGGCGGCGGCATCGGCTTCGCCGTTTCGTATCGCTTCGAAGATGCGTTCGTGTTCCGCGAGCGTATGAACGAGCCGCTCCGGACTGGCGAGAATCTGCCGCGCACGATCCAGCGCGTTGCGCGATACCGCGACGATTTCCTTTACACGCGGCAACGCGATAGCATCGAGAAGAATCTCGTGAAATGCGAGGTCCAGCGCGTGAAACGCGAGGCGCTGATCATTCGCGACCGCCGCGCGTTGCTGCTCCAGATTGCTGCTCAGTGAATCGAGCGTGGCGGGCGCGAGATGAAGCGCCACGCCGCGCACCGTTTCGACTTCCAGCGCACTACGGATAAACAAATGCTGATGAATGTCGCGCAGCGCGATGGGCTTCACCCGCGTGCCGCGCTGCGGCAAGACTTCGACGAGACCCGCGTGTTCGAGCCGCGCCAGCGCCGCCGAAACTGGAAAACGCGAGACGCCCATGCGCTCGCAGACCGCGATCTTGTCGATCATCATTCCCGGTTCCAGCGCCAGCGTGACGATGGCTTCGCGCAAGGCTTCCTCGACCGCGTCGGTCAGGCTGCCCCGCTGCGCGCCGCCGTCGATCTTGTGCAGTGCGTCATACGGAGTACTCATAGTGTTCGTATCGGACGAAGTACTCACAGGGCGCTTGATTTCCGATGAAGATGCTAGCATGCTAGAAAGCAGATTCGATGTTGTCAACGCGTGCAAATGCCTAGTCGTCGTTAAACGCTTATGACGTCATCGAAACTCATTGGTGTTTTCCCGCAGACCGAAGTCGATCGCCATCGCCCCGGAGGGCGCCCTGATGACCACGATCACCAAACTGTCCGTTCGGGACATTCGCTTTCCCACGTCGCGCTCGCTCGATGGCTCGGACGCCATGAACGCCGCGCCGGACTATTCCGCCACCTACGTCACGCTCGAAACGGATTCTTCATCCGGGCTGACGGGACACGGCCTCACCTTCACCATCGGACGCGGCAACGAGATATGCGTCGCGGCCGTCCATGCGCTGACGCCGCTCATCGTCGGCAAGACGCTCGAGGACATCACCGCGAACATGGGCGCGTTCTGGCGCGCGTTCACATCGGACAGTCAGTTGCGCTGGATCGGCCCGGACAAGGGCGCGATTCATCTTGCGACCGCGGCAGTCGTCAACGCGGTGTGGGACTTGTGGGCGAAGGCGGAAGGCAAGCCGGTGTGGAAGCTGCTCGCCGACATGACGCCGGAACAACTCGTGCGGTGTCTGGACTTCCGCTACGTGACCGATGCGATCACGCCGTATGAGGCCATCGCGATACTGAATCGTCATGTGAAGACGCGCGGCGAGCGCGAGAAGGAAATGCTGGATCGCGGTTATCCGGCTTACACGACATCGGCGGGATGGCTCGGCTACGACGACGACAAGATTCGCCGGCTCGCACGCGAAGGCGTCGCGCAGGGCTGGACGCATTTCAAGCAGAAGGTCGGCGGCAATCTGGAAGAAGACGTGCGGCGTGCGCGCATTCTTCGCGAAGAGATCGGCCCGGATGCGAAGCTGATGATGGATGCGAACCAGGTATGGGACGTCGATGAAGCCGTCGCCAACATGCGGCGTCTCGCGGAGTTCGATCCCTGGTGGATCGAAGAACCCACGAGTCCCGACGATGTCCTCGGCCATGCCGCAATACGTCGGAGGCTCGGTTCGATCGGCGTCGCCACGGGCGAGCATTGCCAGAACCGCGTGATGTTCAAGCAGTTGTTGCAGGCCGAAGCCATCGACTTCTGTCAGATCGACAGTTGCCGTCTCGGCGGGCTGAACGAAGTGCTCATCGTGCTGCTGATGGCCGCCAAGTTCGGCGTGCCGGTGTGTCCGCACGCGGGCGGTGTCGGGCTATGCGAGTACGTGCAGCACATCTCGCTGTTCGATTACATCTGCGTATCCGGATCGCTCGACAATCGCGTGCTCGAATACGTCGATCATCTGCACGAGCATTTCGTCGATCCCGTCGTGATCCGCAACGGCCGGTACATGCCGCCGCAACAGCCGGGCTATAGCATCGAAATGAAAGCGGCCTCGCTCGACCGGCATGTGTATCCGGATGGCGAGGCCTGGCGTTCGTGAACGCCTGCCCGGCGTTTCGACGGCCGGGCATGTCTTTGCGATCAGCGCAGCCCGCCGCTCGCGATGATGCTTTCGCCGGTCAGCCAGCGTGCATCGTCCGATGCGAGGAACACCGCGACGGATGCGATGTCGTCCGGCTGACCCAGGCGGCCTAGCGGCGTCTGGCCGACGATCGCGGTATCCATCTCCGAACCGATGATGCCCGCCGTGTTCGTGCCTTCGGTCACGACCATGCCGGGGTTGATCGAGTTCACGCGGATCTTCTTCGGACCGAGTTCGCGGGCCAGCGCGCCGGTGATCGCGTCGACCGCGCCTTTGGTGCCGCTATACACGGCGCTGGCGGGCGGCGTGATACGGCTTACGACCGAACTCACGTTGATGATGCTCGCGCCTTCGCCGAGATGCTTCGCGGCGGCTTGCGTCACGAGCAACACGCCGAGCACGTTCACATTGAACTGCTTGTGGAAGTGCTCTTCGGTGATTTCTTCGATCGTCGAGAACTCGTAGATGCCCGAGTTGTTCACGACGATATCGAGCCGGCCATACGTCTCCACGGCGGCATTCACGATGCCTTGCGCATCCGCCGCTTTCGACACATCACCGCCGACAGCGATCGCGCGTCCCTTCGCTGCGGTGATGTCGGCCACGACCGCATCTGCGCCGGCCTTGCTGCTCGAATAATTCACCACGACCGAAGCGCCTTCCGCTGCGAGCTTTCTGGCGATTGCAGCGCCAATACCCTTCGATGCTCCCGTCACGACGGCGACCTTCCCTGCGAGCTTGCTCATCATCGTTTCCTTTCAAAGATTGTTTGCGGCGGTTCATCGGATGAACCGATCTGCTAAGCGCAAATGTAGACAGGTCGATCGTTCGGATAAAGCGGCTCAAAGCGAATTGACTGGCGGGGAATCGCGAACAATCAAGGATTCTCTGTAAGCGCCCGCTTCAAAGCACTTGGTCGCAGGTCCGCGAGGAAGCCACCGCGGTTCGGCATCTTCACGAACGATGTGGTTCAGAGACCGCACACACTCGCTCACGGCATGGATTTCGTCCGCCGACAGCGACTGCCGCGCTTTAGGCGACCATGCCGGCCGCGCCAGCCGAAAGCTTGCGCATGGCCTCGCGCCGCCCTTGCTTCATATGGAATCCGAATTGATTGCGTTAGCTTCCAGATTAGCGATCGCCAGCGTCGCCACAGAGCGCAGGCGCATCATTCTAGTGAGCGGACGTTCGTCCGCTAACCAACGAGGATTCATATCGTTATGAAGAAGGCCGTGCGTTCAGCAGACCAGCAACTGCTCGGCAGGAATGCCCGGCGAACGGCCTGCGAGCTTTTCGAATTCGAACGGATCGTGACTGCAAAAGACGGTCAACCCGGAGCCCGCGCTTCGGCATAGCTCGCGCAAACGCGCCTGATTCTGCAAACGCGCCGCGCGATCCTTCTCCATCATCCATTGATAGAACGCGAGGCCCGGCGTGCAACGCGGGCGGTCCCAATCCATCTCGGTATGGAAGAAGTAGGCGTCGGCAGCGAGCAGCAGCCATCCGGCGCCGTCCTTGCGCACCGCGATGCCCGCGTGCCCGAACGTATGGCCAGGCAGCGGCACGAGCGCGATGTCGTCGGCGAAACCGGGCAGCGGACGGACCGAGTCCAAGCCGCGCCACTTCTCGCCGCCTCCGCGATGCACCGTCCAGTTGCCGCGCGTCGACCATTGCTGCGGGCGAAAGCGCTGCCGGTCGAGCCACGTCTTCTGCGCGAGCGCATAGTCGCGCTCGATCTCCAGCATATGAACGGTCGCGTGCGGAAAGTCGTCGAGACCGCCTGCGTGATCGAAGTCGAGGTGACTCATCAGGATGTGGCGCACATCGCTCGCCTTGAAGCCCAGGCGCTCGATCTGCCGCACCGCCGTCATTTCCTCGCGGAAGTCCGGCTTCAGCATGAAAAGAAAGAACGTGCTCAGACGGCTCCGCGGATTCGCGACGTCTCGAAGGCCGAAGCCTGTATCGACGAGCACGAGGCCATCGTTCGTTTCGACGAGCAGACAGTGGCACGTGAGTTCGCCGCGGCGCAACAGGCTCGGCGTGCGGCCGTCGAACAGCTTGCCGCCGAGCGGACAACTCGATATGCAGTTGAGGTGGTGAACGCGCATGAAAGCCGCTCGCGCGCGTTCAGGACTTGTCGCCGTCGGCCGGCTTCACTTCCGACAGATCGTCCGCCCTCACCTCGGCCTCGCGCACGGTCGTGCCTTCGTCATCGGTCTCGGAGACATCGGTCGTGAAGGTTTCGTCGCTGCCGGTTTGCGCTTCGTCGTCGGCGTTCTGCGATGCGTCCGGTTTGCCGTTCTGGGGTGACGTGCTCATGATTCGCTCCTGATGACGTAGGTGGAAGGACGGGATGCGGCGCCATGAGGTCTGGAAATCCGCACGCTGATGGTCAAAGCAATCGCAGTGCCGCGCAATCCAGAGCCCGCGAGCGCCCCGGCGGAACACTTATTGCTGCCCGACTGACGAAGCGAATGCTTGATGAAAGGGAGGCATGGATGACGAACCGGCGTGTGCTGTCGAACGAATCCGACTCATTGATGCCGCTTGCCGCGGGCATGGTGGCGGGCCTTGCGGCGGCTGCGGGGCTGTTGATCGGCCGCCGCGTGAGCGCGCTCGCTCGCACGGGCGAAGGTCACTCGGCGAAGCATCGTCTGCTCGATCTGGCATCGGGCGTGATGCAGCCGAAGTATCCGCTCGCGGCGATGAGCACCTGGCTCAACGGCTTCCATATGTATGCGGACGACATGGGCCGTCAGGTCGAAGCGCACCACTTCTGCATTCATCTGAAACATGACCTGCATCAATGCGTGATCTTCGATTCGAACCGGCCGGATGCGCGGCTCATCGGCATCGAATACATCATTTCGGAAGAGCGCTTCCGGCAGCTGCCCGAGGAAGAGAAGCGCCTGTGGCATAGCCATCATTACGAGGTGAAGTCGGGCACTCTCGTTGCGCCGGGCATCCCGGAGATGGCGGAGCGCGCGTATTTCAACGATCTCGTTTCCACGTACGGAAAGACCTTCCACACGTGGCAGATCGACCGCGACGACTTTCCGTATGGCCCGCCGCAACTGATGATGGGCTTCACGCAGGACGGCCAGCTCGATGAGTCGATGCTCGCTGCGCGCGATGCGCGTCTCGGCGTCTCGTGGGAAGACCGCAGGCGCAAGCGTTACGACATACCCGTGCCCGACATCGTGCCGGGTGCGAACGCGTGGGAAAGCGGCACCTCAGTGCAGACGACGCTCATGGACGTCCCGTTCCGGGACCGGCGCGACGCGTCGTGAGCATCCAAACGCAGTCCAAAGCCATAACGGAGGAAGGACAAATGCGCATGAATTCCATCACCCGCATCGCAGTACTCGGTGCAGTCGTCGCGGCGATGTCGCTCACTGCCGGCTGCAAGCGCGGCTCGGATAGCGCGGGCGCAGGCGGCGCGGCAAGCGACACGTCCGCGGCATCGGCGCCCATGGCATCGGCGCCCGCGGCAACGAGCTTCCCTGCGACCGCCGCCAGCGACGCACCCGCCGGCGCGAGCCAGTAAGCGGAGCGGCATCGCGCGGGCGCCGTTCGAATCATCATCTCAAGGAGAAACGCGATGGCCAAAGACGAGTCCAGCGGCTCGAACAACATGTTCATCGAGATGCAAAAGGCGCTCAAGGGAATCGACTATCCCGCGGACAAACAGACGCTCCTCGACACCGCGCGCAGCAACGGCGCGAGCGAGGAAGTGACCAACGCGCTCGATGCGCTGCCGGAGCAGGAGTACGACAGCCCCGCGGCCGTATCGAAAGCGGTTGGCCAGGAAGAGTGACGGTCTTTCCATCACCTGCAATGCGCGGACTTCGCGCTGCTTCAATCACAGAGGGAACACAATGAGCATTTTCTCGACCATCCTGAACAAGATTTTCCCGCATGACCATCCGGCCGCGACGACATCCGGTGCGGCCACGCCGCCGGCGGCATCGAACGCGGCAGGCGGCGCGGCGGCGGCGACGCAGGCCAATCCATCGGCTGCGCCGGCAACGTCCGGCACCGAACCGGCGCGTCCTCCCGTCACGCCGATGCCCGAAGTCGACGTCGAAGCGATCCTTGTTCAGAAACAGCAGCAGAACGGCGCGAACCTCAACTGGCGCACGTCGATCGTCGATCTAATGAAGCTGCTCGACCTCGACAGCAGTCTTCAGGCGCGCAAGGAGCTCGCCATTGAGCTGCACTACACCGGCAACACGGACGACTCGGCTTCGATGAACATCTGGCTGCACAAGGAAGTCATGAAGAAGCTCGCGGAGAACGGCGGCAAGGTTCCCGACGATCTCAAAAACTAACGCAGGAATCGCCATGACCGGTTCTATCGTGCGATCGGCGGCGGAGAGGTTCGGCACGCTACGTGCTGAAACTTTGCGCCGTTTCCCCCGAGGGATGTGATCGCCATGAAAGAACCGGTCTCGCGTCGCGCGAAACTTGTCCTGTTTCCCTGGAAGAAGAACGTGTCGGCCAAACCCGGCCTCACAGACGATGACTACGCGATCTACGCGTCTTATCGGCCGCATGTCAGCGGCGCGTTCGTCGGCACACTGAAGGTCGTCCGCCTGACCGACGGACGCCTCCTTTATCCCTTCGACGGCGCCGAAGAGATCGGCCCGTTCACGCTCAAGGACGACGCAAAAAACGCGGCGCAAGCGCGCGGCAAGGAAATCGTCGAGGCCGACCTGCGCATGCCGGAACTGTGATCGCGGTCCGGCTTAGAGCTAAATTGCTGCACCGCACCTTGCCTAGCGCGGCTCCTTCTTGCCGCCAACGCGCGCTCGCGCACATCGCCGCGCGATGACCCAGCGGCACGCTCGCACGAAGAAGGGTACAAGCCGCTAGAATGTCCGGTTACGACAACTCCCCGTCCATGCTTTGCGAATTGCCGCGTGAAGGGTCAACGAGTACAAGAACCGATGACAATTGCCATGCGCAAGAGCGAGAATCCGAACGACGATCACGCCCTTCAAGACTGGGCGCGCATCTGGGTCGAATCGACGACGAACCTTGCAGCCTTCTGCCTGTCGCCGGAAGGCTTCGTTTCCACATGGAACCCCGGCGGTAGCGCCATTTATGGCTATGCGCCCGACGAAATCGTCGGGCGCCACTACTCGATCTTCTTTCCCGACGAGGCCCGCGAGCACGGCATCGTCGAAATAGAACTGCGCGAGGCGCGCGAGCACCGGAGCTTCGAAACCGAGGGCTGGCGCAAGCGCAAGGACGGCTCCGTCTTCTGGGCAAGCGTGCTGACGACGTCGCTCGTCGATCACGACGGCTCCCTGCTCGGCTTCGTGAAGGTCGTCCGCGACGAGAGCGACAAGCGCAAGGCGCACGATGCGGTCATCGAAAGCGAGCGGCGCTTCAGGCTGCTCGTGGAGGGCGTGACCGACTATTCGATCTTCATGCTCTCGCCCGAGGGCCTCGTGACCAACTGGAACAGCGGGGCGCGGCGCATCAAGGGCTATACCGCCGACGAGATCATCGGCGCGCACTTCTCCCGCTTCTATTCGCCGGAAGACGCCGCCGCCGGGATGCCGCAACGCGCACTGGACACCGCCGCCCGCGAGGGACGCTTCGAGTCCGAAGGCTGGCGTTTGCGGCGCAATGGCACGCGCTTCTGGGCGCACGTGATCGTCGACGCGATCCGCGACGAGAAAGGCACGCTGATCGGCTTCGCGAAGATCACGCGCGACGTCACCGAGCGGCGCGAGGCGGACCAGCTACTCGAGGAAACGCGCGCTGCGCTGTTGCAGGCGCAAAAGATGGAGGCCATCGGCAAGCTGACGGGCGGCGTCGCGCACGACTTCAATAACGTCCTCCAGGTGCTGCGCGGCAATCTCGAACTGCTGCGCACGCGCTGTCTTCACGACAGCTGGAGCATGGACCGCGTGAGCAGCGCGATCGACGCCGTGGAGCGCGGGGCCAAGCTCGCCTCGCAGTTGCTCGCGTTCGGCCGTCGCCAGGCGTTGCGGCCGGTATCGGTGAATCTGGCGGCGATGGTGCGCGGCATGGACGACCTGCTGCGCCGGGCGCTCGGCGAAACCATCGAGGTCGAGACGGTCGTATCGGGCGGGCTGTGGAACGCGTTCGTCGATCTGCATCAGTTGGAGAACGTGCTGCTGAATCTCGCCATCAACGCGCGCGACGCGATGCCCGAGGGCGGCAAGCTCACGCTCGAACTGGCCAACGCCATGCTCGATGACCGCTACGTGCGCAGCTTGTCCGACGTGCCGCCCGGCCAGTACGTGATGCTCGGCGTGACCGATACGGGCATCGGCATGCCGCCGGAAGTGGTGGAGCGCGCGTTCGATCCGTTCTTCACGACGAAGCCCGAAGGCGAAGGCACCGGCCTCGGATTGAGCATGGCGTATGGCTTCGTCAAGCAAAGCGGCGGGCATATCCGCATCTATAGTGAAGTCGGGCACGGAACCACGGTGCGCGTGTATCTGCCGCGATCGTCCGTCGAGGCGGCGGAGCCCGTCAGATGGCGCAACGCACCGGTCACGGGCGGCACGGAGACCGTACTCGTCGTCGAGGACGATCAGAAGGTGCAGGCGACGGTCATCGAAATGCTCTCCGAGCTGGGCTATCACGTGCTGAAAGCTGACAACGCCGATCAGGCGCTCGTCGTGTTGAGCAGCGGCGTGCACGTCGATCTCATCTTCACCGACGTCGTGATGCCCGGCACGTTGAAGAGCCCGGAGATGGCGCGTCGTGCGGTCACGATGCAGCCGCATGTGCGCGTGCTGTTCACATCGGGTTATACGCAGAACGCGATCGTGCATGGCGGGCGCCTCGACCCCGGCGTCGAACTGTTGAGCAAGCCCTACAGCCGAGAAGACCTCGCCTTCAAATTGCGGCAAATGCTGGGCTCACCGGGTGAACTGGTCGTCGCCGCGCCTGCTGATAAACCATCGGCGGAATCCGCCCCGGCGGGTGCGAAACGCGTGCTCGTCGTCGAAGACGACGGCGCGACGCGCGAAGCGGTCGGCGAACTCATCGGCATGCTGGGTCATCAGGTGGTCGGCGCGGGCAACGCGCAAGCGGCGCTCGACGCCATGGCGCAAGGCCCATTCGATGTCCTTCTCACCGATATCAACCTGCCCGACATGACGGGCATCGAACTGGCGCGACGATGGATTCAACGCTTCCCGGACGTGCGCGTGATATTCGCGTCGGGGGAAAACGTCCTGCAGGAAGACGTGCGGGACTTCTCGTGGCAGGCGTTGCGCAAGCCCTATACGCTCGAACAACTCGAAAGCGCGTTGAGCGACAACAGCGGAGCGTAGCCGCCCGGCATCGTGCCGTGGCGCATGGCTGAGACTGCGCGCGTCGAGCGCGTCTCAGCCGGTCATTCCTCGTTAATTCATTGCTCACTGCGGAATCGGCCGCTTGGCTTTGCGCGGGAATGATTCCGGTTTAGTCACCGATTTACTACGGCATCCATAGTAATTTAAGGGGCTTGTAATTTCGCCATGGCGCTCGCCCCTTCGAGCGTCGACGGGACGTGCATCGCGTCCCGCGTTTGCGGCACAACCCTTGCGGAAAGTGGATCACCGGACGTGTAAGCGCCAAGTGCGGCCATGCGGAAGGTGTGACCTGTCAGGGGGACATCATGAAACTTCTCACTACGCGCGACGGCCTGCCACGGCTGTCGTGGGGCTCCATCATCGCGGGCGTCATCCTGTCGATGGTCGTCTACCTCATCATGAGCGTGCTCGGCACGGCGATCGGGGCATCGTTGCTCTCTCCGATGTCCAGGCCCGATGCGCTGCACGGCTTCGGTTTCGGCTCCGGCGTATGGGTGATCATCACTACGGTCCTCGCTGTTTTCGTCGGGTCTTACTACGCGGGACGTTGCGCGCCCGTGCTCGGATGGCTGCATGGCCTGCTCGCATGGGCCGTGATGACGCTTCTCATCGTCTATGGAATGACGTCGCTCATTACCGGCGCGGTCAGCACGGCTGGCAGCATCGCCGCGACCAGCGCGCAGGTCGGCGCGACGGCCGCGAATCAATCAGGCGGCGCAAACCAGATGATCGATTCCGCCAAACAGCAAGTACAGGCGGCGCTGGCGTCGGCGGCGTCCGCCGCATCGAGTCCCGAAGCCGAGCAGAACGCGCGTCAGGCCGCCGACACGGCCGCTCGCAACGTCGCTCGCGCAAGCTGGTTCTCGTTCGCGGCGCTGATCGTCGGCGCGATCATCGCCATTGTCTCGGGCAACGCCGGATTCAGGCATCAGCCGCCGTTCGAAGAAGGCGGCGGATCGGCGACCACGCGCGACGCCGCAGCCGCGCGCAACCGTCCTTTGCAAGCCGGCGGACGCGCGTGAGCGTCGACGTTACCCACACTCAAGCAACGGAGAACCCGATGAACCCGGACGAAACGCCCAGTCACGTCACCCCATCGACGGATTCCTCCGACGAAGTTCGACTCGCGGCGGTGCAGGAAGAACTCGCCGTCGGCGTGCGTACGACCGAGACCGGCTCCGTGCGCGTGCGCAAAGTCGTGCACGAAGAGATGCAGCCCGTGTCGATGCGGCTTGCCACCGAGCAAGTAGAAGTCACGCGCGTGCCCGTGAACCAAGCTGTCGACGAACGAGCGGAGCCGCGGCGCGAAGGTGACACGCTCATCGTTCCTGTCTACGAATACGTGCCGGTAGTTCGCATGCAACTCAGTTTGAAAGAAGAGGTGCATATCCGGACGATACATACCCAGCAGGACGTCGTGCAGCAGGTTCTGTTGAACTCGGAAGAGTTGATCGTCGAGCGGCGCGAAGGCCCGGACGGCGAATGGAAGCCCGATCAGACGGCCGAATGATCCAAGCGGGAACGCGCGTTGCGCTTTCTGTGCACGCGCTTCAACTTCGGCCTGCGTACGCCTTTATTGTTAAGGAGATCATGCAATGACTCAGACCATCATCGGTGTATTCAACACCATCCAGGATGCGGAAGTTGCCCAAGCCCGCCTCGAAGCGGAAGGCTTCTCCAGATCGGACATGAGCGTGCACGCGCAGGACGCGACGAGCACGACTGACGCCGATCTGACCACGCGCAATGTCACCGCCGGCACGTCCGACACCGGCTATCACGAAGGCGCGATGTCGCGTATCGAGCACTTCTTCAAGAACCTGTTCGGCGATAACGACCGGCCGGAAGAGATCGGTCACTATCAGGAAGCGGTTCGCCGCGGCGGCGCGTTGCTGGCCGTCGATATCGTGAACGAGTCGGATAGCGAGCGCGTGCGCGATGCGCTCTATGCAGCGGGCGCAATCGATATCGACGCGCGCGTCGCCCAATGGCGCAACACCGGCTATACCGCCTACGACAGCAGCGCCCCCGCCTATACCGCCGACGAAATCGCCGCTGAACGCAAGGCGTTCCCGGTGGTTCAGGAGTCGCTCGAAGTCGGCAAGCGCGAAGTGCAGACCGGCGGCGTGCGTGTCTACTCGCGTGTGACCGAAACGCCCGTCAGCGAGTCGGTGAACCTTCGTGAAGAACACGCGAGCATCGAGCGCCGTGCTGTCGACCGTCCCGCGACGGCCGCCGATCTGAAGGAAGGCTTCGTCGAGATCCGCGAAACAGCGGAGCAGCCGGTCGTGGCGAAGACGGCACGCGTCGTCGAGGAAGTGGTCGTCGGCAAGGAAGCGTCGAACCGCACGGAAACCATCACGGACACCGTGCGCGGCACCGAAGTGGAAGTGGAGCGGACCACCGGCGTTGAAGGCACCGCCGACGTTCCTCCGGTGAAGAAGACGCCGCTCTAATCGCGGCAGCGTTCAGCGGTTCGTCACGTGCGGGCCGCTGAACGCGAGCTTATTCAAAAAATTGTTGACCGGTCCGATAGAGTTCGGCATAATCCACTGTGAAGTTCAAGAAGTCGATTGCTGTTCATCAATAGTCCGATTCCCCCCGGTATTCGTTGTCCACTCCCTCCTTGCTGCTTCGCCCTGCTCACTGAGCGATCACACTTATTCATTTCAGGATTCTCATGGATACCGGTACGGTTAAATGGTTCAACGACACCAAGGGTTTTGGCTTCATCACGCCGGATAACGGCGGCGACGATCTTTTCGCCCACTTCTCGGAAATTCGCGCGGACGGCTTCAAGACGCTCGCAGAAGGCCAGAAGGTGAGCTTCGAAACGAAGCGCGGCCCGAAGGGCATGCAAGCTTCGAACATCAAGCCGGTGTAAGTTTGCTGCACATCGGGAGCTGAATAATCGGCTCCCGATTTCTTGCTGGTCCGCTTTACTCCCCTCCGCGTTCCTCCGGCCAAGACGTTCTCAGGCCCATTCCCCCAAGCGTCTCTCAGGCGCGGCATTTCAAGACTTTCCGTACTTTGACGGAAGGCATTTACCTACAAAATTAAAATGACATCAAATCAACATTACCGCGGTTATGCGGTGCATCCCTTCGCACATCGTCTCGGCGACAACGGCTTTTCCGCTAACTTGCTGCTCGAGCGCGCCGACACAAATTGCGGCGACCCGGCCTATCAGTTTTATTCGCTCGACTACTTCTCGAAAGAAGCCGACGCCATTGCTTATTCGCAGCGATGGGCGGAGGACTGGATCGACGCGCGAGGCTAAATCGCCCGCGCTGTGCCTTCGACGTGCCGTTCGGTAACGTCGACACTCACCTTTTCCCGCCTTGCATTTTTTCCCTCGCAGAACATTATCGGCCTCCCATTCCGATAATTAAGATTCAACGCGCCAAACGTTTGCCCGCGCAGGCAACGCCTTCAGTCGCCGCTGCAACTGCCGTTATCGGTGGAAGGAGGCTTATCCGGCTTTAGCCGTCGATACCTCTTCCCCGACCCTGGCTTTGCAGTCGCATCGTTCCGTCGTTTAAGAGCGAATAAGAAAGGAAAACATGCGCGTTGCCTCTAAAACGACGAATCGGCAGTTGTTCAACACAATCTGGCCATTCCTGGCAGTCGTCATCTCCCTATTGGCGATGGCGGCTACGAGCCTGGCGATCATGTCGTCGGTGCGTGCTTATATCGGCGGGGAAAGTACCTGGTCGAAGGGGCAAAAGGACGCAGTGTTCTATCTCGTCCGCTACGCACAGACCGGCGATGAACAAGCGTTCTCGGAATACCAGAGCGCGATCGCCTATCCGCAGAATCTCAAACGCGCCCGTCTCGCGCTCGACCGCCCCGATCCCGATGTGCCCGAAGCGCGCGCCGCCCTGCTGGCGAGCGGCGTGTTTCCGGCCGATGTCGGCGCGGTCATCTGGGTCTATCGCACGTTCCGCCGCGCAAGCTATTTTCAGGAAGCCGTGGCGTACTGGACGGCCGGCGACCTGCTCGTCGACCAACTCGCCGATGCGGGCCGCCAGTTGCGCGCCGCCATGAAACGCGGGGACGCCGGGCGCGCCGACGTCGACCATCTCACCGACGAAGTCTGGAACATCAACGGCGCGATCGCCCCGATCTCGCGCGCCTTCGCCGACGTGCTCGGCTCCGCGTTCCGCCAAACCGCAATGCTGCTGTTCACGGTCAACGTCGTGATCGCCGTGCTGCTTGTCTGCCTGTCCGGTTGGTACGCGCGGCGCTTCATCACCGCGCGGCTCGCGACGGAGAACGCGCTGCGCCGAAGCGAAGCGCGCGCCAAGGCGACGCTCGGCTCGATCGGCGAGGCGGTGATTTCGGTCGGTCCGTCCGGACTTGTCGAGTTCATCAATCCGGCTGCGGAAAAGCTCTTCTGCCGGGAAGCGGCGGCGTGCGTGAACCGGCCGCTCGGCGCGCTCGTGACGGTGGCGCGCGAATGGGACCGCCGGCCCGTCGACGTGATCGACGAGGCGCTGAAGGAAGCGGAGCCCGAAGACGTCAGCGGCGACCTGATTCTGACGAACGCGATGGGCGTGGATATCGTCGTGCAGGCCATCACGTCCGTCGTGCGCGATCAGTCGGATGTGCTGACGGGCGTCGTGCTCCTCCTGCGGAACATGACGCGCGAGCGCGAGTACGTGTCGAACCTCGCCTGGCAGGCGACGCACGATGGCCTGACGGGCCTGCTCAACCGCACCGAATTCGAGCGGCGTCTCAGCAACGCGCTCGATCGCGAATCGGACATCGATCCGTCGCATCGCGCGCAAATGCTGATGATGCTGGACCTCGACCAGTTCAAGGTCGTCAACGATACCTACGGTCACGCCGCTGGCGACGCCATGCTGCGCGAAGTCGCGTTGTTCATCGAAGAATGTCTGCGCGAAGACGACGTGCTCGGCCGTCTCGGCGGCGACGAGTTCGGCGCGCTGCTCTGCAACTGCGACAAGCAGACCGCGATGCAGATCGCCGAGCGCCTGCGAAAGGACGTCGCCGCGTTCGAATGGTCGTGGGAGACGCATCGCCTGTCGACGAGCGTGAGCATCGGCGTGGTCGATCTTCGGCAAAGCGGACTCGATGTCGAGACCGCCATGCGTTATGGCGATATCGCGTGCTATCTCGCGAAGGAGCGCGGCCGCGATCGCGTGCATCTCGCGGTGCCCGGCGACAAGGAACTCACGCGCCACGCGAGCGAAATGTCGTGGTGCGGACGCATCAAGGACGCGCTCGCCAACGACCGCTTCTGCCTCTACATGCAGGAGATTCGCGCGACCGATCTGGAGGCGGGCGATCCCAGCGGCATCGCATACCCGCGCCATGCGGAAATTCTCCTGCGCATGGTGGGCGAACGCGGCGATATCGTGCCGCCGGGGCTTTTCATGCCGGCAGCGGAGCGTTATGGCCTGATGTCGGCCATCGACCGGTGGGTCGTGCGCGCGGTGTTTTCCACGCTATCGCAGATGCCGCAAAGAGAACGGATGGAATACGCGATCAACCTCTCGGGCGCATCCATCGGCGACGAACGCTTCCTCCAGTTCCTGAACGAGCAGTTCGCGGTCAGCGGTGTCGCGCCATCGTCGATCTGCTTCGAAGTCACCGAAACCACCGCTGTCGCCAATCTCGCCGCCGCCGCGCGCTTCATCCGCGAACTGAAAAAACGCGGCTGCAAGTTCGCGCTCGACGACTTCGGCGCGGGCATGTCGTCGTTCGGCTATCTGAAGCACTTGCCGGTCGACTACATCAAGATCGACGGCGGATTCATCAAGGACATGCTTAAAGATGCCGTTAACCGAGACATGGTGGCGGCAATTAACGACATCGGTCATTCGATGGGCCGTCTGACCATCGCGGAATACGTGGAAAGCGAGGCGATTCTTCGCGCGCTTCGGGAGATGGGCGTCGATTTCGTACAAGGCTTCCATGTCGGGCGTCCCGAACCCTGGGCGCAGCACGTCGAACCTATCAACATCTAACAGGAGAGTACGTTTTGGATCCGACTTTTCAGCGGGTTGGCGATCTGAAGGATATCGCCAGCTACCCGGCATGGCTTGGCGACGTTTTGGCCGAGACGAACGAAGCGAAACAAGGCGTCGTCAGGCATCCGATTTTCGCGGCAATGCGCGAGGCGAAGCTGGAAGCGCGTCAGGCAGAGGCGTTCCTCGTCAACGGATGGCCGGTCGTCGAGCAGTTTCCGCAATACATGGCGATGAACCTGCAAAAGGTGCGCTACGGCCACTCGCGCGGCGAAGACCTCGCACGGCGTTATCTGACGCGTAATATCCGCGTCGAGCAGAACCACGCGGATTACTGGGTCGACTGGGCCGCTGCACACGACGTCAGCAAGCGCGCGCTGATGAAGGCCAATGGCCCGACGCTCGCGTATGCGCTTAGTCACTGGTGCTGGAAGAGCAGTAGCACGGACGCGCTCGCGGCCAGCATCGCGGCGACGAACTTCGCGATCGAAGGCGTGACCGGCGAATGGGCGACGCTCGTTTGCAGCAGCGACACGTATGCGAACAGCTTCCCGGTATCGATCCGCCGCAAGGCGATGCGCTGGCTCAGCCTGCATGCGCATTACGACGACGCGCATCCGTGGGAAGCGCTGGAAATCGTGGCCACGTTGCTCGGCAATGCGCCGGGTGTCGACGAGGTGCATACGGTGAAGCGCAGCATCGAGATGAGCTATGAGTACTTCAAGATGAGCCTCGACTGCTGCCTGTAGCAGACGGCTTCCCGCTGTATCAAGAGCGTTATCCGCATCCGTACACGCGATGTCGTGTGCGGAGTGGATACGCTCTGCCCGGCAAACTGGAACCAATCTGGACAAGAGATGAAAAAGAAGCAATTTGCGTGTGCTGCCGCAGCGGCCCTGTGTGTCACGGGCGCTCACGCACAGGCGGCGGGAAGTGTCGTCGTGAACGCCGGGTGGATGCATTTCGCACCGCAGGAATCGAGCGGCCCGTTCAAGATCACCGCGTTGGGACAGACGACGACGGCGCCGGGTGCGGGCGCATCCGTGAGCGATGCCGACACGTTCGGTCTCACGGCGACGTACTTCATCACCGATCACATCGCCGCTGAAGGCGTGATGGGCGTGCCGCCGAAGTTCGATCTGTACGGCACCGGCACGCTGGCTCCGTTCGGCAAGCTCGGCTCGGCGCGCGAATGGAGCCCGACGCTGCTCCTGAAGTATTACTTCGGCGGCGCGCAAAGCCGCTTCCGCCCTTACCTGGGCGCGGGCGCATCGTACGTGTGGTTCTCGGGCGAGAAGTTGAACGGCGCGATGTCGAGCGGCGCCTTCCTCTATTCGAGCCAGTTCGGCAACGCGCTGACCGGACCGACGACCGTCAAGCTCAGCAGTTCGTTCGCGCCTGTCGTCAACGCCGGTCTGTCGTACAACTTCAACGAGCACTGGTCGGCCGCGTTCTCGGTGTCGTACATGTGGCTCAAGACCCGTGCGACGATGGAGACGCAATCGGCGGTGGGCACGGTCAAGAGCGAATCGAAGATCAAGCTCGATCCGGTCGTGACGTTCCTCTCGGTCGGCTACAAGTTCTGAGTGTCTTCGCGATGCCGCCGCCGTCACGGGCGGCGGTTCATCGCCGGCTCAAGACTTTTGTCCGCGGCCTGTCTTTTCCTGCAGTTCTTCGATCCTGCGCGAAGCGTCCGCCTTCGTCAGCGACGGATCGAACGGCTCCTTCGCCTCTTCCGATAACGTCTTCAGATACGACGCCTGTGCGCCGGTCATCGGCTCGTCGCCCGTTACCCAGTCGTCGGGGTCTTTCTCCGCATTCGAAGTAGGCGATGCCTTCGGGTTGTCGCTGGGCGCGTTGCTTTGAGCGTCGTCGCGTTCGGTGTCTTTCTCGTTCATTGCGCGGTTCTCCTTGCGGGTGCTTGGTCGATGATGACGGGCGCAAAGAACGTGCCTTGCCTCATCCACGCGACAGCGCCGCGCGCACATGCGATACGAATCGCGCCGTCACCGGATTTTCCCGCGCCGATGCCCACGCCAGCCCGACGCGCCATCTCGCGTCCCTGCCTGGCAACGGCAGAACGGTTGCATCGCGCAACAGATATTGCGCACGCGACGGAATAAACGCGACGCCGACGCACGCCGCGACCGACGTCAGCACGGACTGCACGTCTTCCGCATGCTGCGTGATGTTCGGCACGAAGCGCCGCGCGCCGCACCACCGGTCGATCTGAGCGGCGAGACCCGGCCCGCGTGCGCGCGACAGCGCGATGAACCCGATGTCGTTCAGCACCGCAAGGTCTGACGGGAGGCGCTTGTACTGGCTGTGCGGCGGCATCGCCAGTGCGAGGCCTTCATCGACGACCTTGAACGACGCCAGTCCCGCGCCCGCCGGCAAGCGCAGGAAGCCGGCGTCCAGCTTGCCCGCGAGAAGCCGCCGCTCCTGCTCGGCCGACGACAGATCGCTCAAAGTAATGACCACGCCCGGATTCGCGCGCCGGAAATCCGCGATGATCTTCGGCACGAGCGTCAGCACGGACAGGCAGATGCCGATGCGCAGATGCCCCGTCCGGCCACTGCTCGCGTCGCGCGCACGCGCGAGTACGTCGTCGGCGTCGCGGACCAGCGTCTGTGCGTCGGGCAGGAAGCGCTCGCCAAACAAGGTGAGTTCCGCGCCATGCCTTCCTCGCTCGAACAGCTTGCCGCCGATGCTCGCCTCGAGCACGCCGATCTGCTTGCTGAGCGCCGGCTGGCTCATATGCAAGGCGTCGGCGGCGCGGCTGAAATGGCGCAGTTCCTCGACCGCGAGAAAGGTTCTGAGCAGTCTGATTTCCATTCGATTTGGTGATTGAACGCCGCAAATCATTCATTTTACAAATCGGACGCCGCAACGTTCAATGGCTACCTGAACTTTCGATCGAGGTAGCGTCATATGTCTTCTGAAAAGTCTCCGCCGAGTGTGAGTGCGCCCGATGCGCGCACTCCGTCGAAGCCCCCGGCACGCGTCAGGCGCATTCAGGTTGAAGAGGCACCGGCGCAGGACCGGCCTTCGACTGGGTCCATCGCGCTGAGCTTTGCGGTGGTTAGACGGAATATCGGGAGTTCGGCGAAGTAGAGGCGCGGTGAACGCCTGTCTAACCGGACTACGCCGATTGCGGCTGCGGAGCGCGACGTTGATGGTGGGGTGGCGCGACGCAAACGAGTGCCCGAATCCGCTCAAACCCCCGGCATCATCGGATAGGCAACCGTATGATCCTCCACGCGCTCCACGCCGGGGATATTCTCGGCCGCGATCCGCATTGCGTCGACTTGATCCGTCGACCACACCGCGCCCCACAAGTGCACGACGCCATCCTGCACGACGATATTGCGCCCCGGAAACGCCCATCCACGCCCCGCGACCTCGCCCATCAGCATCGCGCGAATGTCCTTGTCGGCTGCCGGGGTGTCCGTCGCGCCCTTCGCCACCGTCGCCGACGCCAGCGCCTGCACGAGATTCGAGCGGCTCACGATGCCGACGAGCCTGTGCTCCCGCAGCACCGGCACCCGCTTGATATGCCGCGTTTCCAGCACCGAGGCAATCTCGGCAAGCGACGTATCCTCCTGCACGCACACCACATCGCGGCTCATGATTTCGCCGACCGTGCGCGCATGCGACTTCACGTAGTCCGCTGCGCCATCGGAGCCGATCAGATCCAGCCACCACGAACGCCTGCCTTGCCGCTTCTCGGTGTCCGTCTCGCTGCGATGAAGCAGGTCGCCTTCGCTGACCATGCCGATCACGTGCCGGTCTTCATCGACGACCGGCGCGCCGCTGATGCGGTGCTTGACCAGCAATTGCGCCAGCTCATGAACCGTCGTGCCGGGCGTGACGGAAAGGACGGTCGAGGTCATTACATCGCGTGCTTGCATGACGGGCTCCGGTAGCGAGAAATAGTCAGTTGATCGAAACGATGCCGGCTTCGCTATTTACGATACGCCTCGCGCAATGCCCGGCGTTGACAGGCGTCAATTGCGGATGAGATGCGAAGCATCAACCGTCCATGCGCAACACCGCCGCACCGGAGACGCGGCCCGCGCGCAGATCGGAGAGCGCGTCGTTCGCATCGTCGAGCGCGTAGACGCGTGTCCGCAGACGAAGCACGATGCCTTCCGCACGCGCCATGAACTCCGCGCCGTCCGCGCGCGTCAGGTTCGCCACGGACACGATCCGCCGCTCGCCCCATAACAGCGCATACGGGAACGCGGGAATGTCGCTCATATGAATGCCGCCGCACACGACGACACCGCCCTTCGCGACCGCTCCGAGCGCGGCCGGCACGAGCGCACCGGCGGGCGCGAAGATCAGCGCCGCATCGAGCTCGTCGGGCGGTGGTTCGCCGCTGCTGCCGGCCCAACTCGCGCCCAGCTGCAAGGCCAGCGCCTGCGCGGCCGCATCGCCGGGACGCGTGAACGCATAGACCGTGCGCCCCTCGTGCCGCGCGACCTGCGCGACGATATGCGCCGCCGCGCCAAACCCATAAATGCCGATGCGCTTCGCGTCGCCCGCCATCTTCAGCGCCCTGTAGCCGATGAGTCCGGCACACAGCAGCGGCGCGGCGTCGAAGTCCGGGTAGCGCGACGGAAGATGCAGGCAGAACCGGCTATCGGCGGTCATGCGCGTGGCATAGCCGCCATCGAGCGTATAGCCGGTGAAGCCGGGCGCATCGCACAGATTCTCGCGACCGCTCGTGCAATAGCGGCATCGTCCGCATGTGTGGCCGAGCCACGGCACGCCGACGCGCTCGCCTGTCGCGAAGCCCTCCACGCCCGCGCCGATCGCAGCCACGCGCCCGACGACTTCGTGGCCCGGTATCACGGGCCGCTTCGGATGCGCGAGTTCGCCATCGACGACATGAAGATCGGTCCTGCAGACGCCGCACGCCGCGACGTCGATCAGCAGTTGCCC
Organism: Caballeronia grimmiae; assembly: GCF_000698555.1. Classification (GTDB taxonomy): domain Bacteria; phylum Pseudomonadota; class Gammaproteobacteria; order Burkholderiales; family Burkholderiaceae; genus Caballeronia; species Caballeronia grimmiae. The sequence goes on along the minus strand of NZ_JFHE01000006.1, from coordinate 59,041 downwards.
CGGACCGGCGACGGGATCATCCAGCTCGACGGCGCAGAGCGTCGGCGAACTGCCGTCGAAGCGCATCGCATGCATCATCCGGCTCCGTGCGTATCGCGTTCGGCGCGCAGCTGGTCCGCGGAAGGCGTCTGCTCTGGCAACGCAGGTTCGGGTGGCGACGGCGCGTCGTGACCCGTTGAATCCATCTGTCGATGGGTATGAACGCTCGCCGGAAGGTTCTCGCTGAACCGGAAATAGCCGCTGCGAAGCATCACCGGCTTGCGTGCGACGCTGGTCAGCAGTTGTTCCGCGGCCCTTTCGATCGCGGCGCGATGGTTATCGAACGCTCGCCGCAAGTCGTCTTCCCGCGACGACGCCGCACCGAGATGGTCCCTCAGGGCTTCCGCCGATATCGTGCATTGAACCCGCTCGCCGCCCGCGACGGCGCCGAACACGAGCGCGGGCTCGTCGCCGTGATAGACGGGCGCGGCGGTGGAGAACGTGATGTCCATGATGGCGAGCCCTCGCTGGACCATGACAAGCGAACGGCATGCGCCGTGACTTACGCTTCCAGTGTTCCCGCGATGACGCGCACAAGCGTTGATCCAGATCAATGCCCGGACGCGCTATCTGCGCAGAATCGATGACTGTGCGCATGCCATGTTGTCGATGGCGGGCATCGCATTCGCCCACGAGACATCACGCGCCAGGTTCAACGCGATGCCCGCGCGCCGCGCCGAGGCGGCGCCACTTCTGCGAGCAACTCGTAATGCAACTCGCGCAGGATTTCGACGAACGCCGAAGTAAGCCGCTCGCGCGGCCGATGCGGCGGAAACAGCAGATATGTCGGGAAAAGCGTGGCCGGAAGAAACGGACGAATGACAATCTCCGGACCCGCGAAGTCCCGCGCGACGATCGGATGCGCGAGCGTCACGCCCATGCCATGCCTGACCATTTCGCAGCTTATGGCGGTGTACTGCGCTTCGATCGCGAGCACGCGTTCGACGCCGGCGCGCTGGAATACCTCGTCCATCAATGCGCGCGTGCCGTCGCCATGACAGAGCGATATGAACGATTCGCCTTCGAGATCTTCTGGCTTGATGCTGCGCTTCGCCGCGAGCCGATGCGACGCCGGCATCACACAGACGGCTGCGACACTCGATAACTGCTCGACCTCGCAATCGGACGCCTCGCTGACATAGACCGCGACGCCAAGATCGCAGAACTGCGAAGCCGTCCAGTGATTGACGGTGCCCGACGTATTCACGTGCAGCGACACCGTGACTTCCGGAAACTGCGCGACGAATCGTTTGATCGCGTGCGGCACGAGCGTCATGCCCGCGGATGGCATCGCCGCAATGCGCAGACGCCCGCTGCCCAGATTGCGTATTTGCGCGGCAGCATTGGCGAGCCCTTGCAGGCCCACGAACGCGCGCTCGACTTCGCGAAAGAAAGCCGTGCCTTCGCTCGTCGGTATCAGACGCACGCCGCTGCGCTGAAAGAGCTGCAGGCCCGTATCGCGTTCAAGCTGCGAAATCAGCCGGCTCACGTTCGGCTGCGACGTGAACAGCGCCTTGGCTGCGGCGGTCATTGATCCCGAGACCATCACCGCGCGAAAGGCCTCGATGTGCTTCAGATTCATGCGCGTTTTCCCTCATCGGAGCAACCATGGTCCATATCATTCCTGCATGGATAGGTATTTTATTCGTATTGGACGATATGACACGCCGGCGCGACACTGCATCTCAACGACAAGCTGCAAAGTCCCCCACACATCCCGGTACTGGAGATCGTCGTCATGAAAAGAGCGCTGCATCGCCGTCTTTCCGCCCCTGCCCGCACCGCCATCGCGGCGCTTTCGCTGGCTGCCCCGCTTCTCGCACACGCCGAAACCACGCTCTACGTGGCGAACGTCGGCGGCTCGAACGAGCAGTTGTATCGGCAGAAGGTGATACCGCCGTTCGAGAAGGCGCATAACGTGAAGATCGTCTACGTCGCGGGCAATTCGAGCGATACGCTCGCGAAGCTGCAGGCGCAGAAAGGGCATCAGCAAATCAACGTCGCGGTGATGGACGACGGCCCCATGTATCAGGCGATGCAGCTCGGCCTGTGCGCGAAGGTCGAAGACGCGCCCGTGATGAACGATCTTTATCCGCTCGCGAAGCTCGGTCCGACGGCGGTCGGCGTCGGCATGGTGGCGACGGGCATCGGCTACAACGAGGAAGCGTTCAAGAAGGCGGGCCTGCCGCCGCCCGATTCGTGGAAGGTGCTGTCGGACGCGCGCATCAAGGGCAAGCTGGGCGTGCCGCCGATCACGAACACGTATGGCCTGCATACCCTCGTGATGCTCGCGCGCATGAACGGCGGCGGCGAAAAGAACATCGATCCCGGCTTCAGCGCGATGACGAAGCAAGTCGCGCCGAACGTGCTTTCGTGGGCCCCGACGCCCGGCGAAATGGACGGCCACATGCAATCGGGCGACGTGATCCTGGCGCCGTATGGCAGCGGCCGCGCGGTGGCCCTGCAAAACACGGGCTTTCCGCTCAAGTTCATCTACCCGAAGGAAGGCGCGGTCGCGTTGCAAGTGGCCGCATGCACGCTAGCCGAAAACGCGCAGCCGCAACTGTCGCAGCAATTCGTGCAATACCTGCTGACCCCGGAAGTGCAGACGATGCAGGCGCAAGCCATCGGCCTCGGTCCGGTCAACAAGACGGTCAAACTCACGCCGGAGATCGCGGCGCGCGTGCCTTACGGTCCCGAGCAGATCGCCAAGCTGACCGCGATGGACTGGACGAGCATCAACCAGCATCGCACGGAATGGACGGAGCGCTGGAATCGTTCGGTCGAACGCTGATTCCCCGCCCGCCTCGTGCACGTGACTCGATGAAGGAGCAAGGCGCATGGCCTTCCTGACTTTGCAGGGCATTTCGAAACGCTACGGCGATTTCACCGCGATCGAGCAGCTCGATCTTTCTGTCGAACGCGGCGAACTGTTGTCGCTGCTCGGGCCTTCGGGCTGCGGCAAGACGACGACGCTGCAAATGGTGGCGGGCTTCGTGACGCCGACCACGGGCCGCATTCTGCTCGATGGCCGCGACATCACGCACGAGCGTCCGGAGAAGCGCGGCATCGGCGTCGTGTTTCAGAGCTATGCGCTCTTTCCGCACATGACGGTGGCGGGCAACGTCGGCTTCGGACTCGAGATGCGCAAGGTCAAGCGCAAGGAGCGTGAAGCCCGCGTGGCCGAGGCGCTCGCGCTCGTGCGCCTCAACGGCCTGGGGCATCGCTATCCGAAGGAACTGTCGGGCGGTCAGCGGCAGCGCGTGGCCATTGCCCGCGCGATTGCGATGGAGCCGGAGCTGCTGCTGCTCGACGAGCCGATGTCGAACCTCGACGCGAAGCTGCGCGAAGAGATGCATATCGAGTTGCGCGGTATCCAGAAGCGCCTCGGCATCACGACGATCCTCGTCACGCACGATCAGGTCGAAGCGATGACCATGAGCGATCGCATCGCGGTGATGCATCGCGGCACCATCGCGCAACTGAGCACGCCCTACGACGCCTACGAACGCCCCGCGACGCCGTTCGCATCGACGTTTCTCGGCCGCACCAACGCGTTCGCCGGCGAAGTGCTGCGGCGCAATCCGCGTTGCGCGGAAGTATCGGTTGCGGGCGCGACGCTGCACGTTCCGCACGAAGGCCGTCATGTCGATGGCGCGGTGAACGTCTACATCCGCCCCGAAAAACTGCATCTCGCCAATGGCGATGCCCGCGTGCGCGGACGCATCGCGACGCGAGTGTTCGTCGGCAATCAATGGCTGCTCGAAGTGGAGACGCACCTCGGCAAGCTGCGTGTCGCGCAGCCGAATCACGGCGCGCCGCCGCCCGAGGAAGGCGATGAAGTCGGTCTCGACTGGACCGACGACGACTTGCGCGTGCTCACGCAAGACACGGCCGGAGGCGCTCATGGCCACGCTTGACGACGCCCGTCCGGGCGCCGCGCCCTGGCTGCTGTCCGGTCCCGCGCTGCTGCTCTTCATCGGCCTGCTGCTGGTGCCCCTGCTGCTCACGCTGATGCTCTCGTTTCGCGTGTTCAGCGATACCGCCGGCGTCCAGAGCGGCTTCACGCTGTCGAATTACTGGGAAGTCGTTAGCGATCCGTACTATGGGACGATCTTCCTGCGCACCGCCGGCCTCGCATTCGCCGTCACGTTGCTGTCGATCGTGCTCGGCGTGCCGGAGACTATCGTGCTTGCGCGCATGAGGCGGCCGTGGCAGTCGCTGTGCCTGCTCATCGTGCTTGGCCCGCTTCTGATCTCCGTCGTCGTGCGCACGCTCGGCTGGCAGATTCTGCTCGGCAACAGCGGCGTGCTCAACAACGTGTTGCAGGCGCTGCACATCACGGACGAACCGATCCGCCTCGTCTTCACGATGACCGGCATGATCATCGCCCTGACACATGTGCTGGTGCCGTTCATGGTGATGTCCGTGTGGGCGAACATGCAGAAGCTCGACAGTCAGGTCGAATGGGCCGGCCGCTCGCTCGGCGGCTCGTCTTTCGCGGTGTTCCGCCGCGTGGTGCTGCCGCAGATCATGCCGGGCGTGCTGTCGGGATCGATCATCGTGTTCGCGCTGTCGGCATCGGCTTTCGCGACGCCTGCGCTGATCGGCGGACGACGCCTGAAAGTGGTCGCCACCGCCGCGTACGACGAGTTCCTCGGCACGCTCAACTGGCCGCTCGGCGCGAGCATCGCGGTGCTGCTGCTGATCGCTAACGTGGCGATCGTGATGGGCTGCAGCCGTCTCGCGGAACGCCGCTTCAAGCACATCTTCGACTGAGCGCGAGAGGACTCCCATGAAACAGAACGGCATACTTGGCCTCGTCTATAACGCCTTCTTCCTCTCGTTCATCATTGCGCCGCTCGCGGTCGTGATGCTCGTCGCGTTCACCGACAAGGGCTTCATTTCGATGCCCTTCGAAGGCGCGTCGCTGCGCTGGTTCCGCGCGATCATCGAGAACGGCGACATCGTCGCGGCGTTCTGGCTCTCGGTGCGTCTCGCCTTCGCGGCGGCGACCATCGGCGTGCTGCTCGCGGTGCCCGCCGCGCTCGCCATCGCACGCTATCGCTTTCCGGGCCGCGCCGCGCTGACGAGCTTCTTTCTCTCGCCGATGATGATTCCAGCCGTCGTGCTCGGCATCGCGTTTCTGCGGTTTCTGTCGCTGCTGCACCTGTCGGGATCGTTCTGGTCGCTGGTCTGCGCGCACGTGATCATCGTGCTGCCGTATGCGCTGCGGCTCGCGTTGTCGTCGGCGGTCGGGCTGGATCGCGATGCCGAACGCGCCGCGCTGTCCTGTGGCGCGAGCCGCTTCACCGCGTTTCGCCGCGTGGTCCTGCCGATGATCCGCACCGGCGTGGCGGGCGGCTGGGTGCTGTCCTTCATCCAGAGTTTCGATGAACTGACGATGACCATCTTCGTCGCGACGCCTGGCACCACCACGCTGCCCGTCGCGATGTACAACCAGATCGCGCAGACCATCGATCCGCTGGTCGCCTCGGTATCAGCCGTGCTGATCGTCGGCACGGTGCTCCTGATGGTTCTGCTCGACCGCATGGTCGGACTCGACCGCATTCTGATCGGAGAAGCGCGATGACACACACAAGCACCGCCAGCGCCGACGTACTGGTTCTCGGCGGCGGCCTCGTCGGTTCGGCCGTGGCCTACGGGCTTGCCCGCGAAGGCGCACGCGTGACCGTGCTCGACGAGGACGACGGCGGCTTTCGCGCCTCGCGCGGCAACTTCGGTCTCGTCTGGATTCAGGGCAAGGGCTACGGGCTGTCGCCTTACGCACGCTGGTCGCGCAGTTCGGCCACGCGCTGGCCGGCGCTCGCCGAGGCGCTGTTGCGGGAGAGCGGCATCGACGTGGCGTTGAAGCAGCCGGGCGGCTTCCATTTCTGCTTTAGCGACGACGAACTCGCCGAACGCGAGAAGCGCCTCTCGACGCTGAAGGCCGAGCTTGGCGACTATCCCTACGAAATGCTCGACGCCGCCGATGTGCGCGCGCGCATCCCGCAAGTCGGCCCCGCTGTGCTCGGCGCAAGCTATACGCCGATGGACGGCCACGTGAACCCGCTCAAGCTCCTGCGTGGGCTGCATGCCGCGATGCAGGCGCGCGGTGTCAAGCTCATATCGGGCGAACGGGCGGAGCGCATCGAGCCGCAGGCTAACGGCTTCGTCGTGCACGGCAAGCGCGGCACGTATCGCGCGGCGCGCGTGGTGCTCGCGGCGGGCCTCGGCAATCGCACGCTCGCGCCGTTCGTCGGGATGAATGCGCCGGTCGCGCCGAATCGCGGGCAAGTGCTGGTCAGCGAACGCGTCGCGCCGTTCCTTCATTACCCGACGCTCAACGTGCGGCAGACCGACGAAGGCAGCTTGCAGTTCGGCGATTCGATGGAAGAAGTCGGCTTCGACGACTTCACGACGACGCACGTGCTCGCGGACATCGCGCGTCGCGGCGTGCGCGCCTTTCCGATGCTGCAAAACGTGCGGCTGGTCCGCATGTGGGCCGCGCTGCGCGTCTACAGCCCCGATGGCTTCCCGATCTACAACGAATCCGAAGCGCATCCCGGCGCGTTCGTCGTCACGTGCCATAGCGGCGTGACGCTCGCCGCCGCGCATGCGATGCGCATCGCGCCGTGGGTCATGGGCGCGCCGATGCCCGACGAACTGCCCACGTTCTCCGCGCGCCGTTTCGAAAGCGCCGAGCAGCTGACACTTGCACATTGATCCCGACATGACTTCACATACAACGTTGTTCAAGCCGCTGAACGCCGAAGGCGCGCCTATCGACATCTGGTTCAACGATCAGCGTTTGTCCGTGCCGGGCGGGCGCTCGGTGGCGGCCGCGTTGCTGGCGGCGGGCGTGTCGCGGTTTCGTGCGACGCCGGTCTCGGGCGCACCGCGCGCGCCGTACTGCATGATGGGCGCGTGCTTCGAATGCCTCGTCGAGATCGACGGCGTGCCGAGCCGCCAGAGCTGCATGGTGGAAGTGAAGGCCGGCATGCGGATTCGCTCGCAGGAAGGCGCACGCGATCTCCCGCCGATGGATCTGACCGATGCTCCACTGGAGAACGCGCATGGCCGCTGATTTCGCATCCGAAGCCGTCGATGTCGTCGTGATCGGCGCGGGCCCCGCTGGCATGAGCGCGGCGACCATCGCGGCGCGCGCAGGTCTGAGAACCGTGTTGCTCGATGAACAGGACGCCGCCGGCGGGCAGATTTATCGCGGCATCGTGAAAGCCGACGCGCAGCGCAAGCAGATACTCGGCCCCGACTACGCGGCGGGCGCATCCATCGCGCAGGCCTTCGCGGCTTCCGGCGCGCGCCACGTGACCAACGCGACCGTGTGGCAAGTCACGCGCGAGCGCGGCGTCAACTATCTGAAGGACGGCAAGATCGGCAGCTTCGACGCGCAGCGCGTGATTCTCGCAAGCGGCGCGCTGGAACGTCCGTTCCCGATTCCCGGCTGGACGCTGCCGGGCGTGCTGACGGCGGGCGCGGCGCAAATCCTTCTGAAAAGCGCGGGCGAAGTGCCCGCCGCGCCGCCCGTGCTCGCGGGCTGCGGGCCGCTGCTCTATCTGCTCGGCTGGCAATACGTGCGTGCCGGCGTGCCGATCCGCGCACTCGTCGATACGACGCGCCATGAGGATCGCTGGCGCGCGAAGCGTCACATGCTGTCGGCGCTGCGTGCGTGGCCGTTCCTGTCGAAAGGGCTGCAACTGATCCGCACCTTGCGCGAAGCCGGTGTGCCGATCTTCGAAGCCGCCGACGATTTGCGCGTGGAAGCGCGCATCGGCACGGACAACGTGGAGCGCGCCGCCGCACTGAGCTTCACGACGCAGGGCGCCGCGCATCGCATCGAAGCCGATGTGATCCTGCTGCATCAGGGCGTCGTGCCGAATACGCAGTTCACGCAGGCATTGCGCGCATCGCACCGATGGGACGAGGCCCAGTTGTGCTTCACGCCCAAGGTCGATGAATGGGGCGAGCTGGATGTGCCCGGCATCTTCGTCGCGGGCGATGGCGCGGGTATCGGCGGCGCGCAGGCGGCGGCCTTGCAGGGCACGCTCGCCGGCTTGGCCGTGGCCGCACAGCTCGGCGCGGTCGGCCACGCGAAGCGCGATGCGGAAGCCATCGCGATCCGGCGTGCGCTGGCGGGCGTGCTGCGCATCCGGCCGTTTCTCGACAGCCTCTATCGTCCGCGCGACATCAACCGCATTCCGCGCAACGAAACCATCGTGTGCCGCTGCGAGGAAGTCACCGCCGGCGAGTTGCGCAAGTTCGTCGAACTGGGGTGCGTCGGGCCCAATCAGGCGAAATCGTTCGGGCGCTGCGGCATGGGGCCGTGCCAGGGCCGCATGTGCGGTCTAACGGTGACGGAAGTCATCGCGGATGCGCGGCGTGTATCTCCCGCCGATGTCGGCTATTACCGCATTCGTCCGCCGATCAAGCCGCTCACGCTGGGAGAACTCGCCGGTGAATGACCCACGCGCGGTACAGGAAGCGGATGTGCTCGTGATCGGCGGCGGGCTGCACGGCACGAGCAGCGCGTTCCATATGGCGCGGCGCGGCGCGAAGGTCATCGTGCTCGAAGCGGACTACGTCGCGCGGCATTCGTCAGGCGTGAATGCAGGCGGCGTACGCACGCTCGGGCGTCCGCTGCCGGAAATACCGCTTGCGCTGATGTCGCGTGAGATATGGCATGACATGACGGAACGCATCGGCGAGGACGGCGGATTCGTTCCATCCGGACAACTGAAGATCGCCGAAACCGACGATGAACTCGAAGACTGCCGCAAGCGTGTTGCGCTGCTGGAATCGCACGGTTTCACGCATGAAAAGGTGATCGACCGCGAGACCGTGCTGGATCTCGAACCGGCGCTCGCGCGGCACGTGACGGGCGGCATATGGGTCGAGCGCGACGGCTATGCACTGCCCTTTCGCACGACGACGGCGTTCCGGCTCGCGGCGCAACGGCTCGGCGTGCGCTTTCTAGAAGGCACGCCGGTGCGCCGCATCGAACAACGGGGCACGCGCTGGTTCGCTCACACGCCGCAGGGCGCCTTCAGCGCGGAGAAGCTGCTCGTCACGGCGGGCGCGTGGTCGGGCGAGCTGGCGAAGCAAGTCGGCGAATCGGTGCCGGTGCATCCGGAAGGGCTGATGCTGATGGTCACGCATCGCGTGGCGCCGTTCTGCCGCGCGACGCTCGGCGCAACGGGCAGGCCGCTATCGTTCAAGCAGTTCGACAACGGGACGGTGGTGATCGGCGGCAAGCTGATCGGGATTGCGGAACTGGCGAACCGGCATGGCGAAGTGGATTTCATGCGCCTCGTGCGCAGCGCGCAGACGGTCACGGATTTGTTCCCGCATCTGCGTCATCTCGGCGTGAACCGCGCATGGGCCGGCGTCGAGGCGTTCACGGAAGACGAACTTCCGGTGATATCCGCGAGCCGCAAGGCATCGAATCTCTATTACTCGTTTGGCTATTGCGGCAGCGGCTTCCAACTGGGACCGGGCTGCGGACAACTCGTTTCCGAACTGATGCTCGACGGCACGCCGTCCATTTCGCTCGATGCCTTCGCGGTCGATCGCTTCGATCGGCATGAAACGGCATCGGCGGCAAGCGCGCGCCATCTGGCGACTCACTAACTCAACTACTCTTTAACGGAGAGCATGCATGACCGACATCCAACGTATCGAAACGAACCAGCGCATGAGCCGTGTCGTCAAGGCGGCGGGCCTCGTGTTCATCGGCGGCCAGACTTCCGCCGATCACACGCCCGATGTGAAACTTCAAACCGCAAAAGTGCTGGACAAGATCGACGCGTTTCTGGAGAAAGCCGGCATCGACAAGACGCGCCTCGTTTCCGCGCAAGTGTGGCTCGCGGATATCGACCGCGACTTCGCCGGCATGAACGAAGTGTGGGAAGCATGGGTGCCGCAAGGCCACGCGCCGACCCGCGCGACCGTGCAGGCCAAGCTCGCGGCGCCTGAGTTGCTGGTCGAGATCGCGGTCATCGCGCTGGCCTGATGTCAGGCGATGAACACAGGCGCGACAGCAACGCGTCTAGTTCATCGCCACCGCAGCCGCGGCGCCGACCGGCGATCCTTCTATCGCGACGGACGCCTTGCCATCCGGCCCGACCGGCACATCGCCAACGAGCGTCGTGCGATAAAGCTGGCGGTCGAAGTCGAGATCGAAGATATCGGACGGCGCGAGATGCGCGGTCGCGCGGTTGTCCCAGAACGCGATGCTGCCCGCCTCCCACTTGAAGCGCACCGTGAACTCCGGGCGCGTCACGTGCTCCCACAAGAGTTCGAGCAAGACCTGGCTTTCACGCGGCGAAAGCCCGACGATCTGCTTCAGGAAACTCGGACTCACATACAGCGCCCGCTCGCCCGTCTCGGGATGCACGCGCACGAGCGGATGCTCGCTCACCAGCGTGCGATCGTCGACGGCCTTCGAGAACGCTTCGGTGCCGCTCGCGCCTTGCGGCGGCGCGAAGCGATGCAGGCCACGCAAGCCATCGACGAATGCGCGCAACGGCGCCGACAGCTTTTCATAGGCAATGACGAGATTGGTCCACTGCGTATCGCCGCCATAGGGCGGAATGGTCACGCCGCGCAGTATCGACGCAAACGGCGGATTGACGGCCGCCGTCACATCCGTATGCCATCCGGTCCACGGGCGCAGCAACGCCTGCCCTTCGAATCGCGTCGCCTTGCGAAACTTGGAGATGGAGTAAATCTCCGGATGTCCTTCGACATGACCGAACACCGGATGCCCGATGGTCAGCTCTCCGAACTGTGCAGAGAACGCGACATGCTGTTCGTGGCTCAGGAACTGCTCGCGGAAGAATACGACACGCCACTTCAATAGCGCGGCGCGTATCGCCTCGACCTGCGCGCGCGACAAAGCCTTCCTGAGATCGACCCCGCTGATTTCCGCACCGATGTGCGCGGAAAGCGGACTGACTTTCAAACCGGCTACATGCTCATTGACGACAACGGCTGCATTCACGAATGTGTCTCCCTTCGAATGATGGACAGGCGCCCGGCTTCAACTGCCCTGCGCGGCGGGATCGTCGGCGAAGAAGTAATCCCGCCACGACTTCGGTTCGTGCCGGATCACGCCGACCTTGTAGAGAAATGAGCCCAGCGGTAGCGTGTTGTTCGGCGTCGTGGCGAAGCTGACTTCCTTGTCGTTGAGAATGCGTTCGACGAATGCGGGCGAGAGCTTCGAGCCGTCCTCACGAATGTAGATCGCCGCCGCTTGCGTCTTGTCGGCTTCGATGAGCTTCGCTGCGTCGGCAAGCGCCGCGCGCACGGCGGCATAGGTTTTAGGATTGTCGCGACGCCACTTGTCCGATGTGACGGCGACACTGCTCGTCGCGAGTCCGCCGAGTATGTCGGTGGAGCTCAGCACCTTGTGGATCTTCGGATCGTCGAGTTCCTGGTACTGATACGGCGCGTTCGAGAAGTGCAGGTCGATGACGGAACTGCCCGAGAGCATCGCGGTGGTAGCGTCCGCATGGGGCATGTTCACTTCGAAGCGATCGAGCCGCGCGTAGTGGTCATTGCCAAACGCCTGCGCCGCCGCCATCTGCAAGAGGCGGCCTTGCTGCGATACCGCGACGGACACAACGGCAATGCGGTCTTTCTCGCCGATATCCTTGATGCTGCGGATGCGCGGATCGTTCGATACGAGATACACCGGCACCGCGCTTTGCGCCGATAGCGCGCGAAAATCCTGATGCCCGCGCGTGCGATCCCAGATGGTCATGAGCGGACCGATGCCGAGCGTCGCGACATCCGCCGCGCCGGACAGCAGCGCTTCGTTCACGGCCGCGCCGCCGGAGAGCGTGGTCCATTGCACGTCGATGGCAAGGCCCGCGCGTGCGCCCTGCTTCTCGATCAGCTTTTGATCCTTCGCCACCTTCAGCAGCAAAGAACCGATGCCGTATTGATCGACGATCTTCACACTGCCTTCGGCCTGAGCATGGCTCATCGGCCAAACGAATGCCGCAACCAGTGCGATCAGCGAAGGGAAACGCGTGAGCCAGAGAGATAACGTCATACAGTGACCGTCCAGGCGATATGCGCCAAGAGGATTCACTGTACAAGCGGCATCCTTGCTTCCCAACGAAGAAAGGATGCTACGGATATGCAGTCACGCGAAAAGCGGGCGTTGCTTACTGGGCGGAAAGATAGAACGCGGCATTGCGTTGCGGCGTGACGCCGACGACCGTGAGCAGGCCGTTGACGACCGTCGCTTCCACGGCGACCGATACGTTGTCGAGATAACACGCCGGGCCTGAAAATTTGAGCGTGCCGTCGAGCAGATGCTTGCCCGCAGCGCGCGGCCTGAAGCTGCCGGCGAACGCGCACGTGCCGCGCGCGTCGGCGGCTGTGCCATTGGCGGTGCCGTCGGCGGCGACGGTGATCGTCGCTACCGGCGATACGCCCGATGCGCTGGTCCACGTGCGGGCGACGTCGCTGATCGCGAGCGGCGTATCGTAGGCCGTGCTGTAGTTGCCGTTAAAGGCGGTCGCGGCCGTGTCCGGCAACACGTAGAGGCTCGTGGATGCTGCGAGCGTGCTCTTTGTCGAGAAGTTGCCCGACAGCGAGCCGGCGCGTATTACGTTCGATATCGCGCCGACCGTCGCCTGATCGGAGAAGGCGCCGTTCGACGCTGTCATCGTGCCTTCGATCATCCAGGAGAACGAGCCTTGCCGCGTGAACACGGTGTAGTACTGCCCCGTTTCCAGCACGATAGTCTGCGCCGCCACGGACAAATCGTTGTTTGCCGCGCCGTACCAGATGCCCTCGGGAACCGCGTGCGAGACGCAGGTCTTTTGCAGGTTGCTGAGATCGGAGACACAGGTTTTGTCGTCACCGCCGCCGCCACCGCAAGCGGCGAGCACGACGGGCAGCGCGAGCAGCATCGATCTGAAAAGCAGTTTCATGAGGCGTCTTCGTTGTCTGATGGGAGATCGTGGCTGCCGCGTCTTCAACGTGCCTATGTGCTTCACGTCCTCTGCGGCCTGCCGACAACGGGATAACGGTTCGACGCCGGAAATCTTGAATTGCCCCGTTATGCGGGATCGCCCCACGCGCCGAACCGTGCAATCTCGTCGAGCGGCAATCGCGCACGAGGCGCAAGCTCGCGTTCGGCCAGTTCGGCGGGCAATGCCTGCGCGTCGCCGTGATGCGCCACCGAAATCATGCTCAATGCGGCGTAGCGCTCGGGAATCGCGAAGGTCTCGGTCAGGCCGCTGCCGTCGAAACCGCCCATCGCGTGCGCGGCGAGGTCTTGCGCGTGGGCCTGAAGCAGCAGCGCCATCGCTGCCGCGCCCGCGTCGTAGCTCGCGCTCGGATTGACCGTGCCTTTGGCGGTGAGGGTATCGGCGAGCACGGCGATCAACACTTGCGCGTGCTCGTTCCACTTCTGATTGAAGGGCACGAGCAAGGCGAACGCGCGATCGAACGCCTCTCGATCCTGCGATTTCTCGAACACGAGAAAGCGCCACGGCTGCACGTTATATGCCGACGGCGCCCAGCGCGCCGCCTCCAGCAACGCGACGACCTGCGCGTGCGCGACGGGACGATCGGCGTAGGCGCGCGGGCTCCATCGTCCGGCGATCAGCGGGTGAATGGCGATATCGGTCGGTGCGGGACGGTGTGTCATAAGCCTCTCGTGATGGATGTGAATGGCGGGTTCGAGCATACCGCGCGCAAATACGTCCGCAGAACAGGCATCGAACGAATGGTTTGCGATATGCAATTCACGATTGGCGCTATCGCCGCGCGCCGAGCGTACGCTGCCACACCGATGCATATCCTTAGCGGAATTCGTGCGTTCCGGTGCGCGTGCGCGCTCGTTATGATGGCTGGCTCGGGGCTTGCAACATTGCCGATATCATCCCAAGGGAGCCTGATCTTGACTCAGATTCAATCACCGCGCAGACCGCTCGTCGTCGGCATTGGCGGCACCACGCGCCCGGCGTCATCGACTGAACGCGCGCTGGCTTTCGCATTGAAAGGCGCGCAGGAAACCGGCGCGCGCGTGCAATTGTTCGGCGGCGCGTTCCTGCACAGCCTGCCGCACTACGCGCCCGAAACACGCGAACTGACCGATGAACAACACGAACTGATCGAAGCGGTGCGCGCCGCCGATGCGTTGATCATCGCGACGCCCGGCTATCACGGCGGCATCTCGGGCCTGGTCAAGAACGCGCTCGATACGCTCGAAGAACTGCGGCTCGACGATCGCCCGTACCTCGATGGCCGCGCGGTCGGCAGCATCGTGACGGCCTATGGATGGCAGGCCGCAGGCACGGTGCTTACGTCGCTGCGCTCGATCGTGCACGCGCTGCGCGGCTGGCCGACGCCGTTCGGCGCAGCCGTCAACACGCTCGAAACGCGCTTCGAAACCGCCGATACGTGCTCGGACCCGAAAGTGGTCGAGCAGCTTCGCACCGTCGGGCGGCAAGCGTCGACGTTCGCGCTGGCGTTCGGCGCGCATGCATCGTCGGATGCGTATCACGCGGTCGAGCATCGCGTGGCTGTCGCGCAGAGTTGACACGCATGAGCCAGACTCAATTCGCGGTGCGGACGTATCAGGACGTGCGCGAGGCGCTTCTTGAGAAGCGCGAGATCGCGCTGCTCGACGTGCGCGAGGAAGACCCGCACGCGCAATCTCATCCGCTGTTCGCGGCGAATTTTCCGCTGGCGCGCATTGAACTCGATGCTTATACGCGCCTGCCTCGCCGCACTGTCTCCATCGTATTGCTCGATGACGGCGAAGGGCTTGCATTGCGCGCCGCGCAGAAGTTCGCGGAGCTGGGCTATACGCACGTCGCGCTGCTGAAAGACGGCCTCGCCGGCTGGATTCGAGCAGGCGGCGAGGTGTTTCGCGACGTGAATGTGCCGAGCAAGGCGTTCGGCGAATTCGTCGAAGCGCGGCTTCATACACCGATGCTGTCCGCTCCGACACTGCACGAGTTGCAGAAAAATGGCGATGACGTCGTGGTGCTCGATGCGCGCCGCTTCGACGAATATCGCACGATGAACATTCCGGGCAGCATCAGCGTGCCGGGTGCGGAACTGGTGCTGCGTGCGCGCGCACTCGCGCCGGATGCGGCGACGCGCATCGTGGTCAATTGCGCGGGGCGCACGCGCAGCATCATCGGTGCGCAATCGCTGGTCAATGCGGGCTTGCCGAACCCGGTGGCCGCGCTGCGCAACGGCACGATCGGCTGGACGCTTTCAGGGCAGGCGCTGGAACACGGCAGCGAACGGCGCTTCGATACCGATGCGGGGCGCGATGCGTCGTCGCTCGACGCATCGCGGAAGGCGGCGCACGCGCTTGCCGATCGTGCGGGCGTGCGGCGCACGTCGCTCGAAGAGGCGTCACGATGGGCCGAGGATGCGGCGCGTACGGTCTATCGGTTCGATGTGCGAACGCCGGAAGAGTATGAGGCGGGGCACGCGCCGGGATTTCAGAACGCGCCGGGCGGCCAGCTCGTGCAGGAAACCGAGATGTTCGCGCCGGTGCGCGGCGCACGCGTCGTGCTTGTGGACGACGACGGCGTGCGTGCGAACATGACGGCGTCGTGGCTGGCGCAGATGAACATCGAAACGTATGTGGTCGACGGCGTATCGTCAGGATCGCTAAACGAAACGGGCCCGTGGCGGCCTGATCGGCCTCAGCCGCCGAGCGTTCCTTCGCTTGCGCCCGCTGAACTGTCGGCGCTGCTAGCTGATCCGGACAGTGGCGTCGTGTTGCTCGATGTTGCGCCGGGCGCGAGTTTCGTGAAGGCCCATATCATCGGTGCGCGCTGGATTTTGCGATCGCGTCTTACGCCGGCATACGATCATTTGCCCGATGCGAAGCGTTACGTGGTGACATGCGGCACGAATGCGCTTGCACCTTATGCCGCCGCCGACGTTGCTGCGTTGACGGGCAAGCCGGTGCATGTGCTGGAGGGCGGAACTTCGGCGTGGGTGCGCGCGGGATTGCCCACTGAGGGCGGCGAGAGCGGGATGGTGTCGCCGCGTATCGACAGGTATCGGCGTCCGTATGAGGGCGTGGATAACGCGCGGGAAGCGATGCAGGCGTATCTCGAATGGGAGTACGGGCTGGTCGCGCAACTGGAGCGTGACGGCACGTGCGGATTCTTCGTGGTTTGAAGTCACCGAGGCCGCGCCAATAGACCGGCGCGAAACCAACAGCCGCACGTATAACCATATCGCCCGATATTATTTGCCCCTTGCGCCCGCGCTAATTAGCATCACGACTTCCATACCAAGTCGCGGAAACCGCAAACCATGAAGCTAAAAGCGCCCATCAAAACCGCCCTGTTCTCCGCATTGATTGCATTGGGCATCGCAAGCGCACAACCGGCGCTCGCCGCGGACAAGACAATCCGCGTAGGCATCATGTCGGGCGAAGACGAAGACGTGTGGCGCGCAGTCGCTGCCAATGCCGCGAAGCAGGGCATCAAGGTGAAGGTGACGACGTTCTCCGACTACACCCAGCCCAACGAGGCGCTCGCGCAACACGACCTCGATGCCAACTCGTTCCAGCACAAGCCCTATCTCGACGCACAGATCAACGCGCGTCATTACGACATCGTGCCGGTCGGCTTCACCTATGTGCAGCCAATCGGTCTCTATTCGCGCAAGGTCAAATCGGTAGCGGAATTGCCGCAGAACGCCGCCATCGGCGTGCCGAACGATCCGAGCAACGAGGGCCGCGCGCTATTGCTGTTGCAAGCGAATGGCATCATCAAGCTGCGTGAAGGCGTCGGCCAGCTGCCGACGGCGCGCGATATCGCAAGCAATCCGAAGCATGTTCAGATCAAGGAACTGGATGCGGGCATCGTCGGACGCGCGATCGGCGATCTCGACGCAGCCGTCGTCAACACTGACTGGGCGATCAAGGCCGGCATCAAGATCCCGCAGGAACGCATCGCGCAGGAGAGCGTGAACGGCAATCCGTATCGCAACTTCATCGCGGTGAATGCGAAGGATGCGCAAGCGCCCTGGGTCAAGACGCTGGTGCAGAGCTATCAGCAAGCGAACGTGGCGTCGGCGATCCTGACTGTCTATCACGGTGCGACGCTGCCCGCGTGGGACGGCGCACCGCAGCACTGAACGCACGCCACGGGTTGTCCGCACGCTTATCGCCGTGCGCGGGATCGATAGCTGAATCCGTCAGTTAGCGCGGGATCGTCGCATTGCTACGATGACGATCCCGCGACCTCGCACACGACGAAAGGACACCCGCAATGGCGCCGATGACCCGACGCACCTTCACCCGCCTCGCGCTCGCTTCCACGCTCGGCGCCGCGCATTCGTTCGCGTTCGCGCAGGCATCGCCGCAAGTGCTGCGCATCGGCTATCAGAAGTCATCGACGCTCATCACGCTGCTCAAGACGCGCGGCTCCCTCGAAAAGGCGCTCGCGCCGCTGAACGTGCGCGTATCGTGGAACGAATTCGCAAGCGGTCTGCCGCTGACCGAAGCGCTCAACGTGAACGCCGTCGACTTCAGCGCCGATGTCGCCGACACCGTGCCGATCTTCGCGCAGGCCGCCCATGCGAGCTTCGTCTATGTCGCGCAGGAAGCGCCGTCGCCCCACGCGCAGGCCATCATCGTGAAGAAGGACGGGGCTGTCCGTTCGCTCGCGGATCTGAAGGGCAAGCGCATTGCTGTGACGAAGGCCGCCGGCAGCCATTATCTTTTGTTCGCTGCACTCGCACGCGCCAAGCTCGAACCCGCCGACATCAAGACCGCCTATCTCACGCCGGCCGACGGACGCGCCGCATTCGAGCGCGACAGCGTCGATGCGTGGATCACGTGGGACCCGTATGTCGCTTCGGTGGAGAAGACGAACGATGCGCGCGTGCTCGTCGACGGCGCAGGGCTGGCCTCGTATCAGCGTTACTACCTCGCATCGCGTTCGTATGCCGCTGCGCATCCGCAGATCGTGCAGACCGTGTTCGACCAATTGAGAGGCGCCGGCGAGTGGCTGCTCGCCCATCAGCAGGATGCCGCGAATGCGCTCGCGCCGGTGTGGGGTCTCGATGCCGCGACCATCGAACGCGCGAATGCACGCCGCAGCTATGTCGTGCGCGCGGTGACGGCGCAGAACTTCGGTGAACAGCAGACCATCGCGGACACGTTTCATCGCAACGGCTTGCTGCCCGCGCGTGTCGACACGAAAGAGTCGCTCGTATGGGATTTCGCCGCGAAGCAGGCCAAAGCCATCGCGGCGTAACTGCGTTGCGGGCCTTCAGCGAAGGCCCGCCTGTTTCCCTTTAACCCTGCTTCAGAATCCGGCGCAACACGCGCTCTTCGAGTGCCGACGCTTCCGCCGATGCCTGCTTGCGCGGCCGTGCCAGTGGCACGGGCTGATCCAGCGCGATACGCCCTTCCTCGATCAACAGAATGCGGTCACCGAGCACGACCGCCTCATGCACGTCATGCGTCACGAGCAGCGCGGTAAAGCGATGCTCGCGCCACAGCCGTTCGATCAACGCATGCATTTCGATGCGCGTGAGCGCATCCAGCGCGCCGAGCGGTTCATCGAGCAGCAGCAGTTGCGGCCGATGCACCAGCGCGCGCGCCAGCGCCACGCGCTGTCTCTGGCCACCCGACAGTTGCGACGGCCAGTCGTTCTCGCGTTCCAGCAGCCCGACTTCCGCCAGCACCGCCCGAGCCTGATCGCGTGCGCCGCGCTTGAGGCCGAGCATCACGTTTTGCAGCACGGTCTTCCACGGCAACAGCCGCGCGTCCTGAAACATGATGCGCGTGTCGAGCGCCTCGCCGTTGCTCGCGCGCATCGACAGCGCGCCGCCGCTGGGCGTTTCGAGGCCAGCGATGAGCCGCAGCAGCGTCGACTTTCCGCATCCGCTGCGTCCGACGATCGTCACGAAGCTGCCCTGTTCGATCGACAGGTCCAACGCCGACAACACCGTGCGATCGCCATAACGCTTCTCGACGCCGCGCAGCTCCACCGCGACATCGTGCGCAATCCGCGCATGCGGTTGCGCTCGCTCGATCGTCGAGCGCTCGTCCACTCTGAACGACACAGCAGCAGTCGCGCTCATGCCTTCTCTCCTCGTTGATACGCCGGATGCCAGCGCAGCGCCGCGCGTTCGATGCCTTTCGCGAGCACGTCCGCGAGCTTGCCGAGCACCGCATAAAGCAGGATGCCGACGACCACCACGTCCGTTTGCAGGAACTCGCGTGCGTTCATCGTCATATAGCCGATGCCCGATTGCGCCGAGATGGTTTCGGCGACGATCAGCATCACCCACATGAGGCCGAGCGCAAAGCGCACGCCGACGAGAATCGACGGCAACGCGCCCGGAAAGATCACATCGCGATACAGCGCGAAGCCCTTCAGGCCATAGCTGCGCGCCATCTCGATCAGGTTCGCATCGACGGAACGGATGCCGTGGAACGTGTTGACGTACACCGGAAAGAACACGCCCAGCGCGACGAGAAAAATCTTCGCTTCCTCTTCGATGCCGAACCACAGAATGACGAGCGGAATCATCGCGAGCGCGGGGATGTTGCGGATCATCTGCACCGTGGAATCAAGCGCGACTTCGAACGGACGAAAGAGTCCGGTCCAGAGTCCGAGCACCAGCCCGACGCCGCCGCCGATAGCCAGGCCCAGCAACGCGCGCCAGGCGCTGACTTTCACGTTCGCCCACATATCGCCCGACTGAATCAGCGCCCATGCCGATTTGACGACGGCAAGCGGCTCGGGCAGCACGCGCGTCGAAAGCACGCCGGCACGCGTCGCATATTCCCAGAGCAGCAGGATGGCAATGGGCACGAGCCACGGCGCGATCGCCGCGCCGATCCGCCTGAAAATGAGAGCGCCGTATCGCTTGTTCTGCGCTGCGGCGGGTATCGCCTGAGTGAGGGCATCGGCCATGCTGCTAGTTCCTCCGATGAGATTGCGATTGCATGTTCAGCTCTGGCTCGCGTTAGGCAGATAGCTATTGCCGACGATTTCGCCGAACGGTCCCGACAACGGACCGGACTTCTTCTCGGCCTGCACCCCGCGCTCGCCGAGAAGCGGGAACACGAGTTCGGCGAACCGGTACGACTCTTCGAGATGCGGATAGCCGGAAAGAATGAACGTCTCGATGCCGAGGTCCGCATATTCCTTCATGCGCGCCGCCACTTGTTCCGGATTCCCAACTAATGCCGTTCCAGCGCCACCGCGCACGAGGCCCACGCCCGCCCAGAGGTTCGGATAGATCTCGAGCGTCTCGCGGCCGCCGCGCTTGCCGCCGTGCAACTGCGCCATGCGGCGCTGGCCTTCCGAATCCATCTTTGCGAAGGCAGCCTGCGCACGCGCGACCGTCTCATCGTCGAGATGGCTGATCAGGCTGTCGGCCGCCGCCCATGCTTCCTCTTCGGTCTCGCGCACGATCACATGCAGGCGGATGCCGAAGCGAATCTTGCGACCCTGCGCTTGTGCGCGGGCGCGTATATCGTCGAGCTTCTTCCTGACCGCTTCGGGCGGCTCGCCCCAAGTGAGATAGGTATCGATATGGGTCGCGGCGATGTCATGCGCCGCCGCCGACGAACCGCCGAACCACAGCGGCGGATGTGGCTTCTGCACCGGCGGATACAGCACCTTGCCGCCCTTCGATTGCAGATGCTTGCCATCGAACTCGATGGCTTCGTTCGTATGCGATGCGCTCAGCAGATTGCGCCAGATATGCAGGAATTCATCGGTGATTTCGTAGCGCGTGTCGTGATCGGCGAAGAGGCCGTCGCCTTCCAGCTCGGCTGCGTCGCCGCCCGTCACGACGTTGATCAGCAGACGACCGCCCGACAGTCGATCGAACGTGGACGCCATGCGCGCGGACAATCCCGGCGACGACAAACCCGGGCGGATCGCGACGAGAAACTTCAGCTTCTTCGTGGCCGCGATGAGGCTCGATGCGACGACCCATGCGTCTTCGCACGAACGTCCTGTGGGAAGCAGCACGCCTTCATAGCCGAGCGTATCGGCGGCGGTTGCAATCTGCTGAAAATACGAGAGGTCAGCGGCGCGCGCCCCTTTCGACGTGCCCAGATAGCGGCTGTCACCGTGGGTCGGGATGAACCAGAACACATTCATGCGCTATTCCTCTTTGCCTTCGTTGAGCGTTTTTTGACGGCGATGCCGTCGCAGACGAGTAGGCCAGTTTAAGGACGCGCGTGACTGCCGCGAACGATGGAATTCAGCTTTGGTTTTCTGCTTTAGTGCTTTGCAAGCGGGAGCGGCGCGTCTATCGCCATGACGGTGATTTGCTTAGTCGAATAGATCATTTCACGGCGCTCGTGCGCCTCGTTAGCATGGCGGACCGGCCGTCTCGCTGAAGCAGGCGGTCGCGTCACTCATATGCCGGAGGCTTTGCACCATGAATCGCACGACATCGAAAAGCCGCCGAATTTTCCTGGCCGCGCTCGCCGGAACGCTCGGAGGAATGGCGGCGCCGTCCTGGGCGAAGTTCGAGAACGATCGCTTCAGAATCGGTTATCAGAAGGCCGCGAGCACGCTCGTGTTGCTCAGGGCGAACGGCACGCTGGAGAAGCAGCTCGCGCCGCTAGGCGTAAAAGTGACGTGGACCGAATTCCCCGCTGGCCCGCAATTGCTCGAAGGGCTGAATGTCGGCGCGATCGACTTCGGCTATGTCGGCGAAGCGCCACCCGTGTTCGCGCAAGCGGCGGGCGCGGACTTCGTCTATACCGCCTACGAAATTCCGACGCCGCACGCAGAAGGCGTGATCGTCCCGCAAGACTCACCGATCAAAAGCGTCGCCGATCTGAAGGGCAAGAAAATCGCCTTCAACAAGGGATCGGATGTGCACTGGTTCATCGTCGCGTTGCTGCGCAAGCACGGGCTCGCCTATACCGACGTTCAACCCGTGTTTCTCCCACCCGCCGATGCGCGCGCCGCGCTCGAACGCCGCTCCATCGATGCCTGGGCGATATGGGACCCGTTCCTCGCGGCGGCGCAGGCGCAGAGCAATGCGCGTCTGATCGCGGATGCAGACGGCGTGGCGAGCCATCATCAGTTCTTCCTGAGCCAGCGCGAATTCGCCCAGAAGCGCAAGGACGTGATCGGCATCGCGATGGATGCGCTCGGCAAGCAAGGCCAATGGGTCAAGCAGAATCCGGCGGAAGCCGCCGCGCAGCTCGCGCCGATTCAAGGGCTCGACGCCGCGATCATCAAGACCGGACTGGAGCATTACGAGCATGTGTATCGTCCGATCGATTCATCCGTGCTGGACCAGCAGCAGCGCATCGCGGATACGTTCTATGAACTCAAGCTCATTCCGCGCAAGATCGTGACGAAGGACGCGGCGCTGGCCTGATTCACTTCGACCGCGCCACCGCAACGACATCGACCACGAACGCGACGCCGAGCGCCGCCGCGCCGATCGCGAACAGCAGGCGGTAGTCGCCGCCGCTGTGCGAGAACAGGAACGACAGGCCATAGGCGGATGCAGCCTGCATCACGGCGAAGCTCGTCGTCGCGGTGCGCCAGGCGCGTTTTTGCGCGGCGGGATGATGCGCGAGCAATTCGTTCACGCGGCCAAGCACGAGCGGCACGATGCCCGGCGTGAACGCGCCGACGACGACACTCGATACCATCAGCAGCGCCGCGCCCGATGCGATCACAGGCAGCACGACCGCGACGAGCTGAAGCACGAGCGCGACGCGCAACGCACGGCCAAAGCCCGCGCGATCCGCGAGATGCCCGCTCAACAGCGGCCCCGCAATCGCGCCGAGTCCATACAGCACCCAGTATTGCGCGCCCGCATCGACACCCTTGCCGAGCCCGCGTGCGACGTAATCGACGAGAAAAATCATGTGCGGCACGAGGCCGACCGCGTTCAGCCCGTACTCCGCGAAGAGCGCGCGCAACGCGGGCGCCGGCGGCGATTTCGCTTTCGGTTGCTCGTTGACTGGCGATGACGGCGCATCTTGCGCAGGCCATCCATTCCACGCGATGACCGTCAGCAGCAGCGACACCGCCGCAAGCCCGAGCCACGTCTGTCGAAGCCCTTCTCGCAGCAACAGCGGCACGATGGTCCCCGATGCGGCGATGCCCAGGCCGATGCCGGTGAAGATCGCGCCGCCCGCGAAACCGCGCCGCGACGGCGCGACGTGCGCGAGGATCGTCGGTGCGGCGAGCACCATCAGCGCGCCGCCGGATATCCCTGACGCGAGCCGCCACACGAAGAACCACGCGAACGACACCGGAAACGCGCACGCGATGAACGCGATGGTCGCGAGCAGCATCATCGCGCGCAGCACGGTTGCCGGACGCGCATGACGAACGAGCGCGCCCGCCGACAGCGCACCGACCAGATAGCCGCCGAGATTCGCCGCGCCGAGGTAAGCCGCCGTCGATGCGGGGAACCAGTGCGCGCCGATGATCGCCGGCAGCAGCGGCGTATAGGCGAAGCGAGCGAGCCCGATGCCGACGAGACTCGCGCTCGCGCCCGCCAGCACGCCGCGCCACACCTGAAACGTCGCGCCCTCCGGTTGATTCGACACTGCGTATCGCATGCTCCCTCCGTACCATTGCATGCAGTTTATATTCGCGCGATTCGCGAGAGAATCGGCGGGATACGGAAGAGACTCTTTCGCTAAACGGTCGACTGTCGCCGCGTGGCGATCCGCAATCGCTTGAACTGGCGGCGCAAACGCGGCGTCGCGAAGTCGACGAACGCGCGCACTTTCGGCACGGCGAGCCGTCCTTGAGGCGTCAGCAAATGGACCGGCAACGGCGCGTGCTCGCTGTCGGGCAGCACGATGCGCAGCGCGTCGTCCTGTACTTCCTTCGCGACGTGATACGAAAAAAGCCGCGTCACGCCCTGCCCGTCGACGGCGGACGCCACCGCCGCCCACACCGTGTTGACGATGATGCGCGGCGCGAACTGCACGACCTGCGGAATCGCGGAGCCGCTCGATGCGGGAAAGCTCCACGAATCGAGGCCGAAATGCGTCATCGAGATGATGCGATGCTGCGCAAGATCGGCGGGGGTATTGATAGGCGGATGGGCGTCAAGGTATTCCGGCGACGCGGTCACGACCCGCCGCACTTCGCCCACGGGAATCGCGATGAGCGTCGAGTCCGCGAGATGCGCGATGCGCAGGGCGATATCGATGCCCTCGTCGATCAGGCTCACGGGCCGGTCGAGCAATTGCAGGCGCACGGATACGGCGGGGAAGCGCGCGAGGAAGTCGTCGAGCATCGGCGCGAGCAACGCTTCGCCAGCGGCCACGGGCGCGGTGATCGTCAGCAGGCCGCGCGGCGCGGAGCGTTCGTGCGCGACGAGCAGGTCCGCTTCCTCGAGATCGGTCAGGATGCGCCTGCACGCGGACGCATAACGTTCGCCCGCTTCACTCAGCTTGATGGTGCGTGTGGTGCGATGAAGCAGCGCGGTGCCGGTATGCGCTTCGAGAAAGGCGATGGCGCGGCTGACGGCGGCGGGCGAACGTCCGAGCCGCCGCCCCGCGCCCGCGAGACTGCCTTCGTCGAGGGTGGCGATGAAGACTTTCATCGCGTCGATTCGATCCATGAAGTGTGCGGGCGATGGTTGAGTGATGCACGAAGTCTAACCGCGCACTGCACGCATCCGCCGATGCGTTGTACGATGCTTCACCATTGCGCATTCACGGAGCATGACCGCATGTCGTCCACGCACGCAAGCCCGGCAAGAACCTTCGTCCTGATTCACGGCGCATGGCATGGCGGCTGGTGCTGGCGCTTCGTCGCGGACCGGCTAACGGCGCGCGGGCATCGCGTGTTCGCGCCTTCGCTGACGGGTCTTGGCGACCGGCGTCATCTCCTGGGCGCGGCGACATCGCTCGATGTGCCGATTGCGGACATCGAGAATCTCATCGAATCGGAAGAACTCAGCGATGTGGTGATCGTCGGTCACAGCTTCGGCGGGCTGGTGGCGTCGGGGGTGGCGGACCGCAGGCCGCAGGCGATACGCTCGCTCGTCTTTCTGGATAGCCTGCTCGTCGAAAACGGACAGGCCGCGTTCGATGTGCTGCCGGCCAATGTCGTGAAGGAGCGCTTGGACTCGGTCGAAGCGAGCGGACAGACGCTTGCAATGCCCGTCAACGGACTGGCGGGCACGGCCATACCCGACGATCACCCGCTCGCGGACTGGGTGCGCCGCCGCTTGACGCCGCATCCTGTTGCGACGTATCGCACGCCGTTGCATCTGAAGCATCCGCTCGGCAATGGCTTGCCCTGCACGTACGTGCATTGCGCGAATCCTTCTTATGACACGCTAGCGGCGGTGCGGGAACGGGTTCGCGCGCTGCCCGGCTGGGGATGGGAATCGATCGATACCGGGCATGATGCGATGATTCTCGCGCCCGACTTGCTGGTGGAAGTGCTGGAGAGGCTGGCGGGCTGAGCCTCCCCGCATGAGTGCCGCGAACGCAAGTTTTCGCTCGCCCGGTATCCGCCCAGTGTGAGCGGATACCGGGCGGCTTCACGCGACCACCGCCTCCCTCGTCCGAAACGTCTTCGGCACCCCCGCCCGCGCGATCGCACCGGTAAAGGCCTCGCCCGGCAACCATTGCGCAAGCGTCTCGCGCATCGCCAGCAGCTTGTCCAGGTCGATACCCGTCTTCAGCCCTTCGGCTTCCAGCAGGAACACCGTGTCCTCGGTATTGATGTTCCCCGTCGCGTTCGGCGCGAACGGACATCCGCCCAGTCCGCCAAGCGACGAATCGAACACGCGCACGCCGGCATCGAGCGCGGCGAGCACGTTCGCCAGCCCCAGGCCGCGCGTATCGTGGAAATGACACGCCACCGGCACCGCGCCGGCCAGCGCGCACACCTTGCTCATCAGCGCACGCACTTGCCCGGGATTCGCATAGCCGACGGTATCGGCGACGGTGATCTCGTCCGCGCCCGCCTCGATCAGCTTGTCGACGAGACCGAGGACCACGCTCTGCTCGACCTTGCCCGCGATGGTGCAGCCGAACGCCGTCGCCACGCCCGCGCCCAGCACGACGCGCGGCGCGCGATCATCCCGCTCCGCGACGATGCGCCCGAAGTCCTCCAGCGACTCCGCCGTGCTGCGGCGCACGTTCTTGAGATTGTGCGCATCGCTTGCCGACAGCACGTAATGCACTTGCGCGACGCCCACATCGAATGCACGCTGCGCGCCCTTCAGGTTCGGCACGAGCGCCGACGCGTGCAGGCCGTCGATCGCGAGCGCGCCGCGCGCCACATCGACCGCATCGGCGAACTGCGGCACGACCTTCGGCGGCACGAACGACGTGACCTCGATGTCGCGCACGCCCGCATCGACCATGCGGCGGCACCAGTCGAGCTTCTGCTCCGTGGTGAGAATCTTGCCGACCATTTGCAGGCCATCGCGCAAGCCGACTTCGCGCACACGGACAGCGGGCGTTCCAATCACTGCATCGTTCATCTCGATGTTCCTTTCAAAGCGTCGCATCCGCGACAGTCGCGCCGCCTTCGGCACGGCTTTCTTCCTTCGCGGCCGCCGCCGATGTCACCGGTGCCAGGCGCACCGCCGCAATCGCGCCGAGCACCATCAGCAGCGCAATCGCACCGAGGCCGCCGACCATGCTGTTCGTGAGCGTCTTGATGGAGCCGATGATCATCGGGCTCACGAAGCCGCCGAGCAGGCCGAGGCAGTTGATCATCGCGACGCCACCGGCCGCGCCGCTGCCGCGAATGTAGTCCGTGGAGATCGCCCAGATCAGCGGATTCGGCGCGAGAATGCCCGCCGTCGCGATCGAGAGCGCGACAAGCGACAGCGCGAGGTTGCCGGTCGTGAACGCCGCGATGACGAGGCCCGCCGCGCCGCACACCATCGGGATCGCGCAGTGCCAGCGGCGCTCCATCGTGCGGTCGGAATGGCGGTTCAGCGTGACGAGCGCAACCCAGCTCACGAAGTACGGAATCGCCGAATAGCAGCCGATGGCAAGCGAACTCGTCACGCCCGCGCTCTTGATGAGCGTCGGCAGCCAGAACCCGATGGCGAACACGCCGGCGATCTGCGTGAACCAGACGAAGCCCATCACGTAGACGCGGAAATCGCGAAGCGCGCGGGAGAACGTATGCTCCGCGTGCGTCGCGGAAACACTCGACGTCTTGCGGATATCGCGCAGCACGAGGTTCTTCTCGGCTTGCGTGAGCCACTTCGCCTGCTCGGGGCCGTCCTGCAGATAGAAGTACGCCATCACGCCCAGCACGCTTGCCGGCAAGCCCTGCACGATGAACATCCACTGCCAGCCGTGCAGCCCGGCATAGCCATTGAAGTAGGTCATCAGCGCGCCGGAAAGCGGCCCGCCGAAGAGACCGGCGATACCCGTCGCACACGTGAAGATCGCGATGACTTTCGCGCGGCGCTCGACCGGATACCAGCGCGTGAGATAGAAGATCACGCCGGGATAAAGACCCGCTTCCGCGAGCCCGAGAAAAAAGCGCACGGTGTAGAGATGCGAAGGCAGCGTGACGAAGGCCGTCCCCGCCGCAATCACGCCCCACAGAATCATGATGCGCGAAAACGTCCGCTTCACGCCGATGCGCGCCAGCAGCAGATTGCTCGGCACTTCCATCAGCACGTAGCCGAGGAAGAAGATGCCCGCGCCGATGCTGTAGGTGAGATCGCTGAAGCCGACATCATGCTTCATGTCGAGCTGCGCAATGCCGATGTTGATGCGATCCAGAAACGCGAACACGTAGCACAGGAACAGGAACGGAATCAGCCTGCGCGTGATCTTGCCGTAGGTCTGTTCCGCGTCGGGCGCGTCGAAACTGCCAGGGTTGGGGGTCATGTCTGTCTCCTCCGGTGAGTCCGGGTGTCGTGCCGGCCAGTCGATGCCGGCCGGTGCTTGCTTCATGCCGCTTGCTGCGTGCTGCACGTGGACATCGGCGGTCAGCGGCCCTTGAACGCGGGCGTGCGCTTCTCGTTGTAGGCGCTGATGCCTTCCTGCCTGTCCGCCGTCGGAATCAGGCGGTTGTACGCCTCGATCTCGACATAGAGGCCCGTGCGCAGATCGCCCTGAATGCCGAGGTCGATGGCCTTCTTCGCCTGCGCGACGGACAGCGGCGCGCTCGTGCAGATGTCGCGTGCGGCTTCGATGGCATCGGCGAGCACGCGGCCGCGTTCGCACAGCCGGTTGACGACGCCCCACGCGAGCGCTTCATCGGCGGTAAAGCGCGCGCCGCGGAAGATCAGCTCTTTCGCGCGCCGCGTGCCGATGGTGCGCGGCAACTGCTGCGTGCCGCCGCCGCCCGGCATGATGCCGCGCTTGACTTCAGTGAAGCCGAAGACCGCATCCTTCGCGGCGTAGGCGAAGTCGCACGCGAGCAGCAGTTCCAGTCCGCCCGCCACCGCCGATCCGTTCGCCGCGCAAATCAGCGGCAGCGGGCAGTACGTGATAGCGCGGTTCATGCGCTCGAAGAGATAGTGCTGCACGCCGAAGTCTTCATCGGTCATGCCTTCGCGCTGCTTCAGGTCCGCGCCGCCGCAGAATGCGCGATCGCCCGCGCCCGTCAGGATCACGCAGCGATACAGCGACGGATCGGCCTCCAGCGCGCCGAACACGCGGATGATCTCGTGGCCCATCGCCGTGCTGATCGCATTCGATACGGCCGGACGGTTGAGCGTCACGACCAGAATCTGCTGATCGATTTCTTCGAGCTGCAGCGTTTCGAGCGGCGTATGGCCGAGTTGCTTTGCCAGTTTCAAGGTGTCTCCAATGGCGTCTTGGCCAGCAGATGATTGTGTTCGCCGAGCCGGGGCGTGCGTCCGATGTGCGCGGGCCGCGCGCCGCCGAACGAAATCGGCACGCCGACGACCGTTGCCGCGCCATCGTCGGTGGTCCGCAGCAGGTCGAGCGCCTTCGTCTGTTCGTGCGCGACGACCTGATCGATCGTCTGAAGGGGGCCGCTCGGAATGCCGGCGGCGTCTAGCGCGGCAAGCCAGTGCGCGCTGCCCGCCTTGCGGAACTCGGCGTGCAACAGGTCGATCAGCTCGACGCGATTCTGCACACGCGCGCCGTTGGTGGCGAAGCGCGTATCGGCGGCGAGCGCGGGGACGGCGAGCACGTCGCACAGCCGGCGGAACAGGCGGTCGTTGCCGGCTGCGACCATGATCGTGCCGTCCGCGCATTCGAACGCCTGATGCGGCACGATCGCGGCCGTGCCGGAGCCCCAGCGTCCCGGCAGCACGCCCGATGCGAGATAGTCGGCGATCTGGATGCCAGCCCAGCTGATCGCCGTCTCGTACAGCGATACCGAGACCACTTCGCCCTCGCCCGTGTGCTGCCGCCGGAACAGCGCGGCCAGTACGCCGATGGCGGCCCACAGTCCGGTGCCCATGTCGTTCACCGAAACGGGGATGCGGCTCGGCGGCTCGCCCGGCTGCCCGAGAAAGCTCATGAGGCCCGACAGCGCCTGCACGAGCGGATCGTAGCCGGGCTTGTCGCGCAGCGGCCCCGACGTCCCGAACGCGCCGAGATTGCAGTACACGAGCGACGGTTTCATGCGCAGCATCTCGTCGGCGCCGAGACTGTACTTCTCGGTGCCGCCCGCCTTCAGGTTTTGCAGCACGACATCGGCGCGGGTGCGGATGAGCGCGCGAAGCGCATCGGCTTCATCCGGGTTCGACAGCGACATCGCGATGCTCGACTTGCCGTGATTCACCGCATGAAAGAGCGCCGCCGCGCCGTCGATGAACGGCGGACCCCAGTCGCGCGCATAGTCGCCGCCGTCCGCGCTTTCGATCTTGATGACCGTCGCGCCGAGCGAGCCGAGGATCATGCCCGCATACGGCGCGGCGAGGCTGTGGCCGATCTCGACCACGCACACGCCTTCGAGCGGCAACGGCTTTGCCATGTCGTCGCGCGTGCTCATTCGGCGGTCACCGCGAGCGCGGGTTCGTCGTGCGCCACGGTCTCGCCGTAACCGTAAAAGCGGTGCGCGGCGTCTTCGCTGATATAGCCATCGGCGATATCGGCGGCCACGCGTTCACGTTCGCGCGTCGCGGGATCGCCATATCCGCCGCTGCCCGCGGGCTGGACCGTCACGCGATCGCCGCGATACACCACCGTCTGCCCGCCCTTCGCGGCCACTTTCTGTTCGCTGCCGTCCGCGCGCTGCACCGTGCACTGGAAGCGCGTGCCCGGCAATCCGCCGAAGTGGCCTTCGGGCGCGGAGCGGCCGCGTTCGCCGGATACCGTGAAGGTCGCTTCGTCGTATTCGATGCGATACACGCGCCGCGACGTGAGCCCGCCACGCCGGCGCCCCGCGCCGCCGCTATCGGTGACGAGCGACCATTCCTCGACGATGAGCGGCGAGGTCGCTTCGATCATCTCGATCGACTGACTGCCCGCATTGCCGACATACACGCGCACGCCGCTCACGCCGTCCTTCTCGGCGCGCGCGCCCATGCCGCCCGCGTGGACGTCGTGCATCGTGACGAAGGCCTGGCCCGTCTGCGCGACGCGCGCCGCGTCGGTATCGCGTCCGCTGAAGATGCCTGCGCACGACGCGCAGTTGCTCTGGCCCGTGATGCGTTCCGGCACGGCGGGCGCGAGCGCCTTCAGCAGCAGGTCGATCACGCGCGGCGAGGTCTCCGTATTGCCCGACACGACCGAGGCCGGGTACTGGCAATTCAGCACGCTGCCTTCGGGCGCGATGATGGTCACCGGGCGATAGCAGCCCTGGTTGATCTGGATCGCCGGATCGGTCAGCGCCTTCACGGTGAACCACGTGCTGTTGCAGGTCACGGAAAGCGGGCAATTAATGCCGCCGCGCACTTGCGGACCGGTGCCGGTGTAATCGAAGGTGATGTGATCGCCTTCGACCGTCACCTTCACCTTGAGGAGAGGCCGCTCCTGCTTCCAGCCGGGCGCTTCGATCGGATCGAGATACTCTTCCGCTTCGTAGACGCCGTCCGGAATGCGCGCGATCTCCGCGCGGATCAGCTTCTCCGAATGATCGAGGCTCTGGCTCATCACTTCGGCGAGCGCGTTCGCGCCATACTTCGCGACGAGTTCGCCGATGCGCCTGTCGCCGACGAAGGTGCCCGCATATTGCGCCTGAATGTCGAGCAGCAGCTCGTGCGCGTTGCGGCTGTTCTTCGTGAGCAGGTTCAGCATGTCCTTCACCGGCTCGTCGTTGCGATACAGCAGCACCGGCGGAATGCGGATGCCTTCCGCGAAGATGTCCCAGGTCGTGACGGTATAGCTGCCGGGCGACTGCCCGCCGATATCGGTCCAGTGGCCGCGCGTCATCACGAACGCGACGATCTTGCCGTCCGCGAACACAGGGCGCGTGAACTGCACGTCCGGCTGGTGGTTGCCGCCGCCGACATACGCGTCGTTGCTGACGATGACATCGCCGGGGCGCAGGTTCTCGCGGCCCACGGCTTCCACCGATACGCGCGTCGAGATGACGGCCGAGCCGAGCATCGTCGGGATGTCGTTGCCCTGAGCGACGAGCTGCATGTCGGCGTCGAAGATCGCGGCGGAGGAATCGCCGCTTGCGTGCATCAGCGGGCTGCCCGCGGTGCGCATCATCGCGATTTTCATTTCGCGCGCAACGGCGAAGAGACTGCTGCGGATGATTTCGTAGGTGACGATGTCCATGAATCAGGCTGCCAGTTCAATGACGAGGTTGAGATCACGATCGACGCGCGCGACGTGCGACGCTTTCAGCACCGCGCAACTGCTGTGCTCTTCGATCACGGCCGGCCCTTCGATCGCCGCGCCCACCGGAATCTCGGTGCGGGCGAACACGGGCAGCGTGCGGACGTTGCCGTCGAAGTACACGTCGCGCGTGCGGGTCGGTGCGGGCATCGCGCCGCCGTTGCGTTGCGCCGCGCTGCCGCGCCAGCCGGTCGACGTGACGAGTTGCAGCCGCACGTTCGCAACCACAACCGGCTTGTCCTTGCTGACGAAGTTCCATTGCCGCAGATGCGCCGCCTCGAAGTTCGCCGCGAGCGCATTGCACACGCCTTCGGCTCCGTCCTGCACTTCGACGGTGATGACATCGGGCTGGCCGGCATAGCGGCAATCCGCGAGACGCACGACCTTCACGCCTTCTGCATCGACGCCATGACGCTGGAGTTCTTCCATGCCTTGTGCGCGCAGATCGTCGAGCGCACGGTTCAGCGTGGCGTCGTCGATCTTGGCGAGATCGCTTTCGAGGGGACGCTGATAGTCGTACTGCTGATCGGCGACGGTCATGCCGAACGCGCTGAACAGTCCCGGCAGCGGCGGAATCACGACGCGGCGAATCCCCATCTCCTGCGCGAGATCGACTGCGTGGACCGGGCCCGCGCCGCCGTAGCAGATGTAGCTGAACTCGCGCGGATCGTAGCCGCGCTCGACGGTCATGATGCGAATGGCCTGCGCCATCAGCGCGTTCGCCACCGAGCGCACCACTTGCGCCGCTTCGGGCACGGAAAGACCGAGCGGCTTCGCGATCACCTCCTCGACGACACGCCACGCGGCCTTCGCATCGAGCTTGAATTCGCCGCCGAGGAAGCTGTCCGGATCGATATAGCCGAGGACGAGATTGCAGTCGGTGACGGTCGGGCGCGTGCCGCCGCGTCCGTAGCACGCGGGGCCGGGATCGGCACCCGCGCTTTCCGGTCCGATCCGCACGCCGCCGCCCGCATCGATCCACACGATGGAGCCGCCGCCCGCGCCGACTGAATCGATATCGATGCTCGGCGAGCGCACCGTGTACGTATGCAGCACGCTCTTGTTGCGCAGTTCGGGGCGGAAGTCGCGGATCAGCGAGACATCGAACGTAGTGCCGCCCATGTCGCCGAGAATCGCGTTCTTCAGTTCGCTCTTCTCGCAGTTGCGAATCGCCGCCGACACGCCGCCCGCCGGTCCTGATTCGAGCAGCACGATGGGCCGGTCCGCGACCATCGCCGGGCTCGCGAGGCCGCCGTTCGATTGCATGAACAGGAATTTGCCCGCGAAGCCCAGTTGCGCGAGCGCATTGATGAGCCGGCCGATATAGCGGCCGCAGACCGGGCCGAGCATCGCGTTGATGACGGTGGAGCTGGCGCGCTCGTACTCCATCGCTTCCGGATTGACTTCGTGCGATGCGCAGATGAAGCGGTCCGGCAACAGGCGGCGCAGCGCATCGACGGCCTCGCGTTCGTGCTGCGGATTCACGTGCGCGTGCAACAGGCAGACGGCGACGGCTTCGACGTCCGATTCGCGAATCTGCGCAGCGATGCTTTCGAGTTCCGCGTGATCGAGCGGCGTGGCGACGATGCCGTCATAACGCATGCGCTCGGTCACTTCGAGCCGCCAGCGGCGCTCGACGAGCGGGCGCGCGTTATCGAAGAGCAGATCGTAGAGGTCGGCGCGGTCGTGGCGCGAGACGCGGCGCAGTTCGAGGATGTCGCGGAAACCGTGCGTCGTGACGAGCGCGGTTTTGGCGCCGGTGCCTTCGACGACCATGTTGGTCGCCATCGTCGTGCCGTGTCCGAGGAACGATACGTCCGCGCTCGCCGTCCCCGACAGTTCGAGAATCTTGCGAAAGCCTTCCACGGTGCCGACGACGCGATCCTTCGGCGTCGTGGGAACCTTGGTCGACCAGATGCGGCCCGTTTCGTCATCCACCATGACGACGTCGGTGAAGGTGCCGCCGACATCGATACCGATTCGTTTCAATTGCGTCTCTCCATGTACGTTGTGCTGTTTGAGCGCCATGCGCGTTGCGGCTATGATCTGCCGCACTGAAGGCATCGGGCATCGACGGACTCAGTGTAGAGAGACATGGCCCGGCCAGATAATGAAACGTTCCGATCAGGTGAATCAGTGGAGTTATATCGGTGATAACCAGTATCGACGCGATCCTGCGGCGCTTGCGCGGGAACCATGTGGCGCTGTTGATCGCGCTCGACGATCACGGCTCGCTTCGCCGTGCGGCGCAGCAGGTCTCGCTTTCTCAGCCCGCGACGACGAAATCGCTGCGCGAAATCGAAGCGATGTTCGGCGCGGAACTGTTCGCGCGGTCGCCGCGCGGCATCGTCGCGAATGAGCTGGGGCGCTGCGTGATCCGCCATGCGCGTGCGGTGCGATCGGAGATCGGCGCATTGCGCGATGAACTCGCGGCGATCATGCGTGGCGGCGGCGGGACGCTTGCCATCGGCGCGGTCATGGGCAGCATGCCCGTGTGGCTGACGCCGATCCTGCGCTCATTGCGCGAGGTGCAGCCGGACATATCGGTGGAAGTGTGGGAGGACAACAGCGCGCGGCTTTTGTCGATGCTCGATCAGCGCCTGCTCGATCTGGTTATCGGCCGGCCGAGCATCAGCGTGCATCCCGATGCTTACGACTTCGTGCCGCTCGAAGCGGAGGAAGTGTGCTTTGTCGTGGACGGCGCGGACCCGCTTGCGAAGGTGGAGCGCATCGAGCTTGCCGATCTGACCGGCAATCCGTGGATCGTGCCGCAAGCCGCGCTGCCGATGCGCTCCTTGCTCGAACAACTCTTCGACGACAGGCAGTTGCCGTTTCCGCGCTATGCGATAGAAACGTCATCGACATTTGCGACCTTGTCGTTGCTGCGCTCGGGAAGCGGGACGGTCGGCCTCGTGCCGATGAAGGTGGCGCGCTACTTCGAGGAACACGGGCTGGTTGCCGTGCTGCCGATCATGATCGACCGGCGCGGGCCGCCGTATGGCATCGCGACCCGGCGGGGCGCGACGCTGCCGCAGCCGGTGCAAAGGTTCATCGATCTTTGTCTCGCGAAGCGTGATGCCGATGCTTGATGCTTGATGCCGATGCTTGATGCGCTAGCGTGATCACGCTTTCTCGGTGGCCCACTCCTGGCGGATCGTTTCGAGCATGCGGCCCCATTCGTAATCGACGCTATCGGGGGACATCCGCAACACGCCCGCGCCCGGCGTGAAAGTAAGC
The DNA here is from genome assembly GCF_000698555.1 of Caballeronia grimmiae. Lineage (GTDB taxonomy): Bacteria > Pseudomonadota > Gammaproteobacteria > Burkholderiales > Burkholderiaceae > Caballeronia > Caballeronia grimmiae. Next base: position 24,021 of record NZ_JFHE01000006.1, on the reverse strand, counting down.
TCGCCGAAGTAAATGTGTTCTCTCAGCGAGTACAGATCGACGCGCACGTACTCGAAGTCTCTTGCTAGTTCACCGGCCGTCTTCAGCAACGCATCGAGATTCGCGGGACGCGGCACGGGTTTGTCGCTCGGCTTGTAATGGCCGAAGCGAATGTTCTGCAGGTTCCAGTTTGCATCGAAGGTGTCGCCGTGCGGCGTTTCGCCGAAGCGATCCGATATCACGAGGACGTAGATCGTCTGCTTGCCGGACTTCTCGTTGAAGACGTGGAACTTGAGATCGGGCGGAACGGTGCCGGTATCGTCGAGCAGCAGCTCTTCGAAGAAGATGCGCGGCTTGATCGCGCGATAGTGCCGCTCCCGCGCGATGCGATAAAAGTCCGTCGATAACCACGACTGCGCGAGTTGCGACAGTTCCTCGAAGGAGGTCGTCGATTTGTCGCGGACCACCTTGACGAAACCACTGCCGTGATTGGCCTTCATCACGAAGGCGTTAGGCAGTTCGTCGAAGACAGTCTTCGTGAAGACCGATGGGGCAGCGAGCAATGGAATCAGATATTGCGGGCCGATTTTTCTTGCGATGTAGTCGCGGACCGCGAGCTTGTCGCTCAAGTCGACATAGCGCGGATCGGGGTGCAGACAGCGCCGAAGGATCTGCTCGTTGAACGTCAGGGGACGCCGCAGATTCGGGAATCGCCCAATGCGCCTGCGATGAACGAAGCTCAGGAACACATCGTCCGGCAACCACACCTTTGCGCTGTCAAAGAGCCGTTTCGAAAGCGACATCCGGTATTCTCCGTGTGACTAATTTTGTAATCTTGGTCGTAGCTCAAGCCCCGTTTCGTTAGCGAGCGCCTGACGTCGTTCACCGGTGCGGTGGACTCGAAATCGTCCCAAGCCGCCGATGCCCCGACCGTGCGGCAACCAACAAAACGAAACCAAAAGACTTGCCTGCCGATTTTGCTTGTATTAAGCGGCTGGTAAAGCGCCGCTCCTCGTTGAACGAGCGTAGCAGACGCTTAGTGGGAACCGGAGCGCGTTTCCACACGCTGTGGGGCATATTTTCGTCTTGACGGTGCATTAGCAAGACAAATTCCCGGCGGATGTGCGGGTGCGCGGATGTGTCGGCTGTCGCGACGTTAGGGGTTCGAAAGGTTTAGCAAGAGCGGTGGCCGTGGGTGACCTGTTAGTCCGCCAGGTTGCTGAAGAGGTCGGGCGTGGCGTCGCTCGCGGGCTGCCTGCGCTGTAATGAGCCGCCGCGCGCTTGCTCGAGCATGTCCGGCGGCAACCACGTTTCTTCCATCTGAGCGATGCCGCGCTCGATCATCTGCTGCAGGAAAAACGACTGCTTGTGTCCCGTTACTTCTGCCAATAGCCGCAATCGCTGTTCGATCGCCGGCTCGACACGTACCGCGACCACCTTCAACTTGTTTTCGGCGGTCCTTCTCACGTTTGCTCCTTTTGCTGCCTTGTTAGTGCTACGGTTCGCGCCGGTTGGGACGCGGATGCAGCGGAGCTTCTACCATGAAGGTTTGGTGTGGGCAATGATTTTTTGGGCGGGGGTGGGGCTGTTCGCGTTCGGAGCGGCTTCTTGAGGTGCTTTTTGCAGCCCAGTTCGGCGATGCCGGGCGGTAAAGGCTTCGCAAATAAAGTAGTTCGTGAATCAAATACGCAAGATCGCTGGGGCATCGATGATCAGTCTAGTGACTCGATGGGATCGTCGGTCATCCCGTTTATTCGTTGCCGTTTTTCAGACGCGTTGCAGCGATGGCTGTCGTGTCAGCCGGTACCTTTGTCAGATTTTCGAGACCCTGACCGCCCTGCAAATGACGCGCAATTCTACGCAACCAGAACAGGCACAACAGGTTCGTCGCGTCATGCTCGACACACTCATGGTTTCACAGTGTGATCGTGCGCGTCACCGAACGAAAAGCGACACCCCCATGCAGAAGGTAGAACAAGTAGTGAAGCACCGTTGTACGAGACGCCAAGGCCGTGAGTACGTCGCGTTAATGCGCGGCCACCGCACGAAACGCGTTAAGACAGCCCACAGTCATGGCGTATCCACATGTGACTTGGCTACGATGGCTGATAAAGACGCCCGGGAGATAACGCACGTCGCTCGGATGCTTCTTCGGAACTGACCAACTGCCTTTTCGGCACACGGTCACGTTCTTCAGATATAGGTAGTACATCGTAATATCTGGTTTCGTGCTGACGAAGCGTCGTTTGGACGCTCCAGATTGCGGCCGATGCTTTTGCTCCCGTTGAGGAAGCCGCTCCGACACCGCCGCAAATTCGCTTGCCCAGGCGATAAATGCCACGACATCGTGCAGCGGATACACGCCGTCCCCCGACAGATCCGACCGTCCGACGACACCTACCATGAATCCGCCTCGACCCGGGGGTGTCAAAGAACTGGCAGCACGGCTGCAGCGTCTGCCGGCCCCGACCTCCCAACTGACGAATAGCGGTAGTCACCCCCGCATGTGAACCCTTCGTCGCAACTACACTCAAACGAGATTCATGACGTTTGGAAAAACCGCGAGAAGCACACGTAACTAATTCATTACGCCGGCACTAAGCCGGCAATATTTGCAGACGAATCGCGTCACTAATTCAAGCTGATTCACAAACGATCGAATCAAAGCTAGCATTGCATTTGCTTACGTTTCGCTTTGCGCCTTCTCAAGCATTTTGGCTTATCCTAAACTCCTGCTTACCGGCTGGAGCGATGCCGCAACTACGCTGTCATGTTGTGCTTCTAATCCGAGATGGCTGCAGCGGTGCACCCCTTGCCTTCTGGTAACTGTCTTCGGGCCGACAGCGAGGGTGCCTTATCGTAGGACGACGACACTACTTCAAACGCCGTGAAAATACTCATCGTCAACACGTTGTACTATCCGGACAAGATCGGCGGAGCTGAGGTATCGACGCAACTGCTCGCCGAGGGGCTCGTCAGGGCAGGCATGGACGTGTGCGTCGCCTGTGCAACGGGAACAGGCAACGATAGCGTCACCGAATTCAACGGGGTCAAGGTTTATCGTCTGCGCTCGGCCAACCTCTATTGGCCGCATGCGCCCAAGAAGCGCTCACGTGTCGCCAGGTTCATCTGGCATGCCATCGACGTCGTCAATGTCGTCATGTCGCGCAAGCTGCGCGAGATCATCGCGCGGGAAAAGCCGGACATCATTCATACGAGCAATCTCGCATGTCTGTCCGTCGACGTGTGGCGCGCTGCGCGTGCCGCCGGCGTGCCGATCGTTCATACCGCACGCGACTACTATCTGATGTGCCCGGCAACGACGATGTTCTCTGACGTCGAGCCCTGCAAACGGCAGTGCGGTTCCTGCGCGTTGTATTCCGCGCCGAAAAAGGCAGCGTCGACGCGCGTTCAGGTCGCCGTGGGCGTCAGCCGCTTCGTGCTGCAAAAGCATCTGAACAGCGGCTATTTTCCCGAAGCGACACGCACGGCGGTCATTAACAACTGCTATGTCCCGAGCCAGGACGCCGTTACGCACATGAAGCCACGCTACCAGGGCGGCCCTGTCCGTCTTGGCGTGCTTGGCCGCGTGGCGCGAGACAAAGGCTCGGAGGTCGTGCTCGAACAGCTCGCCGCCGACAACACGCTCGACTGGACGCTCGTCTTCGGCGGCAAGGGCGACCCGGATTACATCGACGGCCTCAAACGCAAATTCGACGACCCGCGCGTGCAGTTTCTCGGTCACGTGAAGCCCGAGGACTTTCTTCGCAGCATCGACATTCTGATCGTGCCGTCGATCTGGCATGAGCCGTTCGGCCGCGTGATCGTGGAAGCCTATTCGTATGGCTTGCCGGTCGTTGGTGCAAATCGCGGCGGCATTCCGGAAGTGATCGAGCCGCGCTCCAATCTCGTCTTCGACATGGAGCGTCCGCACACGCTGATCGAAAAGATTCGCGAAGCCATCGAGTTGCTGAAGGAACCGTCCGTGCACGACAGGCTGCGCAAGCACGCCGATACGTTCAGCCCCGACTCGATGGTCAACGCCTATCTCGACGTCTATCGCAGCGCGCTCGGCAACGCCATCAAAAGAACCGTCGAACCCGTCACGCCCGCGATAGCGCCGAAAGCCCGAATGGACTGAGCCGTTACTGGAACTTCACCGGCACCGGACTCGTTAGCAAGCCCACGTAGAAATCAAAGAAGCGGTCGTTGTCATACCGTGTCACGTAAGTGATCTTCTGCGGCGACGCGCCGGCTGCCGGCGCGTCGGGATACACACGCACATGCCCCTGATCTTCGCCGGGCGTCGTATCGATATCGAGGTAGGCGCTCTGCGTCTCTTTGGCATACGTGGGATCGAGAAAATATCCGATGGTCAGCGTGTCGTAGATATTCGTATTGCTCGCAAATGCGCCCGCATTCGCGATGGCATAAGCCTGCGTGACCGGCGTCTGTCCCGTCGGCGGATTGACGATCTGGTTATAAACGCTCTCCGTTAATGGAACCGTATTCGTTACATCGAGCGGAATAACCCGCTGCGGAATGGTGGTTTGCAACAGCGTGCGCACCGCCACCGGATCGAACCACCAGTTCAGTTCGCCCACTGCATTCGCATTGCCGGGCACGTTCATCGCGCCGCCCATATACACGATCTCCTTGATGAGCGGCACGATCTCCGGCGCTTTCTTCACGGCTGTCGCGAGATTCGTCGGCGGTCCGACTTCGATGATGGTCACCTGATTCGGATAGCGCTTGATCGTATCGATCATGAAATCGGCGGCGGCTTCGGCCTTGAGCGTCGTCGATTGCGCGAAGCCGTCGGGCGGCGCCGTCAATTGCGACGACTGCGTCGGCTCCGGACGCATCCACGCGCCGAAATAGCCATTCGGATTCGCGGCCTGCTGCGCGCGAATGCTCGCGACGTCGTATTGCAGCGGATAATTCGCGCCGGCATACACGCCGACCTTGTCCTGCACGCCCATGCGCTCGACGGCCTTCAGCGCATCGGCCTGTTCCTGCAGCAGCCAGTCGTTGCCGGTGACAACACAAAGTCCCAGCAGGTTGACCTTGCCCTGCCCCATCAACTGCGTCGTCATTGCAAAGAGCTGGCCGTCGTCGCCCATCGTGTTGAAGTCGGAATCGATGATGACCTTCGGTGCGTCGTTGTAAGCATCGTGATGATCCGAGCCGCCGCAGCCGGCGACGATGCCGGCCACCACGACTGTGACGAGTCCTGCTGCATTGCGAGGCGCCATCGTTGTCTCCTGAGTCGTTCGACTTATCGTGCGAATCGTGGCCGCCGATGTCAGCGGCTTCTTCATTCTAGGAGCATTCCGTGCAATCGTCGGCTGGACTATGATTGGCTCGCGCGGCTTGCCGCTCGGAACAATGAACACAGGACTTGCGATGCTTCTCTCACTGACCGTGCTGCTGCTCTTCCAATGTCTTGGCGAGGGTCTTTCGTATCTCTTCCGGCTTCCAGTGCCCGGCCCGGTCGTCGGCATGTTGCTGCTGCTCGTATTTCTGATGGCGCGTCCGCGCGCCGCCGATGCGATCGAACCGACCGCGAACGAATTGCTGCGCCATCTCTCGTTGCTGTTCGTGCCGGCAGGCGTCGGCATCATGGTGTCGGCGAGCGCGTTGCGCGGCAATCTTCTTGCGATCGTGCTCGCGATCATCGTCAGCACGACGCTCGGCATCGCCGTGACCGCGCTCGTCATGCGCGCGCTGATGCAGCGTTATCGTGAAGGGAGCGCGAGATGACAGCGTTTCCGCAAATCAATGCGATATGGGTCTATCTCGCCGCATCGCCGCTGCTTGGGTTGACGATCACGCTTTTCGCGTATCTCATCGCGCAGTGGATCTACGCGCGCTGCCAGTTCAATCCGCTGGCGAACCCGGTGTTGATCGCGGTCGCCATTCTGGTGGCCGTCTTGCAGATCAGCCGCACGCCGTATCCGACTTACTTTGAAGGCGCACAGTTCGTGCACTTTCTGCTGGGACCCGCAACGGTCGCACTGGCTCTGCCGCTTTATCGGCAACTGGGGAATCTGCGCAAGCTCGCCGCGCCATTGATCGTGGCGCTCGTTGCCGGGTCGATGACGGCGATCGTGTCCGCTGTCGCGATCGCATCGTGGCTCGGCGCATCGAAGCAGACGATCGCCTCGCTTGCGCCGAAGTCCGCGACGACGCCTATCGCGATGGCCGTCGCCACGTCCATCGGCGGCATTCCATCGTTGACCGCGGTGCTCGTGATATCGACCGGCATCTTCGGCGCGGCATTCGCACGCGTGATCCTCAACGCGTTGCGTGTGACAGAACCGGAAGCGCGCGGCTTCGCGCTCGGCGTGGCATCACACGGCATCGGCACGGCGCGGGCGTTTCAGGTCAGTCAGCAAATGGGCGCGTTCGCCGGCCTCGGCATGGGGCTGAACGGGATACTGACGTCGATACTCGTGCCGCTCGTCGTGCCGATGCTCACGGCCTGGCTCTGAGCGGCTCGCGCATCACTCGATCGCCATTGCTTCGACCGCATCGCCGATGCGGCCGGCATCGTCGTAATGAACCATGTGTCCGCCATGCCGGATCACCGATAGCACGCTCTGCGGAATGTCCCGCGCAAGACGGCTGGAATGCGCTTGCGGATCGACCACGACATCGTCTTCGCCCGCGAAAATGCGCACGGGGATATCCACCTCTCGATAGTGCTTTGACAACTCGCTCGCCGCCGGCACCATGCACGCCGCATCTTCGCCGATGGCCCGCATCTGCGACGGGCGAAGCACGATCTGGCGCTGCACGTAATGACCGAACTCGGGCGGCACGTCGGAGGGCGCGAACATCGCACGCACGTTCTGGTCGAGCAACAGGCGTCCCATGACGGGCGACACGGTATAGCGAATGACGTCGCCGACCACTGGAATCGCAGCGGGCGCGGTGAGCAGAACGTCGTATCGCGCGGTCGGATAGTAATAGCCCGAGATGAGCGTCAACCCGCGAATGTCGATGCGCGGCTCGATGGCCATTGCCAGTGCGATGAGGCAGCCGAGCGATTGCCCGACCACGACCGCGCTCGTCAGACCCATGCGCCTGAGCGCGTGTTGAAAGAGCGCGGCCTGCTCCTGCGGCGTCCAGACGCGATCGCGCGGGCGCGTGCTGAAGCCGAAGCCCGGACGATCGAACGCAATCACCCGATGACGCTTCGACAGGCGCGCCACCAGCCCGCTTGCGATGAAGTCCTGCAGCGTGACGAGATTGCCGTGCACGAGCAGCACCGTGGGGCCTTCGCCTTCATCGATGTAATGAAGGCGGACGCCGTCGACGTCGATGAACTGACCGATGGGCGGATGCTCCCGTTCGGCGCGTCGTCCACGCCACGCGGCCCACGCCGCAATGCCGACGGATGCGGCCGCGATGCCGGCGAGAAGTGAGGGCGATGAGGAAGCGCTGGATCGTGATGGACGCATAGTGGAGAGATAGAAGGCGGAGGACGAGCCAGCGAAGCAAGCAGCCGGCGTGCCACGCATCGGAACATCGCTTGCTCGATGAGGCTAGGCACATTGCTCACACTGACGAGGCACGCGCGATGAACCAGCAAGATCACATCGAAGGTCAACCGGTTCCCGGCCATACCGAGAACATCCCGACCAATCCAGCGGACGCGCCGCCACGCGGCCCGACCGAGGACCGCGCGCCTGACGCGACGCCCGACGACAAGCCCGGCACGCCGCCCGGCACGCAAAGCGAGAGCGACCGCCTGAAGACGCCCGAGGACGGCAATCCGGTCTGACTTGCGCGTGCTACCGGTCGGGCACGGACGGCGTGGAGATCGCCTGTATCGTCGATGACACTTCGCCGTCTGAGTAGACCGCGATATCGCCCAGCGCGAGCATGCCGACGAGTTTCCCCTCGCTGTCCACGACAGGCATGCGCCGGATCTGCAACTGCTCCATCCTCTGCATGGCGGACTCGATCTCGTCGGTCTCCCGGCACCACTCCACCGGCTCGCTCGCGATTTCCTGCACCGTGCACGACGCGTCCTTGCCCGCCGATACCGCACGCACGACGATATCGCGGTCCGTGATGAGCGCCTTGAGCCGCTCGCCCTCGCATACCGGCAGCGCACCGACGTTGAGTTCGTCCATCAGTTCGGCCGCGCGGCGAATGGTGTCGCTCGGCGCGATGCTTTGCACGCCGCGTGTCATTACTTCAGCAACCTGGGTCATGACGTCCTCCGTTGAATCGTGGATGGACATCGAATGAGCATGCGGCATGCCGTCGATACGCCGCGCAGCGATCGTCGGCCCGGAGATTGCTCACTGAGCGCATCGAACGACACAAACCATGCATCGGCGTGGCCGACACCGGAATCCATCGATGAAAATCGCACAGGTCGCACCGCTCTACGAGAGCGTCCCTCCTATCGCATATGGCGCCACCGAGCGGATCATCTCTTACCTGACCGAAGCACTCGTCGCTCTCGGGCACGACGTCACGCTGTTCGCCACCGGCGATTCGCGCACGCGCGCCCGCCTGATAAGCGGCACGCCGACTGCGCTATGGCGCGACGAACGCGTATGGGATACGACGAGTCATCACTTGCGCCAGCTCGATGCGGTCATCAAACGTTCATCGCAATTCGATGTAATCCACTTTCATACCGAGCCTTTGCATCTGCCGATGCAGCGCCTGCTCGCATGTCCATCCATCACGACGATGCATGGCCGTCTGCTCCCCGCCGATCACGGCCCGCTCTTCGATACCTTCAGCGATGCGCCGCTCGTCGCCATCTCCGATGGTCAGCGCAGCGAAATGCCCGACGCAAACTGGCGCGCGACCATCCACCACGGTCTCGCGCTCGACGAAATGCGGTACTCGCAGGAAGGCGGCGACTATCTGCTCTTTGTCGGACGCGTGATGCCGGAGAAGCGCATCGATCGCGCAATCGAGATCGCACGCCGCGCCGGCTTGCCGCTGAAAATTGCCGCCGCCGTGCATCCGGGTGAGCGTGCGTACTTCAAGGAGCAAATCTGCCCGCTGCTCGAAGCGTCGCAATCGTTCGTGGAGTATCTCGGCGAAGTCGGCGGCGAAGCGCGGCGCGCGTTGTTCGCGCATGCACGTGCGCTCGTTTTTCCGATCGACTGGGAAGAGCCGTTCGGCCTCGTGATGATCGAAGCGATGGCGTCGGGCACGCCGGTCATCGCGTTCAGGCGCGGCGCGGTGCCGGAGGTGATCGAGCATGGCGTGAGCGGCTTTATCGTCGATGATGTCGATGAAGCCGTGCAGGCGGTACGCGATATCGGCGCGGTCGATCGCGCGCGCTGCCGCAAGACCTTCGAGCAGCGTTTCTGCGCCGAGCGGATGGCGCGCGATTATCTCGCGGTCTATCGCGATCTCATCGAATCTCACGCGCCCGCCCCGGCTGCGAATGCCGACGCCGCCAATCTCGACACCGGCGCGCTACAGGCATAGGGAATGCACCGCATCGATCGTCCTTTCATCGAATAGTCATGCGCATCGCCCAGGTATCGACGTTATATGAGAGCGTGCCGCCGCAGCGTTATGGCGGCATCGAGCGGATCGTGTCCTATCTCAGCGAGGAACTCGTGAAGGCGGGCCACGATGTCACGCTGTTCGCGAGCGCGGATTCGCACACGAGCGCGAAGCTGGTCGCGGGAAGCGATTGCGCGGTGCGGCTAGTCGAAGACACCGCCGACCCGCAAGCCTTTCACTTCGCGATGCTCGAAGATGTCGTCGCTGCGTCGAAGCAGTTCGACATCGTCCACTTTCATACGGACTACCAGAGTTTTCCGTTCGCGCGGCGCATGCAGTGCGCGCATGTGACGACCCTGCACTGGCGGCTCGACGTGCCCGGCCTCGAGCCGATGTATCGGCGCTTCGCGGACATTCCGCTCGTCTCCGTCTCGGATGCGCAGCGCGCGCCGCTGCCGTGGCTTTCGTGGGCGGGCACGGTGCATCACGGCTTGCCCGCCACGCTGTACCGCTTCCATGAACGCGCGGGCGAGCATCTCGCGTTCGTCGGCAGGATCGCACCGGCCAAGGGACCGGATGCCGCCATCCGCATCGCGCGCCGTGCGAACGTGCCGCTTCGCATCGCCGCCAAGGTGGACGAAGCCGATCGCCCGTATTTCGAACGCGCCGTCGCGCCGCTCGTGCAGGCGCCGCTCATCGACTATGCGGGCGAACAGGACGATACCGGCAAGAGCCGGCTCATCGGCCATGCGCGCGCATTGTTGTTTCCGATCGACTGGCCGGAGCCGTTCGGGCTCGTGATGATCGAGGCGCTTGCCTGCGGCACGCCGGTGATCGCGTTCGGGCGCGGCTCGGTGCCGGAGATCATCGAAGATGGCGTGAACGGCTTCGTCGTGCGTAACGAGGACGAAGCGGTCGAGGCCGTCGCGCGCCTGCCGCAAATCAATCGCCACCGCTGCCGCGAAAGTTTCGAGCGGCGCTTCACGGCCGAGCGCATGGCGGGCGATTACGTCGATGTTTATCGGCGCCTGCTCGATGCGCGCGCCGCCCGTCGCGCGCCGCCGCCGCATCTGGTGGCGCACGACGCTTAACCGAGGGAGACCGCTATGCGATGCATGGTGCTTGCCAGCGATTACGACAACACGCTCGCCGAAGAAGGCCGCGTGAGTGATGCGACGTGGGAAGCCGTCGACCGGCTGCGCGCGTCGGGGCGTCATATGGTGCTCGTGACGGGCCGTGAACTCGACGATCTGCTCACGCTGTGCGATCGCGTCGATCGCTTCTCACTGATCGTCGCGGAGAACGGCGGCGTGATCTACTCACCGGCGACGCGTGAGCGCACGCTGCTCGCGCCCCCGCCGCCGCCCGAGTTCGTCGAGGCGATGAAGGCCAGCGGCGTGCGGCATCTCGGCGTGAGCCAGACGCTCGTCGCGACCGTGAAGCCCTACGATGAGCAGGCCCACGCCGCGATCCGCGATCTCGGTCTCGACCTGCACGTCGTCTATAACGGCGACGCGGTAATGGTCCTCGCGCCCGGCGTCAGCAAGGCGAGCGGCCTGCTTGCGGCGCTCGAGAAAATGGCGCTGTCGCCGCGCAATGCGGTCGGCGTCGGCGATGCGCAGAACGATCACGCGCTGCTCGATGCGTGCGAGATATCGGCCGCCGTCGGCAACGCGATCGATGCGCTGAAAGCGCACGCCGATATCGTGCTGGATCGCGAATGCGGCGCCGGCGTGACGGAACTGATCGAAGCGATCCTCGAAGACGATCTCGCCAGCGCGAGCGAACATCTTACGCGACGTCACCTCGTGCTCGGCGAGCGCGTGAAGGCGGAGGACGACAAAAGCGATCAAAGCGGCGACACAGAAACGCTCGCGCCGCAAGACACGGTCGCGCTGATCGCGGGACAATCCGGCGGCGGCAAGTCGACACTCATCACCGGATTGATGGAGCGGTTATCGGAGTCGGGCTATCAGTTCTGCGCGCTCGATCCCGAAGGCGACTTCGACAGCCTCGAAGATGCGCTTCCCATCGGCGACGCGGAAACCGCCCCGAAAGCCGATGATGTCACGCGGCTCATCCATCAGCCGAGCCAGTCGGTCGTCGTCAACTTGATGCGCGTGTCGTTCGCGGAGCGGCCGACCTATTGCGCGACCGTGCTCGCGCACATGCAGAAGACGCGCGCGCTCACCGGGCGTCCGCACTGGATGATCTTCGACGAAGCGCATCACTTCTTTCCCGCGAGCATCAACGCCGCCGATGAAACGCTGCCCGACCAGCTCGCGCCCGCGCTGTTCGCAACCGTGCATCCGAATCAGCTTTCTGCGCGGCTGCTCGACCGCGTGACGGTGTTCATCGGTGCGGGTCCGGGTGCGCAGGAAACGCTGCAGGAGTTCGCGCAGGCAGCGGGCATCGACGAACCCGCCGGACTTCCCGATGCGATCGAGACAGGCGAGGCGCTCGTGTGGCGTCGCGATCGCGAGGGACACTGGGGCACACCGATCGTCGTGCGAATCGAACCGGCGAAAACGCAGCGCCGGCGGCACGTGCGCAAGTATGCGGAGGGCATGCTGATCCCGGAGCGCAGCTTTTATTTCCGCGGCCCCGATGACAAGCTCAACCTGCGCGCACACAATCTCGTGCTGTTTCTCGAAATCGCGGAAGGCGTCGATGAGGACACCTGGCTCTTTCACTTGCGCCGGGGCGATTATTCGACGTGGTTCCGCGACGTCATCGGCGATGCCACGCTCGCCGACGAAGCGCGCGAGATAGCAGCCGACGAAGCGCTTTCGGCCGCTGACAGTTTTGAAGGAATCCGAAAGGCTGTCGAGCAGCGTTACACTCAGCCGGAGAATCCGGTGCTGCCCAATATCCTCGCGCCGGGAGCAAACAACGGCAGTGGCACGTCAAGTGCTTGACGGGCGCCGGTAGCGACGTACGTCCCGCATTTGGCGAATGCTTCGCCAACGCGTTACGCTTGTCCTCCGCCTGCTCGCGTCGCATGCGTATCCAGTCGCATGCGACGCTTCATGCTGGCCGCATGATCCATTACTCATAGTTGCAAACAGAGGTGTGTGAATGAATACGAACTCCCCGCCGGCGCGGCCGTCCACCGGCTCGCCGTCGCCCGTCGTCAAGTGGCTCACCATCGCGTTCCTCGCGATATCGGGCCTATATCTTGGCGGCGTCGGCATATGGCTCGTCGCGATCGGCGGATCGCCCTATTACGTCATTGCGGGCCTGCTCATGCTGGCGGTCGCATGGCTCATCATGCGGCGCAATCCAACGGCGCTCTTCGTCTATGCGCTGCTGCTTTTCGGCACGCTGATATGGGCGATCGCCGAAGCCGGCTTCGATTTCTGGGCGCTCGCGCCGCGTCTCGACGTGCTCGTGTTCGTCGGCATATGGCTGCTGCTGCCGTTCACGTATCGCCTGTATGCGAGCCCGGTTCGCAGAGGCGGGCTTGCGATCGCGGCGGCGCTCGTGCTGACGGGCATCGCGCTCGTGTATGCGGTGCTCAACGATCCGCAAGAGATCAACGGTTCGTTCGCGCGTCAGGGATCGGGCACGCCCGCCGCCACGGCTGGCCGTCCGGGCGACTGGCTGGCATATGGCAACTCGCAGGGCGGCACGCGCTACTCGCCGCTTACGCAGATCGACGACAAGAACGTCGGCGATCTCAAGGAAGCGTGGAGCTTTCGCACCGGCGACATGAAAGGCCCGAACGATCCCGTCGAAATCACCGATGAAGTGACGCCGCTCGCGGTCGATGGCACGCTGTTCTTCTGCACGCCGCATCAGAACGCGATCGCGCTGGACGGCGCGACCGGCAAGGAGAAATGGCGCTTCAATCCGGAGCTGAAGCCGGACCCGAGCTTTCAGCACGTGACCTGCCGGGGCGTCTCCTACTATGAGACGCCGGCCGCCGCACAGGCGCGCCAGGCGAACAAGGCCGCTTCACTGCCGATGTGCGCGCGCCGCATCATCCTGCCCGTCAACGATGGCCGCCTCTTCGAGCTCGATGCCGCCACCGGCCAGCGCTGCGCCGGCTTCGCGGTCAACGGCGTGCTGGACCTTCAGCATTTGCAGCCGGTCAAGACGCCGGGCCAGTACGAGCCGACATCGCCGCCAGTCGTGACGTCGAAGGTGATCGTCGTTGCGGGCGCGGTGACGGACAACTACGGCACGCGCGAACCGTCGGGTGTGATTCGCGGCTTCGACGTGGATAGCGGCAAGCTGCTGTGGGCCTTCGATCCGGGCGCGGCGAATCCGAACGCGATTCCGGACGATCAGCATGCCTACACGTTCAACTCGCCGAACTCATGGGCGCCCGCCGCCTACGATGCGCAACTCGATCTCGTCTATCTGCCGATGGGCGTCACGACGCCGGACATCTGGGGCGGCAACCGCACGCCGGAACAGGAACGGTACGCGAGCGGTCTGCTCGCGCTCAACGCAACGACGGGCAAGCTCGCGTGGTTCTATCAGACCGTGCATCACGACCTGTGGGACATGGACCTGCCTGCGCAACCGACCATCGCGGATATCAAGGATGCGAGCGGCAACATCGTTCCGGCCATCTACGCGCCTGCCAAGACGGGCAACATCTTCGTGCTGGACCGCCGCACCGGCAAGCCGATTATCCCCGCGCCCGAACAGCCGGTGCCGCAGGGTCCGGCCAAGGGCGACCGGCTTTCGCCGACGCAGCCGTTCTCGGAACTGACCTACCGGCCGCAGAAGAACCTGACCGGCGCCGACATGTGGGGCGCGACGATGTACGACCAGCTCGTGTGCCGCGTGATCTTTCATCGGCTGCGGTATGAGGGGCCGTTCACGCCGCCGTCGGAACAGGGCACGCTCGTGTTCCCCGGCAATCTCGGCATGTTCGAGTGGGGCGGGCTGGCTGTCGATACGGATCGACGGATTGCGATTGCGAACCCGATCGCGTTGCCGTTCGTGTCGCGGCTCATTCCGCGCGGGCCGGAAAATCCGATCGAGCCGCCCCAGGCAGGGCGGGCCGGCACGGGCACGGAAGTCGGCGTTCAGCCGCAATACGGTGTGCCGTTCGGCGTCACGCTGAATCCGTTCCTGTCGCCTTTGAACCTGCCGTGCAAGCAGCCTGCATGGGGCTATGTGTCGGCGCTCGATCTGGATACGCACAAGGTGATCTGGAAGAAGCGCATCGGCACGACGCGCGATTCATCGCCGATTCCGCTGCCGTTCAAGATGGGCATGCCGATGCTGGGCGGGCCGATGACGACGGCGGGGCGCGTGTTTTTCATCGGCGCGACGGCGGATGACTATATCCGCGCGTTCAGCACCGATACCGGCAAGGAGCTGTGGCACGCCAGGCTGCCGGCGGGCGGACAGGCCACGCCGATGACGTACGAGGCCAATGGCAAGCAGTACGTGCTGATCGCGGCGGGCGGGCATGGGTCGTTCAATACCAAGCTCGGGGATTATGTGATCGCTTATGCGTTGCCGGGCGGGCGTTAAGGGGTGTTTTGGCTTGGCGCGTTGCTGCCTTCTCCGTCGGCTGGATGGCGGAGGGCGGCGATGCGCTGGATTGGAGGGGCGGAAGGTCGGTCGTCTTGCCGTGTCTTGCTTGAATTGCAAGCGAGCGGCCCGCAATCGGGGACCGTCGAAGATTCGATGTCGATGGGGTGATCGCCGCTCGGATCGATGCCGCCCGGTTCTAAGCACCTTTTCGTCGAGTAGGCCATCGTCGCGAGCATGGCGAAGGCGGCGCTCGGCGACCGTTTTTTCCACTGGCGCGAATCGGCCGGGATTGAAGCCGAAGCGCGCGATTTGATCGAAGCGGTTTCTCCTGACTTCGACCGCTTCAGCGAGCGCAAACAGGATCGCGGTAGTTGTTGCTTCTTGAAGGCGCGAGTATCGATGGCACACGCCGGGTAGATGTACGCGATTCAATCCGCAAAGTCGCGCGCCTTCGTACACGGCGATACCTGTGCTGCTTACGCTCGGTCGAGGCGGATCGCGAGGAGCGTCGATGCGCAAACGTGACGCCAGCGATGAACCTAGCGACAAGACAGCGGCGCTGTGACGGCTGAAGCATCAGCGCATCGGCTGAAGATGGGACGCCGTCGCTAACGTCGCGACGGCACCCCAACGCGCGAGGAACGGCGCCCGCCCGCGCCTTCTCAAGCCTTCACCGACCGATGCCTTCCGTGCGTCCGCTGCGATCCCTTGGTGAACAGGAACAGACCCGCCCCGGCCGCCGCGATCGCGATGCGGCTCGGATTGGACTTCAGCGCATCCATACCTTTCGCTAGAGCCAGCGCCCACGACGATGACGGCGTTGCAATCACGCGCTCGTCAAGCGGCGCGGGCGTCACATCGTCGAGATGCTCGACGCGCACGACAGGCGCAGGCATCGGCATGGCGCTGTTGCCTTTATCGGCAACTGAGGGCGCATCGGCGGCACCCGCGTTGGCCGCGCTGCTACCTTCGCGCACCTCGACTCGCGTAGCCGCGGCTTCCGCGCCGAGCAGCACCACGGCTGCCGCGAAGTACAGCCACATCAGCAGAACCGCGAGCGAGCCGGCCGCGCCGAACGCGTTGGCGGTCCCCGCGTGCGTCAGGTAGAGCGCGAACAGCTTCTTGCCGACGGAGAACAGCACGGCCGAGATCGCGCCGCCGACAAAGGCGTCGCGCCACTCGACCTGACCATCGGGCAGGTATTTCAGCAGTGCGGCGAACGCGGCGGACAGGATCACGAGCCCGAGCACGAACTGCACGATATCGCCGATGATGACGAGCGGCGACTCGCCGAACACCCACTTCCCGGCGGCCTGGACGGCGGTATCGAGAACGAGCGAGACGATCAGCAGGAACGCGACGCCCATTACGAGGCCGAAGGAAATTAGCCGCACTTTGACCAGAGTGGCGACGCCGGATTTCTCCTTTTTCTCGGCGGGCCAGATAATCGACAAGGCCGTGTTCAGCGATGAAAACGTCGCCGACGCGCCGACCGCCAGCAGCACGAATGAAATGATCGCCGCGATACCGCCCCCGCCACTGCGATGCGCATGCTGCACGATCGTCTGCACGCTTTCGGCGGCATCCTTGCCGAGCATTCCGCTTATCTGATGGAAGAGCTGCCCGCGCGCCGCTTCTGCGCCGAACACGAGCCCGGCGATGGCGATGACCATCACGAGCGTCGGCGCGAGCGAGAACGCCGAGTAGAACGCGATGCTCGCGGCCATCGGCGCGGCGCGGTCGTCGCTGAATCGCTTGAACATGCGAACGGGCCACGCGATGGCGCGGCTCATCAGGGATTTGGAATCCCGGGTGGGGGTCTTGTCCATCGCTTCCTCCTTGTTGGCTAGCTGAAGGCTTATAGCATCGGGAATGCCAGGGGGAGGGGCGGCTGGGTTGAATGACGGGGGGTGGACCGTCCAGCGCGCCCCGGCGCGTGACGGTTAGCGTGTTCCGACCGCACGGGACATGGGGAGCGCGGCTTTGCGGTCCTCCGACAGCGCGTGACGAATCAGTGGCTCGGATCGACCATGAGCACGCTGCCGGGCTTGAACGTCTCTCGTACGCTTGTAGGCTCTGCTAGAACTGCAGATCGCGTCCGTTTCGGGCACGCCTTCAGTGCCGGCCCCGGCGTGCCCGCACGGCCTCTCGCGACGGGAAATCAGCCGTCTGCACCCGGCTTGGACAAATCCGGCGTGCTGCGGACAGGCTGCTGATCCGGCTGCAAGTCGGTGTCCGGCAAGGTCGCGGGCGTGCGCGCGGGCGGCGTGCCGCGCGCTATCTCCGCTTGCGATGGATCGGGCGTTTGCGGGTCGGAAGCGTCGGGCATGACTGTTCTCCTTTGCGGATCGTAGGGAAGCACCGACGTGCGCTGCTTCTGGAAATGCGCGATGGACGTCGGGTTCCTCAGATTCGTAGCAATGAGTGTGCTTGCAGTGTCCCGCGCCGGATTGCCATGCGAGATCCTCCCGGCCGACCATATCAACTGGTCGCGCGAGTCATCGTTTCAAAGCATCTGACGAGTTCTCTTCGTTATGTGGCAGCGACCACCAACCCCTCACCCCATCGAATCATCGCTATCCCACTGCGCAAGCATCTCCGGGCTGATCGCTTTCACGACTTCGGCGTATCGCTTGCCGACGAACTGTTCCGCACGCCGCAGCAACACGGGGATCGGGCTGCTCGGCTCATGCTGCTCGAACCAGTGACGCGCCTCGCGTATCAATTCAAGCGCAGCATGACGATCCACGGCGCCCGTGCGCACCATCCTCACAGGCTCAACGACCGTCGTCTCGTTGGGAACGATGAGCTGACTTGGAGTATCTGCATCGGGCGCGGCGACATCGATGTCATCGGCAGTCGCCGCTTCGTCGGCCGGTTCATCCATCGCAACAGGAACAACGCGCACGCCCGTCGACACCACCCGGTCCAGCAGACGCGCAAGCTGCGCAAACTCAGGCACATACGCGCCCAGATGCTCGCGGCTCCATGCTTCGATGGCTTTCAGGCTGTCGGCCGCCGCGTCGAAGCCGGCGAGGACGTTGGGCTGCTGCATGCGCAAATCTTCGATCTGACGCGTCACCGATTCTGGCGCGAGCGCGTCGCTCGGACGCGGATGCGCAAACGCACGCTCGACATCGCGCATTTGCAGCCGCGCAGCGCTCGAACGCGTAAGCGCGATTTCACGCACATCCGACAGCAGGCCATCGGTGTCAGTCAATCCTTGCAGCGCGTTCATGCGGATTTCGAGCGCGGCGTCCTCGTCGTCATCCACGCCCTGCCGCGGATGAATCGTATCGGGGAAGGCCGCGAGCCACGCGGCCAGCAAGCCCAAACCCTCGGCAAGTCCCGGCGCGCCGCCCAGCCGGGTGCGGCAGCGCGTGAACAGCACGGCAAGCCGCATGTCCTTGCTGCGCATCATGAGACGACGGCAATCGCGGTCGACGTCGCTCCAGTTCACCGGATCGGGCACGCCGACGAAATCGCCATATTGCGCTTCCATGCGCGCGGCAACCTGCGACGACAGGACCACGAACTCCGGGTCATATTCGAGATCGACGCCGCACGGGACCGCGGCATCGACGGGCGCCATCCAGTCGTGCGACGCGACCTGGCCGGTCTTGCCGGCGGAGGCCTTCTTCCCGGCCTGATTCTTCGTATTGCTCATGTGTTGACATCCTACGTTCGTCTGTCTTGTCGCATGCCGTCATGCGATGTCTGTGAGGTATCGCCCGGGGTCGACGCGCGGTCCTCTCATCGGCTGCGCGACCGGTTCGACCGGCGGCAATCGCACCGCATGGAACTCGCGGCCGCGCGTTGCATCACCTCGATCCGCGCGCGCCCATGCGAACCGGCCATCGCACGAGGCGGCCGCGTTGCATCGAGTGAAGCTCGGTCTGCGTGAACGTGTTGATCGACACGTGGCGCATCAGGAAATGCTCGAGAATGAGGCCGAAAAGATAGGGACTGACGCCGGAGAAACCCGACTCGTCGACGGTGAGCAGACACTCGATGCCGCGTCCGAATACGAGCGGCCCCTTGCCCGGCAGCTTGCGCGAAACCGGTTGCGTCTTCACGCCGACGAGACTTTCGATCTGCCGCTGATGGATCTTGTCGTCGCCCGCGACGAACAGCCTCAGCATGTCGCGCATGCCCTGGCCGCCCTGCCGGTGATCGATTTCCTCGAGCGGCAGGTAGTTGAAATTCAGGTGCCGGATCAGCCGCCACGCCGTCTCGCGTTCCGCAAACGGTTCGCGCGGCGCGCTCGGCGCACGCACGAGTCCGATACTGGCCACGGGCGCATCGAAATCGATGAACAGATCACGCACGCCGTCGCGCGGAACGAGGCTCGGCAGATCGCGATTGGTCAGCCACGCATCGACGGAAAGATAGCGAATGTCCTCCGGGTACGGCGCGTCATGCTGATCGACGAGCGACACGTACACTTCCGTTCCCGCATAGGGCGTGCGCGATCCATAACGCCGTGTCGCCTCGGAATGAAGCCGGCTCTCGCGCCGCAGCGAGAAATAGCGGCCGTAGTTGCCCTCGTCGCTGTTGCGCGTCTGATAGAGCGGGCGGAATTCCAGCCCGGCGCCGCCATTGCCGCGATGACCGGCGAGCGCATCGACCGCGAACACCTCATAGTCGAGCGGCGCGAGACGCCTCGGCACCAGATGAAATTCCGACGCTGACTGGTTCACCTCGATACGATCGGTGCGGCTTGGAAACAGGTTGATAACCGGCGCGCAGAACAGTGCGAAGCGGGAAGCATCGACGAGGCCGCTCAGACGATCGCTCGAATGACTAAGCAGCACGACGATCTCGACTTCGTCGCCTTTCACGCGGCGCAGCGCGTCTTCAAGGCCCGTCAGCGTGAAAAAGAAGAAGCGGCTCGGGCAGGAGAAGTACTCCTGCAGCAGGTTGTGTCCATGAAACTTTGACCATGTCAGCGGCAGCAAGCCCTGATCGACACCGAAGCCTTCATGCGCCACCGCGTCCGATACGACCACCGAAAGCGGACGGTCCTGCTTCGCCAGATCGTCCGGCGCGCCGATGATCGTCGCGATGCTCGCGCAATGCAGCAGTTCGAACAGGTGCGACGCAACCTGCTCATCGCCGCTCAGATACACGGGCAGCCGATCCAGCCCGCGCAGATCGGCGATGCTCGCCCCGTTGGTCGTGCGAAGGCGCAAGCGCAATGCGTCGCGCGCACGCGTATGGTCTGGAACGTAGCGATCGAGCCCACGGATGTCTCGCGGCACGCCGGTCAGGCTCGCGCTCGTGATGGTGAGCGGATAGAGCACGACATCGTGGCCCGTACGGAAGGTGCAGGCCGTCTTCTCGCCCGGCGCGGTGCGGCTCTTGACCGGCGTTCCCCGGGCGATCCTAAAGCCTCCGGCTAGTTTGTCCGATGCCGCATCCGGATGAAACTGCGCCACCGCCATCGACGGCGTCGGCGCGGTGTAATTCGGGTACATCACTTCGAGCAGGCGGCCGGCGAAGCGCGGGAACTCCGCATCGAGCTTGACCTGCATGCGCGCTGCCATGAAACAGAACGATTCGACGAGCCGTTCCACGTAGGGATCGACGGCTTCGCCGGGCCGGTTCACGAGCCGGTGTGCGATCTTCGGATGCGCCTTGGCGAACTCGCCGCCGAGGTCGCGCAATGCGACCAGTTCCTGGTTGTAATACTCGAGCAGCCTCGGGTCCATATGATGCCTGGGTTATGCGCACGGCGTGATTGCGCCGCCGCGCTGATTCAGCCGCCGCGCCGCGCCGTCGCGTGCAGCCGGCTCGTCTCGAGATCGAGCGAGCTTTGAACCATGAACTCCAGCGGATACGGGTCCATGCGGAGCATGCCGCGGATCTCGAAGGCGAGGTTGTTGTATTGACCGTTGCCGTCGACGCCGCTGAGCGGCACGATGGACAACGTGTCGCGCATCAAGCGAGGCTCGAATTCTTCGATAGCCCGCTTGATCTTCTGCTCCATATCCGACCACCGGTGCGATGCGACGAAATCGCCCGCGAGCGGCGGGACGCCGAAGTTCACCGTCGAGGCCGCCGCCTCGGGATACCGCGTGCGGTCGATCTGGTCTTCGATGCTGATCGCGTTGAGCAGATACGCCAGATCGCGCTGGATGATCTCGCGCATCTGCGATCGCGTCACCGTGTACTCGCCCGCCACTTCGGTCTGGCGCTGCGGCGCGTCGTCGCGCAGCCGGTCGAGCAGGGTCGGCATCAGATGCGAATCGGCGCGGCGCGGCGCCTGCGCACCGGCCCCAGATGGCGTGCGGCGGTTCGTCCTGTTCACGCGGCCGGCTCCTCGTCTGCGTCCTCGTCGAGGCCGGCTGCGTCGGCTGTTGCCGCATCGCCGAACGCGCACGTCGACAGTTCGAACACGCTGAAGTCGCCCGCGGCAGTCGACCACGTCTTGCGGCCAAAGCCGATCACGCCGGTGCGGCCGACTTCGCGCCAGATCGTCTCGCGGCCCGTCTGCAGCGCTTCGGCGTCGTCCGTCTGATTCTCTGTCGGCAACGGATAACGCGCGGGCACGAAGCCGTGCAGCGTGCTGCCGTCATTGAGTGCGAGCGTGCACGGTGTCCACACCAGATCGATCAGCGCGGCCGGCTGACGCACGCGCCACCCGGCGAGATCCGCCAGCGCGACCCAGCGATAACTGCCCGCCGCGATGAACTCGCAAACCGGTCCGAGCCGCGAATCGCTGTCGCCGATCCACTCGAAGGTCTCATCGTTCGCGCGGCCCGCGACAAGCGGCGCGGCATCGAGCGCGGCTTCGCGCGCACGATCGGCCGCATCGAGATCGCCCTTCGCCGTCAGCTTGAGTGCCTCGACGAGCGATTGCATCCATGCGGCGGCATCGTCGTACACGAAGGCGGGCGCGCGCTTGCCGGCCATCACTTGTTCGCGCCAGCGTTCGGCGCGAATCAGGTCGCGATACGTGTGGACGACACGCTCGGCGTCACTGTCGAGTTGTCCGTAGACCTGCAATTGCTGAAGCGCCCGCCCCCACTCGCCGGTCACGCAAAAGCATTGGAACAGCGACCAGCGATGCGCCGCGACCGAAGGCTCCTTGCGGATTTTGGCCACGAGGTCCGCAATGGCTTCGCCCGGCGCGGGTGCGGCTTGCTTGCCGCCGGTCGAATTCAGGGTGTCGGTGCTCACTGGGTCGGCTCCTGCTCTCTGCTATGGGGGGTGTTCAATGGCCGCACGGGACTATCGATGGATAACGTGTGGTGTTCGCGCCGCACGAGCGACGGCAGTATCGGTCCCGGCTTGCGCGACAACGCCGCGCCATACTCCGGCGGAGCGAAAAGGCGCAGCACTTCGGGGACGTCGTCGGAAGCGGCGGCCGAATGCGACGAATGACCGAACATGGGCCCGAAGGCCTGCTCCAGGTTGTAGATGTCTCCGAGCACGTCGGCAATCGGGCTGATGGTCTCGTCGCCCCAACGGCTTCTTGTCTGATGCTGTTCGCCGTATGAGAGATCTTCACCGCCGGGCGCGGGCACCCACGTATCCGCTCGCGGAGTGAGCGGAGAATCGAGCGCCTGACAGTACTGCTCGTATAAGGAGCCGAAGAGCGCGTCGGTGGCCGTGCTGGCCGTATCGTCTCCGGTCTTGACCGTGAAGCGTGCGGAACTGGCATCGGCGATGCCGCCGATCAGATCGAGAACGAGGCTGTCCGCATACGCCGATGAATCGGCACGCGCACCCCGGCCATCGAACCCGGACGCGGCCTCCTGATTCGCCGGACCTGCCGGCGCCTGCCGGTCGCGCGGTTCGATGCGCGGTTCATCAGACGGGCTGGCGCGAAAGAGTCTTGCAAGTTTCATCAAGTCTCCGATCCATCGATAAAGAGTTGTCCGGATTTTCTAAGATCACTTGGCTAAAGGCGGGACGGGGCCGGATTAGAACACGGCGCAAATGCAGTGTCCATAGCATTTAATTTGAGACAAAGGGCATCGGCTTCACACGAGATCGGGACAACTCGAGTCCTGATTTGCAAACTTATCCTCGCTTGGATTTTCATCGAATGTCGTTAGTTATTCTTAAGTCCTTGATGCGCTTGAAGGATTGTTCATTGTGCATGCTTATCGAATAGCCCAGGCCTGCATTATCGAGATGAATTTAACCTGAACGATCGTTGACTCGCGAACCGCGGCGTGGATAATCGCTTCGGCCGCAGCAATCGACAATCGGAAACCGAGGCAAGAAACACGACGACGTGGCCTGCTGGCAAGAAAGAAAACGAATCGTGACGCGCACGCTTGTTTAGTACAGCGTTCTAATACTCAAGAATAATGACCGTCTCACGCCAGGCACTCTTTGGTAAGCTCGGGGCCACGCTGTTCCGAAGCATCGAATCCGCGACCACCTTTTGTAAGCTCCGCGGCAATCCTTATGTCGAGCCCGTGCACTGGCTGCATCAGCTGCTGCAACTTCCCGATAGCGACCTTCATCGCATCGTTCGGCACGCAGGTATCGACATCGACGTACTGGAGCGCGACCTTGCGCGCGCCCTGAACGCATTGCCTTCGGGCGCAAGTTCGATCAGCGATTTTTCTCACTACATCGAACTCGCGATCGAACGCGCATGGGTGCTCGCGACGCTCGAATACGGCGACCGCCGCGTGCGCGGCGCGTGGCTGATCGCCGCACTGGCGAGCACACCCGAGTTGCGGCGCGTGCTGCTGTCGGCGTCCTCCGCGCTGAGCCGGCTGCCGGCGGACTTGTCCGGCGATACGCTCGTCGCGTGGGTCAACGGCTCGCCCGAAGGCGACGACGCGCCCTATGACAACAGCGATTTCTCGTCGGCGGTGCCGGGTGAGAGTTCAGGCGCGATGCGCCAGGCCGGCGCGGGCTCGCCGCTCGATCAGTACTGTCTCGACCTGACGGCCCGTGCCCGCGCGGGCGAAATCGATGCGGTCGTCGGACGCGACCACGAGATCCGCACGATGATCGACGTGCTGCTGCGCCGCCGCCAGAACAACCCGTTGATCACGGGCGAAGCGGGCGTCGGCAAGACGGCGG
>NZ_JFHE01000005.1 GCF_000698555.1 Caballeronia grimmiae | reverse complement strand
TGCATCAGCAGCAGAGAAACGAGATTATGAAGAATCTTTTTCTCTTTGTCAACAGCTTTTTTCGCTTTCGCTTCCAAAATCTGCCGACTTCGAGGACACCTGTTTCTTTGGCGTCTCCCCGTCTTGCGACGAGGACCGGAATATTAGGTCAAGCAGACGTCGATTACAAGGGGATGACGCAAATTTATTTTCCGACGCCCGCCGACGCCGCCTTGCCCGCGCCCGCCACGAGTTCGACCGGCACCGCAGCCGCCATCGCCGCATATCCTGCGTCGCTGGGATGGATGTGATCGCCGCTATCGTATTGACGCTGGAGCACGCTCGGCCGCGACGGGTCGCGCAACGCCTCGTCGAAATCGATCACGCCGTCGAACGCCCGGCTCGAGCGAAGCGACGCATTCACCGCCGTGCGAATCGCTTCGCGCTCGGGCGGCAGCGAAGCCGGCGTCAGCGTCGCGCCATATATCTTGATGCCCCGCTGATGCGCCTGCGCGATCAACCGCTGGTACCCGCGCAAAAGCGCGTCGGCGTTGACCTGGGTGTGAGGCGCGTCGCAGTCGAGGCCGTCGCGCGCGGGCATCGCCGCGAAATTGATGTCGTTGATGCCGATGAGCACGATGATCGCCCGCGTGCCCGGGTGGCGCAGCGCGTCGCGGTCGAAGCGGCTGACCACCGCCTCGCCGTAGCACGGTGAATTGCTCAGCAGCCGGTTGCCGCTGATTCCCGCGTTGACGACCGCCACTTGCCCGTTGCCCTTCTGCGCGATCTGTCGCGTGAGCGCGTCGGGCCAACGGCGATTCGCGTTGAGCGTCGAGCGCATGCCGTCGGTGATCGAATCGCCGATTGCCACCACCGCACGCGCCGACGGATTCTGCACCGACACGTTCGTCAGCCACGCATATTGAGTGAAGCGCGTGCGGAACGAGGCGGCGGAGGCGTCCTCCGTCCGGTCGCCCGGCGTCGACACATAATTGACCTGACTGGCGATCCGGTGCCACGCCACGAGTTTCTGATCCTTCCCCATGAACATGCTGACTGCGAGCGGCTGATTCGCGACGACATCGAACGCCACGGGATCGCTCGTGATCTGCCCGCCCGGCGGAACGGTCACGCTCTTGCGGCCGGCGAAGAGCACGGGCCGGCCGCTTCCTGCCTGCACCGCCGCGCCGCTGCCGCTCACGGCGCGCGCCGCGCTCATCGATTCGACGACGAGCGGCTCCGTCCCGTACACGTTGCTGATTCGCAGCCGCATTTCCTTGCCGGCAAGCTGCGGATAAATCACCTGACGCACGGTCCGCCCGCCGACTTCCGGGGCGCGATAAAGCGGCGGCGTCTTTGCCAGTTGCGGAATCGCCTGTAGGGCCGTCGCCCACGCGCTGACCCAGTGGTCGTTGGCGGGCGCCTCGGGCGGATCGGCGGCAATCGCGGTCGATGCGCAAGCGAACGGGAGCACAAGCGCGGCCGCGCAAGTCGCGGCGAGAACTCGGAGTTTCATTCGGCGGTGCGTTCGGAGAAAGGCAGAATTGTGCCTGATCGTCACACGCATGGCATCGATTCAACGGTCCGTCGGCCCGCGCGCGCCAAATGGCCTCACAATGCAGCCAAATCCTTTCTCGCGATCACGCCATGCAATTGAAAAGCACCACATCAGACGTTCCGCCGCAACTTCACTGGGAAGAGGATGGCGAAGCCCGCTCCGCCCGCTGGCGATCGGAAAGCGGCAACCAGCCGCCGAAGCGTGTCGTGATCGGTCACGATCAAATGACCGCCGATCACGCGTATCGCCTTGCCTGCGAAGGCACCGCGATTCTCTGGCGCGGCGACTTTCAGAACGCGCGCCAGTTGTTGCAGGCAATGGCCCGCCGTATCGACAACAAGCCGCGCAAATCGAAAAAGGCGCCGGCCGATAAGCCCGCCTCGCCCGTCGATGCCTTCAATCTGCACCGTCTCGCGCAATCGCAGCGGGCGCGGACGCTGGCGATGCTGGTCCTTCCCCTCGACGACCAATACGTAATTCCGCTGCGCCGCGCGCCGGACGTGCGTCAGGCTTGCGAGGAGGCGTACGGACCGGCCGACGAAGCTTCGGTGGTGTCGTTGCGCGAGGTGCTCGGTCTGGTCGGTGCACATGAGTGGCGCAAGAAAGGCGTCGAGATCAAGGCGACGGGCGGCCGGATTCATCCTTATTACGGCGTGTTCTCGCCTGTGCGCGGCGAGTATGTCGATCTCGTCGCGAATCAGCCGCTGCCGTCCCGTTCGCTTGCTTTCGACGTTGGCACCGGCACCGGCGTGCTTGCGGCGGTGCTCGCGCGGCGTGGCGTCGAGCGGATCGTTGCCACCGACCTCGATCCGCGCGCGCTTGCGTGTGCGCGCGAGAACATCGGGCAGTTAGGCCTCGACAAGCAGGTCGAAATCGTCGAGGCGAACCTTTTCCCCGAAGGACGCGCTCCGCTGGTCGTATGCAATCCGCCGTGGCTGCCGGCGCGGCCGAGCGCAGCGATTGAGCACGCGATCTATGATCCCGACAGCCGCATGCTGCGCGGCTTCCTTGACGGCCTCGCCGCGCATCTGACGCCCCGCGGCGAAGGCTGGCTCATTCTGTCCGACTTTGCCGAGCATCTCGGGCTGCGGACGCGTGCGCAGTTGCAGGAATGGATCGACGCAGCGGGTCTCAAGGTCGACGGCCGCATCGACGTCAAGCCGCATCATCCGCGCGCAGCCGATAAGGCCGATCCGCTCTACGCGGCGCGATCGGCGGAAGTGACGTCGCTTTGGCGGCTGGTTGCACGGTAACCTGGACCGCCATTTCCGGCGATCGCGGGCGCGGTCGCCGGATGTCGAAGTGCCGCGCCGCGCGCCTGTTCCGGCTGTCGAACCGTCCGTGCGCTAGTGCTCTCGCGGCACTTCCTGCTCCGCCCGCTCGCTCAGCCGTACCTCCTCACGCGCCCGATCGCCTTCAGTCCATCTCGCGAGCCCGCTCCCTGAGCCAGGCAAGCGCCCCTTCCCCCGCGACAAGTCCACTCGCAAAACACGCCGTCAGCAAATAACCGCCGGTCGGCGCTTCCCAGTCGAGCATCTCGCCCGCGCAGAACACGCCGGGCAGCGCGGTGAGCATCGAACGCTGATCGAGCGATTCGAACGCCACGCCGCCCGCGCTACTGATCACTTCCGCCATCGGCCGGGGACGCAGCACGCGCAGCGGCAGCGCCTTGATGCGCGCCGCGAGCGTCTCGGGATCGGCGTATTCATCCTTGCTGAGGCATTCGCGCAGCAGTCCCGCCTTGACGCCCGCCAGATGCAGCCGGCTCTGAAGGTGACTCGACAGCGAACGTGCCCCGCGCGGATGTAGCACCTCATCCCTCACACGCTCGGCGGAAAGCTGCGGCGTCAGATCGAGCAGAAGCGTCGTCCCCGCATCGCCGCTTGCCATCAGATGATCGCGAATCGGTGCGGAAAGCGCGTAAATCAGGCTTCCTTCGATGCCCTGCTCCGTAATCAGGCACTCGCCGATGCGCCAGTCCACCGCGCCGTCCGCACGCGGCACGCCGATCGCGACCGACTTGAGCGGCTCGCCCGCGAAGCGGCTGCTGAAGTGCGGCGTCCATCCCACATCGAACCCGCAGTTCGACGGCAGAAACGGCCGCACATTCACGCCGCGCGCCGCCAGATGCGCCACCGCGCGGCCGTCCGAGCCGAGTTGCGGCCAGCTCGCCCCGCCCAGCGCAAGCACGAGCGCGTCGTGACGGACACGTTTCTCGCCCTCCGGCGTGGCGAAACGCGAGACCGAGACGCCATCGCCGGCCCAGCCGAGCCATCGATGCCGCATGTGCAGCCTCACCCCCGACGCGCGCAGCCGATGCAGCCACGCGCGCAGCATCGGCGCCGCCTTCATGTCGGTCGGAAAGACGCGTCCCGAACTGCCGACGAACGTCTCCACGCCCAGGCCGTGGACCCATTCGCGCAACGCGGCGGCATCGAAACGCGCGAGCAGCGGCGCGATGTTCGCGCGACGCGTGCCGTAGCGGGCGAGAAACGCATCGGACGGTTCGGAGTGGGTGAGATTCATGCCGCCCTTGCCCGCCATCAGAAACTTCCGACCAACCGACGGCATCGCGTCGAACACGTCGACACGCGCGCCGCCTGCCGCAAGCGCTTCGGCGGCCATCAGGCCAGCCGGCCCGCCGCCGACGATCGCGACCTCGACCACCTCATCGGCCGATTCCTTGTTGTTGACAGACGCCATGCTGAAAGCCGCTAAAAATCGAGAGCGTCATTGTCGCATCGCACGGTCGGCGCGACGCGGCGCAGGCCGCCGCCGTCGTAAGTCATCAAATAACGAAAAAGAATTTGGTCGCGCGGAGCCGGGCCAGTACGATCGCGCCATTCGTTGCATCGACAACTTTTTACCTTTCCGGTCTAGCTCATGTCAGTCTCCACCGCGCCCGATCGCGCTTCCACCCGGGCCGCCGATGCGCGCCCCGTCATCCGCAGCGCCGCGGATGTGTCCAACCTCGTCAATCGTGGCGCGGCCGTCGGCAGCGACGCGCGCATCGTCGTCGCGATTGCGCTCGGCGGGATCTTTCTGGATGCCTATGACCTCGGCGCGCTCGCGTTCGGCGTGAAGGACATTGCACGCGAGTTTTCGCTGACGCCGACCGGAACCGGTTTTGTCGCGTCCGCGATTACGTTCGGCGCGATCATCGGCGCATTTCTCGGCGGCTATCTGACCGACAAGATCGGCCGCTATCGCGTGTTCATGGCCGACATGTTCTTCTTCGTCGTCGCAGCGATTGCCTGCGCGCTCGCACCGAACGCGTGGGTGCTCGGCGGAGCGCGCTTCGTGATGGGACTGGGCGTCGGCATCGATTTGCCGGTGGCGATGGCGTTTCTCGCCGAATTCTCACGGCTGCAAGGCCGTGGCAACAAGGCCGCCCGTGTCGCGATGTGGTGCCCGACCTGGTACGCCGCGATCAGCGTTTCCTATCTGCTCGTGCTGGGCCTGTACGCCGTGCTGCCCGAGCACAACGCGGGCTGGCTGTGGCGGCTGATTCTCGGCTTCGGCGCGGTGCCCGCGATTGCGATCATCGCGATCCGCAGCCGCTACATGAGCGAATCGCCCGTGTGGGCGGCCAATCAGGGCGATCTCGCCGGCGCCGCCGCGATCCTCAAGCGTTCCTATGGCATCGATGCGCGCGTCGATGACAGCGCGTCCGCCGCATCGAAGGCGCCGAAAGCGCGCCGCGCGTCGTTCGCCAACTATGGGGCGCTGTTGCGCGGCGTGTACCTGCGCCGGACGGTGCTGGCGACGGTCATCGCGATTGCGTCGTCCTTTGCGTATAACGCCGTCGCGTTCGGGCTGCCGGTCATCATCTCCAGCTTTCTCGCGCAGTCGATGCTCACCACGATTCTCGCGTCGCTCGCGCTGAACCTGTGCTTCGCGTTCGCCGGCGGGCTGTTCGCCGTGCGGACCGTGCCGAAGTTCGGCGCGTGGAACCTGACGGTCGTCGGTTACGCGTTTCAGCTGGTGGCGCTCGTCGGACTCGCGCTGGTCGGCAAGCCCGCGACGGGCACACAGGTCGTCATCGCGATTGCGCTGCTTGCCGCGTTCCTGCTGGGGCAAGGCATCGGGCCGGGGTCGCATAGCATGACGTTCGCGTCGCTGAGCTATCCGACATCGCTGCGCGGCGTGGGCGTCGGCTTCAATCAGACGCTGATGCGCGCCAGTTCGACCGTTTCGCTGTTCCTGTTCCCGGTGTTGTCGGCGGCGCTCGGGACGAAGGTTTTCTGGATCATCGCGGTGGCGCCGCTCGCCGGGCTCGTCGCGCTGTTCGCGGTGCGCTGGGAGCCGTCGGGCTATGACGTCGACGCGGAAGATTTCACCGGACAGACCGCGCGCTAATCCGCACGCTTGCATCGAGAAGCGGCGCCGCCTCCGAAAGGAGCGGCGCCATTTTTCATTGCCGGATCGCCTAGGGGAATTCCCGGTCATCTCGAAAAAACCGATTACCCGACCGTCCGGTCGGTTTATAATCGGCCGACAGCGACTTCCCATGAGCGAGTGTCCGCCATGTACACCCAATCTCTCGATCTTCCCGGTCAGCAACCCGCTTCGGACGCCCCCGCCGACGCCTCTTCCGAGCAGCAACGCTTCGACGCCGTGATGCAGGCCGACGGCAAAATCGAGCCGCAAGACTGGATGCCGGAGGCGTATCGAAAGACGCTGGTGCGGCAGATTTCGCAGCACGCGCATTCGGAAATCATCGGCATGCAGCCGGAGGGCAACTGGATCAGCCGCGCGCCCAGCCTCAAGCGCAAGGCGATCCTGCTCGCCAAGGTTCAGGACGAAGGCGGCCACGGCCTCTATCTATATAGCGCGGCGGAAACGCTCGGCGTCTCGCGCGATCAACTGGTCGATGCGCTGCACGCCGGCAAGGCGAAATATTCGAGCATCTTCA
The DNA here is from genome assembly GCF_000698555.1 of Caballeronia grimmiae. GTDB lineage: Bacteria > Pseudomonadota > Gammaproteobacteria > Burkholderiales > Burkholderiaceae > Caballeronia > Caballeronia grimmiae. The sequence goes on along the minus strand of NZ_JFHE01000005.1, from coordinate 271,035 downwards.
ATTATCCGACGCCCACGTGGGCCGACGTCGGCGTGATCGGCTGGCTCGTCGATGGCGCGGCGATCATGAACCAGATCCCGCTGTGCCGCTGCACCTACGGGCCGTATGCGCGCGCGATGATCCGCATCTGCAAGGAAGAGTCGTTCCATCAGCGGCAGGGTTTCGACGCCCTCCTCGCGATGATGAAAGGCACGCAGGCGCAAAAGGATCTCGTGCAGCAGGCCGTGAACCGCTGGTGGTGGCCGGTGCTGATGATGTTCGGCCCGAGTGACAAGGATTCGATCCACAGCGGCCAGTCTTTCGCGTGGGGCATCAAGCGCATTTCGAACGATGACCTGCGCCAGAAGTTCGTCGACGCGACCGTCGAGCAGGCAAAGATTCTCGGCGTGACGCTGCCCGATCCGGACTTGAAGTGGAACGCGGTGCGCGGCGCGCACGATTACGGCGAGATCGACTGGGAAGAATTCTGGCGCGTCGTCAACGGCGACGGCCCCTGCAACAAGGAGCGCCTCGCCACCCGCGTCAAGGCGCACGACGACGGCGCATGGGTGCGCGAGGCCGCGATCGCCTACGCGGAGAAACAGAAGGCGCGCGCGCAGAAGCTTGCGGCCTGAAGCGAGCATCGAGGAGATATCGACATGAGCAAGGAATGGCCGATCTGGGAAGTCTTCGTGCGCAGCAAGCAGGGACTCGATCACAAACACTGCGGCAGCCTCCACGCTGCCGACGCAAGCGCCGCGCTGCGCATGGCGCGCGACGTCTACACACGGCGCCAGGAAGGCGTGAGCATCTGGGTGGTGCCGTCCGCGGCGATCACGGCGTCCGATCCGGCCGACAAGGGCGAGCTGTTCGAGCCCGCCGGCGACAAGATCTATCGGCATCCGACGTTCTTCGTGCTGCCCGACGAAATCAACCACATGTAAGGGCGCGACATGAGCACCGAACATCTCGCCTATGTGCTGCGTCTCGCCGATAACGCGCTGATCCTCGGTCAGCGCAACGCCGAATGGTGCAGCCACGGCCCGGCGCTGGAAGAGGACATCGCGCTGGCGAACATGAGTCTCGATCTGATCGGTCAGGCGCGGCTGCTGTACTCGCACGCGGCGACGCTCGAAGCCGAACTCACCGGTCAGAAGAAGACCGAAGACGATTATGCGTATTTCCGCGCCGAGCGCGAGTTCGCGAATTACACACTCGTCGAGTTGCCGCACTTCGGCCCGCTCGCGGGCACGGCGCGCACCGAGCGCGACTACGCGGTCACCATCGTGCGCAACTTTCTGTATTCGGCGCTGATGTCCGAGTTGTGGACGGCGTTGCAGGCGTCGTCGGATACGCACCTCGCGGCGATCGCGGCGAAGTCGATCAAGGAAACGCGCTACCACCTGCACCACGCCCGCGACTGGTTCGTGCGCCTGGGCGATGGCACGGACGAATCGCATCGGCGGGCGCAGGCGGCGCTCGATTATCTGATGCCGTACACGCGCGAGTTCTTTCATCCCGACGCCGTCGAGCGCGCGGTGGCCGAAGCGGGCATCGCGCCGCTCGCAAGCGATTTCGAGGCTGCGTGGCGCGAAGCGGTTTCATCGGCGATCGACGAAGCCACGCTCCGCGCGCCCGCCGAAGCGAAGCACATCAGCACGGGCAAGCTCGGCGAACATTCCGAGCACATGGGCTATCTGCTCGCCGAAATGCAGAGCATCGCGCGGCAACATCCGGGCGCGACCTGGTGATGACAGCCGCGAACGCCCACGCCGACGCCACGCTGCAGCGCGCGTGGTCCGTCCTCGAATCGGTGCCCGATCCGGAAATCCCGGTGGTGTCGATCCGCGAACTCGGCATTTTGCGCGACGTCCGCCACGGCGACGACGGCGTGCTCGAAGTCGTCATCACGCCGACGTACTCGGGATGCCCGGCGATGTCGCAGATTGCGGAGGACATCGCGCAGGCGATCGACAACGCGGCACTCGGCGCGCATCGCGTGAAGACGGTGCTCGCGCCCGCCTGGACGACCGACTGGATTACCGACGACGCACGCGAAAAGCTGCGCCGCTACGGCATCGCGCCGCCGACGGGTGCTTGCAGCAGCACCGAACAACCGCTGCGCTTCGTGCCGTACAAGAAGGAAGTCATCGCCTGTCCGCGCTGCGGCTCCGCGCACACGGAAAGGCTTGCGCAATTCGGCTCCACGGCGTGCAAGGCGCTGTATCGCTGCCTGGACTGCCGCGAGCCGTTCGATTACTTCAAGCCGTATTGACTGCTCCGAGACACGATCATCATGGCGACACCGCAATTCCATCCGCTGCGCATCCGCGACGTGCGTCCCGAAACCGCCGATGCCGTCACCGTTTCGTTCGACGTGCCGCCCGAACTGCGCGACGCTTTTCGCTTCACGCAAGGCCAGTTCGTGACGCTGAAGACGCATATCGACGGCGAAGAGACGCGGCGTTCGTACTCGATCTGCGTCGGCGTGACCGATTACGATCGCGACGGCGAATTGCGCATCGGCATCAAGCGTGTGCGCGGGGGGCGCTTCTCCAACTTCGCGTTCGACACACTGAAGCCCGGCCATGAAATCGAGGTGATGACGCCCGACGGGCGCTTCTTCACGCACCTGAACGCCGATCACGCGAAGCATTACGTCGCGTTCTCGGGCGGCTCGGGCATCACGCCGGTGCTCGCGATCATCAAGACGACGCTCGACATGGAGCCGACCAGCCGCTTTACGCTCGTGTACGGCAACCGCAGCGTCGACGCGATCATGTTCGCGGAAGAGCTCGAAGACCTGAAGAACCGCTACATGAGCCGGCTCGCGCTGTACCACGTGCTGTCCGACGACCTGCAGGACGTCGAACTGTTCAACGGCGTGCTCGACCGAGCGAAGTGCAAGGCGTTCCTCGAAACGCTGCTGCCGCCGGATGAAATCGACGAAGCGTTCATTTGCGGTCCCGCGCCGATGATGGACGCCGCCGAAGCCGCGCTGAAGGAGTCGGGCGTGGCGCCGCAGCGCATCCATGTCGAGCGATTCGGCTCGCCGCTGCCGCAAGCGGGCGTGCCGCAGATCGAGATTACGGAAAGCACGCCGGCGGCGGATCTGGAACTGATCATCGACGGGAAAAAGCGCAAGCTGCGCCTGCCGTACGAAGGCGTGAGCGTGCTGGATGTCGGCCTCAAGGCGGGACTCGCGCTGCCGTATGCGTGCAAGGGCGGCGTTTGCTGCACGTGTCGCGCGAAGGTCGTCGAAGGAACGGTGAAGATGGACAAGAACTACACGCTGGAGCAACACGAAATCGACGACGGATTCGTGCTGACTTGCCAGTGTCATCCGGTGAGCGAGCGCGTCGTCGTGAGCTTCGACGAGCGTTGATCTGAGCGCGAAAGCCCACACCGGCACGCGCGACGATTGGCTTAAACTGGGGATCGCACTTCGAGCGGTCCCATCGTCTTCCGGCATGCCGACACCATGAACATGATTCACGTCACGAATGGCGACAACGCCGCCCAGTCGCTGACCGAAGCGCTTCGGCTCGCCGGGCGCAACGATCAGGTGATCGCCCTGCGCGACGATCTAGCCGTCGGTCCCATCCGCGATGTCGATGAATCGCCGGACGCGCGTGCGACGTTCTGGCGTCAGGTGTGGAACAGTGCGGTCGATTTCGAAGCCGAACTCAAGACGCAACAGACACTTTTCGGCCGTCTGGCTCGCGGCGACGCGCAGGTCGTCGTGTGGCACGGCCAGAGCGCGGCGGATCAGCTCACGCTGCGCCGCGTCGCTTATCACCTGCGCAATGTGCCGCAGCGTCTGAACGAAGCGAAGCTGAACCTCGCTGATCTGGGCGACGCCGCCGGCGGCGACGTCCATCAGGCGACTGCCGTCGGCATGTTCTCGCCGCAACAACTGCTCGTGAAACTGCCGAGCGCCGCGCCTATTTCGGTGCTGCGCATCAGCCGGCTCGCGCTCGAATGGCAGGAAGCAAAGCACTCCAACGCCGAAAACCGCCGCCTGCGCGACAACATGCTCGTCTCCGGCACATGGACGGATGTCGATGAAGCAATGCTCGACGTCGCGAGTTCCGAATGGCATCCGGCAAGGCGCATCTGCGGCGAGGCGATGGCGCAGCGCTTCGACTTCCTGCTGAGCGACTCAGTCGCCTTCTGGCGATGCCGCGAACTCGTCGCGGCGGGGCGGCTTAAAATACGCGGCACGCCGTCGGAAATCGCCGACGCCGAACTGCGCCGGTAGTCTCGCCCAGCCACTAAGCCGAAAACAACGTCCATCAATGGCCCGTACGAAAGCGCCTGACCACGAAACACAACGCGAACAGATTCTCGAACTGGCCGCCGCCAAATTCGCGCAGACGAGTTACCCCAGCACGTCGATGGCGGACCTCGCCGCAGCAAGCGGGACGTCGAAAGCGCGGCTTTATCACTATTACGCGAGCAAGGAAGCGATTCTCTTCGATCTGCTCGACCGCTACACGAAGCGGCTGATGCTGATCATCGCTGAAGTGGAAGCCGCGAGCGAGCGGCGCGGCCTCGACGAGCGAGAGGCCTTTGCGGAACTGGTGCGCGCGTTTCTCGCGGAATACGAGACATCGCATAGCCGGCACGTTGCGCTGCTCAACGACGTGAAATATCTCGAAGAGGTGCAGCGCGAGATTGTCCTCGGCCGTCAGCGGGACATCGTCGCGGCGTTCGCCCGTCAACTCGCCCGCGCCTATCCGCAGCGCGTGTCGAAGGATAATCAGACCGCCCTCACGATGATGGTGTTCGGCATGATCAACTGGACGTTCACGTGGCTGAAGCCGGGCGGCAAGCTGGGCTACGGCGAATTTGCGGAACAGGTCGTCGGGATGATCGAGCACGGCTTGGCCGACGCGAACGCCTGATTTTTGTTGCGATGCGACAGAATGCCGTGTTGTTCCGCACCAAATTTTCTAAGTCGTTGTTTTCGCTCGGCATTGTTGCGATTTAGCAAACATTTAGAACAGCCCCTCCACGGTTTTTAAGGGTTTTCCCGTATCCGATTCTCCCGAACCGGCTAAAATGCGTTTTGCTTTGCAGCAATTCGCATCACGACAGGAGAACACCGTGGAACTGACCTTCAACCGCACCGCCGAGCAGATCGTCGCGAGCGACCGTCCGCTGTCGGACGCCGCGCGTAAGCCAGTTCTCGTCCGCGAACTGTCTTCTGCCGATCGCGAGCGCCTGCTCGCCCACTTTCTTTCGCTCGACGAAGACGACCGTCTGCTGCGCTTTGGGCAGATCGTGCCGGATCACGTCATCGAGAATTACGTCCGCAACCTGAACTTCACGAACGACACGGTCTTCGGCGTGTTCAGCGCGTCGCTGGAACTGGTCGGCGTCGGGCATCTGGCCTATCTGCCCGCACAAGGCGACAAGCGCACCGCCGAGTTCGGCGTGTCCGTGCTGGAAAGTGCGCGCGGACGCGGCATCGGCACCAAGCTCTTCGAGCGCGCCGCCATACGCAGCCGCAACACTCACGTTTCCGAGCTGTACGTGCACTGTCTGTCCCGCAACAAGACGATGATGCACATCGCGCGCAAGGCCGGCATGAAGATCGAGTACGCCTACGGCGAAGCAGACGCGTATCTGTCGCTTCAGCCGGCTGACCAGACGAGCATCATGGCCGAAATGCTTCAGGAGCAAGCCGCCGTGTTCGATTACGCGATTAAGCGCCAGGCGCATCGCGCAACGCAGATGTTCAAGGCATTCTTGCCGACGGCCGACGCGGCCTGAGTCTCCGGCAGCGCGGAGTTCGCGCTGCGAGCGGGACCACGAAAGGGCGGCCGAGACCGCCCTTTTCTTTTGCGCGGCTAACGAAGCGGCAGCACCGTCGTTTCCTTGATGCGTTCCAGCGAAAAACTCGAGCGGACGTCGATCACCGATGGATGGTGCAGCAGCTGACCGTCCACGAAGCGCGAAAAGTGCTCCATGTCGCGTACCTGCACACGCAACAAAAAATCCATCTCTCCAGTCATCGCATCGCAGGCGACGACTTCGGGCCACGATCGCACGGCTTCGCGAAACAGATCGCCGTGTGTCGGCGGTTTCGGCGTCCCGGCGGCGACCGGCATGCCACCGCGCTTTTCCAGCCGCACGTTGACGTAAGCGAGCAGTCCGAGCCCGAGCTTTTTGGCGTCGAGCAGTGCGACGTATCCGCGAATCACGCCCGTCTCCTCCAGCCGCCGAATGCGCCGCAAGCACGGACTAGGCGACAGGCTCACGCGATCCGCGATTTCCTGATTCGACAGCCGGCCGTTCTCCTGCAAGATCGCCAGGATCTTGCGATCTATGGCGTCGATTTCCGGTTCAGCCATCTTCTGTCTCCTGTTCGGCCTGTCTTGGCAGCTTCGTGCGCAATCTTAGAAAGCGGCGATTTGTTTCGCAAGTTTTTGGCGCGCCCTCCTCGCTAAACTTGTCTTCACGTCGCTCGAGCGCCGCACAGATCAGGAGACACGCAATGACCGCATCGAACTGGGAAAATCCCGTCGGCACCGACGGTTTCGAATTCATCGAATACACCGCGCCCGATCCCGTCGCGCTCGGACGGCTGTTCGAGCAAATGGGCTTCACCGCCATTGCGAAGCATCGGCACAAGAACGTGACGCTGTATCGGCAAGGCGAGATCAACTTCATCATCAACGCGGAAGCCGATTCCTTCGCACAGCGGTTCGCGCGCCTGCACGGGCCGTCGATCTGCGCGATCGCCTTTCGCGTCGCGGATGCCGGCAAGGCTTATCAGCGCGCGCTCGACCTCGGCGCGTGGGGCTTCGACAACAAGACCGGCCCGATGGAACTGAACATTCCGGCGATCAAGGGCATCGGCGATTCGCTGATCTACTTCGTCGACCGCTGGCGCAGCAAGAACGGCGCGCAGCCGGGCAGCATCGGCGATATCAGCATCTACGACGTCGACTTCGAACCGATTCCCGGCGCGGACCCGAATCCGGTCGGCCACGGGCTGACGTATATCGACCATCTGACGCATAACGTGCATCGCGGGCGGATGATCGAATGGGCCGAGTTCTACGAGCGCCTGTTCAACTTCCGCGAAGCGCGTTATTTCGACATCGAAGGCAAAGTGACAGCCGTCAAGTCGAAGGCGATGTCCTCACCGTGCGGCAAAATCCGCATTCCGATCAACGAGGAAGGCTCCGAGAACGCCGGTCAGATTCAGGAATATCTCGACGCTTACCACGGCGAAGGCATTCAGCACATTGCGCTCGGGACGAACAATATCTACGAAACCGTCGATGGCCTGCGCACCGCGAAAATCGCGCTGCTGGACACCATCGACACGTATTACGAGCTCGTCGACCGCCGTGTGCCGAACCACGGCGAAACCGTCGCCGAGCTTCGCAAGCGCAAGATTCTGATCGACGGCGTGCGCGACGAAATCCTGCTGCAGATTTTCACCGAGAACCAGATCGGGCCGATCTTCTTCGAAATCATTCAGCGCAAGGGCAATCAAGGCTTTGGCGAGGGCAACTTCAAGGCGCTGTTCGAATCGATCGAACTGGATCAGATGCGGCGCGGCGTGCTGAAGGACACGAGCGCCAGTTAAAAGCGGAGTAGATGCAAAAAAAGGGACATGATTCACTCATGTCCCTTTTGCTTTGGGCGGCGGATTCTCGAAAAGAACCGGCCGCTATGACGCCGGTCAGTTCGCCGTGTCGTCGTTGCTGCGCTCCGCATCGCGGCGCTCGCCGGTGCGCGTCTGCGCAACTTGCGCGCGCGCCTGCACGACTTGAGGAGCGGACGTTGCCCCGAACGGCGAGCTCGCGCGAGCGCCGCTCATCGGCGCGCTGATCGCGAAAAAGGCCGCCGAGACCATCAGGAAACTCTGGATGTGGCGTTGCTTCATTTAATTTCTCCTTATGACTGCGTGTGCGACACCTGGCAAACCGCGCCAGGCGCCCGTTTAGACACCGCCCTGAGCGAGGGTTCCGCATTTCGGTCACTTTTACACCTGTAACAAAGCGCATCCGCCGGCTCAGGCCCGCGCAGCTTGTCCTATCTCGAAAACGGGTTTCTCCCACTGTCTTAGGAACGACTGCGTCGGCACACTTGAAGTCCCGGCCAACGCGTCCACAAGGCGCGACGGCCCGAAATATGCTTTGGTGATCCCAAACTCGGGTGGAGGAAGACACATAATGAACGCCCCGCTAGACGCAGAACAAAGAGCTTCGCTAGAAGCCGCGTTGAAATCCGTCACACTCGACGACAAATACACGCTCGAACGCGGCCGCGCCTACATGAGCGGCATCCAGGCCCTGGTGCGCCTGCCGATGCTCCAGCAAGAACGCGACAAGGCCGCTGGCATCAACACCGCCGGGTTCATTTCCGGCTATCGCGGTTCTCCTCTCGGTGGTCTGGACCAGTCGCTCTGGAAGGCGAAGAAGCATCTCGCCGCGCATCAGATCGTGTTTCAGCCCGGCGTCAACGAGGATCTCGCGGCAACGGCCGTCTGGGGCTCGCAGCAAGTCAACCTCTATCCGAGCGCGCAATACGACGGCGTCTTTTCGATGTGGTACGGCAAAGGCCCCGGCGTCGATCGCTCCGGCGATGTCTTCAAGCACGGCAATTCGGCCGGATCGTCGAAGCATGGCGGCGTGCTCGTGCTCGCCGGCGATGATCACGCCGCCAAGTCATCGACGCTCGCGCATCAGTCCGAGCATCTCTTCAAGGCGTGCGGGCTGCCGGTGCTGTTTCCGTCCAACGTGCAGGAATATCTCGACTTCGGCCTGCACGGCTGGGCGATGAGCCGCTACTCGGGCCTTTGGGTCGCGATGAAGTGCGTGACGGACGTGGTGGAATCGTCGGCGTCGGTGGATATCGACCCGCATCGCACGGAAATCGTGATTCCGACCGATTTCGCGATGCCCGAAGGCGGCCTGAATATCCGCTGGCCCGATCCGCCGCTCGTGCAGGAAGCGCGTCTGCTCGACTACAAGTGGTACGCCGCGCTCGCCTATGTGCGGGCGAACAAGCTCGACCGCATCGAGATCGATTCGCCGCGTGCGCGCTTCGGCATCATGACGGCTGGCAAGGCGTATCTCGACGTGCGCCAGGCGTTGACCGACCTCGGCCTCGACGACCAGACCTGCGCGCAAATCGGCATCCGGCTGTACAAGGTCGGCTGCGTGTGGCCGCTCGAAGCGCAGGGCGCGCATGAATTCGCTCGCGGTCTCGACGAAATCCTCGTGGTCGAAGAGAAGCGCCAGATTCTCGAATACGCGATCAAGGAAGAGCTGTACAACTGGCCGGACGCGCAGCGTCCGCGCGTCTTCGGCAAATTCGACGAAAAAGACGGCGCAGGCGGCGAATGGTCGGTGCCGATGGGCAACTGGCTGCTGCCAGCGCATTACGAGCTATCGCCGGCGATCATCGCGAAGGCGATCGCCACGCGGCTCGACAAGTTCGATCTCCCCGCCGATGTCCGCGCGCGTATCGCGGCGCGCATCGCGGTGATCGAAGCGAAGGAAAAGGCCCTCGCGCGGCCCCGCGTCGAAGCGGAGCGCAAACCGTGGTTCTGCTCGGGCTGCCCGCACAACACGTCGACGAACGTGCCGGACGGATCGCGCGCGATGGCCGGCATCGGCTGTCATTACATGACGGTCTGGATGGACCGCAACACGAGCACGTTCAGCCAGATGGGCGGCGAAGGCGTCGCGTGGGTCGGACAAGCGCCGTTTTCCGGCGACAAGCACGTGTTCGCGAATCTCGGCGACGGCACCTACTTCCACTCGGGCCTGCTCGCCATCCGCGCGGCGATCGCGGCGAAGGTGAACATCACCTACAAGATTCTCTATAACGACGCGGTCGCGATGACGGGCGGCCAGCCCGTCGACGGCGTGCTGACCGTGCCGCAGATCACGCATCAACTGGCGGCGGAAGGCGCGACGAAGATCGTCGTCGTGACCGACCAGCCCGAGAAGTACACGCCGGAAGTCGGGCTTGCGCCGGGCATCGAGGTGCATCATCGCGACGAACTCGACGACATTCAGCGACAGTTGCGCGAGATTGCCGGCACGTCGATTCTGATTTATGACCAGACCTGCGCCACGGAGAAGCGTCGCCGTCGCAAGCGTGGCGCGTTTCCCGATCCGGCGAAGCGCGTGGTCATCAACGAGGCCGTGTGCGAAGGTTGCGGCGATTGCTCGGTGAAGTCCAACTGCCTGTCCGTCGAGCCGCTCGATACCGAATACGGCACGAAGCGGCAGATCAACCAGTCGACGTGCAACAAGGACTATTCGTGCCTCAACGGTTTCTGCCCGAGCTTCGTGACGGTCGAAGGCGGCCAGTTGAAGAAGCCGAAGGCGACGAGCGTTGCCGGCGATGCAATGCCGCCCGTTCCCACGCCTGACTTGCCTCCGATCGGCCGGCCGTATGGCGTGCTCGTGACGGGCGTGGGCGGTACGGGCGTCGTGACGATCGGCGCGCTGCTCGGCATGGCGGCGCACCTGGAGCAAAAGGGCGTGACCGTGCTCGATGTCACCGGCCTCGCGCAAAAAGGCGGCGCCGTGATGAGCCACGTGCAGATCGCGAACCGCCCCGCCGATATCCACGCGACGCGCATCGCGATGGGCGAGGCGGATCTCGTCATCGGCTGCGATGCGATCGTGACCGCGAGCGACGAGTGCGGATCGCGGATGCAGCCGGGGCATACGCGCGTCGTCGTCAACAGTGCACAGACGCCGACTGCCGCGTTCATCAAGGACCCGAACTGGCGTTTTCCGGGCGCGAGTGCGGAAGCCGATATCCGCGCGGCGGCGGGCGAGCATGTCTCGCTCGTCGATGCCAACCGCTTCGCCGTCGCGCTCATGGGCGATGCGATCTACACGAATCCGTTCGTCCTCGGATATGCGTGGCAGAAGGGGTGGCTGCCGCTGCTGCATGAATCGCTGGTGCGGGCGATCGAGCTGAATGCGGTGCAAGTCGAGAAGAATCTTGCCGCGTTCGAATGGGGACGGCGCGCCGCGCATGATCTTGCAGCCGTGACGCGGCTTGCTCATGGCACAGCAACCCAGGACGGCGCCGCGCCGGGCAAGATCATCACGCTGCACACGCCGAAGGCGCTCGATACGCTCATCGACAAGCGGCTCGACTACCTGGCGAAGTATCAGAACACCGCGTACGCCGCGCGCTATGGACGGCTCGTCGCGGAGGTGCGTGCGGCGGAAGCGGCGCTCGGAGCCAGCGATTTTCTGCTGACGGAAGCGGTCGCCAGGAACCTGCACAAGCTGATGGCTTATAAGGACGAGTACGAAGTCGCGCGTCTCTATGCCGATCCGGCTTTCCTCGAGAAGGTGAAGAGCAGCTTCGAAGGCGACTGGAAGATCAAGTTCCATCTCGCGCCGCCTGCGCTTTCGAAGAAGGACGCACACGGACGGCTCGTCAAGAAGCAGTACGGCCCGTGGATGATGCCGGCGATGCGCGTTCTCGCTCGCCTCAAATTCTTGCGCGGCACGGCAATCGATCCGTTCGGGCGGACGGAAGAAAGGAAGATGGAGCGGGCGTTGATCGGCGAGTACGAGGCGCTCGTCAGGGAGCTGATCGCCGGATTGACGATGCCGAAACTGCCGCTGGCCATCGAGCTGGCGAGCCTGCCGGATTCGATGCGCGGGTATGGCCACATCAAGGACAACAACGTCAAGGCAGCGAAGGTGAAGTGGGAAAAGCTGCTGGCGCGGTGGCGCGATCGTGAAGGCGGGGAGAAGCGGCAGGTGGCGTGAGTGGCGTCTGCGTTGATGAAGGCGGTCCGCACGGACCGCCTTTTTCTTTGGTGTTCGCGTCAAGGCATCGTCGCACCGGTCCTTCGGTATTTTTCAGCGATGAAGCGCTGTGCTGCGTCGGGCGTCACTCGCTCGAAGGGGGCTGCGTGGTGTGCATACAGCAACGGCGTGCCTTCACGTTCGATCGGCTTGACCGCCAGTCTAAAGAGCGTGCCGACCGGATATTGCTGTCGCATGCTCCGACTGCATTCGACGCGCAACGCGGTGCTGAAGCCTTGTCCCGCCAGCGGGCGCACGCGGATTGCCGCGGCCGAGGCTTCACCGAATGCGCGGAAAGTTTCAACGATGATCTCCATGCCACGGCGTCCAAAGTTTCGGGACCCGTATTTCAGCACAGCCGGATCGATCGGCTTTCACCAGACACGATAGAGCGCCAGCGGCTTCGCAACCGGCCCGGCTACTCGACGTCTGCCGCCCACAACCGCGTATCGACTTGGCAATAAAAAACGGCGACCCGGTTCCCCGGATCGCCTTCCTTAACGCAGTTCGCTAACGCTTACTTCGCGACGCTCGCATTGGCGCTCGCCACCGCCGTCATATTGATGATCCGCCGCACGGTCGCGGCAGGCGTCAGAATATGCACCGGCTTGGCAGCACCCAGCAGGAACGGCCCAACCGTCACGCCTTCCCCGCTCACCATCTTGAGCAGGTTGTACGTGATGTTCGCCGCCTCGACGTTCGGCATGATCAGCAGATTCGCCTCGCCGTGCAGCGTCGTCCCCGGGAACGACGCCTTGCGCACGCTCTCCGACAGCGCCGCATCGCCGTGCATTTCGCCATCGACCTCGAGATCCGGCGCACGCTGCGCCAGCAGCTTGCGCGCTTCCGCCATGCGCTTGCTCGATGCGCTCGGCACGCTGCCGAAGTTCGAGTTCGACACCAGCGCCACCTTCGGCTGAATGCCGAATCGCTCGATCTCGCGCGCCGCGAGAATCGTCATGTCGGCCAGTTGCTCGGGCGTCGGCGTTTCGTTGACGTAGGTATCGCTGATGAAGAGGTTCCGGCCTTGCAGCATCAGCAGGTTCATCGCCGCAAAGTTGTTCGCGCCTTCCGCCTTGCCCAGCACCTGCTCGACGAACTTCAGGTGATCCTGATACGTATCGATGAGCCCGCAGATCATGCCGTCCGCATCGCCGGTATGGATCAGGATCGCGCCGATCAGCGTGTTGAATTTGCGCAGCGCGGCCTTCGCGCTTTCCGGCGTCACGCCCTCGCGCGCAGCGATCTCGTGATACGCCTGCCAGCTCTTCTGATAACGCGGATCGTCTTCCGGATTCACGACCTCGAAATCGACGCCCGGCCTCAGCTTCGAGCCCATCTTCTGCAAACGCATCTCGACCACCGCCGGACGGCCGATGATGATCGGCTTCGCGATCTTCTCCAGCAGCACGAATTGCGCGGCGCGGAGCACGCGCTCGTCCTCGCCTTCCGCAAACGCGATGCGCGCAGGCGCCGCCTTTGCCGCCGCGAACACCGGGCGCATCACCATGCCCGTGCGATACACCGTCGCCCCGAGCGTCTCGCGATACGCGTCCATGTCCTGAATCGGACGCGTCGCGACGCCCGAATCCATCGCTGCCTGTGCGACAGCCGGCGCAATCTTGATGATGAGACGCGGATCGAACGGCTTCGGAATCAGATACTCGGGACCGAATTCGAGTGAATGGCCTTCGTAGGCTTTCGCGACTTCATCGCCCTGATCGGTTTCTTCCGCAAGTTCCGCGATCGCGCGCACGCACGCGAGCTTCATCTCTTCGGTGATCGTCGTCGCGCCGACATCCAGCGCGCCGCGGAAGATGAACGGGAAGCACAGCACGTTGTTGACCTGGTTCGGATAGTCCGAACGGCCCGTCGCGATGATGCAATCCGGCCGCACCTTCTTCGCTTCCTCCGGACGGATTTCCGGCTCCGGATTCGCCAGCGCGAGAATCAGCGGCTTGTCGGCCATCGTCGCGACCATTTCCGGCTTCAGCACGCCGGCGCTCGAACAACCGAGGAACACGTCGCAGCCGTGCATCGCATCGCCGAGCGTGCGCGCGTCGGTGCTCGCCTGATAGCGCTCCTTCGAAGCATCGAGACTGCCGCGGCCTTCGTAGATCACGCCCTTCGAATCGGTGACGAGCGTATTCGACTTCTTCAGGCCCAGATGCACGAGCAGATCCAGACACGCGATCGCCGCCGCACCCGCGCCCGAGCACACGAGCTTCACTTCGTCCAGCTTCTTGCCGACCACTTTCAGGCCGTTGAGAATCGCCGCCGATGCGATGATCGCCGTGCCATGCTGATCGTCATGGAAGACCGGAATCTTCATGCGCTCGCGCAGCTTCTTTTCGATGTAGAAGCATTCCGGCGCCTTGATGTCTTCCAGATTGATACCGCCGAGCGTCGGCTCGAGCATCGCGATCGCGTCGACGAGCTTGTCCGGGTCCGTTTCGTCCAGTTCGATATCGAACACGTCGATGCCCGCGAACTTCTTGAAGAGACACCCCTTGCCTTCCATCACCGGCTTGGCCGCGAGCGGGCCGATGTTGCCGAGACCCAGCACGGCCGTGCCATTCGTCACCACGCCGACGAGGTTGGCACGCGACGTGTACTTTTGCGCGTCGAGCGGCTCATCGAAGATGGCCATGCAAGCGGCCGCGACGCCCGGCGAATACGCGAGCGACAAGTCGAGCTGATTCGACAGCGGTTTGGTCGGCGTGACCGAGATCTTGCCGGGACGGGGATTCTGGTGATACGCGAGAGCGCTTTGCTTCAGTTGTTCGTCCATGATTGACCTGATTATCCTGAGACGTTTGGAAATTTATTCGAACAGGGTTCACAGCCTGCGACCGCTCGAACAATGAGTGGGGGTGTGAATCAATGGACCCTTGTTTTTCAGTCGCCCGGCGCGTCGGATAGACACGGCGTCGCGTCCCGCGGGGGTGAAGCGGGCGGACGAAGGCTCGATTTTTTTGGACGTTCAGTGTACACCGCGCCCTTGCAATGACGCGAAGCAGCATTGCAATGCATGTCGTGGCTGCGTTGAAGCGTCGCGCGAATCGCCGCGTGTGGCGCGCGTGGAGCCGCAGGCGAGTGACGAATGAACGCGGCGTTTGGCGGAGCCGTAAACATCTGTGACAAGAGGCGCGCGGCCTCGGGTAAAATCGCCGGTTAGCCGTGCATGGGACACCGGCGCTCAGGGCGTCGAAAGTCCCGTCGACACGCGCGCAGGGACACGTGGAACAGTCCTTCGAAAGACGGCTCGTTTCGCGTCCCGCCCATACGCCCGGGCCTCGCGCCGCCTTCTCGCTTCTCGAAGCGTCATATCAGTCCAAGGATTCGCCCATGACAGGCTTTGATCGCCAGACGATCTCCGACACCACCGCCAAGATGCTGCTCGAAGTGCAGGCGGTTCATTTCAACGCGGAAAAACCGTTCATCTTCACGTCCGGCTGGGCGAGCCCGGTTTATATCGACTGCCGCAAGCTGATTTCGTATCCGCGCGTGCGCCGCGGCCTGATGGAAATGGCGGAAGCCACGATCCTGCGCGATGTCGGCTACGAACAGATCGATGCCGTCGCGGGTGGCGAGACTGCCGGCATTCCGTTCGCCGCGTGGATCGCCGATCGCCTGATGGTGCCGATGCAATACGTGCGCAAAAAGCCGAAGGGCTTCGGCCGCAACGCGCAGATCGAAGGCCTGCTGACCGAAGGCCAGCGCGTGCTGCTCGTCGAGGACCTGACCACCGACAGCCGCAGCAAGATCAACTTCATCAACGCGCTCCGTACGGCCGGCGCGACGGTGAATGACTGCTTCGTGCTTTTCCACTACAACATCTTCAAGGAAAGCGTGTCCGTGCTGAAAGACATCGATGTCGATCTGCACGCGCTCGCAACCTGGTGGGACGTGCTGCGCGTCGCGAAGGAGCAGGGCTACTTCGAAACCAGGACGCTCGATGAAGTCGAGAAATTCCTGCACGCGCCGGCAGAATGGTCCGCCGCGCACGGCGGCGCCACCGCAGCGCCGCAATAAACCATTCGCTGTTTTTAATGCATAAAAAAGAGAAGCCGCTGATTTCAGTCAGCGGCTTTTCTTATTTTCGCGCCAATTAACTGCTATAGCGGGTTG
The DNA here is from genome assembly GCF_000698555.1 of Caballeronia grimmiae. Classification (GTDB taxonomy): domain Bacteria; phylum Pseudomonadota; class Gammaproteobacteria; order Burkholderiales; family Burkholderiaceae; genus Caballeronia; species Caballeronia grimmiae. The sequence goes on along the minus strand of NZ_JFHE01000005.1, from coordinate 255,109 downwards.
GGGTTGGGCAACGGTGAATCTTCAAGCGAGCCGTCGCCTGAATACGCGGAGAGATTCATTAACCCGTTACTCTGCGCATACTGAAACAACTCGGAATCCCGCTCGATGCCGAGTTTGCGCATCGCCGTGTTCTTTTGCGTGCTGATGGTCTTGATACTGCGCCGCAACTGGCCCGCAATTTCGGTAATCGTCATGCCGGACACAAAGAGGCGCACCACTTCAAGTTCGCGCTTGGACAGGATGACGCCGCGCTGCTGCCCGCTCGCGCTGCTGCCCGCTCGCGCCGATGCCCATGCTGTCCAGCGCCGCCTTCACCGATGGCCCGAGATACTCCTGCCCGCGCATGACGTGCTGGATGGCCCAGCCGATGTGGTTCATGTCGTCGGCCTTGTTGATGATCGACATGACGCCGACCTCGCGCAAACGTTTGAGCAAGGCCGGATTTTCGAGCATCGTCAGCACGACAAGCCGCACCTTCGGGAACTGGCGGCCGATGTAGCCGAGCAGCGGCATGCCGTCGCCGTAAGACCCGCCGGGCATGGCGAGGTCCGTCACCAGAACGTCGCAATGCGTTTTCTGGAGCAGCTGGACGAGTTCGGTCGACTGGCGCGCCTGTCCGACGACATCCACTTCGGGAAACTTGCTGAGTGCCTGAGTGGCGCCGAACAAAATCACCGGGTGGTCGTCTGCGATGATGACCTGTATTCGCTGGCTCATTTATTCTTCCCCAAGTTCGGTTCATTGACTGCCACGCGAAACAATGTCAAATAGCTCATATTTTGGCCAACAGAGTCTGGTGTGGTGACCGCCTTCAGAAGCGCCATACAGAACGCCACTGAATTTGCGCTATAGGTTGAGTCCCAAGGGATCAACCTTTTAATGCTTTGTTGCAATGTTAAACTGCATCTCCGTATGAAGCGCATCACTGAGACAAAAAACATCGTTGCAGTCGGCGAAACGCTGCTATACGCGCGAAAGCCTCTGCTTGGAGTCAGCCATGCGCGTCGCATGCCGGATCATGCGTTGGAGAAATGCTGCCGTAGTTGCTTCGAGTGCAATCAGTTTGCTGGCGATTCTGTCATTTACACGCGACGTGGCGGCAGAGCCGGCGTTCACCGTTTCGAGCACGGACCTCGTGCCGGGCAAACCCGTCGGCCGGGAATTGCTTTTCAGCGAGTCGGACTGTAAGGGCGGCAATCGCTCTCCGCAGATTGCATGGCGCGGCGCGCCGGCGCAGACCCGGGGTTTTGCGATAACCATCTTCGACCCTGATGCGCCCGGACGCGGCTGGTGGCACTGGGCCGTCGCCGGCATTCCCGCGAACGTCACGCGTTTGCCGGCCAATGCGAGCGCGTCCGGGGCGCTGCGCAAGCTCGGCGCGGTCGAAGCGCGCAACGACTGGGACACCGAAGGTTATGGCGGCCCGTGCCCGCCGCCGGGCAAGGAGCATCGCTATGTCTTGACGGTGTATGCGCTCAATGGCAACGAACTGCGGCTGCGTCAGGGCACGCCCGCGCTCATGTTTGAGCACGAAATCCGCACGATGGCCATCGCCAGCGCGCAAATCACCTTCACCCTCAAGCGATAGGCGCGTCGCGATTATTTCGCTTCCTGCGTGCGTTCGCCCCAGTAGCGGCGAATTTCTTCTTGCTAGACTGGCCGCGGGCATCGGGCCATTCGCGTCCGGCGCGCCGCGCCGTTATCGCGGACCGGCAGGCAAGAGGGAAACATGTCGAACATCATCATCGTTTATCACAGCGGCTACGGTCACACGAAGAAAGTCGCCGAAGCCGTGCTCACGGGTGCAAACGACGCCGGCGCAAACGGGAAACTGCTGCCTGTCGGCGAAATCGACGACGCCGCCTGGGCCGAACTCGACGCCGCCGACGCCATCATCTTCGGCGCGCCGACCTATATGGGCGGGCCGTCCGCCGACTTCAAGAAGTTTGCCGACGCCAGTTCGAAACCCTGGTTCGCGCAAAAGTGGAAGGACAAGATCGGGGCCGGCTTCACCAACTCCGCGACGATGAACGGCGACAAGTTCTCGACGATCTCCTATCTCGTCACGCTCGCGATGCAGCACGGAATGATCTGGGCGGGCACCGGCATGATGCCGTCGAACACCAAGGCCGCGATGCGCAACGACCTGAACTTCGTCGGCGGCTTCACGGGGCTGCTCGCGCAATCGCCCGCCGATGCATCGCCTGAAGAAGCGCCGCCCGTTGGCGATCTGGAAACGGCGAAAGCGTTCGGCGCGCGCATCGCCGCCGTCACGGCGCGCTGGACCGGCCGGTAAGCCGCCCGGCGTTACGCGGGCGCATCGCGTTTGCTGCGCGCCGCGACATCAACCAGTCTCGGAAACGACTTAGAATGGCGCTTTTGCGGCAGGCGCGCGTGCGTCGTCGCCCGAACCAGCGAGATCGAGATGACCACGAAAGTATTTGTCGACGGACAGGAAGGCACCACCGGCCTGAAAATTTTCGAATATCTGTCGCAGCGCCGTGACATCGAAGTGTTGCGCATCGACGAGGCGAAGCGGAAGGACGTCGCCGAGCGGGGCCGGCTCATCAACGCGTCGGACGTGACGTTCCTGTGCCTGCCGGACGTGGCGTCGCGCGAATCGGTTTCGCTCGTCGAGCCGGGCAACGACAAAACCTGCGTGATCGACGCAAGCACCGCCTTCCGAACCGATGACAACTGGGCCTACGGCCTGCCCGAACTGTCGCGCGCGCAGCGCGAGCGCCTGCGCACGGCGAAGCGCATTGCGGTGCCGGGCTGCCACGCGTCGGCGTTCGTGCTCTCGATGCAGCCGCTAGTCGCGGGCGGGCTCGGGCCGGCGAACTTTGCCGCGCACGCGTATTCCATTACCGGTTACAGCGGCGGCGGCAAGAAGATGATCGCCGAGTACGAAGCGGGCGGCGACGCGCGCCTGATGAGCCCGCGCCCGTACGCGCTCGGCCTGACGCACAAGCACTTGCCGGAGATGTCGGTGCGCAGCGGCCTCGCGCGTGCGCCGATTTTCACGCCCATCGTCGGGCCGTTTCTGAAGGGTCTCGCCGTCACGACCTATTTCTCGCCCGACCAGCTCGCGCGCCCGGCCAAGCCGCAAGACGTGCGCGCCATGCTCGCCGAGTACTACGCGAACGAGCCGTTCATCCGGGTGATGCCCTTCGACGCGGAAAGCAATCTGGATAACGGCTTCTTCGATGTTCAGGCCTGCAACGACACGAATCGCGTCGATATTTTCGTGTTCGGTAACGACGAGCGTTTCGTCACCGTCGCGCGGCTGGACAACCTGGGAAAGGGCGCATCGGGCGCGGCCATCCAGTGTATGAACCTGGCCATCGGCGCGGACGAAGGCGCGGGCCTTCAAAGCTGACCGCGCAGCTGTCCCGAGCCAAAAAGCCGACCTCTACGTCGGCTTTTTTCATGCACCGCAGCATGTATGCGACAGGCGAAAAAAAGCCCGCCTAAGTGGGCGGGCTGAATCCATATCAGTGGAGACATGGAGGAGACAGGAACGACTATACCAAAAAATTTGATGCATCGCAACATTTCCGGGTTTCATGGCTGCGTCATCGACAGGATGAACTGCAACTGATCGCCTGAAATCGGCTTGACGAGGTGGATGTCGAAGCCCGCCTCCTGCGTCATTTCGCGATGCTGCGGCTGTCCCCAACCCGTTAGCGCGACCAGCAGCATCGCCGCGCCGTTCGGCGTGTCGCGCAACGCACGCGCAGCCGCGAGGCCATCGACGATCGGCATGCCCAGATCGAGAATCACCACTTCCGGCGCGAACTGAGCCGCCACTTTCACCGCCTGCGCGCCGTTAGCCGCCAGCGCGACTTCGTGTCCCATGCCGTTCAGCAGATGCGCGAGACCGGTCAACGCGTCGTCGTCGTCATCGGCTATCAAGATGCGCTTCGTCATGACCGCCTCACCGGGTTGCGTAGATTTCGAGCTTGAGTAAGTTCGCGCCCGCCTGCGACGCCGCGATTTCGGTGCGCGATCCGCGCGGCCCGATCGTGAAGTGCTGCCGCGCGTGTGAATTCTCGTCGTGGGTGGCGTCGGGCAGGCACGCCGCGATGTCGGCGGCCACGCTTTGCAGCGCGTCGGCACCGGAGCCGCCGTGCGGCGTCCATGTGCATCGGTAATTCGCCGGCGATGCCGCGCACTGCGCGTCGTCGCCGTAGGACAGCGCGACCGGACGGCCGTCGATCGCCGTCAGCGACGAAAATATCGGCGATGCGGCCACGATGCGCTTCAGTGCATCGCACGAGGTCGGGGTATCGTCGGCGCGCGCCGCGATCGCGAATGACAACGTGATCAACACGCCGCAACGAAGCGCGGCAAGCACGACGCTTCGTCTCTCTGGATGCATGGGCGTCTCCTGTCGATTTCAGCCGGCTCGCGTGTCGACTCGCGCGCCGAGCTTCATCCCATGCAACGTGTCGCTGCGTCCTGCCGCGCGACAGTTGCTTTCTCGCTGTGCTCCTCGACCGCTACTATCGCCCGGGCAGCCCAAGCTGTTTGTTCGCAAGCGAATGAAGCGTGGCAATCAAAGCAAACTGTGCTCCCGTTTGTGCAGACGTTAGCGGTCCGGAATATCAGTGCCGCAGCAGCGCCATCATTGCGCCGAAGCCGACGAATACGCTGCCCGTCAACCGGTTGAACGCCCGCGCGACGCCCTCGCTTCTCAGCTTCTCGCCGATGCGCGCGCCGAGGCCCGCATACACCGCGTACCAGCCGACCACGATAACCGCGAACGTCGGCAACATGACGGCGAACTGCGGGAGTATCGGCTGACTGGCATCGATGAATTGCGGCAGTATCGCGGCGGCGAAGACGATCGCTTTCGGATTGCTGCTGGCGACGAGAAAGCCATTGCGAAAGAGCGTCGCGGACTTGACCACGGGCGCCTGGGCAACGCCGCGCTGATCGCGCGCCTCGACGGGGCCTGCCTTCGCGCGCCAGCTTCTGACGCCCAGCCAGATGAGATAGGCGCCGCCGGCGATGCGCAACGCATCGAAGACGCGCGGCCATGCATCGAGCAGCACGTGCAACCCCGCCGCCGATCCGGACACCATGATGACGAGCGCGCAGAGCGATCCGGCCATCGTCGCGACGCAGCGGCGCATGCCGTAGCGCGCGGCGTGCGTCATCATGAGCAGCAGGCTGGGCCCGGGAATGGCGAATATGACGAATGCGGAGGCGACGAACGGCCACCAGAATTGCAACTTCATCGCGGCAGGGAAAGAAAAGAAAGGAAGGGATTATGCCGTGTGCCCCTCCCCGGCCAGCGTGAGTGTTGTTTATCGGCCCGCGCGCCGCGCCGCGACCTGTCCGAGCACCGCGAAGTCCTTCTCGCCGTCGCCGTGCGCGAGGGCATCGACGAGGTTGTCGCGCACTACGCTCGCGACCGGCAGCGGCACGTTGACCGCATCGCCGGCGGCGATCGCGAGGCGCACGTCCTTCAGCCCGAGCCGCGCCTTGAACAACGCGGGCTCGTAGCGGCGCTCCGCGATCATCTTGCCGTAGCCCGCATAGACCGGCCCCGGAAACAGGGAATTGGTGATGACGTCGAGAAACGCCTGCGCCTCGATGCCGTGTCCGGTCACGAGCGCCGCCGCTTCGCCGACCGTCTCGATCGCCGAGGCCAGCATGAAATTCGCCGCGAGCTTGAGCACGTTCGCGTGCTGCGGCTGCTGACCGACGCGCCACGTCTTCTGCCCCAACGCATCCAACACGGGCTGCACGCGGTCGATGTCCGCATCCGCGCCCGCCGCGAGAATGTTGAGCTTGCCCGCCGCGGCGACATCCGGCCGGCCGAGCACCGGCGCGGCGACATACGCGACGCCATGCTGCGCGTGCAGTTCCGCCAGTTCGACTGCAAGCGCCGCCGAGATCGTCGCCATGTTGACGTGCACGAGCCCCTTCGGCGCGTGCTTGAGCAAGCCGCCGTCGATGAGCACCGAGCGCAGCGCGTGGTCGTCGGCGAGCATGGAAAACGCGGCGTCGCCGGCGAAGGCCTGCTCGGGCGTATCGACCACGGACGCGCCCTGATCCGCCAGCGACCGCGTCTTGTCGCGCGAGCGGTTCCACACGCGCACCGAATGTCCCGCTTTCAGCGCGTTGCTCGCCATCGCGCCGCCCATTTCTCCCAATCCGATAAAACCGATATCCATGCCTGTGCTCCGCTGTGAGTTCGATGATCCGTGCAACGTCGCACGCCAGTAGAGCACATCGCCCCGAAGCACGCAGCGGCGGCCAATGCGATACTGCTGCATGGTCACGGCGCGCTTTCATTTCCATCACGAATTGAACGATTTCGTCGCCCGGTCGCAGAGGGGGCGCACGTTCGAATGCGCCTGTCCGCCGACATCGTCGACCAAACACATGATCGAAGCGCTCGGCGTGCCGCACACGGAAGTCGATCTGATTTTGCGCAACGGCCACCCCACCGGCTTCGACGCGCAGATTCAGCCCGGCGATCTCATCGAGGTTTATCCGCCGCATCGCGCGCCGCCCGGCATGGCCGACGGCTCGCTGCTCTTGCGCGCCCCGATGAAGGCAGCGGATCTTCGCTTCATCGCGGATGCCCATCTCGGCGGCCTCGCGCAACTGCTGCGGCTCGGCGGCTTCGATACGCGCTTCGACAACAACTTCGCCGACGACGCAATCGAGCGTCTCGCGCAGGAGGAATCGCGCATCGTGCTGACACGCGATCGCGAGTTGCTGAAGCGTCGCGCCGTGCTGCGCGGCTGCTATGTGCGCGCGCTGCAACCGGACGAGCAATGGCGCGAAGTCGCGGAACGGCTCGACCTGGCGCCGCATCTGCGCGCGTTTCGCTTATGCCTGATGTGCAACGCGCCGCTGCGCCCCGCCGCTGCCGACGAAATCGACCATCGCGTGCCCGACGGCGTGCGCCAGCGCCATACGCGCTTTGTCACGTGCGATGTGTGTCATCGCGTGTTCTGGGAAGGCTCGCACTGGAAGCGAATGCGCGCGCGCATCGACGCGCTGGCCGAAGCCGCTCAGGCGTGAGCGCGCGGCCACGTACAATACGGCACATTCAAAACTGCCGCATCGGAGCATCGCGTGAACAAATTTCAACTGGAACAGACCAAGGCGTTCAAGCTCGCCAACGAACTGAAGCAAGGCGGCCGCGCGGCCATCGGCGACGCGAACGCGCCGAAGATGGATCGGCGCGAGCAGCGCAAGCTCGATCAGGCAAAGGGCCTCGTGCCCTTCGCATGCAAGCTCGACGAAAAGCTCGTCAAGCAACTGAAGGAACGCGCCGAAGCAAACGAAGGCGGCATGACCGAAGCGCTGGCCGAACTGCTCGTGGCAGCCGGCCTGCAACGCTGAGCCCTAAACGCTTCCTTCTTTCTCGATCACCAGAATGCGCGCCGCGCCGACGGGCTCGGCGTAGTGCTCGTCACCGGCCTGGGCGTGCAAGATATCGCCGGCATGGAGCGTGACGGTGCGCTCGCCGTCCGCATCGCGTACGTGCATCCGCACCACGCCGTCCATCACGGCAAAGACTTCCTCGCCGTCGTTGACGTGCCATTTGTATGGCGCATCGGTCCAGTGCAGACGGCACGAGGTGCCGTTCATCACGCAGATATCGAGCGCGCCCCACGCGCGCTCGGCAGTGAACTTGCTGCTTTCAATCACCTTCATTTCGATGCTGCCTGGCGAGTAACGCTGCGCGATTCGTCGACGTCGGCGTGACGCGCGGCGGGAATGCATGCGACGGAGACCAGCGAAATCACGAGTCCGCCCATCACATAGAAGGTCGGCGCGAGCTGCGATTCGGTGACGCGGATCAGCCACGTCACGATAAACTGCCCGAAGCCGCCAAAGATCATCACCGCGATGTTATACGCGAGCGACAAGCCGGTCGATCGCACGTGCGCCGGGAACAGCTCCGCGAGCAGCGCGCCGAACGGGCCGTAGTAGCCGGAGAGCGTGATCGACAACACGCTCTGCACGATGACGAGCCGCATCACGCTCGGCTCCGCCGCGAGCCACGCAAAGAGCGGATAGATCAGAACAAGCGTAATCAGCAGCGACCACAGCGTCAGCCCCTTGCGGCCGATGCGATCGGACCACGCGCCCGCCACCGGGCATAGCACGGTCAGCAGCAGATTCCCGACGATCAACGCCGTGAACGACTGCCCGAACGGCAGCTTCAGTTGCTTCACGGCGAACGTCGGCAAATAGGCGATCAGCACGTAGACCGTGACCGTCAGCGCGACGACCGAGCCGAGCCCGCACAGAATCTCGCGGCTATGCCCGCGGAACACTTCGCCGAGCGTCGCGCGTTGCGCCGTCTTTCGCGCGTGCAGGAAGGCTTCCGTGTCCGACATGTTGCGCCGGATGTAGAGGCCGACCGGCCCGATCACGAGCCCGAGAATGAACGGCACGCGCCAGCCCCACGACTCGAGCGCCTGCGGCGACATTCCGCGCGAAATCGCCGCGCCGACGACGGCGCCGAGCAGCAGCGCCGCCGCCTGGCTCGCCATCTGGAAGCTGCCGTAGAACCCGCGCTTGGAGAACGGCGCGGCTTCGATCAGAAGCGCCGTCGAACTGCCGAACTCGCCGCCCGCCGAGAACCCTTGAATCAGCCGCGCGGCCACGATGATGAGCGGCGCGCCGATGCCGATTGCGGAGTACGGCGGCGCAATCGCGAGCAGCAGGATGCCGAGCGTCATCATCGCGATGACGAGCATCAGCGCGGCCTTGCGCCCGGCGCGGTCGGCATACAGCCCGAGCACGATGCCGCCGACAGGCCGCATCACGAACGCGACGCCGAAGGTCGCGGTGGTCAGGAGAATCGACGAGTAATCGCTTTCGCTGGGGAAAAACAGCCGCGCGATCACGACGGTCATGAAGCCGAAAACGGTGAAGTCGTACCACTCCAGCGCGTTGCCGATCACGGCGGCCACTACAGCGCGCGCGTTCAATGGTCTGCCTGCCATGCGTACCCCTTTGTCGTTGGATGTGCCGCCGGACTCGCGCGTCCGATGATCCGGTGTGCCGCGCCGCCGCCCTCGAAGCGAGAGAAACGAAGCGGGAGGCTTTTTTAGCCTAGGCGAGTGTAAAGACCGCGCGTTGGGTTATCAAGCAATGAACAAAAGCGAAAGAAGCCGCACAAGAAAAAGCGCGCCGGGCTTTGCAGCCGGGCGCGCCTCGATGAACACGGTTTTTACCGCGTTACGCCTTCTTCGCGTATGCGCTGCACCATCCCTTCGATGCGACGAGCTTGTTCGCGAACATCGGGCACGGCGCGAATGGATCTTCGGCCTTGCCCTGATAGAACTGGCAGTTGCCGCAGTCCTGTCCAGCCGCGTATTTCGGGAATTTGGCCTTGTCGACCTTGCTTGCGTCGAGCTTGTAGCCGAGCGCCTGAGCGGTGGGATCGCTTTCTTCGACCTTCGGCGCTTCGGCGAAAGCGGCGCGTGAGCCGAGCGCGAACGTCGATGCAACGCCCACGCTGGTGATCAGAAACGTGCGACGGGATGTCTTCATGGTGACTCGCTCCATGTTGTATTGGGGGAAAGCGCCGTTCTGACGACGGCGACTTCCCGAGCATATCAACACGCGAGCGATTGGTTGACCACGAATGCCAGGAATAAGCGCGCACGGTCCCTTGGCGGCCCGCTAGCGATCCTTAGCGCGCCATGTCGGCGACGCGTTCGCCAATTGCAAGCGATGCCGTCAGCCCCGGCGACTCGATGCCGAAGAGATTCACGAGTCCCGGCACGCCATGCGCCGATTTGCCCTGGATCATGAAATCGGCGGCGGCCTGGCCGGGACCGGAAAGCTTCGGCCGGATGCCCGCGTAAGCCGGTTGCAGCGCGTCGTCGGGCAGGCCGGGCCAGTAGGCACGGATCGCCGCGTAGAAGGAATCGGCGCGGCGCGGATCGACGTCGTAGTTCAGCGACGTCACCCATTCCACGTCCGGGCCGAACTTCGCCTGACCGCCCATATCGATCGTCAGGTGGACGCCGAGACCCGCTTCGTTCGGCATCGGATAGATGAGACGGTCGAACGGCGTGCGCCCGCTCACGCTGAAGTAATTGCCCTTCGCAAAGTAGAGCGGCGGCACGTGACGGTCGTCGAGGCCGCGAATGCGGCGCGCGATGTCGTTGGCGTGCAGCCCGGCGCTGTTGATCAGATACGACGCCCTGAAGCGCGCGGGCGCATCGCCGCCCGTCTCGACGATAAAGCACCCTTCGCGCGCATCGATGCCGACGACCGGCGTATGGAACACGACGCCCGCGCCGTGGTTCTCGGCGTCGCCCTGCAGCGCGAGCATGAACTGATGGCTATCGACGATGCCCGTGCGCGGCGAATACACCGCTTCGACGCATCGCAACTGCGGCTCCATTTCCATCGCCTGCGCGCCGCTGATGCGTGCCAGCCCTTCAACGCGATTCTCGATGCCCTTCTGTTCGATGGCCGCCAGTTGCGGAATCTGGTTGCGCGCCGTCGCGACGAGCAGCTTTCCGCATTGCCGATGCGGCACGCCATGCGCAGCGCAGAATTCGTAGAGCATCTCGCGTCCGCGCACGCACAGTTCGGCTTTCAGCGAGCCGCGCGGATAGTAGATGCCCGCGTGAATCACTTCGCTGTTGCGCGAGCTCGTGCCGACGCCGATGGCTTCACCCGCCTCCAGCACCATGACTTCGCGCCCGCGCAGCGCCAGCGCACGCGCAATGGCGAGCCCGACGACGCCCGCCCCGATGACCACGCATTCGATCCGATCCATGTCCCTTTCCGCGCAACCCAATCTAACTATTCTACGTGCGCGACTATTGCGCGTCGCACAACAAAGCCACGCAGTTAGCGTTGTTTTCCGGTGCAATTCGGAAAAAGGCAAGGATCTGGCCGCCAGATGACCAAAAAGACAGGTTATCGGGCAGTTTTAGTCAATTTCGGCAGTTTCGCCTCGTCAAAAACCGATCGATTTTCGGCGCGACTGCCGGTCGAGCTGGATATCGCGCGCCTCGACGTGATGCCTTCCGTCGATGCGCGCGTTGCCGAACGCGTTGAGCATCGCGCGACGCATGCCGCGCGGCGACGCTTGCGTGAGCACATCGAGCGGGGCGTCGCCGAGCGTTTCGGGGAAACGCGCGCCCCACGCGTGCGCTTCGCGAATCTCCGCGTAGATCGCCTGCCCGATACGCCGCGCGCCGTCGCGGTCCGGCGCGGGAATCTCGTAGACGTTCATGCGGTTCAAAAGCGGCTCGGGGATCGCGCGGGCGTCGTTGGCCGTCGCGATCCACACGACGTTGCCCGCGTTGATCGGCACTTCCGCGAATTCGTCGATGAACGCCTGCGCCGTGTCGTGTTCGAGCAGCGCGTAGAGCGCGCCGAGCGGATCGTACTGCGCGTCGCCGGTGGCCTTGTCGATTTCATCGACGGTGATGACGGGGTTCGCGTAACTGCCGTTCACGAGCGCATCGAATACCTTGCCCGGCTTCGCATTGCGCCATTGCGACGACGCGCCCGACAGAATCCATCCGGCCGTGAGCGAACTCATCGCAACATAATGACTCGACGTGCCGAGCAGCCGCGCAAGCTGTTTCGCGAAATGCGTCTTGCCGATGCCCGGCTCGCCGAGCAGCAGCATCGGCATGAGTTCGAGGCGATCGTCGGTTTCGAGGCATAGCGCAATCTGCTTGCGGATGTCGTCGAGCGGTTCGTCGAAATTTGGCAGCGAAGCCGCGAGATCGTCGATGGATGGCATACGGTTCGGCTTCACGCAAAAGCGCAGATTGCCGACCTTGAGCATCTTTTCGTAGGTGGCGCGCAGCGCGTCGCTTGCGCCGTCGGGCAGTTCGTTGAGCGCGGTCTCCACCTCGTCGAGACTGTAGACCTTGCTGAAAGATGCCACCGCCAGTTCCTGTTTGACCACGGCCGTCGTCATGTCACACCCCGTCGTTTTGATTGATCGACGGTTTCAGTGTATCGATGACAAAACGACGCGCAAGCGAGCAGTCCGCCGCGTCTGCTGCCAATCGCGGCCGCTTCTGCCGATGACGCCGCGCGCTAGTATCATCGTCGGGATCGATGCGGCGGGCGGGTTCGGAATGTGCTCCCCAACTGGCCGAGCAACGCCGATTCGGCGGCCGCCGCACGCCATCGCAGGCGCGGCCGGGCCGCCATCCGATCATGCCCGCGCGCCGGAGAAGCTTTCAATGACGAAAAGAAACCGCACCGCACTTTTGCATCGGGTCCAATCCGCTCTCATCCTGAGCGCCTGCCTCGCCGCGACTCACGGCTTCGCGCAGACCACGCCGCAGCCGGTCAACTGGGAACTGCAAGTCGTGCGCGACGGTCAGCAGATCGACTCGTTCACCGAGACGACGAATGTCGGTCAGGCCCGCACCGACACGCATCACAATGTCGTGCAGAATCGTGTCGGTTGCGCCGACAAGCCGGCGGGCGATATCGATTTGCAACGCACCGTCACCGTGTCCCCGACGCACGCGAGCGCCGACGACATCACGCTCGCCATCGATGCGCAGGAGATGATCGAAGACGATGCATCGCGCACGTCGGCTTCCGGCTGCAAGGTGCCGCCGACGCCGCGTCAGGTGAGCGGCTCGCATCCCGGCCTCGTGGTGAAGCCGGGAGAATGGGCGCAATGGCAGATCATCGACAGCAATCCTTCGCTGGCGTACCGGGTGCGCGCCAGCCTCGCTCCATCCGCGCCGGCCGAGTGACCGGCTGCCGGCGCGTACAAAGACAACGAAAGTATGCGAAACCCAGAACATCTTCCGCCAGCACCGTCCGCGAATGCGGTCACGCCGGATTTCACGGCGGTGAGCTGGAATCTGCACAAGGGCCGCTCGCCGCTCGGCCTGCGCGCGTGGAGCGCGATGCAGCGGTGGGTTCAGACCACCAACGCGGACGTCTATTTCCTTCAGGAAGCCATGGCGCGGCGCATGCCGCAGCCGATGCTCGCAAGCGGCTTCGGCAAGCCGCTCTCCGCTCCGCTCGACGATGTCTGGCATTGCCAGGCCACCGAAATCGCCACCGCGCTCGAATTGCAGATCGCGCTCGGCCCGAACGTCTTCAAGCCGTCATGGCGGCACGGCAACGCGATCCTCTCGCCGCATCCGCTCGATCTTTCCGGTCGATGGGACATCTCCGCGCATCGCTTCGAAAAGCGCGGGCTGCTCGTCGCGCGGGCGACTTTTGCAGGTCACGCGATTACGCTGCTTTGCGCGCATCTCGCGCTGACGCGTGCGGCGCGGCTGCGTCAGATGAACTGGATCGCGCACTGGATCGCGAAGGAAGCGCCGGACGGCCCGCTCGTGCTGGCGGGCGATTTCAACGACTGGCGCAACGACTCCGTGGCGCTCTTCGGCGAGCTCGGCATGAACGAAGTGGCGACGATGCTCGGCGAATCCGGCCGCACGTTTCCGGCGTTCTCCCCGGCGCTCGCGCTCGACAAGATGTTCGTGCGAGGACTGAAGCCGCTCGAGTGGATCGTGCCGACGCAGGATACCGCGTGGCTTTCCGATCACCTGCCCTATATGGCGAGACTGCGGATCGAATGAGACGTGCTCGTGCTCAGGCGCGCGAGAGCAACGCCTGAAGATCGCCGATGGAGACCGGCTTCGTGAGGTGATGATCGAAGCCGGCGTCGAGCGCGGTCTGACGGTCGGCGGCGCTGCCGTAGCCGGTGAGCGCGAGCAGCAGCGCGCCGCGTGTCGCATCGCGTTTGCGCATCTCGCGGGCCACCTCGAAACCGCTCATTCCCGGCAGGCCGATATCGAGCAGCACCACATCGGGCCGGAAATCGTCGACGGAGTTAAGCGCGCACGCGCCGTCGTGCGCCGTCCGCACTTCGTGACCCATGGCTTCGAGCAGCATCGACATCGCGAACGCGGCGTCGGCGCTATCGTCGACAAGCAGAATGCGGCGGCTCTCCGCGCCGCCGTGTGCTTCGGCGGTGGTCGTCATGCGATTTCCATTATTTTCGAGATGATCGCGCCGACTGTAGCACACGCTCCGCTCGCGCCCAAACGCGCGGCCAAGCGATAAAAGCGCAACGCCGGCGCGCGATGGCTCTGCTATCGTGAAATCTTTTGGCCGGATCGGCGCGCATCGCCATGTTCGATCTCTTCGACGACATTCCCAAGCCCGATATCGCGTGGCATCCCGACTGGATCGGCGCGGACGCCGGCTGCGACCTGATGGGCGCGCTGATCGATGAAGTGCGCTGGCAACAGGACCACATGAACACGCCGGGCGGGCGCGTGCCGCTGCCTCGTCTGACTGCGTGGCAGGGCGAGCCGGATGCGGTCTATGTCTATTCGGGCATCCGCAACGTGCCGCAGCCGTGGACGCCCGCCGTCGCGCAACTTCGCGATGCCGCGCAAAAGACGGCCGGCGCGCGCTTCAACAGCGTGCTGATCAATCGCTATCGCGGCGGGCAGGACAGCATGGGCTGGCACGCCGACAAGGAGCGCGAGCTTGGACCGGAGCCGGTGATCGCATCGGTGAGCCTCGGCACGGCGCGCACCTTCGAGTTCCGCCATGTCCGCACGCACACGACGCACACGCTCTCGCTCACGCACGGCAGCCTGCTGGTGATGCGCGGACGCACGCAGCTCGAATGGGTGCATCGCGTGCCGAAGGAGCCGGGCGCGCGTGGCGAGCGCATCAACCTGACGTTCCGGTGGGTGGATGCGTCGAAGGCGCGCCGGTGATCTACGGCCGCCTTGCGACGAAGTCGATTTCCACGAGCGCATCGCGGGCGAGCGCCGTCACGCCGATACACGTGCGCGCCGGCAGCGGCTTCGGCGCGAAGTACGAGCGATAGACGGCGTTCATCGCGTCGTAATCGCGCTTGAACTCGGTCAGGAAGATGCGCACGCTCACGACGTGGTCGAGCGTGAGGCCGAGCCCCGTCAGCACGATGATGAGGTTGTCCATCACGCGCCGCGTCTGCGCTGCGATGCCGTCGGGCAGCGGCGCGGTGTCGTCGTCGGGATGCGTGGGCATCTGGCCGGTCAGGAAGACCCAGCCATCGGCTTCCGCCGCGTGCGAGAACGGGCCGACCGGCGTCGGGGCCGCGTCGATCATCGAGAATCGGGTCTGGTGGGTCATGTCGTTTCAGTCGCCTCTAGGCTGATGCAGAGCACAGCACGTTATCGCGACAAAAAATCGCGCGGTGCGCGCCACTGTCGTTTGCACCGCTTCAATGCGAAGATCGACGGACTTAAAGTTGCACTACGCCGATCCGCGCCTTCTCCGCGCGACAAGAAAACCGACAACGGAGCCCGCGATGCTGCCCTACCCCATTCTCGCCGATGCCGTCCTGCGCATGCTGTGCGCGGTGCTCGTGGGCTGCATCATCGGCATCGATCGTGATTTGCACGGCAAGCCGACAGGCATGAAAACGCTCGGGCTGGTATCGCTCGGGGCGTGCATCGCGACGATGTGCGCAATGGGCTTCTCCACGCGCACGCTTTATGACGACGCCGATGTGTCGCGCGTCGTGCAGGGCATCGTGACGGGAATCGGATTTCTGGGCGCGGGCGTCATCATCCAGAACCAGGCGGAGAACCGCATTCGCGGGCTGACGACGGCCGCTTCGATCTGGGTCACGGCGGCTGTCGGCATCCTGTGCGGGCTCGGCATCTGGAGCCTGGCGATCATCGCGACGGTCATGCTGATCGTGCTGCTGATCGTGGGGCGCGTCGTCGAGAAAAGCCTGCTTCGGCGATGGATGCGCAAGCCGCCCGGCGAGCGCGCAGCGCGCGGCGGCGTCGACGATGACTGAACGCCGCACGGCTTACGTGGCCGCGTTCTCCACCGGCCCGTTCACGCGATCCCGGCCCGCGAGCTTGGCCGCGTACAGCCGCGCATCGGCGCGCGCCATCAGCGAGGCCAGCGATTCGCGCCCATCCCACGCCGCGATGCCCGCGCTGAACGTGTAACGCAGCACGCCGCCGGATACGCCGCAAGGCGTCGACGCGACCGTCGCGCGCAGGCGCTCGACCAGCGCGGTCACATCGCCGATGCGCGCCGCCGTGCAGAGCAGGCAAAACTCTTCGCCGCCGATGCGCCCGAACGCATCGCCGTCACGAATGCGCGCGTTCACGATCGCTGCGAAATGGCGCAGCACTTCGTCGCCGCCCGCGTGGCCGTATCGGTCGTTCACGCTCTTGAAGTGATCGAGATCGATGACCGCGACATACTCGCGCCGGCCGTCCTGCGAAGACCGGGCAAGCCGCGACGCGGCGGCTTCGAGCAGCGCCTTGCGTGACAGCGCGCCGGTGAGGTCGTCGAAACGGGCGAGCCTTTCGAGGCGCATCGCGAGGCGGTCATGCGCCATGATGACGAGCCCGATGCACAGCGACGGCAACACGAGAATGCCGAGGGCGAGAAACGTGATCTGCATCGGGCCGGGTTGAAGCAGCGCCGTCTGCGGCGGTGGCGCGACCGTGTAGATCGCGCCGCGTGCGGTGTGGCCGAACGTCCCGAGCAAGGCGGCGCCGGCGACGAACAGATAGTTGTAGCGCGGCCGGTCGGGCGGGCGCGACAGCAGCACGCGGCCCGCAATCGCGAGATCGCACGCCGCATGGAACGCCGACACGATCATCACGCGCACATGCATGTCCGGCGCGACATAGGTGTAGTACGTGATGCCGGCCATGACGCCCAGCCACATCATCCAGCCGACGGCGCGCGCCTGAGTGCCGAGCCGCACGCCGAAGAAGTCGTTGCAGCCTTCGTAGATCAGAAGCGCCGTTGCCGCGATGAGCTGATTCGCGACGACGACGCCGAGCCACGCGGGCACGACGTTCTGCATCGCGAACAGCGCAAGCGATGCGATCGCCAGCACGTTCGCCCAGAGCCAGCGCGGGACGCCGTCGATGGCGTGGGATGACAACGAGATCAGCACCAGTATCGAGAGCACGCTCGACAATGCGGTGACGACGAGGATGCTGACCGGACTGAACATCGTGAAGGAATTGGAATGCGGCTATCCCCGCAATAACGGCGCGGACGCACGCGACTTGAGGCGTACGGCCGGGACACGCTGACGCAGCGCCAACAAGAACGCGGCGGGCCGCAGACGCCCGCCGCGTCTCAGAAGCCGGTTTGTTACCAGCCGTGCCGGTCGTGCCAGCGATCTTCGCGGCGCATCTCGTGCCGCCAGTGACGCTCACGACGCTCGCGCCAGCGTTGCTCGCGCCAGCCGTCATCGTATCCGTAGCCATAGCCGTAAGCGACCGGGGCGGGCTGCACGTACACCGGTTGGGCAGGGCCGTAATAAGCCGGCACGCCGACGCCGACCGCCACATCGACATGCGCAGACGCCGATGCCGATACCGCAAGCGCCGCCAGTCCCGCGAGCCCGACGACCGTACCAAGAAGTTTGTTCTTCATCTCGCTTATCTCCTGCACCGAGTGCCGTGTGAGTCAGGTGCAGTCTAGAAGGCGATGTCTGACACAGGTGCAACAGCAATGCCAGAAAGGTAACGCGGAGTAACGGCTTGCAGCGTCAGCGCACGCGCTTGCCTTGCTCGTCGATGACCACCTCGCCGTCTTCCTTCGTGAACGGTCCTTTCTGCGGCGACGGCAGGATGTCGATCACCAGTTCCGATGGACGGCACAGCCGCGCGCCGACCGGCGTATCGACGAACGGGCGATTGATGAGAATGGGATGCGCGAGCATCGCGTCGATTAGCTGATCGTCGGTAAGCGCGGGATCGCCGAGGCCAAGTTCCGCGTAGGGCGTGCCCTTTTCGCGCAGGGCGTCGCGCACCGACAGACCGGCGCGCGCGATCAGCGTGGTGAGCGTCTCGCGGCTCGGCGGATGCGTCAGATACTCGACGACGTTCGGCTCGATGCCCGCATTGCGGATCAGCGCCAGCGTGTTGCGCGAAGTGCCGCATTGGGGGTTGTGATAGATGGTGACGGTCATCGCGCTCTCCTTGGTTCGATGGTTTCCGGGCTCGTGAATGACTTGCATTCTATTGCTGGCAGCGCATGTCGTCGTTGACCGCATCGTGTCATGCGCGCGACCGGATCGCCGACGTATAAGCGTATTTCCTGTTCATTGCGAAGGCCGCCGCCTATAACGGAATTGCCGCGAACACGCGCAACGCCCGCGAAGCGATGCACGAACGTCCGCACTGCGCGCTTCCTGCGGCTCACCGGATACGAACGGATGCGCGACAGCATCGCATGAATCGTCGCGCGTCCCACTCAAGGAGTCGAAGACATGAAATCGAAGCTCATCAAGACGGCGCTTGCCGTCTCGGTACTCGCCGTCGCGGGCATCGCATCGGCGCAGCAGACTTATTATCGGACCGCGCAAGTGCCAGGGCAGGCCACGCCGGACACATGGACCCAGCCCGGCGCGATGCAGCAGGGCGCAAGCATGGATAGCACCGGCGATACATCGTATGGCGGCATGCCATCGACGCGCGGCGGCGCCGGCTCGATGAGCATGGGCGGCAGCCCGATCTCCAAGCCCTGCGTCCGCGGACCGCAGTGCGATATCTTCTTCGGCAACTGATTTCGCATCGGCGCCCGGGGCGCGTCCGGCGCGCCCTTCCCTCTTTCGTCCGGATTCCCTCGTGCAACGCGACGCCTATCTCACCCTTCTTTCCGCCGAGGGCTTCGATGAAGTCGTCACCGTCACGCGCGAACCGAACGGCTCGCTCGACATCCACACGCATCCGTTCGAGGCAAAGGCGCTGATTCTCGAAGGCGAACTGACAATCCGCATCGGCGATGACGCGCGGCTGTATCGCGTCGGCGAAATCTTTCATTTGCCGGCCAATGCCGCGCATTCTGAGCAGTATGGTCCGCAGGGCGTGAGCTATCTCGTCGGGAGGAAATGACGCCGCGCACGCGCGCCTTCCTTGTTCGTTACACTCGTGACGGGTTCGGACAGGAGACGCCCCATGGCGACCAAAAAGAAAACGAGCGGCACGCCGACCATTCGTATCGGCGTCGGTGGATGGAATTTCGAGCCGTGGCGCGGCACCTTTTATCCCGAAGGGCTCGCGCAAAAGCGCGAACTCGAATTCGCGAGCCGCGCGCTGACGAGCATCGAAGTGAACGGCACGTTCTACGGCTCGCAGAAGCCCGCGACGTTCGCCAAGTGGCACGACGAAACGCCCGACGACTTCGTGTTCTCCCTGAAGGCATCGCGTTATTCGACGCATCGGCGGGTGCTGGCGGAAGCGGGCGAATCCATCGAACGCTTTTTCGCGAGCGGCGTGCTCGAACTGAAGGACAAGCTCGGCCCGATCAACTGGCAATTCGCGCCGACCAAGCAATTCGATGCCGAAGACTTCGAAAACTTCCTGAAGCTGCTGCCGCAAGAAGTGGAAGGGCGCGCGATTCGTCACGCGGTCGAAGTGCGGCACGCGAGTTTCGTCGATCCGGCGTTCGTCGCGCTGCTTCGGCAATACGGTGTGGCGGCCGTCGTCGCGGGCGATTCGAAGTATCCGCAAATCGCGGATGTGACCGCGCCTTTCGTCTACGCCCGCATCATGGGCACGACCGAAAAGCCGGCCAACGGCTATACGAAGGCCGCGCTCGACCGCTGGGCGAAGCGCGTGCAAGAGTGGGCGGCAGGCGGTGCGCCCGACGACCTGCAGACGGTCGGAAAGACTAGGAAACCGGCTGCGAAGGCATCGGCGCGCGACGTTTATCTGTATGTCATCAGCGGGAACAAGCCTGCCAATCCCGCCGCCGCGATGGCGCTCATCGAGCGGCTGAAGCGCGACTCCTGACGAGCGTTCAGCTTCAGCGCACGAGACACGGGCGCTTGTTGTCGAACTTCCAGTTCGGAATCAGATATTGCATCGCGATACCATCGTCGCGCGCGCCGAGGCCGTGCTCGAGGTAAAGCGCGTGCGCCTTCTCGATTTCGTCCATATCGAGTTCGACGCCGAGCCCCGGCGTCGCCGGCACCTTCACCTTGCCGCCGACGATCTGCAGCGGATCGCGCGTCAGACGCTGGCCGTCCTGCCAGATCCAGTGCGTATCGATGGCCGTGATCTTGCCCGGCGCGGCCGCGGCGACATGCGTGAACATCGCGAGCGACACATCGAAGTGATTGTTCGAGTGCGATCCCCACGTGAGGCCCCAGTCGTTGCACATCTGCGCGACGCGCACGGAGCCCTGCATCGTCCAGAAATGCGGGTCGGCCAGCGGGATATCGACCGATTGCAACTGGATGGCGTGGCCCATCTGACGCCAGTCGGTTGCGATCATGTTCGTCGCGGTCGGCAGGCCGGTCGCGCGGCGGAACTCCGCCATCACTTCGCGGCCCGAATAGCCGTTCTCCGCGCCGCACGGATCTTCCGCGTAGGCGAGGACGTCGTGCTGGTCGCGGCACAGGCGGACCGCTTCCGCGAGCGACCACGCGCCGTTCGGATCGAGCGTCACCCGTGCGTCCGGGAAACGCTCGGCAAGCGCCGTCACCGCTTCGATTTCGGCATCGCCCGCGAGCACGCCGCCTTTCAGCTTGAAGTCGTTGAAGCCGTAGCGCGCCTGTGCGGCTTCCGCGAGGCGCACGACCGCTTCCGGCGTCAGCGCGACTTCGGTGCACAGGCGCTCCCAGTCGTCCTTGCCGTTCTCGCCGGACGCATAGGGCAGATCGGTCTTGTTGCGATCGCCGATATAGAACAGATAGCCGAGCATCTCCACTTCGTCGCGCTGCTGGCCTTCGCCGAGCAGCGCGGCAACCGGCACGCCGAGATGCTGGCCGAGCAGATCGAGCAGCGCGGCTTCGAGCGCGGTCACGGCGTGGATCGTCGTGCGCAGGTCGAAGGTCTGCAGGCCGCGACCGCCCGCATCGCGATCGGCGAATTGCGTGCGCACGCGGTTCAGCACCGCCTGCATGTTGCCGATGGATTGCCCGACGACGAACGCGCGGGCATCGTCGATGGTCCGGCGGATGTTCTCGCCTCCCGGCACTTCGCCGACGCCGGTGTTCCCCGCGCTGTCCGTCAGGATGACGATGTTGCGCGTGAAGAACGGCGCATGGGCGCCGGAGAGGTTCATCAACATGCTGTCGCGGCCCGCGACGGGCACGACGCGCAGTTCGGTGACTTTCGGAGTGGCGTTCGGTTGGATTGCGTTGGTCGACATGTGAGTGGTCCCGAAGTGGATGGTCAAGCCGCGTTCAATGTGCATTGCGGGGCGATGCGTGGCCGACGGGCGTCCCGTCCGAGCGCCGGTTGCGCGTAAGGAAAGCCGCCGCAGCCGCGATCAGCGACGCGACGCCGAGCGCATACAGGCCGCCCGATACAGAGCCCGTATGTTGTTGAAGATAGCCGAACGTCGCGGGGGCGAAGAAACCGCCGAGATTGCCGACCGAGTTGATCAGCGCGATCACGCCGGCCGCGACGCGCGCA
Source organism: Caballeronia grimmiae (assembly GCF_000698555.1). Lineage (GTDB taxonomy): Bacteria > Pseudomonadota > Gammaproteobacteria > Burkholderiales > Burkholderiaceae > Caballeronia > Caballeronia grimmiae. Next base: position 233,696 of record NZ_JFHE01000005.1, on the reverse strand, counting down.
TCGAGATAGCCTTGCGGAATCGGCCAGAACAGCGACGCCGCCGCCTTGAAGCCGATTGCCGAAAAGCAGATGGCGACGAACGACAGCACCGCATTGCCCGTCGTCGATGCGAACAGCCCGCACGCCGCGATGACGAGCGCCGTCGCGAGCCACGCCTGCTGGAAGCGCCAGCGCGCGGAGAGCAGCGCGAAGCAGTACATCGCGACCATCGCGATCAGCCACGGCACCGCGTTGAAAAGGCCGACCTGGAAATCGGTGAGGCCGCCCATCTTGCGAATGATCGTCGGCAGCCAGAACGTCGCGGCGTAAATGGTGAGCTGGATCGCGAAATACAGGAAGCAGAACAGCACGATCTGCGGGTCTTTGAGCAGCTGGAGCGCGGACACGTGACGGCCGCCCGTGGCTTCGCGCTCGGCCTGCTCGTTCGCGATTGCCCTTTGCAGCGCGTGACGTTCGTCGGCGGTGAGCCAGTGCGCGTCGGCGATGCGCGACTTCAGCAGCATCCAGCTCAGGCCGCACAGCAGCACCGAGAAGCCGCCTTCGATCAGGAACATCCACTGCCAGCCGTGCAGGCCGAGGCCGCGAATCGACAGAAGGCCGCCCGTGATCGGCCCGGACAGCACCGACGCGATGGCGGACCCGCCCAGAAACACGGCGATGGCCTTGCCGCGCTCTTTTTGCGGCAGCCATTGCGTGAAATAGAACACAACGCCGGGGAAGAAGCCCGCTTCCGCCACGCCGAGCAGGAATCGCAGCACGTAGAACGACGTGTCGTTCCAGACGAACGCCATCGCCGCGGCGACGATGCCCCACGTCCCCATGATCCGCGTGAGCCACGCGCGCGCGCCGTACTTCTGCATCAGCACGTTGGAGGGCACTTCGAACAGCGCATAGCCGATGAAAAACAGCCCGCTGCCGAGCCCGTATGCCGCCGCGCCAATGCCGAGGTCCGTCTGCATGTGCGAGTTGACGAAACCGACGTTCACCCGATCGATGTAATTCGCGATGAACATGATGAGGAACAAGGGCAGGACGTGGCGCTTGACCTTGGAACTGGCCGATTCGAGCAAGTCGTCGGCGCGCGTGGCGGGAGCGGATCGCAAGCTTGTCTCCTGACGTGGTAGGTTGTCTGATGACATTCTATGGTCATCGGACGACTATGGCATCGCGTGTTTACCCTTTGGCGCGGCATGCAGCGCCTTTTCGCCGTGCCTTCGCAGTGCAGTCAGTAGACGTCTGACAACTCTATGTGAGGCCAACGAAAAAGCCGGCTCGCGCCGGCTTCCCGTGTGCCGTTCTACAAAACAACGGTTACTTCACGTCCTGCCCGATCTCGTGGTTCGCCAGAATCTCGAGCGCGCGGACCATGCCCGAGTGGTCCCACGCCTTGCCGCCGTGCGCAGTGCACGCGTTGAAGAGCGCCTGACACGTCGCCGTGTTCGGCAGCGATACGCCGAGCGATTGCGCGGTCGCGAGCGCCAGGTTCAGATCCTTTTGATGCAGTTCGATGCGGAAGCCCGGATTGAACGTGCGCTTCGTCATCCGCTCGCCGTGGACTTCCAGAATCCGCGACGACGCGAAGCCGCCCATCAGCGCGGTGCGGACCTTTTCGGCATCGACGCCCGCTTTGGACGCGAGCAGCAGCGCCTCGCCGACCGCTTCGATCGTCGCCGCGACGATCACCTGGTTCGCGACCTTGCACACCTGCCCCGCGCCGACCTCGCCGATCAGCGAGATGTTCTTGCCCATCATCTCGAAGAGCGGCTTCACCTTGTCGAAGGTGGCTTGCGCGCCGCCGACCATGATCGTGAGCGACGCCGCCTTCGCCCCGACTTCGCCGCCGGAAACGGGCGCATCGAGATAATCGGCGCCGCGCTCGCGCACTTTCGCGGCGAACTCGCGCGTGGCGATCGGCGAGATCGAACTCATGTCGACGACGATCTGTCCCGCGCGCAGCGAATTCGCGACGCCGTTTTCGCCGAACAGCACGCGCTCGACGTCGGGCGTATCCGGCACCATCAGGAAGATGACGTCGGCTTTTTCCGCGACGGCTGCGGGGCTGTCGCTTGCCGTGGCGCCCGCCTGCGTCAGTTCGGCAGGCACGCCGCTGCGCGTGAACGCCGCCAGCTCGACGCCGTTCTTGACGAGATTCGCCGCCATGGGAAGGCCCATGATGCCGAGACCGATGAAGCCTGCTTTTGTCGCCATGTATTGCTCCTTTGTTCAGGTGTCGATGTCCGGGTGCTGCGAGAGAAGCGCGAACCTGTCGCAGCTTACTCTTCGATGAAGTGTTTCTTCACGGCCTGCGCCGTGTTGCGAAGCATGCCGAGATCCGCGCCGACGGCGACGAGCGTGCAGCCCATCGACAGATAGCGTTCCGCGTCCTGCTGCACGGGCGCGAGGATGCCGCTCGGCTTGCCCGCCGCGTGCGCGCGTTCGAATACGTGAGCGATGGCCGCCTGCACGTCCGGATGATTCGCGTTGCCGAGCTGGCCGTACGCGGCGGCGAGATCGGATGGTCCGACGAAGAGCGCATCGACGCCATCAACGGCGGCGATTTCGTCGATCGCATCGACGGCCGCGCGGCTCTCGATCTGCACCGCGACGCTGATGTTGTCGTTCGCCACCTTGAAGTAGTCCGCGACAGTCCCGTAACGGTTCCCGCGATGCCCGACCGACACGCCCCGGATGCCGTGCGGCGGATACCGCGTCGCGGCGACGGCGCGGCGGGCGTCGGCGGCGCTGTCGACGAACGGGATGAGGAAGTTGACGAAGCCGGCATCGAGCAGACGCTTGATCGCGACCGGCTCGTTCGCCGGCGGACGCACGACAGGTGCGCTGACGCTGTCTTTGAGCGCCATAAGTTGCGGAATCAGCGTCAGCGCATCGTTGGGCGCGTGCTCGGCGTCGAGCAGGATCCAGTCGAAACCGACGACGCCCAGCAACTCGGTGACGATCGGACTCGCCAGCGACGACCAGCAGCCGATCAGCTTCTCTCTCGCCAGTAGCGATGTGCGGAACGCATTGGGCAACGGTTGATACGGTGTCGAAGACGGCATGATGCCTCCCTGTGGCGGCGGGGTCGTTTGGATGCGACTAAGTCATAGGATGTCTTAACAGAAGATACCGGGTTTTCTTGAGCGTGGAACGAGACGTTAACCCTTAATTCTTGTTGCAGGATGCCTCTCGGCCTCGTGTAGCTCGTCTTATGAAGAGATAAGATGTCTTACAATTCGATGTTCACTGAATTGACGGAGTCTTAGCCGCACTCCATGATGGTTCATCGGACGTCCCGGCGAAACCCGCGCCGGCGCGACATTGGCGTCATCCGACCTCAATCAATATCAGAACCAGACCGAAAATGCCCAGCCTCACCGATAAAGTCGTCGCCGCGCTCGTCGAAGAGATCGAACGCGGCGTGCTTCGCCCCGGCGACAAGATTCCGACCGAAGCCGCGCTGATGAAACAGATGGCCGTGAGTCGCTCGGTGGTGCGGGAGGCGGTATCGCGGCTGCAGGCGGCAAACGTAGTCGAGACGCGGCACGGCGTCGGCACGTTCATTCGGGCGATGGCGGATCGCGAGTCGGTGCGGCTGCACGATGCGGACTTGTCGAACCTGCTGGACATCATGGCGATCATCGAATTTCGAATCGATCTCGAAGGCGCCGCCGCCGCGCTGGCAGCGGGGCGCCGGACGGAGCAGCATCTCAAGCAGATTGCCGGTGCGGTGGAGCGTTACGAAGAACAGATCGCCAATGGCAGCACCGATGTGCTAGAGCATGACGTCGAGTTTCACTTGCAGATCGCGCGGGCGAGCGGCAATCGCTATTTCTACGATGTGCTCAGTCAGATGGGACGCGCGGTCAGTCCTCGCACGCGGCTTGGAAAAGCGGAGATTGCGGAACTGGATCAGATCGAACGGTTGCGCAACGTGCTGAACGAACACAAGGCGATCTATCGGGCGATCGTTCGCCAGGATGCCGACGATGCCCGCGCCGCGATGCGCATGCACTTGAGCAATAGCCGAGAGCGTCTGCGGCAGGTTCACGAGACGGCTGTTGAGTGAACTGCGCTGCTTTGGTTTTGAGCAGCACTGCACGCGCCTCTAAGTAAACAAAAGGATTCGTATGTATACGTGGTAGTAGTTAACAAGCCTGCGCCGTTTCAGTGGATAACCCGCTTCGCGCGTTTTGCGTCAATGACTTGCCGAGTAAACAACTTCGGTATGGTTTGGCGGATTGCGGGCGGAAGCCGGGACAACTTTCGGCGATTCTCGCGGGACGGCGGGTTATGCAGAAAGCGTCAACGGTTAACCGGCGCAGTGTCGACAGGTTTGTCCACAGGTAAACGCGGGAGCGGTCGGGTGAGGGACGAAAAAAAAGCGCCTCGGAAGAGGCGCTTCGAGCATCCCGCTACATCCCCACCAACATCACTCCACCGTCACCGACTTAGCCAGATTCCGCGGCTTGTCGACGTCCGTCCCACGCGCACACGCCGTGTGATACGCCAGCAACTGAAGCGGCACCACATGCAGAATCGGCGACAACGCACCGTAGTGCTCCGGCATGCGAATCACATGAATGCCGTCCTCGCTGACGATGCGCGTATCGGCATCCGCGAACACGTACAGTTCTCCGCCGCGCGCCCGCACTTCCTGCATGTTCGACTTCAGCTTCTCGAGCAGCGTGTCGTTCGGCGCGACGGTCACGACCGGCATCGCTTCGGTCACGAGCGCCAGCGGCCCGTGCTTCAGTTCGCCCGCCGGATACGCTTCGGCGTGGATGTACGAAATTTCCTTGAGCTTGAGCGCCCCTTCCAGCGCGATCGGGTAATGCAGCCCGCGCCCGAGGAACAGCGCATTCTCCTTGCGCGCGAACTCTTCCGACCACGCGATGATCTGCGGCTCCAGCGCCAGCACGCTATTCAGCGCGGCCGGCAAGTGACGCAACTGACCGAGATACGCCGCTTCCTGTTTCGCATCGACGCGGCCGCGCAGCTTCGCCAGCGTCACCGCGAGCACGAACAGACCGACGAGCTGCGTCGTGAACGCCTTTGTCGACGCCACGCCGATCTCCGTCCCCGCATGCGTCAGGAACGCGAGTTCCGTCTGGCGCACCATCGCGCTCGTGCTCACGTTGCACACGGCGAGCGTGTGCGCATGTCCGAGCGATTGCGCGTGCTTGAGCGCGGCGAGTGTATCGGCGGTTTCGCCCGACTGCGAGATCACGACGACCAGCGCCTTCGGATTGGGCACCGACTCCCGATACCGGTACTCGCTCGCAATCTCCACCTGCGTCGGAATCTTCGCGATCGATTCGAGCCAGTACTTCGCCGTCAGCCCCGAGTAATAACTCGTGCCGCACGCGAGAATCAGCAGGCTGTCGATGCCCGCGAACACATCCTTCGCGTTCTCGCCGAAGAGGCTCGCGGTGAATTCATCGCCTTGCGGAATCGTGTCGGTGATCGCGCGCGGCTGCTCGAAGATTTCCTTCTGCATGAAATGGCGATACGGCCCCAGCTCCACCGCGCCGCCATACGCGGCCACCACGCGCACTTCGCGCTCGGCGGGCATGCCCTGACGATCGACAATCTTCACGCCATCGAGCGCGATCTCGACGACATCGCCCTCTTCGAGGAACGCGAAGCGATCCGTGCTGCCGGCCAGCGCGAGGGCATCGGAGGCGAGGAAGTTCTCGCCCTCGCCCACGCCGACGACGAGCGGCGAACCCTGGCGCGCGCCCACCACCGTATGCGGCTGATCCTTGTGAATCACCGCGATTGCATACGCGCCGTGCAGTTGCTTGACGGCCTCGCGCACGGTCTGGAACAGATCGCCGCGATACATGCTGTGAATCAGATGCGCGATGACTTCGGTATCCGTCTGCGAGACGAACTCGTAACCCTTGTCGCGCAGCATCGTGCGCAGCGACTCGTAATTCTCGATGATGCCGTTATGCACGAGCGCCACGGTATCGCGCGAAAAGATCGGGTGCGCGTTGTCGGTGACGGGCGCGCCGTGCGTCGCCCAGCGGGTGTGCGCGATGCCCGTCATGCCGGCAAGGTTCGTTTCCTTCACTTGCGCATCGAGATCCGACACGCGCGCGACGCTGCGAGCGCGGCGCGGCGCGCCATGACTCAGCACCGCGACGCCGCACGAGTCGTAGCCGCGATATTCGAGCCGCCGCAAACCTTCGACGAGCACCGGGACGATATTACGTTGCGCAACCGCGCCGACAATTCCGCACATGGCGATATCCTTTGAAATCCGAACCGAACGCACCACTGAGAAGGCCGCGCCTTCCGGCACGGCCTGGCGCGCTTCAAACCTTCTTTTTGACCGGGCGGACGTAGCCCGTTCTGCTGACCTGGCGCTTTTCGTTCAGCACCAATTCGCCTTCGCCCACGTCCTTCCAGACCGTCGTGCCCGCCGCGATCGTCACGCCACGCCCGACGCGCACCGGCGCGACGAGTTGCGTATCCGAGCCGATGAACACGTCATCTTCGACGATCGTGCGATGCTTGTTCGCGCCGTCGTAATTACAGGTGATGGTGCCCGCGCCCACGTTCACGCGCGCGCCGATATCGGAATCGCCGATATAGCTCAGGTGGTTCGCTTTCGCGCCGTGGCCCATCACCGCGTTCTTCACTTCCACGAAGTTGCCGACGTGCGCCTCGTCGCCGAGCACCGCGCCGGGACGCAAGCGCGCATACGGCCCGAGCACGACCTTCGCGCCCGTCGTTCCGCCTTCGATATGCGTGTACGCGTCGACGCGCGTTCCCGCGCCGATCGATGCATCGCGAATGACGCAGTTCGGGCCGATGCTCACGTTGTCAGCGAGCGTCACGCGGCCTTCGAACACACAGTTCACGTCGATGGACACATCCGCGCCGCATTCCAGCGTGCCGCGCACGTCGATGCGCGCGGGATCGGCGAGCGTCACGCCGGCTTCGAGCAGCGCATGCGCGACGTTGCGCTGATGGATGCGCTCCAGTTCGGCGAGTTGCACCTTGCTGTTCACGCCGAGCGTTTCCCATTCGGCGTCGGGTTGCGCCGTCACGACTTCGACGCCCGCTTCGATCGCGCGCTCGACGACGTCGGTGAGATAGAACTCGCCCTGCGCGTTGTCGTTCTTCAGCGACGCGAGCCACGCTTCCAGCGTGCGCGTCGGCGATACGACGATGCCCGTGTTGATTTCCGCGATGCGCCGTTGTTCGTCGCTCGCATCCTTCTGTTCGACGATCTTGCGCACCGCGCCGCTCGCGTCACGCACGATGCGGCCGTAGCCGGTCGGGTCGTCGACCGTCACCGTGAGCACGCCGTAGCGTTCGGTTCCGGCGGCATCGAGCAAACGCTCGAGCGTGCTTGCGCGCGTGAGCGGCACGTCGCCGTAGAGCACGAGCGTCGGCACGGATGGATCGAGCAGCGGCAGCGCCTGCTGCACGGCGTGTCCGGTGCCGAGCTGCTTGTCCTGAATGGCGAACTGGACGTCGGGCGCGCCGACGGCTTCGCGCACCTTGTCCGCGCCGTGTCCGACGACGACGACAAGACGCTCAGGCGACAGCGCGCGCGCCGTCTCGATGACATGTGCCAGCAGCGGCCGGCCCGCCAGGGGATGAAGGACTTTTGGCAAGGCGGAGCGCATGCGCTTGCCCATGCCGGCAGCCAGAATGACGATGTTCATCGCGAATTTATTGCGGGTTCAAGCCGGGTTTGAGGTCGGGCCAATATAGCACGCGAACTTGTCTGAAAAGGCGCGCGAGAGCACGCCGGGCCTTGATGGACAGGCGTTCACAGGTCGTCGAACTGGACAATTGAAATAGCCTTCGACGATCCTGACGGTTCGCTCGCGCACGGTTCTTCATCGAACGCGATGTCGCCTTGCGGATCGGCCTCGCCGGTCGCGCGCAGGCTGGCGAACGGAAACAGCGCGCTATCCATCAGATGCGACGGCACCACGTTCGACAGCGCGTTGAACATGTTCTCGACGCGCCCGGGGAAACGCTTGTCCCATTCGCGAATCAGCGCCTTCATCTCCGCGCGCTTCAGGTTCGGCTGGCTGCCGCACAGATTGCACGGAATGATCGGGAATTCGCGCAGTTCGGCGTACTTCTCGAGGTCCGTTTCCTTCACGTAGGCGAGCGGACGAATGACGACGTTCTTGCCGTCGTCGGACTGCAGCTTGGGCGGCATGCCCTTCAGCTTGCCGCCGTAGAACATGTTGAGCAGAAGCGTCTGAAGGATGTCGTCGCGATGATGCCCCAGCGCGATTTTCGTCGCGCCGAGCTCGCCCGCCACGCGATAGAGAATGCCGCGCCGCAGGCGCGAGCACAGCGAGCACGTCGTCTTGCCTTCCGGCACGAGCCGCTTGACGATGCTGTACGTGTCCTGATTCTCGATATGGAACGGAATGTCGAGCTTCGACAGGTATTCCGGCAGCACGTGCTCCGGAAAGCCCGGCTGCTTCTGGTCGAGGTTGACGGCGACGATATCGAAGTCGATCGGCGCGCGCTCGCGCAGGCGCAAGAGCACGTCGAGCATCGCGTAGCTGTCTTTTCCGCCGGACAGGCAGACCATGACCTTGTCGCCCTGCTCGATCATGTTGAAGTCGCCGATCGCCTGGCCGACCTGCCGCGCGAGGCGCTTGAACAGCTTGTTGTTCTCGTAGGCTTCCTTCTGCTGGCGCTTCGTCATGGCTTCGCGCGCCGGCTTCGCTTCTTCTGCTTGGTCGATGGCTTCACGCGCGTTCATGCTCGTTCCTCTTTGATGCGAAAGACTTCGACGCCGACCGCGTCGCAGTCCGGATAGACATCGGGCTTTTCCGTCGATACGGCGACGGCCCGAACGTTCGGATGCGCGAGAAGCGCGGCGGCGACGTCGTCGCAGAGCGTTTCCTGCAAGTGGATGTGACCGCGCTTCACGCGCTCGGCGATGGTCGATCGCATGAAGTCGTAATCGACCACTTCGGCGAGCTTGTCGGCGACGGGCGTCGACAGCGCGAGCGGCACGAACAATTCGACGTTGATCACGACGCGTTGCTCGCCGCGCTTCTCGAAGTCATGCACGCCGATGTTGATGCGCACTTCGTAGTTGCGCAGAAAAAGCCGCCGGCAATCGGTCAGCCGGGGATGCGAAAGAGCGGCAAGCATGGGTGAGGTTCCAAGGTTAAGGCTTTGGCGCGTCGATCATGTACATCACGTCGCGCGGGCTCGGCACGAGATGCTGACCGCCATCGACGACGAGCGTCGTGCCGGTCACGCCATGCGCGTTCGCCAGATAGCACGCGGCCTGCGCGAGATCGTCCACAGTCGATGCGCGTCCGAGCGGCGTCACGCGATGGGCCGCCTCGAACGACGCGGGCGTCTGCCACGCCGACACGAGCGTGAGTCCCGGCGCGAGCCCGACGACACGCAGCTTCGGCGCGAGCGCCTGCGCCAGCGCGACGGTGGCGTTGTCGAGCGCGGCCTTCGTCAGCGTGTACGAGAGGTAATCCGGGTTCATGTTGTACAGCTTCTGATCGAGCACGTTGATGACGACGGCGCGCCGTGCGTCGTCGTTTGCGGCGTCGTCGGGCGTCGCTTCGTGCAGCGTGCGCGCGAGCGTGAGCGGCGCGGCGAGATTCACCGCGGTCATCTGCATCAGCTTCGCGTAGCCGAAGGTCGTGGCGGTGTCTTCGTCGAAGCGCGATGCGCAGTTCACCACGCATTGCAGCGAGCCGAACGACTCGACGCACGCGGGCACGAGTTGCGCGACGGCGGTTTCATCGGCGAGATCGGCTTGCAGCGCGACCGCGCGGCGGCCCACCGCCTCGATCTGTGCGACGGTTTCGCGCGCTTCGCGTTCGGACGTTCCGTAATGCACGGCGACGTTCCATCCCTGGCGGGCGAATTCCAGCGCGATGCCCCGTCCGATGCGTTTGCCCGCGCCCGTGACGAGCACGGCGCGGGTTCGCGGTTCCCCGGAGCGGGAATCGGGCGGATTTGCGGGGGAAAACGGCGAGGAAGCGCTCATTTACAATGCTGGGATGAATCCGAATGCTCAACGATCCGATAGTTTACCTGCTCCGGGCGCCGACGCGCTCGCGCAGTCCGAGGCGCTTACCCGACTGATTCGCGAGCGCATCGCGGCGGCGGGCGGCTGGCTGCCGTTCGACCGCTACATGGACCTCGCGCTTTACGCGCCCGGCCTTGGCTATTACAGCGGCGGGGCGATGAAATTCGGCCGCCGTGCGGAAGACGGCAGCGATTTCGTGACGGCGCCGGAACTGTCGCCCTTGTTTGCGAAGACGCTGGCGCGGCCGGTTGCGCAGGCGTTGCGGGCGAGCGGCACGCGGCGGCTGATGGAGTTCGGCGCCGGCACGGGCAAGCTCGCCGCGGGGCTGCTGACGGCGCTCGCGGAACTCGACGTGGATATCGAGCAATACGCGATCGTGGATTTGTCGGGCGAACTGCGCGATCGGCAGCGCGCGACGTTGATGGCGCAAGCGCCTGCGCTTGCCGCGAAGGTCGAATGGCTTGATGCGTTGCCCGATGCGTTCGAAGGCGTGGTGGTCGGCAACGAAGTGCTCGACGCGATGCCGGTGCGTCTGGTGGTGCGCAAGCTGGGCGCGTGGCACGAGCGCGGCGTCGTCGTGCAGGGTGATGGCTTTGCCTTCGAGGATCGTTCGCTGTCTGTGGACCCGCAGATTTCGCTGATCGATGACGCCATCGACGAAACGAATGACGAGCCTTTCGCTGAATATCTGACCGAGACGCATGAAGCGGCGCTCGCGTTCACGAAGACGGTTTGCACGATGCTCGTGCGTGGCGCGGCGTTTTTTATCGACTATGGATTCCCGCGCCGCGAGTTTTATCATGCGCAGCGCGCGGGCGGGACGTTGATGTGTCATTACCGGCATCGCGCGCATACCGATCCATTTTTGTATCCGGGGCTACAGGATTTGACGGCGCACGTCGAGTTTACGGGTATCGCGGAGGCGGGTGTCGAGACGGGGGCGGATTTGCTCGGGTTCACATCGCAGGCGCGGTTTCTGATGAACGCTGGCATTACGGATGTGCTCGGTGAACTCGATCCCTCGGATGTGAAGCGGTTTTTGCCTGCGGCTAATGCTGTTCAGAAGCTGTTGTCGGAGGCCGAGATGGGCGAGCTGTTCAAGGTGATTGCGTTTTCACGCGGGGTTTCTTCCGGACTGGATGCGTTTTCTTCCGGCGACCGGTCTCATACACTTTGAGCACGCGATCATGATTCGCTGGGTACTCACTACTTTTATCGCACTTGTCGTGCTTTCGGGGTGCTGGCCGTGGCTCAGGAAGCTTGGCATCGGGCGGTTGCCCGGGGATTTTAATTTGCGCCTCTTCGGGCGGGAGTATTCGTTTCCCTTCATGTCGACGCTGTTGCTCTCTATTTTGCTTTCTTTGATTGCTCGGGCGCTTTAGGGGTCTTTTTTCGTTGAGCTTGTATTCGTGTCGGTCTATTAGTGCGCCCCTCCCCGGGGCGGGGGTCACTTTCTTTGCTGTCGACCAGAGTTGGCGCTTTAGCGTCTTACTCTGGTCCCATGCAAAGAAAGTAACCAAAGAAAGCAGCTTTTTTTCGAACCGCACGATGCACTAAGTCGTGTGGTCACTTCGTAGAACATCGGTGGCACTCAGCTTGAAAGAGCCTTGAATCACCTTCCACGCCCGCTGATAACTAACGTCCTCCGAGCCCCTTGGCTCGTCAACACCGACTGTATGTACAGCGCCACGCTACAACTTAAGGGCTGACCGATTACTCGAAGCCACTTTACTCAGGCTTCCGTCGCCCGCGCTCCGCTTAATTTCTGATTTCAGTCCCTTCTGTCTCGCGACGCTCCTGATGAGCGGCTACTGCGCGGCTGACCGGCTGAGTCGCGCTCGACCTTGAAGGACCCCGCGAGGCGATTTCTGCTTTCGGAGATTTCTGCGTGACCGTGCCGCCGTGCCCGTTATCTGCCCTTGATTTCAAAGTGCGATCAGCGTTGAACATGCGATGCGCGTGGTGCCCCACTGGTGTTGTCGAGCCAAGGGGCTCGGAGGACGTTAGTTGTCAGTGGGCGCGGAAGGTGATTCAAGGCTCTTTCAAGCTGAGGGCCACGGAGGTTCTACGAAGTGAGCACACAAGTCTGTGCTTCGTGCGGTTCGAAAAAAAGCTGCTTTCTTTGGTTACTTTCTTTGCAGCGGCAAAGAAAGTGACCCCCGCCCCGGGGAGGGGCGCGCTAATAGACCGACACGAATACAACCTCAACGAAGAAAGCTCACCAACAAAAAAAATCTCAACAAAAAGCAATCAAGAAAACAAAGCGTCCTGCACGGCCGCAACCCGTGCCTCATGCACCGCATCCTTAATCCGCGAAGGCTCGGAAGCAAACCGCAAAGCCACAGCGCCAGCATCAACAGCCCGAGCAGCAACCAGTGCCACCCGCAACCGCTCAGCCTGCGGATAAGGCTGCGCCTCGAGCCCCAACCGCCCGCGAATATCCGCAAGACAAGCCTGCAACGCTTCCGCAAACCGCGCAGGTTTACGCAAAGCATCCGACCGCTCGAACAAGCGCACGAGCGCCGCCGCGCCCATATCCATCACGCGATGGATATTCCCATGCTCACGCGCAACGAGCATCGCCAGGTCGCGGCATTCGTTCGGCACACGCAAACGCTCGCACAATGGCTTCAGCAAATCGACACTGCGCCCCTCATGTCCGATATGACGCGGCAGCACATCCTCCGGCGTCGTCGCCTTGCCGAGATCGTGCGTCAGCGCGGCGAAGCGCACCGGTAACGTGAAGCCCTGCGAAGCCGCATAGTCCAGCACCATCATCACGTGAACGCCCGTGTCGACCTCCGGATGATAGTCCGCACGCTGCGGCACGCCCCAAAGCGCATCGATCTCCGGAAGAATCCGCGCAAGCGCGCCGCTGCCGCGCAACACCTCGAACATCCGCGACGGCTTCTTCTCCATCAGGCCGCGCGACACTTCCTGCCACACGCGCTCGGGCACGAGCGCATCCACTTCGCCGGCCTCGACCATCCTCTTCATCAACGCCTCGGTCTCCGGCGCGACGGTGAAATCCGCAAAGCGCGCAGCAAAACGCGCAAGCCGCAGAATGCGCACCGGGTCCTCGATGAACGCATCGCCCACATGCCTGAAAAGCCTGTTCTCGAGGTCCGCCCGGCCATCGAACGGATCGATCACCGGTCCCGTCAGCTCGCCCGCCGGCGTGACTTCGCGCGCCATCGCGTTGATCGTGAGATCGCGGCGCGCCAGGTCCTCTTCGAGCGTGACATCCGGCGAATAATAGAACTGGAATCCGTGATAGCCCGCCGCCGTCTTGCGCTCCGTGCGCGCCAGCGCGTATTCCTCGTGCGTCTGCGGATGCAAGAACACCGGAAAGTCCTTCCCGACCGGTCGATACCCCTGCGCCACCATCTGCTCGGGCGTCGCGCCGACGACCACGTAATCGCGATCCATCACCGGCATGCCGAGCAGCGCATCACGAATCGCGCCGCCTACCGCGTAGATATTCATCGCGCGGCTTCCTTGCGCGCATCGTCGATCCACGCAGCCACCGCCGGCAATGCCGTCACGCGACGCGCATAGGCGCGCGATCCCTCGCTCAACGCAGGCTCGTAAGAGTTGAAGCGCATGACGACCGGCGCGTACATCGCATCCGCGATGCCGAACTCGCCGAACAGGAACGGCCCGCCCGATCGCGCGAGACAGTCGTTCCACATCGCGTCGATGCGCGCGATATCGAAGAGCGTCGCCGGCGTCGCACCGAGGCCGGGCGCGTGCATGTCGATCTGCATCGGCATGTTCTGACGCAGGTCCGCGAAGCCCCCGTGCATCTCCGCGCTGATGCTGCGGGCAAGCGCGCGGGCAGCGGCGTCGCGCGGCCACATCGCGTGCTGCGGATGGTTCTCCGCAATCGTCTCCATGATCGCGAGCGATTCCCATACGGCATGGCCGTTATCGGTGATAAGACACGGCACCTTGCCCGATGGCGTGACGTCGAGAATCTTCGCCTTCGTGTCGGGCTGGTCAAGGCGGATCAGCATCTCGTCGAACGCCAGGCCGAAATGCCTGAGCAGCACCCACGGACGCATCGACCAGGAGGAAAGGTTCTTGTCACCGATAACGAGTTTCATGCGGCTCCGAAATCAACGATGCGCCGTGGCGCGGAAGGTATTGAAGCGCGAGCGCGGCGAGTTGCCCGTGAGATACAGCGGCGCGATCGCCTCGATGCTCGCCGGCTCGCCGATGCCCAGTTCCGGCGCAAGCGGGCCGCTCGCGATGCTCGGCGTGCGCATCGAATCCAGATTGTCGCGCGACATCAGCGGTTCGCCGGGCGCCATTTCGAGCGTCATCGCCTGCAGGCGGCCGAGGCTGTCGGGCAGCTTGATGATGCGCGCACGCCGTCCGATCGTCGCGCCCGCGAAACGCACCAGTTCGGCGAGCGTGTACACGCCCGGACCCGCGAGTTCGTAGGTCATGCGGTTGGCCGCGTCGAGATCGAGCACGTTCACGATGGCCTTCGCGACATCGCCGACGAACACCGGCTGGAACTGCGCATCGGCGCAAGCGAGCGGGATCACCGGAAAGATGCGCTGAAGGAACGCAAACTGATTCAGCAGATTGTCCTCGGGGCCGAAGACGACGGAACTGCGGAAGATCGTCCAGTCGAGGCCCGACTCGCGAATCAGCTTCTCGCCGTCGCCCTTCGAGCGCAGATACATGCTCGGGCCTTCTGCATCCGCGCCGATCGCGCTCATGTGGATCAACCTGCGCACGCCCTTCGCCTCGCACGCGGCGGCGATCTTGCGCGGCAACTCCACGTGCGCACGCGCGAACTCCGGGCCGTAGGGATCGCCGCGCCTTCCATGCAGCACGCCGACGAGATTGATGACCGCATCCGCTTCCGCAACGAACGCGGCGAGTTTCACGGGATCGTGTACGTCGGTTTCGAGGACATCGACGGGAAGCAGCGTCAGATGCGCGGCGTTCGAGCGCCGCCGCGTGGCGATGCGCACGTTCTTGCCGAGATCGACGAGCGCGTTGACGAGATGGCTCCCGATAAAGCCGGAACCGCCGATGAGCGCTACGTTTTGATGTCGCATGTTCGCCTCTTGGATATCACGGCTTGCCGGTTGCGGCTGACGAATGCGCGGACAGATACGAAGACGAGCCGCCGCGCGTGTCGGAACGCGCGGCGTCGTGTGAATGCGCTTACGGCGCGATATAACCCAGCCGCGCCTTCAGCGATTGCGGACGGCCTTCGAACAACGCGGCGTAATACACGGTGTTCGACAGCACGTTCTTCACGTAATCGCGCGTTTCGGAAAACGGAATGGTTTCAGCAAAAACCGCGCCCTCGACGGGCGCCCGCAAATCCTGCCGCCATTGCTTCGGCCGTCCGGGACCGGCGTTATAGCCAGCGGTGGCGAGCACGGGCGAGTTGTCGAATTGATTGTAGATCATCGACAGGTAATTCGTGCCGAGCAGGATGTTCGTGTTGATGTCGTTCATCTGCGCGCGCGACACCGGCCCGAGACCGATTTTCTTCGCGACGAGTTGCGCCGTGCCGGGCATCAGTTGCATCAAGCCGCCCGCGCCGACTTCCGACCGCGCGTTGATGATGAAGCGCGACTCCTGCCGAATCAGCCCGTACGCCCATTCGATATCGAGCCCGGTGTTCTGCGCATCGCGCTCCACGATCTCGCGGAACGGCGACAGATAGCGCAGCGAGAAATCATGTTCGCTCTTCGTCTTGTCGGCGGTGTTGACGGTGCGGTCGAACAGTTCGATGCGCTTCGCGTACTGCGCAGCGGCGATCAGTTGCCGGTCGGTCATCGTGCGCAGCGGCCAGTTCCATTCGCGATTGCCTTCGAGCCGCAGATTGAGCGCGTAGAAACGCTGCGACAGCGCGAAGCCCGGCACCGACTGCATCTGCGCGATTTCCGCATCCGATACGGTCGTGCGCGGCGGCAGCGTGATCTTCTGCCCCAGCTCTTCGAGCGCGAGCTGGCCATAGAAGTTGTATTGATCCGCGATGCTCTGAAATTCCTGATTCGCCGTGGCGGTATCGCCGGCCTGCTTGACGGCGCGCGCGTGCCAGTAGGTCCACGAAGGCTGGCTGCGCAGCGTCGGCGGCATTTGCTCGACCGACCAGCGCACCATGTTCCAGTCGCCGGCAAGCAGCGCACTGCGCGTGCGCCATTCATACGCCGGATTCGACAACTGCGCATTCGCCGACAGCCGATACCAGTCCGCCGCCGCCGGCATGCGCTTCAGCGCCGCCTGATAGCCGATGGTGCCCCAGCCCACGGCGCGCTCGGCGGCCGTCAGGCTCGGCGCGACGGAACTGAACGTGGCGGCGGCCATCGCCGGATCGTTGCGCGCGAGGCGCGTGACGGCGAGCAGCGTCAGTTGATGCGCCGGCGTGTTCGGCATGACGCCGCGCGCCAGATAAAGCGGCGGCTTGTTGACGGCGTTATCGAGCAGTTCGGGCTTCGGCCTTTCCTGACCGAGCGCATCGACGATATTCGCGCCGGTCGTCGTGTAGTTCTGCTCATAGGCGAGGCGGATTTGCTGCCAGATGTCGTCGCTCGTGAACTGGCCGGACTCCGCGAGCGCAGCGATCAGATCGACGCAGCCGTCGCCGTACGATTTCGGATCGACGAGCAGTGCGCGCGCCGCATCCGCGACATTCTCGCCGCGCGACATGCGCGCTTCGAGCGCATAGCATTTGACCTGCGTGTCGTCGTTGAGCACGAAACGGGAATACTGCTCCTGGAAATTGCGCCAGTCGTGACGGCCGCCGAGCACGACGAGATAGTCGTTGCGCATGCGGTCGGCAATGGCCTGACCGTCGTAACGCTGCAGGAACGAGAGCACGGGTGCATCGGGCGCGTCGGGGCGCGCGTGGCCTTGCGCATCGAAAAGCTGCGGCTTGATCGTGAAATAGTCGATATAGCCAGGCGCCGGATAGTTCGGAATCTGCGAGGCGAGCAAAGCGGCGCGGCCCGCATCGTTCGCACGTGACGCCTCGCGCAATTGCATGAAAATGCGATCGTCGGAGGACGGAGAAAAGTCCGCGTCCGGCGGGACGGCGGTGGCCGTTCCGCATGCGACCAGCGTAGCGGCGGCAAGGGCGTAGCCGGCCGCAAGATATACTCGGTTGAGGCGTTTTGACATCGTTATTACTGGAGCGCGAGGTGGTCCAAAGATCGGTCCAAAGCATAGCACGCAACGTTTGCGCGGAACCCAAAAGCACCTTGCGCGCGACGCTGCTGGCAAGGCGCGAAGCGCAGCAGGAAGAGCCGTCGCGGGCGCTCGCCGATGCCGCGCTCGGCGAGCGGCTTCGCGCGTTGCTCGAAGCACGCCCGGTCAGATGCATCGGCTTTTATTGGCCGGTGGCCGGTGAGTTCGATGCCCGCGTCGTGTTGACCGACTGGCTCGCATCGGGCAATGCCGGCGATGCACGCGAGGCTGCGTTGCCCGTCGTCGTGCAGCCTCACGCGCCGATGGCCTTTCACGCCTGGCGCGCAGACTCGCCGATGAAGGCCGGCCGTTATCGAATTCCCGTGCCCGAGGAAGAGCATGTCGTGGTGCCGGAATTGTTGCTGGTGCCGTGCGTCGGTTTCGATGCGGACCGTTATCGGCTGGGCTATGGCGGCGGCTATTACGACCGCACGCTCGCCGCCTGGCCGGCCGCGCGCAAGCCGGTCACGATAGGCATTGCGTACGAAGCGGGCAAGCTCGATGCGTTGCCGCGCGAACTGCACGATATGCCGCTCGATGCAATCGTCACCGAAGCGGCGCTTTACTGATGGCCGGCCTCGTTCAAAGCGATGCCGCCGCGCGCGCGGCGGTGTCGTAGAGGCCGGATGCGTTGCGCATCAATTGCGCGGCCTCGCCGATCTGTTCATTGGTCAATCCGCTTTCGCGCAGCGCCGAGATCAGGCAGCTCTCGCGCACTTCGCGATACTTCCCGCACAGCTCACGCCCCGCCGGCGTCGCGGAAAAGAACACTTCCTTGCCGGCCTTTTCGCTCGCCACGTAGCCGCGCGCCACGAGCTTTTTCAGCGCATAAGTCGCGACGTGCGTGTCCTCTATATTCAGCACGAAGCAGATATCCGCGAGCTTCTTCTTGCGATCCCGATGATTCACGTGATGCAGCAGCGACACTTCCACCGCCGTCATGTCTTTCGCGCCGGCTGCGGACATGCAGCGCACCATCCATCGATTGAACGCATTGCTCGCCATGATGAGCGCATATTCGAACTCGGAAAGTTCCGCGCTGGTTTCGGAGACGAGGTGCTCAGACGACACGATCTTGGCAGGATGACGCGACATGGCAATGACCATTTGAGTTGAACCGGAGTCTAGCGGAACCCGCTTGCGCCACACTCCAGACAAACGCGTATTGATAACTTCTTGATAATTTATTGACAATGTAACATCGTGTGCACGGTGCGGCGAAGAGAAACGCGTTCTCCGCCCTCCGTGCCGACGCAAGACTGGAAGCCATGACACCACCACGAATTCATCCGCTGGGCGACTGCGCGCTTGTTTGCGAAGCCGCGCCGCCCGCCACGATCGACTGCCAGCGACGCATCTGGGCGCTCGCCGAGCGTGCGCGCCTGATGCCGCATGTCGTCGAAGTCGTGCCCGGCATGAACAATCTGACGATCGTCTTCGATCCGCTCGACGCCGACTATGAAAGCCTCGCCGCGCAACTCGAAGCCGGATGGGACGCCGCCGGCAGCGCCGATGCGCCCGGCAGCACGATCGAGATTCCGGTGCGCTACGGCGGCGAGGACGGCCCCGATCTCGCGGAACTGGCGAAGCACGCGGGCCTGTCCATCGATGAAGTCGTGAAGCGTCACACCGAAGCGGAATACATCGTGTTCTTCCTGGGCTTTCAGCCGGGCTTCGCGTATCTCGGCGGGCTCGATCCCGCGTTGCACATGCCGCGCCGCCGCGAGCCGCGCCTCGAAGTGCCGGCCGGATCGGTGGGTATCGGCGGGGCGCAGACGGGCATCTATCCGGCTGCATCGCCGGGCGGATGGCAACTGCTCGGCCGCACCGAACTCAGGCTTTTCGATCCGTCGCGCAATCCGCCGACGCTGATGCAGCCCGGCGACCGCGTGCGCTTCACGGCGCTGGAGGTGCGCGCATGATCGACGTGATTCGCGCAGGCGTGCTGTCCACGGTGCAGGATCTCGGCCGCCACGGATACCGCCATCTCGGCGTCAGTTCGGGCGGTGCGCTGGATGCGCTGTCGCTCGAAATCGGCAATCGACTCGTCGGCAACCGGCCGGATGCGGCGGGCATCGAGGTGACGTTCGGGCCGACGGTGCTGCGCTTCAAGCGCGCGACGCGCATCGCCATCACGGGCACCGACTTCGGCGCGACGCTCGACGACGTGCCGGTCTATTCGTGGTGGAGCCTTCCGGTGCGCGCGGGCCAGGAACTGACGCTGCGCGCGGCGAAGCGCGGCATGCGCGGCTACGTGTGCATCGCGGGCGGCATCGACGTCCTGCCGATGCTCGGCTCGCGCAGCACCGACCTCGGCGCGTGCTTCGGCGGGCTCGGCGGGCGCGCGTTGCGTGACGGCGACCGCTTGCCGGCAGGCGTGCCGCAGCCGCACAAGGGCATCGCGTTTTCGCCGGAGGAACCCGCTTTCGGCGTCAAGGCGCCCGCGTGGTGCAAGTTCGTTCTCGTCGATGAACCCCTGCGCCGCGGCCGCCACGCGCCCGGCCTCGCGTGGGCCGCGCCGATCCGCGTGCTGCGCGGTCCGGAATATGCGAGCTTCAGCGACAAGGCTCACGACGACTTCTGGAACGAGGAATGGACGATCACGCCGAACAGCAACCGCATGGGTTTCCGGCTCGCGGGCACGGCGCTCGAGCGTCGCGACAAGACCGAACTGCTGTCACACGCGGTCTTGCCCGGCACGATTCAGGTGCCGCCGAACGGACAGCCGATCATCCTGATGGGCGATGCCCAGACCACGGGCGGCTATCCGAAGATCGGCGCAGTCATTCGCGCGGACTTGTGGAAGCTCGCGCAGGCGCGGCTGAACGGAGGCGTGCGCTTCATCGAGACATCGGTGGAGGAAGCGCGCCACGCGCTTGCTGAAGAACGGCAGTATGTAAAACAGGTGGAAACAGCCATCGCGATGCACGAAGAACGCATCGCGCGATAACAGACAAACCCAACGACTACATCGACGACTAACATGGAAATCGATCTCAACGCCGACCTCGGCGAAGGCTGCGGCTCGGACGAAGCGCTGCTCGACCTCGTGAGTTCCGCGAACATCGCGTGCGGCTGGCATGCGGGCGGCGCCACCGCGATGCGCGACTGCGTGCGCTGGGCGGTGGCGAAAGGCGTGGCGATCGGCGCGCACCCGAGCTTCAACGATCCCGAGAACTTCGGCCGCAAGGAAATGGACCTGCCGCCCGAAGAGATCTACGCGGGCGTGCTGTATCAGCTCGGCGCGCTCGCTGCGATCGCGAAAGCGGAAGGCGGGCGCATCGCGCACGTGAAGCCGCACGGCGCGCTGTACAACCAGGCGGCGAAAACGCCGCAAATCGCCGATGCCATCGTCGCCGCCGTGCGCGACTTCGATCCGACGCTGCTGATCTTCGGCCTCGCGAACAGCGGTCTCGTCGATGCCGCGAAGCGCGCGGGGCTCGGCGCAATCGAAGAAGTGTTCGCGGATCGCGGCTATCGCGCCGATGGTTCGCTCGTGCCGCGCAAGGAGCCGGGCGCATTGCTCGACGACGAAGACGCCGTGCTCGACCGCACGCTGTCGATGGTGCGCGAGCAGCGCGTGCAGGCCGTATCGGGCGAATGGGTGCCGTTGAATGCGCAGACCATCTGCCTGCATGGCGATGGCGAACACGCGCTCGCGTTCGCACGGCGCATTCGCGGCGCACTGGCTGTCGCCGGCATTGGCGTGCGCGCCGCCCGCGCCGCCTGAGCGACGTAACCGAGCACTGAACGCCCCGCACCGCCGGGGCGTTTTAGCAAGCGGCCACGAGAGCCGCGCAGTCACCACGCGCCCGGTTCGAGGCGCGGTGTTTTCATCCATGTTCGTTTGGAGATCTCATGGCAACCCCAGTCAGTTTATGGCCGCTCATCGGCGTGGCCGTCATCATCGTGGGCTTCGTGCTGCGCTTCAATCCGATGCTGATCGTCGCGGCAGCCGCGATCATCACCGGATTCGCGGCGCACTTCCCGCCCGAGCGCATTCTGAGCGCCATCGGCACCGGCTTTCTGAAGACGCGCAATATCCCGCTCATCATCCTGTTGCCGCTTGCGGTGATCGGCTTGCTGGAGCGGCACGGGCTGCGCGAACGCGCGCAAATCTGGATCTCGGGCATTCGCGCGGCGACGGCCGGGCGTCTGCTGATCGTCTATTTGCTGGTGCGCGAACTGACGGCGGCGGTCGGCCTGACGGGCCTCGGCGGTCATCCGCAGATGGTGCGGCCGCTGCTCGCCCCGATGGCGGAAGGCGCGACGGAAGCGCGCTACGGCAAGCTGTCCGACGCCGTGCGCTACAAGCTGCGCGCGTACTCGGCCGCGACCGATAACGTCGGGCTGTTCTTCGGCGAGGACATCTTCGTGGCGTTCGGCGCGATCGTGCTGATGGTCACGTTCCTGAAGGAAGCGGGCATTATCGTCGAGCCGATGCACGTGGCCGTCTGGGGCATCCCGACCGCCATCTGCGCGTTCCTGATTCATGGCTTTCGCCTCTGGCTGCTCGACCGTCAACTGACGCGCGAACTCGATGCGCTCACCCGCAACGTCGCCGGAGAAAAAGCATGACGCTGACGATCAACTATCTCTTCTATCTGGTCGGCATCGTGCTCGTGGTCGTCGCGGGCATGATCCTCACCGACAAGTCGCATCCGCGCCGGCTGACAACGGGCGTGTTCTGGCTCGTGTATGCGCTGATTTTTCTCATCGGCGACTTGCTGCCGCCATCGGTCGTCGGCGTGCTGGTCGTGGCGATGGCGCTGATCGCGGGTCTCGGCGGCGTCACCGGCGCGAAGCCGAAGATGCTCTCCGATGAAACGCGCCGCCAGAGCGCCATGCGTCTCGGCAACAAGCTCTTCGTGCCCGCGCTGACGATTCCCGTCGTCACCGTCATCCTGACGCTCGGGGCGAGTCATCTCGTGTTCGGCGGCAGGCCGCTCATCGAGTTGAAGAACGTGACGCTGATCGGCTTCGGCATCGGCTGTGTGATCGCGCTGGCGGTCGCGTGCGTGATGACGCGCGATACCGTCGGCCAGTCGATGCGTGAAGCGCGCCGCCTGATCGATGCGCTGTCGTGGGCCGCCGTGCTGCCGCAGATGCTCGGCATGCTCGGGCTCGTGTTCTCCGACGCGGGCGTCGGCAAGGCGGTCGCGCACGTGACGACGGCTTACGTGAATCTCGATTACAGGCTCGTCGCGGTGGCGGTGTACTGCATCGGCATGGCGCTGTTCACGATGGTGATGGGCAACGGCTTCGCCGCGTTCCCGGTGATGACGGGCGGCGTCGGCGTGCCGATTCTCGTTGGCGTCTTTCACGGCAATCCGGCGACGATGGTCGCGATCGGCATGTTCTCCGGCTACTGCGGCACGCTGATGACGCCGATGGCGGCGAACTTCAACATCGTGCCGGCGGCGCTGCTCGAATTACCCGACAAGAACGCGGTCATCAAGGTGCAGGTGCCGACTGCGCTGACGTTGCTGGTCGTGAATATCTTCCTGTTGAACTGGCTGATGTTCCTCTGAAGCTGCATTAACGAGCGGCGCGTGTCGACAAGTTTGCACGCGCCGTTCCTGCACGATTTGTCCTACATCGCGCGCCGCCGCGACATGGCGATGCGTCACCCCTGCCCTCGCGTGACCGCACACGCCGCCTCCCGCCTCATCTCTCCTCTCGTCGTCCGCGCGCTTTTCTGCGCCTCTTGAATTCAGACCTCTCCGATTCCTGCATGCCGGTGCTTAACGGAGACTTCGCCCCTTTCGGGTGGTGACGCAGGTGAACTGCGCCGCCTTACAAAAGGGAGTCGCTGACCGGCATGCGAGCACAACAGTCTCGCAGCACGAGTATGGCGACCTCATATTCAGGTCGAATAGCCGATGGTCCGGTGGACTGCTGCCTTTATCCGGCGGCGGTTCGGTGCCCCGGTATCACCGTCGGTCGGGTCATGCGATTGTCGAGATATTCTCTGTTGTTGGAGCGGCCTTCTGGCCGCGACGTGCCGCTGCGTCTATGCGAAGCGTTCGTCGCTCTCGGAAGCGCGCTTTTTGCGTATCGCGTGTTCGGCGCGTCCTTCGAGGCCGGCTATGTGAGCGCCGCCGCGGCGTTCGCCGTGTTGCTCGCCTGGGCGGGCCAATCCGTGCGCAGTCAGCAGTGCAGCGGGACTGTCGCCGGCATTCTCGGGCCGGCGCTCGCGTGGACGCTTTGCGAAGCCCTCGCGACCTTCGCCGCAATGTCGATGCATCGCGAGTTTCAGCCATCGCTCATATGGTTCGCCTGCTGGTCGTCGTCGACCTTCGCGGGTGTGACAGGGTGCCGCTTCGTCGTCCGAATGATTCGCGCCCGACGTGCTCGAACGCGCTCGGTTGCCCTCGTCGGACGCGGCGATCATTGCGATGCGTTCATGCAGCGCTTTCTCGCCAGGCGCGATTCCGTGTATCGCATCGACGCACGGTTCGATCTGAACGAAGCAGCGACGGCGAACACCGACGGCTTCCGGCTCTTTTGCCACATGGAGCCGTTCGTCGCCTACGTGCGAGAGCAGCGTATCGACGAACTATGGCTCGCGCTTCCGCTGACCGATGAAGCGACGCTTCTGCGCTTCCTCGACATCTTCCGCAATGACTTGCTGAACATCCGCTTTCTTCCGGATGTCGGCAAGCACGCGCGTTTTCGCAACGACGCCGCCGACGTCGACGCTGCATTCGCCGTCAATCTCGTCGCAGCGCCGCTCACGGATCGCGCGCTGGCCGTCAAGGCGATTTTCGACTGTGCTTTCGCGACGTGCGCGCTGATCTCGCTCTCGCCGTTGTTCCTGCTCATTGCGCTTGCGGTGAAGTGCTCGTCGCCGGGTCCGGTGATGTTCAAGCAGTGGCGCCACGGAGCGAAGGGCGAGCCCTTTCAGATTTTCAAATTCCGCACGATGCACGTTCACGCGCCGGGCGACGGCGTGGTCGAGCAGGCCACGCGCGGCGATGCGCGGATCACGCCCCTTGGCGCGCTGTTGCGCCGCACGAGTCTCGACGAACTGCCGCAATTCCTCAACGTGCTGCGCGGCGACATGTCGGTGGTGGGGCCGCGTCCGCATGCCATCGAGCATGACGCGGTGTATCAGGAAATCGTCGACGGCTATATCCATCGCTATCGCATCAAGCCGGGCATCACGGGCTGGGCGCAGGTGAACGGGCTGCGCGGCGAAACGGATTCCATCGAGAAGATGCAAAAGCGCGTCGAGCACGATTTGTTCTATCTCAGCAATTGGTCGTTGGCCTTTGATGTACGCATCCTCTTCGCGACGATCGTGCGGGGCTTCGTTCATCACAACGCTTATTGAAGCGCAGGGTCATCCATGAAGTTTTCGATTGAACGCGCCTGCGACGCAATGCGGCGCGCTTCCACTCCGCGGCTTGGCGCTGCGATCGCGCTGACAGGACTCCTGAGCGCCTGCGCGGCCGCACCGGGCTTTCAGATGCTCACCGGGCCGAACACGAACGATGGCGTGCAGACCAGCACGTCCTCCGTTGCGCCGACGGCCGCGACGCCCGAGATTCCGATCACCGAGCTGGATCTCGCGACCGTGAGAAGCCTCGCGGAGAAGCGCAGTGCCTGGCAGGACGCGCAGACGCGCCAGTTGTTCGCCGCGCCGCAACCTTATACGGTCGGCCCGGGCGATGTCTTGCAGATCGTCGTGTGGGATCACCCCGAGCTTGCGCAGGCCGTCGGCTCCACGCAGACGCAGGGGCCGTCGAAGCCGGGCGATCCGGCGGCGGGTTTCGTCGTCGATCAAAGCGGCAAGCTCGCTTTCCCCTACGCGGGCAGTCTCAACGTGGCGGGCCTCGGCACGCAACAAATCCGCGAGCGGCTGACTTCCGCGCTGTCCCGCTATTTCGTGAACCCGCAGGTGACGGTTCGCATGGCGTCGTACCGTTCGCGTCAGGTTTATGTCGATGGCGAAGTCCGGTCGCCCGGTGCGTTCTCGTTGACGGATGTGCCGCTCAATTTCTACGACGCGATCGCGCACGCGGGCGGCTTCTCCGACAGCGCCGATCAGAGCGATGTCGTGCTCGTGCGCAATGGCGTGCCGCATCGGCTCGATGTGACGCGGATGCTGGCGCAGGGCGTCGATCCGTCGAAGCTGTTTCTCAAGGCGGGCGACGTGCTGCGCGTGACCTCGCGCGAGGACAAGGGCGTCTACGTGATGGGCGAAGTCAGCAAGCCCGGTTCGGCGGTGCCGCGACGCGACGGCACGCTGTCGCTCGCGGATGCGCTGTCGCAAGTGGGCAGTGTGAATGCGAACACGGCGGACACCGCGCAGATGTTCGTCATCCGCTCGCGCGACGGCAAGCCCGAAGTCTTCCATCTCGACAGCCGGTCGCCGGTCGCGATGCTCGTCGCGAAGGATTTCGATCTGCAGCCGAAGGACATCGTTTATGTCGACGGCAATGGGCTCGTGCGCTTCAACCGCGTGATAAGCCTGTTGATGCCGCTGATCAGCACGGGGCTTACGGCGGGAGTGATCGCGAAATGATCCGCTCCGTGCTGATGGTGTGCGAGGGGAATGTGTGCCGGAGTCCGGTTGCGGCGGCGTTGCTGGCGCATGAGCTTGCGGATGTCGAGGTGACGTCGGCGGGGACGGCTGCGCTCGTTGGCGCGCCTGTGGACGCGGTCATCGGCGAACTCGCGCAAGCACACGGTATTGCGCTCGATTCGCACGTCGCGAGGCAACTCGACGCGTCGCTCGTGCGCGACGCCGATCTGATTCTCACCATGACACTGGCCCAGTGCGACTGGGTGAAGGCCGCGTTTCCATCGGCGCGCGGCAAGGTATTTCGCCTTTGCGAACAGGACAAAGCGGACGTCATGGACCCGTATCGACGCCATCGAACCGTGTCCGAACTCGCCTTCGCCCAGATTCGATACGGCATCTCGCAATGGACTCACAGGCTGAACGAGCCGCAATGAAAGATATGCAGCAACCTCCCAATCAGTCGCGCTCCACGCCCGACAACGACGAGATTTCTCTTTCGGAAGTGCTCACAGTGCTTCGCGAGAACCGGAAGCTCATTGCAATCGCGACGGCCTGCGCGCTGTCGATCGGCTCGCTCTATGCGTTCCTCTGGGCGCCGACCTATCGCGCCGACGTGCTCATCCAGGTCGATGACGACAGCGGCGCCGGCTCGCTGAACGACAAGCTGGGCGACCTCGCGGCGCTGTTTCAAAACAAGGCGAGCGCGGACGCAGAAATCGAGTTGATGCGTTCGCGCAACGTGGTGGGCGACGCAGTCAATCGACTCCATCTCGACATCGATGCGCGTCCGCATTACGTTCCTATCGTCGGCGCGCCGTATGTGCGCTACACAGCCGGCAGCGGACTGGCGAGCGCGGCCTTCGGTCTTGGCAGCTTCGCGTGGGGCGGCGAGCGCATCGGCGTATCTGAGTTCACTGTGCCTTCGACGCAGTACGAGAAGACCTTCACGCTGATCGCTCGAGACGGCGAACGATACGAACTGGTGTCGCCGGACGGCGACACCATACTGCGCGGACGCGTGGGCGAGACAGCAAGCGCGGGCGGCGTCACGTTGACCGTCAGGTCGCTGCTTGCGCGCTCCGGTACTCGCTTCGATCTGAAGCGCTTCTCGACACAGCAGACCATCGCCGATCTTCAAGATGCGCTGAAGATCGCGGAGAAGACGAAGCAGTCGGGCATCGTCGGCATGTCGCTCGATGGAAAGGATGCCGAACTGACGGCGACGACCGTCAACGCCATCGCCGCGCTGTACGTGCAGCGCAACGTCGACCGGAAATCCGCGCAGGCGCAACAGATGCTCGCGTTCCTGGCCGATCAGTTGCCGCAACTGCGCGCCGATCTCGATCGCGCCGAAGCACGCTACAACGCGTTCCGTGCCAAAAACGGCGCGGTGGACCTAGAAGAACAGAGCAAGTTGCTGCTTCAATCGGCGGTCGAAAACCGGTCGAAGATCGTCGAACTGGAACAGAAGCGCGCTGAGCTCGTGCAGCGCTATACCGCGCACCATCCGGAAGTGGTGGCCATCGATGCAAGCATTGGCGAATTGAAGCGGCAGTCGGGCGATTTCGATCATCGAATCAGCGCGCTGCCGTCTGTTCAGCAGGACGCGGTGCGGCTCTTGCGCGATGTGAAAGTCAGCAACGACCTGTATACGAGTCTGCTGAACAGCACGCAGCAATTGAGCGTGCTCAAGGCCGGTCAACTGGGCAATGTACGGACGGTCGACTATGCGGTGACGCCGGAGAAGCCGGTTGCACCGAAAAAGGCGCTGGCTTTGGTGCTTTCGGTCCTGCTCGGTCTCGTGGCGGGCTGCTCCCTCGCGCTCGGTCGACGCATGTTCAATCGCGGGCTGGAAACGCCTGCCGAGATCGAAAGCGCGATCGACCTTCCTGTGCTCGCGATCATCTCCCACTCGCCACGCGAGGCGGCACTTGCCGCTTCGCGCCGGCGTGGTTCGTCGAAACATCGAGTGCTGGCCGCGCTCGCCCCGAACGACGTCGCTGTCGAAGGTCTGCGCAGCTTGCGCACGGCGCTTCAGTTCGGCGTGCTCAAGCAGCGGAACATGATCGTCATGGTCACCGGCGCGCGGCCGGGGATCGGCAAATCGTTTATCTCGGTCAATCTCGCGGCGGTGATCGCGGCGGGCGGCGCTCGCGTGCTGTTGATCGACGGCGACATGCGTCGCGGCAACTTGAGCGGCGTGCTCGGGCTGAAGCGGGAACCGGGTTTCTCGAATCTGCTTCGTGACGCGGAACCGGATGCAGTGATTAACCGCAACGTGCTTCCGGGTCTCGACGTCATTACCGGCGGGGGGATGCCCGATCGGCCATCGGAACTACTGATGAATGAACGGCTCGCGAGTGTTCTGAAGCGTCTGCGCGAGCGCTACGACTACGTGATTATCGACTCGCCACCTGTGCTCGCTGTGACCGATGCCGGGCTGATCGGCAGGCACGTCGATGCGTCGTTGCTGGTCGTGCGGCATGGACGTCACACCGCGGCTGAACTTCGCGAAACCACGCGCCAACTCGCAAACGCGGGCGTGCCGCTGCACGGAGCGTTGCTCACGGATACGCCGGCGAGCGGCACGGCGTATGGGGCGTATTCGCAATATGCCGCCACGGGCAGTTGATCGGCCGCGTCGCCCACAAATACAAAAGACTCGACATTCATGAAGAAACTGCTTCTTGCGTTCGGCACTCGTCCCGAAGCAATCAAGATGGCGCCGCTCGTCAAGCGCCTCGCGCGCGATTCTGGGTTCGAATGCCGCGTGTGCGTTACGGGTCAGCATCGCGAGATGCTCGATCAGGTGCTTGCGCTATTCGACATCCGTCCCGATTTCGATCTCAACATCATGAAGCGCGGACAGGATCTCTTCGACGTCACGTCTGCGATTCTCGCTGGCATGCGCGACGTGCTCGCGACGTATCGCCCCGACATGGTTCTCGTCCATGGCGATACCACGACGACCATGGCCACGACGCTCGCTGCCTTCTACCAGCGCATCTCAGTGGGACACGTCGAAGCCGGCTTGCGCACAGGCAATCTGGCGTCGCCGTGGCCGGAGGAAGCGAACCGCAAGCTCACAGGTGCATTGGCCGCGCTGCACTTCGCGCCGACTGAGCGCGCTCGGCACAACCTCCTCGCCGAAGGCATCGACGACGACAAGATCGTCGTGACGGGCAACACCGTCATCGACGCGCTGCTGCAAGTCGGTGCGCGTCTTTCGAATGATGCCGACCTGTGCGCGGTCGCCGAGCGTGAATTGCCCTCGTTGGCCCCGGGCCGACGCCTCGTGCTCGTGACGGGGCATCGGCGCGAGAGTTTCGGCGGCGGCTTCGAGCGCATCTGCTCAGCGCTCGCTCAGATCGCGCACGCGTCGCCGGACGTCGACATCGTTTATCCGGTGCATCTGAACCCGAACGTGCGTGAGCCCGTGAATCGCCTGTTGACGGGCATCACGAACGTGCATCTCATCGAACCGCTCGACTATCTTCCGTTCGTACGCCTGATGGATCGCGCCGATGTGATCCTGACCGATTCGGGCGGCATCCAGGAAGAGGCGCCGTCGTTGAACAAGCCTGTCCTCGTGATGCGCGAGACCACCGAGCGTCAGGAGGCGGTGGACGCGGGCGTGGTGAAGCTCGTCGGCACGGACGCTGACGCGATCGTCGAGAACGTGATGCATCTTCTGCGCGACGCCGACGCATACGCGGCAATGAGCCGTGGCGCCAACCCTTACGGTGACGGTCGCGCCTGCGATCGCATCGCCGACGCCTTGCTGCGCTCCGAGCATCCGCTTGCCGTAGCTGCCTGATCGTACTGCCAAAAGAAACACGCGAGCTTATGGAATTCGAAACTATCTCCGTCGTCGGACTCGGGTATATCGGCTTGCCGACCGCTGCTGCTTTTGCGGCGCGGCGCAAGAAGGTCATCGGAGTCGACGTGAATCAGCATGCCGTCGATACGATTAATCGTGGCGAGATTCATATCGTCGAGCCGGAACTCGACATGCTGGTGCAGGCAGCGGTGGCGCAAGGAAATCTGCAGGCGTTCACGAGGCCGCAACCCGCTGATGCTTTCTTGATCGCGGTGCCCACGCCATTCACCGATGGTCACAAGCCCGACCTGTCGTATATCGAAGCCGCTAGCCGTGCGATCGCGCCGGTGCTCAAGAAGGGTGATCTCGTGGTGCTGGAATCGACGTCGCCTGTCGGCGCGACCGAGCAGATGGCTGCCTGGATGGCAGAAATGAGGCCGGATCTGAGCTTTCCGCAGAATGCGGGCGAGGCGTCGGATATTCGTGTCGCGCATTGCCCGGAGCGCGTGTTGCCGGGCCACGTGATTCGCGAGCTGGTAGAGAACGACCGCGTGATCGGAGGCATGACGCGCCGATGCGGTGAAGTGGCGCGCGAGTTGTATCAAATCTTTGTACGCGGCGAGTGCATTCTCACGACGGCGCGCACGGCGGAGATGTGCAAGCTGACCGAAAACGCATCGCGCGATGTGGGCATTGCGTTCGCCAACGAGTTGTCGCTGATCTGCGATCGGCTCGACATCAATGTGTGGGAACTCATTCGGTTGGCGAATCGCCATCCGCGCGTGAACATTCTGCAGCCGGGGCCGGGCGTCGGCGGGCATTGCATTGCGGTTGATCCGTGGTTCATCGTGGATTCGGCACCGGAAGAGGCGCGGTTGATTCGTACGGCGCGCATCGTCAATGATTCGAAGCCGCATTGGGTGGTGGAGCGCGTCGAGCGGGCGGCGAAGCGGTTCAAGGAGCCGGTCATCGCGTGTCTGGGGCTGGCGTTCAAGGCGGATATCGATGATCTGCGGGAGAGTCCGGCTCTTGAAATCGCGACGGAACTGGCGAGTAATTATCCGGGCAGCGTGCTGGCGGTGGAACCGAATATCCGCGAACTGCCGCGGCATCTCGCCGACAAGGTCGAACTCTGCACGCTCAACGACGCGCTGCTTCGCGCGGATGTGATCGTGGTTCTCGTCGATCACGTGCCCTTTAAGAACATCGATCCGATTCGGCTGCAGGCCAAAGTCGTGATCGATACGCGCGGGATGTTGGCGCGGGGATGAAGCAGTTCGTGCCCTTTATCGCGAAGCCCCTCCCAGACCTGGTGCGAAAGTTCGAAGCGATTGTCGCGACGGGCATGCCGGGACTTTATCGGGTCATCGCCTTTCTGCTCATAGAGAGAGTGTATGACCTTGGCGACCTTGGTCGCGCCGGCTCAGCGTTTTCCATCGCGCAGACGCTCGCTTTCTTCACGGCTATTGGATGGGGCGCGCTTATTCTCGTGCGCGTGCCGGTGTCGCCCGACCGTTCGCACGGGGTCCAGTGTTTCTATGATCTCGTCCGCATGGGCATGGTTACGCTGCTTGTCTGCGGCACCGTTTTCGCCATGGAGGAGCCGGTACTCGGGTTTGGACTACCGGTGCCCGAGGTCATCGCGATACTGGTCGGATGGACCGTCTATCAGCTCGGGCGTCACTACTTTCTTGCGCAGCGCAGTTACCGATTCATTATTCTCACGGACGCTGCGCTCATCATCGTCACCTGCGTGAGCATTTTTGCCTTCAAGCGGTTCGGCGCCTGCGCTGGGCTTCCGCTTGGCTTCTCGCTAGGCACCGCCGGCGTGTGGATGTTCGTGCGAATAGGAAAGCCTGGCACATTCAAGGCGTCGCAATACGAGTTCAAGGGACTTGAGTTCGGCTTCACCAACTTCCTTTCTGGCGGAATTGCCCTGAGCCTTGTGCCGATCGCGTCCTTCACGAATGGTCCCCGGTTCGCTGGAATCATGTCACTCATCGCATCGGTTTCAGCGATTAGCGCGCTCATTCCTCGAGCAATCACCATGTATCGATTACCCGAACTGAGCCGCATCGCTGCTGCGGGCGGGCCGCTATACGACCTGACGCGAAGGACCAACCGCGAGATCGTCCTTGCCAGCGTTGCCACGTTCGCTGCGAACGCAGGCATCGTGTCGGCGATCTGTCTTCTTAACGCTACTGCCGATGAACTCGCGATGACTCTCGCGTGCGGCCTCGCGATGTCCGCGGTCGGTTGCATCAGCATGTCGAGCATGGCATACAGCAACGTGCTCATGGTGAGGGAGGCGAGCAAAGCAGCAATGCTGATTAATTTGGCTGCATGCGGCACTTATCTGGGCGCGGCACTGGTGCTGTTCGAGACCAGCGCTAAGCTGTACTTCCCTCCCATTCTAGCCGTGTGCATCGCCACTACGGTGATGCGCAATATTCTTCTCAAATCGCAGAGTGGGGCGCTGTGCGCGCCATCCGCTGAGATTCGTCGCGCTTGAGCGCCCCTCGCCGAAGCGATGACGACGCACTCAACACACAAGGGATGCCGGTGAATACGATTCACGTGGTCTTATCGACGGAGCCGAAGGGCGGAAAGGGCGGGGTCGCCACCGTTATTCCAATTCACCTCCGGTTGCTGGGCGCGTTAGGTGAGACGATTCACATCTCGACTCATCGGTCGACACCGCTTTGGGGAAAACTCGGTCCGTGGATCCTATCGTTCTTCCGTTGTTATGGCGTTTTGCTCCGTAATTTCGGCAGAGCAAAGCTCTTCCACGTCCATCCCGGATCAGGCTTGTGTCTGTTAAGGATGCTTGGGCTTACCGCGTTTCTCCGAATCGGTCTGAGGCAGCGTGCTTTCGTCTATCTCCACACGCCATACCTTGAACAGTATCTCCGGAGCGGATTCTGGAGAAAGGTGATCGCCTGCTTGATCAGGCTTTCCACACGCACCGTCGTTCTGACTCACTACGGGAAGCGTCTGCTTGAGGAAGCGCGATTGGCGGAGAAGGCGGTAGTCGTACCGAATCCGTATCAAGCAGAGGCGTTCGCTCCGAACTCTAAGGGCGACGACGTTCGATACGTCCTCGTCATGGGCAGGATCGTTCACGGAAAGGGCTTTGTGGAAACGCTCGGAGCCCTAGCTCGTCTGCCCGACTCGTTCCGCTTGATCATTGCCGGCGAGGGGCCAGAGTTCGATGCGTTGCGTAGGGAGGCGGAGCAGCACAGCCTCCAAGAGCGCATCGAATGGGCCGGTTGGGTCTCCGGCGAAGCGAAACGCAGATTGCTCCAAAAGGCGGACGTGTTCTGCCTGCCGAGCCGGGTGGATTCGTTCGGTATGAGCTTCGTGGAGGCTCAATGCTTCGACTTGCCGGTCGTGGCTTATCGGCATCCGCCAGTAATCGAAGTCCTCAAGCCGGATCAATCCGTGATTGTCGATAGCCTCGATCCTCGCACTCTCGCGGATGCGATCCTGGAAGCGCAGAAGCTATCTTCCTCAATCCAACCTGGAGCCGGGTCTAGATGGATTACGGAGCGCTTTGGATTAGATCGCGTCGGACAGCTCCTTGAACGCGAAGTTATAGAAGTATCGACCAAAAAATGATCTGTGCTTCGACTCGCGTCGTTACGAAGCTGCACGCAAAGAAAAATTCTCGATGAACTACGAGCCGAAATGATTTATTTGCTCTGCCTCGCAAATCTTGTTGGATTGGCTCTGTACTGGCAAAGGTTGGGCGCAACGAGCCTTCGGCGCGTATATTTCACGCTGTTCGTCTCGTGCTATGTGTTCACATACTTCGGCGGCCTTCTGCTCGCACGAATTCTGTTTTCTTACTTCGGCATTGACAAGATCAGCGCTTCCGATGCGACAAGTCGCGAGCTCGTCTTGCTCGCACAGGCGTGCCTTCTCCTGTTCTTGCTTGGTTATTTCATTGCAGCTCCGGTTAGGCGCTTGCTGCCGAAGCGAGCGGAAATCGATTGGCGATTGGGCACGAAGGGATTTGTCCAGGTCCTCACCACTGCATTCACGGTTTCCATGCTTATTTACCTAGCAAGCTCCGGAGGGCCGGTGCTACTCAAGGAAGGTGGCTACGAAAACCGCTACGACGCGAATGTGGGAATGGGTGGCTACTCTCTGTTTTTTTCCATGGGATTGGTCGCTTGCACGTTAGCTGCTCTGAGAGCCAGGACACGTAGAGAGAAAGTCCACACGATCGTCGCAACGGTTCTTTACTGCGCCCTCACCTTTGTCGTACTTGGCGGATATCGACAACTGGGCTTCGCGGCTTTGTTCTCAATCGCCGTTATTGCGGTGCTGCGCAAAGACATATCGTTTCGAAGTTTTATCGCAGTTTCGGGCGCTCTGATCACGATCACACTCGCCGTTGCCATATTTCGTTACACAGGCACCACGTCAGACGAAACAGGTGGCGTCGCGGGACGTTTATTCATCTTTCTCTACGACGGCTTCGCGCCGGTCGATGCGTTCTACAACATTGTTGATTTTTGCAGACGCCACGAAGTCACCGAGAACGTCTTCTTGAATCAATTGACGACGCCGATACCTCGCTTTCTGTGGCACGACAAGCCTGCGATCGTGTTGAATGCTGGCAACTACTATACTCAAGTCGTGCTCGGGCGAACTGACCTCATTACATACTCGCCAACGATTCTAGGCGAGTTGTACCTACTCGGCGGTGGTGTCGCTTGTGCAGTCGGCAGTCTTGTTTCCGGTGTCATCCTGCGAACGTTTGACGAAGTCTTAATCCGTTCCAAGCGAAAGTTGGTTGTTGCCTTTCTTTCGTCATTCTCGTTCGTCTTCGTCTTCAACCTTTATCGCGAAGGCATTGAAGTTCTTGTCACGAAGACAATTCTCTTCGGTGGTGCCGTCGCTGTACTTTGGTTGGCGACAGAACTGCTGACTCAACCCCGTCGAAGCGCGCAATAATCCTTATGGCTATGAAACGCAGTGACTCCGCTGCTCCTTCGAGGAACTCTTCGGTGGTTCGATCAGTTGTAAATTTCATTAACATACTTATAGTGTTTGTTATTTGGGGTGGCGCGTCGATGTGGCCGAAGCCGGCGTGCGCATCGACGCCTGGCGCCGCCGAGAGAGTACTTTTCTCAACAGATTGGACTACCGGCATCGATCGACGTCTACAGTTGCAGGTCTCTGGTCCCGATTCGATCAGAATCGTCCCATTTCCGGCTGGCGATCCAAAGAAAGTTCTGCGAGCGCAAATAGCCCGCGAAACAGATTACACGGGCGTTGCAAACGGGACGCCCAGGGCCGAAATATCTTTTGGAGGCTTTCTGCATTTCATCCAAGGCCGCGAATATGTCGTGCAGTGGCAAATGCGGATCCCGGATGACTATCAATTCGACAGTAAGCAAGACGAAGTTATTGCACAAATACATCAGGGACCGGCTGCCGGATATCCGCCATTTGCATTGTTTATTTCAGGTGGTGGCCAGTATGAAGTACATAGTCGTACTGAGCACAGACAGGACTATGTCACTCGTTTGTTCGGCGCGCCTATGTTTGACCGCGGCAATACAGTGACGTGGACATTGATATACGTTCCTGATCCTACTGGAGCGGCATCGAAGACAGAACTATTTTATAACGAAAAAAAGGTGTTCTCGATAGAAGGCGTTCCTAACGCGTACCGCGGAGATGACGGCGCGTATTTTAAGCTGGGCATCTATAAGGCTCGGTGGAAGCGCGATCCGACCGACGTCGACGTGAGAACCATCGACTTCGGTCCCTTGGTGATCAAAGAGCGCATCGGGGCCGATCGGTCTCTGCATTCTTCTCGCGGGGCGAAAGGGAAGGCTCCATCAGACATTAACGTGCACGAAGGCAATCAATGAGGCTTTTCAATTTTTTAGGGTTCCCGATGCATGCCGGGACGATGGAAGAAACGGTGTCGCTTCTTGCCGAGCGCATAGAGAGAAGAGACTTCACACAGCACGCTGTTGTCAACGTTTCCAAGCTCGTCCATATGAAGCGAGACCGGGAACTTGCCGACTCAGTTCAAGCATGCGACCTCATCAATATTGATGGAATGGGCGTTGTCTGGGGGGCGCGTCTTCTAGGACACGCCGTACCGGAGCGTGTCGCGGGAATCTATCTGTTCGATCGCTTGCTGGCAACCGCTGCTGACCGCAAATGGCCGGTCTATCTGCTTGGCGCGACGGATGTAGTGGTAGCAAAAACGGTAGAACGCGTGCTGGAGAAGCATCGTGGACTTCAGGTCGCAGGATGCAGTAACGGATACTTCTGGGACAACGAGAAAGCTGCCGTTGATGCGATTCGCAGTTCGGGTGCGCGACTCTTGTTCGTGGCCATTACATCGCCTAAGAAAGAGACGTTCATTGAGCGCTGGAAGGATGACCTCGGTGTCGATTTCGTCATGGGCGTGGGTGGAACGTTCGACGTAATCGCCGGGAAAGTTCGTCGAGCGCCGGTCTGGATGCAGCGAAGCGGTCTCGAATGGCTGTTTCGTGTAATTCAGGAGCCACGCCGGATGTGGAAGCGCTATCTCGTTACCAACGTGAAGTTCGCTGCTATGCTTACCGGCGCACTTCTCAACCGAGCGTACAGCTAAATCGCCAAACCTCGGCTGTTGGGCGCGCTAGGGCTATCCAATTGCGACAATGCATCGCGCGTCTATCGCCTTTCAAAGCGGTGGATGCTGGTTTGCCCAGACGAGCGGCTGATCGCCAAGGCCGGAAAGACATCTCGAGAAGCTACCCGGGAACCACCACAAACCCCCTCCTCCTCAACAACTCCAGCACCCCGCGCTCGCCACCAAGATGCAACGCCCCGATCGCCACAAACACCGGCCGATCGGGCGCCGCCAGCCCCACGATCCGTTGCACAAACCGCCGATTCCGCTCATACACCACGCGGTTATCCACCTGCGCCGCCAGCGCCTTCGACCGCGCCAGCTTCGAGCTCTTCGCATCGTCCCAGGCCTTCAACGCATCCGCATCGCCGATACGCCACAGCCGATGCAGCTCTTTCACATCGGCGATATTCTCCGCCGAGGTTTGCACGAGATCCTGCGCCAGCATCTCCCGCTGCTGCGCCGACGATAGATGCGTGAACGTCGATATCTGCTCGTTCAGCGTCTCGAGACCAACAATCCTTCCGCGCACGCGCAGATAAACATTCTGCAACTGCGCCTCCGTGCCGTACTCGCTCTGAAACCCGGCCTTGAGCGTGTCGTACGTCTGAATCAGCATCGACGCAAGCCACGGCCTTGTATGCCGCAAATTCTTCAGCGCGACAGGATTGCCGCGCATGCGCGCCTCGACCTTCTTCCACATCGAATCGGGCAAATAGTCGATCAGACATTCGCTGCGGCACATGCCATAGCGGTTCACATCGTCCTGGGAGAGCAGCAGTTCGTCGGGGGAAATTTCGAGCGCCAGTGTCGGCGATGCATACAGCGCCGCGAGGATCGGCTTGCGAAAAGGCTGTTCAGGCGGATAGTCGGTCGGAAAACCGACGTGCAACGTGCCGAGCAGATAGATCGTCGTCGCGCCTTTCGTGGCGACATAGAACGGCATGCGCGCCGGTTCCGCGCGCACCGGCCCGCTTGCCGTCGTGCCGTCGGAGCGGTCGACTGGAACGACCCGAGCCGGCGTCGCGGGCGGTGCAGCCGATGCCGGAACCTCCGTCGCGCTTGCATCGCCCGCGGGTTGAGGCGTGCCGCCGGGCGGACTGCGCGATCCCGTGACCGCGAACGCCACCGTCGACAACGCGAATAACAGCGCCATCGCGTACGCCACGACGCCAGCGCGCCGCGCGAGCAGCGCCATGCCACAGGACACGAAGCGGCGCGTCCGGTCGATCAACCGGCGCGCCACCCGCGATTCAGGCTTCGGCTTCACCGACCTCCTCGGCGCGATGACACGACACCTGGCGGCCATCGACGACACGCAGCGCCGGTTCTTCCACCCGGCATCGCTCGATCGCATACGGGCAGCGCTGATGGAACGTGCAGCCCGACGGCGGATTCAGCGGCGACGGCATCTCGCCCTGCAGCTTGATCTTGATGCGCCGATCCTCTTCGAACAACGCAGGCGTCGCGGACATGAGAGAACGCGTGTACGGATGTCGCGGATTCGCGAAGATCGTCTTCTTGTCGCCCAGCTCCGCAATGCCGCCAAAGTACATCACCATCACGTCGTCGGCGATATGCTCCACCACCGAAAGATTGTGCGAGATGAACACGTAGCTCGTGCCGAACTCCTGCTGCAAATCCATGAAGAGATTGAGAATCTGCGCCTGAATCGACACGTCGAGCGCCGACACCGGTTCGTCGGCCACGAGAATCTGCGGATCGAGAATCATCGCCCGCGCAATTGCCACGCGCTGACGCTGTCCGCCCGAGAACATGTGCGGATAACGCGACGCATGTTCGGGCCGCAGGCCAACGGTGCGCATCATCTTCGCGATACGTTCCGCCCGTTCCGTCGACGAGAGCTTCGTGTTGATCGCGAGCGGCTCGCCGAGCGTTTGCTCCACCGTCTTGCGCGGATTCAGCGATGCAAACGGGTTTTGAAACACCATCTGCACGCGCTGGCGCAAATCCGCGATCTTCGCCTTGCTCGCGCCGGCCACGTCTTCGCCGTCGATCAAAAGGCGGCCCGACGTCGGCGCTTCGATCATTGTCAACTGGCGAGCAAGCGTGGACTTGCCGCATCCCGATTCGCCGACGACCGCGAGCGTGCGCCCGCGCCGCAATTCGAACGACACGCCGTTCAGCGCCTTCACCGTGCCCTGCGTGAACATGCTGCGCTTGACCGAGTAATGCTTCGTGAGCTTGTCGGCGGCCAGCACGATGTCCTGATTGAGTTCCTTCGGTATCGCGTTCATCGCGCGCCCTCCCCGACGATCTGTGCCTCACGCTCCGCGCGCACCGCCTGCTTCACATCGCTTGCGACATTGAGCGGCTTGATGCAGCGCGCACGCACCGCAGGATCGTTCCAGTCGAGTTGATACAGATGCGGCCGGCCCTTCCAGCAGTCATCGACGGCATACTTGCAGCGCGGCGCAAACAGACACCCGCTTGGCCGATCGTCCCGTCCCGGCACCATGCCCGGCAGCGCCGCGAGACGCGCCGCGCCGCGGCTATGCTCGGGAATCGCGGCCAGCAGCGCTTCGGTGTACGGATGATGCGGCTCGCTGAAAATCGCCGGCACATGATTCGTTTCGATGATCTCGCCCGCGTACATCACCGCCACGCGTTGCGCCACTTCCGACACCACCGCGAGATCGTGCGAAATCAGCACGAGCGCCATGCCGCGTTCCTTCTGCAGGCGCACGAGCAGTTCCATGATCTGCGCCTGAATGGTCACGTCGAGCGCGGTGGTCGGCTCGTCGGCGATCAGCAGCTTCGGATTGCACGCGACCGCCATCGCAATCATCACGCGCTGGTTCATGCCGCCCGACATCTGATGCGGGAACGCATCGATGCGGCTTTTTGCATCCGGAATGCCGACCTGATCGAGCAGCTCCAGCGCACGCTTGTGCAAGGCATCGCCGCGCAATCCTTCGTGCAGCTTCAGCACTTCCTTGATCTGATAGCCGACGGTATAGCTCGGGTTCAGGCTCGTGAGCGCGTCCTGAAACACCATGGCGATGTCCTTGCCGATGATCCTTCGACGCTCGCGCGCCGACGCCTTCAGCAAGTCCTTGCCGTCGAACGTGACCTGATCGGCGGTGACTTTGCCGGGTGCATCGATGAGGCCCATCAGCGCCATCATCGTGACGCTCTTGCCCGAGCCGGATTCGCCGACGACGCCGACCACTTCGCCCGGCGCCACCGACAGGCTGATGCGATCGACGGCCTGCGTGCCGCCGAAGGTCACCTGCAGGTTACGGATAGTCAATAGATCGTTCATGTCATCCCATCCGTTTCAGTTTCGGATCGAGCGCATCGCGCAGCCCGTCGCCGAGCAGGTTGATGACGAGCACCGAGATCAGAATCGAAAGACCGGGCATCGTCACGATCCACCATGCGCTTTCGATGTAATCGCGCGCCGATGCCAGCATCGCGCCCCACTCCGCAGCCGGCGGCTGCACGCCGAGGCCGAGGAAGCCGAGCGCGGCGGCATCGAGAATCGCGGACGAGAAACCAAGCGTCGCCTGCACGATGAGCGGCGCGGCGCAATTCGGCAGCACTTGCGAGAACATGAGCCGCACGGTGCCCGCACCCGCGACGCGCGATGCCGTCACGTATTCCTTCTGCAATTCGCCGAGCGCCGATGCGCGCGTGAGGCGCACATAACCCGGCAGCGCGACGATCGCGATGGCGAGCATCGTGTTGACGAGCCCCGGCCCGATGATCGCCACGACAGCGACCGCGAGCAGCAGCGACGGCAGCGCGAGCAGCACGTCCATCACGCGCATGATCGGCGTATCGAGCCAGTTGAAGAACGCGGCCATCAGACCGAGCACGACGCCCGGAATCAGCGCGAGCACCACCGACACGAAGCCGATCCAGAACGACAGCCGCGCGCCGTACATCAGACGCGAGAGAATGTCGCGGCCCGCTTCGTCGGTGCCGAGCAGGAACATGCGATTGCCGCCTTCGAGCCACGCGGGCGGGATCTTCACATAGTCGCGGTATTGCTCGATCGGGCTATGCGGCGCGATCAGCGGCGCGAAGATCGCCACCAGCATGAGCGCAATGACGATGACGCCCGCCACGACGGCGCCGCGATTGCGCGAGAAGTTCGCCCAGAACTCGCGCGCCGCGACCATGCGGCCGGACGGCGGCGTCAGCGCACCGGGCGGGAGATTGTTTTGAACGTCAGCCATTCGTGTGTCCTCAGCGAGTATGGCGAATGCGCGGATTCAACACGCCGTAGAGCAGATCGACGACCAGATTCACGACGATCACGAGCGATGCGATCATCAGAATGCCGCCCTGCACGACCGGATAGTCGCGCCTCGAAATGGCGTCGATCAGCCACTTGCCGACGCCCGGCCACGAGAACAGCGTCTCGGTCAGCACCGCACCCGCGAGCAGCGTGCCGACCTGCAAGCCGATGACGGTGACCACCGGAATGAGCGCGTTACGCAGCGCATGCACGACGACCACGCGCAACGGCGACAAGCCCTTCGCGCGCGCCGTGCGGATGTAGTCCTCGCGCAGCACTTCGAGCATCGACGAGCGCGTCATGCGCGCGACGACCGCAAGCGGAATCGTGCCGAGCACGATGGTCGGCAGGATCAGATGCGACAACGCCGACGTGAACGCGCCTTCATCGGTCGAGAAGAGCGAGTCGATCAGCATGAAGCCCGTGACGTGCGGAATGTCGTACTCCACCGCGATGCGTCCCGACACGGGCGTCCATCCGAGCTTCGCGGAGAAGAACATGATGAGGATCAAGCCCCACCAGAAGATCGGCATGGAATAGCCGGTGAGCGCGGTGCCCATGACGCTGTGATCGACGACCGTGCCGCGTTTGAGCGCCGCCGCCACGCCAGCCGGCAGGCCGACGACGAGCGCGAAGATCATCGCGCAAATGGACAGTTCGACCGTGGCCGGAAAGCGCGCCAGAAACTCGCCCATCACGCTCGTATTCGTGATGATGGACGTGCCGAGATCGCCCTTCAATGCATGGCCGACGTAAGTGAGATATTGGAGCGGAAGCGGCTGGTCCAGCCCCAGGCGCTTCATGGCTTCGGCGTGCATCGCCGGGTCCACGCCCCGCTCGCCCATCATCACTTCGATGGGATCGCCCGGGATCAGGTGGATGAGCGCGAACGCGAGAATCGTAATGCCGATGAACGTCGGTATCACCATTCCTATGCGTCGCAAAACGAATCGGAACATGATCGCCCTTTGATATCGTTCGTGGGGTAAATACGTAACCGGCGGCCGGATCGTTTCGATCCGCGCCGCCGGCCCTGTTGCGACTGATTATCGTCTAGTGCAAAAAGCGTTCCGTCAGCAGATTACTGCATGCCGACGCCATCGAAGCGCACGTAGCCGAGCGGCTCGATCTTCATGTTCGTCACCTTCTTGCTGACCGGCTGATAGACGGTCGAATGCGCGATCGGCGAGAACGGCAGTTGTTGCGCGAAGATCTGCTGCGCGTCGGTGTAGGCCTTCGTGCGCGCGGCGACATCGGTGGTCGAGCGGCCCTTCACGACGAGATCGTCGAACGGCTTGTAGCACCACTTCGAGAAGTTGCTGCCCTTCACGGCATCGCAGCCGAGCAGCGTGCCGAGCCAGTTGTCGGGATCGCCGTTGTCGCCGGTCCAGCCGATCAGCAGCGCATCGTGTTCGCCCGCGTGTGCGCGCTTCAGATACTCGCCCCACTCGTAGGACACGATATTCGCCTTCACGCCGATCTTCGCCCAGTCGGCCTGGATCATTTCGGCCATCAAGCGAGCGTTCGGGTTATAGGCGCGTTGCACGGGCATGGCCCACAGCGTGATCTCGAAACCGTTCGGGAAGCCTGCCTTCGAGAGCAGTTCCTTGGCCTTGGCGGTGTCGTACGGGTTCGTCTTCAGGTTCTTGACGTAGGACCACTGCGTCGGCGGCATCGGTGCGGTGGCCGCCTGGCCCGCGCCCTGATACACGGAATCGATGATCGCCTTCTTGTTGATGGCCATGTCGAGCGCGCGGCGAACGTCGGCGTTGCCGAGGTCCTTCTTCGTCACGTTATAGGCGACGTAACCTTCGTTGAAGCCGGCCTGCGACGGCGTGTCCACGTTCGATGCCGACTTCAGCGCCGAAATGTCGCCGGGGCGCGGATAGCTCATCACCTGGCATTCGTTGCTCTTCAGCTTCTGCACCCGCACGGCGGCATCCGGCGTGATCGAGAAGATCAGCTTCGAGATCTGCACCGCGTTCGGCTTCCAGTAGTCCGGATTGCCATCGAAGCGAATGGTCGCGTCCTTCGTATAGCTGCGGAAAATGAACGGGCCCGTGCCGAGCGGATACTGATTGATGTCGGAGGCCTTGCCGTCCTTCAGCAGCTTGTCCGCGTATTCCGCCGAGAGAATCGACGCGTATTCCATCGCCATGTTCTGGATGAACGGTGCGCTCACTTCCTTCAGCGTGAACTTGACGGTGTACGGATCGACCTTGTCGATCTTCGCGATCAGCTTGTCGAGGCCAAGGTCCGTGAAGTACGGGAACTGCACGTTGTACGCCTTGCGGAACGGATGGTTCGCATCAAGCATGCGGTTGAACGTGAAGAGCACGTCGTCCGCGTTGAATTCGCGCGTCGGCTTGAAGTACGACGTCGTCTGGAACTTCACGCCGTGGCGCAGATGGAATGTGTAAGTCAGGCCATCGGACGAGACTTCCCACTTTTCGGCGAGACCCGGTTCGACCTTCGTGCCGCCGCGCTCGAATTCGACGAGGCGGTTATACACGGTGAACGTGTTGGCGGTGAAATCGGTGCCTGTGGTGTATTGCGCGGGATCGAAACCGGCGGGGCTGCCTTCGGAGCAGTAAATCAGTGTCTTGTTCGGGATTGCCGCGTTCGCAGCGCTCGCCGCGAACAGCGTTGCCGTAGCGACAGCGCCCATGAGCGCCGACAAGCGGGCGGCTCGCAACAGGCCAGTTTTCTTCATGTTTCCTCCAGGTCAGTGCCGGCTTCTGGCCAGCGTAGCGCGATCTTACTTGATCGCGTCCTCCGCCTTGTTAGCGGACGAAAAAACCGGGCGCAACACTAGCACGAACAAATATGACGCCGATACGCGGTTTTCCCCAGTTTCGGAAGGAGCAAAGGCGTGTGGCGGGATGCGTTGATGCGGGAGAGAAGAAGAACCGCGCGGCGAGCGC
The DNA here is from genome assembly GCF_000698555.1 of Caballeronia grimmiae. GTDB lineage: Bacteria > Pseudomonadota > Gammaproteobacteria > Burkholderiales > Burkholderiaceae > Caballeronia > Caballeronia grimmiae. Next base: position 190,240 of record NZ_JFHE01000005.1, on the reverse strand, counting down.
CGCGCGGGTGATGCAAACAACGAAAAATCAGGCTTTGCCGAAGCCGAGCCGCTCGCAGATCGTCTTCGTCGCGGCCGCACCGTTCAACGTATAGAAATGCAGGCCCGGCGCGCCTTCATCGACGAGACGGCGGCACAAGCCCGTCACCACGTCGAGACCGAACGCGCGAATCGACTCGCGATCGTCGCCATAGCTTTCCAGCCGGCGCGCGATCCACTTCGGCACTTCTGCGCCGCACATGTCGGAGAAGCGCATCAGTTGCGAGAAGTTCGTGATCGGCATGATGCCCGGCGTGATCGGCACATCGACGCCGAGCTTCTTCGTTTCGTCGATGAACTCGAAGTACGCGTCGGCGTTGAAGAAGTACTGCGTGATCGCGGCGTTCGCGCCCGCTTTCACCTTGCGCGCGAAATTCTCGAGATCGGCGCGCGGCGAACGCGCTTGCGGATGAAACTCCGGATACGCGGCCACTTCGATGTGGAACCAGTCGCCGTGCTCCTGGCGGATGAATGCCACGAGCTCCGACGCATAGCGCAGTTCGCCGACTTCGCCCATGCCCGAAGGCAGATCGCCGCGCAGCGCGACGATATGGCGAATGCCGTGCTCGCGATACGCGCCGAGAATCGCCCGCAGGCTTTCCTTCGACGAGCCGATGCACGAAAGATGCGGCGCCGCCTCGAAGCCTTCCGCCGCCATTTCGAGCACGGTGTCGAGCGTGCCTTGCTGCGTGGAGCCGCCCGCGCCGAAGGTCACGGAGACGAACTTCGGCGAGAGCTTCGCCAGTTGCGCGCGCGAAGCCCGCAACTTGTCCACGCCTTCCTGCGTCTTCGGCGGGAAAAACTCGAATGAGAGTTCGATCGGTTTCATGTTGGTGTGTGCGCGGGAAGCGCGGCGGCTACCCGAAGTTGCGCTGCCCGAAGATGAGCGCCGACAGCAGCCACGAGACGATGCTGTACAGAATCGAGCCGAAGAACGCGGACCAGAATCCCGATACTTCGAAGCCCTTCAGCAAGGACGAGCACAGCCAGAAGCACAGCGCATTCACCACGAGGATGAAGAGGCCGAGCGTGAGGACGGTGACCGGCAGCGTCAGGACGATGAGGATCGGGCGCAGCACCGCGTTGATCAGCCCCAGCACGACCGCGATGATGAGGGCCGTGCCGAAACTGCGTATGTGAATCGACGGCACCAGATATGTGATGATCAACAGCGCGAGCGCATTGATCAGCCATGTCAGCAGCACGGTCATCGAGGTTCTCCGGGATGGTCGTCGTTAGGCGCAACGGCGCGCGGATGCACGAGGCGCCCGCGCGCGACAGCCGCCGCGTCCGATTAATAGCGGTAGTGGTTCGGCTTGAACGGACCGTTCTTTTCTACGCCGATATAGCCGGCCTGCTCATCCGACAGCACGGTCAGTTCCGCGCCGATACGGCCGAGGTGCAGGCGCGCGACCTTCTCGTCGAGTTGCTTCGGCAGCACGTAGACCTTGTTTTCGTACTGGTCGCCACGCGTGAAGAGTTCGATCTGCGCGAGCGTCTGGTTCGTGAACGAGTTCGACATCACGAACGACGGATGGCCCGTCGCGCAGCCCAGATTCACGAGACGCCCTTCGGCCAGCAGAATGATGCGCTTGCCGTCCGGGAAGATGATGTGATCGACCTGCGGCTTGATGTTGTCCCACGTGTACTGGCGCGTGGACGCAACGTCGATTTCCGAATCGAAGTGGCCGATGTTGCAGACGATCGCGTTGTTGCGCATCGCCTTCATATGATCGTGGTTGATAACGTGGTAGTTGCCCGTCGCCGTCACGAAGATGTCGGCCTTGTCGGCGGCGTATTCCATCGTGACCACGCGATAGCCTTCCATCGCCGCCTGCAGCGCGCAGATCGGATCGATTTCGGTGATCCACACGGTCGCGCCCAGACCGCGCAGCGATTGCGCGCAGCCCTTGCCCACGTCGCCGTAGCCGGCCACGACCGCGATCTTGCCGGCGATCATCACGTCGGTTGCGCGCTTGATGCCGTCCACGAGCGATTCGCGGCAGCCATACAGGTTGTCGAACTTCGACTTCGTGACCGAATCGTTGACGTTGATAGCCGGGAACGGCAGACGCCCTTCCTTCTCCATCTGATACAGGCGATGCACGCCCGTCGTCGTTTCTTCGGTCACGCCCTGGATGTGCGCAAGGCGCGTGGAGTACCACGTCGGATCGGCGTCGAGATGGCGCTCGATCGACTTGTACAACGCGACTTCTTCCTCGTTCGCCGGCTTGGCGATCACCGAGCGATCCTTCTCCGCCTTCGAACCGAGGATCAGCAGCAGCGTTGCGTCGCCGCCGTCATCGAGGATCATGTTGGCGAATTCGCCATTCGGCCATTCGAAAATGCGGTGCGAGAATTCCCAGTACTCGTCGAGCGATTCGCCCTTGAACGCGAACACCGGCGTGCCGCCATTGGCGATCGCGGCGGCAGCGTGGTCCTGCGTCGAGAAGATGTTGCACGACGCCCAGCGCACGTCCGCGCCCAGCGCCTTCAGCGTTTCGATCAGCACGCCGGTCTGAATGGTCATGTGCAGCGAACCGGCGACGCGCGCGCCCTTCAGCGGCTGCTGCACCTTGTACTCTTCGCGGATCTGCACGAGGCCCGGCATTTCCGTCTCGGCGATGTCGAGCTCTTTGCGGCCCCATGTGGCGAGCGACATGTCGGCGACGACGAAATCCTTGGTGTTTTGGGAATCGAGAACTGCGGCGTTCATCACGCCCTCCTTTTCTAAAAAGACTAGAAATGTTGACGTGAGCGCCGTTCGAATGCGGTGGCTCTGCGTGCGCGTTCAGTGCTGAAGCGCCTTCGAACCGTCCGGATTGAATGCCTCCGAGCCTGGCAGATGGTGCTTTTCAGCGAACCGTCCGTCGCAACGCTCCTCGGGGGCGAAGGTCGATTGTAGCAAAGTCTTATGAGATGGTTTGGCTCTTGATGCGCCGATTTTGTCGCGCGTTCGCTTAGAACGGCAACACTTGCAGCAAGGGCGCGAGCAGCACCATGACGACGCCCGCGATCATCATCGTGAGACTGGAGACGACGCCCTCTTCGCTCCCCAATTCGCGCGCTTTCGCGGTGCCGACGCCGTGCGCCGCTGCGCCGAACAATGCCCCGCGTGCGAGCCGCGTGCGCAGCGGCACCAGCGCGAGCACGAGTTCGCCGAACAGCATGCCGCATACGCCCGTCGCGATCACGAAAAGCGCGGTGAGATCCCTGGAAGCGTGAATCTTGTCGGACACGGCGAGCGCGAACGGCGTCGAAACCGAGCGCGTCGCGAGGCTGCGCTGCAATTCCGGCGACAGATGCAGCAGCTTTGCGAGCGCGAGCGATCCGCCGACGCCCACGAGAATCCCGACCGTCACGCCGACCGTGAGCGAAATCCAGTGACGCTTGAGCAACGCGCGATATTCGTAGATCGGCACCGCGAACGCGACGGTCGCGGGACCGAGCAGCCACATCAGCCAGCGCGTGTCGGCGAAATAGACCGAATACGGGATGCGCGCTGTCACGACGATCAGCGCGAGCACCGCCGGGACCGCCAGAAGCGGCGTAAGCCACGGGCTTTTGTAGCGCGCGTACAGGCGCTTCGACGCGAAGTACAGCGCGACGGTCAGCACGAAGCACCCCGCCGCGATCAGCCGGCCGGCGTCGTCACCGAAAAGGGAAGCGTAGAAGTGGCTCATCGTCGCTTGGTCGCCGATCACGCACGCGCCGCGTGGCGGGCGCCAAGCGCGCGCCGCAGCGCAAGACGCCGCTCGAGCCGTGCCGCGCGGTCGACGGCGAAGGCGACGGCGACCATCACCATCAGCGTCCCGCCGACGACGACCAGCGCGAGCCGCCAGCCGTCTTCCTTGAACAGCCCGCCGTATTGCACGACGGCGACCGCCGCCGGGATGAAGAACAGCAGCATGTCGGCGAGCAGCCAGTCCGCGCCGGCCTTGACCCAGCGCGGTGCGATGCCGCCGCTCATCAGCAGGATCAGCAGCGCGACCAAACCGACCACACTGCCCGGCACCGGCAACGCCAGCGTGCGCGCGACGAAGTCCGCAGCGAACCAGATTGCGGCAATGCCCGCCGATTGCACCGCCACGCGAACGAACCGCGCGGCGCTGGCGCGGGCGTTCATTACGGGCGTTTGATTCGAAAGGACGGCGGACATGGCGTATTCCGGTAGAAGAATGACTAGGGTTAACCTTGAGTCCGAGTATATGGGCTGCCTTTCCATAAAAAAAATGACTTAAAATTATTCGCATCATTCCGATCTGGAATCCGGAGGCTGCGATGGAATTGCGTGCACTGCGTTACTTCATCGAAGTGGTGAAGCAGAAGAGCTTCACGACGGCGGCCGAGCACATGTTCGTCACGCAGCCGACGATCAGCAAAATGGTGAAGGCGCTGGAAGACGAGGTCGGCTCGCCGCTGCTGCTGCGCGAGGGCCGGCAGATGGTGCTGACGGATGCGGGGCAGATCGTGTATCAGCGCGGCATCGAAGTGCTCGCGGCTCATGCGCGGCTCGAAGCCGAACTGAACGACCTGGGCACCTTCGGTCGCGGGGCGCTCACCATCGGCATTCCGCCGATGGGCGGCTCGCTTTTCACGCCCGCCATCGCGGCGTTTCGGCAGCGGTATCCGAAAGTCGAGCTGAAACTGTTCGAGCGCGGATCGAAAGCCATCGAAGCCGCGTTGATTGAAGGTGAACTCGAACTGGGGGGCGTCTTGCAGCCGGTCGATACCGACATGTTCGACGTGCTGCCCGTCAGCCGCCAACTGCTGTGGCTCGTCGCGCAGAAAGGTTCGCGCTGGGAGGACATGCACGAAGTGCCGCTCGCCGATCTCGCCGCCGAACCGTTCGTGTTTTACGGGGAAAGCCTCGCGCTCAGCGATGTCGTGCTGCACGCCTGCCGCGAGGCGGGCTTTTCGCCGACGATCGTCGGCCGCAGCGGGCATTGGGATTTCATGGCGGCGCTGGTGCAGGCGGGCGTCGGCATCGCGCTGTTACCCGCGCCGTATTGCCGCCGCCTCGATACGGAGGCGTTTACCTGCCGCCCGGTGGTCGCGCCCGAGATTCACTGGGACATGGCGGTCGGCTGGCGGCGCAACGGATATCTGTCGCATGCGGCGCGCGCCTGGATCGAGGTTGCGCGCGAAACCTTGCCCGCGAATCTGGATCAGGACTTCATGGCCGATGGCCTGGCCCGCGGACGCCGCTGAAACGCGGCCTTGAAAGCGAAACGCGCCGGAACCGCCAATAGCGGTCCGGCGCGTGAATCAGCACGGGAACGAAACCGGAAGCCGAATTAACGCACTTCGTGGAACTCGATCCGGCGATTCGCCATGCGTCCGGCACGCGTCGCGTTGCTGGCGACCGGGCTGGCTTCGCCGAAGCCTTGCGCCGTGAGCGAACTTGCCGGAATGCCGTGCTTGACCAGGTAGGCACGCACCGCTTCCGCGCGCTTCTTCGACAGCGCTACGTTCAACGCCTCACTGCCGGTGTTGTCCGAATAGCCGGCGATCTCCAGCTTGATCGGCGACACGCGTTCGTCGCACGCCTTGAGCGTCTTGGCGGATTTGGCGAGCGCGGCCATCGCGGCGGCGGGAGGCGTGTTCGAGCCGATGCGGAAGTTGATCGGCTGCAGATTCAGCGTCCGGGCGATCGCCGGCGCGGTGCACGCTTCGGAGTTCGCCGCGACGGAAACGGCGGAGGCAGCCAATGCAGCCGATGCAGCCGATGCCGGCGCATCGACGCTGCCCTTCGCAGCACCGATGTGCCAGCCCGAGCCCAACAGCGACGTCAGCTTGGCCGCCCAGCCGAACTTCGCGTCGGCGGCGGGGCCTTCCAGTTCGATGTTGTCGCCCGCGATGCGCACACGTGCGCCCGGCAGCTTCAGCACGGGAAGCAGCTTGTCGAGCTTGCCGATCCACGCGGACGGCTTCGTGTCCGGATCGACCGTCAAGTTTGCGTGGAACTTGTCTGCACTGAGCGCGGACGACAATGCAGCGATCAGGCGCTGCCGCTCTTGCTCGCTGCCGACCTTGGCGGTGAGCGTCGGCACGCCGGACGCGTCGACCGTGAAAGAAGCCACCGCGTCCTTGCCGGCCGGCAGCGCCGGCATCGAAGCCTGAACCGGCGCGGATGCGGACGCATCCACGGCGATCGCGGCGGTCGAATCAGCCGTGGAATCCGACGCGGCCGAAGCGTCTGCTTGCGCATCGGCGGCCTGTTCCTTCGGCTTGTCGTCGGTCGAGCAGCCACGCGCGACGAGCGCCGCGAACAGCGCGAGCGCCGCCGCATTCGCGACCCACAGCCATTTGCGCTTGCCCGACGTGTCTTTCGCTTCGTCGTCCGCTTCGGGCGCGGGCGGGCGATCGCTATGAATCGGGAACGCCGCCGCTTCATGCGTCGCCGGATGCTCCAGATGCGACGACACCGCCTTCAGCCGCGACGCCACTCCCGCGAGAAACGCGCCGACGGAGCCGAGGCCGAGCGCCTGCGCGAAGGAGTCCGTCATGTTTGCGCGCACGACGGGCAGTTGATGCCCGAGCAGCGTCGGCAAGGAGCCGACCTGCCCGTTGTTCTGCGTGAAGTAGCGTTTCAGCAGCCCGAGGATGGTGGCCCCGACAACGCCCGTCAGCGTGCGGGTCGCGCGCGCCGCGACGCCGGTGTGCTCGGCGATGCGCTCACTCAGCAAGTTGAGGCTGTCGTGCGACGCAACCGCGCCTTCCACCGACGCACCCGTTGCCAGCAGCGACTGCATGCCTTCGTCATGGACGACGAAGTGCGGCAGTTCGTCGGCGATATGCGTGTTCACGCTCGGCGACATGACCGATGCGAAGAGGTTGCGCGCGCCATCGAGCGACGACGCCTTGTTCATCATCGAGCCGATGAGCGCAGGACCGCACAACGAGATGACGCGCTTGGCGGATTCCGGCGTGCAGCCGACGCGTGAAGCAAGCTGCTGCAACACGCTTTCGTTCAAAGCGCCCTGCAGCAATTGATTGAGGTTCATGCTCATTGCGGTTACTTCCTGAAAAGGCGTGGTCGCGCGGGCGATCGTGCCCGGCAAGTCGAGCCGATTATAGGTTCGCGCGACACCCAGTCAGCGTGGACGCCTAAACAATCGGAATTCTCTCAGCGCGCAACGCTTTCAGACTGCGCCCAAGAAAAGTTGACGATCTGTGACAACCGCGCCGCCACGCCCGGCCCGATTGAAGAGAGCGATGCCTCTACACCTCACCCGAAAGCACGGCCTATGATGGATGAATTCGAGATGGCGACGATGGACCGGGCGAGTGTCGCGTGGAAAAGACAGCGCCGTTGCCGCGTCACCGACGACGGAGACCGACGCATGGATTCGCCCTTGGCCGGCGCACACGATCACCCTTTCGGCGCGACACATCACGTGACGAACCAGGCGCCGCCGCTTTGCGATTACGACGCTTTCGCCGCCGATTGCGCGCTCGCCGCCGCCGTCGAACGCGAGGGCGCGCAGTGGCATGCCGACGCGCTTTCCCGCGATGGCCGCGCGCTCACGCGGCCCGATGTGCTCGCGCTCGCGGACCTCGCGAACCGCCACGCGCCGGAACTCGCGACGCACGATTCGCGCGGCGAGCGCATCGACGCAATCGAATTTCATCCGGCGTGGCACGAGTTGCTGCGGCGGCTGCGTCACGAGGGCCTGCAGGCGCTTCCGTTCGAACCGCAGGCGCGCGCCGGCTCGATGGCCGCGCGCTGCGCAGGCTACTTCCTGCACGGTCAGCTCGAATCCGGGTCGCTGTGTCCGATCACGATGACCTTCGCGAGCATTCCGGTTTTGCGCAACGAACCGGCGCTTTATGCGCGGCTCGCGGGGCCGTTGCTGTCGCGCGAGCACGATCCGCGCGACATTCCGCTGGAAGCCGGCAAGCGTTCGATGATGATCGGCATGGGCATGACCGAGAAGCAAGGCGGCTCGGACGTGCGCAGCAATCGCACGCGTGCGCATGCCATCGATGGAGGCGGCGGGCGCGGCGGCGCCTATCGGCTCATCGGCCACAAGTGGTTCTTCTCGGCGCCGCAATGCGACGCGCATCTCGTGCTCGCGCGCACCGCCGACGAAGGCGGGCTGTCGTGTTTCTACGTGCCGCGCTTTGCGCCGGACGGACGCAAGAACGCGGTCCACGTGCAGCGGCTGAAGGACAAGCTCGGCAATCGCTCGAATGCGAGCAGCGAAGTCGAATTTTTTAATGCCTACGGTGTGATGGTCGGCGATGAAGGGCGCGGCGTGCCGACGATTATCGAGATGGCGAACTTCACGCGGCTCGACTGCGTGATCGGCAGCGCGGCACTGATGCGTGCGGCGCTCGTGCAGGCCATTCATCATGCGCGGCATCGAAGCGCGTTCGGCGCGCGGCTCGTCGATCAGCCGCTGATGCGCAATGTGCTGGCGGACCTCGCGCTCGAATCGGAAGCGGCGACGCTGCTGTTCATGCGGCTCGCGGGCGCGTTCGAGCAGAGTGCGGCGGCGGGCAGCGCGCCGCACGAGCGCGCGTGGCGGCGCATCGTGACGCCCGCGGCGAAGTTCTGGGTGTGCAAGCGCGCGCTCGAATTCACCGGCGAGGCGATGGAAGTCTGGGGCGGCAACGGCTACGTCGAAACCGGGCCGATGGCGCGTTTCTATCGCGAAGCGCCGGTCAATTCGATCTGGGAAGGCTCCGGCAATGTGATGTGCCTCGACGTGCTGCGCGCGTTCGAGCGCGAACAGGACGCCGCGCACGCGCTTTTCGACGACTGGCGCGAGACTGCGGCGCGGCATCCGGCGCTTGGCGCGGCGTTGCAGGGACTCGTCGCGATGCTGACGGGCGATCCGGCGTCCCGCGAAGCGTCGGCGCGCGGCATTGCGCAGCGACTGGCGTTATGCGCGCAAGGCGTGCTGATGGCGCGGCATGCGCCGGCGGACGTGGCGCAGGCTTTTATCGACACGCGGCTCGGCGATGCGCGCGGCGATACCGGGCGGGTGTATGGGACGTTGCCGGCGCGCTTCGATCATGAGGGGATCGTGGCGCGGGCGTTTGCGGGGTAGCGCGCAACGGTGCAGCCGCCGTCAGCGGATCGTCCGCCCCGCTTCCCGGATCGGCTCCTCGTTCTCCAGCCGGTAAACCCACGACAGCAATTCCGCCACCGCCTGATAAAGCGCGGGCGGAATATGCGCGTCCAGATCGACCTGCATCAGCAGCGACACCATTTCCGGCGAATCGTGAACGTACACGCCCGCTTCCTTCGCGCGCTGCACGATCATTTCCGCGACGAGCCCGTAACCCTTCGCGACGACGCGCGGCGTCGTCTCGCGATTCGCGGAATCGTAGGTCAGCGCCGTCGCCTGCTTGCGGCTGTAGGGCGTGCTCATGCCGAAGCTCCGTCGCTGCGGAATAAATGCTCGAGCGGCGAGCGCACCGGCTTCGTGCTTGCCTCGTGCTCGCCCAAATCGATGTCCGCCGAACCGTCCGTCGCACGCACGGAAAACGACGCCAGCGCGATGCCCGCCGCATCGAGCTGACGCGCGAACGCCGCGCCCTCCGACGCCAGGCGGCTCGCGCCGCGATCGCTCGTCCGGATGCGCACCGCGAGCTGCTCGCCGGTCAGCACCAGTTCCGCGTCCACCGTGCCGAGCGCGGGCAGCGAAAGCGTCACACGGGTGCGCCAGGCGCGATCGTCGGCGGGCGATTCGGGCGTGCGGGCGTCGCGCGGCTCACGGCTCACTTCCCATTCGAGGCGCGTGCCCGGCCACGCCTCGCCCTGCCAGCGGAACTGTCCGTTGGCGAGCACGTCGAGTTGCTGGCGCACGACATCGAGCGTCGCGGGATGAATGCCCGCCGTCACCGACGCCTGAACCGCCGATTCATGCGATCCCGGCTGCGCAGCCATGGACGGGGCAGGGCTCGCCGTCTGCGAATTCGACAGCACGGAAGGCGGCGCATCCCGCACCGACGCCGCGAGCGCGGCCGCCTGCTGCGGCGTCTGCGGCATCGCGACGGGGCGCGCGGGCATCGGCGGGGGCGTGTCGGGAATATCGGGGGCGGAGTGGAAATCGTCGGCGAAGTCGAGCGGCGCCGAGCGGGAATCGACGTGCGCCTGCGGCTCGTTGCCGAGCGACGCCGCGCTGCGCTGCCCCGCCAGCCACTGCGCGAGATGCGATTCGTAAAAGAGCCCGCTCTCGCCGACGGTCTTCGCCAGCTCTCCCGCGAGCACCGAAGCCGGCAGCGGCGGCAAGTTCAGGCTCGCGGCGCGCGCTGCGGCGACGGCGGCTGCGTTGGAAGAGAAAGCGGTATCGAAAAGGCCGGTCGTGAGCGCGGCGAACGCGCTTGCAGGGCGCGGAGGCGTCGGCCATAGAGGCGTATCGCCGAGCACGGCGGGCGCTGCACCGCCCAGCCGGGAGATCACGTCGAGCGTGCGCGCGACTTCTGAAAGCTCGGTTTTCGCCGACGCCGCCGCGTTCGCCGCAACCGATGCGGGCGTGACTGGCGCATCGACGGAATGCGATGTGTCCGCTTGCGTGGTCGTCCGGCCAGCGGCGGCGCCGGCCGCGCCGTTGACGCCATCGGCCGCGCGGATCGCGGACAGGACGAGGTCGGTGCGGCTCGCAAGCAGCGCCGCCAGCGTGGAGTCGAGTCCTGTCATGCCGAAATCCTCAAGTGCGTCCGCTCAATCGCGCGGCGCGTCGTTCAACGCAGTCCGACCATCTTCTTCAGAACGCGCGCCGTGCTGTTGACCGTGAATAGCGCCGACAAGCGCGCGAGACTCGGCGAGCTCAGATCGCGAATGGCGGCGTCGTCGGCGAGAATCTTCTTCACCAGGTCCAGCTTGCGCGCCCGGGCGCTTTCGTCGAGCTCCGAGCCGGCATCCGTCTCCTGCAACTGGTCGACCAAGCCGCGATACACGCCCTGCATCGCCTTTAGTTCGCTCCATTCGCCTTCGCGCGCCGCCACCAGCATCTGGGCGGAAAGCGCGGCGATGGCTTCGTAGTGAGCGAAGTATTCTTGTGTGGTTTTCATTCTTCTCTGGCAGTCGCCCGCCACTTCCGTTCAGACGGCTGCCGCGGTCATCTGCGCCACTTCCGGTCCAATTCCAACCCACGCTTCCTCGAGCGTCGCGAGCAAGTCGTCGACTTCAACGAGCATCTTCTCGTCCTGCTTCAGGTTCGCTTCCAGAAGCCGGCGCGTCATGTACGAGTACAGCGCGTCCAGCCGCTGCGCGATTTCGCCGCCCGCTTCCTTGTTGAGCGCCTGCTGCAAGCCGCTTTCGACGATGTTGATCGCCTTGCCGATCGCCGCTCCGCGTGCGCCGATGTTGTTCTGCTGCTGATGCATCCGCGCCTGCGCAATGGCCTGCCTCGCGCCCTGATAAAGCATCACGATGAGCCGGTGCGGGCTGGCTCCCATCACGCCCGTCTGAACGCCGACGCGCGCATATGCGTTGGCTCCCGCCTGTCCCTGCGAATACATCGATGGCTCTCCCTGAATGCAATGCCCGCGCGGCCCTCGCCGCCCGTCCGGACGCCCGTTGCGTGTCCGGCAAGAAATCGGTGCCGGCGGAAATCACGAAGGCGCTGCCCGCTCTCGCGAGCGAACCATCGTTCGCCGTGCTGTTATCGGGGTTATCGGAGGAACGCGGCAAAGCTTTAGGGCGCAAGGCTTCGGGGCCAAAACGGCGGGCTCGCGCGGACGGCGCCTGAACGCGTCAGACGGAGATCTGCATGATGTCGTTGTACGCCGACACCAGCTTGTTGCGGACCTGCAGGCCGAACTGGAGACCGACGTTCGCCTTTTGCATGTCGACCATCACGTCGTTGAGCGAGACGTTCGGCGCGCCGATTTCGAACGCGTGCGCTTCGCCGAGCGCCTTGGTCTGGTTGTCGCTGATTTTGTCGATCGACGATTTCAGCGCATCCGCGAAACTGCCCGCGCTGACCGCGCCGGAGCTTCCGCGTGCCTTGGAGACCCCGCCGGTGACTGCGCCCGACGCCGACGCGCCGCCGGCCGCCTCCGCGGACATCGACTGGATGGCGCTCATCGCGGCGGAAAGCGGATTGATCGGAAAGTTCATGTTGACTCCGTGTGACTGCAACGCTATCTCAAAGAACAGAAGGGTGTCCGGGCGGCGCTCGGGAGCCTCTTCCAGGTTTGAAAAAGATTAGCAGCGGGGGCGTTTCCAAACCGCCCGAAGAACGGGGGAAACCCGGCTCTATTCATCGAATCGACTTGCAATCTTGTGCGGATAATCCCCATCGTGAAAAGACTCCTTAACCGCTGACGAACAGCGGCGACAGGAAGACGCCAAGATTCGGAGCATCGACGCCAAATGGAAACGCCCAACAACTCTTTGATTACGCCCGACGCCAGGATGGGCCTGGCCGGCGCGCAGCCTGGCGCGGCCGGCAGCGCCGCTGCGGGCGCGGGCCTTCCGGGCGGTAATTTCGGCGGCTTTGCACAGCGCGTGCCGATGCTTTCGCAATTCCGCTCGAACCCGCGCGTGCCGCTGATCATCGCGGTCGCCGTGCTCGCGATGGTCGTCGCCGGGCTGCTGTTGTGGTCGCGCCAGCCGGACTATCGCGTGCTGTTCAGCAATCTGTCGGACCGGGACGGCGGCGCAATCGTTACCGCGCTCCAGCAGGGCAACATTCCCTACAAGCTGTCCGAAGGCGGCGGCGCCATCCTCGTTCCGGCCGAGCAGGTTCACGAAACGCGCCTGCGTCTCGCGAGCCAGGGCTTGCCGAAAAACGGCTCGGTCGGCTTCGAACTGATGGACAACCAGAAGTTCGGTATCAGCCAGTTCGCGGAACAGATCAACTATCAGCGCGCGCTCGAAGGCGAACTCGAACGCACCATCGGTTCGATTTCGTCGGTGAAGTCGGCGCGCGTACATCTCGCCATTCCGAAGCCGAGCGTCTTCGTGCGCGACAAGGAACTGCCGACCGCCTCGGTGATGGTGAACCTCTATCCCGGCCGCGTGCTCGACGAAGGGCAAGTGCTCGCGATCGCGCACATGGTGTCGTCGGGCGTGCCGGACATGCCGGTGAAGAACGTGAACATCGTCGATCAGGACGGCAACCTGCTCACGAGCCAGAGCGCCGCAAGCGGCCTCGACGCATCGCAGCTCAAGTACATGCAGCAGATCGAGCACAACACGCAGAAGCGCATCGACGCGATCCTCGCGCCGCTCTTCGGCGCCGGCAATGCGCGGTCGCAAGTCAGCGCGGACATCGACTTCTCCAAGCTCGAACAGACCGCCGAAAGCTATGGCCCGAACGCGAATCCGCAAAGCACGGCGATCCGCAGCCAGCAATCGAGCGAATCGAGCGAAACGTCGGGCAGCGGTGCGACGGGCGTGCCGGGCGCGCTGTCGAATCAGCCGCCGCAAGCGGCATCGGCACCGATCGACGCCGCCGCATCCGGCGCGGCCGCCACGAAGTCCACGCCGCAAAACCAGCGCAAGGACACGACGACGAACTACGAAGTGGATCGCACCGTGCGCCACTTCGAGCAGGCGACGGGCGGCATCAAGCGTCTTTCGGTGGCGGTGGTCGTCAATTACGAGAAGAAGGTCGATGCGAAGGGCAACGTCACGATGACGCCGCTCGCCGCCGACAAGCTCGCGCAAGTGCAGCAGCTCGTGAAGGACGCGATGGGCTACGACGAGAAGCGCGGCGATTCGGTCAACGTCGTGAACAGCGCGTTCTCGTCGGACCTGAACATGACGCCGGACGTGCCGTGGTGGCGCACGCCCGACATGATTGCGCGCGGCATCTCGCTGGCGAAGTACGTGGGCATCGGCATCGTCGCACTGTTCCTGTACTTCAGCATGGTGAAGCCGGCGATGAAGCGCGCCTTCCCGCCGCCGCCCGAAATCGCGCCGACGCTCGCTGGCGCACCGGACGAACTTTCGCTGCTCGACGGCCCCACGATGGACGGCGAGAAGAAGGACGAAGAAGAAAAGGATGCCGAGGTCAGTCTCCTCGGTCATGAAAGCAACAAAGCCAAATTCGATCGCAATCTCGACTACGCCCGCATGGTTGCGCGGCAGGACCCGAGAATCGTTGCGACCGTCGTGAAGAACTGGGTGTCCGATGAACGCTGAAGGCCTGAATAAAGCCGCTCTCCTCCTGATGTCGATCGGTGAGGAAGAAGCCGCCGACGTTTTCAAATATCTCGCACCGCGCGAGGTCCAGAAAATCGGCGCGACGATGGCGGCGCTCAAGAACGTGACGCGCGAGCAGCTCGACAACGTGCTGACCGAATTCGTGCTGGAAGCGGAAAAGCACACCGCGCTGTCGCTCGATTCGAGCGAGTACATTCGCTCGGTGCTGACGAAGGCGCTCGGCGAGAACAAGGCGGGCGCGCTGATCGACCGCATTCTGCAAGGCAGCGATACGAGCGGTATCGAGGGCCTGAAGTGGATGGACTCGGGCGCGGTTGCGGAACTCATCAAGAACGAGCATCCGCAGATCATCGCGACGATCCTCGTGCACCTGGACCGCGATCAGGCTTCGGAAATCGTGTCGCTGCTGAACGACCGGCTGCGCAACGACGTGCTGCTGCGCATCGCAACGCTCGACGGCATCCAGCCCGCCGCGCTGCGCGAACTCGACGACGTGCTGACCACGCTCCTGTCCGGCAGCGACAACCTGAAGCGCGCGCCGATGGGCGGCATCCGCACGGCGGCGGAGATTCTCAACTTCATGTCGAGCAATCACGAGGAAGGCGTGCTGTCGAACGTGCGCGACTACGACGCCGAACTCGCGCAGAAGATCATCGACCAGATGTTCGTGTTCGAGAACCTGATGGATCTGGAAGACCGCGCAATCCAGCTGCTGCTGAAGGAAGTCGAGTCCGAAACGCTGATCGTGTCGCTGAAGGGGGCACAGCCCGGCTTGCGCCAGAAGTTCCTGTCGAACATGTCGCAACGCGCGGCCGAACTGCTCGCCGAAGACCTCGATTCGCGCGGTCCGGTGCGTGTATCGGAAGTCGAACAGCAGCAACGCAAGATTCTGCAGATCGTGCGCAATCTCGCCGAAGCCGGCCAGATTCAGCTAGGCGGCAAGGCGGAGGACGCATATGTCTAACGCTGCTGCCGCGAAGGCCAACGTGTCGGCGTACCAACGCTGGGAGATGGCGTCGTTCGATCCCGTCACCGTCGACAACAGTGCGGCCGACCAGGCCGCGCTCGAAGCGCATCTGCGGCGCGTGGAGGAAGATGCGCACGCGCAGGGGCTGGCCAAGGGGCACGTCGCCGGTCAGGCGCTCGGCTTCAAGGCGGGCTTCGAGCAGGGCGAGGCGCGCGGCTTCGAGGAAGGCCGCAAGGAAGCGCTTGCGCAAGCCGCGCAACTCGCACAGATCGCCGATACCTTCAAGACCGCGCTGCAGGCCGCCGATGCTGCCATCGCGGAATCGCTTGCCGCGCTTGCCATCGATATCGCGCAGCAGGTCGTGCGTCAGCATTTGACGCTCGATCCGACCGCGCTCGTCGCCGTGGCGCGTGAAGTGATTGCCTCCGAGCCGGAGCTTTCGGGCGCGCCGACGCTGGTCGTCAGTCCGGCGGATTTGCCCGTCGTCGATTCGTATCTGAAGGAAGAGCTCGAAGCCGCTGGCTGGACCGTGCGGCCCGATCCGGCCATCGAACGCGGCGGCTGCAAGGCGCACGCGGCGACGGGCGAAATCGACGCGACCAACGTATCGCGCTGGGAGCGCGTCGTGGCGGCGCTCGGGAGGAACAAGCCGTGGTGAACAATCGAATCACGCAGGATGGCCTGAGCGCGCTGGAACAGGAACTCGCGCGGGCGTCGTTTGGACCGCTCGCAGGCGATGAGACTATCGCCGGCGATCTGCCCGATGACCACGCCGCGCGCACGATCGCCGAACTCGCCGCGCTCGCGGGCAATCCGCATATCGACACGTGGCGCGACAAGCTCGATGCGCTGAAGTCGCGCAACGCGATCGCCAAGCCGCTGCGTCCTTGCGGCCGCCTGACGCGCGCCGCGGGCCTGGTGCTCGAAGCCGTCGGCCTGAAGATGGGCGTGGGTTCGGAATGCATGATCGAGTTGCCGCCCGGCAGCGCGATCCCGACTGCCGAAGCGGAAGTCGTCGGCTTCGCGGGCGACAAGCTGTTTCTGATGCCGACGACGGAAGTCGCGGGCCTTTTGCCGGGCGCGCGCGTGTATCCGCTGGAAAGCGCGCCGATCAACGATCCGATGGCGGGCGCCAAGCGTCTGCCCGTCGGCTGGGAAATGCTGGGCCGTGTGGTCGACGCATCCGGCCGCCCGCTCGATGGCCTCGGCCCGCTCGGCGCGAAGATGGATGCGCCGCTGGCCGGGCCCGTGATTAATCCGCTGAACCGGGAGCCAATTCACAAGGTCCTCGATGTCGGCGTGCGAGCGATCAACTCGCTGCTCACGGTCGGACGCGGTCAGCGCATGGGCCTCTTCGCGGGCTCGGGCGTGGGTAAATCCGTGCTGCTCGGCACGATGGCGCGCTATACGAGCGCGGAAGTCATCGTGATCGGGCTGATCGGCGAGCGGGGCCGCGAAGTGAAGGAATTCATCGAGCAGATTCTCGGCGAGGACGGACTCGCGCGCTCGGTCGTCGTGGCCGCCCCGGCGGACGTGTCGCCGGTGCTGCGGATGCAGGCCGCCGCGTACACGACCTCGCTCGCGGAGTATTTCCGCGATCAGGGCAAGCACGTGCTGATGCTGATGGACTCGCTCACCCGCTACGCGATGGCGCAGCGCGAGATTGCGCTCGCGATCGGCGAGCCGCCCGCGACGAAGGGTTATCCGCCGTCGGTGTTCGCGAAGCTGCCCGCGCTCGTCGAGCGTACCGGCAACGGCCCGGAAGGCGGCGGCTCGATCACCGCGTTCTACACGGTGCTCACCGAAGGCGACGACCAGCAGGACCCGATTGCCGATTCCGCCCGCGCGATTCTCGACGGCCATATCGTGCTGAACCGGTCGCTCGCGGAGGCGGGGCATTATCCGGCGATCGATATCGAACAGTCGATCAGCCGCGTGATGACGTCGATCATCGACGACAAGCATCTCGAGCGCGTGCGTCTCTTCAAACAGATGCTTTCGCGTTATCAGCGCAACAAGGATTTGATTAATGTCGGTGCGTATTCGCACGGACGGGACGCGTTACTGGACCGCGCGATTGCGTTATATCCGCGCATGGAGTCGTTTTTACAGCAAGGCTTTCGTGAGCAGGCAAATTTTGAACCGAGCCTCGATTTGTTGCACCAGCTTTTCGAATAGTATTCGGGCCATTCCTCAGAAGAACGCGTAGAACCACGACCACAGAGACCGCACGTCCATGTCCAAGAATCTGCCGATCACCACGCTCATCGAACTCGCGCAAGAAGAGCTCGACACCGCTACCAAGAAGCTGGGCAAGTTGCAGCAGGAAAAAACCGAAGCCGAGGCGCAGCTCCAATCGCTCGTGACGTATCGCGACGAGTATCACGCGAAGTTCACGGCATCCGCGCAGCAAGGCACGACGGCGCAGACGCTGCGCAATTTCCAGGCGTTCGTCGATACGCTCGATGCGGCCATTGCGCAGCAACGCGCGGCGATCGTGATGGCGGATCACCGCATCGAGGCGATGAAGCCCGAATGGCGGTTGAAGAAGCAGAAGGTCGGCAGTTACGAGGTGCTTGCGGCGCGTGGCGAAGCGGTGCTCGCGAAACAGGCGGCGCGCGTTGAACAGCGCGAGGCCGATGAGCATGCGGCGAAGGTGCTTCGGATGCGTGCCGCGAGGGCCTGAGTTTTTTAGCGGCGCTTGTCCGCGTGTAGTTCATTTATCGAATTTCAGAGACTGATATGTCCTCCGTTTCATTCACTGGCGCGCTGACGGGTGTTTCGTCATCGTCATCGTCTTCTGGCGCATCGGCGGCCAAGCGCGCGGCGAGCGCGGGCGCGTCGTTCGGGCTGACGCTGCAAAGCATCACCGATCGCGCCAATGCAGAGGCGCAAGCGGCGCAGGCGCAGGCTTCGTCCGACCAGTCGAGCGTGCATGACGCGCCGAAGCCCGACGACAGCGCCGCGAGTCAGGATGACGACGTGCAGGCTTCGTCGTCGTCGGATGCGAGCGGCAAGGCGGACGCTGCGGCGGACGCATCGAAGCCCGCGGACAAGACCGAAAGCGCGGACGCATCGAAGGCGGCTGCATCGACCAAGCCGGCCGCATCCGCCGATGCAGCGGCCAAGGCTGCCGCCGACGCGAAGGCGCGGGCGGATGCCGCGAACGCAGCGAATGCGGACACCAACGCGGTGGCTGACGACGCCACGCTCGCCGATCTTGCCGATGCGGCAGCGAGCGGTTTGACGACGGCATCGACGGACGACGATGCATCCGCTACCGGCGACACGAAGAAAACCGGCGATGCGAAAGCGGCGCCGGACCCGTTGCAAGCCGCGCTCGCGGCGATGAACAACCCGCCGGCGGCCGCGGTCGTGACGGCGCCGGCTGGTCATGCGGGCGCGGATGGCGGCAAGGCTGGCGACGGCGACATGCCGCGTGGCGCGAAGGGTGCGCGGGGCGTGCTGCTGGCGAATGCGTCGGCGGGCGACGGCAAGAATGCCGCTGCGAGCGCGCAGGCCGACGCGACGGCATTGACCAATGCACAGGCGGCGCTGACGCCGGTTGCTGCCGATGGCGGGACGGCCGCGTACAAGCAGGCAGCGGATGCGGCGGCGCACGCGGTGGCGATGCAGACGGCATCGGCGAGTTCGGCGGTATCGAATCCGCAGGGCGCGATGACGGCGGCCACGAGCGCGGCGATTGCACCGCACGTGGGGGCATCGGGCTGGGACGATGCGTTCAGTCAGAAGGTGGTGTTCTTGTCGAATGCGGATCAGCAGAGTGCTGAACTCACGCTCAATCCGAAGGATCTCGGGCCTTTGCAGGTGACTTTGCAAGTCGCCGATAACCACGCGCATGCGCTGTTCGTGTCGCAGCATGCGCAGGTCCGGGAGGCGGTCGAGGCCGCCATGCCGAAGCTCCGTGAGGCCATGGAGGCTAATGGCATCAGCCTCGGAAGCGCTTCGGTTTCCGATGGGTCTGCGTTTGCTCGTCAGGGGCAGTCGGGCGGGGATCGGTCGGAGAGTGGCGGCGGGCGGCGTGGGGGTTCTACTGGCGGTGGTGGAGTGGGTGCTGCCGGCGGTTCGGGTTCTGTTTCGCCTTCGCGGCGGGTTGTTGGACTCGTGGATACGTTTGCCTGAGGTTTCAGGCGGCTCTTTTTTCGTTGAGCTTGTATTCGTGTCGGTCTATTAGTGCGCCCCTCCCCGGGGCGGGGGTCACTTTCTTTGCTGTCGACCAGAGTTGGCGCTTTAGCGCCTTACTCTGGTCCCATGCAAAGAAAGTAACCAAAGAAACCAGCTTTTTTCTGAACCGCACGAAGCACTAACTTGTGTGGTCACTTCGTAGAACATCGGTGGCCCTCAGCTTGAAAGAGCCTTGAATCACCTTCCGCGCCCACTGACTACTAACGTCCTCCGAGCCCCTTGGCTCGTCAAAACCAACTGCGTGCTAGGCGCCACGCTGCAACTCAAGGGCTGCCGACTCCGCTCGAAGCCGCTCGGCGCCACCTACTGAAGCTTCTGTCGCTCGCGCAACGCTCGCGATGAGCCGGCCTGCGCCGCTGAGCGGCGTTCGATCCTGCAAAGGTATTCCCGCCTTCGGAAGGTGATTACTGCATGATCTTGCAGCTGTGCTCCTTACCTGCTCCGTATCTAAAACGTTCGATCAGCGTTGATGGCGTGTGGCACATGGCGCGCGGCGCTCCACTGGTGTTGTCGAGCCAAGGGGCTCGGAGGACGTTAGTAGTCAGTGGGCGCGGAAGGTGATTCAAGGCTCTTTCAAGCTGAGTGCCACCGATGTTCTACGGAGTGGCCACGCAGGTTAGTGCTTCGTGCGGTTCAGAAAAAAAGCTGCTTTCTTTGGTTACTTTCTTTGCAGCGGCAAAGAAAGTGACCCCCGCCCCGGGGAGGGGCGAGCCAATAGACCGACACGAATACAAGCTCAACAACAGAAAGAACACCCCGCGCGGTTGCGCAAAAGAACCGAAAACCCCAAACGTACGAGATAGCCCCGAAACCCCCCTCTATTCCCCCCATCACAACCACCTGCGATAGCGAACAATGCATCCTATCGAAAGAGGCACGCATTCATGGCTACCACGACCGCAAACCAGCAACCCATCGTTCCCGCGAAGAGCGGCAAACTCAAGCGCATCCTGATCATCGCGATCGGCGCAATCGTCCTGCTCGGCGCAGGCGCCGGCGGCGCTTACTTCCTGCTCGGCAAGACGAACCACGGCCCCGCGAAACCCGCGCCGGTGCCGCCGCCCGTCTTCTTCCCGCTCGACTCGCTCACCGTCAACCTGCAAGCCGACGACGGCATCATGCACTACTTGCGCGTCGGCCTCACGCTCAAGCTCAAGGACGCAAAAGGCCAGGCCGCCCTCACCGAACGCATGCCGGAAATCCGCAGCCGCGTGCTG
Source organism: Caballeronia grimmiae (assembly GCF_000698555.1). Classification (GTDB taxonomy): domain Bacteria; phylum Pseudomonadota; class Gammaproteobacteria; order Burkholderiales; family Burkholderiaceae; genus Caballeronia; species Caballeronia grimmiae. Next base: position 169,681 of record NZ_JFHE01000005.1, on the reverse strand, counting down.
CTCATTCTGTCGGCCAAGCATCCGGAAGAACTCGCGACCATCGACGGCAAACGCAAGCTCGCAACCGAACTGCGCAGCGCAGTCGAAACCATCGGCAGCACGCCCGAGCAGCCCGCCCACGTCGATGATGTGCTCTTCACCGAGTTCGTCGTCCAGTAAGCCCGCGGCATCAATCTAAAGAAACGGAAAGAGTCATGGGCCACGAAGAATTCATGTCGCAAGAGGAGGTCGATGCTCTCCTCAAAGGCGTCACCGGCGAAATAGACCAGGTCTCGGACGAGAACAAGCCCGGCGCCGGCGTGCGTCCCTACAACATCGCGACGCAGGAACGCATCGTCCGCGGCCGGATGCCCGGCCTCGAAATCATCAACGACCGCTTCGCGCGACTCATGCGCGTCGGCATCTTCAACTTCATGCGGCGCTCGGCGGAAATCTCCGTCGGTCCCGTGAAGGTGCAGAAGTACAGCGAATTTACCCGCAATCTGCCGATCCCGACGAACCTGAACCTCGTCCACGTGAAGCCCCTGCGCGGCACGTCGCTGTTCGTGTTCGATCCGAACCTCGTGTTCTTCGTCGTCGATAACCTCTTCGGCGGCGACGGGCGGTTCCATACGCGCGTCGAAGGCCGCGAGTTCACGCAGACCGAGCAGCGCATCATCCACAAGCTGCTCAATCTCGTGTTCGAACACTATGCGGCGTCGTGGCGCAGCGTGCGCCCGCTGCAGTTCGAATACATGCGCTCGGAGATGCACACGCAGTTCGCGAACGTCGCGACGCCGAACGAAATCGTCATCGTGACGCAGTTCACGATCGAATTCGGCTCGACGGGCGGCACGCTGCACATCTGCTTCCCGTACTCGATGATCGAACCGATCCGCGACGTGCTCTCATCGCCGATACAGGGTGAAGCGCTCGAAGTGGACCGCCGCTGGGTGCGCGTGCTGTCGCAACAGGTGCAATCGGCGGAAGTGGAACTGACGGTGGATCTCGCGGAGGTGCGCTCGTCGTTCGAAAAGCTGCTCAACATGCGCGTGGGCGATGTCTTGCCGATCGACATTCCCGAGCACGTCGTCGCCAAAGTGGATGGCGTGCCCGTCATGGAATGCGGCTACGGAATTTTCAATGGTCAATACGCGCTGCGCGTCCAGAAGATGATCAGCGCAAGCGATTCCCCGAAGGAAGGTAGTTATGAGTGATTTGATGCAGGAAGACACGCAGCCCGGCGCGACCGTTTCGAACAACGAGGAAATGGCCATGGACGATTGGGCCGCCGCGCTCGCCGAACAGAACGGCAACGATACGCCCGTCGCCTCCGCCGGCGTATTTCAGCCGCTGTCGAAGGCCGCAACGCCGTCGACGCGCAACGACATCGAGATGATCCTCGACATCCCCGTGCAGATGACGGTGGAGCTGGGACGCACGAAAATCGCCATTCGCAATCTGTTGCAGCTCGCGCAAGGCTCGGTCGTGGAACTCGACGGTCTCGCTGGCGAGCCGATGGACGTGCTCGTGAACGGCTGCCTCATCGCGCAAGGCGAAGTGGTCGTCGTGAACGACAAGTTCGGTATTCGCCTGACGGACATCATCACGCCGTCCGAACGTATCCGGAAGCTGAATCGATGAAACGCATTGCCGCTGGCGCGCTGTTCGCCGCGCCCCTCCTCGCTCGCGCCGCCGACATGAACGCGGTGAATCATGCCGCGCAGATCGCATCGAGCGTCGGCGCGGGAAGCGCGGTGCCGTCGCTCGGTTTCGGCGCCGTGTTGCAGACGCTGCTCGGCCTCGTCATCGTGATCGGCTTCGTGTTCGGCTGTGCATGGCTCGCGCGCAAGCTCGGCTACCAGGGCGGCAAGCGAAGCGGACTCGTGAAAGTGATCGGCGGCGCATCGCTCGGCAACAAGGAGCGCGTCGCGGTCGTCGAAGTCGGCGGTACGTGGCTCGTGCTCGGCGCGGGCCCCGGCAACGTGCGGCTCTTGCATACGATGCCCGCGGGATCGGCTGAAGTGGAAGGCGTCACGGATCAAGCGCCGTCGTCCGCGCAAACGTTGCAAGGCTCGTTCGGTCAGCGCTTCCGCGATGCTCTCGCGGGCGAAGCGAACAAGCGCATGCAGAAGTTCGTCGGCGGCAAGTAAGTCTTCGCAGTTCAGCGGTACAGGGCGCGCGGTCCGCGAGGGTCGCGCGCCTTTGCGTTTCATCGCTTGAAAACGCGCTGAAACGTCGCTCGCAATGAAGCGAGTTAGCCCCAAATCCCCCCTCTTTTCCCGCCATCGTTTGCGAGCGGCGTGGTCAACAATTCAGCCTGTCGAACATGACTACGTTTTCGTAGGCGGGAGCAAGTAATGCAGTTCAGTCGGAACATCGTGCGCGGAATGAAACTCGCGCTGCCCGTTGTCATCGCGTTGATGCCGTATGCGGCCTTCGCGCAAAGCACGGCGGGTCTGCCCGCTTTCAACACGAGTCCCGGCCCCAACGGCGGCACGACGTATTCGCTCAGTGTGCAGACGATGCTGCTGCTCACGATGCTGTCGTTTCTCCCCGCGATGGTCCTGATGATGACGAGCTTCACGCGCATCATCATCGTGCTGTCGCTGCTGCGTCAGGCGCTCGGCACGTCGAGCACGCCGCCGAATCAGGTGATCGTGGGACTGGCGCTCTTTCTCTCGTTCTTCGTGATGTCGCCGGTTCTCGACAAGGCGTATAACGACGCGTACAAGCCCTTTTCTGAAGGCACCATCGCGATGGAACAGGCGATGACGCGCGGCGTCGCGCCCTTCAAGCAGTTCATGCTGAAGCAGACGCGCGAATCGGATCTTGCGCTGTTCGCCCGCATTTCCAAGGCTCCGCCGATGAACGGCCCCGAGGACGTGCCGCTGTCGCTGCTCGTGCCGTCGTTCGTCACCAGCGAACTGAAGACGGGCTTTCAGATCGGCTTCACGATCTTCATTCCGTTTCTCATCATCGACATGGTGGTGGCGAGCGTGCTGATGTCGATGGGCATGATGATGGTTTCGCCGTCGACGATCGCGTTGCCGTTCAAGCTGATGCTGTTCGTGCTCGTCGATGGCTGGCAATTGCTGATCGGCTCGCTCGCGCAGAGCTTCGTTTCCTGATTCCGTGAGACTTTGAAATGACACCCGAATCCGTCATGACGATGGCCCATCAGGCGATGTATGTCGCGCTGTTGCTGGCTGCGCCGCTGTTGCTGGTGGCGCTCGTCGTGGGTCTGGTGGTGAGCCTGTTCCAGGCGGCCACGCAGATCAATGAGTCGACGCTATCGTTTATTCCCAAGCTGATTGCCGTTGCGGTGACGCTGGTCATCGCCGGGCCGTGGATGCTGTCCACGTTGCTCGACTACATGCGGCACGTGTTCACCATCACGCCCGGCATCACGGGCTGAGTTCGCCGCGATGTTCTCCGTCACTTATGCGCAGCTCAATGTCTGGCTGACCGCGTTCCTCTGGCCGTTCGTGCGCATTCTCGCGCTCGTGGCCACCGCGCCGATCCTGAGCCACATGGCCATTCCGATGCGGGTGAAGATCGCGCTGGCGGCCTTCGTGACGCTGATCGTTGCGCCGACGTTGCCGGCCATGCCGGATGCGACGGTGTTTTCGGCGGCCGGCGTGTGGATCATCGTGAATCAGTTTCTGATCGGCGCGGCTATCGGAATGACGATGCAGATTGCGTTTGCCGCCATCGATGCGGCGGGCGAGTTCATCGGGCAGCAGATGGGTCTCGGCTTCGCGATGCTCTATGATCCGCGCGCTGGCGGGAATGCGGTGGTTATATCGCGATACCTCAACACGCTGGCGATGCTCGCGTTTCTTGTCTTCGATGGGCATCTGCAATTGATTGGAGCGCTCGTGACTACGTTTCAGAACGTGCCCATCGGGGCGAATGTCGTTGCTGCGGCTTCTCATGCACAGGGGTGGAGGGTGCTTGTTGGATACGGCGGAAGCATCTTTGCCACTGGGCTTTTGCTGGCGCTGCCGGTTGTTGCTGCGTTGCTCATCGCCAATCTCGCGCTTGGCATTCTCAATCGGGCTGCGCCGCAGATTGGGATTTTCCAGGTTGGATTTCCTGTCACTATGCTCGTTGGGTTGCTTCTCCTGCAGCTCATGGTGCCGAATCTTTTGCCGTTCTTTGCGAGGGTTTTTGATTCGGGGATCGCACAGGTGGGGCGCGTTGCGCAGGGGATGTTCTGAAGGGCTTTTTTCTGTTGTTGAGCTTGTATTCGTGTCGGTCTATTAGCGCGCCCCTCCCCGGGGCGGGGGTCACTTTCTTTGCTGCTGCAAAGAAAGTAACCAAAGAAAGCAGCTTTTTTTCGAACCGCACGATGCACAGACTTGTGTGGTCACTTCGTAGAACAGCGGTGGCACTCAGCTTGAAAGAGCCTTGAATCACCTTCCGCGCCCACTGACTACTAACGTCCTCCGAGCCCCTTGGCTCGTCAAAACCGACTGCGTGCTAGGCGCCACGCTACAACTCAAGTGCTGACGGACTGACTCGAAGCTGCTTACTGAGGCTGCCGCTCGAACTCCGCGCTCCGTTGCTATTGCACCGCTTCTGTCGCGCGACGCTCGTGATGAGTCGGCCTGCCGCCGAGCCGCGTTCGATCCTGCAAAGGTATTCCCGCCTTTGGAAGGTGACTGCCGCATGACCTGCCGCTGTGCTCCATACCTGTTCTGTGTTTCGAAGGTTCAATCAGCGTTGATGGTGTGTGGCACGTGGCGCGTGGTGCTCCACTGGTGTTGTCGAGCCAAGGGGCTCGGAGGACGTTAGTAGTCAGTGGGCGCGGAAGGTGATTCAAGGCTCTTTCAAGCTGAGGGCCACCGATGTTCTACGGAGTGATCACACAACTTAGTGCTTTGGGCGGTTCGAAAAAAAAGCTGCTTTCTTTGGTTACTTTCTTTGCATGGGACCAGAGTAAGGCGCTAAAGCGCCAACTCTGGTCGACAGCCAAGAAAGTGACCCCCGCCCCGGGGAGGGGCGAGCTAATAGACCGACGCGAACACAGTTCAACGAGAGAAAACGAACCCTCAACCACCACCCAAATAATCAAACAACGACATCTTCTGAATTTGAGTAAAAGCCATCTGCGCGGCTTGAAGCGAAGTCTGGGTCAACTCATAAGAGCTAATCGCCGACACGAGATCGATGCTCGTGAGGTTAGCCAGATCCGACGCAGTCTGCGTCTGCGTCGTCTGCATCGCGCTCTGCGTAGACTGCACTTCCTGTTCGCGTCCGCCTACGACCGTCTGCGCCGACAGCACGTTATTGAACGTATTGGTGATCTTGGTCCCGGCCGTCGTCAGCGCATTGACGAGCGCCGCCTGCGCGCCAGACGTACCCGTCGGCTGCTTCAGCGCATTGACCAGGTTATCCAGCGTCGCAAAGATGTCGTTGTTGTCCGTCGCCGCCGGCTGCACCGTGAACGTGTCGTTGTTCGCAGGCACGCCGCCGATCGTCACCTTCTGTCCGCCAAGCGTGATGTCCGTCTTGCCCGTGTACGCAGTCGGCGTCGTCGGCAGCGATGAATCCGGCGGCGTCGCCGTCACCAGATAGCTCGTCGTGCCAGCAGTCGCATCGACCGAAAACTTGATCGTGTACGTGCTCGCGTTGTTCGGATTGCTCGTGTCCTCCACGCTCACGGCACTGATCGTGCCCGTGCCCGTGTTGCCCAAAGCCGCACTCGATACCGGATCGCTCTCCGTCGCCGATACGCTGCGGAAAATCGATGCGCCCGTATCGCCCACGGCAATCGAGCGGCCCTCGCTGATCTGCATCGTGCGCTGGCCGTAATCGCCCGAATAGGTCGTGCCCACACCCGACGGATCGTCCGAGAACGGCTTCGTGCCGCCCTTCAGTCCCGAGAAGATGTAGTTGCCGCTGCCGTCCGTCGTGTTGGCCAGGCCCATCAGCTGGTCGCGATAGCCCTTGATCGCGTCCGCGACCGCCGCACGGTTCGAATCGTTGAGCGAGCCGTCGCCCGCCTGAACGAGCTTCGACTGAATGCTCTGCATCACGCTGCTCACTTCGCTGAGCGTCGAGTCTTCCTGCTGCAACGCGGACAGCGCCGTCGTCTGATTCGTGCTGTATTGCGAAAGCGCGCCGCTACGCAGCGTCAGTTGCACAGCCTGCGCGGCGCCGAGCGGGTCGTCCGATGCGGTCAGAATGCGCTTGCCCGCCGAGATCTGCTGATACATCGACGCAAGCGTGCTCTGCTGGTCGCTCATCGAAGCGACGTTCATGTTGAAGTACTGGGAACTGGAAATACGCATCGCGGTTCGCCTTAATTGAAGATGCCGAGCAGCGTCTGGAACAGGCTCGACGCCGTCTGGATCACCTTGCTGTTCGCCTGGTAAAGCTGCTGATACTGAATCAGATTCGCCGCTTCCTCGTTCAGGTTCACGCCCTGCACGGATTGCTGCGCCGTCGTCGCCTGATTGAGCAGCGCGGTCTGCGACGAACTCGTTGCCTTGAGCTGGTTCGTCTGATTGCCGATGGTGTTCACGTACGCCGCATACGAGTTCGTCAGCGTTTCGCTGCCGCCATCGAGCGATTTCGCCGACACGAGTTTCGCCATCGCGAGCGCATTGCTGCCGTCGCTCGTGCCGCCCTTGTTCGGGGCGATGGTGAACGCATCGTTATCGGCGGGCTTGCCGCTGATCGTCGCGCTGATGCCGTTCGACGTGACCGTCAAACCCTTCGACGAGTCGTAGGGAATCGTCGAATTCGCGGCATACGTGGTGCCGTTCACGGTCACATCGACATTGGACGTGAAGCCGCTCGCCGCCGAGTCGTACGTCAGCGTGATGCCCGATCCCGTCGGCATGGTATAGCCCGCCGCGGCCGTCGCCGATGTGATCGCCGCCGTGCCCGTATTGCTCGTCGACGCCGACGACACCGCCGGCGATGCCGCCGCAATCGCGCCGGCGCTGGTCGTCGCGAGTGCGAAGTTGTCGAGCGCGGCGCGCGTCGGCTGGATCGAGAAGGAATCGCCCTTCTGCATCGTGCCGGACACGGTGATCTTCAGGCCCGCGACCGTGCCTCCGCCATCGGCGGCGGAGAAGCTGCCGAGCGCCTTGCCCGATGCGCTGTCGGTCACCTGGTAGTCGGTGCCGTCGAAGGTGACGTCGTAGTCGCTGGTCGTCGGCTGGGTCGGATCGGCGAACGAAACGGAGACGCTGCCCGTGCCCTTGTTGCGGGCGTCGGCGTAGATGACGGGATCGCCCGTCGAAAACAGTGCGCCGCCCGGCTTGCCGTTGAGGTCGAGGCCGAGCGCGTTCTGCCCGTTGAGTTGCGCGGCGAAACTGGTGGCGATGGCGCCGAGTTGCGCCTGCGCCGGATCGAGCGTTTCGTTGCGGAAGGAGATCAGTCCGCCGACGACGCCGCCGGTGAGCGCCGAGTCGTCGATGTATTGCGTCTGCGCGGCGGTCGGCGTGGAGCCGTCGCGGCTCTTGAATGCGACGGTGAGTTCGCTCGGATCGGACGGCGACGCGACGGTTTGCAATCCATATTGCGTATTGCCGACGACGAGCGGCTGCCCGTTGCCGATGAACACGTTGTAGTTGCCGTCTTGCTGCACGACTTGCACGCCGATCATCGAGCTGAGACTCGACACTGCCTGATCCCGCTGGTCGAGCAGTTGATTCGGCTGCTGTCCCGATGCGCCGGCGATGTTGATCTGCTTGTTGAGATCGGCGATTTGCTGCGCGTAGCTGTTGATCGACGATACGGCGCTGGTCAGTTGCGTGTTGACGCTTTGGCGCAACTGGTCGTATTGCTCGCCGGCGGACGTCAGTTGATTGGCGAGCGTTTGCGCGCTGCTGACGAGCGATTGACGCGACGCGGAGCTGCTTGCAGCGTTCGCGACTGACTGGAGGCCGGAGAAGTAGTTGGTGATGCCTGCAGCGATGCCTTCGGTCGGATCGCCGACGAGGTTGTTGAGCTGCGAGATCATCGTGTAGTACGTGTTCGCTGCGCTGCTCGACGATTGCGTGTTGTTGACTTGCGTCGTGAGGTACTGGCTGTACTGGCGCGTGACGGCGGCGGTTTGCACGCCGCTGCCGAGATAGCCCGAGCCGGTGTATTGCCCCGACGATTCCTGGTACGCGACCTTCTCGAGCGTATAGCCCGGTGTCGCGGCGTTGCTGATGTTCTGACCGGTCGTCGTCAGGCCCCATTGGGCCGCGTTCAAGCCCGACAGGCCGATGTTGAAGAGGTTGTTGGACATTGACGGGGGTTCCTTTTTTCGCTGCCCGCGGGGGCGTGCCTGCTGCTGCTGCGCTCGCGCTCTTGCCGTTGTGCCTTATATCGGCGGATGGTTTGCGTTCCTTTAGCCGGAACTTGGCTTTGTTGATTATCGGGTTTGTGTTTTTGTTTTTATCTGCCGAAATGGCGGTTGTTTTGGGCTCTTTTTCGGTGAGCTTGTATTCGTGTCGGTCTATTGGCTCGCCCCTCCCCGGGGCGGGGGTCACCTTCTTTGCTGTCCACCAGAGTTGGCGCTTTAGCGCCTTACTCTGGTCCCATGCAAAGAAAGTAACCAAAGAAAGCAGCTTCTTTCTGAACCGCACGAAGCACTAAGTTGTGTGGTCACTTCGTAGAACATCGGTGGCACTCAGCTTGAAAGAGCCTTGAATCACCTTCCGCGCCCGCTGACTACTAACGTCCTCCGAGCCCCTTGGCTCGTTAACACCAATGGGGCATCACGCGCTACGCACAATTAACGCTGATCGGACATCTGAAGAAAAAACAGGCACGTGTACAGCGCAAGATCACGCAGCAGCGTCTCAAAGGCGGGATAGCCTTGCACGGTTGACCGTCGCTCGCGTTGTAGTGGCTCATCATGAGCGTCGCGCGCCAGAAGCGGTGCAATAGCAACGAAGCGGGGAGTTCGAGCGGCAGCCTCAGTAAGCAGCTTCGAGTAAATCCGTCAGCTCTTGAGTTGTAGGTGGCGCCTAGCTCTCAGTTGGTTTTGACGAGCCAAGGGGCTCGGAGGACGTTAGTTGTCAGTGGGCGCGGAAGGTGATTCAAGGCTCTTTCAAGCTGAGTGCCACTGCTGTTCTACGAAGTGAGCACATGTACTCTGCTTCGGGCCCGAAAAAGCTGCTTTCTTTGGTTACTTTCTTTGCATGGGACCAGAGTAAGGCGCTAAAGCGCCAACTCTGGTCGACAGCCAAGAAAGTGACCCCCGCCCCGGGGAGGGGCGAGCTAATACACCGACACGAATACAAGCTCAACGAGAAAAGAACACCCCGCGCCGCTGCGCAAAAAACGAAAGCGGCCCAACCGGCGGTTGCCAAGAACAACCGCCCTCACTTAGCGAGCGCCCGCCGCTTCATCTCCAACTGCGTAATAAGCCGCTGAAGCGTATTCTCCGCCGACCCCGGCATCGAAATGAACTTGAACCCGAGCGTGAACCGCCGATCGCCCTTGGGCGTCAGCGACTCCCGATGCGATACGAGCATGATATCGAGCGTCACCTTCCCCGTGGCGGTGAAGTGCAATTCAGCATCCTGAATCACGACGCCCATCTCCATATCCGCAACCCGCTCATCCGACGTGCGCAACGCAACGCCGCCCAGCGACAAATCATGCACTTCGAAGCGAAACCGATCCCCATCCGGCAGCGTTCCGCTGCAAATATACGGATCGAGCACCGGCGCTTCCACACGGAAATACTCGCGACGCTGCATGTAGTACAGCACCGGCGGAAACTCCGCCTCGAACGCAGGCCGGCCATCGAACACCGTCTCGCGCGGCGTCGCCGTCGTGAATTCGACCCGCACGCCCTCAGGCGCAGCATGGAAAATCAGCTTCTGCGCACGCAGCAGATCGCGATTCTGCTCCGCCACGCCGCCCCAGTCGAAAGTGAATCGATGTGACGTCACATCGACATCCAGCAGGCGCGTGACGATCTGCGCGTCGCCATATTGCGCCGTCAGAAAGTCGCCGCGATTCGCCAGATTGCGCAGCGATACGCCGATCTCCAGCGGATTCCGACGCCCGAAATCCACTTCGTGGTCGCAGTCGTCATCGGCAAAGTCATGCTTGTGATTGGTGTTCATGGTGCTGGCCGTGTTCATGTTTTCTCCCCGCATCGCCCGCCTCTCGACGCCACGCGGCGAGCCGCCCGCCTCGCTACGGTACTTGTCGTCCACGAGTTAGCGGCATGCCTCACGAAAAGTTTAGGGGCCGTCACGTAAATCTTGTGTGGGGAGGCGTGCGTTCAGACGTAAAACGTTTGCACCATCCAGGGCGCCGTCAAACGATCTGCTTCATGATCGAAATCAGCTTCTTCGCGTACTGCGGGTCCGTCGCATAGCCCGCCTTCTGCATGCCATGCGCAAAGCCCGCCACGTCGCGCGACGCTTCCACCACCGGCGCATAACGCGGATTGTTCTTGATGAAGCTCGCGTAATCGGTCAACGCTTCTTCATACGAGTCATACGCGCGGAACCGCTCCACGACCTTCTTCGGCTGGCCGTTGACGTATTCCGTCGTCACCGCACTGACGGTCTTGCCCGTCCAGCTGCTCGTCGCCTTGATGCCGAAAATATTGTGGCTCGTCGCGCCATTCGCCTGCCTGATCTCGCGCTTGCCCCAGCCGGACTCCAGCGCCGCCTGCCCGATGATGAACCGCGCCGGAATGCCCGTCGCCGCGCTCGCCGCCTGCGCCGGTGCAGCCAGCCGCTCGACGAACGCGTTCACCTTGTCCGAACCGTTGCCGCGCACCGGCGGCTCCAGCGCACTCGCCGCCGTGTAGCCGCGTCCATCGCCGAGCGATGCGCCGTTCTTGTTCGCCTGCGCCGCCGCATAAGCCTTCGCCATCGCATTCATCGCGGCGATGTTGCCCGCATTCGCTTCGATGTCGCCGCCGCCGCCGCCCGATAAAGCGTTCATCGCATTCATCGCGCCGGCGCTGCCCATGCCGCCCGCATCCGCCTTGCCGCCCGCGTTGCGCATGAGCTGCTTGAGCATCATGTCCGCCACGCCGATGCCCTTCGAAGACATCTGCTGCGACAACTGCTGATCCAGCATCGCGGTGAACGACTTCGAATCGTTCGATTCGAACGGGCTGTCCGATGGCGTCGCGTCGCGCATGCTCTTCAGCATCATCTGCGTGAAGACGGCGTCGAATTGCTGCGCGGCCGCCTTCAGTCCTTTCTGCGGATCCGCATTTGCCTGCGCCCGCAGCGCGTCGAAGCCCTGCGTGTCGAGCGCGAAACGGTTCGACAGGTTCGACAATCCGCTCGTATCGGTCGATGCCAGCGCCGTGCTGGCGATACCGCTCGTATTCGAGTTCATGTGCCGTCCTCCTTAGATGATCTCGAGGTCGGCGCGCAACGCGCCCGCCGCCTTCATCGACTGAAGGATCGAGATCAGGTCTGCGGGCGTCGCGCCGAGTGCGTTCAGCCCCTTCACGACATCCGCGAGATTGGCGCCCGCCGCCAGCACCTTGAGCGCGCCGCTATCCTGCTTGAGCTGAATCTGCGATTGCTTCGCCGCCACCGTCTGCCCATTCGACAGCGCGTTCGGCTGACTCACCGCCGTCTGCGTATTGATGACCACCGACAGGTTGCCGTGCGCAACCGCGCAGTTCTGCAGCGTCACCATCTGATTCATCACGATGGAGCCGGTGCGCGCGTTGAGAATCACCTTGGCGGCGGCCTGCGCCGGACGCACGTCGATGTTCTGCAGTTGCGCCATGAACGACACCTGTTCGGCGGCGTCCGCCGGCGCGCGAAGCTGGATCGTGCGGCCATCGAGCGCGAGCGCCGTGCCCGTGCCGAACTGGTTGTTGACCGCCGCGACGACGCGCTGCGTCGTGTCGAAGTCCATCTCGCGCAGTTCCATCTGCATCACGCCGCCCTGCTGCTGAAGCGCCGTCGGCACCGCGCGCTCGACGATCGCGCCGCCCGAAATGCGGCCCACCGCAAGCTGGTTGACCTGCACCTTGCTGCCATTCGCGCTCGCGCCCGCGCCGCCGACGACGAGATTGCCCTGCGCCATCGCATAAACCTGGCCGTCCGCGCCCTTCAGCGGCGCCATCAGCAGCGTGCCGCCGCGCAGGCTCTTCGCATTGCCGAGCGATGACACCGTCACGTCGATCGCTTCGCCGGGACGCGAGAACGGCGGCAGCGTCGCCGTCACCATCACGGCGGCGACGTTCTTCAACTGCATGTTCTGCGTCGTCGCCGGATTCACGGTGATGCCGAGATTGCCCAGCATGTTGGTCAAACTCTGCGTCGTGAACGGCGTCTGCATGGTCTGGTCGCCGGTGCCGTCGAGACCGACGACGAGGCCGTAGCCGATCAGCGGGTTGTCACGCACGCCCTGGAACGAGACGAGATCCTTGAGGCGCTCGGCGTGCGCGTGCTGCGCCGAGCCAATGGCCACCAGCGCGGCCGCGAGCGAGAACGAAAGAAAACGAAGAAGCGGAGTCATGATCAGAACGGCGCGACGTTGAGGAAGAAGCGCTGCAGCCAGCTCATGTTCTGCGCTTCGTCGATATAGCCCTTCGCCGAGTATTCGATTTTCGCGTCGGCGATTTGCGTGGAGTAGACGGTGTTGCTGCCCGAGATCGTCGTCGGATTGACGACGCCCGAGAAGCGCACGAATTCGTTGCCCTGATTGATGAGCATCTGCTTTTCGCCGCTCACCATCAGGTTTCCGTTCGGCAGCACTTCGGTCACGGTGACGGTCAGCGTGCCGTTGAACGTGTTGGCCGCGCTCGCGCCGCCCGCTGCGGTGAACTTGTTCGCGCCGGTGGCAGACAAGGTCGTATTGTTGAAGAGACCGCCGAAGATGCCGGGCGTCGTCGGCAGCGCGAAGGAGCCGGAGCCGCCACGGTTGGTGTTCGCCGCCGACGACTTCGTCGCGTTCACGTTCTCCGAGATCACGATCGTCAGGATGTCGCCGACATTGCGCGGCCGCTGGTCTTCGAAAAGCGGCCGGCCCGCGTAGCCCGCGTTGTAGATCGCGCCGGGCGAGCGCGTGCCGCCCGGAGGCTGCGGCGGACGAGCGGTCATCGGTTGCTGGATGATCGGCTCTTTCGGCACGAGGCCGCACGACGCAAGCGCCGCAATGAGCACCGCGATCGAAGCACGCGCGAGGATTGGAGTAGGCGACATCTTGATAACTCGGTTGAAGCGAAAGATGTGTCAGTGTGACGCCATCTTCGTAAATCCCATCCGTCGAATAGAGGGTTAAACCTGCATTTGCGAGAGCGTCTGCAGCATTTGGTCGGACGTCGTCACGGCCTTGCTGTTGATTTCGTACGCGCGTTGCGTCTGGATCATGTTGACCAGTTCCTGCACGACGTTCACGTTCGACGCTTCCACATAGCCTTGTTGCAGCGAGCCCGCGCCGTTCAAGCCCGGCTGCGACACGTTCGGCGCGCCCGAGCTGCCCGTTTCCGAGAACAGGTTTTCGCCGCGCGCTTCGAGACCGGCCGGGTTGATGAACGTGGCAAGCTGGATCGCGCCGACGTTCGTCGCGGCGGTCGTGCCCGGCTGGGTGATCGACACCGTGCCGTCCGAGCCGATGGTGATCGACGTCGCGTTCTGCGGAATCGTGATCGCCGGGTTCAGCTGATAGCCGCTCGACGTCACGAGCTGGCCTTGCGCGTTCGTCTGGAACGAGCCGTCGCGCGTATAGGACGTGGTGCCGTCGGGCATCGTCACCTGAAAGAAGCCCTGGCCGTTGATGGCGACGTCCTTCGAGTTGCCCGTCTGTTGCAGATTGCCCTGCGTATAGAGACGCTCGGTTGCGACTTGCTGCACGCCGGTGCCGAGCTGAATGCCCGATGCGAGTTCGGTTTGCTGCGTCGAATTCGCGCCCGGCTGACGGGTCGTCTGATACAGCAGGTCTTCGAACACGGCGCGCGAACCCTTGAAGCCGTTGGTGGCCACGTTCGCGAGGTTGTTCGAGATCACATCCATTTGCGCTTGTTGCGCATTCATGCCGGTCGCGGCGATATAGAGAGAGCGATTCATGTTCGATTCCTGGATTTACTTTGCCGCTTAGGAGAAGTTGAGCAGCTTGTTAGCCGACTGTTCGTTCTGGTCCGCCGATTCCATCAGCTTCGTTTGCATCTGGAACTGGCGCGCGTTGGTGATCATCGAGACCATCGCGGAGACCGGGTTCACGTTGCTGCCTTCCAGCGCGCCGCCGACCACGACGACGTTCGGGTCCGCCTCGGCGGGGTCGCCGCTTGCCGTGCGATAGAGGCCGTCGTCGCCGCGTGTGAGCGTCGCCGCATCGGGATTGACGAGCTTCAACTGATCGACGGTCGCGATCGCGGTCGGCGGATCGCCCGGAATCAGCGCGGAAATCGTGCCGTCCTTGCCGATGGTGACTTCAGCGCCCGGCGGCACCGACAGCGGACCGCCGTTGCCGAGCACCGGCAGGTTGTTCGCCGTCACGAGCTGGCCGTTCTGATCCACGTGCAGATTGCCGGCGCGCGTGTACGCCTCGCCGCCGTCCGCCGTTTGCACGGACAGCCAGCCCGGCCCCTGCACGGCGACGTCGAGCGGATTGCCGGTCTGCTGGATGGGGCCGGCGGAGTAATCCGCCGTCGGCGTCGACGACAGCACGAAGGTGCGCGTCGTGCCATCGGCGGACTGGTTCTCGAACGACATCGGCACCTGACGGAAGGCCGCAAGCTGCGCCTTGAAACCCGTGGTCGATGCGTTCGCGAGGTTGTTCGCCACGACGGCTTGCTGCTCGAGCGACTGGCTTGCGCCGGTCATTGCGGTATAGATCAGACGGTCCATGAATCGCTTCCTTCTCTTCCTGTGCGTGCGGACGGTGCTTACAGATTGATCAGCGTCTGGTCGACGGTCTGTTGCGTCTTGATCGTCTGCGCGTTCGCCTGATAGTTGCGCTGCGCGGTGATCAGATTCACCAGCTCGCTCGTCAGATCGACGTTCGAGTTTTCCACCGCGCCGCCTTGCAGCGTGCCGTGGTTCGTTGAGCCCGGCACCGAGACTTGCGCCGCGCCCGAAGCCGCCGTCTGCGCGTACACGTTGCCGCCCATGTTCTGCAGGCCGTTCTGGTTGTTGAAGTTCGCAATCGCGATCTGGCCGAGCGCCTTCGTTTCGCCGTTCGAGTAGTTACCCGTCAGCATGCCGTCGGTGCCGACCGTGAAGCCCGTCAGTTCGCCGGTGCTGTTGCCGTCCTGATGCAGATTCGTGAGGCCGCTCTTCGCGCCGTATTGCGTCGTGCCGGCGAGGCTGAGCGTCAACGATTGCGTCGCGCCGGGCGTCGGATCGGCGCCGTTCGGAATCGTGAAGGTGAAGCTCTTGCCGCTGGTCATGTTGCCCGACGCATCGAAGCTCACCGCGCCGAGATCGGTTTTCTGCGAGACCGGATCGCCATAGCCCGCGAACGCTTCCCACGTGTTCGTGCCGGTCTTCGTGAAGTAGACGGAGACCTTCTGCGTGCCGCCGAGCGAGTCGTACGCATCCACCGAAGTCGATGCGTTGTACGTGTTGCCGTTGGCCGGATCGAAGTCGGCGGCGGCCTTCACGGCGTCCTGCGAGTTCAGGTTGAACGCAGCGGTGATGGTCTTGGTCGCGGTCGGCGCGATATTCGCGGTCGGCACGGTCAGCGGCACCGTGCTCGCGCTGTTGACGACGCCGCCCGAATCGGCCGCGTAGCCCATCAGTTGCAGGCCCGCCGAATTGACGATGTTGCCGCTGTTGTCCAGATGGAACACGCCGTTGCGCGAGTACACGACCGAGCCGTTGTTCGACAGCTGATAGAAACCGTTGCCGTTGATCGCGACGTCGAGCGCCTGGTTGGTCGTCGTGATCGTGCCTTGCGAGAACTGCTGCTGCACTTCCGAGAGGCGCGTGCCGATGCCGATCTGGTTCGACACGGCCGTGGCCATCGAACTGGCGTACATGTCGGCGAACTGCGCGGAGCCCTGCTTGAAGCCGACGGTATTCGCGTTCGCGATGTTGTTGCCGATCACATCGAGATCGCTCGAGGCGGCGCCCAGACCGCTCAGTGCTTGTTGGTAGCTCATGTTTTATCTCTCAGCCGGGCGCATCCCGGCAGCAAAGGAAGTTGGAATCAAAGAATCGAAGCGACGCTGGTCAGCGCAACCGTCGAGCCGTTCGCGAGCTTGAGGCCCGGCGCGCCGCCCGACATCTGCACGACGCTCTGCACTTGCGAAGCGGAGAGCGTCGCCGCGGTAGCCTGCTGGCCGTTGATCGTGCCTTGCGCGGTGATCGTGTAGCTGCCGTCGGCGAGCTTCGCGCCCTTCGAATCGACCGGCGTCCAGCCCGACACCGGAACCACGCCCGCGCCTTGCGCACCGAGATCCAGCGTGTTGACGATGTTCCCCGACTTGTCCTTCACGACGATCTGCAGGTCGCTGACATCTTTCGCGAGTTGCACGCCGAAGCTCGACGAGGCCCCGCTCGATACCGTCAGCGCATTGCCCGGCGCGAGCACGTTGGAGCCGATCAGCAACGCCGCCTGCGTCGACTGGCCGGCGGACAGTTGCGTCGCGAGGGAACTCAACGACGTATTCAACTGGCCGATGCCCGACACCGTGTTGATCTGCGCGAGCTGCGAAGTCATCTGCGAGCTGTCGGCGGGATTGGTCGGGTCCTGGTTCTTCAACTGCGTCACGAGCAGCGTGAGAAACGTGTTCTGCAGATCGGAGGCGGACGTGCCGCTCGTGCTGCTCGTCGAGCTGGACGCGCTCGATGCGCCGTTCATGGTGTCGAGCAGCGTCTGCGACACGGGGGTGCCGTTGCTGCCGATCGTGGTGTTGGTCGTCACGGGTTATTCCTCAGGTTCCGGTTCAGGTTCCGATGGTCAGTGTCTTGAGCATCAATTGCTTGGCGGTGTTCAGCGTTTCGACGTTCGCCTGATAGGAACGCGACGCGGAAATCATGTTGACCATCTCCTGCACGGGGTCGACGTTCGGCAGCGTCACGTAGCCGTCCGCGTTCGCCGCCGGATTGCTCGGGTCGTAGCTGGTTTTCATGGGGCTCGGATCGTCGATGACGCCCGTCACCTGGACGCCGCCGACCTGCTGGCCGGAGCCGCTCTTCGCGCCGCCGAGCGGATCGACGGCGAACACGACCTGCTTCGCCTTGTACGGCTGGCCGTCCGGCCCGGTCGTGCTGTCCGCGTTAGCGAGATTCGACGCGGTGACGTTCAGGCGCTGCGCCTGAGCCGACATCGCCGAACCGGCGACGCTGAATATGTTCATCAATGAAGGCATGATTCCTTGACCTTTCTTAACTGCGCTTAACTGTTGGACGTGATCGCGGACAGCATCGACTTGATCTGCGAGCTGAGCACCGTCATGCCGGCTTCGAAGTGCAGCGCGTTGTCCGCGAACTGCACGCGCTCGGCGTCGAGATCGACGGTGTTGCCGTCGAGCGATGGCTGGCTCGGCACGCGATACGCGAGGCGGCCATAGTCGTCGCTCGGACCGCCCGATGCGGTGAGCGTCGATGTGCCGGACAGGTGTCCCTTCGCGGTCACGGCCATCGACGCGCCGCTGCTGACGGATACCGGCTGCGCCATCTTCAGCGTCGATGCGTTCGACGCTCCCGCTGCGCCGCGGCCCTGCTTGAGCGCGCCGGCGAGCGCGGTCGAGAAGTCCACGTCGCGCGACTTGTAGCCGGGCGTGTCGGCGTTCGCGATATTCGACGACAGCAGTTCCTGCCGGTAAGCGCGCACATCGAGCGCTTCGCGGCCGAACGCGAATTCCTTATCGAGCTTGTCTAGCATTCCCCGGGTCCCCCAAGTTCGTGGTGTCGCACACGCCCGCCACACCGCGCGGGCCTTTTTGCATGACACGCATCTTAGGAGCGGCGCGCAATGACTGATCCGATGAATAACCGGGAAACGCGGCCTCTATTCGAGGCTTGAGCGTGACGCGGGCTATCTAGAATCTGGGTCGTGGTGAGAGGCGGATGAATTTCGCGCTCACGAATCCAGCCGAACAACGTGTCTGCGCCTGGCGCGGCGAGCAAGGGAGAGAGTGATGAGCAGGTCCGCCGGGCATCCGTCGAAAGCAGCCGCACCGCGCGCAGCGTCTTTTGCGCGCCGCGCGTTGCGATGCGTGACCGGCGCGTCGCTGCTCGTGGGCGTCGTCGCGGGCGCGGTTGCGCAGCAGAGCGACGGCTTCATCGCGATTCCCGGCAACGCGGAGACGAATCCGTCGGCGGTCGCGGAGATGGCGAAGAGCCTTCCTGCCGCGAAGCCTGCCGCTGTTTCTTCTGTCTCCCCTGTCTCCAGCGCTCCCGCTGTTTCTAATGTTTCCACGGCTGCGCCAGCGCCTTATCTCGCGCCTGCGCCCGGCTACCGCGCCGCGACCAAAGCCGCCGATGCCGCCATGCGTCACGCCGCGCTCGCGCTCGACGCCCGCGCCGACGCTGCCGACGACGCAATGGACGATGCCAGCGGACTGATCGTCATTCCCGGCGCGGGCGTTGCGAAGCCGGCGCCTGCTGCCGCTGCGGTCAAGCCGGCTGCCGCGCCTGCATCGGCGCCGCGCGATGTCGTTCCGGTCGTCGTCACGCGCGATGACGCCGCCGCGTCGCCCGCGGCCGGCGCACGGCCGATCGCGGCGGGCGTGGCATCGCCGGTCAAGCGCGCGAACTACACGCCGTCCGTCACCGATGCTCCTGCCCTCAAGCGGGCGAGCTTCACGCCGTCGCCCGCCGCCTCCTCGGCCTCCACCGCTCCCGCGGCGATGCAGGACGGCGAAACCATCCGCGCCGCGGCGCTCGCGTTCCTTCAGCAGCAAGCCGCTGGCTTGCCCGGCAAAATCGACATCACGGTGACGCCCGTCTTTCCGCGCGGCCTCGCCGCCTGCACGGCGCTCGATCCGTTCATGCCGACGGGCGCGCGCCTCTGGGGCCGCGTAACGGTCGGCGTGCGCTGCGTCGGCGAGCGGCCGTGGACGCTGTATGTCCAGGCGCGGGTGTCGATCAACGCGACTTACTACGTCGCCGCCCGCGCCGTTGCGCCGGGAGAAGTGCTCGGCAACGCCGACCTCGTCGCCCGCGACGGCGATCTGACCGCAATGCCGCAAGCCGTCGTCACCGATCCGTCGCAGGCGGTCGGCGCGGTGACGCTGTCGCGCGTGCCGGCGGGACTGCCGCTGCGCACCGACATGCTGCGCGCCGCAAGCGCGGTGGCGATCGGGCAGACGGTTCGCGTCGTCACCGCCGGCTCCGGCTTCTCGATTTCCGCCGAAGGCAGCGCCATGAGCAACGCCGCCCCCGGCCAGCAGGTTCGCGTGAAAACCGCCGGCGGCCAGATCGTGACCGGCGTCGTCAAGGATGCCCAGACGGTGGAGATCCGCATGTGACAGGCGGCGGCCGACCATTCCCGACCCGGCCATCACCGCCCGAAGAATTGATTACCGAATGTTTCATTTTGTTGCATTTAGGCAGAAGCCCCGCCCCATAAGGCTTTCCGGGCGATGATGCCGCCGAACGTGTGCTGCGCCACAGAGGCAGGGTAAAGTTTCCGAGACCCACCGCCGATAAAGGACTCAACACGTTCGGGAATGGACATCGTGAAAATCGAATCGAAAAGCAACACCACTCTGGCGAGCCTGCAAGAAGGCTCACAACGCGCATCGCAGAGCGATGCGAAGACTGCCGCAACCACCGCGCCGGCGAACGGCGTGAAAGCGGACACGGCATCGCCGGTGAGTCTGTCGACGTTGTCGTCGGACTTGCGCGCGTCGAACGGCTCGGACATCGATACGGCGAAAGTCGAATCGATCAAGGCCGCGATCCGCGACGGCAGCCTGAAGATCGACACCAGCAAGATCGCCGACGGCATTTTGAGCACCGCCCGCGACCTGCTGCAAACGAGAACCCCGCCGACCGGCGGCTGAAGCGCAACGGCCCGGGCTCGCTCGGAGCACGACGTGGACGGCGCCGGGCGGCTTTGACGAACCCGCGTTTTAGCGAGCTGCAATGAGAGACGCCCTGCTTGCCACTGTCATCGAAGAAGTCGCCGCCGTTCAGGCGTTCGAATCCCTCCTCGCCCACGAGGAAAAAGCGCTGATCGCCGCGCAGCCGCTCGGCGCGCTGCCGGAGATCATCGAGCAAAAGACCGCGCTCACGGAACGCATCGGCGTACTCGAGAAGCAGCGGGACACGCAGCTCGGCGCGCTCGGCCTGCCGGGCGGATTCATCGGCATGGAAGCCGCCGCCGAGGGCGATGCGCCGCTCGCCGAACAATGGGCGCTGCTGTGCGCCGCCGCCCGCCGTGCGAAGCAGGGCAACAACAACAACGGCGTGCTGATCCGCACCCGCATGGAATACAACCGCAAGGCGCTCGCGGCGTTGCAGGTCGCGCCGTCGAGAAGCGGGTTTTACGGTCCCGACGGGCGCGTGCCTGGCGCGTAATCGGCCGTTCTGTCTTTTCTTCGCGGCGCATGACTTCAGCGGTCATGCGCCGTTTCTCTTGCCCCGCCTCTTATCCATCGATTAACCCGGTTTTCCGCGGCCTAATCCGCCGATGGCCGCTCGACGCCTTCCGCAATAATCGCTTCCATCACAGAAAGCGAGCACGAAGCGGAGCAAGCGGTGGCGGAAGAAAGCGATCTCGAAAAAACCGAATCAGCCACTCCCAAGCGCCTGGAAAAGGCGCGGGAGGAAGGCCAGGTTGCGCGCTCGCGGGAACTCGCATCGTTTGCGTTGCTCGCGGCGGGCTTTTTCGGCGTATGGGGCCTGTCGGGCCCGATCAGCGGACACTTGCAGTCGATTCTGCGCGGCGCGTTCACGTTCAATCACGAGACCGTGCTCGACACGCGCCAGATGATGATCGGCGCGGCCAACGCCAGCAAGGAAGGCATGCTCGCCGTGCTGCCGGTGCTCGCGCTGACGGCGGTTGCCGCGCTCGCCGCGCCGATGGCCCTCGGCGGCTGGCTCATCACGACAAAGCCGCTCGCGCCGAACTTCGGACGCCTCAACCCGATCAGCGGGCTCGGCAAGATGTTCTCGTCGCAGGGTCCGATTCAGCTCGGCATGTCGATTCTGAAGACGCTCGTCGTCGGCGGCATGGCGGGTTCGGCGATGTGGACCCGCAAGGCTGAAGTGCTGGGCCTCCTCACGAAGCCGCTCGGCCTCGCGCTCGCCGATGTGATGCATCTGATCCTCGTGTGCTGCGGCATGGCGATCGGCGGGCTGTTTCTCGTCGCGGTCGTCGATGTGCCGTATCAGATGTGGTCGCATGCGAAGAAGCTGCGCATGAGCAAGGAAGAAGTGAAGCGCGAGCACAAGGAGAACGAAGGCGATCCGCACATCAAGGGCAAGATTCGCCAGCAGCAGCGTGCGGCTGCGCGTCGCCGGATGATGCAGGCGATCCCGACCGCCGATGTCATTGTCACGAACCCGACGCACTTCGCGGTCGCGCTCAAGTATGCCGACGGCGAGATGCGCGCGCCGAAGGTGGTCGCGAAGGGCGTGAATCTCGTCGCGGCGCGCATCCGCGAACTGGGCCGCGAGCATAACGTGCCGCTGCTCGAAGCGCCGCCGCTTGCGCGGGCGCTGTATCACAACGTCGAGATCAACCGCGAGATTCCGGGCGCGCTGTACGGCGCGGTCGCGCAAGTGCTGGCGTGGGTGTATCAGCTCAAGCGCTACAAGGAAGACGGCGGCACGAAGCCGGACCGTCCTACCGATCTCGACGTGCCGAAGGAACTGGACAAAGGCGGCGTATCCGACGCCGACGCCGATCAGGAAGCCGCTGAAGCGCTTTCCGGCGACAACTCATCACAAGGAGCCGCAGCATGAACGCGCGCGCTGGATTTTTCGCGAAACGCCCCGACGCGCTCGGCACGCAGAACCTTCGGGCGCTGGCCGGCCCGATCCTGATCTGCATGATCCTCGGCATGATGATTCTGCCGTTGCCGGCGTTTTTGCTGGATCTGCTGTTCACCTTCAACATCGCGCTGTCGGTGATGGTGCTGCTCGTCAGCATGTACACGCAGAAGCCGCTCGACTTCGCGGCGTTCCCGAGCGTGCTGCTGTTCTCGACGCTGCTGCGCCTGTCGCTCAACGTCGCGTCGACGCGTATCGTGCTGCTGGAGGGCCACACCGGCCCGGACGCGGCGGGTCAGGTGATCGAATCGTTCGGGCACTTCCTCGTCGGCGGGAACTTCGCGGTCGGTATCGTCGTGTTCGTGATCCTGATGATCATCAACTTCATGGTCATCACGAAGGGCGCCGGACGTATCGCGGAAGTCGGCGCGCGCTTTGCGCTGGACGCGATGCCCGGCAAGCAGATGGCCATCGACGCCGACCTGAACGCCGGCCTCATCAACGAGGAAGTCGCGAAGAAGCGCCGCACGGCGGTGGCGCAGGAGTCCGAGTTCTACGGTTCGATGGACGGTGCGTCGAAGTTCGTGCGCGGCGACGCGATCGCGGGCTTGCTGATCATGGTGATCAACATCGTCGGCGGGCTGATCGTCGGCATGCTTCAGCACGACATGGACTTCGCGCACGCGGCGACGAACTACACGCTGCTGACCATCGGCGACGGCCTCGTCGCGCAGATTCCGTCGCTCATCATTTCGACGGCGGCGGGCGTGATCGTGTCGCGCGTCGCGACGGAAGAGGACATTGGCACGCAGCTGACCGGACAGTTGTTCCAGAACCCGCGCGTGCTGATGATCACCGGCGTGATCATCGGCATCATGGGCCTGATTCCGGGCATGCCGCACTTCGCGTTTCTGCTGCTCGGCGGCGGCCTCGTCTATGCCGCCCGTTCGATGAACAAGCGCGCGGAAGCGAAGAAGAAATCCGGCGTCATCACCGATGTCACGCCGATCGCCGCCGCCGCAGCCGCGTCCGCTGAAGGCGCGGAGGCGAGCTGGGAGGATGTCGCGCTCATCGATCCGCTGGGCCTGGAAGTGGGTTATCGGCTGATTCCGCTCGTCGATCGCAACGCGGACGGCGAACTGCTCAAGCGCATCAAGGGCATCCGCAAGAAGTTTGCGCAGGAAATCGGCTTCTTGCCGCCCGTCATTCATATTCGCGACAACCTCGAGTTGCGTCCGAATGGGTATCGCATTGCGCTGAAGGGCGTGGAAGTGGGCGTCGGCGAGGCGTTTCCGGGTCAATGGCTGGCGATCAATCCGGGCCAGGTATCGGCGACGCTGCCGGGCACGCAAACCACCGATCCGGCGTTCGGCCTGCCGGCGGTGTGGATCGACACGGCGATGCGCGAGCAGGCGCAGGTGTTCGGCTATACGGTCGTCGATGCGAGCACGGTGGTCGCGACGCATCTGAATCACCTTGTCGTAACGCACTCGGCGGAACTGCTCGGGCGACAGGAAGTGCAGGCGCTGCTGGAACGCATCGGCAAGGACACGCCTTCGCTCACCGACGACCTCGTGCCGAAGACGCTGTCGCTCACGACGCTGCAGAAGGTGTTGCAGAACCTGCTCGACGAGAGCGTGCCGATTCGCGACATGCGCACGATTCTGGATGCGTTGCAGGAGCATGCGCCACGCATTTCGGACCCGTACGAACTGACGGCGGCGGTGCGTCTCGCGCTGGGCCGTGCGATCACGCAGCAGTGGTATCCGGGCAGCAACGATTTGCAGGTGATGGGCCTCGATCCGACGCTGGAGCGGGTGTTGTCGCAGGCGCTATCGACGGGGCCGAATCCGGGCCTGGAGCCGGGACTTGCGCAAACGCTGATGACATCGACGCAGAACGCGATGATGCGCCAGCAGAATCTGGGTCTGCCGCCGGTGCTGCTGGTGCAGCATTCGTTGCGAGCGATGCTTGCGCGCTTCCTGCGCCGGAGTCTGCCGCAGCTGAAGGTGATTTCCTATGCGGAAGTGCCGGATACGCGGAATGTGAAGGTGGTTAATCTGATTGGGGGGTGACGACCGCGCCCTAGTGCAGCGACGCGCCGATCATGTCTTTGAGGTTGGCGGCGTCGAAAGCGACTGTCTTGTCCGTGTAATAGCTGGCGCGTTCGAACTGCTTCTTGGTGACAGCCTTCTGGCTCTCCGCGATGGCGAGCACGTAGCCCGTCATTTTCTGCACCTTGTACTGCATGAAGATCATCTCGGCTTCGAGCAGGCGCGCCGGGTTCGACGCACCGATGATGATCATCGGCTTTCCTATGTCGATGACGTGATCCGCAACCCAGCCCCCCGCAATGGGAAGTTCGACATCCGAGCGGAGCGGAACCTGAAGCTCGTGTGCGATGCTGACGAGCACGCTCGTCAACTGATCCTTGAAATCGCTGCTGGACTGGCGGTCGGCTTGTGAAGTTGCGACAGCGTACAACTGCTGTGCAGCTTCGGCGACGCGAAAGACATAGGGCGCGATCAACCGCTCATCGTTAGTCGATGCCCGAATCACCTCGTCACCGCCGAGGCTCGCAGGACTCAGTTCCGCGAGTTCATGAGACCATCGTCCAACCGCCGCCGATTCGACATCACCGCCCGCCATGCTTGCATTGAGGCAAGCTTCTCCGTTCTCATCGATCAGATAACCGTCGTCTGCTGGACGAACGCGCACCACCACGCGGTCGCCCGTTCCGGGGTATTCGAGCGGCGTAACGATCCGTTGCACGCCGTTGGTATCGGCGTGGACCTCAAAGAGGGAGCAAATGCAACGCTTGAGCGTTTGAGTCAATTCCATAGCTTGGCCTGGCGATCGTCTTCGAACATCGTCTCGATACCGACTGCTTTGCAGAAGACCTTGATCAAGGTCACGCGGTCCTGCTCGGACGCTGGATCGAAATCGCGAGCAGGCTTCAGGTTAAGCTCGGGCGCGCCCGGCAGCAAGCGGTTCCGGTAGTTCGCGCTCGTCTCGCACGGCATTTTGCAGTGCAAGCCTTTGTGGGTCGGATGATAGTGAAACTCGAAGAGCGGGAACATGTCGCCGTTTGAAGCGACGCTTAACAGGTACCCATAGAACGAGCGATCTGTGCGCTCCGGGCCATCGTGCCACATGAAGAGAACCCGGTGGTCATCCGACACCGCCAGCAAGTCGGTGGTCTGGCTTCCCTGCCTGCCGAGTCTGTTGAACGGCTTGGGCAGCGAATTCCGTACTAGCTTTCTGAAGCGAGGCGCGTTAGCCAACAGCTTGCGCGAGCATTTGTGAGCGGCGAGATCCTTCGGATGCAATTGCGGTTCTCTCGATTCGGCTTAGGGCAACCGCAGCGATGTGAGCAGGCAGTGCGGTCGGCGGATACGATTTCGAGATCGATGCTATATGCATCCTTCGCCAGACAACACTCCGTTGACCGAATGTTCCACTTCGTCTCCGAAGCCGCTTCTCGAAGCAGCCGCCTCCCTCAACACTCCACAATATTCACCGCCAACCCACCCCGCGACGTCTCTTTATACTTCGTCTTCATGTCCGCGCCGGTTTCACGCATCGTCTTGATGACCGAATCCAGCGAAACATAGTGAGACCCATCCCCGCGCATCGCCATGCGCGCCGCGTTCACGGCCTTCACCGATCCCATCGCGTTGCGTTCGATGCACGGAATCTGCACCATGCCGCCGACCGGATCGCAGGTCAGCCCGAGGTTGTGCTCCATGCCGATTTCCGCCGCGTTCTCCACTTGCGCCGGCGTGCCGCCGAGCACCGCCGCGAGCGCGCCCGCCGCCATCGAGCATGCGACGCCCACTTCGCCCTGGCATCCCACTTCCGCGCCGGAGATGGACGCGTTCATCTTGTACAGAATGCCAATGGCCGCCGCCGTCAGCAAAAAGTCGATCACGCCCTGCTCGTTCGAGCCCGGCACGAAGCGATCGTAGTAATGCAGCACCGCCGGAATGATCCCCGCCGCACCGTTCGTCGGCGCGGTGACGACGCGTCCGCCCACCGCGTTCTCCTCGTTCACGGCGATCGCGTACAGGTTGATCCAGTCGATCATCGATAGCGGATCGCGCAACGCCTGCTCCGGCTTGCCCGCCAGCGCGCGATACAACTGCGGCGCGCGGCGCTTCACCTGAAACGGTCCCGGCAAATTGCCATCCGCTTCCGGATTGCCGATACCGCACCCACGCGCGACGCAATCCTGCATCACGTCCCAGATGCGCAGCAAGCCCGCGCGAATCTCGTCCTCGCTGCGCCAGATGCGCTCGTTCTCCCACATCAGTTGCGCTATCGACTTGCCGGATTCCGCGCACATCTTCATCAGCTCGTCGCCGGTATGAAACGGATACGGCAACTGCTCGTGCGCCGTCAGCACCGCCGTGTTCGCCGCGCCCGCCGTCACCACGAAGCCGCCGCCCACCGACAGATACGTCGCATCGCGCAAGGGCTGGCCGCTCGCATCGAATGCATGCAGCTTCATGCCGTTCGGATGCTCGGGCAACGCCTGCCGATAGAACGCGATGTTCTCCTTCAACGAGAACGGAATGTCGTGCGTGCCGAGCAACGCAAGCGTCTTCGACGCGCGGACCGCTTCGAGACGCGGCACGATGGTGCTGGCATCGACGGTATCGGGGGCGTCGCCCATCAGGCCGAGCATCACGCCGCGATCCGTGCCGTGGCCCTTGCCCGTCGCGCCGAGCGATCCGTACAACTCGCATTTCACCGATGCCACCGCGCCGAGCAGCCCGTCGCGTTCCAGCCCTTGCGCGAACATCAGCGCGGCGCGCATCGGTCCGACGGTGTGTGAGCTCGAAGGTCCGATGCCGATTTTGAAGAGATCGAAAACGCTGACTGCCATGACTGCCCCTGCGAAAGAAATTAGCGCGCCGGCAGCGGCAAACAGACCGCGAGCCACGCGGGAGGCGTGGGCGCGAGCCGCAATGCCACCGGCGCATAGCGGCCGTCGAGACGCGCCGCCAGATGAAAGAGTTCCGCCGCGTTCTTCGGGTCCCACTGCCCCGATGAACCCGGCAAGCCGGCCTCGCGACGCTTCGCATCGAAAGGTACGGTGGAGCGCACGAATTCCTCGTGCGTTCGGGTGCCGATCGCATACGGCGTGAGCCAGTTGAGCGCATCGGCGAGCGTCGCGCCGGTCGCCGCGCGTTCCGGCAGCCAGTTGCGGTTGTGACGCCGCGCCGCAAGCGCCGCCGTCACGAGCGGCTGTAAATCGTAGGTGACGTAGTGCAGCGCATCGCGTTCGGAGAAATCGACCGTCGATCCATCCGGCGCGATGTTGTCGCCGATATGCTCGACAAAAAGCCGCTGCGCCTCGTTGATCATCTTGCGATCGTCGATGGTGAATGCGCCCATCGCCACCAGCTTCACGCGATGACTCTGCCAGTTGTTCCGATACGTCCCGGTGAGCGGACGCGGCTGCTTGTCGATATCGGTGATATAGCCCGTCACCATCTTCGCGATAAACGCATTCGCCGCGTTGCGCGTCTTGACCGGCAGCGCGCTCGCCGTCAGGTCGTACGCGAGAATCAGCGATTCGAAGTTGGTCTCGTCGATCGGATTGAAGCTCGGCTGGTAAGTCGTCGTCCACGCGAAGAGGAAGCGATCGACCAGACGCAGATACCGTTCGTTGCCCGTGGCGCGCCACGCAAGCGCCGCATCGCGCATGAGGCCGAGATCGCCGGCAGCCTCGACGCTTTCATCGTGAATGCCTTCGTGCGGCAGCGTGCCTTCGGTGTGCAGGGTGGCGCGCGGCTTCGGCTGATCGTCGACGTGAGATTGCACCGCTTTCACGAGCGCCTTCACGCCCGGATCGGCGTGCGTGCGCTCGCTCGTCTGCATGGCGGGCGCGGCGCAGAAGTTCATCGCCGCGTGTGCGCCTGGCGCGATCATCAGCGCGGAGAGCACGCTCAGCGCCGCCAGCGTTGCGTGCGTCGTCCGGAAACGGCTTGCCTCGTTCACCCTTCGCACCTTCAGCGCCATATGCACTCCCTGATTGCTTTGGTCAGGGGTGAGATGTTAGCCGTTCCCGAACGCGCCGCAAGTTCACCCGACAATGCTTTACGCTTGCGGGCGGCTCGCGGCTTTCACGCTCACGCGTCCGCGTACTCCGAAATCGGCACGCACGAGCACATCAGGTTGCGATCGCCATACGCGTTGTCCGCGCGGCCGACCGGCGACCAGTACTTGCGCGTCACGAGCGACTTCACCGGATACGCAGCCTGTTCACGCGTGTACGCATGATTCCACTCGTCGGCGGTGACGACCGCGGCCGTGTGCGGCGCGTTCTTCAGCACGTTGTCTTCGCGATCGGCGCGGCCTTCCTCGACCGCGCGAATCTCTTCGCGAATGGCGATCATCGCGTCGATGAAGCGGTCCAGCTCTTCCTTCGACTCCGATTCCGTCGGCTCGACCATCAGCGTGCCGGGGACGGGGAAGCTCATCGTCGGCGCGTGGAAGCCATAGTCGATCAGGCGCTTCGCCACGTCTTCCACGGAGATGCCGCTCACTTCCTTGATCGGCCGCACATCGAGAATGCACTCGTGCGCGACCAGCCCGCCGGGGCCGCTATACAGCACCGGATAATGCGGCGCGAGGCGCTTCGCGACATAGTTCGCCGCGAGGATCGCGCTCTCGGTGGCGGCGGTGAGGCCCGTTGCGCCCATCATCGCGATGTACATCCACGAGATCGGCAGAATGGCGGCCGAGCCATACGGCGCCGACGATACCGCCCCGATGCCCGCTTCGTCGCGCTTGTAACCCGTGGAGGTCTGATTCGGCAGGAACTTGGCGAGATGCGCCCCGACCGCGACCGGACCGACGCCCGGTCCGCCGCCGCCGTGCGGAATGCAGAACGTCTTGTGCAAGTTCAGATGCGAGACATCGCCGCCGAACTGGCCCGGCGCGCAGAGGCCGACCATCGCGTTCATGTTCGCGCCGTCGACATACACCTGGCCGCCGTGCTGATGCACGATGTCGCAGATCTCGCGCACGTTGCGCTCGAACACGCCGTGCGTCGACGGATATGTGATCATGATCGCCGCGAGATTCGCCGAATGCTTCTCGGCCTTCGCCTTGAGGTCTTCGATATCGACGTTGCCGTTAGCATCGCACGCGACGACGACGACCTGCATGCCCGCCATCTGCGCCGATGCCGGATTCGTGCCGTGCGCGGAAGCCGGAATCAGGCACACGTTGCGATGCCCTTCGCCGCGCGACTCGTGATACGCATGAATGATGAGCAGGCCCGCGTACTCGCCCTGCGATCCCGCGTTCGGTTGCAGCGACACCGCCGCGTAACCCGTGCACGCAACGAGCATCTGCTCGAGCTGATCGATCATCGTGCGATAACCGAGCGTCTGTTCGGCGGGCGCGAACGGATGAATCTGCGCGAACTCGGGCCACGTCACCGGCAGCATCTCGGACGTCGCGTTGAGCTTCATCGTGCAGGAGCCGAGCGGAATCATCGTGCGGTCGAGCGCGAGGTCCTTGTCGGCGAGGCTGCGCAAATAGCGCAGCATTTCGTGTTCGGAGTGGTGGCGGTTGAAGACCGGATGCGTGAGGTAATCGCTCGTGCGCTTCAGTTCGGCGGGAAGCGACTCCTTCAGCGCCGCGTCGAGCGCGTCGATGTCGAACGTTTCGGTCTTGCCCGCGACTTCCGCGAACAATGCGAAGAGCTTCAGCAGGTCGTCGCGCGTGGTGGTTTCATCGAGCGATACCCCCACTTGCGTGGCGCTCACTTGGCGCAGGTTGATATGCGCGGCGTGGGCGGCCTGATGCAGCGCGATGGTGTTCGCGCCGCTGTCGATGGTGACCGTATCGAAGAACGTTTCGTTGGCGATCGCATAGCCGAGCTTCGCAACGCCCGCCGCGAATATCGACGCGACGCGGTTCACCCGCAGCGCGATCGCCTTGAGTCCTTGCGGGCCGTGATAGACCGCGTACATGCTCGCCATGATCGCGAGCAGCGCCTGCGCCGTGCAGACGTTCGACGTCGCCTTCTCGCGGCGAATGTGCTGTTCGCGCGTTTGCAGCGCGAGACGCAGCGCGGAATTGCCTTGCGCGTCGACGGTCACGCCGACGAGACGCCCCGGCATCTGGCGCTTGAACTCGTCGCGCACGGCCATGTACGCCGCGTGCGGACCGCCGAAGCCGACCGGCACGCCGAAACGCTGCGTATTGCCGATCGCTACGTCCGCGCCCCACTCGCCCGGCGGCGTGATGAGCGTCAGTGCAAGCAAATCCGCCGACGCGACGACATGCCCGCCCGCCGCGTGAATTGCTTCGGCCAGCGCGCGGTAGTCGCGCACGTCGCCGTTCGAGCCGGGATATTGCAGCAGCACGCCG
Organism: Caballeronia grimmiae; assembly: GCF_000698555.1. GTDB lineage: Bacteria > Pseudomonadota > Gammaproteobacteria > Burkholderiales > Burkholderiaceae > Caballeronia > Caballeronia grimmiae. The sequence continues at coordinate 139,472 of NZ_JFHE01000005.1, read as the reverse complement.
AATGCGTTGGCGCTCGCGGCGTCGGCCGCGGGGCCGACCCGAACGTCGATGCCCGCCGGCTTCGCGCGCGTCTTCACGACTTCGATGGTCTGCAGCAGCACGTCGTCGGCGACATAGAACACGTTCGACTTCGGCTTGCCGATGCGTTGCAGCAGCGTCATCGCTTCGGCGGCGGCGGTGGCTTCATCCAGCAGCGATGCGTTCGCCATCGCGAGGCCCGTCAGGTCCATCACCATCTGCTGGAAATTGAGCAGCGCCTCCAGACGGCCTTGCGAAATCTCGGGCTGATACGGCGTGTACGCGGTGTACCACGCCGGATTTTCGAGGACGTTGCGCAGGATCACGGCCGGCGTGTGCGTGCCGTAGTAACCCTGGCCGATGAAGGTTCGAAACACCAGATTCTCGTCCGCGAGCTTGCGCAGCGACGCGAGCGCTTCCGCTTCGCTCTTCGGCTGCGTGAACGCGCCGAGCGGCAGCGTCTCCTTGCGGCGGATCGTTTCGGGAATCACCGCGTCGATGAAGGCCGCGCGCGACGCGAAGCCGAGCGCGTCGAGCATCGCGCGCTGGTCGGCGTCGTCGGGGCCGATGTGCCGGCTAGCGAATGCATCGTGGCATTCGAGCGCGGCGAGTGACAAAGAGGTGCGGTTCATCGGGCGATCCGGGTGTTCGAGCTTCATTTGAATTCCTGCGAAAGCGGCCTCTTTCGTGAAACCGCTCTCGTCTGATAGAGGTTTATTCGCCGATCGACTTGCCGTAGCCTTCGGCGTCGAGCAGCTTGTCGAGACCCGCGTCGCTCGCGGGCTTGATCTTGAACAGCCAGCTTTCGTACGGCGCGCCGTTCACCTGATCGGGCGATGCCGTCAGCGCGTCGTTGGCCGCGACCACTTCGCCCGAGACCGGCGCGTAGATATCGGAGGCCGCTTTCACCGATTCGATGACCGCGATGGCGTCGCCCGCCGCCACCGACTTGCCCGCCGCCGGCAGTTCGACGAACACGATGTCGCCGAGCGCTTCCTGCGCGTGATCGGTGATGCCGACGGTCAGCGTGCCGTCGGATTCCGTGCGGACCCATTCGTGCGATTCGGTGTATTTCAGATCGGCCGGGATGCTCATTGGATGCTCCTTGCGTGGTTCGTTCGTTCGTGAAGTTTTGACTGGAGAAACGCGCGCGTCCGGCTTACTGGGGTTCGAAGAGAACCTTGCCGCTGCGCACGAACGGAAGTTTTACCACGCGCGCAGGGACTTGCTTGTCGCGGATGACAACCTGCACCGTATCGCCGGGCGCGACGGCCGTCGGCACGCGAGCGAACGCAATCGACTCCTGCATCGACGGCGAGAACGTGCCGCTCGTGATTTCGCCGTCGCCGTGCGGCGTCACGACTTTTTGATGCGCGCGCAGCACGCCGCCTGCACGGCCGTTCTCCTTGATGAGCACGAGGCCGACGAAACTCGCCTTCGCGCCGTTCGCCTCGAGCGCCGCGCGGCCGACGAAGTCACGCGGCGTTTTCAGATCGACGGTCCAGGCGAGGCCCGCGTCGAGCGGCGACACGGTTTCGTCCATGTCCTGGCCGTAGAGGTTCATGCCGGCTTCGAGCCGCAGCGTGTCGCGCGCGCCAAGTCCGGCCGGCTTCACGCCCGCTGCGACCAGCGCGTTCCAGAGCGCTTCGACGTGCGTCGCGGGAACGACGATTTCGAAGCCGTCCTCACCGGTATAGCCAGTGCGCGCGAGCATCAGTTCGCCGTAGTTGGTGGAGGGAAACGTGACCGCGTTGAACGGCTTGATGTCCTGGGTCGCGGCGCGCGTGTCCGGCAGCACTTGCCAGACTTTCTCGCGCGCGTTCGGGCCTTGCACGGCGATGATGCCGAGATCGCCGCGCGGCGTAATCGACAGGTTGAAGCCGCCTTCGGCGTTCAGCTGACCGAACCACGCGATGTCCTTGTCCGCCGTGCTCGCGTTGACGACCACGCGGAAGTTCGTTTCGGAGAAGTAGTAGACGATGAGATCGTCGATCACGCCGCCGTCGGTCTTGAGCAGACACGAGTAGAGCGCACGGCCGGGCGTCGTCAGCTTGTCGACGTTATTGGCGATCGCGTAGCGGAAGAAATCGCGGACGGCGTCGCCCTGGAAATCGACGACGCGCATGTGAGAGACGTCGAACATGCCGGCGTCGGTGCGCACGGCGCGGTGTTCGTCGATCTGCGAACCGTAGTTGACGGGCATGTCCCAGCCGCCGAAATCGACCATGCGCGCGTTGAGCGCGAGGTGAGCGGCATGCAGGGGCGTGTGTTGGAGTGCAGTCATCGGGGCCTCGGTTCGCGAAACAAGAAAGGCCACGCAGCGCGGTTTGCCGGTGAAATGCGGCTTCGCTCGCCGCCCGATGCGGCATGCGAAGCGCAACCACGATGCAGTTGCGATGCGTGACCCCTCTGTCCTCGGTACCTGAGAGATTGCGCGGACTTCGACGTGTGCCGATGGTCCCTCGCGCGCCCCTTCGGTGGGCAACTGGCTTTTCGTTCGACGAAGCCGTTGCCGCTCTCCAGAGTACGGAGGATTCGATCCTCCGACGCGGCCGGTCCTTTTGCCTGAGAGTTTGCGGGTGTGCCCCTTCGGCGGCGCGGCGCTCGCGGTGCGTTTGCACGACGACGGCCACGCGCTCTCCCGACGCGTGCGGCAGAATTTACGCGACGGAAATGGGGTTGTCAAACGGATTCGGAGACGGGCGATTGTGTGCGATCGGGCGGTGTGATTCCGCACGATTCTTTAGGTTCGGGGCGGTGCCGTGTCAGGAATCGCCCTCCCCTCACCCCCGCGTAAACTCGACCCTTCTCCCTTCCCGCTCGCTCTGCAGCGCAAGCTCGATAACCGTCATCGTGTCCACCGCATCCTGCGGCGTGACCGGGAACGGCTTGCCATCCAGCACCGACGCCGCCAGCGCACGATAGAACTCCACATACGCGCCATCGCGCGTGGCGAATTCGTGGCGCAGATCGTGGTCGCCATCCACTTCGCGCAGCAATCCCGGCGGATTCTTGCCGAAGCCCGCATCGCCGGGGTGCAGTCCGGAGCGCAACTGATCTTCCTGCACGTCGAGGCCGGTCTTCACATAGCTGCCGCGCGTGCCGTGGATCGTGAAACGCGGCGGCTCCAGCGCAGCGAGCGCGCTCGCATGCAAAACCACTTCCTTGTCCGCGTAGCCGAGCACGAGATGCACGTAATCCGGCGCGTGCGCGTGATCGCGATGCGCCTTCACGAAAGCCGTCACCGTCTGCGGCGCGCCGAAAAGCGCGAGCGCCTGATCGATCAGATGCGGCCCCAGATCGAACAGCAAGCCGCCGCCGCGCGCCGCTTCCTCGCGCCAGCGTTGCGGCACTTTGGGACGGAATCGATCGAAATGGGATTCGTAATGCGTAATGCGCCCGAGCCGCCCGCTCTCTATCAGCGCGCGCGCCGTCATGAAGTCGCCGTCCCAACGACGGTTGTGAAACGGCGCGAACAGCAAGCCGCGCTCGGCGGCAAGATCGGCGAGCGCGCGGGCATCCGCTGCGCTGAGCGTCACCGGCTTGTCGACGACCACGTGCTTGCCCGCCGACAGCGCGCGGCGCGCGAGGTCGAAGTGCGTATCGTTGGGCGTGGCGATGACGATGCACGCGATGTCGTCGATGGCGACGAGCGCATCGAAGTCGGCGACGATCTGCGCGTCGGGATAATCGGCCTGCGCGCGCTCCGCCTGGCTCGTCGCGATGGCCGTCACGCTCGCGCGGCCGCAATGCTCGATGACGGGAGCGTGGAACGTCGCGCCGGCGAGGCCATAGCCCATCAGGCCGACTTTTAGTGCTGAACTCATTGTGGGCATCATCCTGTTCGTATCGAACAGATATTGTGGCACGCGGCCAAACGGCGGCAACCGGAAAGCGAACGAGGGCCAAAACCCGCCGCGTTTTATCGTGTTAACATCGCGCTCTCGAATTTGCCGCGCGCATGAACAGTGTGCCGCCAGGCAAATGCTCGCAGTCCATTAGCGGCGGTGTTTTTTACCGGTTGCCGCTCGCCTCACTCTCCAAAGTCCAGAACGATGTCCGCAGGTCTCAACGCCGCACAAAGCGAAGCGGTGCGCTATCTCGATGGTCCCTGTCTCGTGCTCGCCGGCGCCGGCAGCGGCAAGACGCGCGTGATCACGCAGAAGATCGCGCATCTGATCGAAGGCCGTGGCTTCGAGCCGAAGCACATCGCCGCGCTGACCTTCACGAACAAGGCCGCGCTCGAAATGCGCGAGCGGACCGCCAAGCTCCTCGAAGGCAAGACGCTGACGACGCCCGGCAAGGAAGGCCGCAAGGTGCCGGTCAATCAGTTGACCATCTGCACGTTCCACTCGCTCGGCGTGCAGATCATGCGGCAGGAAGCGGAGCACGTCGGGCTGAAGCCGCAGTTCTCGATCATGGATTCCGACGACTGCTTCGGCATGGTCCAGGAACAGCTCGGCACCACGGACAAAGGGCTCATCCGCAAGGTGCAGTCGATCATCTCGCTGTGGAAGAACGCGATGGTCTCTCCCGATCAGGCAGCCGTGCTCGCGAACAACGAGGACGAGCATCAGGCGGCGATCGTGTATCGCAGCTATGCCGCGACGCTGCACGCGTATCAGGCGCTCGATTTCGACGATCTTATCCTGCGCCCCGCGCAACTTTTCGCGGAGAACGAGCAGGTGCGCGACAAGTGGCAGAACCGCTTGCGCTATCTGCTGATCGACGAATATCAGGACACCAACGCCTGCCAGTACGAATTGCTGAAACAGCTCGCCGGGCCGCGCGCGGCGTTCACCGCCGTCGGCGACGACGATCAGGCTATCTACGGCTGGCGCGGCGCCACGCTCGAGAACCTCGCGCAGTTGAGCACGGACTTTCCGAAGCTGCACATCGTCAAGCTGGAGCAGAACTATCGCTCGACGGTGCGCATTCTGACTGCGGCGAACAACGTCATCGCCAACAATCCGAAGCTCTTCGAGAAGAAGCTGTGGTCCGAGCACGGCATGGGCGACACGATCACCGTCACCGGCTGCAACGACGAACAGCACGAGGCCGAATCCGTCGTGTTCCGGCTCTCGGCGCACAAGTTCGAGCGGCGCGCGGCGTTCCGCGACTACGCCATACTGTATCGCGGAAATTTTCAGGCGCGCATCTTCGAACAGGTGCTCCGGCGCGAGCGCATCCCGTATGTGCTGTCGGGCGGGCAGTCGTTCTTCGATCGCGCGGAGATCAAGGACATCATCGCGTACTTGCGGCTGATCGCGAATCCGGACGACGATCCCGCTTTCATCCGCGCCATCACGACACCCCGGCGCGGCGTCGGCAACACGACGCTCGAAGCGCTCGGTGCGTTCGCGGGCGCAGCGAAGGTGTCGCTGTTCGAGGCGGTGTTCATGGGCGGCATCGAGGCGCGGCTGTCGGCGCGGCAAGTCGAACCGCTGCGCACCTTCTGCGAATGGATACGCCGGCTCTCGGACCGCGCCGCGCGCGATCCGGCGACCGAAGTGCTCGACGACATGATGGAAGCCATCCACTACGAAGCCTATCTCTACGATGCCTTCGACGAGCGGCAGGCGCAATCGAAGTGGCAGAACGTGCTCGAATTCTGCGAATGGCTGAAGCGCAAGGGCACGAAGCCGGAGGCATCGCCGGAAAGCGAGCAGACCGGCTACGACACCGCCGATGGCCTCGCCGACGAGGGCAAGAATCTGCTCGGGCTGATCCAGACCGTTGCGCTGATGTCTATGCTCGAAGGCAAGGACGAAGACCCGGACGCGGTGCGGCTTTCGACGGTGCATGCGTCGAAGGGGCTGGAGTATCCGCACGTGTTTCTGGTGGGCGTCGAGGAAGGCATCATGCCGCATCGCGGAAACGCGGACGACGACAGTCCGGTCGACGATGCGCGCATCGAGGAAGAGCGCCGGCTGATGTACGTGGCGATTACGCGGGCGCAGCGCAGCCTGCATCTGAACTGGTGCAAGAAGCGCAAGCGCGCGCGGGAGACGGTGGTGTGCGAGCCATCGCGCTTCATTCCGGAAATGCTGCTCGACGATGCGCCGCCGCCGACGGCGGAAGAAGCGCCGTTGTCGCCGAAAGACCGGATGGCGATGCTGAAGGCGATGTTGCAGAAGAGCTAATGACTTTCTGCACTCGATAAGAAGCCCTGCGACGCTTGATGCGTGCGCAGGGCTTTTTCGTTGCGACGCCGGACGACAGCAACCGGCTCGCACGATACTGCTGGCCGCGACGTTACTTCGACGCGTTCACCATGTAATCGACGGCCGCTTTCACATCTGCGTCCGGTGCGTTCGATCCGCCCTTCGGCGGCATCGCGCCTTTGCCGTGGAGCGCGTAGTTGTAGACCGTTTCCATCGGCTCCTTGAGGCGCGGCGCCCAGGCGGCTTTGTCGCCGAACTTGGGCGCGTTCAGCACGCCTGCCGCGTGACACGCCTGACAGACCTGTTCGTAGAGCGCCTTGCCCGCCTGAGCGGCATCCGCGCTTTGTGCACCCGCAGCCGGCGCGGATGCGGTTTGCGGCACCGATGCGAGCGCCGCTAGTGCGGCTGCGGCCTGTGCGTTGTCGGTCGCGCCCGATGCGCCGGACGGAGCAGACGCCGCAGCCGATGCACCCGCCGCCGCCCCCGATGCAGGTTGCGCCGGTTCGGCGAACTTCGCGCCAGCGTTGTTCGCCATGTAGTCGACGGCGCGCGCAATTTCGAAGTCACTGTAATCGTCGGGGCTGGCGCCGCCGCGCGGAGGCATCGCGCCTTTGCCGTTGAGCGCGTTGTGCAGCAGCGTGTCGTAGCCTTCGCTGATGCGCGGGGCCCATGCGCCGGCATCGCCGACTTTGGGTGCGCCGGCTGTGCCTGTCGCGTGACATGCGGAGCAGACGGCTTTGAACACTTCTTCGCCGGTTTTGTAGACGCGGGGGGCGTTGGCGTCGCGGATATCGACTTTCGCGGCGGGCGCGACGCGCTCTTGCACCGAAGCGTCGATGTTGGTGCCGGCGCCGGTGCGCGTCGAGGTATCGACGTAAACGGCGAGCAGGATGATGATGGCGACCGGGATGCCGAACCCCGCGATGATCGCCGCGATGAGTTGGCCGGGTGTCCTGATCGGAGCTCCGTGGGGTGCTTCGCTCATGCTTGTCTCGTCTCCCGTTTTTTGATTGAGTCGGTTCAGACAGCGTGACGGCTACCGCTTCGCCCTTGCGTCGTCAAAGGCACGGTCGATTATAGACGGAACGTTTAACGGAAGGCGGCGGGGCGGCGAGGCGGGTGACGGGCGTTTACCCGCAGTTCGGTGGCGCTGGATTTTGCGTTGAACCGCTCGCCGTGGACGGATGTCCGGAAAACAGGTATCCTCTCGGATTCGCATGAGTCTTGCTGTCGCCTTTCGGCACCCCGCAAGCAAGGCTCCCGCCGATGCGCCCGTAGCTCAATGGATAGAGTACTGCCCTCCGAAGGCAGGGGTTGCTGGTTCGATCCCAGCCGGGCGCACCATCATCATCGCTGAAGCACAGGTCGATCGTTTCAAGCGCGCTTCCTGAATCAAGGCTTCGTGCTACCGCTCGCTTCTACGCTCAAACGGTCGGGGTGAAACTGAACGCGGATGCGCCTATTTGCCGTTGCTTGGCCAAATGTCGCCAAAAGGCGGCCAGAATCCAGACGGCATCAAACGAAAGAAACAAGGGTCGCTCCCGACTGCCGACTACGGCATCTTGGCGGCGGGAAGTGCATCGCATTCCCCGGGCGCTTTTTGCAACTTGCTTACCGCTACCGTAATCGACAGTCGCCCGGACTAACTTCACGCTACCTGAGCTTCGACAATCGCGGCGTCGAGAGCAGTCCGCTGCGTGAATCATCTGTCGCGTTGAGCCGGGTCTGGGTCAATCTCGCGAGCAATAGCGCGGCTTTCGATACTCAGCCGCTACCGCAGTCATCGCCCATGAAAGCTTGAGGCTCACTCCTCGCGGATCAGCCAAGCCCACGCGGCAAGAACTCATTCCGCGATATGCGTTGCTGACGTGCGTTCCGCTACGGACCACCGAGATATTAGGCTCATCCCAGAAGACGACGAGTCCCCGCGCCATCCTCCGTAGCCAATCGCGCCAAGCACCACGTCATCGACGACCAAGCGTCAGCCAACCAGCGCCAAAAGTTGGCATCTCTAACGGTGCGCGGGGCCGCAGGAACGAAGCGACATTGCACCGTCCCCGCAATTCAGCCCCCTCAAGCCTCCACCCCCGTCCACTCCTGCTCCCGCAACTTCGCCCGCAGCCGCGCCACCGCCTGGCTATGCAACTGGCAAACCCGCGACTCGCTGACTTCCATCACCGCGCCGATCTCCCGCAGGTTCAACCCGCGCTCGTAATACAAGCTCATCAGCAGCTTCTCCCGCTCCGGCAGCCGATCGATAGCCTCGATCAACGCGCCACGCAGGCTGTCATCGAGCAACGCCGACAGCGGGTCCGACCGATCCACACAATGTCGATCCAGGAACGGTTCGTCGTCCGCCGAGCGGTCGAAGTCTTCGTAATAGATCAACTGGCTGCCGTGCAAGTCCTGCAGCATCGACTGATACTCGTCGAGCGGCAGCTTCATATGCTCGGCGATCTCCGTCTCGCTCGCCGAACGGCCGAGGCTCTGCTCGACCTTGTGCACCGCCGATTCCACTTCGCGCGACGTCTTGCGCATGCTGCGCGGCAGCCAGTCGTTCGCGCGCAGTTCATCGAGCATCGCGCCGCGAATGCGCTGGCTCGCATACGTCTCGAACTGCGCACCCTGATCTTCCTTGTAACGGCTCGCCGCATCCATCAGGCCGATCATGCCGGCCTGAATCAGATCGTCGAGGTCGACGCTCGCCGGCATCTTGGCGACGAGCTGCAGCCCCAGCCGGCGAACCAGCGGCGCGTAGCGCGTCAACACGTCGGACTGCGAGAGTTTGCCTTGGGCGTTGTACATCTGGGTCACCTTTGTCTTGATCACATCGACGCCGTGCTGCTCAATGCATGGCCGGGAAACATCGACGCTCTTCGCGCCACTTCCCGCCCGCCCTTGTCAGACTCGCCATCCAAAAACTGCATTTCGTTTTCAACTTCAGCATCACGCCCAGCCGGCGTGGAACGCATCGGCCAGTGCAGAAGCTCCGCCGCAATCTGGCGATAGTCGCGCGCCGCAGCCGTAGCGGGAAACGCCTCCACCACCGAACGCGACAGCTCCCTCGCCCGAGTAATGCGCGCATCCTCGGACACATACCCCGCCTGCACGAGCGCCACCGCCAGATACCGGCTCGCCACACCCGACAGGTTGTCGAACGCGACCGCCGCATCGGCCGGGTTCTGCACGTGATTGATCAGCACGCGGAACTGGCCGATTGCATGCACGTAGTGCAGACGCTTCATGCACGCATACGCCTCGGTGATCGCCGGCGCAGCCGCCCGCGTGACGATCAGGAAGTCATGCGCCTGCGCCGCGAGCGACGACAGCGCGCCATGCCGATCCAGTTGCGTATCGATCAGCACGATGTCCGCCGGTCCGTCGAGCAGCGCGCGGCACTGCGCGGCGTCGTGACTCACGCGCTCCTCGCGGGGCGCGGCGATCAGCGAAAAGCCGAGCGGCGTGCGCGTGACGACGTCCTGCAACGCGTGGCGGCCGGACATCACCGCACTCATCGCCTGCGATCCGGAAAGCCCCGCCATGCGGCTCACCGATGTTCCGTTCTGCCGCTCGTCGATGACGAGCACGTCCTTGCCATGCACGGCCAGCGCCGCGCCGAGATTCACCACCGCCGACGTGCAACCGATGCCCGCCGGTCCGCCCGCGACCGCCACCACGCGCGAGCCTGCACGCGTCAGGAGCCGTCTCAGGCCTTCAGCCTGGTCGAGGACGAGCTTATCCAAAGCGAACCTCATGGAGTTCAGCCGCGGCACGCGCGGACAATGCGGACAACAGCGCCGGCACTTCCTCGTCCTGCGGCACGAACGGCGAACCGTCGCGCGGAATGCAGAACGCGCTCTTGATCAGGAAACGCTTGGTCGCCACGTACAGGTTTTCCGGCACCTTCTGTCCGGTCGATACGTAATGCACCGGCAGCTTGTAGCGGATGACCGTATCGAGCACGCCGCCGAGGTTCGTCGCTTCATCGAGCTTGGTCAGGATGCAGCCCGCGAGCGGCGGCTGATCGGCCGCGCTCTTGTAGGCCTGCACGACTTCGTTGAGCGTGTCGCCGTGGCTCGTCGCGTTCAGCAGCAACAGGCGCTGCACCGGATGACCCGCGCCGCACAGCATCGAAATCTGATCGGACACCGTGCGATCGCGCTGGCTCATGCCGATCGTGTCGATCAGCACGATGTGCTTGTTGCGCAACTCCGAAAGCGCGAGTTGCAGATCGGCCGCGTCCTTCACCGCGTGCACCGAGACCCCGAGAATCTTGCCGAAGATGCGCAACTGCTCGTGCGCGCCGATCCGGTAGCTGTCCGTCGTCAGCAGCGCGACCTTGCTTGCGCCGAAGCGCATCACGCAGCGCGCGGCGAGCTTCGCGGTGGTCGTCGTCTTGCCGACGCCCGTCGGGCCCATCAGCGCGAACACGCCGCCGCGTTCCATCAGCGCGTCTTCGCTCGCCATCACCGGCAGGTTCGATTCGAGCACCTGCTGCACCCATTCGAGCGCGTGCTCGGCGTTTTCCATTTCCGGCATGTTGTCGATGACCATGCGCACGAGTTGCGCGGAGAAGCCCGCGGCGAACAGGTGCTTGGTCAGCGCGGCGTTGCTCGGCATGCGGCGCTGGCGATCGCCCCACAGCAGGCCGGAGAACTGTTCTTCCATCATCGAGCGCATCGACGACAGCTCGTTCATCACCGTATCGTTGACGACCTGCTCCATGCGCGCACGAATCGCCTCGGTGACGACAGCCGCCGCATTCGCGGGCAAGCCTTCGAACGCACCTTCAGCCGATGCCGGCGATGCTTCCGCTTGCGGCGCGCTTGCGTTGATCTTCTGCGCGGCGCGGCGTGCGGCGACTTGCGCGGCTTCGCGCGCCCACTCGGGCGTGTCGACCTTCGGTTGCGCGGCCTGGCGCGGCGGGTAGTTCGCCGTCTCCGGCTTGTCGGCGGCTTGTGCTTTCGGCGCCACCGGCACGCCCATGCCGCGTGCGATTGCCGACGATGCCGTCAGCGGACGATTCGACGGCGTCGCGGCCTGCTCGGCGATGCGTCGCGCATGCTCGATCAGCCACGGATTCGAATCGGCCATCGTGCGGGATGCTTCGTCGGCGAGTGCTTCGTCGGCTGCGTCGGCATCGGCGTCCGGCTTCGCGCCGAACACGGACGAGAACACATCGCCGCTCGCATACGGATTCGGTGCGGCGTGCTTTGCCGCAGCGGCTGCTGCCTGCGCCAGCGCGGCGCGCGGCGTGGCGCTCGCGAACGTCGCGGGCGCGGCCAGCTCTTGCGCTTTCGGCGAGATCGACGCGATATCGCTATCCGCGCAACCGGCGATCTCTACGGAACCATCGTCCAGCGTACGGTTCGACAGCACGATTGCATCGGGGCCAAGCGCTTCCCGAACCTGTCGCAGTGCGTCGCGGCTGTTCGCGCCAATGAATTTACGGATGTTCAAACTTGCCCCCGATGAGGAATGACTGCGATCTTTGCGAGGCGGGCGTCGCCGGATGTTTCGACGTGTCCGCTTTCAGTGAAGCCATTATTGCGAAGAAGCGCCTGCGTCTATCGCTGGATAAGGGGTGTGAAAAAGGGGTATTTCGGCTGATGGAGCAGATCGCGGTAAAGATTCGGCTCGCCGTGCCGACCACGGCGTAAGCTATAGGGCGCTTTTCTGCCCAACCAGAACCGACAGGAGACTTTTACGCATGGCGTCCGATGTTTCCCCCGCTTCCACTCAAACCACCGGCGCGCGTCTCGTCGTCGATGCGCTCGTGCAACACGGCGTCGAGCGCGTGTTCTGCGTGCCCGGCGAGAGCTTTCTCGCCGTGCTCGATTCGCTGCACGACGAAACGGACCAGATCCAGACCATCGTGTGCCGCCACGAGGCGGGCGCGGCGAACATGGCCGAAGCGGTCGGCAAGCTGACCGGCCGGCCCGGCGTCGCGATCGTCACGCGCGGGCCGGGCGCGACGCACGCATCCATCGGCGTGCACACCGCGTATCAGGATTCGACGCCGATGATCCTGCTCATCGGCCAATGCGCGCGCGACCACATGGATCGCGAGGCGTTTCAGGAGATCGACTATCGGCGCATGTTCGGGCAGATGGCGAAGTGGGTCGCGCAGATCGACGATCCGCGTCGCGTGCCTGAATACATGAGTCATGCGTTCCACGTCGCGACGTCGGGGCGTCCGGGGCCGGTCGTGCTCGCGCTCCCCGAGGACATGCTGACCGAAGCCTGCGATGCCGCGCCCGCCGCGCCGCGTTATCAGCGTGTGGCGGCATCGGCCGCGCCGGCGCAGATGGAACGGTTGCGCGACCTGCTCGCCAATGCGAAGAAGCCGTTCGTGATCGCGGGCGGCAGCGGCTGGACGGAAGCTGCCACGCAGGACTTCGCGCGCTTCATCGAGCGATGGCAGTTGCCGGCCGGCTGCGCGTTCCGCTTCCAGGACACGCTGAACAACGAGCATCCGAACTATGCGGGCGATGTCGGCCTCGGCATCAATCCGGCGCTCGCTGCCCGCGTGCGCGACGCCGATGTCCTCTTCGTGCTCGGCCCGCGCATGGGCGAATCGACGACGGGCGGCTACACGCTGCTCGATATTCCGAAGACGAAGCAGACGCTCATCCACGTGCATCAGGGCGCGGAAGAACTAGGGCGCGTCTATAGCGCGGATTTGCCGATCGTGTCGGGCATGCCGGAAATCGCGTCGATGCTCGCGGCGCTCGAACCGCCCGCTGAGATTGCATGGACGGGAGCCGCCGAGGCCGCGCACGCCGCGTATCTCGAATGGCGCAAGCCCAGGCCGATGATGGGCGATGTCCAGCTCGGCGAGATCATGCGCGCGCTCGCCGAACGGCTGCCCGCCGATGCCATTCTCACGAACGGCGCGGGGAATTACGCGACGTGGCTGCATCGGCACTATTCGTATCGGCACTTCCGCTCGCAGGTCGCACCGACGAGCGGCGCGATGGGCTACGGCGTGCCCGCCGCTATCGCCGCAAAATCGCTGTATCCGGATCGCACGGTGATCGCCTTCGCCGGCGACGGCTGCTTCATGATGGCGAGCCACGAAATCGCCACGGCGATGCAGTATCGGCTGGCGGTGATTTTCGTCGTCGTGAACAACGCGCAGTACGGCACGATCCGCATGCATCAGGAGCGGCACTATCCGCATCGCGTGCATGGGACGGGGCTGACCAATCCGGATTTTGTCGCGTATGCGCGCGCGTTCGGGGCGCATGGGGAACGCGTCGAGACGACGGACCAGTTCATGCCCGCGTTCGATCGCGCCGTTGAGTCCGGGCTGCCCGCAGTCATCGAAATCCGCATTCCACAGGATCAGAGCACGCCGGCGGCGACGCTGGAGCAGGTTCGTCAGCAAGGCAAGCGTTGACCGCCAGCTTTCGATTCGCTTGCTCTTAACCCCCGGTGGCAGTAGAGTAATTCGCTCCAAATTACTGGGGGTTAGCGATGCTCAAGATTGTTGCGGTTGCATTGGCGTTGGGCTTCTCCGGTGCGGCGTTCGCGAAAGCGGACTGCACGGCGCATCCGAAGAGCGAGTGGATGAAGGAATCGGATGCGAAGGCCAAGATCGAGTCGCAGGGCTACAAGATCCGCAAGTTCAAGGTCGATGGCAACTGCTACGAAATCTACGGTCGCGACAAGGACGGCAAGAAAGTCGAGATTTACTACGACACCAAAACGCTCGATGTCGTGAAGTCCGAAGTCGACTGAGCACGCTGTTTGTCATGTCGATGCGCGTAAAGGTCTGGGACATCTGGGTCCGGCTGACGCACTGGGCGGTCGCGGGCATCGTCGTGTGGAATCTTTTCGGGCCGACGGATTCCACGCATCGGCTGCTGGGGTACATCGCGGCGGGACTCGTGGTCGCGCGCATCGTGTGGGGGTTCATCGGCTCGGCGAATGCGCGCTTCTCGGCGTGGTGGCCGACACCGGCGCGTCTGCGCGAATACTTCCGCTCGCTTGCGGCGGGCCGGCCGCTGCATCATCAATCGCACAATCCGCTCGGCGGCTTGATGGCGCTCTTCCTGTGGCTTCTGATTCTCGCGCTCGGCGTGTCGGGGTGGCTCATGCGGCTCGATACCTTCTGGGGCGAAGACTGGCCGCAGCAGATTCATACGTGGCTTTCTCTCGTCATCGAGATCTTCGCTTGCGTGCATATCGCCGCGGCCGTGCTGATGACCGTCTGGACGCGTGAGGAACTCATTCGCGCGATGGTGACGGGGTATAAGCGGGTCAATAAGCCGTTGGAATAGCCGTTCGGCGGCGCGGTCAGACATTTGGCCGCGAGATTCAAACGGCCACCTCAATGCAAAACGGCCCGGCCGCTTGCGCGAACCGGGCCGTTCCAACTCTTAGGGCGAAAGCCTAAGCCTTACTTGCCGCCCACGCTCTGCAGCGTCGTCCACTTGCCGCCGACGACCTTGTACAGCGTGATGCCGCCGTTCTTCAGATCGCCCTTGGCGTCATACGACAGATGCTTCGCCGTCACGCCTTGCATGTCGGTCTTCGCGAGCATCGGCAAGTACTTCGCCGGGTCCGTCGAGTTGGCCGCCTTCATTGCGGTGAACATGGCCATCGCGCCGTCATATGCGTACGGCGAGTACGTCTGCACTTCTTCGTTGAAGCGCTTCTTGTACTTCGCTTCGTATGCCGCGCCGCCCGGCATTTCGTTCATCGGCAGGCCAGCCAGCGATGCCACCGTGCCGTCGGCCGCGTCACCCGCGATCTTCAGGAACGTGTCGGTCTTGACCATTTCGCCGGCCATCAGCGGAGCGCGGAAGCCGAGCGTCTTCATCTGCTTGGCCATCGGGGCGGCTTGCGAATCGGCGCCGCCGTAGTAGACGAGGTCCGGGTTCGTCGCCTTGATCTTCGTCAGAATCGCCTTGAAGTCGACAGCCTTGTCGTTCGTGAACTCGCGATCGACGATCGTGCCGCCCGCCGACTTCGCCGCCTTCTCGAACTGGTCGGCGAGACCCTGGCCGTAGGCCGTGCGGTCATCGACGATGGCGATCTTCTTGACCTTCAGGTTCTTCACCGCGAACTCGCCCGCGACGGAACCTTGCTGCGTGTCCGACGTCATCATACGGAACGTGGTCTTGAAGCCCTGCGTCGTGTATTCCGGCGCGGTGGCCATCGCGATTTGCGGAATGCCCGCGTTCGCGTAGATGCGCGAAGCCGGAATGGTCGTGCCCGAGTTGAAGTGACCGAGCATGCCCTTGATGCCGTCATCGACCAGCTTCTGCGCGACGGTCGTGCCCGTGCGCGGGTCGGCCTGATCGTCCGCCGAATCCAGCACGATGCGAACCGGCTTGCCGCCGATCACCGGCTTCGTCGCGTTGAAGTCTTCGACGGCCAGCGTGATGCCGTTCTGGAAGTCTTTGCCGTAGTGCGCCTGCGCGCCGGTCATCGGACCCGCGAAACCGACCTTCACGTCTTCGACTTGTTGTGCAACTGCCGTCCCCGCCAGCGACAGGCCAGCGAGCGTCAGGGCTGCTGCCAGCTTGTTCATCGTGTACTTCATAGCTTCTCCTAGTACCAGTGTGGATGGCAGCTTCTGCCGGGATCGCCGTGCTGGCTGCCGTTTGTTTGAATTTGTTGAATCGAGCGCCGCGAAAGTCTCAACCGATCGTCATCAAATTCGCATTGCCGCCCGCCGCCGCTGTATTCACGCTCACCGAGCGTTCCGTCAGCAGACGTTCGAGCGCGTAGTCTTCGCCGTCGTGGCCCGCGTCGGCGAAGGTGCCCGCCGCCACGCCCTGCACCGATACGATCGGTCCCGGACGCTTGGCGATTTCCTTCACGAGCGACAGCAGTTCATCGCTGTCGCCCTCGAACAGCACGGCATCGAAGCCGGCTGCAGGATCTTTCCTCACTGCTGCATGGCCCTTCAGCGACGCCGGCAGCGACGCCACCAGCTGCTCGCCCGCCGGCCCCGCGAAGAGCGCCTTGTTGCCCGTCGCCAGCACGGCAGCCAGCTGCGCGCGTGCGCCGCTGTCCGTCGACGCCACGCACAGCACCGTGCCGCGCGCGCTCAACGTGTACGTGTTGCGCTCGCCCGTCGGACCGGCCAGCACCGCCGTCGCGCCCGCCAGCACGTGCTGCAGATAGCCGTCGCAACGCGCGGCCGTCTGCGGATCGCGCTCGCCGATGGCCCAGTCGCGCAATGCGGTCAGGGCGGCGGCAGGCGTATCGCCGGAAGCGACTTGATCGACGACGAGCGTGCTCGCCAGCGACTTCGGCAGGCCGGTCGGACGCTTCGCCAGCAGGCGCTGCAGATACAGTGCGCCGCCCGCTTTCGGGCCCGTGCCGGACAAGCCTTCGCCGCCGAACGGCTGCACGCCGACGACCGCGCCGATCACGTTGCGGTTCACGTAGATGTTGCCCACGTGCGCCCGCGAGATCACATGCGCGATAGTTTCGTCGATGCGCGTATGGATGCCGAGCGTCAGGCCGTAACCCGTCGTACGAATTTGGTCGAGCAGTTTATCAAGAGACGCGCGGCGATAACGCACGACATGCAGCACCGGCCCGAAGACTTCGCGCTTCAACTCGTCGATGCTTTCCAGTTCGATCAGCGTCGGCGGCACGAAGGTGCCTTGCGCACAGCCTTCCGGCAGCGGCAGTTGCACGACCTTGCGGCCCTTCTCGCGCATCGAGGCGATGTGCGCGTCGATGCTGCGCTTCGCGTCGGCATCGATAACCGGGCCGACATCCGCCGACAGCCGGTCCGGATTGCCCACCGCGAGTTGCTTCATCGCGCCGGTCAGCATTTCGAGCGTGCGATCGGCGACATCGTCCTGCAGGCAGAGCACGCGCAGCGCGGAGCAGCGTTGACCGGCGGAATCGAACGATGACTGCATCACGTCCGCGACGACCTGTTCCGCGAGCGCCGACGAATCGACGATCATCGCGTTCTGGCCGCCCGTTTCGGCGATCAGCGGGATCGGACGGCCTTCCGGATCGAGCCGCTCCGACAGCGTCTTGTTGATGAGGCGCGCCACTTCGGTCGAGCCGGTGAACATGACGGCGCGCGTACGGGCATCGGAAACGAGCGCCGCGCCGACGGTTTCGCCGTCGCCCGGCAGCAGTTGCACCGCGCCCGCCGGCACGCCGGCCTCGCGCAGAAGACGCACGGCTTGCGCGGCGATCAGCGGCGTCTGTTCCGCCGGCTTCGCGAGCACCGGATTGCCCGCCGCGAGCGCCGCCGCCACTTGACCCATGAAGATCGCGAGCGGGAAGTTCCACGGGCTGATGCAGACCACCGGGCCGAGCGGACGATGCGTGTCGTTCGAGAACTCCGCGCGGATTTGCGAAGCGTAGTAACGCAGGAAATCGACGGCTTCGCGAATTTCAGCAATCGCGTTCGGCAGCGACTTCCCGGCCTCGCGGATGATGAGGCCCATCAGCGTGTGCATCTGCGCTTCGAGCAGATCGGCGGCGCGCGAGAGGCAATCGGCGCGGTCTTCGACGGGCGTCGCCTGCCAGATCGGCGCGGCAGCCACCGCGTTCGCGAGCGCGGCGCTCACCTGTTCCGGCGACGCTTCGATCACGGTCCCGACCACATCGCGATGATCGGCCGGATTGCGGATATCGCGGGCGACGCCGTTGGCGGGCGAACCGCCTTCGAGCATCGGCGCGGCCTGCCACGGATGGTTGCCGCTCGCCAGCAGCGCCGACGACAGCGACGCCAGCCGATGCTCGTTCGACAGATCGAGACCCATCGAGTTGAGGCGCTCGTTGCCGTAAAGGTGACGCGGCAGCGGAATCTTCGCGTGCGGCGCGCCAAGCGGCACGATCTTCTGCGCTTCGTCGATCGGGTCCTGCACGAGATCCTTCACCGGAATCGATTCATCCGCGATCCGGTTCACGAACGACGTGTTGGCGCCATTTTCGAGCAGACGCCGCACGAGATACGCGAGCAGCGTTTCATGCGTGCCGACCGGCGCGTACACGCGGCACGGACGGTTCAGCTTGTCGCGGCCTGCGACTTCTTCGTAGAGCGGCTCACCCATGCCGTGCAGGCACTGGAACTCGTACTGGCCGGGATAGTAGTTCTGGCCCGCCAGGTGATAGATGGCCGACAGCGTGAACGCGTTGTGCGTCGCGAATTGCGGATACACCGCGTCGGGCGCGGCGAGGAGCTTCTTCGCGCACGCGAGATACGAGATGTCCGTATAGATCTTGCGCGTATAGACCGGATAGCCTTCGAGGCCGTCCACTTGTGCGCGCTTGATTTCGGTATCCCAGTACGCGCCCTTCACGAGACGAATCATCAAACGATGACGGCTGCGGCGCGCGAGATCGATCAGATAGTCGATCACGAACGGGCAGCGCTTCTGATAACCCTGCACCACGAAGCCGATGCCGTTCCAGCCCGCGAGTTCGGGGTCGAAGCACAGGGCTTCGAGCAGATCCAGAGACAGTTCGAGACGATCCGCCTCTTCGGCGTCAATGTTCAGCCCGATGTCATAGCGGCGCGCGAGTTGCGCCAGCGCGCGCACGCGCGGGAGCAGTTCGGTCATCGTGCGTTCCTGCTGCGAGCGCGAATACCGCGGGTGCAGCGCGGAGAGCTTGATCGAGATGCCGGGGCCTTCGTAAATGCCGCGCCCGCCCGCCGCCTTGCCGATGGCGTGAATCGCCTGCTCGTAGGAGGCGTAGTAGCGCTGTGCGTCTTCCTCGGTCGTCGCGGCTTCGCCGAGCATGTCGTACGAGTAGCGGAAACCGCGCGCTTCAAATTTGCGGCTGTTCGCGAGCGCTTCGGAGATGGTCTCGCCGGTGACGAACTGCTCGCCCATCAGGCGCATCGCCATGTCGACGCCCTTGCGGATCAGCGGCTCGCCGCCCTTGCCGATCATGCGCGTCAGCGCCGACGACAGGCCCGCTTCGCTGTTCGTCGTGACGAGCTTGCCGGTGATCATCAGGCCCCACGTCGCCGCGTTCACGAACAGCGACGGCGCCTGGCCCATGTGCGAACGCCAGTCGCCCTTGCTGATCTTGTCGCGGATGAGCGCGTCGCGCGTCGCGCGATCGGGAATGCGCAGCAGCGCTTCGGCAAGGCACATCAGCGCCACGCCTTCCTGACTCGACAGCGAGAACTCGTGGATCAGCCCTTCGACGCCGCCGCCCGTGCTCTTCGCACGCAGCGCCTCGACGAGCTTCGTCGCGAGCTTTTCGGTTTCTGCCGCGACGTTCGCGGGCAAGCGCGCCTGACCGATCAGGAACGGCACGCACTCCGGCTCCGGCCGCCGATACGCCGCCGTGATCGCCGCGCGCAGCACCGATTGCGGCTGCACGTTCTGCGCGAAGTCGAGGAACGGATGCGGCGCGCCGTCTTCATCGGTGTCGACGGTGGCTGCGTCGGTCATGTCGGATGCGCCGTTCACGCCCGACAATTCCGGCGGAAGCTGGCCATGCTCGATGCGTTCGAGATAGGCGAAGATCGCCTGCTTGATGAGCCAGTGCGGGGTGCGTTCCAGCCGGGTCGCGGCGTCTTTCAGCCGGGACCGCAGCAAATCGTCGACTTTCACGCCAAGGGTTGTGCTCGCCATATTTCCTTCGTTTGCCGGTCGGGCCTACCCGGCGAAAGACTAAAAAGTTGGCGAATCGTACCCCGCTGATTTAAAAGGTGCAACCGGCGTTTTAGGCAGGGTTGCACCACTGTCGAACCCTTTACCGGCAAGGCTTTGCGCGGTGAAACGCGTCGCTGGCGAAAGGCGGAATCCGCCTAGTACTTTCCCTAACTCAAGTTTTTTGGGATAAAGCCCTAAGTAAATGCATCTCCGCAGCCGATATAACGACCGAGGCCCGCCGCCGGCGCGGCTTGAGGCTACGGGGAGAGGAGCAGCATGAGCACTTGGATGTGGATTGTCGGCGTCTGGATCGTTTTCGCGGCCTGCGTCGTGTTGTTCATTCGTGGCGCGTCGCCGCGCACGGATGCGGTCGATGAATCGCGCGACGAGGTGGCGCCCGCGCCGAACGACCGGTCGCGCGTGAACGGAGTGTGATCGCGCTCAGACGTCGAGCGGATCGACTTCGACGTTCCAGCGCAACACGCCTTTGAGCGTGCGCAGGATGGGTTGCCACGCGCGCAACGCGGATTGCAGCGCGCCCCGCGATCCGCTTTCCAGCAGCAACTGGGCGCGATGCACGTTGAACACCTTCACGATCGTGAGCGGCACCGGATCGTAGACCGTTACGCGATCCGCGCCCGGCAACGGGGCGAATGCCGCGGCGGCATCTTCGAGAAAAGCGATGGCCGCCTCGAGCGTGCGGCCTTCGGCGCGCAGCATCGCCTGATAGACGAACGGCGGCAGGCGGGCGTCGCGCCGCTCCGCGAGCGTCGCGTTGGCGAAGCCGACATAGTCTTGCCGGGATAAGGCCAGATACAGCGCGTGGCGTGGATAGCGCGTCTGAATCAGCACTTCGCCCGGCAGACCAGCGCGGCCCGCGCGTCCGCTGACCTGCGTGAGCTGCGCGAAAAGCCGCTCGCTTGCGCGGAAGTCGTGGGAAAACAGCGCGGTGTCCGCGTTCAGCACACCGACCAGCGTCACGCGGCGGAAGTCGTGTCCCTTCGCGATCATCTGCGTGCCGACGAGGATATCGACTTCGCCGGCGTGGACATCCGAGAAAAGCGCCTGCGCGCTGCCTTTGCGGCGCGTACTGTCGGCGTCGATACGCAACACCCGCGCGCCCGGCACCACGCTCGCGAGCGTTTCCTCGACGCGCTGCGTGCCGCGTCCCATCGGCGCGATATCGACGTTGCCGCATTCCGGACACGACTTCGGAATCCGCGATTCCCAGCCGCAATGGTGGCAACGCAGCGCGCGCTCGGGCTTGTGGAGCACGGCATACGCGCTGCAGCGCGGGCAGCCCGCGACCCAGCCGCACGCTTCGCAAGACAGGATCGGCGCATAGCCGCGGCGATTCAGGAAGACGAGGCTTTGCTCGCCGCGCTCGAGCCGCGATTGCAACGCGCTGATGAGCGGCCCCGACAGTCCATCGACGGAAGCGCGCCCGCGCCGGTGTTCCTCTTCGAGATCGACGAGCCGCACCGCCGGCAGCACGGCCTCCGCGACGGCGCGGCGCGTGAGCGTCAGGCGCGTGTAGCGGCCCTGCTCGGCCTGCCACCAGGTTTCGAGCGATGGCGTCGCGGAGCCGAGCACCACCGGAATATCCAGTTGCTTCGCGCGATAGACCGCGAGATCGCGCGCCGAATAGCGGAGCCCTTCCTGCTGCTTGTACGCGGGGTCGTGTTCTTCATCGACGACGATTATCGCGAGTTGCGGCGCCGACGCGAGAATCGCGAGCCGCGTGCCGAGCACGATGCGCGCGCTGCCCGTATGCGCCGCGAGCCAGTTCCGCGCGCGCTCGCCTTCGGCCAGGCCGCTGTGCATCGTCACGATGGAACCTTCGGCGAGCGCGGCGAAGCGCGAACGGAAGGCGGCTTCGAACTGCGGCGTCAGGTTGATTTCCGGCACGAGGACGAGCGCTTGCGCGTCGGGCCGCGCGGCGAGCAGTTCGGCGAGCGCGTGGAGATACACCTCCGTCTTGCCGCTGCCCGTTACGCCGTGCAGCAGGAACGGCGCGAAGCCTTGCGCGCCAGCGATCGCTTCGACCGCTTCGCGTTGTTCATCGGTGAGTTGGGGCAAGTGCGCTGCGCCCATCGGGGACGCTTGCGGCGGCGGCGTTTCAGGCGCTGCACGGTCGATCCAGCCGCGCTCGAGCCACTCGTCCAGGATCGCGGCGGCTTTCGGATGTAGAGCGCGTGCATCCGATAAGCCGACGGACGTTTCTGCTGTCAGGGCGTCGGCGAGGCGGCGAAGCGCCGTTGCGCGTGCGGGCAGCGCGTTGTGCATTTCGGCGCGGCCGGATGGCAGCAGAACGAAGCGCGGCTCCACCGCCAGAAGCCGCTCCCAGCGCGATGCATCGCGCAAGGCTTGCGGCAGCGCGGGCAATGCGACTTCGCCGAGGCCGCGCTGGTAGTAATCCGCCGCGAAGCCGGCTAGCGCGATCCATTGCATCGAGAGTGGCGGGCAGTCGACGCAAATTCTGCTGACGCTGCGCAGCTTGCTGGCCGGTACGTCGCTCGTGGACGCGATTTCGCAAATCAGCCCGACGACCTCGCGCCTTCCGAAGGGCACGAGCACGAGCATGCCGGGAGCCGGTTCGTGCGGTAGCGCGTATCGATAGTCGAACAGCACGGGCATCGGCTGGTCGACGGCGACACGCACGAATACGTCGGTCATCGCGTGGCGCGCTCGTCGGCAGCCGCCGCGAGGCCGTCCCACGGCCGCGCAAGCCCGGACGGGACGAAGTTAAAGTGGAACGTCAGAAACGCCCGTAAGTAAGCGATTTTTTTTGGTTTTGCAGTGCTTTCCACAGGCCTGTGGATAACTTTGTTGAGAACTGGGCTGTGCTTCGCCGGAATCAATGTCACGGATCGCTTATGTGCGTCTGCCCACATTTCGGACAAAACTCAGTAAAGTTGTTTTAAAACAGCCACTTGCTTCACGAATAGAGCCGATTTATGGATGGCCCCGGCTCATATGTCTGATGGCGCGACGCAACGAACAAAATGTGCATAAGTCGATCTTGACATCCCGGCAGGCCGCGAAGGGCGGGCGTTACGGATGACGCTGCACCGCAGCATCGTCCGGTCGGAATCACGCGGCGCGTATCGCGCGGCTGTGCTTGTGGACTTCGTCGACCAGTTCGGCGACGTGATCCGGCGGCGTGAACTGCGAGATGCCGTGGCCAAGATTGAAAACATGGCCCGGAAAATTCCCGAAGCTGTCGAGCACGCCGCGCGCTTCGGCGCGAATTGCCTCGGGCGGCGCGAACAGCACGGCCGGGTCGATGTTCCCCTGAAGCGCCACGCGGCCGCCGACACGCTTGCGCGCGACGCCGAGGTTCACCGTCCAGTCGAGGCCGACTGCGTTCACGCCCGTTGCGGCGATCTCTTCGAGCCACAGCCCGCCGCCCTTCGTGAACGTGATGACCGGCACGCGTTCGCCGTCGTGCTCGCGCTTCAGCCCCGCGACGACCTTCGCGATGTAGTCGAGCGAGAAGCGCTGGTAAGCGCCATCGGCGAGTGCACCGCCCCACGTGTCGAAAATCATCACCGCTTGCGCGCCCGCTTCGATCTGCGCATTCAGATACGCGGTCACGGCTTGCGCGTTCACGTCCAGAATGCGATGCATCAGGTCGGGCCGGGCATAAGCCATCGACTTCACGGTTCGATGATCGTCCGAGCCGCCGCCTTCGACCATATAGCAGGCGAGCGTCCACGGACTGCCGGAGAAGCCGATCAGCGGCACTTTCTGGCGGCCTTGCGCGTCCGTCAGCGCGCGGCGAATCTGGCTCACGGCATCGGTGACGTAACGCAGCGTGGCGTCGATGTCCGGCACGGCGAGGCGCTTCACGTCGTCTTCCGTACGCACGGTGCGCTCGAAGCGCGGGCCTTCGCCCTGCACGAAGTTCAAGCCGAGGCCCATCGCGTCGGGGACCGTCAGGATGTCCGAAAACAGAATGGCGGCGTCGAGCGGGAAGCGTTCGAGCGGTTGCAGCGTCACTTCGGTGGCGAAATCAGGATTCTTCGCGAGTCCCAGGAAACTGCCGGCGCGCGCCCGCGTCGCGTTGTACTCGGGCAAGTAGCGGCCAGCCTGGCGCATCAGCCAGATGGGCGTGTAGTCGGTCGGCTGGCGCAGCAGCGCACGCAGGAAGGTGTCGTTGAGGAGAGTCTGTGCCACGTCGCTCGGTGCTGAAGCCAGAAGAGAATCGCCCATTCTACCGGACGGGCTGCCCGTTTCCGCAGCAGCGCGGCGGCAAATCCGCGCGGGGCGGCGTCTTTTCGAGATGATTCTCAGACGACCGCGTGCTCGCTATCATCGATGGCCGCCTCGTCGTCACAACAACAATCAGGAGCATCGATGAAACGCACGTTCTTCAGTCTCGCCGCGTGTGCAGTCGCGTGGTCGGTTTTCGCATCGGGCGTCGCGTGCGCCCAGACGGTTCAGGCGGGCAGCGTCGCGCAAGCCGCGCCCGCGTCCGCACCGGTCGCCTCGCGACTCGACGATGTCCTCGCGCGCCACACGATGCGCGTCTGCACGACCGGCGATTACAAGCCGTACACGTTCCTCAAGCCGGACGGGCAGTTCGAAGGCATCGACATCGATCTGGCGGACAGCCTTGCGAAGTCGCTCGGCGCGAAGGCGGAGTACGTGAAGACATCGTGGTCGAACCTGATGAACGATTTCACCGCGAAATGCGATATTGCCGTCGGCGGCGTGTCGACGACGCTTGACCGGCAGAAGCGCGCGTTCTTCACCGCGCCGTACATGGAGGACGGGAAGACGCCGATCGTGCGTTGCGCCGACGTCGACAAGTATCAGACCGTCGCGGCAATCGACCAGCCGGGCGTGCGGACCATCGTCAATCCCGGCGGCACGAACGAGCGCTTCGCCAAGCAGTTCTTTTCACACTCGCAGTTGATCGAGTACCCGGACAACGTGACGATCTTCAAGCAGATCCTCGACGGCCACGCCGACGTGATGGTCACCGATGCCTCCGAAACGCTGCTGCAACAGAAGCTCAATCCCGGCCTGTGCTCGGTGCATCCGGACAAGCCATTTCAGTTCGGCGAAAAGGCGTATCTGCTGCCGCGCGGGGATGTCGCGTGGCAGCAGTACGTCGATCAGTGGCTGCATCTGACGCGGTCGACGGGCGAGTTTCAGGCTGTCGTCGACAAGTGGCTGAAGTAGCCTTTCACCGCTCCGCGCGCAGCAACGCGCCCGCGCGTTCGCCTATCTTCCGCAGCCAGCCGAGCGCCGCGTCGGACTGCGTATGCAAGCGCGCGAATCCGTGCGTCATGTCCCTGGCGTCGATGACTTCGACGGGACCGCCGTTCGTTTCGAGGAAGCGTTTGAGCTCGAAAGCGTCGTCGTAGAGCGGATCGTAGGCGGCCGCGACGATCAGCGCGCGCGCCGGCGTGCGCTCGAACGGCTCGGCGAGGGGAAAGGCGCGGACGTCGTGATCGCCGGGCGTGACGCCAGACAGGAACTGCGTCCAGTACCACTTCATCTCGTCGTTCGTCAGTCCGGGGCCGTTTGCATTCGCGACGCAACTCGGACTTTCGAATTGCCGCCGCATGACCGGATACAGCAGCAGTTGCAAGCCGACGAGACCCGCCACGCGCTCGTTCGCGCCGCGCGCCGCGACGACCGCCAGATGCGCGCCCGCGCTGTCGCCGCCGACGCCCAGCCGATCCGTTGCGAAGCCCAGCCGCGAGCGATGCTCCGCGAACCAGATCAGCGCGTCGAGCGCGTCGTCGCAAGGCGCGGGAAACGGATGCTCGGGCGCTAGACGGTAATCGACGCTAGCCACGGCGCACTGTGCGTCGAGCGCAAGGCGGGCGACGAGCGCGTCGTGCGTGTCGATATCGCCGACGACCCAGCCTCCGCCATGAAAATAGACGAGCAGCGGCAGCGGACCACTCGTCGCACGCGGCTTATAAATGCGCGCTGCCAGCGTCCGTTCTTGTAAAACAATGTCAATGTCCTCGACGGTCACAGCGTTGTCACGTTCGCGTGCGTACGCCTGCGCCACGGCCTTGAACCGCTCACGTATCGCGGGTGCGCCAGCGTCCGGTGCGAGCGGCGGGAACGCCTCGGCGACATCGTGGTAGTAGCGGTGCAAAGCTGCGTCAATGGTCATGCGAGTCTCCAATAGAATTGGTTATGTGAATCGAACGAGTGTGTAGGCTTTTTCTAATCGATTTCTTCCGTGCACACGTGCTAATTTTCTGAGGATTTGCAAATCAGCGCGTGGGCCAAAAAACGGTATTTTGACGCGTAAGAGCGGCGACAGAATAAATCGGTGGAATAAGCGAGAATATTTGCAAGACAAAAGGTGGATTCGCGCGAGATTGTTTATCGGCGCCTTGTCCGGCGCGGGTTACAACCTGAAACACTTTGTTACGCCGATCCAGATTCAATTCGCCCACAATCTGTTCAAACGGTTTCAACACGGATGGATTCGAACGCGCAGTGCAAATGCCGTGCGTTGGGGTGGTCGGCGAAGGTCGACGCTCTTCCAGGGACATCGGTGTTGGGATCGTTCTTCGATTTAAAAATCGAAGTCTCCCACAGTTGGTCTCCTCGCGCTAACCCCGTAGCGTGTGGTTTTTAGCGGGCTCCAGGCCCGCTTTTTTTTCGCCTGAACAAACGTTTGCGATTGTCGCGCGGACGTTTGTCCCATGACAGAAGGGAGCGCCCGCGCGCTCCCTTTGTCTTTTCCACCGTTCTACGCCGAACCGCTTATGCGGTCCTGGACTCCGCCAGCTTGAGTTCGTCGATCATGCGCGCCCGCATCACGAACTTCTGCGCCTTCCCGGTGACTGTCATCGGCAGTTCATCGACGAAGCGGATATATCGCGGGATCTTGTAATGGGCGATTTGTCCTTGGCAAAATGCGCGAATATCCTCTTCGCTCGCCTGTTCGCCGGGCCGCACGACGATCCACGCGCACACTTCCTCGCCATATTTTTCGTCGGGCACGCCGAAGACCTGCACGGACTGAATCTTCGGGTGACGAAACAGAAACTCTTCGATTTCGCGCGGATACACATTCTCGCCGCCGCGTATGACCATGTCCTTCAACCGGCCGACGATGTTGCAGTAGCCTTCGGCGTCGATGGTCGCGAGGTCGCCGGTATGCATCCATCCGTCGATGATTGCTTCGCGCGTCTTTTCGTCTTCGCCCCAGTAGCCTTTCATCACCGAATAGCCGCGCGTGCAGAGCTCGCCGGTCTCGCCGACCGGCACGATCTCTCCGAGCGGATCGACGATCTTCACTTCCAGATGTGGCTGAATGCGCCCGACGGTCGTCGTGCGCTTGTCGAGCGGGTCGGTGGTCGAACTCTGGAACGACACGGGGCTCGTCTCCGTCATGCCGTATGCGATCGTGATTTCGGCGAGATGCATCGTTGAAACGACGCGCTTCATCGTCTCGATCGGACACGGCGAACCCGCCATGATGCCCGTACGCAGGCGACTGAGATCGTATTTCGCGAAGTCCGGGTGATCCAGTTCCGCGATGAACATCGTCGGCACGCCATGCAGCGCGGTGCAGCGTTCTTCGTGGACGGCGGCGAGCGTCGCGGCCGGATCGAACGCTTCGCCGGGGAAGATCATCGCCGCGCCGGTCGAGACGCACGCCAGCACCGCCAGCACCATGCCGAAGCAGTGATACAGCGGCACCGGAATGCACAGGGAGTCTTCCTCGGTGAGCCGCATCGCCATCGCGATGTATCGCGCGTTGTTGACGATATTCCGATGCGTCAGCGTCGCGCCCTTCGGATTGCCGGTCGTGCCGCTCGTGAACTGGATGTTGATCGCGTCGTCCGGAGCGAGCTTCGCTTCGAGCGCGTCGAGGTTCGCTGTGTCGACGGCGGCGCGGCCTTTCGCCATCACGTCTTCGAAGTTCAGCATGCCGGGCGTGACGGCGGCGCCCATGCGGATGACGGCGCGCAGTTCAGGCAACCGTGCCGCGTGCAGCGCGTTGGGCTCGGCGTCGGCGAGTTCAGGCGCAAGCGTCTGCAGCATCTCCAGATATTTCGACGACTTGAACTGCTCCGCCGCGACGATCGCTTTGCAGCCGACCTTGTTCAGCGCGTACTCGAGTTCGGCCAGCCGATAGGCCGGATTGATATTGACGAGGACAGCGCCCATGCGCGCCGTCGCAAATTGCGTCAGCAGCCACTCCACGCGATTCGGCGACCAGATGCCGACGCGATCGCCCGCTTTCAGTCCGAGCGCGAGCAGGCCGCTCGCGAGCACGTCGACTTCATGCGCGAACTCACGCCACGTCCAGCGGATGCCCTGCTCGCGGAAGACGACAGCCGGCCGGTCCGGAAAACGCTCGACTGTGTCCAGAAGAAAACGCGATACGGTCGCGTCGCTCAAGGGGATATCGGTTGCGCCGCGGACATAGGAAAGCCCGTCGCGCGGTTCGATCTGCGCGCCGGCCTGCGTCGGTTCAGTTGCCATCGATGGTCTCCGCCCGAATGAAGGCTGATTGGAAGGCCATTGTGCCCGCCGGTCGCGCGTGACGGCATTGAGTGTTACCCGCAGCGCATGGCGACCGGCCATGCTGCCCTGACGACGCGCGTAAAAAAAGCAGCCCGAAGGCTGCTTTCTCTGACTGCTTGCGAAGCGTGACTGCTTAGTGCTTCGCGTGCGCCTTGCGCAGACGCTGAATTGCTGCAATCTGAGCTGCCGCGTACGCCAGTTCCGCTTGCGCGGTGGCGTATTCCAGCTCGGAAGTGTTGTTCTGCAACGCTTCCTCGGCGCGCTTTTTCGCTTGCTCGGCCTTCGCTTCGTCGAGATCGGCGCCGCGGATGGCGGTATCCGCGAGCACGGTCACGATGCCCGGCTGAATCTCGAGAATCCCGCCGGCGACGAACACGAACTCTTCCGAGCCGTCTTCCGCCTCGATGCGAACCGCGCCCGGACGAATGCGCGTGATGAGCGGCGTGTGACCCGGCAGAATGCCCAGCTCACCGGATTCGCCCGGCAGCGCGACGAACTTCGCCTGGCCCGAGAAGATTTGCTCTTCCGCGCTAACGACGTCTACTTTGATGGTTGCCATTTATGTCGACTCCAAGCCGAGGGTCAGTGTCATCCGTGGACGTCAGCGCGCGTGTGAAAACGCGGCTGGCGTCCGCCCGAAGAACCCGACCTTACTGGATCTTCTTGGCCTTTTCGAAGGCTTCGTCGATCGTGCCGACCATGTAGAACGCCTGCTCCGGCAGATGATCGCACTCGCCTTCGACGATCATCTTGAAGCCGCGAATGGTTTCCTTCAGCGGCACGTACTTGCCCGGCGAGCCCGTGAACACTTCAGCAACGTGGAACGGCTGCGACAGGAAACGCTGGATCTTGCGAGCGCGCGCGACCGACAGCTTGTCTTCCGGCGACAGTTCGTCCATGCCCAGAATCGCGATAATGTCGCGCAGTTCCTTGTAGCGCTGCAGCGTCTGCTGAACGCCGCGCGTGATCGAATAGTGCTCTTCGCCGATCACGTTCGGGTCGATCTGACGCGAGGTCGAATCGAGCGGGTCCACAGCGGGGTAGATACCGAGCGATGCGATGTCACGCGACAACACGACGGTTGCGTCCAGGTGGCCGAAGGTCGTAGCCGGCGACGGGTCGGTCAAGTCGTCCGCAGGGACGTACACGGCCTGAACCGACGTGATCGAGCCCGTCTTGGTCGACGTGATGCGCTCTTGCAGCTTGCCCATTTCTTCAGCCAGCGTCGGCTGATAGCCCACTGCCGAAGGCATACGGCCGAGCAGTGCGGACACTTCCGTACCCGCCAGCGTGAAGCGGTAGATGTTGTCGACGAAGAACAGCACGTCGAGGCCTTCGTCACGGAAGTGCTCGGCCATCGTCAGGCCGGTCAGCGCGACGCGCAGACGGTTGCCCGGCGGCTCGTTCATCTGGCCGTACACCAGCGCGACCTTGTCCAGAACGTTCGAGTCCTTCATTTCGTGATAGAAGTCGTTCCCTTCACGGGTACGCTCACCCACACCCGCGAACACGGAGTAACCGCCGTGTTCCTTCGCGATGTTGTTGATGAGTTCCATCATGTTCACGGTCTTGCCCACGCCTGCACCGCCGAACAGACCCACCTTGCCGCCCTTTGCGAACGGGCAGATCAGGTCGATAACCTTGATGCCCGTTTCGAGCAGTTCGGTCGACGGCGACAGTTCGTCGAACGACGGCGCAGCCTGGTGGATCGAGCGCAGATTCGCGCTTTCAATCGGGCCTGCTTCGTCGATCGGACGGCCGAGCACGTCCATGATGCGGCCGAGCGTCGGCTTGCCGACCGGCACGCTGATGGGCTTGCCGGTGTTCTTGACCATCGTGCCGCGGCGCAAGCCGTCCGATGCACCCAGACAGATGGTGCGAACCACGCCGTCGCCCAGCTGCTGCTGGACTTCGAGCGTCAGTTCGGTGCCTTCCAGAATGAGCGCGTCGTAGATTCTCGGCATTTGCGCACGCGGAAATTCCACGTCGATAACGGCGCCGATGCACTGTACGATCTTGCCTTCTACCAAAGCAGTAGTACTCATCGCATTTCCTTTAGATACTGTGTTCTTTCACGCGGTCAAGCTCAGACCGCAGCGGCGCCGCCGACGATTTCCGACAATTCTTTCGTAATCGCGGCCTGGCGGCTCTTGTTGTAGACGAGCTGCAGTTCGTTGATCACGGTCTTCGCGTTGTCGGACGCGGCCTTCATCGCGACCATCCGCGCCGACTGTTCCGACGCCATGTTTTCCGCGACCGCCTGATACACGAGCGCTTCGACGTAGCGCACGAGCAGGTCGTCCACCACGGTCTGAGCGTCCGGCTCGTAGATGTAATCCCACGACGTCTTCGGCGTCTCGCCGTCCGCGCTCTTCTGGTTGAGGTCGTCAACCGACAGCGGCAGCAATTGCTCGATCACCGCTTCCTGCTTCATCGTATTGACGAAGCGCGTGTACGCCAGGTACACCGCGTTGATCTTGCCTTCCGAATACAGGTCGAGCTGCACCTTGATCGCGCCGATCAGCTTTTCCAGATGCGGCGTATCGCCCAGTTGCGTGACTTGCGACACGACCTTGGCGCGCAGCCGGTTCAGGAAGCCGAGCCCCTTGCCGCCAATAGCCGACGCCTCGACGGACACGCCGCTCTGGTCCAGCTCTTTGATCTTGGCCAGCGACGCACGCAGGATGTTCGTGTTCATGCCGCCGCACAGACCCTTGTCGGTCGTGACGAGGATCAGGCCGGCCGTCTTCGCGCCCTCGTTCGTCACCATGAACGGGTGACGATACTCGGGGTTCGCTGCGCTCATGTGCGCGGCGATTGCGCGGACCTTGTCGGCATACGGACGGGCGGAACGCATGCGCTCCTGGGCGCGGCGCATCTTCGATGCGGCGACCATTTCCATCGCTTTCGTGATCTTGCGCGTGTTTTGAACGCTCTTGATCTTGCCGCGAATTTCCTTCATTCCAGCCATTGCTTACTCCTTGATCGAAGCCGCGCGGCGCTTTCACACCGCGCGTTGCTCCTCTGTCCCGATCAATAAGCGCCCGACTTCTTGAAGTCCTTCAGCGCGGCATGCAGTGCGCCTTCGTCGTCCTTCGACAAGTCTTTGTTGTCTTCGATGCGCTTAATCAGATCGGCATGGCTCGTCTTCAGGTATTCGCGCAGGCCCTTTTCGAACGGCAGGACTTGCGAGACTTCCAGATCGTCGAGATAGCCGTTGTTGGCCGCGAACAGCGCCACCGACAGTTCCCACACCTGCAGCGGCTGATACTGCGGCTGCTTCAGCAGTTCCGTCACGCGGCGGCCGCGTTCCAGCTGCTTGCGGGTGGCTTCGTCGAGGTCCGACGCAAACTGGGCGAACGCCGCCAGTTCACGATACTGCGCGAGGTCGGTACGAATACCGCCCGACAGCTTCTTCACGACCTTGGTCTGAGCCGCACCGCCGACGCGCGACACCGACACGCCCGCGTTGATCGCAGGGCGGATACCGGCGTTGAACAGGTCGGTTTCCAGGAAGATCTGGCCATCGGTAATCGAAATCACGTTCGTCGGAACGAACGCGGTCACGTCGCCGGCCTGGGTTTCAATGACCGGCAGCGCCGTCAGCGAACCGCTCTTGCCCTTCACTTCGCCGTTGGTGAACTTCTCGACGTACTCTTCCGAGACGCGAGCAGCACGCTCGAGCAGACGCGAGTGCAGATAGAACACGTCACCCGGATACGCTTCACGGCCCGGCGGACGGCGCAGCAGCAGCGAGATCTGGCGATACGCCCACGCTTGCTTGGTCAAGTCGTCATAGACGATCAGCGCGTCCTGGCCGCGGTCGCGGAAGTATTCGCCCATCGTGCAGCCGGCGTACGGTGCGAGGTATTGCATCGCAGCCGATTCCGAAGCCGAAGCCGCCACGACGATGGTGTAAGCCATCGCGCCGGTTTCTTCGAGCTTGCGCACCACGTTCATGATCGACGATGCCTTCTGGCCGATCGCGACGTAGATACAGAAAAGGTCCTTGCCCTTCTGGTTGATGATCGCGTCGACAGCCACGGCGCTCTTGCCGCACTGACGGTCGCCGATGATCAGCTCGCGCTGGCCACGGCCGATCGGCACCATTGCGTCGATCGACTTGAGACCCGTCTGCACCGGCTGCGACACCGACTTACGCCAGATCACGCCCGGGGCGATCTTTTCGATCGCGTCGGTCATCTTCGCGTTGACCGGACCCTTGCCGTCGATGGGGTTGCCCAGTGCATCGACCACGCGGCCGATCAGTTCCGGACCCACCGGCACTTCGAGAATGCGGCCCGTCGTCTTGACGATGTCGCCTTCCGTGATGTGCTCGTACTGACCGAGAATAACGGCGCCGACCGAGTCGCGCTCGAGGTTCAGCGCGAGGCCGAAGGTGTTGCCCGGGAATTCGAGCATTTCGCCCTGCATCACGTCCGACAGGCCGTGGATACGAACGATACCGTCGGTCACGGAGATCACGGTGCCCTGGTTGCGAACGTCCGCGCTCGCTTCAAGGCCCTGGATCCGGCTCTTGATCAGCTCGCTGATCTCAGAGGGATTGAGTTGCATTATTCGCTCCTGATAGTCAATTCTGTTGCGTGCCAGCTAAGGCGCTTCCGGGAAGCGTCAGGCGGTCAGAGCCGTCTGCATGCTGGCGAGGCGCGCGCGGACCGAGGTATCGAGCACTTCGTCGCCGACCGTTACGCGAACGCCGCCGATCAGCGACTGATCGATTTCGACGATCGGCTTCAGCTTGCGCTCGAACTTGCGTTCGAGGCTTGCGACCAAGTCGTTCAACTGTGCGCCTTCGAGGGGGAACGCGCTGACGATATGCGCGTCGGCCGCACCTTCACGGGCGTTCTTCAGCTCGTCGAACTGGACGGCGATTTCCGGCAGCAGCGGCAGACGATGATTCTCTACCAGCATGCGCACGAAATTCTTCGCCTGAGCACTGCTCTGAGCCAGCGGCGACTTCACCGCGGCGAGCAGCAAGTCCGTGATCT
Organism: Caballeronia grimmiae; assembly: GCF_000698555.1. GTDB lineage: Bacteria > Pseudomonadota > Gammaproteobacteria > Burkholderiales > Burkholderiaceae > Caballeronia > Caballeronia grimmiae. The sequence goes on along the minus strand of NZ_JFHE01000005.1, from coordinate 106,163 downwards.
GCTCGCGGCTGACCTTCGGGCTCGAGGCGACCGTCTCCACTTCGGGCAGACGCGCAACCTGTGCCAGCTCCTCGACGAAGGTGGACCAGACCGCGAGATCGCCGGTTTCGGCCACGCGGAACAGCGCTTCTGCGTAAGGACGAGCGATGGTTGCAAGTTCGGCCATGATCAGAGCTCGGTTTTGAGTTGATTCAGCAGATCGGCGTGAGCCTTCTGATCGACTTCGCGCTTCAGAATTTGCTCGGCGCCCTTGACGGCCAGCGCGGCGACTTCGGCGCGCAGTGTTTCGCGAGCCTTGACGACTTGCTGGTCGGCGTCCGCCTTGGCTTGCGCGACGATGCGCGCAGCTTCCGCGTGAGCATTGGCCTTGATTTCGTCGGCGACGGCAGCCGCCCGCTTTTCGGCGTCAGCGATACGCTGCTGACCGTCATTGCGTGCCTGGGCGAGTTCCTGGTCGACGCGCTTGTGCGCAGCTTCGAGTTCCGCCTTGCCCTTGTCGGCGGCGGCGAGGCCGTCGGCAATCTTTTTCGAGCGCTCGTCGAGGGCGTTGATCAACGGCGGCCACACGAACTTCATCGTGAACCACGCGAGGATCAGAAACACGACCATTTGCGCAAACAGGGTTGCGTTGAGATTCACGGTGTTTCCTTAAACGTTGCTTTTCGGGAGAGTGAAACGGTTAAAAGGCGCTAACCGGCTGTTGTGCTCGATCAGCGCCTCACCGTTCCGCTTTGCGTCGTGTCCAAAAAATCAGACGCAGCACACTTCCGAGTAACCTCAGCCGAGACGTGCGAGCAGCGGGTTCGCGAACGCAAACAGCATTGCCACACCAACGCCGATCAGGAACGCCGCGTCGATCAGACCAGCCAACAGGAACATCTTGGTCTGCAGCGGGTTCATCAGTTCAGGCTGACGAGCGCAAGCCTCGATGTACTTGCCGCCCATCAGACCGATACCGATACAGGCGCCGATTGCACCCAGGCCGATGATGATGCCGATACCGACGGCGGTCAGACCCTGGATGTTGGCGATGAAAGCTTGCATGATCACTCCTTTGATTAAAGACTTTGGAACTTGATTTATAAAAATTGAAACTTAGAACCGTTGGCGATTCCGAACTGCCGCAATGCCGCGTTAATGCGTGTCATGAGCCTGGCCGATATACACCAGCGTCAGCATCATGAAGATGAAAGCCTGCAGAAACACGATCAGGATGTGGAAAATCGCCCAGACCGTACCCGCGACCACGTGGCCGATAAAGCCAAGTACAGAGGCGTCCGCGCCGAAATGCCACATGCTGCCGAGCAATGCGATAAGCAGGAACAGCAGTTCGCCCGCGTACATGTTGCCGAACAGCCGCATGCCGAGCGACACAGTCTTGGCCACGAACTCGATGATGTTCAGCGCAAGGTTCGGAATCCACAAGACCGGATGCGCGCCGAACGGAGCGGACAGCAGTTCGTGCACGAAGCCGCCGGCGCCCTTGATCTTGAAGTTGTAGTAGATCATCAGAATGAACACCCCCAGCGCAATGCCGATGGTGCCGTTAAGGTCGGCCGTCGGAACGATGCGGTGATGGGGCACGACGTTCTCGAGACCCAGCCAGCCGATCACGCGGCCAGGCAAGTCCACGGGGATGAAGTCGAGCGAGTTCATCAGGGCGACCCAGACGAACACGGTCAGTGCGAGCGGAGCGATGAAGCGGCGGTTGCCGTGGATCATCGACTTCGACTGGTCTTCGACCATTTCCACGAGCATTTCGATGGCGCACTGGAAGCGGCCGGGAACACCGGACGTCGCCTTACGCGCCGCGAGGCCGAGGATGATGATGGTCAAGAGGCCACACAGAATGGACCAGAACAGCGTGTCCAGATTCCAGACGTGGATGTCGAAAATCGACGTCTGGTGGTCCGTGGAAAGATTCTGCAAGTGGTGCGCAATGTACTCGGACGGATCCAGAGCGTGCGTTCCTTCGCTAGCTGCCATATCGTTAAAGCCACCCAAATTGTCAAAAATCTTTCGACGCCTGCCGCTCCGAGCCGCCGCTTCGCGTTGCGGCTCCAGGGCGGAAGGCCCGTGTGCGGAACACGCTCCGCACATATGTATGCTAGTGGCAGCTCTGCCGTCCCGCACTTACCTGGGAGGTCATCGCCGCACGTTGCTGCGTCACCGCAGAGCCATTGCGATCCAGTACGCCTTCAACGCGACGATGTACGTGACGAGCAGCGGCAGCCACAGCGCACTCTTGTACCAGAACGCGACCGCGACGAACATAGCAATCGTCGCTCCCATCTTGACCGCTTCGCCGATCATCCAGCTCATGATCGTCTCGGCGCCTGTCTTCGCTTGCAGGCGCGCCGCAAACAAGGCGGCGGGCAGCCAGCAGATCGCTCCTCCCAGAAAGGCGGACAGCGCAGCATCTCCCGGCGGCTTGTAAAACAGCCACCACAGTAGCGTCGCACCCAGGGACAAAACCATTTGCGCTGCCACGACCTTGAACGGCGTGACACGCGATGGACGACTCACTTCGGGTCCAAACAGCTCTTCTGCCTGATCCCGCGTGAGCGGAACGATATTGTTATCTTGCGCTTCGGCCTCCCACGAGTCGTCCGACGAACTGCGTGGCTGGTTCCCGGTGGCGTTGGTGTCGCCGGTTGAGCGAGCGCTGACTTGCATGTTTCGTTCGCGCATTTGCTTCGCGTTTTGCTCGAGACTCGCGCGGTGTGCTCTCGCGCCGTCTCCGAGCCCTCAACCGAGAGAACCGAGAGTCCGGAAAATCACCCTGCGCTTTCGACGCGCTTTCGAGGTGGCCTAGCTGTTAAATCCGGGCGATTGTAAGCGATTGTTGTCACGGATTCAATAGTTTAGGTGTGTCAAAAGCCAAGCAGACGGAGCTTAAAAATTGGTCTCGAAAGCGAGATTTTTCTTGTGACTGCAAGCAGATTTTCAGAATTGACCCGATGCGCGCGAGGCATCAGACAAGCGCCCAGCCGATCACTGCGGCGGCGATCCAGAATGGAATCGAGACGATGTGGAAACGCATCCACATGGCCTTTTCGCCGGACAGGCGAACCGCGATGAGATTCGCGAGCGAACCGATCGCCACGCCGAAGCCGCCGACGCTCACGCCGAATGCAAGCGCCCGCCAATCCTTCGAGAACTCGGCGAGCACGATCGTAGCGGGGACGTTGCTGATGCCTTGCGACAGCACCGCGCCGGCAGCAAACGCGCGCGCAGGTGACTGAATGCCGATATGCGCGATCGCGCCGTGAACCGACGGCAACGCCGCCGCACTGCGCAGCACGATGAACATCAGCACGAAGATGAGCAGCAGCAGCCAGTCGATCTTCAGCACGATTTCCCGCCGCCATAACAGGAAACCAACGGCGACCGCCGCAAGCCCCGGCCCCGCATGATGTGCATCCGCGAGCGCGACGAACGCCGCAAACGCCACTGCGCTGACGCCGCACAGCACGCGGTCCACGGAATGCGCTTCGACATCGCCCGACAGGTCGAGCGGCGTGGCGCGGAACATCACGAACGTGACCGCTGCGAGCAGCGCCATCAGCGCCGCGCATAGCGGCAATAGCGCCCAGACGAACGCGCCGAACGAAACGCCGCTCGTCTGCCAGAGGAACAGATTCTGAGGATTCCCAAGCGGCGTCAGAATCGACCCGGCGTTCACAGCCAGCGCAATCACGATCACGAGCCGTTTCATCGGCAGCGGCGCGAGCTTGTTCAGCGACAGCGCGAGCGGCACGACGGCGAATAGCGCGACATCGTTCGTCAGCACGGTCGACAAAGCAGCCGCCAGCGCGACGAGAAACAGCGCAAGCCCGCGCTCGCCGTGGATGTGATGCACGAGCCGATGCGCGGCCCACATCAGGAATCCTGAATATTCGATCGCCTTGGTCAGGATGAGCAAGCCCGCCAGCGTCAGCACCGTCTGCCAGTCGACGAGACCCGGCAGCGACATCCACGGACGAGGCCGCGCCAGTTGCAACAGCACGAGCGCCGCAACAAGTATCGCGAGAACCGGCTCCTTGCAGACGGTTCTCCAGACGCGCGTCAGCACATCGGGCTGAACGCCCTTCGCGTTGTATTCGGACAAGGTGGGCCGTGCGGTCAGACGGCCGGCGCCGGCGTTTCGACGTTGCTGCCGCGCAGCTTCGTCAGAATGCCTTCCAGCGCGTCGAGGTTGCCGAAGTCGATCGTGACCTTCCCACGGCCCCTGCCGCCCAGCTTGATCTTGACGCTGGCCGCAAGCAGGTCCGACAGTTCTTCTTCGAGGCGTCGCGTATCGCGGCCGCCGTCGTTGGCGGGACGCGCCTTGGTGGCGGGCGCCTGCTTCAACGTCGCCGCGACGAGGCGCTCCGTTTCGCGCACCGACAGACGCCGGTTCACGACGTGATTCGCCAATTGAATCTGCGTGGCGGCATCGACGGCGAGCAGCGCGCGCGCGTGGCCCATGTCGAGATCGCCCGCGAGCAGCATCGTTTGGACAGGGGTGGCGAGATTCAACAAGCGCAGCAGATTCGATACCGCGCTGCGCGAGCGGCCAACAGCTTCCGCTGCCTGCTCGTGCGTGAACGTGAACTCGTCGAGCAGACGCTGAATGCCCTGCGCCTCTTCCAGCGGGTTCAAGTCCTCTCGCTGGATGTTCTCGATCAACGCCATCGCGGCGGCTGCCTGATCGGGCACGTTCTTCACAAGCACGGGCACTTCTTCCAGCCCGGCCAGGCGCGCGGCGCGGAACCGCCGCTCGCCCGCGATGATTTCATACTGCTGATCGCCGACCGAGCGCACGAGAATCGGCTGCATGAGGCCCTGCGCGCGGATACTGGCCGCAAGCTCCTGCAGCGCGCCTTCGTCCATGCGCGTGCGAGGCTGATACTTGCCGGCTTGCAGCTTGTCGAGCGACAAAACTGTCGGCGTGCCCTCACCGCGCACGGCTTCCGTGATATCCACGCTACCGCCGAGCAATGCGTCGAGGCCGCGGCCAAGACCCTTCTTCTTCATCACAGCGCTCATTTCGGTTCCTCCGTCGGCGTTTCCTGCCGCATCGAATGGGGTTGCAGCGCGCGGACGCGCTCGATCATCTCAGTGCCGAACTGGATATACGCCTGGGCGCCGCGGGACGACTTGTCGAACACGACGCCCGGCAGCCCGTAACTCGGCGCCTCGGCAAGGCGCACGTTGCGCGGAATCACGACATCGAAGACTTTGTCGCCGAAATGCGACTTCAACTGATCGGACACTTGTTGCTGTAGCGTGATTCGCGGGTCGAACATCACGCGCAGCAAACCGATTACCTTGAGGTCCCGGTTCAGGTTGGCGTGAATTTGTTTAATTGTGTTGACGAGGTCCGACAGCCCTTCCAGCGCGAAATACTCGCATTGCATCGGGATGACGACGCCGTGCGCGGCGCACAGCGCGTTCAATGTGAGCAGCGAGAGCGCTGGCGGGCAATCGATAAGCACGAAGTCATAGTCGTCTTCTATATCGGCAATGGCAGCGCGAAGAATGCGCTCACGGTTCTCCATCGAAACCAATTCGACTTCGGCGCCGGCCAGTTCACGGTTTGCCGGGAGGACGTCGTATCCGACCGCATCCGGCCGCACGCGCGCTTCGCGCAGAGTGACGCCATCGACGAGCACTTCGTACACCGTGCTCTCGCATGCTGCTTTGTCGACGCCGCTACCCATCGTCGCGTTACCCTGCGGGTCGAGGTCGATCAACAAAACGCGCTGTCCGAGCCCGGCGAGACTGGCCGCGAGGTTGACCGCAGTCGTCGTCTTTCCAACGCCGCCCTTCTGATTTGCGACGCAGAAGATTTTTGCCATCGTTAGTGTCCTCGTTTCTTCGCTGTCAGAAGATCAGCATGGCTGAGTCGTTGCGGGCGCTCAGGCATCGAAGGCGACTTCGATCAGGTGCCGTTCAGCGTCGAGCATCGGCACCATCAACCGTTCGACGCCCACGACGGTCACGCCGGCAGGCAAGCGTGAGATTTCCGCGTCCGGCCGGATGCCTTTCATCGCGAGAATGCGACCGTTCTCGGCAACTAGATGACGCGCAAGTGTAACGAAATCCGCGAGATCTGCGAATGCGCGCGACACAATTGCGTCGAATTTTTCCGGTACTTCGACGCCCGGCGACAGGCTCTCGACGCGGCCAGTGACGACGGAAATATTGGACAGACCCAGATGCGCCTTCGCCTGCGATTGAAACGCGGTCTTTTTGTGAACGATGTCGTTCAGCGTGACGCGGACCTGCGGCAGCGCGATCGCGATCACGATGCCCGGCAATCCGCCGCCCGAGCCGACATCCAGTACCGTCGAAGCACCGCGCGCCTGGATCGCCGGGACGATGGCCAGCGAGTCCAAAATGTGCTGAATCAGCATCTGCTTCGGATCGCGGATCGCCGTCAGGTTGTAGACGGCGTTCCACTTTCCAAGCAGCGCAACGTAATCGAGCAATTGCTGCTTCTGCCCTGCCGACAGCGCGACGCCCAGCTGCGCAGCGCCATCGTCCAACATCGTTGCCAAGTCGGTCATTGGGCCGCCGTTGTGGTTGCTGCGGAACCATCGGCTTGCTTGCCGCGTCGTCCGAGGCCACGCTTGAGATGCACCATGAGAAGCGAAATTGCCGCTGGCGTGATGCCCGATATCCGCGATGCCTGCCCAATCGTCTCCGGCCTATGCTGCGACAGCTTCTGTCGCGCTTCGAAGGAAAGGCCGCGCACTTCGCTATAGTCGATGCCTTCGGGCAAGCGGGTGTTTTCCTGCGCACCGTTGCGAACGATTTCGTCCGCTTGGCGATCGATATAGCCCTGATACTTCACGCCAATTTCAATCTGTTCCTTGATCTGCGCGAGCAGCACAGGATCGTCGGCTAGCGGTGCTTCTGGTCCGCACTGCCCGTCGCGCAGCGCGCAAATGCCGTCGTACGAAACGCCGGGACGACGCAACAGATCGGCCAAGCTGTATTCATGGTCGATGGGTTTGCCCAGCAACGCCGTCGCTTCTTCTGCGGCCAGCGTCTTGGGGTTCACCCAAGTCGAACGCAGTCGCTCTGTTTCACGTGAAACACCGTCGCGCTTGCGATTGAATTGGTCCCAGCGCAGATCGTCGATCACGCCGAATTCGCGCCCGACTTCAGTCAGACGCATGTCGGCGTTATCTTCACGCAGCGAGAGTCGATATTCCGCGCGGCTCGTGAACATGCGATACGGCTCGGAAACGCCGCGCGTCACGAGGTCATCCACCAGAACGCCGAGATAAGCCTGATCGCGACGCGGCGACCACGCGTCCTTGCCCTGAACCTGCAAGCCCGCGTTGATCCCTGCCAACAATCCTTGCGCAGCCGCTTCCTCGTACCCGGTTGTCCCGTTGATCTGCCCGGCGAAGAACAGTCCACTGATCGCCTTCGTTTCCAGCGACGCCTTCAGCGCGCGGGGATCAAAATAATCGTATTCGATCGCGTAGCCCGGGCGCAGGATATGAGCGTGCTCAAGTCCGCGCATGGAGCGAACGAGATTCAGTTGAACGTCAAACGGCAAACTCGTGGAGATACCGTTGGGGTAGAACTCATTCGTTGTCAGCCCTTCCGGCTCGAGGAAGATTTGATGCGCGTCCTTCGACGCGAATCGGTGGATCTTGTCCTCGATTGACGGACAGTAGCGCGGCCCAACACCCTCAATGACACCGGTGTACATCGGCGAACGATCCAGCCCCGAACGGATGATGTCGTGTGTCTGTGTGTTGGTATGCGTCACCCAGCACGGTACTTGCCGCGGATGCTGCTCGACGCGTCCGAGAAACGAGAACACCGGAATCGGATCGAGATCGCCCGGTTGCTCTTCCAGCTGCGAAAAATCGATGGTACGACCGTCAATTCTCGGTGGTGTGCCGGTCTTCAAGCGGCCTTGCGGAAGCTTCAACTCCTTCAGACGCGCTGATAAAGACACTGCAGCCGGATCGCCCGCGCGTCCACCGACGTAGTTATTCAGGCCAACGTGAATCTTCCCGTCGAGGAAAGTACCGGCTGTCAACACGACGGCACGCGCCCGAAAGCGCAGGCCTACCTGCGTGACCGCACCGACGACGCGATCGCCCTCCACCATCAGGTCGTCGACCGCTTGCTGGAACAGCCAGAGGTTCGGCTGGTTTTCGAGCCGATGGCGAATCGCCTGCTTATAGAGCAGCCGGTCAGCCTGCGCACGCGTGGCCCGCACTGCCGGCCCCTTGGACGAGTTGAGTACCCGAAATTGGATGCCCGATTCGTCCGTTGCGGCCGCCATAGCGCCGCCGAGCGCGTCGACTTCCTTAACGAGATGGCCTTTGCCGATGCCGCCAATCGACGGATTGCAGCTCATCTGCCCGAGCGTCTCGATATTGTGCGTCAAGAGAAGCGTCTTGCAGCCCATTCGTGCGGATGCAAGGGCCGCCTCGGTGCCAGCGTGACCGCCGCCAACGACGATCACATCAAATTCTGTGGGATAAAGCATTGGAATTTCGTGTGCGAACGACACGAACCTGGAGATGGAATATCGCAGAATTATATCGGTTTCCGCTACGGCTCGAATCGCGTCGCTTGGACGGCGCGAAAAAAATGGCGTGTTTCACGTGAAACACGCCACTGTGCCCCAACATCGGACCGTTTAAACCGCCTTTTTTGCTAGTCCCAGATAGGTCTCGATGACTTGCGGATTATGCTGAAGCTCTTCCGCCCTGCCTTCGAGCGCGACTTCGCCAGTTTCCAGCACATAGCCATAGTCAGAGATTTGCAGCGCGGCTCGGGCATTCTGTTCGATCAGCAGCGTCGCCACGCCGGTTTGCCGCAGCGCGCTGATGATGTGAAATATCTCCTTAACGATCAGCGGTGCGAGGCCCAAGCTCGGCTCATCAAGCATAAGCAGTTGCGGCTTGCCCATTAACGCACGTCCAACGGCCAGCATTTGCCGCTCGCCACCAGAGAGGGTGCCGGCCCCCTGCTTCCGGCGCTCTTTGAGACGCGGAAATAGCTCGAAGACGTGATCGAGCTGGTCGAGAAAGTTACGCTCCCCGGCGCGCTTCCGTCGATAGGCGCCCAACACGAGATTGTCCTCAACCGCCATCGACGAGAAAAGCTCGCGCTTCTCCGGCACGAGGCACATGCCACGTGCGACGCGACGCTCGATAGCCAGCGCCGACACATCTTCACCGACGTACTGAACATTTCCTTTCGCGTGCCCTGTCTGCGGCAGCGCCCCCATGATGGCGTTGAGCAGCGTCGATTTCCCCGCCCCATTGGGGCCGATGACCGATACGATCTGCCCGGCCCCCACTGTCAGCTTGGCGCCGTGCAACGCTTCAACTTTCCCGTAACGCACGGACAAGCCGCTGACTTCAAGAATCGGTCCGTTCATCATTCCACCCCGCCCAAATACGCTTCGAGAACCGCTGGATTCTTTTGCACTTCCTTAGGCAAGCCCTCCGCGATCTTCGTCCCGAACTCCATCACGACGAGCCGATCCGTGAGATTCATCACGAAATCCATGTCGTGTTCAACCAGCAGAATGCTCATACCCTCGGCGCGCAGTTTACGGAGCAAGTCTGCGAGTTGCTGCTTTTCCTGATAACGCAGGCCCGCAGCCGGTTCATCGAGAAGCAACAGCGTCGGATCACAGCAAAGCGCGCGCGCGATTTCAAGAATGCGTTGCTGACCGAGCGCGAGGCTACCCGCCTCGCTATAAAGATGCTTCTCCAGTCCGACGCGCACGATCTGCTTCGCGGCTTCGGCCATTAGCCGAGCTTCCTCTGCCGCATTGAGACGAGCGATGCTTCGCCACACGCCGGTCTTCCCACGCAGATGCGCGCCTATGGCAACGTTCTCGAGCACGGTCATCCCCGGCAGCATCTTGACGTGCTGAAACGTCCGCCCGATACCGCGCTTTACGATCTGACGCGACGTCAGCTTGTCGATGCGTTCGCCGTGAAAAGTGATCGCGCCGCTCGTGGCCTGGAGAACACCCGTCACGAGGTTGAAGGTCGTTGACTTGCCTGCGCCGTTCGGACCGATCAGCCCAATGATTTCCCCCGCTTTGACATCGAAACTGACGTCGTTCACGGCGACAAGGCCGCCGAACTGCTTGCGCGCCTTATCGACGGTCAGAAGCGGCGCGCCTGCGACAGGTTTGCTGCGCTGCGGCAACGCCTCGCCGTGCTCCGGTACATGCGCTCGCGGACCGCGCGGAAAAAGCCGCGCGACGAAGGGCCAAACGCCCTGCCGCGCGTACTGGAGTAGCAGCACCATCACGACGCCAAACACGATGATCTCGAAATTCCCGTTTGCGCCAAGCAGCTTCGGTAGCAGCGTCTGCAGGTAGTCCTGCAAAACGGTGAGGATCGTCGCACCGAGAATCGCACCCCAGACATGCGAAACGCCGCCCACCACGGCCATAAACAGGAATTCGATGCCGTGGTTCAGCCCGAACGGCGTCGGGTTGACCGCGCGCTGCAGGTGCGCATAAAGAAAGCCGGAAATCGCCGCAAGAACCGCGGCGTATATGAAGATCACGACGCGCATCCACGCCGTGTTTACGCCCATCGCCTCGGCCATGATGCCACCGCCGCGTAGCGCGCGAATCGCGCGGCCGGGTCGACTATTAAGCAAATTCTGAACAGATATCACCGCGAGCAACACCACGACCCAGATCAGGTAGTAGATGCTTCGCCCCGATTCGAGCTGCCAGCCGAAAAGATTGAGCACCGGAATGCCGTTGATGCCGTCGTATTTGCCCAGCAGTTCCATGTTGCCGAACAGATAGAACAGCGACAGTCCCCACGCGATGGTCCCAAGCGGCAGGAAGTGGCCGGATAGCCGCATCGTGATCAGCCCGAGCAGCAGCGCGATGAACGCCGTGAGCACCACGCCCGCGATCAACGCGATCCAGGGCGAGACGCCGAATCGCGTCGTCAGGAACGCGGTGGCGTACGCGCCGACGCCTACGAACGCCGCCTGCCCGAAGCTCGTCATGCCGCCGATGCCCGTCAGCAGCACCAGCCCGATCGCCACGATCGAATAAAGCCCGATGTAGTTGAGCAGCGTGATCCAGTACTCCGGCACCGCGACCGCGCCCGGCAGCACGGGCAAAGCGAAGACCACGACGAGAAACAGCCACAAAAATCCATATCGATGTAGGAATGTCATCCGATTACTCCTCGTCTTCGTCCGAATGCGGGCTCGCCAGGCTTCGCCACAGCAGCACCGGAATGATCAGCGTGAAGACGATGACCTCTTTGTAAGCACTCGCCCAGAACGACGAATAGGACTCGAGCAAGCCGACCAGCAGCGACCCCGCCGCCGCGAGCGGATAACTCACCAGGCCGCCGACGATCGCGCCGACGAATCCCTTCAGACCGATCAGGAAGCCCGAGTCGTAGTAGATGGTCGTAATCGGCGCGACAAGCACGCCGCACAGCGCGCCGAGGCCCGCCGCCAGCGTGAAGGCCAGCCGCCCAGCCTGGGTAGTGCCGATGCCGACGAGCCGTGCTCCCAGCCGATTCACCGACGTTGCCCGCAGCGCCTTGCCGGAGATCGAGCGATCGAAGTAGAAGTACAGCGCCGCGATCAGCACGACAGCCGTGCCCACCACCCACAGGCTTTGCCCCGAAATCGACACGCTGCCGATGTTGAAGTTGGCGTCCGAAAACGCCGTCGTGCGCGAGCCTTCCGCGCCGAACATGACGAGCCCGAGGCCGACCATCGCGAAGTGCACCGCGACCGCGACGATCAGCAGCAGCAGCGTGCTCGCCTCCGCGATCGGCTCATACGCGAGCCGGTAGACGAACGGTCCCATCGGCACGACGATCAGCAGCGTCAGCGCGATCTGCGCGATCATCGGCAGCGGCTGCGCGAACACGGCTTGCGTGATGCCCCACACAGCGAGCGGAAACAACAGGTACTTGCCCGCGAGCACGGCAAGCAGGCGGCCGATCTGGTGATAGCGCCCGGGATGCCGCGCGATCGATACGCTCTCGGCGATGAAACAACCCACGCCCATCGCGATCAGCAGAAAGCACGTCGCGGGCAGCTTCTGCGTCTGAAGCGCGGCGAGCGTGAGTGCGCCGTACGCGACGAATTCGCCTTGCGGAATAAAAATGACGCGTGTCACGGAGAACACGAGCACCAGGGCGAGCGCGAGCAAGGCGTAGATCGCTCCCGTCGTGATGCCGTCTTGCGCGAGAATCGCCGCAATCGATAAGTCCATACTTCCTCTTGTGAGCTACCTGAAATCTGCGGACCGTCAGAGTCCGTGGAACATGGGAAAAGCGGCGCACCATCGGCGCGCCGCTTCCCTATCTTGAAAATCGGAGACGGGGACGCTCAGGAATCGCTGCGTCCCGCGTCGGTCAGTCGTTCAGCAGCTTCCACTTGCCGTCGACGATCTGCACCATCACGCGCGCGCGGTCGTCGAAGCCGTTGTGATCGCTCGGCGTCGTGTTCATGATGCCGTGCGCGACCGGCAGATCCTTCAGGCTCTCGAGCGCGGCGCGCAGCGCTTCGCGGAATTCGGGCGTGCCGGGCTGCGCCTTCTTCAGCGCCTCGGGAATCGCGCGTGCGAGCATCTGACCGGCATCCCATGCGTGACCGCCGAAGGTCGACAGCGAACCCGCGCCGTTGGCCTTCTCGTACGCGTCCTTGTAGGCCGCCGACGACTTCTTCACCGGATTGCTGTCCGGCAGTTGCTCGGTCACGAGCACCGGACCGGCAGGCAGAATCTCACCTTCGCAGTCCTTGCCGCACACGCGCAGGAAGTCGTTGTTCGCCACGCCGTGCGTCTGATAGACCTTGCCCTTGTAGCCGCGCTCCTTCAACGCCTTCGCCGGCAACGCCGACGGCGTGCCCGCGCCCGCGATCAGCACCGCATCCGGGTTCGCGCCCATCGTCTTCAGCACTTGCCCCGTGACGGACGTATCCGTGCGGTTATAGCGTTCGTTCGTGACGATCTTCAGCTTGTGCGCCGAGGCTGCCGCGTTGAAGACGTTGTACCAGCCGTCGCCGTACGCATCCGCGAAGCCGATGAAACCCACGGTTTTCACGCCGTGCTTCTCCATATAGCCGGCGATCGCGTCAGCCATGAGCGCGTCGTTTTGCGGCGTCTTGAACACCCACGCGCGCTTGCTGTCCATCGGCGCGATGATCGCGGCGGAGGCGGCCATCGAGATCATCGGCGTCTTCGCGCTCGATGCCGCATCGATCATCGCGAGCGAATTCGGCGTGACGGTCGAGCCGATGATCGCGTCCACGTGATCCTCGTCGATCAGCTTGCGCGTATTCTGCACGGCGCGGCTCGTGTCGGAGCCATCGTCGAGCACGATGTATTGCACCGACTTCCCGCCGATTTCCTTTGGTAACAGCGCGACGGTATTTTTCTCGGGAATCCCAAGCGATGCCGCCGGCCCCGTCGCCGATAACGTCACGCCGATCTTCACCTGTGCGAATACCGCACTCGTCCTGAAAACCGCGCTGCCGGCGATGGCAAGCGCGATGCTTTTGCTAACCCATGATTTCTTCGTTTTCATTGCTCGTCTCCAAACGCGACTGTGCTGCTGCGAGTATTTGTCGATGCGGCCTGCCAGAGGCGCACTCAATCTATTTACCGCGTTACACCATGCCTAGGCTCGTTTTCCCTGACCGTCGATGACAGTCGCCCAGTTCATCCGCGAGGCTTTGCGCCCTCTTCTTTCCACTTCCGCACAACAAAAAAGGCGCGTTCGTTGCAACGCGCCTTTGATGTCAGAATCGATTCACATATCGCTGTTCAGTTGGCCGACAACTTCCACTTGCCGCCCACGATCTCGACCATCACGCGCGCCCGCTGATCCAGCCCGGAGTGATCGTTCGCGCTCATGTTGAAGATGCCATGCGACGCCGGCAGATTCTTCGTCTCTTCGATGGCCGCGCGCAACGCCTCCCGGAACGCCGGCGTGCCCGGTTGGCCCTTCTTCAGCGCGATGGGTATCGCACGTTGAAGAATGAGGCCCGCGTCCCATGCGTGACCGCCGAACGTCGACACCGAACCCGCGCCGTAAGCGCCTTCATACGCCTTCTTATAAGTGAGCGCGGCCTGCTTCACCGGATTGCTGTCAGGCAACTGCTCGGCCACGAGCAACGGACCCGCTGGCAAGAACGTGTTCTCGCAGTCCTTTCCGCATACGCGGAGAAAGTCGTTATTGGCGACGCCGTGCGTCTGATAGAGCTTGCCCTTGTATCCGCGCTCCTTGAGCGTCTTCTGCGGCAGCGCGGCGGGTGTACCCGCGCCGGCGATCAACACCGCGTCAGCGTTCTGCGACATCATCTTCAGGACCTGGCCGGTCACCGAAGCATCGTTGCGTGCAAAGCGCTCGTTCGCGACGACCTTCACCTTCGCCAGATCCGCCGCCTTTGAGAATTCCTTGAACCAGCTCTCGCCATACGCATCCGAGAAGCCGATGAAGGCAACCGTCTTCACGCCATGATTGGCCATGTGCTGTGCGATGGCCGTCGCCATGAGGATGTCGTTCTGCGGCGTCTTGAAGACCCACGCGCGCTTGCTGTCCATCGGTTCGACGATGCTGGCCGCGGCGGCCATCGAGATCATCGGGGTGCTGGTCTCGGCGGCGATGTCGATCATCGCGAGCGAATTAGGAACGACTGTGGAACCGATGAGCGCATCGACGTGATCTTCGCTCGTGAGCTTGCGCGCGTTCTTGACGGCTTGCGTGGAATCCGTGGCGTCGTCGAGCACGATGTATTGCACCTTTTGTCCCGCGACTTCCTTCGGCAATAACGCGAAGGTGTTTTTCTCCGGAATACCGAGCGATGCGGCCGGGCCTGTCGCCGATACCGTGACGCCTATTTTCACGTCCGCCCAAACTTGCGTGCTTAAAACCGCTGCCATTCCCGCAATCGCCATAGCGACCGCTTTACCGCGCAATGCCCACTTCATTGATTTGCACCCCGTAAATCGTCAGTTCGAATTGAAGTCTTGCCGGATGATTCTTTGCTTCGAAGCCCGCGGATTTATTTATGTCGCGAATCGCCGACCAGCGGGTCGGGAAATGCAGTTTAGCGGAGGCAAGCGCCGCCCAGCAAGCGTTTTGAAGGGCTTGCGGCAGGCTGCGTGAGGCGTAGCGCACGCCCCGCCATGCTGTTGGATGTCCCGCCTGGATTATCTGTCTGGTGAATCGCGCGATCGCGATACGTATTATCGGCGGACAAATAAAAAAGCGCTGTTGGAGTCATCCAACAGCGCTTCCGATTTGGGCACTTTGTGCCTCATGTCTCCTCGTTCTCCACCTCAAAAATTCGGGTGCAACAGAACTAGACGCATAGTAATGTCGTGACCGATTAGCGACAACCTAGCATTTACCCTAGTGGTGCATGCAGGCACCTCAAAGGGGCGCGTTAATTGCCGTTAATCAAGCCTTCGCATTGGCATAGTCCTTTCGGTATTCCAACTAAATTGCCTCAGCCCTGCAACGGCCGAATCCGCGCGACGATCTCCCCCACGATGCCGCGGCGAAACGCCAGCACGCACGCAATGAAGATCACCCCCGTCACGATCGTCACCGATTCGCCGAGCGACTGGAACCACGCAACGCCCGTGAGCTTCGCGATGCCCGTGCCGATATCGCCGAGCCGGTCTTCCAGCGCCACGATGATCGCAGCGCCCAGCAGCGGCCCGAACATCGTGCTCATGCCGCCGACGAGCGTCATCAGCACGACGAGGCCGGACATGGTCCAGTAGGCATCGCCGAGTGTTTCGAAGCCGAGCACGAGCGTCTTCGTCGCGCCCGCGAGACCCGCAAGCCCTGCCGACAGCACGAACGCAAGCAGCTTGTAGCGCGCGGTGTCGTAGCCGAGCGATATGGCGCGCGGCTCGTTCTCCTTGATCGCGATCAGCACCTGCCCGAACGGCGAATGCACGATGCGCACGATGAGCGCGAACGCGAGCAGCATCACCAGCAGCACGACGTAGTAGAGCGTAACGTCGTTGCTCAGGCTCACGATGCCGAACAGCTTGCCGCGCGGCACGCCTTGCAGCCCGTCTTCGCCGTGCGTGAACGGCGCTTGCAGGAACACGAAGTAGACCATCTGCGCGAGCGCGAGCGTGACCATCGCGAAGTAGATACCCTGACGGCGAATCGCCAGCAGGCCGACGACCAGACCCAGCAGCGTCGCGACCGCCGTGCCGGCAAGCACGCCCAGCTCCGGCGTGAAGCCGAGCGTCTGGATCGCGTACCCGGCCGTGTAGCCTGCGCTCGCCAGGAACATCGCGTGCCCGAACGAGAGCAGTCCCGTATAGCCGATCAGCAGATTGAACGCCGCCGCGAACAGCGCAAAGCACAGCACTTTCATCATGAAGACCGGATACACGCCCGCGAACGGCGCGATGACCAGGGCGATCAGCAACAGGACGTATAGCGCTTTTCTCTGCATCATTTTTCCTTGCCGAAGAGCCCTGCCGGACGCACGAGCAGCACGAGCGCCATGATGACGAAGACGACCGTCGCGGACGCTTCCGGATAGAACACGCGCGTGAAGCCTTCGATCACGCCGAGCAGCAGGCCCGTGAGAATCGAGCCCATGATCGACCCCATTCCGCCGATCACGACGACGGCGAACACGGTGATGATCATCGACTGCCCCATCAGCGGGGATACCTGGATGACCGGCGCGGCCAGCACGCCCGCGAATGCCGCCAGCGCGACGCCGAAGCCGTAGGTCAGCGTGATCATCAGCGGCACGTTGACGCCGAACGCCTCGACGAGCTTCGGGTTCTCCGTGCCCGCGCGCAAGTAGGCGCCGATTCGCGTCTTCTCGATGACGAACCACGTCGCGAAGCACACGATCAGCGACGCGACGACGACCCACGCGCGATAGTTCGGCAGGAACATGAAGCCGAGGTTCGTCGCACCGGACAAAAGCGATGGCACGTCATACGGCTGCCCCGACGAACCATAGATGGAGCGGAACACGCCTTCGATCACGAGCGTGAGGCCGAACGTGAGCAGCAAGCCGTAGAGATGGTCGAGCTTGTAGAGCCAGCGCAGCATCGAACGTTCGATGAAGACGCCGAGCACGCCGACGATGACGGGCGCGAGCACGAGCATCGCCCAATAGGGAACGTTGAAGTACGAGTAGCCCATCCACGCGAGCATCGCGCCCAGCATGAAGAGCGCGCCATGCGCGAAGTTGATGACGTTGAGCAAGCCGAAGATCACCGCGAGCCCGAGACTCAGGATCGCGTAGAACGATCCGTTCACCAGTCCGAGCAGCAGCTGGCTCATCATGGCGGCGAGCGGTATGCCGAATATTTCCATTGAACCTGCCGTCAGAATCGTTGTGGCGACGGGCAGCCCGCGAGCCGCCCGCCACGTCTCTCCACCGCGAGCTTACTTCCAGGCCGCGCAGCGCGATTCAGCCTTGGTGGCGAACGCCTGCTCGCCCGGAATCGTCGCCGTGATCTTGTAGTAGTCCCACGGTTCTTTGGATTCCGAAGGTTTCTTGACTTCCATCAGGTACATGTCGTGGATCATCGAACCGTCCTGGCGAATGTAGCCCTTCGCATAGAAGTCGTCGATCTTCGCCTTCTTCAGTTCGCCCATCACCTTGTCGCTGTCGGTGCCGCCTGCTGCCTGCACCGCCTTCAGATAAGTCGTGACGGCGGAATAGTCGGCGGCCTGAAGGCTCGTCGGCATCTTCTTCATCTTCGAAAAATAGCGCTTCGCCCACTCGCGCGTCTTCTCGTCCTTGTTCCAGTACCAGCTATCCGTCGCGACGAGACCTTGCGTCGTTTCGAGTCCGAGGCTGTGAATGTCCGTCAGGAAGATGAGCAGCGCGGCGATCTTCATCGACTTGGTGATGCCGAATTCCTTCGCCGCCTTGATCGAATTGATCGTGTCGCCGCCCGCGTTCGCGAGGCCGAGCACTTGCGCCTTCGATCCCTGCGCCTGCAGCAGGAACGACGAGAAATCCGACGCCGACAGCGGATGCCGCACGGTCCCGAGCACCTGGCCGCCGTTGGCCTTCACGACATCCGACGTGTTCTTTTCCAGCGCCTTGCCGAACGCGTAGTCGGCGGTCAGGAAGTACCACGACTTGCCGCCCTGCTTCGTCACGGCGGAGCCGGTGCCCTTCGCGAGCGCCATCGTGTCGTAGGCGTAGTGGACGGTGTACGGCGAGCACTGTTCGTTCGTGAGGTTGTCCGCGCCCGCACCGATGTTGATGTACGGCACCTTCTTCTCGGCCGCCACTTGCGCGGTGGACAGCGCGGTGGCCGAATTAGTCCCGCCGATGATCGCGTTCACGCCGTCACGGTCGATCCACTCGCGTGCCCGCGATGCCGCAATATCCGCCTTGTTCTGGTGATCGGCATAGACGAGTTCGATCGGCTTGCCGTTGACCTTGCCGCCGAAATCGGCGATCGCCATGCGGATGGCTTCGAGGCCGCCTTGTCCGTCGATATCGGCGTAAAGCCCCGACAAGTCCGTGACGAAGCCGATCTTGACGCTGTTGGCCTCAGCAGCCTGCGCGCCGCTGCTCATCAGCGCCACACTCGCCGCCGCAGCCGCAAAGCAAAGAGAAGAGAGGCGCGCGAGGGTCTTCTTTTTCATTCCAGTCTCCGTGAGTTTTGGTTCTTGCTGTCAAGCTGGCGTTACGCGTGTTGCTGTCACACCCCGAGCAGTTCATGCAGCACGGGCATCTTCGCTTCGAGTTCCCCCGCGCCGAAATGCTCGACGATGTTTCCATGCTCCATCACATAGAAGCGATCCGCGAGCGGCGCCGCGAAGCGAAAATTCTGTTCGACCATCACGATCGTGTAGCCGCGCGATTTCAGCATGAGGATCATGCGCGCGAGTGTCTGTACGATGACGGGCGCAAGTCCCTCCGATATCTCGTCGAGCAGAAGCAGATTCGCGCCGGTGCGAAGAATGCGTGCGACGGCGAGCATCTGTTGCTCGCCGCCCGAGAGGCGCGTGCCCTGGCTCGCGCGCCGCTCCTTTAGGTTCGGGAACATCGAATAGAGTTCGTCGAGCGGCATTGCCTCTTTCGCATTGCCGACGAGCGGCGGCAACAGCAGATTCTCTTCGCACGACAGGCTGGAGAAGATGCCGCGCTCTTCCGGACAATAGCCAATGCCGTAATGCGCGATCTTGTGCGTCGGCAGCCCGATGGTCTCGCGTCCGCCGACGCGGATCGACCCGGTGCGCCGGCCGGTCAGGCCCATGATCGCGCGAAGCGTCGTCGTGCGGCCCGCGCCGTTGCGCCCGAGCAGCGTGACCACCTCGCCGCGATCCACCTTGAGATCGACGCCATGCAGGATGTGCGATTCCCCGTACCACGCCTGCAGTCCCGCGATTTCCAGCGCAGGCGCATTGCCCGCCGCGCCGTTCGCCTCGCGCGAGCGGCGCTCTTCCACGATCGTGCTCATGCGTGCGCTCCGGTGAGCGCCGCATCGGCGCTGCCCATGTAGGCTTCCATCACGAGCGGATTCTTCGATACTTCCGCGTAGTTTCCTTCGGCGAGCACTTCGCCGCGCTGCAGGACGGTGATGGTGTCGGAGATGCCGGCGATTACGTTCATGTTGTGCTCGACCATCAGAATGGTGCGCCCCGCCGATACCTTCTTGATGAGCGCCGTCACGCGATCGACGTCTTCGTGTCCCATGCCTTGCGTCGGTTCGTCGAGCAGCATGAGTTCGGGCTCCATCGAAAGCGTCGTCGCGATTTCGAGCGCGCGCTTGCGTCCGTAGGAAAGCTCGACGGTCTTCGTATCGGCGAAATCGGTGAGGCCCACTTGCGTGAGCAGGTCCATGGCGCGATCGTTCAGCGCATCGAGCGAACGTTCGCTGCGCCAGAACTGAAACGACGTGCCGAGTTGCCGCTGCAAGCCGATACGCACGTTCTGCATCACGGTCAAATGCGGGAACACGGCGGAAATCTGAAACGAACGGATGATGCCGCGCCGCGCGATATGGGCCGGCCGTTCGCGCGTGATGTCGGCGCCGTTGAAGACGATCTGGCCCGCCGTGGGTTCGAGGAACTTGGTGAGCAGATTGAAGCAGGTGGTCTTGCCTGCGCCGTTCGGTCCGATGAGCGCATGGATCGAGCCGCGGCGCACGCGCAGGTTCACGCCATTCACGGCGGTGAAGCCTTTGAATTCCTTGGTGAGCCCTCGCGTTTCCAGAATGGTATCGCCGAGAATCATGTCCCCTTCCATGCGAAGTGAGGCGCTAAACGATCGGTTCGCCTGCGCCTTATTGTTCTTTACGCGCGCACCCGAACGTTGCTTCGATTCCGGTACGGTTCGCTTCGTGCTGCCGTTGCATCGATATTGCGTGCTGCACAAAGCGGGCACGAGGTAAGCCGAGCATCACTCTGATCCGGGGCCATTGTCGCGCCAATGATGCAGCGCAATCATTGGGATTTGCACTAACTCATGCGGCGCGCAAAGTGGCCGCCGATGCACGCAATCAGGGCACGCTGCGTGCTGCGGCGAACATCATGCGAGTGCCGACGCGATCACTTCCTGCGTCTGCAACGCGCCGCGGTCTTCGCGGATCATCTCGCTCGCGCGCTCCGCGATCATCAACGTGGGCGAATTGGTGTTGCCCGATGTGATGACCGGCATCACCGATGCATCGACCACGCGCAAGCCACGCACGCCGATCACGCGCAAGCGGCTATCGACGACCGCGGCGGGATCGTTGTCCGCGCCCATGCGGCATGTGCCGACCGGATGAAAGATGGTCGTGCCGATCTGCCCCGCTGCTTCGACGAGTTCTTCCTGCGTCTGAAACTGAATGCCCGGCAGGATCTCTTCGGGCGCATGGCGCGATAACGCCGGCGCGCTCACGATGCGCCGCGTGAGCCGGAGCGAATTGACGGCCACTTCGCGATCGCGCTCGGTCGACAGATAATTCGGCGCGATCAAAGGCGCGGCATGCGCATCCGGCGATTCGATATGCACGCTGCCGCGTGACGTTGGCCGCAGATTGCAGACCGACGCCGTGAATGCGTTGAACGGATGCAACGGTTCACCGAAGCGTTCGAGCGATAAGGGCTGCACGTGATATTCGACATCGGGCCGCCTGATCGAAGCATCATCCGGATTCGACTTCGCGAATGCGCCGAGTTGCGATGGCGCCATCGACATCGGACCGCTTCGCATCAACGCGTATTGCATGCCGATGAAAAGCTTGCCCCACCATCGCGCGGACAAGGTATTGAGCGTGCGTGCGCCGTTCACCTTGTACGCCATGCGCAATTGCAAGTGATCCTGCAGGTTCTCGCCGACGCCGCGCAGATGACGCACGACATCGATGCCGAGCCGCTGCAGGCGCGCGCCATTACCGATACCCGATAGTTCGAGAATCTGCGGTGAATTGACCGCGCCCGCGCTCAGGATGACTTCGCAACGCGCCCGCGCGATGAAATCGACATCGCCGCCGCGATACGCCACGCCGACGCAACGTGCGCCTTCGAACACGAGCTTTTGCGTGTGCGCGCCGGTGATCGTCGTCAGGTTGGGACGCTTCATCGCTTCGCGCAGAAATGCCTTTGCCGCATTCCAGCGGATGCCGCCGCGCTGGTTCACATCGAAATAGCCGACGCCGGTGTTGTCGCCGCGATTGAAGTCATCGGTGGCGGGGATGCCGGTCTGTTGCGCGGCCTGTGAGAACGTTTCGAGGATCTTCCACTTCAGCCGCTGTTTCTCCACGCGCCATTCGCCGCCCTTGCCGTGCCATTCGCTGGCGCCGCCGTAGTGGTCCTCGCTGCGCTTGAAAATCGGAAGCACCGAGTCCCAGGACCAGTTCGAATCGCCGGTGATGTGCGCCCAGTCGTCATAGTCTTCGCGCTGGCCGCGCATGTAGATCATGCCGTTGATCGACGAGCATCCGCCCAGAACTTTTCCTCTCGGGTATGACAACGCCCGGCCGTTCAGGCCCGGTTCGCTCTGTGTCTTATAGAGCCAATCCGTTCTGGGGTTGCCTATGCAGTACAGGTAGCCTACCGGGATGTGGATCCAGTGGTAATCGTCCTTGCCGCCTGCTTCGAGCAGCAGCACGTTTATCGCCGGGTCTTGCGTCAGGCGGTTTGCCAGCACGCAGCCGGCTGTGCCTGCGCCGGCGATGATGTAGTCGTAGCTGCCTTCTTCCTTGCGCTCGTTCATTGCGTTGTCTCCTTTCTTTGCTTTGCCGTCTTCGATGCGGCTTTTGATGTTGATCTGTTACTTCTTAGCGCCGAATGCTCCTCCGGCTCGCTGCGTAGTCGACCGCATAGGCGATCACTCTCCACGCGTTTCATTCGCTCGACCGTCTACGAAGACTAGTGCGAGGTTTCTTCCGAATCCAATGAGTTCTGTTCAACTGCGATATAAGTCGCGCTAATATCAGGCATGGACTACATCCTCCTGCGCGCTTTTCTCACTGTCGCCCGCGAAGGCAATCTCACGCGGGCCGCCGCCCAGCTGCACCTCACGCAGCCGGCCGTCAGCCTGCAAATCAAGAACCTTCAGGAGATGCTCGGGGTTGTCCTCTTCACACGCACGTCGCACGGACTGCTCCTCACACGCGACGGCGAAGCGCTTCTTCCCCACGCCGAGCGCGCCATCGCCGCCGCGTCCGAAGTTCAGCGGGCCGCTGCCGCGCTGCGTCATGAAGTAAGCGGCACGCTTCGTATCGGGACCATTCTCGATCCGGAATTCCTGCGGCTCGGCGGATTCTTGCGGCAGTTCGTCGAAACGTATCCGCGTATCGAAACAGCACTTCGGCATGGCATGTCCGGATGGGTGCTCGAACGCATAAGAACACGCGATCTAGATGTCGGCTATTACATCGGCGATCCGGCCATCGACGGCGCGCGCGACGGCGAACGCTTTCATGTCGTGCGTCTCACGCCGTTCTCCTATCACGTGCTCGCGCCCGCCGGATGGCATAACCGCGTCAATAAAGGCAAACGCAGCTGGGCCGCCCTCGCGAGGCTGCCGTGGATCTGGACGCCGCCTGAATCCGCGCATAACCGGCTGCTGTCGCGCGTCTTTCGCGAAGCCGGCGCGATGCCCGTGAAAGTCGCCGAAGTCGACCAGGAGCCGTCGATGCTCGATCTCGTGAAGTCCGGTGTCGGGCTGTCGCTGGCGCGCGATTCCATCGCGCTCGCGCAGGCACACGCGCACGCACTCACCATCGTCGATGGCGTCACCGTGCCGACGCAGCTATCGTTCGTCGCGCTTACCGAACGTCGCGAGGAACCGGCGATCGCCGCTGCGCTGAAACTCATCGACGCTCAATGGTCCGTGTAACGCCAGATTCACGATAAGACTGGTACGCTGAGCGACGCCCCACCACCGGAGAGTTCCTTCATGGCACGCAACATCGAAATCAAGGCACGCGCGCATCGGTTCGACGAACTGCGCGAGCGCGCATCCGCGCTTGCCCCCGATGCGCCGCTCGTCTTTCGCCAGCAGGATTTCTTCTACGACGTGCCGACCGGCCGCCTCAAGCTGCGCCAGTTCGACGACGGCACGCCGTCCGAGCTGATCTTCTATCAGCGCGACGATCGCGATGGCCCGAAAGTCTCCTATTACTCCCGCAGTCCGGTGACGAACGCCGAAGCCATGCACGCGCTGCTCGCGCAGGCACTGACGACGCGCGGCATCGTCTCAAAAGAGCGGCATGTCTATCTGGTCGGACGCACGCGCATTCATCTTGACCGGGTGGACGGGCTCGGCGATTTCGTCGAACTGGAAGTGGTACTAGGCCAGGACGACGATGAAGCCGGCGGCCATCAGGAAGCGCACGACATGTTCGCGCGCCTGGGTGTGGCGCAAGCGGACCTGGTGCCGCTCGCGTATGTGGACTTGCTAAACCCCGCTCAGGCCGCGTCGCCGGAAAGGTGATCGAGCGGCAATGGGCCGTTGCGCTTGAACGTGGTCAGAACGATGTTCGAGCGCACGCTGTCCACGCCCGGCACGCGCATCAGCTTCTTCATCACGAAGCCCGACAGTGCGTTCAGATCCGGCGCGACGATGCGCAGCAGATAATCCGCATCGCCGACGGTCGCGTGACATTCGAGCACCTCGGGCAAGGCGTCGATCTCCTGCTGAAACTGTTCGATGACGGTGTCGCCGTGATGCTTGAGCTTCAGGCTCGTGAACGCCGTCACGCCGAGGCCGAGTTTCTCGGGGCGCAACATCACGCGATAGCCCTCGATCACGCCCGTCGCTTCGAGCCGCTGCAAGCGCCGCCCGATCTGCGACGGCGATAGCGGCACTTGCTCCGCGAGCTGCTGATGCGTGGCGCGCCCGAAGCGCTGAAGGACATCGAGCAGGGCAAGGTCGAAATGATCGAGTTCCAGCATGATGCGAATGTGCGCGAAAGCGGAAGGAGATGCGACTTTAGCGCATCGCCCGGATGAGCGACGCGCCGCACGATCTTCCGCGCGCGGATTAATACCGGCTTACAGCACCCGACAAGGTAACAGGCGTATTACGAACTGTGACATCGACGCGAGCCGTTGGACGTCCGATGCGCGGCCGAATCGCACTATTGCAAGGCGATCCGAAAGCAGACGTAAGCGGAATCCCGGCGTATCTTTCAGTGATGAAGGCCAATTTTGAACCGCTCGTAAACTGCGTGAACGGTGCAAGATACCGCCTTTCGGACGCGGGTCGGCGTGCGGGTTCGAAGCGGTACAATCAGCAGCGCACAAGGCCCGAAGACGGCAATCGCCCGCGCCGCTCGAACTCAAGCCGCGCGGCGCCGCATGAGAAGTAACGGTTTTGATCCGGCCGACCCCGCGCTGTCCCGCCGCATTGCGCGGACCAGAGCGCCGGATCGACTTCAACCCATTGTACTGAGCGACTTCATGCGAATCCTCCTGATCGAAGACGACCGCCCCATCGCGCGCGGCATTCAAAGCAGCCTCGAGCAATCCGGTTTCACCGTCGACATGGTTCACGACGGCATCTTCGCCGAGCAGGCGCTCGCGCAGAACCGCCACGAACTCGTCATTCTCGATCTGGGCTTGCCCGGTATCGACGGCATGACGCTGCTCTCGCGCTTTCGCCAGGGCAATCGCCATACGCCGGTGATCATCCTCACGGCCCGCGACGAACTGCACGACCGCGTGCAAGGCCTCAACAGCGGCGCCGACGACTACATGCTCAAGCCGTTCGAGCCGCAGGAACTCGAAGCGCGCATTCGCGCCGTGATGCGCCGCAGCGGTCCGCACGGCGACGTGCCGCGTCCCGAAGTCACGCTGGGCGGCCTGCGCCTGTCCGGCGTCGATCGCCGCATCTTCAACGACGAGCGTCCGCTCGAACTGTCGCCGCGCGAATTTGCGGTTCTCGAAATGCTGCTGCTGCGTCACGGCCGTGTCGTCAGCAAGGCGCAACTGCAGGATCATCTGACGCACTTCGGCGGCGATCTCGGCGATACCGCTATCGAAGTGTATGTGCATCGCGTGCGCAAGAAGCTCGAGAACACGCGCGTGGAAATCGTGACGGTGCGCGGCTTCGGTTATCTGCTTCAGGAGATCCGGCAGGCGGCGTGATGCATCGGCCACTCTCGCCCTAGAACGCTTTGCGACTTCCCACCCGGCGCGCGGGCGATCAGCGTTTCGCCCGCGAAGACTGGCTCGATCTGGCGCGATCGACGCCCACCCGACCTCCCGCCCCGCCGAGCCTGCGGCGCACCCTGCTGCGCCGTCTCGCCGCGCCGCTGTCGCTGCTCGCGCTGATGTCCGGCCTCATGGCGTACTGGCTCGCGTGGCAGTACACGCAGCACGTCGTCGATCGTTCGCTCGCCGATCTCGCCACCGCCATCTCGAAGCAAATCCAGCTCGCGGGCGTCGATGCGCCCGTCACCGTCCCGCCGCTCGCCCAGGCGATGTTCTCCGATCCCGTCGAACAGCTCGTCTACCGCATCAGCACGGGCGACGAGGAAATCGCTGGCGACCCGGACCTTCCGCTCACCGGCACCTCCGTGCGGCGCATCCATTACGCGTACGTCTTCGAGACGCACTATCAGGGCACCAGCGTTCGCGCGGCGCAAGTGCGCGTGCCGCAGCAGACCGGCAATCCGATCGTCGTGGAAGTGGCGCAGCGCGTGGGGTCGCGGTATCGCATCGCCGTCGAGTTTCTCTTCGCGATCATGATGCCGCTGCTGCTGCTCCTGCTGGCCGGCTGGGTGATCGTGTGGCGCGTCGTGAATCAGCAGTTGAACCCGCTCACCGATCTCGCCGACGCGCTGAACCGGCAGACGCACGTCTCGCTCGAACCGGTCGACGAATCGCATGTGCCGAGCGAAATCCGTCCGCTCACGAGCGCGATGAACGGCCTGCTCGTGCGCCTGCAGACGGCGCTCGATGCGCAGCGCAAATTCATCGCCGATGCCGCGCATCAGTTGCGCACGCCGCTCACGGCCGTGAAGCTGCACGCGGAGCAGGCGCTCAGTTCACGCGATCCCGCAAAGGCGGTCGAAGCGGTGAAGGAACTGCGGGCATCGGCGGATCGGGCGGTGCGGCTGTCGAATCAGTTGTTGTCGCTCGCGCGCGCGGAGCCGGGCGAACAGGCGGCGCGCTTCACGGACTTCGATTTCGCCGCGCTCGCGTTCGAAACCGGCGCGGAATGGGTGCCGCGCGCGTTGGCGGCGCGGGTCGATCTGGGCTTTCAGCGCATCGACGATCCTGAAAACGAGCATCCGATGACGATGCGCGGCAACGTCGTGCTCGTGCGCGAAGTGCTCGCCAATCTCATCGACAACGCGCTCAAGTACGTGCCGCCCGCGCGGTACGAAGGCGCGCGCATCACGCTGACGGTCGGCGACTGGCGCGATCCGAAAAACCCGGACGGCGCGCGTTTCGGCGAAGTGGTGATCGAGGACAACGGCCCCGGCGTTCCGGCCGATCAGCAGCCCGATCTGTTCAAGCGCTTCTTCCGTGGCGATGGCCAGAGCGTCGAAGGCGGCGCGGGACTCGGGCTTGCGATCGTGCACGACATCGTCGCGCTGCACGGCGGCACAGTGCATTACGAAGACGCGCCCGAAGGCGGCGCGCGCTTCATCGTACGGATGCCGCTGAAGGCGCAACACGTCGAAGCGCCCGCAACGGCCCCTGCGGAAAAATAAGCGAGGCGCTTACTTTTTCTTCTTGAGCGCGAGCATGGTGCCGCGGCACTTCTTCGCGCCGCAGCGGCACTCGTATTCCTTCTTCAGCTTCTTGGTGATGCGCCCTTCGATCACGAGCCCGTAGTCGTAATTGAGCTCTTCATCCGGCCCGATGTCGCGCAGCGCGTGGATGAACACACGGCCTTCGACTTCCTCGGCTTCGCAGTTCGGCGCGCACGAATGGTTGATGTACTTCGCGCTGTTGCCATCGATCTTGCCGTCGATCACGCGGCCATCGTCGAGTGCGAAATAGAAGGTGTGATTCGGTTCGTCCGGATTATGCGGATGACGGCGCAGCGCCTCTTTCCACGATATGCGCTCGCCCTTGTATTCCATCACCTTCTCGCCGGCGGCGATCGGCTTCACGGCAAACACGCCCTTGCCATGCACGCCCGAGCGGCGAACGGTGACCCTGCGTGAACTCATCGAACGAATCCCAAGTAACGAATTTCTATGGAGGCTTCATGCCCGCTTCTTTCCGCACGATGAACGCTTGTGCGGACCGGGACATAAAAAAACGCGGTGGCCTCGAAGGCGCCGCGTTCAACGGTAACGACGGTATCGTACACTCCCGCGCGCCGGATTCTCAACTCCGTCGTATCAACGCTGGCCGAACGCGATGTCGCCGAACAGATGCTTCTGCTCGCGCGGTTGCGAGCGCCAGTACTGCGGCGGGGCGCTGACGGTCGCGCCGAGTTCGGCCGCCGCGTGCCACGGCCAGCGCGGATCGTAGAGCATGGCGCGCGCCATCGCAACGAAGTCGGCCTGGCCGCTCGCGATGATCTCTTCCGCGTGCTTCGCCTCGGTAATCAAACCGACCGCGATGGTCGTCACGCCGGTCGCTTCCTTGACGGCCTTGGCGAACGGCGTCTGATAGCCGGGTTCCAGCGGAATCTTCTGTTGCGGCGATACCCCGCCCGACGACACATCGATCCAGTCGACGCCACGCTTCTTCAACTCCGCTGCGAACGCGATCGTATCTTCGATGCCCCATCCGCCTTCCACCCAGTCCGTCGCCGAGACGCGCACGCCGACGGGCTTGTCGCCGGGAAACGCGGCGCGCACGGCATCGAAGATTTCGAGCGGATAACGCATGCGGTTTTCGCGCGATCCGCCGTATTCGTCGGTGCGCTGATTCGCAATCGGCGATAGAAACTGATGCAGCAGATAACCGTGCGCCGCGTGAACCTCGAGCGCGTCGATGCCGAGCCGCGCGGCGCGCCTCGCCGATGCCGCGAAGGCTTCCTTCACACGCAGCAGTCCCGCCGTATCGAGCGCGAGCGGCGGGGTTTCGTCGGGCTTGTGCGCAATCGCCGATGGCGCGTGCGTCATCCATCCGCCATCCGCGACCGAAATGAGCTGGCCGCCTTCCCACGGCTTGCGGCTAGATGCCTTGCGGCCCGCATGTGCGAGCTGCATCGTCACCGCGATGTTCGAATACTGGCGAATTGCCGCGAGCACCGGCCGCAACGCCGCTTCGGTGACGTCGTCCCACAAGCCGAGGTCGCCCGGCGTGATGCGTCCATCCGGCTCGACAGCAGTGGCCTCGACGCATAGCATCCCCGCGCCGGACAGCGCGAGATGGCCGAGATGAATCATGTGCCATGCGCTCGCTTCGCCGCGCTCGGCGGAATACTGGCACATCGGCGACACGACGATGCGATTGGGAAGCTGCAGACCGCGAAGGGTCCGGGGAGTGAACAGCGCGCTCATGTAGTAAGCCCGTCGCGAAGATGAGCGGTCGAGCATAGCACTGCCTTTTTATGCGTGCAGCGCCGATACGTCAGCCCGATCGCGCAGCGCCGGGAAAGCGGTCGAGCCACTCGCCGAACATCGCGCGAGCGGCAGTCTCGAGGGCGGCGCCGTGCCGTGCGGTTGCATCGCGCAAGCCGGTAACGGTTGCACCGCCATGCGCGATATCGCCGGGATACGTGATCAGCCAGTTCTCGAAGCGATCCGTCAGCACTTCTGCATGGCACTGCAGCGCGAGCACATGCTCGCCCCAGGAGAACGCCTGATGAGCGCACGCTTCTGTCGATGCAAGCAGCGTCGCGCCTTCGGGAAGCTCGAACGTATCGCCGTGCCAGTGGAAGACCGGCACGGCATCGAGGTGGCGCAACGGCGACGCGCGCCCCGCTTCCGTCAGCGAAAGCGGCGACCAGCCGAGTTCCAGCCGCCCCGACGAATACACGCGTGCGCCGAGCGCCCGCGCGATCAGTTGCGAGCCGAGACAGATGCCGATGGTGGGAAGCCCCGCTGCGATGCGCTTTTCGAGCATCGACAGCAGCGGAGCGAGATGGGGATACTGCGCGTCTTCATGGGCGCCGATCGGTCCGCCGAGCACGACGAGCAACGACGGGTCGAGCGGATTCGGCGCCGCGATGCGCCCGCGCCCGACGTCGAGATAACGCACGAGATGGCCCCGGTCGCCGAGCACCAGCTCCAGACTGCCGAGGTCTTCGAAATGGACGTGGCGAATCGCCAGGACTTCATGTTTCATCGGCGCTTCCAGGAGTCGACTGCGTGGCCTGAACAAGAGCCAGGGACGAGCCGCGCCTCGCTGCGAGGCGCGACGGCACAGTCTAACCGACTCGCCGACGCCTCACAGCGCGGAATGCCACCGATATTACCTGCCTAATCTCAGGCGATCTGCGCGAAGACCTTCCAGACTTTCTTCTGCTGACCGAGATCGCCTTCTTCGTATACCGAACAATCGAGACGCAGGTCGGTGTCGGCCATGTCGATCTGAAGGAGCGCGCAGTGATGCGGGACCTTCTTCGGGTTCTTGCTGACCTCGAAGTGCGAGCACGAGAGACACATGCGGTGCGCGGGAATCTGCTGCGCCGCTTCGAGTTGACGAATCGTCTTCAGCAGCGAGCGATAGAACGCCGCCTGTTCGTCCTCGCGCAAGGTGCCGACTGCTTTCGAGAGAAAGTCCGGCCATTGCAGCGCCTTCTTCGCGGCAGTGCGGCCGCGGGCGGTCAGACGAACCGCCAGCGCGCGGCCATCGTCGATGGCGCGGCGCTTTTCGACGAGCCCCTTGCCTTCGAGCGTGCTGACGGCATCGCTCGTCGTCGCGGCGGTCAACGCGGTTTCACGCGCGATCTCGCCAAGGCGCATCGGCCCTTTACGCTGCATCAGCAGCACGAGAATCTCACCTTGGGTCGGCGTGAGCCCCGCTCCTTCCGCCCACTCCCAAGCCTGGCTGCGCATCGCGGTGCTCAGCCTCAGCAGGCCGTGGGTCACCCGCCCCGTCGCCTGCTCTCCGTAAACGCCTTCACTCATAATATTTCGCTTGTTTTCCGCTTTATGGGTTTCGACGGCATGTTCGCCTGCAACTGCGAACCCCTCGTCCCGAAAGCCGCCCCGACTCACTTTGCCCGTTCGTCGGGATAACTCCCGGTTCGTGGTCCCCGCCGTCTCAAAATTCAGGCGTACCAAGCCAATTCGCTTTGCCTGAAAGGGGACATTGCCACCCTCTTCGTTTTGCGCCTTCTTTTACCAGCCGTGGCGCTCTTTCGCCGACTATACCCCGCCGCCGGGAAAGTCGCCATTCTAAGCGACTGAGACGAAACGTACACCTTAATTATCCACGCAAAACTGTGGATAACCCGTGGAAAAGCGGCTTATTTCGTCGTGAGTGTATTTTCGGTAACCATCGGTACTGTACGGCAGACCACGTTCGGAGTCCGTTGCAGGCCTCCCGGCAAGGAAGCTGCGGCAAACCGCTCGATGCTCGGTCTATCGTTTGAGTAACCGACGGCAACACATTCGTTTCGTTACCGACTATTACTCAGGTATACGGACGCTGGATGCAAACCTTAAGGATGCCATTCGGCTTTACGCTAAATCGCGCGGCGAGCAATTGAATTGCCAGCAACATGCACGCGTTTCATACAGAGCGATGCCTCAAACAAAAAAGGCTGCCCGGAATCACTCGGGCAGCCTTCTTCGATTGTCGCTGAAGCGGGTAATGCGGCTACGGTCTCAAGCGCGCCATTGCAGGCATTGCTGGCGGACGGCTTCGTGCAAGGACTTCTCCTTGTCGAACACGCCGCGCAGCCACGACGCATCGTTGACGCCGCCGCGCGCGATATCCGCGACCTGCGCGAGCGCCGCTTGAGAACCGAGCGCTTCGGCGTGCGGCGCGAGCACGTCGAGCGTCGCGAGGATGTCCTCGGCGATGGTGCGCCGCTCGCCCGTCTGCGGATGGATGCACGTGCCTTCCAGGCCGAAGCGGCATGCCTCGAAGCGGTTGAACGTGTAGACCAAGTAATCGTCTTCTCTGGGCGTCAGCGGCTTGTCGAGCAACAGATAACGCGACAAGGTCTGAATGTAGCAAGCGATGGCTGCGGCGCGATCCACCGACAGCGGCGTGTCCATCACGCGAACTTCGATCGTGCCGAAACCCGGCTTGGGCCGAATGTCCCAGTAGAAGTCCTTCATGCTGTTGACGACGCCCGTGTTGACCATCTTCGAAAAGTACTCTTCGAAGCTATCCCACGTAAGGACAAACGGCGCGCGTCCCGACAGCGGAAACGCAAACACGGAATTGAGCCGTGCCGAGTGAAAGCCCGTATCGACGCCCTGAATGTACGGCGACGAAGCCGACAGTGCGATGAAATGCGGGATGTAGCGCGACATCGCGTGCAGCAGGAACAACGCGCTGTTCGGGTCCGGGCAACCGATATGCACGTGCTGTCCGAACACGGTGAACTGCTTGGCGAGATAGCCGTACAGCTCGGAGATGTACTGAAAGCGCGGCGCGTCGTAGATCTGCCGATCGCTCCATTGCTGGAACGCATGCGTGCCGCCGCCCGCGAGCCCGACGTTCAGTTGATCGGCGGCAGCGATAAGCGTGTCGCGAATCTTGCGCAGATCGGTGACGGCCTGCTCGTGCGTCGTGCAGATGCCCGTCGAAAGCTCGATCATGCTTTCGGTGATTTCCGGCGTGATGTTGCCGGGAATCTTTTCGTCCTTGATGAGCCGCATCAGGTCGGACGCGGCGCGTGTCAGATCATAGTCGTGCGTATTGACGACCTGGATCTCCAGTTCCACGCCGAACGTGAACGGCTCGGAGTTGATGAATGGTTCGAGTGCCATGACGCCTCTTGTTGATCAATGCATGAGCGGCCGCGCGCGCTTACTCGCGGCGCTCGCCAACCGCCGACAAACTACGGTAAACCACGAAGGGCGTCGCGATCTGCAGCACGACGATCGAGCACATGACGATCGCGCGCAAGGTCGGGTCGTAGTCGGGATAGAGCACGTACATGTCGTCGACGAGCAAGTACGCGAGCGCCGACATCGGCGTCAGCGCGACGCCGAGCGCCGCCCCCTGCTTCCAGTTAAGTCCGCTCGGCTTCGCGAAGATCATCACGCCGACGAGCTTGCCGATCACACGCGCGACGATCAGCCCCAGCGCCGCCACCCCGCCCAGCGCGATATCGCGCCAGTGGAACGAAGTCAGTGTCAGCGCGAACAGAATGACGGTGAGAAGCCATCCCGCCGATCCGAAATGCGACGGCCACAACTGCGGCCGCTCGTCGGCATTCTTCACGATGATGCCCGCGGCGAGCAGCGCGAGGATCGTCGAGAGCTTGAAGATGTGCGCAACCGCGATCGCCAGCAGCACGAGGCCGAACAGCGCGACGAACGAATGCTCGTCGTTCGCGTTGAGACGCCGGTAAAGCAGGTTGCACGCGCGCGCCAGCAGAAAGGCCAGCACCAGCGAGCCGAGCAGCAAATACAGCGGCTGAAGAATCGTCGCGAACGTGTTGCCGTAGATTTCCTGATGCAGCACGCCCGCCGCGAGCTTTTCGACGATCACCGCGTACATGCTGTTGAGCGCGGTCAGCGTCATGAGCCGCTGCGTGACCTGGCCTTCGGCGCGCAGTTCGGTTTTGAGCTGGATGACCATCGCGGGTGACGTGGCCATCGCGATCGCGGCGATGACGATCGAGGGCATCGTCGGCACGTTGGCGAGCATCAGCGCGATCAGCACAAGGATGAACGTCAGCGTCGATTCCGCGATGCTCGACAGAATCAGATAAGGATTGCGGCGGATCCAGCGAAGGTCGAGCCGTCCGCCGAGTTCGAAAAGCAGCAATCCGAGCGCGACATCGAGCAGCGGACGTGACAGGCCGCCCGCGCTGGCGTCGATGACGCCGAGACCGGCGTTGCCCGCGATCAGGCCGATCACCGCATAGCCCGTGATGCGCGGCAGACGCCATGCGCGCCACAGCAACTCTCCGGCGAGACCCGCCGTGACCAGCGCGAGACCGGCCCACAGGATGGCGTCCGGTTCGAGCGGCCACGCGGGAAGAAATGAAAATGCCGAATTCATCTTATGGGCTTCTCCTTCGTTGCTTCAGCAGAGGACACGCTCGGTCGCGCGGGGCCGCGCGTCACAGCGAGACTCGCGGGAGACGCCGACACGCGCTACCCGATAACGACTGAGCGTAGGTTCATTCAGGCCAAACGAACTTGACCGAACACGGCGTCACGGTTCAGCCGTGTACGACTTGATGACGCGTCCGGCTCGAGCTGACTGGCTTGCTCGCATCCTGGCTCTCGGAAAGCACTGCGATGCGCCGCGCGCGAGCGCTGGCCGAACTTGGTAAACGACGTTGCGGCTTGGTGATCGGATTGTCGTTCCGCAAGCATCGTTCCATTGAAGCGCTCGCCGGCTGATCGGCGCGACGCAGGAAGAAGCGCGATTGTGCCACACGCCGGACCCTGCGACCGAACTGCAATCCCATGATTCGTAAGAAGTAAAAGCGACTGCTGCCCGATTCGCGGTGGAAATTCCAACCGGTCGGGCTTCGGGTTTTCCGCTGCCGATGGCGTCGTCTTCAGGTGTTTACAGGTTTACTGTATGTATACGTAGTAGTAGTTAACAAGGCCCCGCCGCTTCTGTGGACAACTCGTGTTTACCGATACGGTTCAACGAGATGCGCGCCGAAGAACCACGCGGTAAACATGTTCGCGCCGGGCCGTTAACACGGAACAACTTTCAGCCGTCCGACCGGTGCCTGCGGCTTGTCCCGTTTACGTGCACAACGCGTTCACAGCTCTTCTCGGCGCAATTCGCCGGGTTATCCACAGCGTCACGAGGACAACTGCGGCGCGGAGATCGCTCCGTGACGTAACGCTCGCAGAAGGAATCGCGCCGGATCGACGGCTTCGGCCAGCTCGCGTTCGATCGGCCACGGCTCGCCCTCGATCTGCGAAGCGATGAGTTCCGCCCCGAGCGTCGCCCATACGAGGCCACGTGAGCCGAACGCGAACGCGCCGTACAGCCCTTCGACGCGCGGCAAGTCGAGCGGCCATGCGCCGGACAGCCGTTGCGCGTCGCGACGCGCGGCGGTTTCGTCGGCGAGTTGACCAATCATCGGCATGCGATCGCTTGTCACGCAGCGAAACGCCACGCGTCCGTGCGACGCGGATACGTCCCGAAGCGCCGGCAGCATCCGGCCGACGCGCTCCACGTTCTCCCGATGTCCGGCGTCGCGCAGGCCGGGGTCGGTGTCGTCGATGTCGTAGGTCGCGCCGATCAACGTGCGGCCGTCGCTCAACGGCACGGCGTATCCCTCGCCGATGACCGGCACGCGCAGCCCATCGAGCGGGCCCGCGTCGAGCAGCGAAAGCTGGCCGCGCACGCCGCGCGTCGGTTCGCCGTAGAGGCCGGCGAGGCGTGCGGCATCGTGCGCGTTCGCCAACACGATGACCGGCGCTTTCGCGATCAGTGCGCCGCTTGCATCGAACGCCTGCCAGTCCCGTCCGTCGTGCTCGACGCGCGCCACTTCCGTATTCATGCGCGCGGTGAGCGCATCGCCGGCGGCGGCCAGTTGCGCCGCGCAGACAGCGGCCGGCGAAATGGCGCCGCCGCGCGGAAAGAACCAACCGCCGCGTGCGACATCGACGCCCGCCACCCGCGATGCTTCGTCGCGCGTCATCGCGGTGACGTAATCGCGCTGATAGCGGAATCGTTCGATGGCGTCGGCGAGCGCGTCCGCATCGTCCGGCGTATCGGCGATTTGCAGCAGGCCCGCGCGGCTGCGCTGCAAGTCATGGCCGGCGGCCTCGAGCGCGGACCATCGGCGCAGCGCGTGAAGAAAACCGGCGCGCGTCAGGCGGGCGGCGACGCTGTCGTCGCGCCAGATAATCGGGTGAAAGACGCCAGCCGGATTTCCCGATGCGTCCCGCGCGGGCGATGAATGGCGGTCGATCAGCGTGACACGCCATCCGCGAGACGCGAGCGCCGATGTCATCGCGCAGCCCGCGAGTCCCGCGCCGATCACGATCGCGTCGCGCGCCGGCGCGTTGCATGCAACCGGCGGATCGTGACGGCGCACCCGCCAGCGCGGTGCGAAACGGCCCGTTATGCCGTCAGCCGTCGCGTGGCAATCGAATCCGGAACTTGTCAGCGTCTTGAGCAGAGCCGCTTTCGCAGGCTCGGGCGCCGAAGCCGAGAGCGTCGCGGCATCGGCGGCGAAGCGCGCGAGCGTTTTGCACAGCTTGCGCGGATCGTCGTGTTGCGATGCGTCGAAATGGATGGCATCGGCGCGCAGCCACAGTTTCGACAGCAGGTCGGCGTCGTCTTCATCGCCGATGGCGAGCGTGAGCACGACGCGCCCCGCATCGAGTTCCAGGCGATGCACGCCCGGCGTGCGCATCGGCAAGGCTTCGCCGAGTGCGGTCGAAAGCGCGTCTTCGTCTTGGTGAACGGTGAGCGGCGCGATCGCCACCAGATGCAGACGTTCGCTTCGCGCGCTGGATTCGCGCCACAGACGCCACACGGCGAGCAAGGCGCGGTGACTGCCGATACGCGCATCGGCCGCGAGGAATGTGAAGATGCGCGTGTTCTTCCAGCGTGCGGGAAGATCGTGAAAGGCGAGAAGCGGCGAAGAGTGAGTCATGCGTCGAGCGGCGTGTTGGGGCAAACATGACACTGTATCGCCGGAAGTCGGAGCGGGCCGCACGCGATGGCCCGCGACCCGTCCGGACGCGCCAAACCCAATACGGACAAGCGTTTTCACGCTAAACGTTGGCAAAAACCAACGCGCGTTCGCGACTCGAACGCGCACTCCGCGGGCGTGCGCCGGCGCGCGAAGATTGCGCGCCAAAAATCCGCCGGCAACCCCTGGTTACATAAGGGTAAATCTTTGAAACCCTTATCCTGATTGGGTTTGCGCTGCGCTATCATACGAAGCGCCGCGTTCGAAGGCGGCGCGAGACTTTGATGTAAGGCAATGCAGACGAAGCGGCGCGAAACCGCGCCGCTTCGCCGGACGGGCAGGCCACAAGGTCGCCCCTACTCGACTGCAGGGCTTGCGCACGTATAATCGGCGCGTTCGCGCTGTTCGTGTCAACCTAAACTGATAAAGGAACCTTAATGAACAAACAGGAATTGATCGACGCCGTAGCCGCCCAAACCGGCGCAAGCAAGGCTCAAACCGGCGAAACGCTCGACACGTTGCTCGAAGTGATCAAGAAGGCTGTCTCGAAAGGTGACGCGGTTCAGTTGATCGGTTTCGGCAGCTTCGGTTCGGGAAAGCGCGCAGCGCGCACCGGCCGTAACCCGAAGACCGGCGAATCCATCAAGATTCCGGCAGCAAAGACGGTCAAGTTCACGGCTGGCAAGGCATTCAAAGACGCAGTCAACAAGAAGTAAGCTGTCTGCCGTGTGGCGCTTCCCGCTCAGTTGCGCAGCGCCTCGCAGCGCCTGTTGGTCAGGTTCTTCCGCATGTGCGGAGATAAGCTGGAGACCATGAGAATTTAGAAACCCGCCTTCGGCGGGTTTTTTTATTTGCTCAGTGCCGGTGATCGTCGCAATCGCAGCCGGGGCCGTGATCGTGGCCGTGGTCATCGTGGCCGCCGTGCTCATGGTCATGATCGTGTTCTTCCACGTCCCACGCCGGGAACGGATCGCTGAAGCGTTGCCAGCCATCCGCTCCGAGCGCCCATTCTTCGTCGGTCAGCAGGCATGCGTCGAACCTGCGCTGCCACGCATCGGCATCCAGATCCAGGCCGATGAGCACCAGCTCCTGCCGCCTGTCGCCGATGCTGTTGTCGTCGGGATCGCCGAACCATTCCGCGACGATCTCCGCTTCCAGCTCGGGGTCATCGGTCGGCCATTCGCTGCGATCCTGCGCCGCCCACCACACGCCCGCCGGGCCGTGACGCAGCGTCCCGCCCGCCTGCGACAACGATCCGCCCACGACACTGCGCGTCGCCAGCCAGAAGAAGCCCTTCGCGCGCAGCACATCGGGCCATTCCTGATGCAGCAGATTCCAGAGCCGTTCCGGATGAAACGGCCGGCGCGCGCGATACACATAGTGGCCGACGCCTGAATCGCCGGCATCGGATGTCTCATCGCCGTTGAGAATCGAGAGCCAGCCGGGCGCGCTCGCCGTCGCATCGAAGTCGAAGCGGCCGGTGTCGATCAGCTCATCGCGCGGTGCATTGCCGAACTCAGCGCGAATCTGCACGGCGCGCGGATTGAGACCGCGCAGCACGCGCGCCACTTTGTCGAGTTCTGCTTCGCTGACGAGATCGGTCTTGTTCAAGACGATGACATCGCAGAATTCGATCTGCTCGACGAGCGTTTCGACGACCGTCTTGCCTTCGTCATGCGCTTCGTCGCCGATAGCGATGCCGCGTTCCGCGAGCGAATCCGCCGATGCGTAATCGCGCATGAAGCTCGATCCATCGACGACGGTCACGAAGGTATCGAGACGCGCGCGGCCGGCGAGCGCGGACTCGTCGTCATCGGCGAAAGCGAGATGCTCGGCGATGTCCATCGGGTTATCGACGCCCGTCGATTCGATCACGATGGCATCGAAGCGTTGCTGGGCCGCGAGATCGACGATTGCCTGTTCCATGTCGTGCAGCGACTGGCCGGTGATCGTGCCGATGCGCACGTCCTGCTGATTGGCGAGCAACGCGTCGACGAGCGTGGACTTGCCCGCGCCGATGAAGCCCGAAAGCACGGTGACTGGCAGGGGTGTCTGGTTCATTGCGGGCGATCAGTGGAAGGGCTGCGGGGGCATCGAGACGCCTGGAAGCGACGATTCTGCATCAAAAATGCAGCGAAGGCGGCGCTTGCGGCCGCGGCCCGCCGACGCCCGGATTTACTTGGCGGCTTGCAGCAGCTTCCAGCGCCGCAGAATCTCGATGATCTGCGCCGAGTATTTGTCGCGCAGCGCAGGTGTTTCGGAATGGTAAGCACCGACCGCCTGCCACGAATTGCCATACTTGTTCATCTTCTGGCGCAGATGCCACGCGGCGACGTAGACGCTCTTGCACGGCTCCATCAGCGTGCCGCTCGAGATGCCATATTGGGACAGCGTGTTCAGGTGGATGGAGTTGATCTGCATCAGCCCGTAGTCCGTCGAGCCGTTGGCGTTCTTGTTGATGGCATCGGGCTTGTTGTGCGATTCCTGCCAGGCGATGGCGCGCAGTATGAGCGGATTTACCTTTTGATACTTCGCCGCTTCGTCGAAGCAGTCGGCATGCGCCGCGCCGGCCGCCAACATCGCGCCGAACGCCATCACAGGTAATCGCAGGAATCTCTTCATTGTCTATCTACTCCATCCGCCGATGCGGAACGTCATACCGCCGACGCGACGCATGCGCGCCGTCGCCAGAAACCCATGTCCGAGCCGGGCCGGTGTCGGGAAAACCCGTGTGCCGGGCACGTGCCGGCCAAGCCGAACCGCCCGTATGATACCGGCTGACGTTTCAGGTCATAAGTTAGCTAGCCGACATAGGTCCGACACAATGCGCGAAGCGGATCGGCCGCGACGATGGACGGTTGCCAATACGCAGCTAAACGTATGAATAATAAAGTGTTGTATACGCGTTACAATTCGGCTCCCGCGCAAATTCGACTGAGTCGACGGAAGCCGCCTGACGGTATATCGGCAAGTTTCTGGAATGCTTCAACGGCGGCGGGAATCACTCGGCACGCAGCCGGCTGCAGCCATTACGTCAGCGAATTGGAATAAATTCGTTACGCAAAGCTGCTATCGTCACATTTTTATAAATAATCGTGGTGGAGCGGACACGCTTGCACCTCGGTCGGCAGCGCCGTCGAAATCATTGGCGCCGCCTTAGCCGGTTAATTTTTGTAGCCCGGCTCAGACATCACATCCATGAGAAGACAACCTATGGCACTGCGTCGCCACGCGACGGCACTGCTGGCGGCGGGACTTATCGTCGCGCAAGCCGCGCACGCGCAAGTGACGTTGAATTTCGTCAACGCCGATATCGACCAGGTCGCGAAGGCGATCGGCGCCGCTACCGGCAAAACCATCATCGTCGATCCCCGTGTGAAGGGGCAGCTCAACCTCGTCTCCGAGAATCCGGTGCCCGAGGAGCAGGCGCTGAAGACGCTGCAGTCGTCGTTGCGCATGCAGGGCTTCTCGCTCGTGCAGGATCACGGCGTGTTGAAGGTCGTGCCCGAAGCCGACGCCAAGCTGCAAGGCGTGCCGACGTACGTCGGCAATGCGCCTGGCGCGCGCGGCGATCAGGTCATCACGCAGGTCTTCACGCTGCGCAATGAATCGGCGAACAACCTGCTGCCGGTGCTCCGCCCGCTGATCTCGCCGAACAACACGATCGCCGCCTATCCCGCGAACAACACGCTCGTCGTCACCGATTACGCCGACAACGTGCGGCGCATCGCCGGCATTATCGCGGGCATCGATACGGCGGCGGGCCGCGAAGTCGATGTCGTCTCGCTGAAGAACGCGAACGCGATCGACGTCGCCGAGCAGATGAACAAGCTGCTCGATCCCGGCACGATCGGCAGCACCGACGCGACGCTCAAAGTCACCGTCACGCCCGACGCGCGCACCAATTCGCTGATGTTCCGCGCGTCCAGCAGCGCGCGGCTCGCGGCTGCGAAGGCACTGGCGAAGAAACTGGATGCGCCCACGTCCGAGCCCGGCAACATGCACGTCGTCGCGCTGCGCAACGCCGACGCGACGCGTCTTGCCAAAACGCTGCGCGCGATGCTCGGCAAGGGCGGCGGCGGGTCGGACAACACTTCGGGCAGTTCGGGCTCGAACACGTCGAACTCGTTCGGACAAAGCGGCCTCGGCAACTCGTCCAGCTCGACGGGCTCCGCCGGCATGCCGCCGCTGCCTGGCGGCATGAGCAGCAGCAGCAGTTCCGGCATGGGCAACAATCCGATGTCCGGCTCGGGCGGCAATCGCGACAGCAGCTTCTCGTCGAACAAGGAGAGCGAGAGCGGCAACGATACCGGCAGCGGCGGCGGCATGATCCAGGCCGATTCCGCGACCAATTCGCTGATCATTACCGCGGCGGACCCGGTTTATCGCAACTTGCGCTCGGTCATCGACCAGCTCGACGCGCGCCGCGCGCAGGTCTATATCGAAGCGCTGATCGTCGAGCTTTCCGCGACGACGGGCGCGAACCTCGGCATCCAGTGGCAAGGCCTGCTGCTCTCGAACGGCGGCAACAACGCGCTCTACGGCAGTTCGAGCTTCGGCTCCGGCAATACGAACATCTTCGATCTGACCGTGCAGGGCAATGCGATCGCGCAGAATCCCTCCGCCATCACGTCGACGACCGGCCTGCTCGCCAACGGCCTGAACATTGGCCTGCTTCATCGTTTCGGCAATTTGTTCGGTCTGGGCGGGCTGTTGCAGGCGCTGTCGACGTCGTCGGATGCGAACATTCTCTCCACGCCGAATCTGATCACGCTCGACAACGAGGAAGCGAAGATCGTCGTCGGCCAGAACGTGCCGGTGGTGACGGGCTCGTATGCGACGCCGACTGCGAACGCGGCCACGTCGGTGACGGCGTTCAACACGTTCGACCGGCGCGACGTCGGCGTGACGCTGCACGTGAAGCCGCAAATCACGGACGGCGGCGTGCTCAAGATGCAGATCTATCAGGAAGATTCGAGCGTCGATGCCTCGACCAAGACCGATCCGGGCGGCGTGACCATCAACACGCGCTCGGTGCAGTCGACCATTCTTGCCGACGACGGCGAAATCGTCGTGCTCGGCGGCCTGATGCAGGACCAGTACAACAACAACAACAGCAAGATTCCGCTGCTCGGCGACATTCCGTTCATCGGCAGCCTGTTCCGCAGCGAAAGCAAGACGCGCACGAAAACGAACCTGATGGTGTTCCTGCGTCCGGTCATCGTGCGCGACCAGTCCACGGCCACGCAGATCGCGAACTCGCGCTACGACTATTTGCGTCAGCAGCAATACGGATCGACCACGGATAACCGCCTCATCAAGGATCAGAACGTGCCGATGATGCCGCCGAAGCCGCTCGGTCCGAGCGAAGGCGGTGGCGCTCCGGCCCAGAATCTGCTCGACTGGAACAATCTGACGCGCGGCGTGCCGAGTTCGACGCTGCCGCAGGACCCGAACGCCGGCCCCGCGCCGCAGCCGTATCAGCAGGCGCCGCAGAGCACGTATCCGGCGCCCGCCAACGGCGCGACGAACGCGATGCCCGGCAACGCGGCGACCAACGCCATGCCGGGCAACGCGGCGACGAACAACTACGCGGTGCCTAACAATGCGCCGAGCGCGAGGCCGCTCGACAGCAGTCCGACAGGAGCCCGACCGTGAACACGGTGAACGCGGTAGTCGAAAGCACGAACCCCCTCGCCGATGCAGCAGCGCACGGGGCCGCCACGGCCGCGTCGCCGCTTGCCGCGCGGCTCGTGCCTTACGGCTTCGCGCGAAGCGGGCAGATTCTGCTCGCGCATCAGCACGCGGACAACATCGAAGTGTGGATCAGCGAGCGCACGAGCGACGCCGCCCTCGCGGAAGTCGCGCGCAATTTCGGCGCGCTGTCGATCGTGCGCAAGTCAGCCGACGAACTCGCCGCCGCGATCAACTCGGCTTACGCCCGCAACGACGGCAGCGCCGCGCAAGTGGTCGGCGAGGTGGAAGGCGAAGTCGATCTGTCGCGTCTGATGCAGGACATTCCGGAAGTCGAAGACCTGCTGGAATCCGAAGACGACGCGCCGATCATCCGCATGATCAACGCGCTGTTGACCCAGGCGGCGCGCGAACAGGCGTCGGATATTCATATCGAGCCGTTCGAGAACGCGTCGGTGGTGCGGTTTCGCGTCGACGGCACGTTGCGTGATGTCGTGCGTCCGAAGAAGGCGCTGCACGGCGCGCTGATCTCGCGAATCAAGATCATGGCGCAGCTCGATATCGCCGAGAAACGTTTGCCGCAGGATGGCCGCATCACGTTGCGCGTCGGCGGCCGTCCGGTCGATGTGCGCGTGTCCACGCTGCCGACCGGCCACGGCGAACGCGCGGTGCTGCGTCTGCTCGAAAAGGACGCGCAACGCCTGAATCTCGAAACGCTCGGGATGGCGCGCGACACGCTCGTCAATTTCGACAAACTGATCGGCAAGCCGCACGGCATCGTGCTCGTGACCGGTCCGACCGGCTCGGGCAAGACGACCACGCTGTACGCGTCGATGTCGCGGCTCGAGACGACCACCACCAACATCATGACGGTGGAAGACCCGATCGAATACGACTTGTCGGGCATCGGTCAGACGCAGGTGAACGAGCGCATCGGCATGACGTTCGCGCGGGCGCTGCGCTCCATTCTTCGTCAGGACCCGGACATCATCATGATCGGGGAAATTCGCGACCTCGAAACCGCGCAGATCGCGGTGCAGGCGTCGCTGACCGGTCACCTGGTGCTCGCGACGCTGCACACGAACGATGCGGCATCCGCCGTCACGCGTCTCACCGATATGGGCGTCGAACCGTATCTGCTGGCGTCGTCGCTGCTCGGCGTGCTCGCGCAGCGGCTCGTGCGCCAGCTGTGTCCGGTCTGCAAGGAAGAGCGCGAGGACGAGAACGGCGTGAAGCACTGGCATCCGGTCGGTTGCGACCGATGCGGCCAGTCCGGTTACGTAGGCCGTCGCGGCGTGTACGAACTGCTGCTGATCGACGACGAGATCCGCCCGCTGATCCATCGCAACGCCGCCGACGCCGAGATTCTCGCCGCCGGCCGCGCACAAGGCATGCGCACGCTGCGCGAGGACGGCAACCGCTGGCTGGCGGCGGGCGTGACATCGCTCGAAGAAGTGCTGCGCGTGACCGGTGGCGATTAA
The DNA here is from genome assembly GCF_000698555.1 of Caballeronia grimmiae. GTDB lineage: Bacteria > Pseudomonadota > Gammaproteobacteria > Burkholderiales > Burkholderiaceae > Caballeronia > Caballeronia grimmiae. The sequence continues at coordinate 62,835 of NZ_JFHE01000005.1, read as the reverse complement.
GGGCGGAGCGTAACGTATGCCAGCTTTCCGTTTCGAAGCGATCGACCACGCGGGCAAGACGCAGACCGGCGTTCTCGATGCTGACAGCGCCCGCGCCGCGCGCAGCCAGTTGCGCACGCAAGGACTGACGCCGCTGGTCGTCGAGGCCGCCGGCACGCGCACGCGCGGGGAGCGGCAGCAGCGCCTGTCGCTGGGGCGTCGGCTGTCGCAGCGCGAGCAGGCCATCCTGACGCGCCAGCTCGCGAGCCTGCTGATCGCCGGCCTGCCGCTCGGCGAAACGCTCGCGGTGCTGACGGAGCAATCGGAGCGCGACTACATCCGCGAACTTATGGCCGCAATCCGCGCCGAAGTGCTCGGCGGCCATTCTTTCGCCAACGCGCTCGCGCAGCATCCGAAGGACTTCCCGGAGATTTATCGCGCGCTGGTGGCGGCGGGCGAGCATACCGGCAAGCTCGGGCTCGTGCTGTCGCGTCTCGCCGATTACATCGAGCAGCGCAATGCGCTGAAGCAGAAGATCATTCTGGCATTTACGTATCCGGGCATCGTGACGATCATCGCGTTCGGCATCGTCACGTTCCTGTTGAGCTATGTCGTGCCGCAAGTGGTGAACGTGTTCGCCAGCACGAAGCAGGCGCTGCCCTTCCTCACCGTGATGATGATGGCGCTGTCCGCGTTCGTGCGCAGTTACTGGTGGGCGGTGCTGATTTCGGTCGCGGTGCTTGCGTGGCTCGTGCGGCGCATTCTGTCGCGGCCCGGACCGCGCCTCGCGTTCGACCGCTGGCTGCTGACCGCGCCGCTCGTCGGCAAGCTGGTGCGCGGCTATAACACCGTGCGCTTCGCCAGCACGCTCGCCATTCTGACCGCCGCCGGCGTGCCGATCCTGCGTGCGTTGCAGGCCGCGGGCGAAACATTGAGCAACACGGCGATGCGCAATAACGTCGACGACGCCATCGTGCGCGTGCGCGAAGGCTCGTCGCTATCGCGCGCGCTCGGCAACACGAAGACGTTTCCGCCCGTGCTCGTGCATCTGATCCGCTCGGGCGAAGCGACCGGCGACGTCACCACGATGCTCGACCGCGCTTCCGAAGGCGAATCGCGCGAACTCGAACGCCGCACGATGTTCCTCACGAGCCTCCTCGAACCCTTGCTGATCCTGGCGATGGGCGGCGTGGTGCTGGTCATCGTGCTTGCGGTGATGCTGCCGATCATCGAACTGAACAATCTGGTGCAGTAATGAACGCCCTGCAAACCCGCCTGCTCACCCTTGCCGCCCTGGCGCTCTTTTGCGTGACGGTGACGTACTGGGTCGTCACGCTGACCTCGCGTCAGACCGCGCCGCTGCCCGCCGCCGCCGCGACGCGCACGCCATCGGTCGAGCAGGCCGCGACCATCTTCGGCGGGCAACTGGAGCGTCAGGCGAATTCCGACGTGCATCTGTTCGGCATCCTCGCGCTGCAGGGCGGCGCGGCGGCCATCGTCAGCTACGGCGGCGAACCGGCGCGCGCGGTGTCGCTCGGCAGCGCGCTCACGCAGGGCGTGAAGCTGTCGGAGGTGCGGCCGCGCTCGATCATCATCGAACGCAACGGCGCGAAGTCGGAAATCTTCCTGCCGCCGATGCCGCCCGGACCGACGATCTACGTGCGCTAGTGCGCGCGTTGACTGCGGTCACGGCGCGGCGGGCGCGGATGGATAGAATGCCCGGCGGCTTCCATCATGTGTAAGCCGCTTGTCCTTTAATCACAGCGGGCGCAAGCCCAGAATCAACCACGAGGTAGCACTCATGCAAATGTGGACTCAACGCCGCATGCAAATCACCCGGGCGCAGGCCCAGGGGCGTCGTCAACGCGGTTTCACGCTCATCGAAATCATGGTCGTGATCGCGATTCTCGGCATTCTCGCCGCGCTCATCGTGCCGAAGATCATGAGCCGTCCGGACGAAGCGCGCCGCGTCGCCGCGAAGCAGGACATCGGCACCATCATGCAGGCGATGAAGCTGTACCGGCTCGACAACGGCCGCTATCCGACGCAAGAGCAAGGCTTGCGCGCGCTGGTCGAGAAGCCGTCCACCGAGCCGGTGCCGAACAACTGGAAGGACGGCGGTTATCTGGAGCGTCTTCCGGCCGATCCGTGGGGCGGCCAATATCAGTATCTGAATCCGGGCGTGCACGGCGAAATCGACGTGTTCAGCTACGGCGCGGACAACAAGGCGGGCGGCGACGGCAACGATGCCGACGTCGGCTCGTGGCAATAGCCATTGCGTAGTTGAGAGATCAGCGTGAACGGGCATCGAAAAGCGCGTCGTCAGGCAGGTTTCACGCTGCTGGAAATGCTCGTCGTGCTGGTGATCGCCGGCTTGCTCGTGTCGCTCGCCTCGCTGCAGCTCACGCGCAATCCGCGCACCGATCTGAACGAAGAGGCGCAGCGGCTTGCGCTGCTGTTCGAATCGGCGGGCGACGAAGCGCAAGTGCGCGCGCGCCCCATCGCCTGGCAGCCGACCGACGGCGGGTTTCGCTTCGACATCCGCACCGAGGACGGCTGGCGTCCGCTGCGCGACGACCTGCTGCGCGCGCGGCGCTGGGAGGGCGGCGTGACCGGCGTGACCATCCAGTTTCTCGATTCCGACAAGTCGGTGAGCCGCCTGATCTTCGGCACGGAAGCCATCGATACGCCGATGGAAATCACGCTCGTCTCGGCGGCGGGCCGCGCGACGATCATCGGCAGCGGCAATGGCCGCTTTCAGGTGCGGTGATGCACACGCGACGCCAAACCTCCGGCTTCACGATGATCGAAGTGCTCGTCGCGCTGGCGATCATCGCGGTGGCGCTCGCGGCGTCGCTGCGCGCGGTCGGCTCGCTTGCGACGGGTGAAGCGGACCTGCATCGGCGGCTGCTCGCGGGCTGGAGCGCGGACAACGAACTCGCGCAGCTTCGCCTGTCGCACGTGTTTCCGGATATCGGCTCGCGCTCGTTCGATTGCTCCCAAGGCAACCTGAAGCTCGTCTGCACGCAGCGCGTCACCGCGACGCCGAACCCGATCTTCCGGCGCGTCGAAATGTTCGTCTCGACGCCCGGCCGCTCGGGCAATCTCGCGCAAATGGTCACGGTGGTGGCGAATGAAACGAATCGCTCGCTCTGAGGCCCGGCGCAGCGGCCAGCGGCAGCGCGGTTTCACGCTGCTCGAAATGCTGATCGCGATTGCGATTCTCGCGGTCATCGCGGTGCTGTCGTGGCGCGGGCTCGATTCGATCATCCGCTCGCGTGCGACCATCACCAATTCGATGGAAGACGAGCGCGTGGTCGCGCAACTGTTCGACCAGATGCGCATCGACGCGCGCCAGGCCGCGACCGACGACGAAGCCGGCCAGCCCGCCGTGTCGCTCGGCAACGGCTCGCTGCAAATCGTGCGCGGCGTGTTTGCGCCGAACACGGCGCCGCGCTTGCAGGTGGTGCGGTATCGGCTGTCGAGCGGGCGCATCGTGCGGTATGCGTCGCCGCCGCTCGAAAACGTTGGGGAAGTGCGGCGCGCGCTGTCATCGGGCGATACCGCCGATGGCTGGAGCGCCGTGCCGCTGATGGGCGGCGTCGGGTCGCTGGCGGCGCGCGTCTACATTCCGCAGAAAGGCTGGACGACGCGCATGGCCGACGTGCTCTCGCAGATCAACGACAACGACAACAACCTGAAGGTGCCGCAACTCGGCAATGCGCCGCTCGCGCGGGCGGTATCGGGCATTCAGGTGGCGGTCGGCGCGCCGAATCTCAGCGTGCCGATCAGGCGCGTGTTTCTGGTCGGAGAGTGACGATGCGGACAGCGGGCGCAAGCGCAAAGCAACGTGGCGTCGCGATCATCAGCGCGCTGCTGGTCGTCGCGCTGTCCGCCATTCTGGTTTCGGGCATGTTGTGGCGGCAGCAGGTGCAGGTGCGGCGCATCGAGAATCAGCGGCTGCTCGCGCAGGCGCAGTGGATTTCGCGCAGCGCGCTCGACTGGACGCGGCTGATCCTTCGTTCGGAAGCGGATACCTCGCCGACGGTCACGTATCTCGGCGGCGTGTGGGGCGTGCCGATCGCGAAGACGAAGCTCTCCGATTTTCTCGGGCAGATCGGCGAAGTGCGCGCGCAGGAAGGCGCGCAGACGTTTCTGTCCGGCTCGATCGAGGATGCGCAGGCGAAATTCAACCTGCGCAATCTGGTCGCGACGCCCGCGCCGGGCGTGCTGACCATCAACGTGCAGCAGATTCAGTCGTTTCAGCGGCTGTTGACGCTGCTCGGCATCAACGGATCGCTGGCGAAGACGGTGGCCTTGCAGATGCGCGCGGGACTCGCGCGGTCCGCCACGCGCTTCCAGACGCAGACCGGCAACGGCACGAGCCTCGCGACATCGCCGGAACAGACGATGGCCGCGATCGCGCAGGGCGGCGGCGCGGCGGGCGGCGGCAACTTCACCGACGATCCCGGCCTGAAGGACGCCGACAGCAACGCGCCCGTCGCGCCGCTGCAAATGATCAGCGTGGATTCGCTCCTCGACGTGCCCGGCTTTTCGGCGGAAGCAGTGGCGAAGCTGCGCAAATTCGCGACCGTGTTGCCGACGACGACGCCCGTCAACATGAACACCGCGCCCGCCGAAGTGGTCGCGGCGGTGGTGGAAGGCATGAGCCTGTCGCAGGCGCAGGCGTTCGTCGCGCGCCGCGAGACGGTGTTCTTCCACGATGCCGGCAACGTGCAGCTCGCGCTGACCGGCGCGGGCGTGAAATCGACGTCGATCGACCCGAGCGAGCTCGACGTCACCACGCGCTATTTCGTGATTCACGGTCGCGTCGACCATGAGCGCGCGCAGCTCGAGCGCACGACGCTCGTCTACCGCGATCCGACGACGCACACCACGCGCATCGTCTACACGCGCGACGCGCTGTGATGACGATGTTTCTGACAAGAGGAAGTGGCCTTTGAGCACACTGATCGTTCTATTGCCGCCGCGCGATCCCGCGGTGCGCTCGCAGGAGTGGGACCTGCCGGACTTGCCGTTTCTGCTGCTCGACAAGCGCGGCGAGACGCAGCGCGCCGGCCGCGCCGCAGTCGGATTGCTGCCGCGCGCCAGCTTGACGGTGCTGATCGTCGCCGCTCGCGATACCTTGCTGCTCGCCGCCGCCGTGCCGCCGCTCAAGGGGCCGCGGCTGCGTCAGGCGTTGCCGAACGTCGTCGAAGATCAATTGATTCAGGACCCGCAGACCTGCCACATCGCGGTCGATCCCGTCGCGCTCGCGGATGGGCGTCGCGTGGTCGCGGTCATCGATCGCGGATGGTTCCGCTTCGTCTGCGACGCGTTCGCGAGCGCGGGGCATCGCAATCTGAAAGCCGTGCCGGCGATGCGCTGCCTGCCCGTCCCGGCCGTCGAAGCGGTCGAAGGCGAAGCGTTCGCACACACGCCGTTCATCGCGGGATTGCTGGGCAAGGTGGTGTCGACTGCGCCCGCGCTGCTCGGTGAGATCGAGGCGAGCGCGCCGTCGCCGGCTGCTCCGCGCGTCGAAATCGCCATTGCGCGCGGCGAAGGCGCGGCGCTCGGTGAGGGGCTGGCGCTTCCCGTCGATTCCATCGCGCCGACGCTCGCGGCGCTCGCCGGCGATCAGCCGGTCACGCTGTACTCGCTCGCCGATCTGCCCGGCGACGAGCCGCGCCTCGCGTCGTCGCGAAGCGCGGTGGCGCTGGCGACCGCGCAGCCGCTCGCGTTCGAAGCCTTCGCGCGGCAAGCGTTGGCGAGCCGCTTCGACCTCTGCCAGTTCGAATTCGCCGCGCAGCCGTGGCGGCTCGATCGCGCGACGATGCGGCGTCTGCGCGTGCCGATCGCGCTCGTGGCGGCGTCGGTGATCGTGTCGATCGTCGGGATCAACGTGCAGTGGCTTCAGCTTGCGCGCCAGCGCGACGCGATCAGCGCGCAGATGACGGAACTGCTGCTCAACGCATTCCCGAAAACGACCGTCGTGCTCGATGCGCCTGATCAGATGTCGCGCAATCTCGACCGCTTGCGGGTGGCGTCGGGCGAGCTGTCGCCTTCGGATTTTCTTTCCCTCGCTGACGGCCTCGCGCGTTCGCTTGGCCCGGTGCCGGTCAATGGCATCGCCGGGCTGGATTATCGCGACCGGCATCTCGAAGTCACCTTCAAGCCGGAAACGAAGGTCGATCCCGACCTGACGAAGCGCCTCGCCGCGAACGGGCTGAACGGCGCGATCGACACCAATACCGGCAAATGGACCATCAGGAGCGGCCAATGAAAGCGGAACTCGGACGAACGCTTTCCGAATTCTGGGAAGGGCGCACGCCGCGCGAGAAGACCTTGCTGCTGTGGGGCGGCCTCGTGCTGGGCGTGGCGCTGATTTATCTCGTGCTGTGGGCGCCGGCTTTCGAAGGCCGCGAGCGCCTGCGCCAAACGCTGCCGGCGATGCAGCGCCAGCTCGCGACGATGACCGCGCAAGCCACCGAAGCGCGCGCCCTCGCGGGGAACGCCGAAAGCGTCACGCCGACGGGCGGCGCGCTGCGCGATGCGCTCGCCAAGTCGCTGGCGGACAACGGCATGCAGCCGACGCAGATTCAGGTGATCGGCGCGGCGGTGCAGATCCAGTTGAAGAACGCATCGTTCCCGAACTGGACGATGTGGCTCGACGACGCACGCAAGCAGTTCAAGGTGCAGGTGTCGGAGGCGCACGTGACGGCGCTCAAGCCGGACGGCCAGGTGGATTTGAGCGCATCGCTGCAACCGGCCGGGGTCAAATGAGCTATTGGACTCGCAGAATCCGGCTCGCGCTGCCGGCGCTCGTCGTGATGGTGTTGTCGATCGCCGGAACGCTGCTCGTGATGCTGCCGGCCGCGTGGATCACCCCGCAGTTCGCGCGCGCGACGGGCGGCCACGTGAATCTCGTCGACCCGGCTGGCTCGCTGTGGCGCGGCTCCGCGACACTGATGCTCGCGGCGGGCGGCGACGGCGCGGGCGCGACGTTGCTGCCGGGGCGCATCGAATGGACCACGGCGTTCTGGCCGCTCTTCACGGGCCGCATCCACATGACGATGCGGCAGACAGAAGCGATGCCCGACCCCGTGACCGTTGACGCCACGATGCGGGGCGCGTCGCTTTCGCCGGGCGCGATGGCCGTGCCCGCGACGCTGCTCGCCGGACTCGGTGCGCCGTTCAATACGCTGAACTTCGATGGAACCGTGCGGCTTTCGTGGACCGAATTCCGCGTGCTCGGCAAGAATGCTTACGGCCAGTTCGTCGTCACGCTCGATGACATGGCTTCGCGCGTGTCGCGCGTGAGGCCGCTCGGATCGTATCGGGTTGCGTTGCAGGCGCAGGGCGCATCGGCGGCGATCGATTTATCGACGACCAAGGGACCGCTTTTGCTGACGGGCAAAGGCATGCTCGCGGAGGGCGCGACTTCGTTCGAAGGCACAGCGAAGGCCGAGCCGCAGCAGCGCGAGAACCTCGCCGGCCTGTTGAACCTGCTGGGACGCCATACCGATCCGGATACGGTCGCGCTGACCTTCGCGCGCTACTAGCCGCCCGGCGCGCGTTTCTCCGCTGAGACCGCGACAGGCGCTTCGACGCCGCCCGTCTCGCGGTCCATCTGCCCGGCATCCCAGCCGCCGCCCAGCGCCTTCACCAGTCCGACCGACGACACCATTCGCTGCCCCGCGATGCTCGCGAGCTTTTGCTGGGCGGTGAATGCGGTCGTCTGAGCCGTCAGCACGTTGATGAACGCGACGGTGCCCGCCTTGTACTGATTGTTGATGATCGCGAGCGCCTGCTGCGCGGATTCGACCGCCTGCTGCTGCACGACGATCTCTTTTTCCAGAATCCGCAATGACGCGAGGTTGTCCTCGACGTCCTGGAACGCGGTCAGCACCGTCTGCCGGTACGTCGCGACGTTCTGATCGTAAGCGGCGCGGGCTGCGTCGGTGCGGGCGGCGCGCAGGCCGCCGTCGAAGATCGTCGCGGCGATATCCGGCCCGAGCGTCCAGAAACGCGACGGCGCGCGCAGCAATTGCGATAGCACCGAACTTTCGAAGCCGCCCTGAGCCGACAGCGTCAGCGACGGAAAATACGCCGCGATCGCGATGCCGATCTGCTCGTTCGCCGCCGCGGCCTTGCGCTCGGCGGATGCGATATCGGGCCGCCGCTCGAGAATCGCGGACGGCATTTCCGCCGGCACGGTGGGCGGCGTGGCGTCGAGCGGCATGGCGGGAAGCGAGAACGTCGATGCCGGCTCGCCGACCAGCACGGCTATCGCGTGCTCATACTGCGCGCGGGCGACGCCGTTATCGATTGCGGCGGCCTGCGCCGACTGCAACTGCGTTTGCGCCTGAATCACATCCGAGCGCGCGACGATGCCCTGCGCATACTGGTTCTGTGTGAGCTTGAGCGACTGCTGATAAGCGCCGACGGTGTCGTCGAGGAGCTTTTGCTGCGCGTCGAGCGAGCGCAACTGGAAGTACGTCTGCGCGAGCGTTGCCTGTGCGGAGAGGCGCGCGTTGGCGAGATCGGCGGCGGCGCCCTGCTGTCCCGCCTTCTGCGCATTCACCGTCCGGCCGATGCTGCCCCACAGGTCCGGCTCCCACGTCGCGTCGAGCGCGAGGCTGAACTGGTTGTTGATCGATCCCTGCTGGCCGAAGCTGGAACTGTTGGTCGAACGGTTGCCCGCGCCCGTCCCCGCACGCGATGCCGACGCCGACGCGCCGATTGTCGGGAAATACGATGCCCTCGCCTCGCCGACGAGCGCCCGCGCCTGCCGATACGCAGCCGCGAATTGCGCGATGCTCTGGTTCGACTGGTTCAGACGCGCTTCGAGGTCGTTGAGGGAGGCGTCGTTATAGATGGTCCACCATTCGCCGCGGTCGAACTGATCGGACGGCTGCGCGACTTTCCAGCCTTGAGGCGCTTCCTTGTAGCTGGCCGGCATCGGGGTGGCCGGACGCTGATAGTCGGGACCGACGGCGCATCCGGCGACGGCCATGGCGACTGCGGCAGCAACCGCAATGGCGCGCAGTTGCCGCGCAGTGCGATTGACGGTGCGAGGAGAAAACGAGGCGGAAGCGGCGGGGCAATACGGCATCTGCTTGTCAGGAATCCTGTCGGCGGCGTTTCATCCGGTGCGGCGAACGCGGTGAGCCGAGATGGTAACGGAACGCCCGCGCGGTCGGGCGCGGCGGGCGTCGGGCAGACGTTAGCCTAACGGCTTCAGCGTAAGCCTGGTGTTACGCGGACAGACGTATGAGTTACGGCGCGTTACTTCAACGGCCCGTCGCGCCGCAGCTTCCCTGACACGGCGCGGCCGGTGGCGCGAGCAAGCGGCGCTCGGAAACGGTGGCCGAAGCCGCAGCCGCGCTTTTCCGTCGATGCCGATTCTCGAACCACCCCATCCCGAGCACCGCGAACGAGCCGCCCGGCAGCAAGAACACAATCAGATACAGCGCGAGCTTCCACGCATTCAGTTTCGACGGGACGAACTGACGCGAAGCTCGGGCGATCGTGCTGCTGACTTGGCCGAAGCGTCGGCGGGCGGTGTTGGCGAGGCGGGTCATCGGATGGTCCTGACGTCGTGGTAGTGACGCGGCTGGAATCAAAACATGGTTTCGGGCGGCGCAAAGAGCGCGTGACGCGTTGCATCAAATAATATTGACTAAGCAACTACTTTTCAAGATACTGCTGTCTGCTTTTTTACGACTGTTGTATCGCGGCACGCCGCGCCCGACGTCATCACCGAATGGACAGCGAACCGCTCTACGATACCGCCACGATTCAGCTCGAAACCAGCCTCGGCTATTACCTCGCCAGAGCGCGCAACGTGCTGATGGCGCGGACCGATCAGGCGCTGAAACCGCTCGGCCTGACCTCGCAGCAAATCGGCGTGATTCTCTGTCTGGCGTCCGGACGGGCACGCACGCCGCTGGAACTGTCGCGGGAGATGTCATACGACAGCGGCTCGATGACCCGTATGCTCGACCGGCTCGAAAAGAAGGGGTTCGTGCGGCGCACACGCAGCGACACCGACCGGCGCATCGTCGAACTGAAGCTGAGCGAGCGCGGGCACGAAGCGGCGGCGCGGCTTCCGGCGATCGGCGCGGCGGTGCTCAATGAGCAGCTGCAAGGTTTCAGCCGAACTGAACTCGATTCGCTCGTCGCGATGCTGGCGCGCGTGATCGATAACTCTCCAACCGACGCAAGCCCCGGCTGCACGCTCGATTAACGCAGCCACCACGCTTTAACGCTGCCCGTTTCACTGTCTGGGCAGAGAATGACGCGGCACTTACTTTCGAAACGCCGGAGCAAGAACAAGAATGTCTACACCCGCAGCGACCGACCAGGCCAACGACGCCCAACCGCCCGCCCCGACGCCGCTCGCCGGCGGCATCCTCGCGTTGCTGACGATGGGCCTCGCGCTCGGCACGTTCATGGAAGTGCTCGATACGTCCATCGCGAACGTGGCGGTGCCGACGATCTCAGGCAGCCTCGGTGTCGCCACGAGCGAAGGCACGTGGGTCATCTCGTCGTACTCGGTGGCATCGGCGATTGCGGTGCCGCTGACGGGCTGGCTCGCGCGCCGCGTCGGCGAGGTCAAGCTGTTCACGATTTCCGTGCTGCTGTTCTCGGTCGCCTCGGCGCTCTGCGGCTTCGCGAACAGCTTCGAGTCGCTGATCGCCTTCCGGCTGCTGCAAGGCCTCGTATCCGGTCCGATGGTCCCGCTGTCGCAGACCATCCTCATGCGGAGCTATCCGCCGGAGAAGCGCGGCCTGGCGCTCGGCCTGTGGGCGATGACCGTCATCGTCGCGCCGATCTTCGGCCCCGTGATGGGCGGCTACATCACCGACAACTACACGTGGCCGTGGATCTTCTATATCAACGTGCCGATCGGCATCTTCTCGGCGGCCATCGCGTATTTCCTGCTGCGCGGCCACGAGACGAAGACGACGAAGCAGCGCATCGACGGCGTCGGGCTGACGCTGCTCGTGATCGGCGTCGCGAGTCTCCAGATGATGCTCGACCTCGGCAAGGACCGCGACTGGTTCAGTTCGACGTTCATCGTCACGCTGGCGATCGTCGCGGCCGTGTCGCTCGCGTTCATGTTCGTCTGGGAAATCACCGAGAAAGAGCCGGTCATCGACCTGTCGCTGTTCCGCGACCGCAACTTCGCGATGGGCGTGCTCATCACCTCGCTCGGCTTTCTCGCGTTCTTCGGTTCCGTCGTGGTGCTGCCGCTCTGGTTGCAGACCGTGCTCGGCTACACGCCGTGGCTCGCCGGCCTGGCGACCGCGCCCGTCGGCATTCTGGCGCTCGTGCTGTCGCCGATGATCGGCCAGAACATGCATCGCATGAATCTGCGCGTGGTGGCGAGCTTCGCGTTCATCGTGTTCGCGCTCGTGTCGTACTGGAACTCGACGTTCACGCTCGACACGCCGTTCCACGACATCATCTATCCCCGGCTGGTGCAGGGCATCGGCGTGGCGTGCTTCTTCGTGCCGATGACGACCATCACGCTGTCCAGCGTGTCCGACGACCGGCTGGCGGGCGCGGCGGGGCTGTCGAACTTCCTGCGGACGTTGTCGGGGGCAATCGGCACGGCGGTCAGCACGACGTTCTGGGAAAACGACATGATCCGCCATCACGCGGTGCTGACGGAATCCGTCACCGCGTACTCGTCCACGACGACGGAATATACCAACGCGCTCTCCGGCCTCGGCTTGTCCGGGCCGGCGGTGGCGGCGCAACTGGATCGCGTGGTGACGGCTCAGGCGTACATGATGTCGACGAACGATTTCTTCCGCATTTCCTTCTATGCGTTCATCGTGCTGGCCGCGATGGTGTGGCTGACGCGTCCGAAGAAAGGCGCGTCAGCGTCGATGGGACACTGACGCGGCGCGCTTACTGCGGCGTCAGCGGCGCGACCGACTGGCCCGGCTGGCTGTCCAGATTGAGCGGCACGGGCTGCGGCGCAGGCGGCGTCTGCACTGCCTGCGGCGTCGACATCGCGGGGCGCGGCGCGCCGTTGCGCACGAAGTTCTTGAAGTCCGCGCCCGCCGCCCACGGATTCGGCTCGCAGCCGAGCGGGCTGTCGCAGTGCGCGGCGAAACCGATCGTCGCGGTGCCTTCGTTGCTCGGCGTCTTGGTGATCTGATACGCGAGCGCGCGCTTGCCGCTCGACGGCCCCGCCGTCTGGATGATGGCATCCGTGATGGCCTGCAGCTTGTACTCCGAGTGATTCGTCACCCAGACCTGCGCGCGTGCCCACCAGGCGTCGCATTCGAGCTTGCTCATGCAGGTGAGCGGCGCGGTGGCCTGCTCCATCGTCTGGCTGCTGACGTGCGTATCGGTGGCGCAGCCGGCAAGCAATACGAGCGACGCAGCCGCGCTTATCAGTTTGTGGTTCATCGCATATCCCCCGCGTCCCCGTTTGATCGATAAAGAGCCGATTTTCGACCAGCCACCGACGATGATGTTCGGCGCGTTGCCGTCTGTTTCAAATCGGGAACTTCTTTCCGGTCGCCCGAAGCGTTGCGGTAAGAAAACCTGCGCTTCTCAGACGTCGGCGCGTGTGAGCTTGTAGTCGCGATAAGCAGCGACGAACGCATCGAACGATTCGGTTTCGTTGCGCTCGATGGCGGCCTGCTCTTCCAGCGACTTCGCCGCGAGCGCCTGCATCTCGCGCTCTTCGTCCGCCGGCAGCGGATTGCGGCGATAGTGCTCCGCGTGCTGAAGGCTCACGTCGAGCGCGAACGCGTGGAAGGATTGCTGCTTGTCGCGCATCGTCTGGAGGACGCGGGCAGACGGCGTGAGTGACGCATCCGCGATGCGCGGACGAAGCGCCTGGAGCGCGCGCACGTGATCGCCCGTGCCGATGAGCTTGTCCAGCGTCGCCGCGACCGGTTCGATGGCATCGAGCAGTTCATTCGCCCATTGCTGCATCGACACCGGCGCGCCGTCGCGTTGAAGCGTCAGGCCGGGCTTGCGTCCTTCCTTGGTGATCGCGCTGAAGTTGTCGTTCGCTTCGATACTCTCCTCGCGCGGCATCAGCGGGCTGTCTTCGAGTGCGCAATACAGCAGATACGCGTCCAGAAAACGCGCCGTTTCCAGCGAGATGCCGGCGGGTGCGAAAGGATCGATGTCGAGGCAACGCACCTCGATGTACTGCACGCCGCGCTCGGCCAGCGCATGCAGCGGCCGCTCGCCGGATCGCGTGATGCGTTTCGGGCGAATCGTCGAGTAGAACTCGTTCTCGATTTGCAGCACGTTGGTGTTGATCTGCACCCACTCGCCGTCTTGCTGCGTGCCGATGGCCTCGTATGGCGCATACGGCTGGCTGACGGCTTTGGCGAGCACGTCGAGATAGGCGTCGACGTTGTCGTAGCTCGGCAGCAAATCCGCTTGCGCCGGATTGTTCGTGTAGCCGAGGTCGCTCATGCGCAGGCTGGTCGCGTGCGGCAAGTAGAACGTGTCTGCGTCGAACGCTTCGAGCGAATGCGGTTTCCCTTCGACGAAGCGCTTGTCCAGCGCCGGCGACGCTCCGAACAGATACATCAGCAGCCAGCTCGTGCGCCGGAAGTTGCGGATCAGCGCGAAGTAACGCTGCGAGCGGTAGTCCTGCTCCGTCAGCGTGATCGCCGGTTCGAGCGCCTGCCACGCGCGCCAGACCTGGTCGTCGAGCGAATAGTTGTAGTGGATGCCCGCGATGCACTGCATCCTGCGGCCGTAGCGCAGCGACAGCCCCTGCCGGTAGACGTGCTTCAGCTTGCCGATGTTCGACGTGCCGTACTGGCCGATCGGAATCTGATCGTCCGGCGGCAGCGCGTTGGGCATCGAGTTGTTCCACAGCAGCTCGTCGCCGAGATGGGCGTAGACGAAGCGATGGATCGAATCGAGCCGCTCGATGGCGCGCGCAGCGTCTGCTTCGGCGGGCGTGATCAGTTCGACGAGCGCCTCGGAGTAGTCGGTCGTGATGAGCGGATGCGTCAGCGGCGATCCAAGCGCGCGCGGATGCGGCGTCATGGCGAGTTCGCCCTTGGGCGTCACGCGCAGGCTTTCTTTCTCGATGCCGCGCAAGCCTTGGCGCAGCGCATCGGCGTGCGGGCCGGACGCAAGCGCGGCAAGCCTGCGCTGATACGCGCCGGCTGCGGGGTGAGCGGAATTCTTATTTGCCATCGAAGCGTTGTGCAAGGAGCGCGAGCGGCTCGCGCCCGGTCATATTTTCGGGTAGCGGGCACTTTAACATTTCGATGTTGCGCGTGCTTGAGGTGACAACAGGCCTGGCTGTGCGCCGTTTGCACGTCCGTCTCGCAGTCTTTTCGCGACAAGAAAACGCCCGCGCGTCTCGGCGACGGCGGGCGCATATCCGGTACGACTCGTCAGGCGATCTCGCCGGTTTCCTTATGCGTGCGCTCGGTGTCGAGCAGCGTTTCCTTGCGCGCCAGTCCCCACCGATAGCCGGCGATCGCACCGTCCTTCCCGATCACGCGATGACACGGAATCGCCAGCGCCACCGGGTTCGATGCACATGCGTTCGCCACCGCCCGCACCGCGCCCGGCGACCCGACCGACGCCGCGATCTCCGTATAGCTGCGCGTCTGCCCGTACGGAATGCGCATCAGCGCGTCCCACACCCGCTGTTGAAACGCGGTTGCGCCGATGTCGAGCGGCAAATCGAAACGCTCGCGCGTGCCTTGGAGATACGCACGGATCTGCGCGACGAACGGCGCGAGACGCGCGGCGTCCTCGATGCGCGCGGCCTGCGCGAAATCCGCCGCAAGCTGGCCGATGAGGGCGTCACGGTCATCGCCGAAAGCGATCTTGCAGACGCCCTTGTCCGTCGCCGCGATCAGCGCGACGCCGAGCGGCGTATCGGCGGTGACGTAGCGCACCGTGAGTCCCGCGCCCTTGCGCCGATACGCCGATGGCGTCATGCCGAGTTCCGTCGCCGCCGCTTCGTACAGCCGCGAAGGCGAGAAGCCCGCGTCGTGCGTGGCGCGAGTCACGTCGCGGCCGCGTTGCAGCGCGTCGCGCAGCACGCCGGCACGCTGCGCCGCCTGATATTGCCGCGGCGAAATGCCGACGATCCGCGTAAACAGCCTTTGCAGATGGAACGGGCTGACGTGTACGGCGTCGCTTAGTTGCGCGAGCGTCATGCGCTGCTGCGGATCGGCGTCGAGCGCCTTGCACGCACGTTCGACGATCGCGAGTTCGCGCGGCAGGCTCGTCGGCTGACAGCGCTTGCACGGACGATACCCGGCGGCGGCGGCTTCGTCTGTCGTCGTAAAGAACGAGACATTCTCCCGACGCGGCGCCCGTGACGCGCACGACGGCCGGCAAAACACGCCCGTGGTGCGCACGGCGAAGAAGAACGCGCCGTCGGCGCGGGCGTCGCGCTCGGCGACGGCTTGCCAGCGGCTTTCGGATGACTGATAGGGAAGGTCGATGCGGGCGGTATTCATGAGAACCTCGGCGGCTTTTGGGTACGCGTCCACTGTATTGCCGCGCCGAAGAGGTTACGCGCCGTTTCTTGCGCTGTCATCGTGCGATTCGTCCAGCGCGTCACAAAAAGTGACGCACAGATACCACACATCGACGCCATAGGGGTTTTTACTAGAAAAACTATTGCGTCGCATCAACACGCTGTGTATGATTGGAACTGTCTCCTCCATGTCTCCTCCTGATATGGATTCAACCCGCCGGCCAGGCGGGTTTTTTTTCGCCTGTCGCTTTCGCGGCCCGTGAGCGCGGGCGTAAAAAAACCGGGCGCGCGGCCCGGTTTGCTCGTCGGCGATTCCCCTTACAGCACGTACCGCGACAAATCCTCGTCCTGCGCCACTTCGCCCAACGCACGATCGACGTAAGCCGCATCGATCTTCACCGGCTGGCCCGTGTGATTGCCCGCCGCGAACGACACTTCTTCCAGCAGCTTCTCAATGACCGTATAAAGCCGCCGCGCCCCGATGTTCTCCGTCTTCTCGTTGACCGAGTACGCGATTTCGGCAAGCCGGCGGATGCCGTCGTCGGCGAAATCGAGTTCGACCTCTTCAGTTGCGAGCAGCGCCTTGTACTGCTTGACGAGGCTGGCATCGGTCGAATTCAGGATCGATTCGAAGTCCTGCACCGAAAGCGAATCGAGTTCGACGCGGATCGGGAAACGGCCCTGCAATTCGGGGATGAGGTCGCTCGGCTTCGCGAGATGGAACGCGCCGCTCGCGATGAAGAGAATGTGATCCGTCTTGATCATCCCGTACTTGGTGTTGATCGTCGTGCCTTCGACGAGCGGCAGCAAATCCCGCTGCACGCCCGCACGCGACACTTCCGCCCCGCCGACTTCGCTGCGCGACGCGATCTTGTCGATTTCATCCAGAAACACGATGCCGTTCTGCTCGACATTCTGAACCGCCCGGCTCTTGACCTCTTCGTCGTTGAGCAACTTGCCGGCTTCCTCGTCGGTCAGGAGCTTGAGCGCTTCCTTGACCTTCACTTTCCGACGCGTCTTCTTGCCGCCGCCGATGTTCGCGAACATCGAGCGAATCTGCTCGGTCATGTCCTCCATGCCCGGCGGCCCCATGATGTCCATGCCGGCTTGCGGCATTTCCACGTCGAGCTCGATTTCCTTGTCGTCCAGCGCGCCTTCCCGCAGACGCTTGCGGAAGGTCTGGCGCGTCGTGTTGTCGCCTTCGCTCGTGGTTTCCGCCGCGCCGAAACCGACCGGCCGCGCCGTCGGCAGCAGAATGTCGAGGATGCGGTCTTCGGCGCGATCCTCGGCCTTCGTGCGAACCTTCTTCATTTCCGATTCACGCGTCTGCTTCACGGAAATCTCAATCAGATCGCGCACGATACTGTCGACATCGCGGCCCACGTAGCCGACTTCGGTGAACTTGGTCGCTTCAATCTTGATGAACGGCGCGTCCGCGAGTTTCGCGAGACGCCGCGCGATTTCGGTCTTGCCGACGCCCGTCGGCCCGATCATCAGAATGTTCTTCGGCGTGATTTCCTGACGCAGCGGCTCCGCGACCTGCTGACGGCGCCAGCGGTTGCGCAGCGCGACGGCGACGGCTTTCTTCGCGCGTCCCTGCCCGATGATGTGTTTGTCGAGTTCGGAGACGATTTCGGAGGGAGTCATGGTGGTCATCGCGGGGTCCTTTATTCGATCGTCTCGATGACGCGATTGTGATTGGTATAGATGCACATATCGCCGGCGATCGTCAGCGCTTTCTCGACGATATCGCGCGGCGCGAGTTCGGTGTTTTCCGCAAGCGCCTGCGCGGCGGCCTGGGCGTAGGCGCCGCCGGAGCCGATCGCGCAGATGCCGTTTTCGGGATCGAGCACGTCGCCGTTGCCGGTGATGACGAGCGTCGCGTCCTTGTCCGCGGTGATGAGCATGGCTTCGAGCCGGCGCAGCATGCGGTCGGTGCGCCAGTCCTTGGCGAGTTCGACGGCGGCGCGCGTGAGATTGCCTTGGTGCTTTTCGAGCTTGGCTTCGAAGCGGTCGAGCAGCGAGAACGCGTCGGCGGTGCCGCCGGCGAATCCGACCAGCACCTTGCCGCCATAGATGCGGCGCACTTTTCTGGCGCCGCCCTTCATGACGATGTTGCCGAGCGTCACCTGACCATCGCCGCCCAACGCGACTTTGCCGCCGCGCCGCACGGAGACGATGGTCGTGCCGTGAAATTGTTCCATGTGCGTTCCTTAAGAAAACAGAAGAACGCGGGCGGCTTCGCGAAGACTGTCGAGCCGCCACGCAGTCGAGAATTCGATGGAGTGCACGGCGCGGGGTTCCGCCGGCCGATGAGGCGAAAGGCGTACGGCGCCGCGCGCGCGCCTTGCTTTGAGCAGGCGCGTTTTGTTTATCTTAGGGCGTGGCGCGATTTATCAAGTGTGCGAGCGCAGCGTGACGACGGCGCCGGATAAGCAAAAAGGCACACGTCGATCGTGTGCCTTTTCAAGTGGCTGCGGGATGAACAGCCATTTCTCGCGGCGGCGATTCCCCCGTCGCGGGGCGACCCCGCGATCTCACCGCAGGCGGCGCGCGCTTCAGTCGCCGAAGAGCTTCTGGCGCAGTTCGCGCCGTTCTTGCGCTTCGAGCGAGAGCGTGGCGGTCGGACGCGCGATCAGGCGCGGAATCCCGATCGGCTCGCCCGTTTCCTCGCACCAGCCGTAATCGCCGGATTCGATGCGCGCGAGCGACTGCTGCACCTTCTTCAGAAGCTTGCGCTCACGGTCGCGCGTGCGCAGTTCCAGTGCATGCTCTTCCTCGATGGTTGCGCGGTCCGCCGGGTCCGGCACGATCACCGTTTCCCGCAGATTTTCCGTCGTCTGGCCGGCATTCTTGAGAATGTCCGCTTGCAACTGCTCGAGCCGGTTCTTGAAGAAGGCGAGTTGTTCCTCGTTCATGTAGTCCTTCTCGCTCATCTTCAGGATTTCGGCTTCGGTCAAGAGTTTCGTTGTCATCTGCTTGCTTCTTCAATGTAGGGCGATGTCTTCGCGACGCCCGCACTTGCGTTACCCGCATGCCTGCAGCGTTTTGGCATCACGCGACACTCGATGCGGGGCCGAACTCCTCTGGAAACCGATATTGGATGCTGCTCCGTGGCTGCACTCCGGCAACTCGCGGCCCGCCTGGCGCTCCGCCTGACCGGCCCTCCCCGGCCAGTCGAGACATCGTCCCTCGGGACATCCCTTCTTCTGAAACCCGACGGTAAAGCGCTTGCGACGCGCGCCGATCGGATCTGCCCTTCTCCAGTGGGGCTGTATTGTAACTGAACCGCAATTTCCGACTAAACCTACGGAAAACCCTGTCAAAAATTGTCGGAATCTCAAAAATATAACGCCTGAACGTGCAAAAAGCGATGTCCGTTCGTGGGCGTGATTACACATCGCGAAAGAAAAGCATCACGAAAAACGCCGCACGCGAAAATTCACGGCGGCGTTTCATCGTTTCATGCGTTGCGCCGTGAGGCGCTGTCGCACGTGCAAGCCAGATGCGTGCCGGACACGCATCCATTGCGCATCACTTCACGAGACAGGCGTCGAGGCCGTCGGTGATGAGGTCCTTCGGCAGTTCGATACCGATGAACACCATCTTGCTGTTCTTCTTCTCGACCGGCAGCCACTTGCCCGCGAGGTCGCTGCCCATCATCTGATGGACGCCCTGAAACACGACCTTGCGATCCACGCCCTTCATATACAGCACGCCCTTGTAGCGCAGCAGCCGTTCGCCGTAGATCTGCAGAATGCCGCCGAGGAAGTCTTCGAGACGGTTCGGATCGAACGGCTTGTCGCTGCGATACACGAACGACTTGATCTTGTCATCGTGATGCGCGTGATGATGATGGTGATGCTCGTGATCGTGGCTGTGATCGTGACCGCAAGTCTCATGGTCGTGATCGTGGTCGTGCGCGTGATCGTGGTCATGCGCGTGATCGTGATCGTCTTCCGCGAGGAAGTCCGGATCGATTTCCAGCTTCGAGTTCAGATTGAAGCCGCGCAGATCGAAGATTTCCTTGATGTCCGCTTCGCCGAAATTGACGACCTTGATCGCGGCGCGCGGGTTCATGTGCAGCAGGCGATGCTTCAGCGCCTCGAGCGCGTCTGCGTCGACGAGATCGGACTTCGTGATGAACAGGCGATCCGCAAAGCCGACCTGGCGCTGCACCACTTCCTGCTGATCGAGCTGCGTGTTCGCGTGCTTGGCATCGACGAGCGTGATGATCGCGTCGAGCAGGAATTCGTCGGCGACGGTGTTATCCATGAAGAACGTCTGCGCGACCGGGCCCGGATTCGCGAGGCCGGTGGTTTCGATCACCACGCGGTCGAAGTCGAGCGTGCCGGCCTTCTTGCGGTTCGCCAGGTCTTCGAGCGCACGCGCCAGATCGCCGCGAATCGTGCAGCAGATGCAGCCGTTGCTCATCTGAATGATCTGCTCGTTCGTGTCCTGCACGAGAATTTCGTTGTCGATGTTCTCTTCGCCGAACTCGTTCTCGATCACGGCGATCTTCATGCCGTGCTTCTCGTTCAGAATGCGCTTGAGCAGCGTCGTCTTTCCGCTGCCGAGGAAGCCGGTCAGGATGGTTACGGGAATCATGGTGTCGCCTGTTTCCTTGTCAGTGTTCGGGAATCGCGTCGAATCGCCTATTGGAACATATTCGTCAAGCCGATGCTGCGCCTGCCATCGCGCTCAAATAAGGCCGTTCACGCGATTTGCAACAGCAGCCCTTTCAGGTACTCGCCTTCGGGAAACGCCGTCAGCAGCGGATGATCGACGCCCGCGCCCAACCGTTTGAGGATGCGCGCATCGACGCGGGCATCGGCGGCGGCGCCCGCGACGATCTTCTGAAACAGCTCCGAATCGATCGCGCCGGAGCACGAATAGGTGAAGAGCAGGCCGCCCGGACGCAGCAGCTTGAAGCCGCTCAGGTTGATGTCCTTGTAGGCCCGCGCGGCCCGATCGACGGTTTCGCGCGACGGCGCGAACTTCGGCGGATCGAGCACGATCAGGTCGAAGCGCTGGCCTTCGTCGTAGAGACGGCGCAGCGTCTTGAAGGCGTCGGCGTCGAGCCATTCGGCTTTGTCCGCATCAAAGCCGTTGGCCTTCACGTTCTCCCGCGCCAGCGCGAGCGCCTCGCCCGATGAATCGACCGAGACGACGCGCGTCGCCCCGCCCTTCAGCGCGGCCAGCGAGAAACCGCCCGTGTAGCAGAAGCAGTTGAGCACTTCGCGGCCTTGCGCGTTCTGCTGCACGAGCACGCGGTTATCGCGCTGGTCGACGTAGAAGCCTGTCTTGTGGCCGTTGCGCACGTCGACGTGATAACGCACGCCGCATTCGTTCGTGATGAGCGTCTCGGGCGGCGGCTCGCCGGCAAGCACACCGGTGATTTGCTCGAGCCCTTCCTTCTGGCGGATCGATACGTCCGAGCGCTCGTAGACGTTCGGGCAGCCGGTCGCCGCGATGAGCGCCTGCACGATCGCGTCCTTCCACGTTTCGACGCCCGTCGCCATGAACTGGCAGACGAGTTGCGAGTGCGCGCCCTGATCCGCGACGTAGTAATCGACGATCAGTCCCGGCAAGCCGTCCGCTTCGCCGAAGACGAGACGCGTCGCGCCAGTATCGCGAATCATCGATTGCCGATGCGCGACCGCGCGCTGCACGCGCCGCTTGAAGAAAGCGTGATCGACGGGCTCGGCTTCGTCGAAGGTCCAGACGCGCGCACGAATCTGCGAATGCGGACTGTACGATGCCCGCGCTAGAAAACGGCCGTCGGCGGCGCGCACGGTGACGGTCGCGCCAGGCGCGGGATTGCCGTCGACGCGCGCGATGGCGTTCGCGTAAATCCACGGATGGCGGCGGACGAGCGACTTGTCCTTCGCCGGTTTGAGCGTGATGGTATTCATTGCGTAGATGAGAGCGCGCGAGGCGCGCCCGAAGTTAGTCGCGCTTCTTTGCGCGCGGATGCGCCGAGTCGTAGACGCGGGCGAGATGCTGGAAATCGAGCGACGTATAAACCTGCGTCGCGGTGATGCTCGCATGGCCGAGCAGTTCCTGCACCGCGCGCAGATCGCCGCTCGACTGCAGCACGTGCGTGGCGAACGAATGGCGCAGCACGTGCGGATGAACGTTCGTCGGGATGCCGGCCATCAACGCGATGCGCTTGACGCGCTCGCGCACGACGCCCGGCGACATGCGATTGCCGCGCACCGACAGAAAGAGCGGATGCGGATCGAGCCGGATGAACTGATCGCGGACCTCGATCCACGCGCGCAGTGCGTCGATCGCCTTGCGGCCGACCGGCACCGAACGCCGCCGACCGCCCTTGCCGAGCACGGTCACTTCCTCGTGCGCGAGATCGAGCCAGCCCGCCGACCGATAACCGTCTTTCTCGACGAACTGAACATCCAGTCCGACGAGCTCCGCGAGCCGCAATCCAGACGAATAAAAGAGCTCGAGGATCGCGTGATCGCGCAGCGCTTCGGGCGTGCCGGCTTGCGGCGCGTCCATCAGCGTCATGGCGTCATCGACGGAAAGCGCCTTCGGCAGCGTTTTCTCGCGCTTGGGCGCGCGCACGGTCGCGACCGGATTCGCGGGCATCGGGACGCGCTCGGCGAGCCATCGATAGAACGCGCGCCAGGCCGACAACCGATGCGCAATCGAGCGCGACGACAGTCCCGCCGCGTGCGCCCGAACGACCGCGCCGCGTATGTCCGCCGCGACCAGCGTTTCGAGCGGGCGGCCTTTCGCGATCGCGCGGAGTTCGCCGAGTTCGTAGGTGTAGCCGCGCAGCGTGTGTTCGGAGAGACGCCGCTCGTGCTCGAGCATCGCCAGATAGGCGGCGATCGGATCGCCTGGCGCGTTGTCGGCGGCGTCGGTCATGAGTGGCTCAGTTCGGCAGCAGACGGCTCAGCGCCGCGCTGGCCAGCACGCCGATCTGCGTGAGGAAATCGGTGGCCATGCCGTCGTGGAAACGGCGCGCATCGGGCGATCCCATCACCAGCAGGCCGAACGCGGGCGCATCCGGGCCGGCTTGCGGGTCGCGCAAGGCGAGCAGCGCAACCGACTGAACGCCGCGCTCGGCGGATGCGCCGCCCGCCGCGCCGCTCGTCGCCGATGCCGAATTCGCCGCGCCCAGCCACTGCGCCGCCGCGAAACCGCTGTTCGCGCCGCAGTAAGGCGCATCCAGACTATGCGCGAAAATGCGCACTTCCTCGCCGACGTGACGCGCGAAATCGGCCTGGCGGTACGCTTCGTCGACATCCCACACGCGCAGTGCGGCGTGCGGCACGTCGAAGACTTCGCACAGGCCGCCGCTAATGGTGGCGGGCAACGCGTACGGATCGCGCTGACCGATCACGCGCGTGGTCCAGCGGTTGAACTTCGTTGAAATGCTGTCGTTTTCGTGGCCGTAGCGCAGCAGTTCGGCGAGACGCCGTTCCAGTTGCTTGTTCTTGTCGCGCAGCATTTCCATCTGCCGTTCCTGCAGCGACACAGCGGCCTTGCCATGCGGATTCGACAGCCGGATGGTGCCGAGCAGTTCAGCGTGCTCGACGAAAAAATCGGGGTTCTCGATCAGATAGTCGGCGACTTCGCGTGGATTCATGTTTGCCTGATACAGATAGATGCGTGGTCCGGCTCAGCCGATGCCGGGAAGCTCGATTTCACCTTCGAACACCGTTGTCGCGGGGCCTGCCATGAAGAGCGCGGCGGATTCGTCGCGCGCGCCGTCCCAGCGGATGGTCAGCGTGCCGCCGTGCGTTTCGACGCACACCGGCGAATCGAGCAGACCGCGGCGGATGCCTGCCGCCACCGCCGCGCACGCCCCGGTACCGCACGCGAGCGTTTCGCCCGCGCCGCGCTCGTAGACTCGCAACTTGACCGAATGGCGATCGACGATCTGCATGAAGCCTGCGTTGACGCGCTTCGGAAAGCGCGCGTGGCGCTCGACGAGCGGGCCTTCCGTCAGCACGGGATACGCTTCGACATCCTCTACTACTTGCACCGCGTGCGGATTGCCCATCGACACGGCGGAGATCCAGCGCGTTTCGCCGGCCACGTCGATCGGCCAGAGCGTGTCCTTGCCTTCACGGCGGCCTTCGAGACCGTGCGCGTCGAACGGCACGTCGGGCGGATCGAATACCGGCGTGCTCATATCGACGATGACTTCACCGTCTTCCTGCATCGTCAGCGTGATGACGCCTTTCTGCACCTGCACGCGAATGGTCGACGCGTCGGTGAGGCCGCGATCGCGCACGAACTTCACGAAACAGCGCGCGCCATTGCCGCAATGCTCGACTTCGCCGCCATCGCAATTGAAGATGCGATATTTGAAATCGACGCCGTCGATAGTCGGCTTTTCGACGAGCAGCAACTGGTCCGCGCCCACGCCGAAATGACGGTCGGCCAGCGCGCGCACTTGCGCGGGGCTCGGATCGAGCGTCTGCGAGTAGCCGTCGAGCACGACGAAGTCGTTGCCCGCGCCCTGCATCTTGGTGAACTTGAGTTTCATGGCCGCTATTGTATGTGAGCGATGCAGCGCCGTTCGACGCCGTGCCGGCGCTCAATAAAAGCCGGGCTCGCCGGGCGGCCGCGTCTTGAAACGCTTGTGGACCCAGTAATACTGCTCCGGAATGCGCGGAATCTGCTCTTCGAGGAATTCGTTCATGCGGCGCGCGTCCGCGACGTCGTCGCCGGTCGGGTAGTTCTGCCACGGCTCGAATACCTTCAGCCGATAACCCTTGTAGTTCGGCAACACTTCGCCGATGAACGGCACGACTTGCGCCTTCCCTGTCTTCGCGAGACGGCCGACGGCGGTGAGCGTACACGTCGGTATGCCGAAGAACGGCACGAACGTCGAATTGCGCATGCCGTAATCCATGTCCGCGCCGAGCATCACGGGCTTGCGGTCGCGCAGCCAGCGCAGCACGACGCGCGCGCTGTCCGCGCGGCTCGCCATGTCGGCGCCGAAGCGCGCGCGCTGCGCTTTCGCTACCGCTTCGATCTGCGGATTCGAAAATGGCTGATAAAGCGATCCGCACCGCCGATGCAGCGAGTAGTTCAAAAAGATCGATCCCGCCTCGATGCCGACGAAGTGCAGGCCGAGGAACAGCGTCGGCGGCAGATCGGGATCGGTGAGGTCGATGGCGCTATCGACTTCGACCAGCTTTTCGAGCTTCTTCGCGGAGCCGAACCATTGCACGCTGCGCTCGACGTAGCTGCGGATAGCGTGGCGGAAATGCTTCTGCGCGACTTCCTCGCGGCGCTCGGGCGTCCATTCGGGGAAGCAGAGTTTCAGATTCGTATGCACGATGCGCCGGCGGCGGCTCGGAATCTGATAGAGCAGCCAGCCGAGGCCGTCGCCGAAACGGGCCGTGATGCCATAAGGAATGATCGCCAGAAACTTGAGAAAGCCAATGGCAAGCGATACACCGATGCGCCCTAGCATGACGTGCCCCAGCGAACAGAGGGGCGGCAGCGTGGAGCGGAATATTGACGCGGGGCGAATGACAACAAGCGTTCGGCTCTGTGAAAACACGGGAAACCGGTATAATAAGACCTTCGCCGAGTTAATGGACAACTTGCGGGGCGAAGCCGGCCGAAGCCTGATCAAATCGGGCAGAAGCCGGAGAAAGGACATCCGCTAAAGCGTCGCCGCTTCAGACTCCAAACGAAGCCGGCTACGTGAATCTCAACCGTACTCAATTGGAGTCTGAAGCGTGTCAAACGACTATCTCTTTACTTCCGAATCCGTTTCCGAAGGCCACCCGGACAAGGTCGCCGACCAAATCTCCGACGCCATCCTCGACGCCATCCTGTCGCAGGACAAATACTCGCGCGTCGCAGCGGAAACGCTCTGCAATACAGGTCTCGTCGTCCTCGCGGGCGAAATCACGACCAGCGCCAACGTCGATTACATCCAGATCGCGCGCGACACCATCAAGCGCATCGGCTACGACAACACCGATTACGGCATCGACTATCGCGGCTGCGCGGTGCTCGTCGCTTATGACAAGCAATCGCCGGACATCGCGCAAGGCGTGAACAAGGCGCACGACGACAACCTCGACCAAGGCGCGGGCGACCAGGGCCTGATGTTCGGCTACGCATGCGACGAAACGCCCGAACTCATGCCGCTGCCGATCCACCTTTCGCACCGTCTGGTCGAGCGCCAGGCGAACCTGCGCCGCGATGGCCGTCTGCCCTGGCTGCGTCCGGATGCGAAGTCGCAAGTCACGGTGCGTTATGTCGACGGCAAGCCGCACTCCATCGATACCGTCGTGCTGTCCACGCAGCACTCGCCGGACATCGACCTTACGCAACTGCGCGAGGCGGTGATCGAAGAAGTCATCAAGCCGACGCTGCCGAAGGAACTCATCAAGGGCGACATCAAGTTCCTGGTGAACCCGACGGGCCGGTTCGTGATCGGCGGTCCGCAAGGCGATTGCGGTCTGACGGGCCGCAAGATCATCGTCGATACGTACGGCGGCGCGGCTCCGCACGGCGGCGGCGCGTTCTCGGGCAAGGACCCGTCGAAGGTCGACCGCTCGGCGGCTTACGCGGGCCGCTATGTGGCAAAGAACATCGTCGCGGCGGGGCTGGCTTCGCGCGCGCTGATTCAGGTGTCGTATGCAATCGGCGTGGCGCGCCCGACTTCGGTCATGGTGAACACCTTCGGCACCGGCCGCGTCTCGGATGCGGAGATCACCAAGCTCGTGCTGGAACATTTCGACCTGCGTCCGAAGGGCATCATCCAGATGCTGGACCTGCTGCGCCCGATCTACGAAAAGTCGGCGGCTTATGGCCACTTCGGCCGCGAAGAGCCGGAATTCTCGTGGGAAGCCACGGACAAGGCGCTCGTGCTGGCTGAAGCAGCAGGCACCGAACCGGTCGCGCGCGTGGCCTGAAGCTGGCGCGGGGCTGACAACAAAAAACCGGCAGGCGTTGCGCCTGCCGGTTTTTTTATTGCCGTTCGTAAAGCCGCGTACGGCTTTCAGCGCACCGCGAAGTCGTACCAGCCGGCGCTGCTCGCCGACACGCGACGCGGCCGCCGGCTCGTCAGCGTAGTGCTCTTCGGCTTGGGCGTCGGAGCGCGCAGTTGCATCGGACGCCGCAGCAGCGTCTTGAGCGATACGCTGCGCGAAGCCGCGCGCACGCGGATGCTGAAGAAGAATCCGCGAAACCAGGAGCGGATGCCGTCGACAGGATGCACGGTTCTAATTTGCTCCGCGAGCGCCTGCGTGCGCGCGGAATGATGGCGCAACGCGCGGATCACGCCGCGCCGGGCGGGCCGCGCGGCGCTCGATGCGACGCGTCGAAGGCCAGTAGCGATACGTTGGGTCATGTCGGCAGAAGGTCCGTTTGCGTGGTCGAGGTCGATCGCAAACTTGACGATAGTTGTCTCAGATTAGTGTTCAAGGCTTCGATTCAACCTTGGATGCGAAGTTGCACCGAATCGATGCAGTCAATGTACAAGAGCTTTATTACTGCGTTAAGTCCACGTTTTCCCTGCCGAATAGTGAAGCGAACGCTTCAAATGGCGAATGAAAGGCCCGACTGCACGGGCTGTCGCGCTGCGTCCGACTTACAATGTTCGTATTCGCCCCAATTTCGGGTATTGCGCTGGCGGCATGAGGCGATGCGCTCGCCACGCTTAGGCTGAACGAACATGTTTGAACAAACGTCGCTGAAATCGAAGAAAGAGCAAGTGCAGGAGTTGCGCGAGACGGGCTTCGTGATCGTGAACGGGCTCGTGCCCGACGCGCGTTGCGACCAGATGCGCGAAGTTGCGCAACGGCAACTGGCCGAAGCCGCCGCGCCATTGGAATACGAAGCCGACCTGCGGTATCCCGGTGCGCCGCAATCCAGGCATGCGCCGGGCGGGCAAACCGTGCGACGTCTGCTTGACGCGTACGCGCGC
Organism: Caballeronia grimmiae; assembly: GCF_000698555.1. Classification (GTDB taxonomy): domain Bacteria; phylum Pseudomonadota; class Gammaproteobacteria; order Burkholderiales; family Burkholderiaceae; genus Caballeronia; species Caballeronia grimmiae. Next base: position 35,425 of record NZ_JFHE01000005.1, on the reverse strand, counting down.
CACGCGTTTTTCGCGGAATTCGCGACGTCGCCGGAAGTGCGCGGCTGGATGGAGCTTTATTTCGGCGAGGCACCGTATCTTTCGCGCGCGCATCACAACTGCGTGATGACGAAGCACCCCGCATACGGCAGCCTGACGGGATGGCATCGCGATGTGCGTTACTGGGCGTTCGAGCGCGACGACCTAGTGTCCGCGTGGGTCGCGCTCGGCGACGAAACTGTCGATAACGGCGCGCTCTGGTTCGTGCCGCGATCGCATCGGCTGGCGTTCACGTCGGATCGTTTCGACGAGGCGAAGTTTTTCCGCGCGGACCTCCCGGAGAACACCGCGCTGATTCGCACGGCGTTTTCACCGGCGCTCAAAAAGGGCGATGTCGTGTTCTTTCACTGCAACACGCTGCATTCGGCGGGCAAGAACCTGACCGAGCAGGTGAAGTTCTCGCTCGTCTACACGTATCGCGGCGCCAGCAACGCTCCGCTGCCGGGCACGCGCTCGGCGTCGAAGCCGGAAGTCGCGCTGATCTGACGCACCGGTTTCAGCGCTTCGACGGCAACGCGAGGCCGATCAGGCCGGCCAGCGACGCGACGATACCGCCCGCGATCAGCCAGATCGTCTTGTTCGTCGGCGAGCCGGTAAAGAATCGCGATACATCGTTGCTCAGCGAATGGAACGACTGGCCGCCGAAGTAAAGCAGCACGACGCCGCCGATCAGCAACGCAACAGAAATCGCCCGGGTCATACGTGTCCTCGTTCTTTTCGGGATGGGGCGCGCCAGCTTACAAGGCGCGCCCGAACGCGTCCAGTCACGCGGCGACGGGCACGCGCGTCAGCGGCTGAATCTGACGCAACAGGTCCGCCTGGACGCCGGGATGATCGGCGGCGCTCGTCCATACGCCCACGTTGAACTTGACGCCCGTATCCGTGTAATCCGTGACGGCGATCCACGGCGCCGACGCGCCTTCCTGAACGATGCGCGGATCCTGAGCCACCATCCGGCGCAGTTCGGCGAGCACGCGCTCGACGTCCTGTCCATGCTGCACGAGGAAGTTGAGCACGACGCGGCGGCGTTCGTTCGCGCTGTAGTTCGTCACCGGATTCGCCCAGATGATGCTGTTGGGCACATACATGACGATGCCGTCGGCTTTCGTGAGACGCGTCGTGAAGAGGCCAATTTCGTTGACCGTTCCCGCCGTCACGCCGATGCCTTCTATGTAATCGCCCACACGGAACGGCCGCAGCAGCAGAAGCATCAGCCCCGCCGCGATGTTTTGCAGCGTGCCCTGCAGCGCCAGGCCGATAGCCAGTCCCGCCGCGCCCAGCACCGTCAGAATGCTCGCCGCCGCGATGCCGAACTTGCCGAGCGCGGCGACGATCGCGACGACGCGAATCGCCCACATCGCGAGGCTCGCGAGCACGGGCGTAAGCGTCGCATCGACATTCGTGCGGCTCAGCGTGCGCCGCAGCGCGTTCGACACGGCGTTCGAAATCCACCAGCCGATAGCGACGATCAGAATCGCCATCAGAATGTTGACGCCGTAAGTCAGCCCGAGCGTGAGCATGAAATCGTAGGCGGGACGCAGTTTGTCGATTGGGTCCACGAGACTCTCCTTAATTGCATGTGAATGATTCCGGATGGCGGGACGGCCGCAGCGCCACGCTCGCGCCCGCGCCGTTTGGCTTACCATTGTCGGTTTTGACCGGACCCGCGAGCGTATCGCAAGGTTCCGGGCATCGGCCACTTACGCTTGTCAAAGTTAGTTCAATTCCGCAACCCGCAAAGGAAATCCGTCATGGCTTACGAAGCAGCTTCAGAGCGCTACACGCAGATGCAATACCGCACATGCGGCAAGAGCGGACTGAAACTGCCGGCGTTGTCGCTGGGTCTCTGGCACAACTTCGGCGATACGACGCCGCTCTCGACGCAGCGCGAAATTCTGCGCGCAGCGTTCGACCACGGCATCACGCACTTCGATCTCGCGAATAACTACGGCCCGCCGTACGGCAGCGCGGAGTCGAACTTCGGCCGCCTGTTCAAGGACGACTTCCGGCCGTATCGCGACGAACTGCTGATTTCGTCGAAAGCGGGCTGGGACATGTGGCCCGGTCCGTACGGCCAGGGCGGCGGATCGCGCAAGTACGTGCTCGCGAGCCTCGATCAGAGCCTGAAGCGCATGGGCCTCGATTACGTCGATATTTTCTATTCGCATCGTTTCGATGCCGACACGCCGCTCGAAGAAACCGCAGGCGCCCTGGCGACGGCCGTGCATTCGGGCAAGGCGCTGTATGTCGGGATTTCGTCGTATTCGGCCGCGAAAACGCGCGAAATGGCGAAGCTGCTGGCCGAGCACAAGGTGCCGCTGCTGATCCATCAGCCGTCGTACAACATGCTCAATCGCTGGATCGAGCACGAGCTGCTCGATACGCTCGACGATGTCGGCGCGGGCAGCATCGCGTTCACGCCGCTCGCGCAAGGACTGCTGACGAGCAAGTATCTGAACGGCGTGCCGCAGGACGCGCGCGTCAACAAGCCGGGCGGCGGATCGCTGAAGCAGGAACATCTGAGCGATGCGAACCTCGCCCATGTTCGCAAGCTCAACGAACTGGCTCAGCGGCGTGGTCAGAGCCTCGCTCAGATGGCGCTCGCGTGGGCGTTGCGCGACGGGCGCGTGACGTCGGTGCTGATCGGTGCGAGCCGTGCGGAACAGGTCGTCGAGAACGTCGGCGCGTTGAAGAACCTTGAGTTCAGCGCGGAAGAACTGGCGGAAATCGACCAGCACGCGCAGGAAGGCGGCATCAACCTGTGGGAAAAGCCGTCGACGGATCAGCGAGTCTGAACGGCGACGCTGCCGCCTTCTGCCGGAAGGGTATTTCGGGATAGGCGCGGCGTCGGTTGCTATGATGCGTGCTCCCGGCCTTTTATTGCCGATCAGCAATGAATGGGTAATGTGGCCGGTCCGGCGGAGTTGTGCTTCGTCGCCGCAGCCGTGCCACGAGCGGCCTCGGGACGCGCATCGGCTATCAGGTTAAAATAGCTGATTGCGCCTCTGCAAATGCGCGGCCGTCGAAGGCAGACAGCATGGAATCGCGGACCGTCGAGCCATTCGATTCGTCCATTCGCGCAGCATCGAGCGTAGCGCCCTTCTGACGTCCAGCCCGTGAGCGTCACCGTTTTCGCCTAGTCCAAGAAGCCATGAGCAACCTTAACTCTCAAACCGTTCTGAGCGTCCATCACTGGACCGACACGCTTTTCAGTTTCACCTGCACCCGCGACGCCTCGTTCCGCTTTGAGAACGGCCAGTTCACGATGGTGGGCCTCGAAGTCGACGGCAAGCCGCTTCTGCGCGCCTACAGCCTCGCGAGCGCGAACTACGAAGAGCATCTGGAATTCTTGAGCATCAAGGTGCCGGACGGCCCGCTGACTTCGCGCCTTCAGCATTTGAAAGTGGGCGATTCCGTGCTGATCGGCAAGAAGCCGACGGGCACGCTCGTCGCGGACAATCTGCTGCCCGGCAAGACGCTGTGGCTGCTGTCGACCGGCACCGGGCTCGCGCCGTTCATGTCGATCATCAAGGACCCCGACGTCTACGACCGCTTCGACAAGATCGTGCTTACGCACACCTGCCGTTTCGTCGACGAGCTCGCGTACAAGGATTTCATCACCGAGCACTTGCCGGCGCACGAGCATATCGGCGAGATCGTCTCGGAAAAGCTCGTGTATTACCCGACGGTGACGCGCGAAGAGTTCGCGAACCGCGGCCGCATTACGGATCTGATTGAAACGAAGAAGCTGTTCGCGGATATCGGCGTGGAGCCGTTCTCGATCGAAAACGACCGCGTGATGCTTTGCGGCAGCCCGCACATGCTGCGCGACACGCGCCAGTTGCTCGACTCGATGGGCTTCCAGGAAGGCAGCAATAACCATCCGGGGCATTACGTCGTGGAGAAGGCGTTCGTCGGCTGATCGGCTGCGACGTTTTAGTGCAATACGGAAACCGGAGCTTCGCGCTCCGGTTTTTTTTTCGCCCAGGCATCTGCTTGTTACAAGTTGCGTAGGGCAAGTGCCTAAACATCACATTCGCTGATGCTGTGAAACGGCATGAGGTATATCGCCGCAACCCTTGCCGCACCTGCGATTGATCATAATTTTGAGATATGATGCAATTACCTTGAGCGAAGCCGAATATGTGCTTCGCCGCCTTCGATGTTACGGAGTGTAAATTTCGTTACGCTCGCTCGTGAGTTCGCCGAGGACGTAGCGCCAGTTGCGCTCAAAGCGAGGAAAGAATGAACACGTTGGCTTCGTCGACGCACGATGAGCGCCCAACGCCCCGCGCGGAATTGCGCGGGGCTTCGTCGTCGCACTCGCCGTTCTCCGCGCTTTTCGAAGCCACGTTGCGCAGCGATCGCGAGCTGCAATTGCTGAGTGAGCGCGTCCGCGATCTGAGTGCGAGACTCGCTGCCGCCGACGAGCACGCCCGCCGCAGCATTGCCCGGGATCTGCACGATGAAACCGGCGCGATACTGACAGCCGCCAATCTGGCGATCTCCCGCGCGGAATATTTCCTCCCGACCGATGCCCCCGCCGTTTGCGTGGAAGCGCTCCGTCAGGCGCGAGAATGCCTGATGGAGGCCGCGGACACGAGCCATCGCATCGTGGAGCGTTTGCACGAACCTGCCTTGGCCGACGGCCTGTGCGCTACGCTTCGCCGATTGATCGACGGTTTTCGAACGGCGTCTTCGCTCCGTGTCGATTTATCTTGTTCAGTTGAAAACAGCGTTCCCGCCGACGCAGCCCTGGCGCTTTATCGCATCGCGCAGGAAGCCCTCGCGAACGTCGCACGCCACGCGAAAGCGACGCACGCAAGCGTAACGCTCACCGCCGATGCGGACGCGCTGACGCTCGTCGTCGAAGACGATGGCGTCGGCATGACGCCCGCCGCGCGTCGCAAGACGGGGCGCTTCGGGATCGAGGGTATGCGCGAGCGCTGCGAGGCGCTGGGCGGCGCCTTGTTGATCGCTTCGTCGAAAGCGGGCGGCACGTCGGTACGCGCACGCCTGCCGTGGACCGTCGCGCCGCGTCCGACGCCGCGCTCCGTCAACGCCTGAACCTGTCGATGACGCTCAAAGTCCTGCTCGCAGACGACCACGCCATCGTGCGGCGCGGTGTCGCACAATTGCTGCTCGAGCGCGGGATTGCATCGGAGGTCCGCGAAGCGGCAACGGGCGCGGACGCGCTCACGCTGGCGGCGCGCGAGCCTTACGACGTCGTGCTGCTCGACATCTCCCTGCCGGACATCACCGGTCTCGACGTGCTCAAACGCCTCAGGCGCCTGAAGCATGTGGTTCCGGTGCTCATGTTCTCGATGTATCGCGAAGACCAGTATGCGGTGCGTGCGCTGAAGGCCGGCGCGTCGGGGTATCTGTCGAAAACCGCCGATCCCGCGCTGATGATTCGCGCGGTTCAGCAAGTCGCCGCCGGGCGGAAGTACATCAGCCCGGAAATGGCGGAAGCGCTCGCCAACTACGTCTCGCTCGATACGGAGCGGCAGCCGCACGAAACGCTTTCCGACCGCGAGTTTCAGACGCTTTGCATGCTTGCATCGGGTAAGCGGCTGACGGACATCGCGCACGCGCTCTCGCTGTCGGTCAAGACGGTCAGCGTTTATCGCGCGCGTCTCCTCGACAAGATGAAGCTCGCGAACAACGCTGAACTGACGTACTACGTGATGAGCAACCGCCTCGTCGACATGAATCCGGCTATTGCGGCTTGAGGGGCGGTTTGGCTGGCGAGCGTGAATCGTAAGTCGCTCTTCAAGAACGAATCCACGCTGCCGCCCGACTCACATCCGCCGCACCTTGACCTTCCGCCCCTTGAGTTTCCCGGCACTCAGCTTACGCACCGCATCGTCCGCGACGCCGCGCTCCACTGCGACGTAAGTCACCATATCCATCACGTTGATCTTGCCGATCTGCTCGCCTTTGAAACCCGCTTCGCCCGTGAGCGCGCCGAGCACGTCGCCGGGGCGGATCTTGTCCTTGCGGCCGCCGAGAATCTGCAGCGTCGCCATCGGCGGCTTCAGGTGCCCGGGTTCCGCCGATGTCAGCTCCGCCAGCGGATGCCACTCCACTTCAGCCCGCTGCGCCTCTTCGATTGCCCCGACGCGCCCCATCTCCTCCATGCTCGCCAGCGACAGCGCCCAGCCTTCCTCGCCCGCGCGCCCGGTTCGGCCGATGCGATGCACGTGCACCTCGGGGTCCGGCGTCACATCGACGTTGATGACCGCCTCCAGTTGCGCGATGTCGAGCCCGCGCGCGGCGACATCCGTTGCGACGAGCACCGAGCAACTGCGATTCGCGAACTGCACGAGCACCTGATCGCGTTCGCGCTGCTCGAGTTCGCCATGCAGCGTGAGCGCCTCGAAGCCCTGCGCGAGCAGGACGTCCAGCAGGTCGCGGCATTGCTGCTTCGTGTTGCAGAACGCGAGCGTGCTGACCGGGCGATAGTGATCGAGCAGCAAACCAACCGCGTGCAACCGTTGGTCTTCCTCGACCTGATAGAAGCGCTGCTTGATCTTTGCGTTGCTGTGTTGCTCGGTGAGCTTGATCTCCCGCGGATTGCGCAGGAACTGCTGACTCAGTTTGACGATGCCTTCCGGATATGTCGCCGAGAACAGCAGCGTCTGCCGATCCTTCGGACATTGCCGCGCCACCGATGCGATATCGTCGAAGAAGCCCATGTCGAGCATGCGATCGGCTTCATCGAGGACGAGCGTGCGGACTGCATCGAGCGAAAGCGTCTCTCGTTGCAGATGGTCCATGATGCGCCCGGGCGTCCCCACGACGATATGCGCGCCGTGTTCGAGGCTCGCGACTTGTGGACGCATCGGCGTGCCGCCGCACAGCGTGAGCACTTTGATGTTCTCTTCTGCACGCGCGAGGCGGCGGATTTCCTGCGTGACCTGGTCGGCGAGTTCACGCGTCGGGCACAGCACGATGGCTTGCACCGCGAACTGGCCGACGTCGAGCCGCGCCAGCAGCGGCAACGTGAAGGCGGCGGTCTTGCCGCTGCCCGTCTTGGCCTGCGCGATGAGGTCGTGACCCGCGAGCGCGTGCGGCAGGCTCGCGGCCTGAATCGGCGTCATCGAGGTGTAGCCGAGTTGTTGGAGATTCGCCTGCATCGCGGGCGAGAGCGGCAGGCTGGCGAAGGAAGTATCGGTCATCATGGTGTCAACGCTTGCCGTTGGGCGGGAATTCGGTGACTTGCGCGTACGTGGTTTCGCCATCCTTTGTCCGGCGGCGGGTTACGTAGTTGCGCGCGCCGCACATCGGGCAGCGAAAGAGCAGGCCTTGGCCTTCGTTGTGAATGTTGACGTCAGAGAGCTTCCAGTCTGCGCCGCAGGACTGGTTTCGGCAGGTGAACATGATGAGGTCGCGTGGGCGCGATGGAGTGGGTTAAAGCGAGAGTGTACGCGGGTGGCGATGCGGGGCGGTCTTCAGAGCGGCCGCGGACGTCCTCTGAAGACTTGATCGCGATGCCATGCGACGAACGAATGCGACGGATGATGCTCCCGTTGCACCGGAGCGTTCAGTTGGCCGCCGTGGTGTCTCAACAGTATCTGCTCGAATTGCCTGCTGCCGTGGGCTTTCTCGGAGACGAGCACACGCCGGTCGTCGGCGAGCGTGAACGCGCCCATATCGAACAGCTTGTGATGCAGGCAGCACAGCGCGATGCCGTTCTCGACAGTGTCGGGGCCTTCGAACTGGAACCACTTGATGTGCGCTGCTTCGAGGCCGACGGTGCGGTTGCAGATGCGCATGTCCAGATCGCACAACGCGCAGCGATATTCATAGGCGCGCAGGACGTTGTCGCGGAAGTAGGCGTTTCGGCGCGTCCTGGCGGGTTCTCTTAGGTCCAGCGATGTGAGCGATTCCGGCGCGAGGCCAACGGCGTCGAGGATGTCGTCGTGGATGCTATCGGCGAAATGCGCATCGAGCAGCATGTGCGCGACGGCGCCGATTGCTCGCGGGTCGGCGTCGAACGCACGTTGCACGTCGTCGGAGAAGCGGCCGACGGCATCCAGTTTTCGCAATTGCGTCTTGGTGAGAGCCGCGTTCGGCGCGATACGGTCGGTGGCGTCCTGCGTCTGAACCTGCCAGACGTCGTCGCTCTGCAGGCGCAAGAATGGCATCTCGGGGTAAAGCGTGCGCCGCCACGGGCCGAACTCGCGGAGCAGTTCGTTCAGCTTGCTTTCGTACTGAACGAACGGGACTTCGCGCACGCCGCGACTGTATAGACCGAGCGCCAGGAGCGCGAGCAAAGGCTTATGAGGCGCACGTTCGTCGCCACGCTGCCAGACCTTCAACGCATGGAAGCGTTGAAGGATGCTGGGCTGACTGATTTCTTGCATGTTGCGTTTGAGGCGTGGGAGGAAGTTACCCCTCAAACATCAATATTCCCCGCCCTCAACGCATTACTCTCGATAAACGCCCGACGCGGCTCGACATCATCGCCCATGAGCGTAGTAAAGATGCCATCCGCAGCGATCGCATCTTCGATCTGCACGCGCAGCAACCGCCGCACATTCGGATCCATCGTCGTTTCCCAAAGCTGCTCGGGATTCATCTCACCCAAGCCCTTATACCGCTGCTTCGAAACATTCCGTTCCGCATCCGCGATCAGCCATTTCATCGCGCTCTTGAAATCGGACACAGCCATCGACCGCTCGCCGCGCTTGATCACCGCGCCTTCGCCGATCAAGCCCTTGAACGTATCCGCCGTCGATACGAGTTGCTTGTAATCCGCCGTCAGTTGAAGGTCCTCATCGAGCACAGAGACCTTCACGTTGCCGTGATGACGCCGCTTGATATGCAGCGAGCGCACCTCGCGCACCTGATCGTAAGCCGCTTCGACGCTGACTTCCGGCTTCAGCGGATCGGCCCGCAGCCGTTCCTCCAGCCGCTTCGCCGATGCCTCCGCCTGTTCCTGCGACGACAGATCGATCACCACGCCATCCATCACCGCTTCGAGCGCGGCTGCATCGTAAATGCGGCTCAGTCGATCCACCACCGCTTGCGCCAGCAAATACGCGCGCGCGAGTTCACCGAGCGCATCGCCGCTGATGCCTTCCGCGCCTTCGCTCGGAATCAGTTCCGATCCGTTCAGCGCGAGCTTCAGCATATGCTGGTTGAGCTCGTGCGCGTCCTTCATATACCGCTCGTCCTTGCCCGCCTTGATCTTGTACAGCGGCGGCTGCGCGATATAGATATAGCCGCGCTCGACGATCTCCGGCATCTGCCGATAGAAGAACGTCAGCAGCAACGTGCGGATGTGCGCGCCGTCCACGTCCGCATCCGTCATGATGATGATGCGGTGATAGCGCAGCTTGTCGAGGTTGTAGTCGTCCTTGCCGATGCCACAGCCCAGCGCCGTCACCAGCGTCACGATCTGCTCCGACGAAATGAGCTTGTCGAAGCGCGCCTTCTCCACGTTCAACACCTTGCCGCGCAACGGCAGGATTGCCTGGAACTTGCGGTCGCGGCCTTGCTTCGCCGATCCGCCCGCCGAGTCACCCTCGACGATATAAATCTCCGACTTCGCCGGATCCTTCTCCTGGCAATCCGCGAGCTTGCCCGGCAAACCAATGCCATCCAGCACGCCCTTGCGTCGCGTCATTTCGCGGGCCTTGCGGGCAGCATCGCGCGCTCGCGCGGCATCGACGATCTTGCTCGTGATGATCTTCGCGTCGTTCGGCGTTTCCTGCAGGTAATCTTCCAGCGCCTTCGCGACGATTTCCTCCACCGGCGCGCGCACTTCCGACGACACCAGCTTGTCCTTCGTCTGCGAGCTGAACTTCGGCTCGGGCACCTTCACCGACAGCACGCACGACAACCCCTCGCGCATGTCGTCGCCGGTCGTCTCGACCTTCGCCTTCTTCGCAATCTCGTTGTCCACGATGTACTTGTTGATGACGCGCGTCATCGCGGCGCGCAGGCCGGTCAGGTGCGTCCCGCCATCGCGCTGCGGAATGTTGTTCGTGAAGCAGAGCACGCTTTCGTTGAAGCTGTCGTTCCACTGCATCGCCACTTCGACCGACACGTTGTCGCGCTCGCCCGTCGAATAGAATACGTTCGGATGCAGCACCTGCTTCTGCTTGTTGATGTATTCGACGAAGCCCTTCACGCCGCCCGCGAACGCGAAATCGTCTTCCTTGCCCGTACGCAGATCCGTCAGGCGGATACGCACGCCGTTATTCAGGAACGACAGCTCGCGCATACGCTTGGCGAGAATGTCGTAGTGGAATTCGACATTGCCGAAGATGGTCGCGTCTGCCAGAAAGTGAACTTCGGTGCCGCGGTTTTCGGTTTCGCCGACAACGGGCATCGGCGAATATTGCACGCCGTCTTCTTCGACGATCTCGCGGTTCTGCACGACGCCGCGCGAGAACTCCATGAAATGCTTCTTGCCATCGCGACGCACCGTGAGGCGCAGCCATTCGGACAGCGCGTTCACGCACGACACGCCCACGCCATGCAGGCCGCCTGACACCTTGTAGCTGTTCTGGTCGAACTTGCCGCCGGCGTGCAGTTCCGTCATCACGATTTCAGCGGCGCTGCGCTTCGGATCGTGCTTGTCGTCGCGCTTCAGGCCCGTGGGCACGCCGCGGCCGTTGTCCGTCACGGAGATGGAGTTGTCCGCGTGAATCGTCACGTGGATGTCGTCGCAATAGCCCGCGAGCGCCTCGTCGATGGAGTTGTCCAGCACTTCGAAGACGAGGTGATGCAGACCGGTGCCATCCGACGTATCGCCGATATACATGCCAGGGCGCTTGCGCACGGCTTCCAAACCTTCGAGGATCTGAATGGACGATGCGCCGTAGCTGTTGTCGGGCTGCGAATTTGTGTTTTCAGTCATGGATTTCTTCCGGTTCTGCGTCACTGCTTCGGTTACTGCTCGAACTTTTCAAAACACCTTAAAAACGCCAAAGGGGCGCGCCGCCCCTTGGAGTGTCCTCGGTATCCGCGTGCGTCAGATGCGCATCGGCATCACCACGTACTTAAATTCCTCGTTCTCGGGAATCGTGATGAGCGCACTGGAATTGGCGTCGCCAAGCGCGACTTGCAGCGTGTCGACCTTCAGATTCGCGAGGACGTCGAGCAGGTACGTGACGTTGAATCCGATATCGACGGTATCGCCCTGATAGGCGATCTCGAGTTCTTCCTGCGCCTCTTCCTGATCCGCGTTGGTCGACATGATCTTGAGCTGGCCCGGCTCGATCAGGCAGCGCACGCCCTTGAACTTGTCCGAGGTCAGAATGGCCGCGCGCTGCAGCGAACGCTGCAATTCTTCGCGGCCGATTTCAAACGTGTTCTTGTGCGACTTCGGAATGACGCGCTGGAAGTCGGGGAACTTGCCTTCGACCAGCTTCGACACCAGTTCCACCTGACCGAAGGTGAACTTGACCTGCGTCGCGGCGATATCGATCTTGAGCGTGTCGTCGATGTCTTCCAGCAAACGCTGCAGTTCCAGAATGGTCTTGCGCGGGATGATGACTTCCTGACGCGGGAACGCGCCGCCGTCGATTTTCATCGACGAGAACGCGAGGCGGTGGCCATCCGTTGCGACTGCCATGAGCTGGTCGCCATCCACCACGAGCAGCATGCCGTTCAGGTAGTAGCGGATGTCCTGCTGGGCCATCGCGAAATACACCATGCCGAGCAACTGGCGGAACGTCTTCTGGGGAACCGACAGGCTCGCGCCGAAGTCAGTAGCCTGATTGACCGTGGGAAATTCGTCTGCGGCGAGCGTCTGCAGCGCAAAGCGGCTCTTGCCCGAGCGCACCGTGAGGCGCTTGTCGGACAGGTCGAGCGCGACTTCGCCCGGGGGCATCGCACGCAAAATGTCGAGCAGCTTGCGCGCGGCGACGGTGGTCGCGACCTGATCGCCACCGACGCCGAAATCCGCGCGGGTGGTGATCTGAAGTTCGAGGTCGGTCGAGAGGAACGACACATCCCCGCCGTTCTTGGTGATGAGCAGATTCGCGAGGATAGGCAACGTGTGGCGGCGTTCTACGATACCGCTCACGGTTTGCAGCGGCCTTAGAAGATTATCTCGTTCGGTCTTGACCAGTTGCATAGAGTTCCTTCATTGATGTGACGGCCTGTCCCGCGGTTCGCCACCGCTGCTTCTCACTGCACCGCCGGACAACCTCGTAACACGCGTTGCCGGCCCCCCGCCGGTCACTCGCGAGCTTGCGCTTGAGAACCGCCCGGGCCACGGACGGCAAACCTGTATTGTGCCTTAAAACGGAACCACTCCCTAAAAATAGGGGCGTTTTCGCCAATAAACAGGTCCGCGGCGCGTGCTTTTGAAGGCGTGCGTTCTTCAGGCGGGCATCGCCCGGGCTCAGCCCTTGAGCGTCTGCTCGAGCACGTGCAGTTCGTGATTCAACTGGGCGTCGTTTCCGCGCTCGGCGGCGATCTTGCGCACCGCGTGCAGCACCGTCGTGTGATCGCGACCGCCGAACAGCTCGCCGATTTCCGGCAGGCTTTTCTGCGTCAGTTCCTTCGCCAGGTACATCGCGATCTGGCGCGGGCGCGCGATATTGGCCGGCCGCTTCTTCGAATACATGTCGGCGACCTTGATGTTGTAGAAATCGGCGACGGTCTTCTGGATGTTCTCCACCGAGATCTGCCGGTTCTGCACCGTCAACAGGTCTTTCAGCGCTTCGCGCGTCAGCTCGATGGTGATTTCGCGGCCGTGGAACTTCGAATACGCGAGGATCTTGCGCAGCGCGCCTTCGAGCTCGCGCACGTTCGAGCGCAGATGCTTGGCGACGAAGAACGCCACGTCTTCCGACAGGCTCACGCCTTCGGAGAACGCCTTGCGCATCAGGATCGCGACGCGCATCTCCAGTTCCGGCGGCTCGATCGCGACCGTCAGCCCGGAGTCGAAGCGGGAGATCAGGCGATCGTCGATGCCGGAGATTTCCTTCGGATACGTATCGCTCGTGATGATGACCTGCGCCTTGTTGGCGACCAGCGCCTCGAACGCGTAGAAAAACTCTTCCTGCGTGCGCGACTTGCCCGAGAAGAACTGAATATCGTCGATGAGCAGCAGATCGAGCGAGTGGTAGTAACGCTTGAAGTCGTCGAACGCCTTGCGCTGGTACGCCTTCACCACGTCGGACACGTACTGCTCCGCGTGAATGTAGCGGATGCGCGCGCCGGCCTTGTCCATCAACAACTGATTGCCGATGGCGTGGATCAGGTGCGTCTTGCCGAGGCCCACGCCGCCGTACAGGAAGAGCGGGTTGTACGAGATGCCCGGGTTGTCGGCGACCTGAATGGCCGCCGCGCGCGCGAGCTGGTTCGCCTTACCGGTCACGAAGTTGTCGAACGTGAGCACCGGATTGAGCTTCGAGCGCTCGAACGCGGAATCGTTTTCACTGCCCGCCGATGCCGCGCCGCCCGGCCGCCACGTGCGCCGGCCAGCGGCGGCTTCGTTGGCGTCGAGGCTCGGGAGGTCGAGGTCGGCCTGGTCTTCGTGCATCGACTGCGCCTGCTGCGCGGCCTCGGCCGCGAGCGCATTGACGTGCGCGGCGGCGTTCGCGTGCGCGACGACGGTCGGCGCCTGCTGGGCCGGCGATGGCGCGGACGGCGCCGGCGGACGGGGCGCGGCCACGCTCGGACGCGGCGCCGCATTCGGGCCGCCGCCGATTGCGCTGCGCGCGGTGGCTTTCGGATCGAGAACGAACTGGACGTCGATGGGTGCGCTGAAGAACTCGCGCGCCGCATCGGCGATGCGGCCCGAGAACTGGCTCTTCACCCAGTCGAGCTTGAAGCGGTTGGGAGCGGCGATGCGCAGGGTGCTCGCGTCGGCATCGAAGTCGACCGGGGTTAGCGGCTTGATCCACGTGACGTACTGCTGGGGCGTAAGCTCGCGCTCCAGCAATGCGGAACAATGTTCCCAGAAATCGTTCATCGAATGCGGTCGTTATGGTTGCTGCGCGCACCTGCGGCCATGCTTGCCCAAGATTGCGGCAAGTCCCGGCACGGCCAAGCAGGCATGCTCCGGAGGCTTTCGCCGCAAGGGTTTGCGGGCGAACGGCGGGCCGAAGCAGCGGGCGGATATTTGGGAGTAAGGCGAGATTCTAACGCCAAACCCGCTGGACGCGCGAGTTATCCACAGGGTCAAATCAGCGCGACGAGCGACCACTCGAGACGGTCGATGGGGCGTTAATCGGCGCTAAAGTATTGACGGTCAATAGGAAAACGGTTTAAATAGCGGGTTCCGCGAAAACAGAATTCCTGGAACCTCCGGCCATCGCGCTTGCAGTGACCACACTGGAGCCAAGCCCGCGCGGTCAATCAACTCAAGTGAGAGCACCATGAAACGTACTTACCAACCTTCCGTGACGCGCCGCAAGCGCACCCATGGCTTCCGCGTTCGCATGAAGACCGCTGGCGGCCGCAAGGTCATCAACGCTCGCCGCGCGAAGGGCCGCAAGCGCCTGGCAGTCTAATAGAGACGGTGCTGCTCGCAGCCGGGTCGCGTCCGGAACCGGACGCAGCGCAGGATGGCGAGCCGCATGCCGAGCGCCGCACAGAAGTCTTGAAACAGGACATCGTTCAGTTGCCGGCGCACGCCGCGTTCCCCAAGGCCGCAAGGCTGCTGAAAACGGATGAGTTCTCATCCGTTTTTCGTTTGCGCCCCTGGCGGCGCTCGCCGCACTTCGTTCTGTACGGCAAGCCCACGGGCGGCGAGGCGCGGCTGGGTCTCGTCATCGGCAAGAAGCAGGCGCCGCGCGCCGTCACGCGTAACCTGATCAAGCGGCTCGCGCGCGAGGCGTTTCGTCTGCGACGCGAACAGCTACGCGGATTCGACATTCTCGTGCGGCTGCACGCGAAGATCGACCGCAAGGCGATGCCGAGCGCCAGTTCGCCGCCGCTTCATGCGTTATGCCGCGGCGAACTGGAAGCATTGTTCGACCGTGCCGTGCGCGAAGCCGCGCGCCGTGCGGCGGAATCCGTGGCGGGGCCGCCGAGCGCGCCAGCCGTCGACGACTCATCCGGCCCTTCGGGGTCATGAAGCGCAGGCTTCGTCAGGTCCGGCCCTCATGGCGGACATGATGCGCGGCGCGAAGCTTATGCAAACGGCACTCATCGCGTTGTTGCGCTTCTACAAGGTTGCTGTGAGCCCCCTGCTCGGCAACCGGTGCCGCTTTTACCCTTCCTGTTCCGACTACGCGCGCGAGGCAATCCAGTATCATGGCGCCGCGCGTGGCACGTATCTGGCCGCGAGAAGGCTTTGCCGCTGCCATCCTTTCTCGGCAGGCGGCATCGATCTCGTGCCGCCGCCCGCCGGACGCAACGACTATCCCGACCCGCACGATCCGCCACCGGCCGGCCCCGCGGCTCGGAAACCGGCGGCGGAAGCCGCTAAAAAAAAGCATTCACCACTAAACGGCGCCTGAGGCGCTTATCGATCGACACTGAGACAACGCATGGATATCAAACGCACCGTCCTATGGGTCATCTTCTTCGTGTCAGTTGTCATGCTGTTCGACAACTGGCAGCGCGACCACGGGCGCCCGTCGATGTTCTTCCCGAGCGCGACGCAGCCGGCCAAGACCGCCAGCAATCCGGCACCGGGCTCGGCCACGCCGGGCACGCAGCCGTCCGAACTGCCCAACGCGCCGGCCGGCGCCGCGCCTGGCGCGGCAACGCCGCCCGCCACGGCGGCTTCGCAACTGGTCAAGTTCACGACCGACGTGTACTCGGGTGAGATCGACACGCGCGGCGGCACGCTGTCGAAGCTGTCGCTCCTGAAGGAAGGCGACGGCAAGCAGCCCGACCTCTACATCACGCTGTTCGATCACACGCCGAACCACACGTATCTCGCGCGCACGGGCCTGCTCGGCGGCGACTTCCCGAATCACAACGATGTCTTCACGCCGGTGCCCGGCCAGACCTCGCTGTCGGGCGACGCCAAGACGCTGACGCTCGCGTTTGAATCGCCGGTGAAGGGTGGCGTGAAGGTCGTGAAGACCTACACGTTCACGCGCGGAAGCTATGTGATCAACGTCGATACGAAGATCGAGAACGTCGGCAGCACGCCGGTCACGCCGAAGCTGTACATGGAACTGGTGCGCGACAACACGCCGGTGGAAACGCCGCGCTTCTCGCACACGTTCATCGGGCCGGCGGTCTATACGGAAGCGAAGCACTTCCAGAAGATCGATTTCTCCGACATCGACAAGAACAAGGCCGACTTCGTGCCGTCCGCGAACAATGGCTGGATCGCGATGGTGCAGCATTACTTCGCGTCCGCGTGGATTCCGAAGGAAGGCGCGCAGCGCGACATTTACGTGCAGAAGATCGATCCGGTGCTGTACCGCGTCGGCGTGCAGCAGCCGGTGCCGACGATCGCGCCGGGACAGAGCGTGAACGTCGATGCCCGCCTCTTCGCCGGTCCGGAGGAAGAGCGCATGCTGGAAGGCATCGCGCCGGGACTGGAGCTGGTGAAGGACTACGGCATGGTGACGATCATCGCCAAGCCGCTGTTCTGGCTGCTGGAGAAGATTCACAGCTACGTCGGCAACTGGGGCTGGGCGATCGTGCTGCTGACGGTGCTGATCAAGGCGGTGTTCTTCCCGCTGTCGGCGGCGAGCTACAAGTCGATGGCGCGCATGAAGGAAATCACGCCGCGCATGCAGCAGATTCGCGAACGCTTCAAGAGCGATCCGCAGAAGATGAATGCGCAACTGATGGAGCTGTACAAGACGGAGAAGGTGAATCCGTTCGGCGGCTGCCTGCCGGTGGTCGTGCAGATTCCGGTGTTCATTTCGCTGTACTGGGTGCTGCTGTCGTCGGTGGAAATGCGCGGCGCGCCGTGGATCGGCTGGATTCACGATCTGTCGCAGCAAGACCCGTATTTCATCTTGCCGGTGCTGATGGCCGTCTCGATGTTCCTGCAGACGAAGCTGAACCCGACGCCGCCGGACCCCGTCCAGGCCAAGATGATGATGTTCATGCCGATCGCCTTCTCGGTCATGTTCTTCTTCTTCCCGGCGGGTCTCGTGCTGTACTACGTGGTGAACAACGTGCTGTCGATCGCGCAGCAGTACTACATCACGCGGATGATGGGTCAGCGCAAGAAAAAGGCAGCCTGATTCTGCTTTGATTCGAACGTGAAAACGCCCGGCCTGGCCGGGCGTTTTTGCGTCTGCGGGTCAGAGACCGGTTTTGACGATTCGTCTTGCTTCGTCGAGCAATTCGAGCAGCCGTTCCGACGGTGATATTTCGCCATACCGGCGGCCAGGCTCTGCGGCCTCCGGTCTCAGCATCCGATTTACAAGCGGCTCTTCTCCTATCAGCTGTTCGCGAGACCGGCCCACGAATGCAGTAAGGAGCGGCCAAGTGTCTTCCGACGGATAGCCTTGCCCATTGATCCACCGCTGTACCGTGGCAGGATGAAGTTTGATGCGGAACGTGTCGAAGATAGCATCGGACACTTGCGTACCGCTTTTCGGATCGAACCCGTCTTTCTGGAAGCGACGTAGCTTTTCCATATTCGGGCTGATTGCCGTCAACGCCTGCCCCAAGCGTGCCTTGAACTTTGGATGTTTGACTGTCGTTTTCTTCATGGACTCAAGGTTGCGTCTCAACCCGGCTTTTGCGGACAAACACTGTTTGGCGTGCCGAAAGGCCGTTCGGCTCAAAGACGTGGCGGTAGGCCGCTCTCCCGCGACCCGCTTGGCCCTGACGGGAACCAAGCGAGTCGCATTTTTATCGCAATTTGACGAAAATTATCGCGCGTAGATGCCTACCGCTTCATCGCCCCATAAAACTGGTCGATGAGTTCCTCGAGCAGATACCGATGATGCGGCGATAGCGCCTCGATCTTCGACGCCAGTTCCAGCGTCTCCTCCGATGCCGGATATTTCTCGTCGCGTGCAAGCGGCTTCGGCGTCGTTTGCGTGCTGCCGCTCGGCGGCGGGCCGTAGTGCAGCCAGTGCAGGTCGACTTTCAGCCAATCTGCGAGCGTCTGCAACTTGTCGACGGTGGGAATCGAACGTCCGGTAAGCCACTTATGCGCGGTCTGCGGCGAAACCGGGTCGCCCTGAAAGCGCAAATTGAACTTGTTGGAGAGATCAGTGGCGCCGCGCATTCTCTCGGGTGAGCGAGCCATCGAGAACTTGAGTCGTTCCGAGAAATCGGCTTTTTCTTGTGGTGTAGGCATGCTTTCGATTGTGCAAGGCAATCGCTGCCATGTAGTCAACCATGCGGGCGATATATGGCGAAGCTCGGACTGTTTTTATCTTGTGCACGCTCCGGCGAAAGTTGCCTAGAAGCAGGCATAAGCGGGCTGTAGCCCGCGTAGGGCAAAACGCTCAGCTTCCCTCGCACCACTCAGTTCGCTCCATTCCGAACCAAACACGTATCTCGTTTAAGATAATGCAAGAATCGTCCTAAGACGAGGAGGGCGAACCCGCGCGATACAATGCCGGCAGTCCACCATCACGTCCGGCAAGCCACTATGTTGAGCAACGACACCGACCCCATCGTCGCAATCGCCACCGCACCGGGGCGAGGAGGGATCGGCGTCGTGCGGCTGTCGTTCGGGCGGGCGGGAGAAGCTGCCGCCCAGCAGGCGATGCTCGCGCTATGCGGACAGGCACTCGCGCCGCGCCACGCCAGCTATGTGCCGTTCATCGACGGAAACGGAGAAGCGCTCGATCGCGGCATTGCGCTGTACTTTCCGGCGCCGCACTCCTACACCGGCGAGCACGTGCTGGAGTTGCAGGGCCACGGCGGTCCGATCGTGTTGCAACTCGTGCTGCAGCGCGCGATCGAAGCGGGCCGCGGCTTCGGACTTCGGCTCGCCGAGCCGGGCGAGTTCACCCGCCGCGCTTTCCTGAACGACAAGCTCGATCTGGCGCAGGCCGAAGCCGTCGCCGATCTGATCGAAGCGAGCACCGAAGCGGCTGCGCGCTCGGCCGGCCGCTCGCTCGAAGGCGCGTTCTCGCGCGAGATACACGCGCTCGTGGAGGACGTCATCACACTGCGGATGCTGGTCGAAGCCACGCTCGACTTCCCCGAAGAGGAAATCGACTTCCTGGAAGCCGCCGACGCTCGCGGCAAGCTCGCCCACATCCGGCAGCGGCTAGACGTCGTGCTGAGCGAGGCACGGCAGGGCGCGCTGTTGCGCGAAGGCATGTCGGTGGTGCTCGCGGGACAGCCGAACGTCGGCAAATCTTCGCTTTTAAATGCGCTCGCGGGCGCGGAACTGGCCATCGTCACGCCGATCGCGGGCACGACGCGCGATAAGGTCGCGCAGACCATCCAGGTCGAAGGCATTCCGCTGCATATCATCGATACGGCCGGATTGCGCGAGACCGAGGACGAAGTGGAGCGTATCGGCATCGAGCGGACGTGGGGAGAAATCGAACGCGCCGACGTCGTGCTTCATCTGCTCGATGCGCGCGCCGCGATCACGCCCGAAGACAAGGTGATCGCCGCGCGATTTCCGCAAGGCGTGCCGGTCGTGCGCGTGTGGAACAAGACGGACCTCGAAGGCACACCCGCCGGCGTACGCGAGAGCGAGGACCACGCTCGCGAAGTCAACCTGTCGGCGAAGACCGGTGACGGCATCGCGCCGTTGCGAGGCGAGTTGCTGAAGATCGCGGGCTGGCAAGCGGGCGCCGAAAGCGTCTACCTTGCGCGCGAACGCCACTTGATCGCACTGCGGGAGGCGCGCGATCACCTCGCACTCGCTGCCGGCCACGCGAATCAGCAGTCGCAGGTATTGGACCTTTTCGCCGAAGAACTGCGTCTCGCGCAAGACAGCCTCAACGCGATCACCGGCGAATTCACATCGGACGATCTGCTGGGCGTTATTTTCAGCCGGTTCTGCATCGGCAAATGATTACGCGCCTTCGGGCTTCCCAAGCGCGCGCAGTTCCGCGCTGAGCTTCTCGACCTCATCCGGCCGTCCGTGGAAAGCGGCCGGCGTGTTCTGGAACATTTCGATGCGATACGCGCCGTCGCAAAGTGACAGCACGAGCGTCTGCACTGCGTTCAACCGGTTATCGAGCGAGGTTGCCCCACGCGGCCACATTCCGGCGACGGCGCGCAGCAGCAGCGTCTGGCCCGCAGCCAGACGCCTCACCTCACGCACTTTCGCGACGAAGACCGGCGTCGGATGCGCGGCGAAGATCGGCGCGAGATGCGCCTCGATGCACGCGCGCCCATCGATTGTGCTGCCATCGAAGCCGATCAAGCTGCCGCGCTCCGTGAAGCGCGCGGCCATGCTTGCGGCGTCCTTGCGATTCCAGTCGCCGAGCAGGGCGAAGTAAAGTTGCCGGGCGCTCGCGGCCCAGTCGTCGACTTGATTCATGCGGCTTTCTTCCATGCGGCTGCGAAGACGCCCGCGCCCATCAGCAAGGCGCCGCCGGTCCGGTTGACCGCGCGCTGGACGGACGGCTTGCGGATGGCGCGGCGCGCGCCCGATGCGAGAAGCGCGTAACCCAGTGCGTTGGCGGCGGCGAGACCGACGAACGTCGCCTCGAAGATGGCGATTTGCGAGACGCTGGCCGCATGCGGATCGATGAATTGCGGCACGAACGCGACGAAGAAGATGATGCTCTTCGGGTTGAGCGTGGTCACGGCATAGGCGTGCGCCATGATGCGCCCGGTGTGCAGGTCGTTGCCGGTCGTGACCGCATCCGGATCGACGGCCGGTGCACGCCACAGCTTGAAGCCAAGATAGATCAGATACGCCGCGCCGATCCATTTGACGGCCGTGAACAACTCAGCCGATGCCGCGAGCAGCACGCCGAGCCCGAGCATCGACGCGGTCATCGCGGTGAGATCGCCGAGCGCGACGCCGATCGTCGTCGCGAGCGCGTATTTGCGGCCGTGACCGAGCGCGTACGACACGACGAGCAGTACGGTCGGTCCGGGAATCGCCACCAGAATCGCCGATGCGATGGCGAACGGCAGCCATTGAGCGAAAGTCATGTTTTCTCCTGAGGTCTCCTGCTAGCAGAGTCGATTTATCCACGAACGGCGGCTCATGGCAATAGGCCGTTCGGCTAGCTTGCGCGCGTGCGGGCGCTCGGTTAGCTGAGTCGTTGCGCTCAAGCGGTTAAGTTAAGTGCGGCGCACAAAACCGCCTGCAGGGAAAAACGCCACAGAAAGCAGTCATTCGAAGTCAGTTTGTTTCGGGACCCCAGCCTTAACGGCATTCGGTCATTCGAAGTCCCAGCAGCGAACAACCGAATAAGACATGCGACATTCCGCCGTGTTGCGCTCGCACACAACATGTGCTTGCAAGTTTCTCGCTCTCGTCTAGCATCGTTTTTGCGGCTTTGCCGCTTTTAAATACGTAGCTAATGTCGAATGGTTTCGTTTGGAGGCCGAGTACATGAAGAAATGCGCCAATGCTCTCTTCGTCGCGATGGGCTTGTTTGCTGTCGTTTCCACTGTGCAAGCCCAGGACAGCGTGGTTCAGGCTCAACAGACGTTCAAATTCCGGCCCGATTCATATGGCTGCCTGTCCAAAGACAAATTCGATTCAGCCGACAAGCACGCGAGAGCCGGCGAACATCAACAGATGCAGCAGTTCTTCGAAGGCTACGAGTGCATATCGACTCCGGTTAATTCGCATTTCCGGGTTTTACGCGTCGTCGGCCATGACGTTGAATTCGTCAATGCCGCGAATAACGATACTCAAGGCATGTGGACCGCGGATCGATTCATCGATCAATAAGCGGTTCTAATTCAATCACCGATTAGCCGGCGATCTCGAACCTCGCCGGCCGTCGCGTCGCGCCCGATGCCGGTCGCTCGGGCTTCCATTTCCGCATCGTTTCGCCGCACAATGTCGGACTCGCTTGCGTCCGATGTGCGGTGCCTCGCTCCGCCGTGCCGCTCCCACTCAACTCATTCGCCGGGCGAAAGCATTGGCGTCACTGCTGCATGGCTCTCAAATCGACTATCTATAAGGCCGATCTTCAGATCGCCGACATGGATCGCCACTATTACGGCGATCATTCCCTGACCATCGCGCGTCATCCGTCCGAGACTGACGAACGCATGATGGTGCGTGTCGCGGCGTTCGGCCTGTTCGCCAGCGAGCGGCTCGAATTCTGCAAGGGCCTCTCCGATACCGACGAGCCCGATCTCTGGCAAAAGGATCTCACGGGCCAGATTCAGTTGTGGATCGAAGCCGGTCAACCGGACGAAAGGCGCATCGCGAAGGCCAGCGGGCGCTCGGATCGCGTGGTGATCATCGCCTATGCGGGCAAGACCGCGGATATCTGGTGGCAAGGCGTGAAGGGCAAGGTTGAGCGCCTGC
Source organism: Caballeronia grimmiae (assembly GCF_000698555.1). Classification (GTDB taxonomy): domain Bacteria; phylum Pseudomonadota; class Gammaproteobacteria; order Burkholderiales; family Burkholderiaceae; genus Caballeronia; species Caballeronia grimmiae. The sequence continues at coordinate 13,065 of NZ_JFHE01000005.1, read as the reverse complement.
GCAACGTGACGGTGTGGTCGCTCGCGGATGGCGTCGCTGACGCGCTTGGCAAGTTGGCCGAACGGACGATGCGGCTCCAACTCATGGTGCAGGACGGAGAGGCATCGTTGGGAAGCGCGACGGTCGATCCGGTTGCTATCCGCTGGAACGTGCTGAAGGCGCCGGAAGCGTGAAGTCAGGCTTCGGGCGGTCCTTTTAGCTCGATCATATTGCCTTCGGGATCGAACACGTAGAGCGACGGGCCGAAGCCTTCGGCGCCATAGCGTCGCGCTTGTTCGCCTATGAGCGCGCCGTGTTGCTCGAAGTGAGTGCGCAGGGCGTTGGCGTCGAACGGCTCGACGCGCAGGCACAAGTGATCCATGTTGCGGCCGGCGCCGGGCTGGCCGTTTTCAGGGCGATCGATCGATGCGCCTTCAGCGAGTAGGTCGATGAGCGAACGGCCGGCGCGCATCTGCACGAGGCCGATATCGCGCTGCTCTTTCTCGATGGGGCAATGAAGGGCGGATTGGTAAAAGCGGATCATGTTGTCGAGATCGATGCAGCGGATCACGACGTGATCGATTTCGCGGATGGTGAAGTGCATGTTGCCCTCGCGCGATGATGGGAGGCCGCAAATGGAAAGGGCCTGGCGCGAAGCCAAGCCCTTTTGATTCGTGGTGGGAGGAGGAGGATCGAACTCCCGACCTTCGCATTGCGAATGTAAAAACCACCCTAATGTCGCTGGGGCTCGTAGCGTATTTTTCGATTATTTGCCACAATATCGCCACACTCCACTCCAACCGAGCGCCGAGAAATGCCGACCATCCGGAAGCGTGGGCAGTACCAATGGGAGGCGCAGGTTCGCAGGCGCGGCTACCCCGCGCAAAGCAAGACCTTTACTACCAAGGCCGAGGCGGAAGCCTGGGCCAGCATGATCGAATCGGAAATGTCGCGTGGGATATGGGTCAGCCGCAACGAGGCCGAGGCAACAACGCTCTACGAAGCGCTGAAACGCTACGAAGAAGAAATCTCACTCACGAAGAAGGGGGCCGCACAAGAAGCTTCCGTTTTAAAGGTTTGCCAAGCCGCTGACTTGGCGAAGCGGCCGTTGGCTACAATCCGGAGCGCCGACATTGCGAAACTTCGAGACGAATGGCTGAAAGACTATAAACCGGCCACGGTACTGCGACGCTTGGCTGTTCTTTCACATGTGTTCAACGTTGCCCGCAAGGAATGGGGCATGGAAAGCCTTTCAAATCCAGTCGAGCTAATTCGGAAACCCCAGCCGAATAACGCCCGGACGCGGCGCATCGCCCTCAGCGAGCCAGCGGCAGGAGTTCCAGACGCCGACGATCCTGAGTCACTGCGGGGCGCGCAGGATGGCGAGCTCGAACGGGTTGTCACGGCCAGCAACTCCGCTCTACTGCCCGCTATCATTTGGCTGGCCGTTGAAACGGCTATGCGCCGGGGAGAAATCGTTTCGCTGCGATGGGAACATGTGGATCTCAAGCGCCGAGTCGCGCACCTGCCAGCCACGAAGAACGGAGACGCCCGCGACGTGCCGTTGTCGCCTCGAGCTATCTCCGTCCTTCAAGCGCTGAAGGACAATTGCGCCGAAACCGAGGATGCCCCCAAAGCTGCCCCCACTACTGCGGGCGTAGGTGACGAAAAACGGCGAGTCTTCGATATTCGCAGCGACGCAGTTACGAGGGCTTTTGAGCGTGCTGTAGCGCGTGCGCGCGAACGCTACCTCGACGAATGCAGAGAAGCCCGCCGACGACCCGATGGGAAGTATCTGACAGATCTTCGCTTTCATGATTTGCGACATGAGGCGACTTCGCGCCTGGCGTCTATCTTCCCCATGCATGAACTAACAAAGATAACGGGCCACAAGGATCCGCGCATGTTGATGCGTTACTACCATCCACGAGCCGAGGATCTAGCAAAGAGACTGTCGTAATGCTAAAGGGGCGTGCAGTGCGGTCGAATGGACCATTCGAGGAGTTTCCGGTGCAGCGCCATAGCCGTCCATGGACCGCCCATACGGCCGGCGGCGTATGCGGCAAGCGAACAGCCACGACCTGCTTGGGGATTCATCCACCAAGCGCAAGCTGAAACACTGTCAACAAGGCGCGAAAACTGCAAAGTCGAATTCGCGTGGAAAGTCGGCGTATGATCTCGACCGCGTACAAACTTTCTTCCGGCCCGAAATGCAGACCGTTCAACTGACCGTAAATCCAGACCAGCTACTGCTGGACCCGAACAACTACCGGTTTCACGATTTGCCAGAATATCGATCGGTTCCCACCAGAGCTAGATATGCGGAAGCGGGCGTACAAGAGCGCGCACTGCAATTGTTGCAAAGAACGGAAGCATTCGAGCTGAACGCTTTGAAGGATTCCATTCGAAGCAATGGCTACGTGCCTATCGAACAGATCGTAGTTGAGAAGTTCGACGACGTTGACGGGGTAGTCAGCTACCTTGTGGTCGAGGGCAATAGAAGAACTGCGGCCGTGAAAGGTTTGCTCAGGGAACAACACGCCGGATCGGTGGATCTTCCGCAACCTGTGCTGGATTCGATTTCTAACCTGCCGGTGATCGAACTTATCGGGACGCCGGAAGAGAGAAACAATTATCAGCAGACCTTGATGGCGATCCGCCACATTGCAGGCATACGGGAATGGGGGCCATATCAACAGGCCAAACTCGTAGTCGAGCTTTACGAGCGCAATGAGGAGTCGTTCGGGGCCGTCGCACAGCAGATCGGTATCTCGTCGCGGGAAGTTGCACGGAGGTACCGGGCATCAAAGGCTCTTCAGCAGATGGAAGAAGACGATGAGTTCGGCGAGTTCGCTACGCCTAGGCTCTATACGTTCTTTCACGAAGCTGTTTCTCAGCCGAAGGTACGAGAATGGCTTAATTTTTCGGATACGACGTATCGCGCGGAAAATGCGGATGCTCGTCGTAGCTTCTACGAACTGCTCAGCCCAAGGAATGTCGACGGCGAAATGCTGCCTCCGAAGCTAAATAACGCTACTCGCCAAGTACGTCAGTTGAAAGAAATCGTCGACAAGCCGGTACCGCTTAGAATCCTTCTCGACCCCGAGCGGTCCTTTGAGGATGCTGTAAGGGCGGCCGACGATGAATCCCTCCCTGATGAAACTGGAATCTTGGAGCATTCGCTCGGAGTAGCGGTTGCGGCCCTGCGCCAACCAAGCATCGAAACGTGGCTCAATCCGACGGAGCGCTCTAAGCAGTTGTGGACTGATTTGGTTGCTGTTGTTGACAGCGTGCGTCGCATCCTGCCGGTGAACAATTGAAAGACGCGGACGTCATCGCTCGGCTTGAAGACACAATTGGTATTGACGGTGCGCCGCGTCGCCTCAGGGAAGCGCTTGAGCATGAATTCGTGGCATCTTTCGGAATGGCTCCAATCGCAGCCGCAGAAAAAGCCGAACAGACGGAAGCGCGCATCGCAAAAAAAATTGCCAGCCTTCAGGCGGATGCAGAATCGTCCGGGACGCCGGGTGTGCTCAGTGTTTTAGAGCACCCGGTTCCGAGCGTTTCCGGAGCTTGCAGGATACATGGCAGCGATTCTCCACAGGTCGCTCAAGCCAAAAGGCACCGCCTAAACATAGATCCACTCTATCGGGCGATTCGCGCGATAACACCTAACGACTTCGAGCAGTTTGGCGCAAGGGTGTTGACCGAGATGGGCGCAACGGAAGTCCGAGTCACGCGGCGATCGAACGATCAGGGCATTGATTTCTTTGGAATTTTGAACCTTGGAAGACTGCAAAGCATACCAGGCCCATTCTTTAAACTCGTTCACGACGTGGAGTTGCGCTTCGCTGGCCAAGCAAAACATTACCCTAACGCATCTCTGAGTACGAGCGTGATCCGCGAAATGGTCGGGGCAATGAGTCTCGCGCGATACGGCACTTTCTCTAGTGACATAAACATTTTCGAACCGCTGGCATTGAAGCCCTTTAATCCCTTGTTGGCGCTGATTTTTACGACAGGTACCATTTCGAGCGGCGCGATCAGGCTGGCCGAACGAGCCGGGGTGATTGCGCGAAACGGAACTCAGCTCGCCACGTTCCTTGCGGATCGAGGTGTAAGTATGGTTCCCAGTGCACAAGGCCCGACATTTGACCCGGCTGCGTTTCGGACATGGCTCAATGGGCCTACTTAGCCCAGCTAGTTGCTGTGGGCGAACGCTAGCATAGCTGCGTGCGTATGAGCTTATGCATGGTCGTCGGCCAAGAACGCTGTAAGCCGCTTGGCGAGCATTTCGCGATCAGCTAATTGACATTCCCAAACAGTAAGCACCGACCAGTTGAGCTGTGCCAGGTCGGCAAGGTGTTGAATATCTCGTTGCCGGTTGCGCTGGATCTTCGGCAACCAGTAATCCCTGTTCGACAGTGGTGTCCGCGAACCGACCTTGCATTCGTGCCCGTGCCAGAAGCAGCCGTGTATCAGGATGGCCTTGCGCCGCCCTATATAAGCAACGTCGGGCTTTCCGGGCAGATTCTTACGGTGAAGGCGGTAGCCCGGAAATCCAAGGTCGCGCAGGAGCTTCCGGACGGCCAGCTCGGGGCGCGTGTTCTTTCCCCGGATGCGGCGCATGTTTTCACTCCGGCTTATTGCCATTCGATTGCCTCTCGGCGGAAATTTTCCAATGTGGTAGTTTTGAGTTATGACAAAAACACCTAGAAAACCAAGAGATTTAACTCCGCGATTCGGGATTGGGGAATGGTACGGCTTCAATCTTACGCAACTGGCGCCCGAAGAACGGCAGAAGTTCGCCGCGGAATGCCTGAAACCGAAAAGGCAGCGTGCGCCTCAGCTCTGTCCTTTTCAGGCGCGCAAGGCCGCCGCTGTTTGCAACAAAGACGGCGGCGTTTGTTCGTTGCGGCAATATTCTTATGCAGCGCACCCCCACAACGGTCGTGCCGTGGGCGTGCCCGTCACCGGTCGGCAAGGCGACCTGCGGGCCACCTGCCCGTACCGCTTCCATGAAGCGCTTGATGTCTTCAAGTGGGTCGGCGAGGTGATTCTGGGCGACTCAGACCCGATACTCGTCAGCGAAGTCGGTTTCCTCGAAGCCGGAGCTACTACGGACAACGCGGGCGGCGACGATGTGGGCCGTATTGATATGGTGCTCGTTAGCAATAAGACGGCGAAGGGCGCACCAATGAAATGGACCGCCTTAGAAATCCAGGCAGTTTATTTTAGTGGCGAGGCGATGAGAGGCGAGTTTGAGGCTTTCAACGACGCAAGCGTCGATTGGACGATCTTTCCCGCTGGGCGCCGCCGCCCCGACTACCGTAGCAGCGGCCCGAAGCGTTTAATGCCGCAACTTCAAATCAAAGTGCCAACGCTTCGACGCTGGGGTAAGAAGATGGCGGTGGTAGTAGATCGTGCGTTCTTTGACTCCATCGGCGAGATGGACAACGTACCCGATATCTCCAACGCGGACATTGCTTGGTTTGTCGTCCGGTTTGAAGAGGTGGAAGGCGGAAAGCGTACGCGCATCGTACGCGATGAGGTCCGCTACACCACACTTGAGCGTTCGGTAGAGGGGCTGACAGGAGGCAAGCCGGTTCCATTGCCTATGTTCGAAACGCGCATCACCGAAAAAATTGTGCACCCGCTGCTGAACCAGGATGATCCATACGCCGACCAAGTGAAGCAGGCAGAATCCGGCGACTCGAGCGTCGCCGGGTAATCAACTTAAATGTAGTGTGTAGCGGACTCGGTAGTCTTCGGGTCCGCCTCTTCCTCGATGAGATGGCTACGGAGTTTGACCGCTATCGCCTTCGCCATCAATACCGGCACTGCATTGCCCACCTGCTCGTATTGGGACACGCGCGAGCCAAGGAACTTATAGCTATCAGGAAAAGACTGAAAGCGGGCAGCTTCCCTTACAGTCAAGGTGCGGTCCTGATCCGGCAAAAATACCGTTCCCCAGTGAGGATCACATTTGGTCAGCACTGTGCCCGATAGCCGATCCGGGTGCAATCGGCCATAACGCTTGGTATGGTCTGAGCGGCGGGCACGCTGCATCCCTTTGGGCAATAGATCATGAGGTATATCGCGCCACGATCCGCCGGGCTTCACATGTTTCATTCGCTCTGCATTTTGTTTCGAGAGCTTGGCGGCAAAGTGGTTGAACGTAACGTCGGTCGGATTCCGCATCTGCTCTGCATAGACGCTGTGCGCGTCCGTCGTATAGCCGATCACCTCTGAGCCTTCGCCCATCGCCAAGCGTGGGAGGTCGGCGATCGCGGCCCCGACTGTAATCGCCGGAAGCAGGCGTTCGCGATCAGTCTCGTCCAGCTGGAGCGTCATCGTATTGCCCCCCCGGAAATTAGCGCGGCCCACGGCGTAATGCGTGGGTGCCGGGTGCGCAACCTCACCAGTCTTGGAGCCAAGCAGGATCAGCCTCCAACGCTCTTGAGGCACTCCGTAGTGGGCCGCGAAAAGTATCTTGGCAGTTACAGCGTACCCGAGCCCAGTGAAGATCTTCACGATCTGGCGGAACACCTTGCCATCGCCGAGCGACAGCAAACCTGGCACGTTCTCGAAAAGGAACGCTTTTGGCTGGAATTCTTCGAGAAAACGCTCATAGTGCTTGAAAAGTTTGTTACGCGGGTCATTCAGAAACCGCTCGGGAGCGTTGATCGAAAACCCTTGGCATGGGGGCCCTCCCACCAGCACGTCGAGTTCTCCAGGCTGCAAGCCAAGGCGCTCGCGGATCTCTACGGGATCGACGTCTTCGATCGGGCGGCAATCTGCAATGGCCTCGGGATGATTGAGCTTGAACGTTTCTATGGCCTCCGGCATCACATCATTGCCATACAGACTGATGTAGCCGGCCTGCCGAAATCCTTCGGTAATGCCCCCTGCGCCGCAGAACAAGTCTATGGTGCGCAGCGGTGTCGCGCCTTTCCCTTTTTTTTCAGTTGCGCGCTTGGATGCGGATGGTTTCGTCTTGGGTACGCGCGGGGCCATCGGCCCCGCGTCGTCAAATTTTCCGCCGGGGGCGTCCAACGTCATATCATGCTCATCAGCCATATCTCTACTCTCGTCAGTAGGGTTGTGGTCAGACAGGTCAGCGGTTGCCGCCGCTGTCCCTGTCGCTTTCTCGCTCAAAACTGGCGGGCAGGTTCACGTCCTATGTCTGCTTGTCGGCTTGCTAGCTTGGCCAACGAACAAATCGCCTTGTCCTTTATGGTGGCGCTCGACATATGCCTGCATGAACTCGCGCAGCACGTCCGAGGCGCGCCGTTCTTGTTCTTGGCACACCGCCACAAATGCCTCACGCAAGCCCTTCTCGACTCTAATACGGATACCGGCGTCTTTCATGCCGCGAGACTAACACATGGATACACATCTGTGTATCCATTCCGTGCGTGGCGCGCCTGATTTCAGAACTGTATATATATACAGTACAGGCGCGACATCCGCTAGGTACGCAAGCGGGTGTAGGGTCGAAAGATAGACGGACTGCATTACACGAAGACCGGCAATCTTCACGCTCTGAAGCGTGAATTTGAATCCGCCCATGAATCGACCGCTTTCTTGACTAGTACTCGACGCCCGCGCTTTCGGGCGTGCCTGTTGTAACCAGCAGGAACTAGACAAGCTCAACGGCTTGCAGGCGTACGTGTGCTCGATTCGGCCGGACCTTCCGACTTGTGCTCACTAGCTTGCTGCGCTTCGCGTGTACTGCAGTCCAGCCGCCGGGCCTCCTTCTACAGCGTGTCAATCTAACGGAGAAATGGACGCGTCAGCGACTGGGACCGCCCGCCGTCGGGCGCAGTCGGCCCAGGAGCGGCCAAGAGCCGTCAGTCAACGTAACTGGCTAGATTGTCGGCAATCGGATTGATGTTTATCGCGTGATGTCCGCATCGACCGAGATTTTTCATAGCCCGCAGCGAACTTTCTTTTCTTTGCCATACGATTCGACCTCGTAGAAAAACGAGGCCGGTTTGCGATGCGGGAGTCGTTCGAAGCTTTGACCCTTAGAGCTATTGGGGTCGCCAGCGGGCCAATTATCCTCCGTTGGAAAGATACGCTTCGACGAAATTTAAATCGTGTCGAATCGGCAAAAGTGCTAGACGGCCTTGAGCTGCCGTGCAGACGCCTCGTATATACCCTTTCCCGTATCGATTCCTTTTCAGAAGGCCATCAATATAGCGAGGATTCTCATTGCGCGACGCTAGGGCTTCAGCATAAGTAGAGATAGCTTTCCTCAAATCCTCATCGCTTACAAAATTTGTGATTTGACAAAGCTTGCCCAATAGATTTGCCTTCGTCAGATTTGCATTGATGGACGCTTTCCTGTCGCGCTCTATAATTCCTTTCTCGCAAAATTCTACCGCGGCCCGTAGTTCGATTTCATCATTGGAAATATAATAAACGCTTTTCGCTCGCTGCAGCCAATAATCAGGTTCCTGCGATATTACGGATGCGAGTTTTTCATAAACAAGTTTAATTACCCTATTCCTCCAATCCGCCTTGTGCGCTACATTCTGCTCATATATCGAATTCAAATTGTCGAACAGAATCAGCTGAAACGCCTCGCTGTCAATTTTTTTTGCACTGGAAAATAGATCAACGATGGTCGATGCAGATTCTTCGACCCCTACTGATTCGGAAATATTGCGAATTGCGTATTGTATCCAAGCATACGAATTGCAAATTAAAACCCAATGCGAATTTTCTTCACGCCGAGATATCGCATCGGCCTCTTCAAACTCCAAAAACGGCGTCCATTGTTTGGCGAATCCTTCAAGATGCGAATCGGCAATGTAATTCAGACCATAATCCGTTGCGATCGCCCGATAGGTCTTGGAGAACATACGCTGCCGAATGGCCAGGTAAAACAGAACTGCAAACTCAAGCCTGCTTTTCTTATTTTCTTTCCATTTTACGCAGCTTTCATTCACTCGAGTACGCAGACTGGACTCGCCCTTCAAGATCGTCTCAAGAATTGGAGACGCCGAGATGGAGAAAATGTTGTCGAGGATACGATCCTTCATTTTCCAGCGCTGAAACCCGAGCGGACTAGTTAATTTGTCGATTTCGCCCGCCTCAATTTTAAAAAATTGCGCAGACAATTGCACAGCCTCATCCACGAAATCCAGCCCAAATGCATTGAGGTCACTTTTCGCGACCGCCACCAAAACCGTTGTATTGTTCTCTCTTAGACGGTCAGCGCTGCGAAGCAGTAACCGTAGGTGTTCGTAACGAACAGCTTCGGTGTCAATTGCCACTATCGCGTCTTGCAAACGTAAAATCGCATTCATTAGCTGATCATCGACGGAAACCGACGACGACAGGAAGAAGCGCCTTCTTGTCGTGTTTTCGTGCAGGGCGCGATATAGCAATGTGGTTTTCCCAGAAAAACGACGCCCCCAAACAACCACGAGAGGGTCCTTTTCCAGTTTCTGCTTGACGGATTTCTCGACGAATCTGCGAATCGAAACGTCGTATGGATCGTCTGAATGCTTCCAGCCCTGTTGAACCAGATAGCGCATCAACGTTTGATTGGAGCGCTCGATGAGTTCGCCATCAAATAGAAACTTGCTTACAACCGAGCCCCCGTTACTGAGTGAGCCTATAACTTTCGCCGCAAATCCATAGAAAATACTATAATCGCAAACTATAACGTCAGTTATGCCATAATCCTGAAGCTTGGTCTTTTCTTTGAAGGTGGTGGGCGGTTTTGATGTGACGTAAAGGCGGGCATTTTTAGCCCCAGTTTTTTCAGAGTTTCCATCGACGAGCGAAAATGCGATATCAATTTCGTCCGTAAGGCTGCACCCAATAAAAAGAATGTGCTTCTCAGAAAAATCCGTTGCCAAATCATTGAGAAGATGGTGATTTGTTTTTAAACTTTTGATGTAGTCGGCTTTGCCGAATATCACTTTTAAATCTTCGCGATTATGCGCCGTCAATGCGTCGTCTGCATCTCCATGTAGTTTGTAAACAAATCGTCGCGTCTCATGACGCGCAAAGGCGACATTCGGTAGCACTTTGACGCCATCGATTGCTCGTTCAAGTCCGTCATCGATGTTCAACGTATAAAGATACGGCCACGGAATGCTAAGAAATTCTTTTTTTGCGGGGTCGAGAATATCAGTCTTGGTGAAATACTTGTTCAGCGTCTCTTTTATTACTTCAAGTGGTACAATTTCCTTACGGAAATAAGCATCGGACAATTCCTGAAACGAATACTCGCCAATCTCGTCTTCGCCAGGCTTATCTTCGGTTTCTGCAGCGAGAATTTGTCTCCGCATCGTTTCCATCCACTGCGAACCGAACGGCACCGTCGCCCCTCGAGTCTTTTCCCCTGCAGTGAACCCGGTTCCGATAAATGGTACGCATTGCTCTGTACGCAAAATCCCGCGAAGGAAATCTTGCGTTGCCATATCGTCGAAACTTCTAACTGTGAATCCCCAAGTCATCGCCATTTTTTCGTTAGCCTTTGGTGCCGTTTCCGGGATTCTAATCGATCTAAACGAAGCCAAACTCGCTCGTACACGGGATTTCGGCCCTGTGAAGGGCAAGTGCCGAAATCGTGTCGTCGGTCGTACAGTTGCGTGGTGCGCGTCGACGCATTGTTCGCCATCGGTTGCTTCGGTCATAGGACGTTATTCCCGTTATCGTCTCATGACCTCGGCACACTAAAAATCTGACAGGCTCGGACGACCTTTGTTGCAGTGTCGCTTTCGAATTTTTCGGTCCAGCTTCCTTACTTGCTTCTCAAGCTCCTCTATCTTTGCGAGATAGGGCCTGAGCTCGTCCATGATACGGTCCTCCCGTTCCCGGAGTTGCTTGACCATGAATGCGTAGTCTCGCTCGTACTTTTGACGAGCCACCCAGGTTTCCGACCACGCACGATTAAGCTGTTCGCTGTCCTTCCTCAGCTTCCGCAATTCGCGTATCGCCGTCTTCAGTTGCGCATCTTCTGCCAGTTCGGCAGCTAGTTCCGGGTTCATGTCCGGCCTCGCTTGCGCACGGTCCACTGCCACATCTCTTCGATTACAGCTCCGCACAGACTCGTCGTTTTCGTCTGCGGGATTGAAAAACCGCGCGCCCCCGTACTGCCAATGAACGGGAGCTGACGGTCTTACGCGCCATTGCCGTTGATGCCATCGCGCGCAGATTCAAGGCCTCTTGCACAATCTCAAGCCGCGAGGCACGGCTTCGAACGCCTTATGGGACCGCCATGAGCGTCGAAGGCCCCGAAACAACCGCGCCTTGATGTTGTTGATTGAAGCCGTGCGAAAAATCGTGCCGCCGCCTCTACGTTGACAGTACGAGGGCGGGGTTAGTTGCTATAGACTCCACTCCTGTGGGGCTCGTCCTTCTCCTTGTCGATACGCCGATTCGAAGCGGAGATGAACGACAGGCGTCGTCTACAGCGTCATTGGCCTTCTGGACGGACGCAGCAATCAAGGAACGCGCTTACGCTCTTCCCGCTCCACCATCGATCACCCCTCTATTAATCCAGCTCGCCGCTCGGTAGAGGGGTGGGGTTCTCAACCCCTCCCCTCTACCGAGGAGCTTATTTCTTTCGGGCCATCAACCTACGTCCGCCGCGTCCGGCGGTCTCCGAGACGGGGCTTGACGGAATAGCGCCGCGGTCCCTTATAGCTCGGCAAAACCGCTATCAAATGCTCGCCTTGCAGGTCAAATGTCACCAGCTCCCGTCGACCGTCCGGATACACCTTTAAAATTCCGTCCATCCCTTCGGGAGCCGACACATACGCCGGTTGACCGGCTGCTAAGACCGCTTCAAACGGCCGCTCACGCAGAATGGCTTTAATGTCCAGCTCGAACGGGCGCGGCTTCCGGGTCGAACGTGCCGCTTTGCGACCTGACCAACCCATCACACCGAGGTCCCAAGCGCCGACACTTCAAATCCAACAACCTCGACCGCCGACGCCGCAGCATCCAACGACTTAAACACCCGAGCGGCACCATCCTTAACCGCTCGCAACGCCACCGCTCGATCTTTAGTTCCAAAGAAGCGAACCACCCATCCGCCTGGAACGCGAACCAACGCAAAGGCGGTCAAGAGGCCCCCCTCGCGCAGCTCCGTCGCTACCCGCTGCGTTACCAATGTCTGATCCGAGAACGCCGGCAACTCAAACGTCCTACGATCTGTCACATCCTTCATGCAAACCCCCGCGTTTCTAGGAAAACATAGTGACGTTGTTCAAAAGCATCAAGACATTCTTGATGTTCGGGAATACGTTGACCCAAACCGAATAGACGTTCTGTCTTGCCCCTCGTTTGTCAACAGCGCTTGTGACAGATGACCTATGCGCCATCTGCGATACCGTCAGGGTTCCCGTCCCAAAACCTCTCCCCCACGCGGAACCCGAGTTGCCGAGCCAACTCACGCGGCAACCGCAATAGAATCGAAGCCTTCTGTCGAACCACCAACACCTCGAAATCAACTCCCTGTATTTCGACGTGCAACACATCGTCATCAAACAGCTCGTAGTACGTTTTCCACGGCGTTGTACATCCGCCCGCGCTCTGCTCAACTATCCTATCTCCGCTCATTTCTCCTCCTTTACCACGTATTCACCGTCGTACTCATCTGCCGCATGTTTTTCGTCGGCGAGTTATTCACACCAGTCCGCGTCGTCACAAAGCTTGACATGTCCTCGTTCAGGAGCGAAATCTAGACGCTAAATTCGCCTAGCGCGCCAGCGTCGGGCGATAACCGCAACCGCACCTTCGGAACACTGAACCGTTCCCGGCGAGCGGGCGAGGGAACCGGGCGGGAAATTTAGCGGCTAAATCTTGACGGTCCTTTGAAGACACCGTCGGAGAGCAGAGCCAAGACGCACTTATTTTGCAGTCCGCGAATGACGGCAACTTCCGGCGACCGAAATAGCCGGCGCCAATCGCTTACATTGGAAGCGGTTAAATTGGTAGCCACTCATTCGAAAAGCATGACGGATGACGATCGAAGATGGGCTACCGGGCAGCTGGTTTTTCAACGAGATCCAGCATTGCTATTTGCATCTGTCAACGGCACTCTGGAATTGATACGAC
>NZ_JFHE01000004.1 GCF_000698555.1 Caballeronia grimmiae | reverse complement strand
CCGACGCCGACGCCGACGCCGACGCCGACGCGCTTGCCGCCTCGGCGCTCGAAGCCGTGACTTCCGGCGATGCAGCGGCCAGCGCGCTAGGCTCGGGCGTCGCAGCGCTCACAGCGGGCGCAGGCGCCGGATGCGGTCGCGGTGCAGGATGTGCGGGCTTCGGCGGCGCGGCAACCGGCTTTGCGGGCGTGGCTGGCGTGGCTGGCGCAGGCGGCGCGACGGGCTTCGGCGTCAGCAATTCCACTTGCATGGGCGGCCTCTCCGTGGGCGGCGGATTGAGCGGTTGCTTCGCGCGCTCCAGCCAGCGTAACCCGCCGGCATGCAAGCCGGCGACGACGAGCGCGGCCAGCACCCATCGCGGCCAGCGGCGGGGCGCGGCGGTCGGAGAGGCGGCAGAAGACTGCCCGCCCGGCGCGGGACGAGGACGGCGAAAGTCAGGCAAGGGCATCGAAACGGGGAGAGAGAGGCGAGCGCGCGTGGCAGAACGGGAGAATGGGTTATGACAAGCGCCGCTGATTCGATGTTCCTCAGTGCGCCGGGGCGTCGCTGGCGCGATACCCCAGTTCATACGACAGGCCGCGCGCGCATTCGCGCAGCGCGGCATCGATTTCGCCGCCCCAGCGCGTATCGAACGCGCCTTCGTGACCGAGCGCAATCAGCCCGAGCGCGAGATCGCCGGTCGAATCGAAGACCGGCGTGCAAAACGCGTGGATGGTCGGCAGCAGCATGCCTTCGACACGCGCCGCGCCGTGCTCGCGGACATTGGCGAGCAGCGGCTCGATATCGGCGATCGTCTGCTTGCTGGCAGCGAGTTCGCGGTCGAGCATCGCCTGCGTCTTGCTGCGCGGCAGATAGGCGGCGAACAGCAGGCCGGTCGCGGATGACAGCAGCGGCATGACATCGCCCAGTTTCAGCGATGCCTTCGCCGGATAGCTCGATTCCATCCAGTGCACGACGGTCGGCCCCTGATTGCCCCACACCGCGATGCCCACGGTCTGATCCAGCCGGTCGCGAAGCTCGGCGAGTGCGATGCGAGCTAGCCTCACGCCATCCACGCGAGCAAGGCGCGCCAGTCCCATCTGCAGCGCGAAGCCGCCGAGTTCGTAACGTCCCGACACCGGGTCCTGCGATACGACGCCGAGCCGCACGAAGCTCACGAGATAGCGATGCGCCTTTGCCGGGCTCATGCCCGCGCGCTGCGCGAGGTCGCGCAACATCATCGCGCGTGGCTCGCGGGTCAGCACGTCGAGCAGGCGGAAGCCGACTTCGATCGACTGAATGCCCGACCGCGCTTTCTCTTCGGAAGCGTCGATGTCGTCGTCGTCGGTGGTGGCGGAAAGGGTCGAAGGCATGGAAAGCGTCGAAATCGGCCGGATTGCTGGCGATTCACCATCGTAAAATAGATTTCCCTTAACGTCATCACACGCACCGACTCCGCTCTATGAAACTCGCCACGCTGAAGGACGGCACGCGCGACGGCCAGCTCGTCGTCGTTTCGCGCGATTTGCGCACGGCAGTCATCCCCGACGGGATCGTCACGACGCTGCAACGCGCGCTGGACGACTGGACCTTTTACGCGCCGCAACTGATCGAGCTATACGACACGCTGAACCAGGGCCGCGCCCGTCATTCCTTTTCGTTCGATCCGAAGTCGTGCATGGCGCCGTTGCCGCGCGCCTTTCAATGGGCCGATGGCTCGTCGTACGTGAACCATGTCGAGCTGGTGCGGCGCGCGCGCGGCGCGGAGATGCCGCCCGAGTTCTGGACCGATCCGTTGATGTACCAGGGCGGCAGCGACGATTTTCTCGGGCCGACCGACGATATCGTGTGCGCGTCCGAGTCATATGGGATCGACTTCGAGGCGGAAGTGGCCGTGATCACCTCGGATGTCAGAATGGCCCCCACGCCCGACGAAGCGTTGCGAAGCGTGCGTCTGCTGATGCTCGTCAACGATGTATCGCTGCGCAATCTCATCCCTGCCGAACTGGCGAAGGGCTTCGGCTTCTTCCAGAGCAAGCCCGCGACCGCGTTTTCGCCGGTGGCCGTGACGCCCGACGAACTCGGCGACGCATGGCGCGAAGGCCGCGTGCATCGCCCGATGATCGTGCACTGGAACGGCAAGAAGGTCGGCCAGCCGGAATGCGGCGTCGACATGGTGTTCCACTTCGGCCAGCTGATCGCGCATGCAGCCAAGACGCGCAATCTGCGCGCGGGGTCGATCGTCGGCTCGGGCACCATCTCCAACAAGGACGCGACGCGCGGCTACTGCTGCATCGCCGAGAAGCGGTGTCTCGAAACCATCGAGCACGGCGCGGCGCAGACCGGCTTCATGCAGTTCGGCGACAGCGTGCGTATCGAAATCTTCGACGAGGCCGGCAAGTCGGTCTTCGGCGCGATCGATCAGGCCGTCGTGCAACTGGAGCACTGAGCGCGCCCCGAGCGGGCACGAGGGCGCAACGGGTTTCGCCCGATGCGTCGACGGCGCGCGTCACCGTACACTTGCCGGGCGTTGCGGCGCCCGGGCCGCACGACGACAACAACACGTACAAAGGAGATGTCGATGCGCGGTGGAAAGTGGATGGCGGCGGCAGTATCGTTGGTTCTGGCGACAGCATCGTTCGCGCAGACGCCGCATGTGAAGATCGGCCTCGTGCTGTCGCTGACGGGGCCGGCCGCGTCGCTCGGTATTCCCGCCCGCGATACGGTGGCGCTCCTGCCGAAGGAAATGGGCGGCAGGCCCGTCGACTATATCGTGCTCGACGACGCCTCCGACACCACGCAAGCCGTCCAGACCACGAAGAAGCTCATCACCGAAGATCAGGTCGATGCGATCATCGGCTCGTCGATCACGCCGAACTCGCTCGCGATGATCGATGTCGTCGCGCAAGGACAGACGCCGATGATCTCGCTGGCGTCGTCATCGAAGATCATCGAACCGGTGGACGACAAGCGCCGCTGGGTCTTCAAGACGCCGCAGACCGACGCGATGATGGCGTCCGCGATCGCCGAGCACGCGAGCAATCACGGCGTGAAGACGCTGGCGTACATCGGCCAGGCCGACGCGCTCGGCGAAACCTTCTACGCGGAAGTCGCGAAGTTCGCACAGCTTCACAAGATCAACGTGGTGGCGAACGAGCGCTTCAACCGCACCGACCCGAGCGTGACCGGGCAAATCCTCAAGATTCTTGCCGCGAAGCCGGATGCCGTGGTGGTCGGCGCGGCCGGCACGCCTGCCGCGCTGCCGCCGAAGACGCTCGCGCAACGCGGCTACAAGGGCCTCGTCTATCACAATCACGGCGTAGGCAACCGCGACTTCCTGCGCGTGTGCGGCGCGGATTGCAACGGCACTTTCCTGCCGACGAGCCCGGTGCTCGTCGCCGCGCAGTTGCCCGACGATCATCCGGCGAAACGGCTCGCGCTGAGCTATATCAAACTGTACGAAGCGAAGCAGGGCGCGGGAACGGTGTCGGCGTTCGGCTCCTACACGTGGGATGCGGGGATGCTGCTCGAACGCGCCGCGCCCATCGCGTTGAAAGCGGGCGCACCCGGCACGCCGGCGTTCCGCAACGCACTGCGCGATGCGCTCGAAGGCACGAAGAACTTCGCGGATACCAATGGCGTCGTCAACATGACGCCCAACGATCACATCGGCCTCGATCAGCGCGCCCGCGTGATGGTCGAGATACGCGACAGCAAGTGGGTGTATCAGCCGCGCTAACGCCACCTGCACTTGAAGCCCATCGACATGAGCGATCTTTCCCTGTACTCCGCCTATACGTCGCTGCAATTGCGCCGCCACGCGCACGGCGTGCTCGAAGTGGTGATGCCCGGCGCGGGCGCGAACAAGAGCGGCCTCTCCACCGCCGACGCCAACATGCACCGCGAACTCGCGGATATCTGGCGCGACATCGATCGCGATCCCGAGACGCGCGTCGCGCTGATTCGCGGCGAGGGCAAGGGCTTCTCGGCGGGCGGCGATCTCGCGCTCGTCGAGGAGATGGCGAACGACTTCGAGGTGCGCGCGCGGGTCTGGCGCGAGGCGCGCGATCTCGTCTACAACGTCATCAACTGCAACAAGCCGATCGTCTCCGCGATGCACGGCCCGGCGGTCGGCGCGGGGCTCGTCGCGGGGCTGCTCGCGGATATCTCGATTGCATCGAAGTCGGCGCGCATCATCGACGGACACACGCGGCTCGGCGTCGCCGCCGGCGATCATGCGGCGATCGTGTGGCCGCTGCTGTGCGGGATGGCGAAGGCCAAGTACTATCTGCTTCTATGCGAGCCGGTGAGCGGCGAGGAGGCGGAGCGCATCGGGCTGGTATCGCTCGCGGTGGAAGAAAGCGAGCTGATGCCGAAGGCAATCGAAGTCGCGAACCGGCTCGCGCAAGGATCGCAGACCGCGATACGCTGGACCAAGTACGCATTGAACAACTGGCTGCGCATGGCGGGGCCGACCTTCGATACATCGCTCGCGCTCGAATTCATGGGTTTCGCCGGGCCCGACGTGCACGAAGGCATGCGTTCGCTGCGCGAGCGCCGCGCGCCGGATTTTCCCGGCGGCGCGCCGTTTTAATGACCTCGCGCAATCGCGTAAATCAACCAATCATGGAGAGAGTCGAATGACCGATAACACTGGCGGCACCCCGCCGTTTTCGATTCCCGGTTTCCCCGGATTCGGCCAGGCCGACATGATGGGCAAGATGTGGGAAATGATGCGGCTCAACCCGTTCGCCGCCGCGATGCCGGGCGGCGGCCAGGGCGTAGGACCGTCGCTGTCGATGATGTCCGACATGCTCGCGCCGCTCACCAACATCGAGGAACTCGACAAGCGCGTGACCGACATGCGCGCGGTCGAGCAATGGCTCAAGCTCAATTTGAACATGCTGCAATCTGCGATTCAGGCGCTCGAAGTGCAGCGCGCCACGCTCGCCACGTTGCGCTCGTTCGGCGCGTTCGCGCAGACGTCGATGGAAAGCGCGAAGAACGCGGCGGCGGACACGCAGAAAGCGGCGGGCCGCTGGGCGATGGGCGGCGCGGCGAAACCCGAGGAGCCGAAGCAGGAAAGCAGTCCGCAGCCGTCCGCCACCGACGACGCGGCGCAGCCGGCTGGCAGCGTGCCGCCGGGCTTCGATCCGACCGGCTGGTGGAACGTGCTGCAATCGCAGTTCAACCAGCTCGCCCATCTCGCGATGCTTCAGCCCGGCATGACAGGCGCGGCGGGCCAGCAAGACGCGTCGGCGGAAACGACGGCGCAGGGTCCGGCATCCGGCGATGCGGCCGATACCGGCGAACCCAAGTCCGATGCCGCCGCGGCCAAAAAGGCGGCTGCAAAAAAAGCGCCGCCGCGAAAGAAAGGCGAGTGAGATGCGGCTGTCCGCCTGACCGGGCCGGCTGGGAAACGAATCGGCGTGACGCCCGGCGGCTGCAAGGTCGCCGGGCGTTTTCTTTGCGTGCGGTCAGGCAGGGCCGGAATCGAGCGCAGTGCGAGCGTCGCTTTCTGTCCATCATTAAGCGGCCGCTTACTCGCGCTTTGTCCACCCCGCATATCAGGCACGCTGCGTGCATAGCGGATATGTGTGATCCATGTTCACTCTGTCCATGACAAACCCATCGAACGAAGACCCCGTTTCCGGCGAGGATGCCGGCGACACCGCCCAGAACGACGCTCTATCGGGATCGCTGCAATTGCACGGTTTCGAAAGCGGGCTGACGGGCATCGGCATTGGCGCCATCGCGCAGGAAATCGGGCTGACCAAGGACACGCTGCGCGTGTGGGAACGCCGTTACGGATTCCCGCAACCGCTGCGCTCGCCGGGCGGCGAACGTCTGTACCCGCAGGAACAGGTGTCGAAGCTGCGGCTCGTGAAGCGCCTGCTTGACGCGGGGCATCGGCCGAGCAAGGTGCTCGCGCAGCCGGTCGAGCAATTGCAACAACTCGCGCAAGCATCCGGGATCGGCCAGGACGCGCCGGATGTGGAGTTGGATCAGATGGTCGCGTTGCTGCGCAACGGTGCTTACGAGGACTTTCGCTTCGGATTGCTCAAGCGCGCGACGCGCGACGGCCTCGAGCGCTTCGTTCTCGACGTGGCCGCGCCACTTTCGGCGCGCGTCGGCAATGCGTGGGCCGCGGGGACGTTGCAGGTCTATCACGAGCATCTTTTCAGCGAGGCGCTGCAGGTTACGCTGCGCAGCCTCATGCGCCCGCTTTCCGACGCGATGCGCTCACGCGGAGGCCGTCCGCGCGTGCTGCTGACGACGCTCTCCGGAGAAGGGCACGGTCTCGGCATCCTGATGGCCGAGGCGATGCTGACGCTGTCGGAATGCACGTGCATCCAGCTCGGGCTACAGACGCCGCTGCACGATATCGCCAGCGCGGTGACTGCGCACGATATCGATATCGTCGCGCTGTCGTTCACATCGGTGCTGCCGGCGCAGGTCATCGGCAATGTGCTGACGGAGCTGCGCAGCATGCTGCCGTCGCACGTGCGGATCTGGGTCGGAGGCAGCAGTCCGGCGCTGCGCCGCAAGATTCACGAGGGCATCGATCAGTTGCCCGGCCTGACCGCAATCGCCGAATCCGTGGCGGCCTGGCGCTCGACGGCCGTGCTATCACCGACCGGCTTGCCGGAGCAGCCGCAGACGGCGAACTGACACGGGCTTGCAAATAGAACGGCATCGGCGGCGCGTTAGCCACGGCCGGCGCGAACCGGCGCAACATGCCGCTGTCACAAGCGTAGGCCACGCTGGAAACTGCGCGGCGCGGCGGCGCTACGAAAGCCGGTCCTACCTCAGGCACAGGTTTCGCTCATCACCCACGGTAGACAAAGACGCATACAGCGCGCATCAGCACATGACGCGTGAAGCCTATGCGCGGCTTATTGCGTTGCCGCCGCGTTAAATATGGCGCTTTGTTGTCGGTTTTCGTCTGTGAGCGCTCGAATCCCGCGTAAAATTGAAAGCTTCGTTGCTCGCGCGCAATGTTTAGGTGCGCGCCCGGGCCGAGAGTCATATAGATATAACGTCGCATAAGTGGCATCAGGGGTGACTATGAACACCATGCTTTATCCGGAACTTTATAAGTCGCTCGAATCCGTCCGTTGGGATATGGAGAAGGACATTCCATGGGACAAATTCGATGCGTCGCTGCTCTCCGACGAGCAGGCCAAGACCATCAAGATGAACGCGATCACCGAATGGTCCGCGCTTCCTGCAACGGAAATGTTCTTGCGTGACAACCATCACGACAGCGACTTCTCCGCTTTCATGAGCGTGTGGTTTTTCGAAGAGCAGAAGCATTCGCTGGTGTTGATGGAATACCTGCGCCGCTTCAAGCCCGAAATGGTGCCGACGGAAGAAGAACTGCACGCCGTGCGTTTCGAATTCGATCCGGCGCCGCCGCTCGAAACCCTGATGCTGCATTTCTGCGGCGAGATTCGCCTGAACCACTGGTATCGCCGGGCAGCGGAATGGCATACCGAGCCGGTCATCAAGCACATTTACGAAACGATCTCGCGCGACGAAGCCCGTCATGGCGGCGCGTATCTGCGCTATATGAAGAAGGCGCTCGCTAACGCGGGCGATTCGGCGCGCGCCGCGTTCGCGAAGATCGGCGTGCTGATGGCGTCCGCGCGCCGCACGGAAAAGCCGCTGCATCCGACGAACCTGCACGTGAATCAGGCGCTTTTCCCGCGCGATACCGTGCAATCGCGCCTGCCCGACCCGGAATGGCTCGAGCGCTGGCTCGACGACCAGATCCGCTTCGACGATAGCTGGGAGAAGAAGGTCGTTGAACGCATTCTGCACAACCTGTCGATCCTCTTCGAGCGCTCGTTCGTCACCGCGCAGGAGTTGAACCGCTATCGCAAGGAAGTGGTGCAGCGTCTGCAAGCGGCGTCAGGCGGCGCGGCCGGGCAGCAGCCGGCCTGATCGCCGGAACAAGTTCTGAGCAAGCGGCCCGTCAGGCTCCAACTGACGGGCCGCTTTTTTTTTTGCATCCCGAAGGTTCGACGCAGCGCCCGGAAGCCTCGAGCCACCGTGGCACAATGCGCGCTCTTGAACCACTGCACCGAGCATCGCCATGCCCGCCATTTTCGAACGCAAGATCACCACGCGCGACGCGCTCGCCGCGCTCCGTCCGACGCTCGCCGGGCCGGTCGTATTCACCAATGGCGTGTTCGATATCCTGCATCGCGGACACGTGACCTATCTCGCCGATGCAAAGGCGCTCGGCGCGACGCTGATCGTCGGCGTCAACAGCGATGCCTCCGTGCGCATGCTCGGCAAGGGCGACGATCGCCCGATCAATCGCGAAGACGATCGCATGGCGCTGCTGGCGGCGCTCGAAAGCGTGGACTGGGTGGTGAAATTCGAAGAGCCGACGCCGCTGCAATTGATCGACGCCGTGCATCCCGATGTGCTCGTGAAAGGCGGCGATTACGACATGGACAAGCTCGCGGAATCGGCGCTGGTGCGCGGGTGGGGCGGCAAGGCGCTGGCAATCGCGTTCGAGCATGACCGCTCGACGACCGCGCTGCTCAAGAAGGTGCGCGCGCAGTCCTGACGCGTTGCCGCCCTGCCGGTCTACTGGCTGAGCGGCGCAGTTTGCACTTTGGCGGAGGGCGCGGGACCGCCGACTTGCGGCTGATCGGCGGCTTCTTCGGGATGGAGCGGGCGCATGGTCAGCGTTTCAGGCCGGACCTGCTGCATCAGGTGTTGCGGCTCGCGCGCGCCGGCCGCGGGCAGCGGGCCGAAGGTGCCGTGTACGAGCGCAAACATTACAAGGTTGGCCAGGGTCAGGATGGCGATGAGCCAGCGCAGCATTCTTGGGCTCCGTCAGTCGATCAGAATCAGGATGAGTGAAGCGCCGCCGCTTCCCGCGCGATGAGCGCGAGTCCCGACAGCACCAGGGAATCATGGCGAGTGTAGGGCGCGTCGAGCGCGCCCGCGATTTCATCGGCGGCGCCGCCGCTCAGCACGAGACGGACGTCCGCCTGCCAGTCGTTGCGCAGATCGCGCCACGCTCGCTCGATCAAACTCGCTTGCGCCAGCAGGCAACCGGACGATAACGCGGCGGCGGTATCGATCGCGAAGAGGGCGTGCGGCTTTTCGACGGCGGCGTTCAGCGCGCGTTTTGCGC
The DNA here is from genome assembly GCF_000698555.1 of Caballeronia grimmiae. Classification (GTDB taxonomy): domain Bacteria; phylum Pseudomonadota; class Gammaproteobacteria; order Burkholderiales; family Burkholderiaceae; genus Caballeronia; species Caballeronia grimmiae. Next base: position 349,242 of record NZ_JFHE01000004.1, on the reverse strand, counting down.
CGGCCGCGTCGAGCGTCGGCAATTGCGCGGTGCGGCTGCCGAGCGATTGCATCATCAGCGACCAGCCCGGCGCGATCAGTCCGCCCGTGAAGACGCCGTCGGCGCGCAAGGCTTCGAGCGTCGTCGCGGTGCCGAACGTGGCAATCAGTACGTTCTCGCCCGGATAGGCCGCACGGGCGCCGATCAGGCCGGCCCAGCGATCGCTGCCGAGCTTTTCCGGCTCCGCATAGCCGTTGGTCACGCCGCATTGACGCGGCTTCGCCCGGACGACGGTGCGCGGCAGCGCGGGCCAGCGCGCGTCGATGAGACGTTCGATCCGGTCCTGCACCGATGCGCCCGCCACGTTCGAAATCCACGCGTTGGCAGGAGCGGGCAGCGATGCCCACGCGGCAAGCGCCGGGTCGTCGTATGCCGATGCTTCCCGCTCGTGCTCCAACGCGCCGCTCGCGATGGCCACGCCGGTTTCATCGGCGAGCGACCACTTGATGCGGCTGTTGCCCGCGTCGATCAGCAGTACCCGCGCGTCGCTCACGGACGTTCCTTCGCGAGGCGCAAGCTCAGTTCGCCGGTGGCGACGGCGCGCGGTCCTTCGGGTGCGTCGATCAGCAAGTGGCCGCTGTCGTCCACGCCCGATGCCACGCCGCGCGTGATTTCCTGTCCTTGATCGAGCAGCACGACTTCGCGGCCGGCGTAGGCGTGCGCGTCCGTCCAGCGCTGGCGGAACGGCTTGAAGCCTTCGGTTTCGAAGCGCGGCAGGGCGGCATCGATCGCGTTGAGCAGCGCGGCGAGCGTGTCGGTAAGATTCGCGCCCGGCCACGCGCGGGCGAGCGAGGCGGGCGCCGTGCCGGGAACGGCGGACGCGGCCTGGCGATTCGCGTCATCGACCTGAGCGGCGAGGTGCTCTGCGCCATGCAGATTGATGCCGATGCCGATCACGACGGCCGTCGCGCCCGGCCCCGTCCATGCGGTTTCGATGAGGATGCCGGCGAGCTTGCCATCGTCGAGCAGCACGTCGTTCGGCCACTTGAGGGCGGGCCGCGCGGACGGCGAGAGCGGCAGGCGCGCGAGCGCATCGAGCACCGCGACGCCGATGGCCAGACTCAGCCCCGATAGCCCTTCGATGGGCCGCCGCAGCACATAGCCGACCGACATCAGCAGCGCGTTGCCCGGTTCCGCGAGCCAGGCGCGGCCCCGCCGGCCACGGCCGGACGTCTGCGAATACGCGACGCGGACGACGGGCGCGTGCGGATCGGCCGGCGCGTTGTCGCGGGGCTGGGCGCGCAGGCGTTCGATGAGATCGGCGTTCGTGGAGCCGGTTTCATCGACGATTTCGATGTCCCAGTCATGCGCGGGACGCGGGGCGAGCGTCGCGAGCCGGCTGCGATCGATGCGCCACGGGGCGTCGGGGGCGAAGGAAGCGGAGGGGTTCATGCAGGGTATTGTAGCGGGGCGGTATGCCGATGCCCTTCCTCGCCGGGGTCGCGCGAACGCAAGGCGAAGCGTCTTTTGCGCAGCGTGGCGATCGACGGCGAACGCCTTCGCTCGTCAGCGATGCGCCGAGGCGTGCCGCGGCGGACCGCCCCAGGACAACCTTCGTTACAATGTCCTCTCCCTCCCATCCCGCCCCAACACCCTTGAACTTCGACACGCCGCCCCGCCTTCGAGTGGAAGCCGGTCAGCAAGGCAAGGTGGTCCGGCTCTCGGGCCAATGGACCGCGCTTGCGCTTGCGCGTGATCGAGCCAAAAGCGGCGTCACGCGGCGGCTGCGCGCCATCGGGCGGGAAGCCATCGGCCAGTGGGACCTGCTCTCCGTCGAGCGCCTCGATCACGTCGGCGGTCAGGCGTTGTGGCGCATCTGGGGCCGCAAGATGCCCGCCACCATCGCGCTGTCGGACACCCAGCGCGAAATCTTCGAGCGCGTCGCACTGCTCGACGCCGAACGCGAAGAACCCGAACCCGTCGACCGCACCGGCCCCGTGACACGGCTCGGACAACTGATCTTCGGCTTCCTCGATCACGTGTACGGCGGCCTGGCGATGTTCGGCACGTTTCTCATCGATCTCGTCGCCATCGTGCGGCGTCCGAATCGCACGCCGTGGACGGAAATCTCCGCGAACATCTATAGCGCCGGCGCGCAGGCGCTCGCCATCACGGCGCTCGTCGCGTTCCTGATCGGCATCGTGCTCAGTTATCTGTCGGCGCAGCAGTTGCGCATGTTCGGCGCGAATCAGTACATCGTGAACATCCTTGGCCTGTCGGTGATACGCGAACTCGGGCCGGTCCTCTCCGCGATTCTCGTCGCCGGGCGTTCCGGCTCGGCGATCACCGCGCAGATCGGCGTAATGCGCGTCACCGAGGAACTCGACGCGATGCAGGTCATGGGCATCCCGCACGGTCTGCGGCTCGTCCTGCCGCGCGTGCTCGCGCTCGGCATCGCCATGCCGCTGCTCGTCATGTGGACGAACATCATCGCGCTCGTGGGCGGCGCGCTCGCGGCCAAGCTCGTGCTGTCCATCGACATTTCGTTTTTCGTCCGCTCGCTGCCGTCCGTCGTGCCGATCGCGAATCTGTGGATCGGGCTCGGCAAGGGCGTCGTGTTCGGCATGCTGATCGCGCTCGCCGCGTGTCACTTCGGCTTTCGCATCAAGGCGAATTCGCAAAGTCTCGGCGAAGGCACGACGACTTCCGTGGTCACGTCGATCACCGTGGTCATTCTCGCGGACGCCGTGTTCGCGATCCTCTTTCAGAACGTGGGGCTATAACCGCACATGTCGACGACGCTCGCTACCGCTGTGCGCCATCAGCCGCCGCCCGTCATCGCGGAGCCGGTCATCGAAGTGCGCGATGTCACGAAACGCTACGGCAGGACCGTGATTCACGAGCACCTGAGCCTCGACGTGCGGCGCGGCGAGATCGTGGCGCTGCTCGGCGGCTCGGGCTCCGGCAAGACCACGCTCGTCCGGCAGATTCTGGGACTCGAATCGCCGACATCGGGCACCATTCGTGTGCTCGGCGAAGAGTGGGCGCGCATGGACGAAGAAACCGCCAAGATGCTGCGCACGCGCTCCGGCATGCTGTTTCAGCAAGGCGCGCTGTTCTCGTCGCTGACGGTGTACGACAACATCGCGCAGCCGTTTCGCGAACTCGGCAAGATTCCCGAAGATCTGATCCGCGAGTTCGTGATGCTCAAGCTCGAAATGGTCGGGCTGTCGTGCAAGCACGCGAGCAAGATGCCGTCGGCGCTGTCGGGCGGCATGGTGAAGCGCGTCGGCATCGCGCGGGCGATTGCGCTGGAACCCGAACTGCTGTTCCTCGACGAGCCGACCGCCGGCCTCGACCCGAAGGCATCGGACGAATTCGTCGATCTCATCGCGACGCTGCATCGCGCGCTCGGTCTCACGGTCGTGATGGTCACGCACGATCTCGATACGATGGTCGCGCTGTCCACGCGCGTCGCCGTGCTGGCCGACCGGCGCGTGCTCGTCGCGGCGCCCGTCGAAGAGGCGGTGGCGGTGGATCATCCGTTCATCCGCGAGTATTTTCTGGGGCGGCGCGGACGCCGCGCGCTTGCCGCACTGCCGCCCGAGCGCCGCGCGAAGCTGCCCGCCGTCGCGCTCGACGACGCCTCGACCATCGTCAGATAGCCGACGCCACGCCCACAGAAAGAAGGAACCCGCCGATGGAAAACAAATCACACGCGTTCTGGACCGGGCTGTTCACCATCGTGCTCGTGCTGGCGATCGCGTTCGCGGCGTTCTTCTTCAACGTCGACCGCACCGTGCGCGTGCCGTACGATCTGATCGCGCGGACCAACGTGACGGGTCTTTTCACCGATGCCTCCGTGCGTTATCGCGGTCTCGGCGTCGGCAAGGTAGAGTCGATCCGCTTCGACAAGTCGCATCCGGGGCAAATTCGCATCCGCATTCTCGTCGACCAGAACGCGCCGATGACGCACTCCACCTTCGCGACGCTCGGCTTTCAGGGCGTGACGGGCATCGCGTTCGTGCAACTCGACGACACCGGCAAGGACACGAGAGCGCTCGCTTCGTCGCCGCAGCACGTCGCCGAAGTGCCGATGCGCCCCGGCCTCTTCGAGCAGTTGCAGGAGCGCGGCGAAGTGATTCTGCGCCGCTTCGAGCGCCTGTCCGACGATGCGGATAAATTCCTCTCCGACGACGTGCGCAATCAGCTGATGGACACCGCGAAGAGTCTGCAGGGCGCGGCGGATGGCATTGCCTCGCTGGCGAGTCAGGCCGGGCCCGCCACGGCGCGCCTGCCGCAGACGCTGCAACAGCTCGACCGCACGCTGGCATCGACGAATGCGTTCGTCCAGAATCTGAGCCGCGAAAACGGTCCGTTCGTGACGAATCTGAACAAGGCGGGCAACGCGGCGCAACAGGCGGCCACGTCGCTCGCGGACATGAACGAATCGCTGCGCGAAATGACGGCGCGCGTGGGCTTCGAGGCGCTGCCGCGGCTCTATTCGTTCACCGAGGATCTGGGTAGCGCCGCGCGTTCCGTCGACCGCGCCGCCGATACGTTCAGCGCGAGCCCGCGCAGCGTACTGTTCGGTGCGCCGTCGATGCCGCCGGGGCCGGGCGAGCCGGGCTTCGTCTGGCCGGCGAGTCCGGCGCGTTGAAAGGGAATCTCATGGGACATACACAGTTGAACCGAACGTCGCTCGCGCTCGTGTTCATGGCGATGCTGGCGGGTTGCGCGTCGAACGCGACGGTCGCGCCCGACGCGCGCTACGACCTCGGCGCACCGCCAACATCGACGGAAACGAAAGCGTTGCCGCCCGTCAAGGTGCTTGCGGTCGGCGCGCCGCGCAGCCTGGAAACCGACGCGTTCATCTACCGGATGAGCTACGCCGACGCGCAACGCACCGGCAGTTATGCCAACAGCCACTGGACGATGCCGCCCGCGCAACTCCTGACGCAGCGCGTGCGCGCGGCGCTGGCGGCGCGCGGCCCGGTGCTGACGGGCGCCGATACGGTGCGCGCGGCGCTTCTGGAAGTCGAACTGACCGGCTTCGAGCAGGTCTTCGATGCGCCTGAGCGGAGCCACGGCGCGGTGTCGGTGCGCGCGACGCTCACGCAGCAGGGCCGAGTGGTCGCGCAGCGGGCGTTCGCCGCGAGCGCGCCCGCGCCGACTGCGGACGCACCCGGCGGGGCGCGCGCGCTCGCGGCGGCATCGGACGATCTGATCGCACAACTGAGCGCGTGGCTCGATGCGCAGCCGCTCGCCGCGTCACGATGACATCGACACATCGCGCAACTTCGCCCGCACGCTCGCACGCAACGTCGCTCGAACGGAGGCGCTCGGGCGGCTCATGACGATCAAGCAATGGCAGCGCCGCCCGTCGGCGTTTTCGCGGCAGGCGCTCATCGCGTATGCGGCGCTCGTCGTGTACGGCTCGCTCTATCCGTTTTCTGGCTGGCGATCGCTCGGCATCGGGCCGCTCGCGTTTCTCACCGATCCGCTTCCGCAATATGTGACCGCGTTCGACGTCGTCACGAACGTGTTGGGTTACATGCCGCTCGGCGCGCTGATCGTGCTCGCGCTGTATCCGCGTTGGCGTGGGGCGGCGGCGGTGTGCGCGGCGTTTATCGGCGGCGGCTTGCTGTCGGGCGTGATGGAGTCCATCCAGACCTATCTGCCGACGCGCGTGTCGTCGAATCTCGATCTCGCCGCGAATGCGCTCGGCGCGCTCGTGGGCGGCGTGCTCGTTGCGCCCGCGACCAGCGCGCTGCTCGATCGGGGCTTGCTGAGGCGGATCCGCTTCACGTGGTTCGAGCGGCATGGCGCGTATGTCATCGGGCTGTCGGCGTTGTGGCCGTTCGCGGCGATGTTCCCCGCGCCGTATCTCTTCGGCGGCGGCGACCTGCCGCGCGTCCTGTGGGAGAACCTCGATCCGGCGATGCAGGATGCGATCCTCGTCTGGACGCCCGCGTCATGGGACATCGAAAGCTGGCCGGACCGGCTCGGCGCGCTGCTGCCCGACGATTCATGGGAAGCGCTGATCACGTCGTCGAATCTTTTCGCGGCGCTCGTGCTCGTGACGCTGCTCACGCGCGAACGCGCGCCGCGCATCCGGCTGATGCTCGGCCTGATCGTCGCGACGCTGTTCGCGAAAGCGGGCGCGTCGTTCCTGCAGTCGCACGCGGGCCTGACATTCGACTGGGCCACCGATGGCGCGCTCGAAGGCATCGGCATCGGCGCGGCGGCGGGCGTGCTGTCGGTCGCGCTGCCGCGTGCGCTGCGGGCGGCGCTGGCAGGCGGGGCGCTCGTCGTCGGGCTCGCGCTCGTCAATGTGCTGCCGGTGAATCCGTACTTCGACATCGTGCTCGCCGACTGGCGGCAGGGGCGGTATCTGCACTTCAACGGGCTGCTGCACTGGCTCGCGTGGGTGTGGCCGTATGCGGCGCTCGGCTGGCTCGCGTCGGCGGCGGAACGGGCGTGGTTCACGCGGCGGCGCGTGGCCAACGCGGGCGGCGCGGGCAACGAGCGCTGACGGCAGGCCGGAACATCGCTCGCTATAATCGACCGACACTCATTCGCCCGGCGCGCCCGATACTCATGGACTCTTTCTACAAGTACCACGTGTTCTTCTGCCTCAATCAGCGCGACGCCGACGCCACGCGGCCGAGCTGCGCGAATTGCAACGCGCAGGAGATGCAGGAGCACGCGAAAAAGCGCGTGAAGAAGCTCGGGCTCGCGGGCGAGGGCAAGGTGCGGATCAACAAGGCGGGCTGCCTCGACCGCTGCGAGCTGGGACCGGTCGTGGTCGTGTATCCGGAGGGGACGTGGTACACGTATGTCGATGAAACGGACATCGACGAAATCGTCGATTCGCATCTCGCCAACGGGAAGATCGTCGAGCGTCTTCTCATCGACCAACCGGTTTAACGAACGCCTCGCCGCATGAACGCGCAAACAGAAAAATTCCTGATCGACGGGCCGGTGGGCAAGATCGAGGTCGCGCTCGACCGGACCGACGCCGCGCCGCGAGGCATTGCGCTCGTCGCGCATCCCCATCCGCTCTTCGGCGGCACGATGGACAACAAGGTGGCGCAGACGCTCGCGCGGACCTTCGTTCAGCTCGGGTACACGACCTATCGCTCCAATTTCCGCGGCGTCGGGCAGACGGAAGGCGAGCACGACAACGGCATCGGCGAGCGCGAAGACCTGCTCGCGGTCATCGCTCACATGCGCGCGCAGCCCGGGCAAAGCGATGTGCCTATCGTGCTCGCGGGCTTTTCGTTCGGCACCTTCGTGCTGTCGCACGTCGCCAAACGCATGATGGACGAGGGGCAGGCGATCGAGCGCATGGTGTTCGTCGGCACGGCGGCGAGCCGCTGGGAGGTGGCTCCGGCGCCCGAGAACACGCTCGTGATCCACGGCGAAGTGGACGACACCGTGCCGATCGCATCCGTCTACGACTGGGCGCGTCCGCAGGAATTGCCGGTCGTCGTGATTCCCGGCGGCGAACACTTCTTTCACCGCAAGCTGCATATCCTGAAGCGCGTGATCGTCGACGCATGGCGGTAACGCCTCGCGTGAATCGACCTTGGAAACGTGCATAGGCATCGCCTGAAAAGCGCAAATTCGGGCGGATCACGGGCAGATTGGCCGCAAAGGCGCTCTGAGCCGCGCGTATAATGGCGCAGAATTTTTTCGCCGCCCGTTCGCGTTCAGCTTGCGTTCTGCTTGCCGCAAAGCGAGAGCGGATCGGTTTCGGCGAAAAGCCCGACGCCTGAGCGCCGGCTCCCATGCCGGCCAACGCGACGTTTCGAAAACAAACGTTTGAGAACCGATGGCGCGGCTGTCTGTCGAATGAGCGCTCTTCGCTGCGGCACCGCAAGTGCCGGTTGTCCGGCTCCCGGACAACCAGGCAAAGCGCCGACCGGCATCGACGGTCTGCCTGTTCAACCCGCGCTTCGCCGCCCTGGATCATTCCAGGCGAAGCGCCGACGCACTTTCTGCCGACCGATCCTATGCGCTTTTTCCCTTCCGGCTTTTCTGTCCCGTCCGTTTCTGTTTCCGCTCCTGCTGCTTCTGTAAGGCTTCGCGCACTGAAGGCCGCCATCGTGTTGCCGGCGGTGTTCGCCGCCGCGAGCGCATTTGCGCAAGTGCCGCCGCCCGCGGTGACGGCCCGCTCGTGGGTGCTCGTCGACGCCACCAGCAATCAGGTGCTCGCATCGGGCAATCCCGACGAGCGCGTCGAACCGGCATCGCTGACCAAGCTGATGACCGCTTATCTCGTCTTCGACGCGCTGAAAGCGAAGAAGATCAACATGGATCAGACCGTGATGCCGAGCGAGGCCGTGCGCCGCGTGCGGACGGACGAGTCGCGCATGTTCATCGAGGCGAACAAGCCCGTCACGGTGCATGACCTCGTGTACGGCATGATCATCCAGTCGGGCAATGACGCGGCCATCGCGCTGGCGGAACTGGTCGGCGGCAGCGAGGCGAACTTCGTCAATCTGATGAACGGCGCCGCGCAGCGCATCGGCATGAAGCACACGCACTATGCCGACGTGAACGGCATGCCCGATCCGCAGCACTACACCACGGCAGGCGATCTCGCCGTGCTGTCGACGCGCCTGATCCGCGACTTCCCCGAGTACTACAGCATCTTCTCGGAGCGCGAGTTCACGTATAACAAGATCAAGCAGCCGAACCGCAACCGCCTGTTGTGGCTCGACTCCAGCGTCGATGGCCTGAAGACCGGCCACACGAAAGCCGCTGGCTACTGCCTGATCGCGACGGCCAAGCGCCCGCTCGTCGGCACGCCGGACGCGAGCCGCCGTCTCGTCGCCGTGATGATGGGCGAGCCGAAGGAATCGGCGCGCGTGCAGGACAGCCTGAAGATGCTGAGCTACGGTTACACCGCGTATGACGCGCTGCGTCTCTTCAAGGCGAATCAGGTGGTCGAATCGCCGCGCGTGTACAAGGGCGCGGCGGACAACGTGCAGGCGGGCGTATCGACGGATCAGTACATCACCGTGCCGAAGGGTCTCGGCGACAAGGTGAAGCCGACGATCACGCGCAACGATCTGATCATCGCGCCGGTGAAGAAGGGCCAGCAGGTCGGCACCGTCCGGATGATGGCCGATGGCAAGGAAGTCGCGCAGTTCCCGCTCGTCGCGCTGCAGGAAGTGCCGGAAGCGGGCCTCTTTGGCCGCCTGTGGGATTCCGCGCTGCTGATGTGGCAGAAGCGGAAGTAATACGCGTTTGTTTCCGAACGGAGCGGCAACGATGAATCCGAACCACGCCGATGTATTCGACCCGACGGTCTACCTGAACGGCGAATGGGGGCCGCTTTCCGAAGCGCGCATTCCGGTGCTGGATCGCGGGTTCATCTTCGGCGACGGCGTCTATGAAGTCGTGCCGCTCTACGCGCAGGCCGGCGGTGCGCGTCTGCCGTTCCGGCTCGCGCAGCATCTTGCGCGCTTGAATCGCAGTCTCGGCAAGATTCGCATCGACAATCCTTTCGACGATGCCGGCTGGCGCGCGCTGATTCATCGCGCGATCGAGGCGAACGCCGGCCCCGGCGATGCGCTCGTCTATATTCAGGTCACGCGCGGCGTCGCGGCGAAGCGCGGGCACGCCTTTCCTGCGGGCATCACGCCGACCGTGTTCGTGATGCTGAGTCAGGTCGCCTATCCGAGCGACGCAAGCCGCGCGCAAGGCGCGGTGGCCGTGACCGCCGAGGACAAACGCTGGCTGCATTGCGACATCAAATCGATATCGTTGCTCGGCAACGTGCTGATGGCGCAACACGCGGCGGAACACGACGCGCTCGAAACCATCCAGTTGCGCGACGGCTTGCTTACCGAAGGATCATCCTCAAATGTGTGGATTGTTGCAGGCGGCACGCTGCTGGGCGCGCCGCGCGGACCGCGCATTCTCGAAGGCATCCGCTACGGGCTGATCGAGGAACTGGCGGCCGAGGCGGGCATTCCGTTCGAGGAACGCGACGTCACCGAGGCCGAGCTGCGCGCCGCCGATGAAGTCATGATCAGTTCGGCGACGAAGGAAGTCATGCCGATTACGACGCTCGATGGAAAGCGCGTCGGCGGCGGACGTCCCGGCCCGGTCTATGCTGCGCTATACGATGCCTACCAGCGGGCGAAGGCGCGGGAATTCGCGAATCAGGCGAGCCGCGCAGGTTAAGGAGAAAGCCATGTCCGATTCCACCAAACAACCTTCCAGCACCGACGACCTCTTCAATTTTCCGTGCGATTTCCCGATCAAGGTGATGGGCAAGTCGCACCCCGAATTTCAGGACACCATCGTCACGGTTATTCGCGAGTTCGACGGCGAGTTCGACGTGACGCGCGTCGAAACGCGGCCGTCGTCGGGCGGCAATTACACCGGGCTCACGTGCACCGTGCGCGCGCAGAATCGCGCGCATCTGGACGACATCTATCGCGCGCTCACCGGTCATCCGATGGTCAAGGTAGTGCTCTGAGATTGCCTGCGGGCGCATCGCACACGGCGGGGGTGCGCTCGTAGAGCAGGCGGAACTGTTCCGCTTCCGCGAAAATCCATTCACGAAACGCCTGAACGCGGGCCGTCCCCAGCAACTCGGGCAGGCAGACGAAGAAATAGGTCCACGGGCTCGGACCGTCCACGTTGAAAAGCCGCACCAGCCTTCCCGCGATGATTTCCTGCATCGCGAGCGAGCGCCGCACGAGCGCAATCCCCTGGCCATCGATGGCCGCCTGCAGCAAATTCGACGAATCCTCGTATAAGACGCCGCGCTTCGGCTCGGGCACGTCGGGGAGACCGGCTGCGTCGAACCACGGGCGCCAGAGTTCGTCGCTCGAACGAAGGAGCTGGAAATTCGGCAGATCGGCCGGTGCGCGAGGCAGCTGGCCGCCGTTGAAACGCGGCGAGCAGGCCGGGAAGAACACTTCGTCGAGCAAGGGTTCGGCGTGCACGCCTGCGTATTTGCCGAAACCGAAGCGGATGGCCAGATCGACATCGTCGCGGTTGAAATCGGTGAGCGAACTGGTCGACAGCAATTCGAGATCGAATTCTGGATGCCTCTCGATGAAACCGCCCACGCGCGAGGTCAGCCAGCGCGCGGAGAACGACGGAATCGTCGATACGACCAGCCGCCGGTCGCGATCGCCCGCGCGGATGCGTCGCGTCGATTCGGCCATTGCGACGAGGGCCGCGCGCACATCCGCCGCGTACTGGCGGCCACGGTCGGTCAGGCGCACGCGCTTGCCGTCGCGGGCGAACAGCGTGACGGCCAACTCCGCTTCGAGCGCGCGAATCTGATGGCTGACCGCGCCATGCGTGACGAAGAGTTCGTCGGCGGCGCGCGAGAAGCTCTCGTGGCGCGCGGCGGCTTCGAAGGCGCGCAGCGCGTTCAACGCGGGCAACTGGCGCAGGTCCATGTGGATCGATGTCGAGGCGTTTGTCAATTCGGCTCACATAGCGGTGAAAATTGATCGTTTTGTCGGATGCCTTGCTACGCCTAGGATTGTAGTCATCGAAACGTTCCTTGGCGGAGTGGGTCATGCGAGAAATATCGACAAGCATCACGTTTGAAATCAAGCCGGGCGAAACGGTGCCGATGCGCATCGCGCGCAGCACGCGGCTCACCGTTCATGGCGGCCCGGTCTGGGCGACGCGCAGCGACGATATCGAGGATTACTGGCTCGCACCCGGCGATCGCCTCAAGCTGCGCAGCCGCGAACGCTTGTGGCTATCGGTGGAGGGCGACAAGCCGGCGTGCATCGTCTTCACGATGATGCCGCGCCGCGACGAACGCGCGATCCGGTGGCTGTCGAGCGCGATCGAGCGCCTCACGCAGCGTGCGCGCGCCGGCTGGCGCACCGTCTGAGCGCGCGTTTCCTTCCACCACGGGCGGGCATGGAGCGATTTCGGTAAACTACCGGAACCATGTCCGCCACGCCGCTTGCCTTCTCCCCCGAGCCTTCCCCCGATAACGTCGACGTGCTGCACGACGTCAGGCTGCGCTGGCGCGGCGTCGAGCCGTACGGCGAAAGTTTCGACGCGATGCGCGCGTTCACCGACGCCCGCACGCCGGACACGCCCGATGAAATCTGGCTAGTCGAACATCCCCGGGTGTTCACGCTCGGGCTCGCGGGCAATCCCGCGCACCTCTTGCTGGCCGACAGCGGCATTCCGCTCGTCAAGGTGGATCGCGGCGGGCAGATCACGTATCACGGGCCGGGGCAGATCGTCGCTTACCTGCTGTTCGACTTGCGCCGCCGCAAGCTGATGGTGCGCGAGCTGGTGCGGCGCATCGAAGAGGCCGTCATCGAAACGCTCGCGACGTATAATCTCGCGACCGACCGCAAGGCTGGCGCGCCCGGCATTTACGTCGCGACGCCGTCGCCGGAGCAGGCGCAGCAAGGCGCGAACGTTCGTCTGCATCAGGCGCATGAGGGCGCGAAGATTGCCGCGCTCGGGCTCAAGATCCGCAATGGCTGCAGCTATCACGGCGTCAGCCTGAACGTGAAGATGGATCTGCGACCGTTCCTCGCGATCAACCCGTGCGGCTACGCGGGACTCGAAACGGTCGACATGGCGACGCTCGGCGTCACCGCCGACTGGCACGACGTGGCGCTCACGCTTGCCGAAAGACTGGCGCTTCAGATTGACGGCTCACAGGGCGCCGCCGCTCAACCGCAAGACGGCGCGAGCCGTTTCGCTGCATCTACCGGACCAACCGAATGACTGACGCAACCGCAAACCTGGCCGGCGACACCGCTTCATCGGCGCCTGTTCCCACCACCGCTGCTTACGACGCAACCGCGAAGCAGAAGGCGCAGGCGAAGACATCGCGCATTCCGATCAAGGTCGTGCCGATCGAGAAGCTCAAGAAGCCGGACTGGATTCGCGTGCGCACGGCGACGGGCAACTCGCGGTTCTACGAGATCAAGCAGATTCTGCGCGAGCACAACCTGCATACGGTGTGCGAAGAGGCGAGTTGCCCGAACATCGGCGAATGTTTCGGCAAGGGCACGGCCACGTTCATGATCATGGGCGACAAGTGCACGCGCCGCTGCCCGTTCTGCGATGTCGGTCACGGCCGCCCCGATCCGCTCGACGCCGAAGAGCCGATCAACCTCGCGCGCACCATCGGCGCGCTGAAGCTGAAGTACGTCGTGATTACGAGCGTCGACCGTGACGATCTGCGCGATGGCGGCGCGGCGCATTTCGTCGAGTGTATCCGGCAGGTGCGCGAGCATTCGCCGGAAACGCGCATCGAAATTCTCACGCCGGATTTCCGCGGGCGTCTGGATCGCGCGATCAACATCCTGACCGCCGCTCCGCCCGACGTGATGAATCACAACCTCGAAACGGTGCCGCGTCTCTACAAGGAAGCGCGGCCGGGCTCGGATTATCACCACTCGCTGAAGCTGCTGAAGGACTTCAAGGCGCTGCATCCCGAAGTCGCGACGAAGTCGGGCCTGATGGTCGGCCTCGGCGAAACCGAGGAAGAAATTCTCCAGGTGATGCGCGATCTGCGGGCGCACGACGTCGATATGCTGACGATCGGCCAGTACTTGCAGCCGTCCGAGCACCATTTGCCGGTGCGGGCTTACGTGCATCCGGACACGTTCAAGATGTACGAGGAAGAAGCGTACAAGATGGGCTTCACGCACGCGGCGGTCGGCGCGATGGTGCGCTCGAGCTATCACGCGGACGTTCAGGCGCACGGCGCTGGAGTCGTTTGAAGAGAGCGTGCGCTTCGCGCAGCAAAGAAAACCCACGGTGACGTGGGTTTTTTTTCGGGCGTTCGAATTGTCCAGAGCCTCGGACGCCCGCGTTCCGGATTTCCGGAAACCGGGACTGCCCGCGCATCAGTCCTGCAAAAAACCTCGGCGTGACAAGCACTTAGGCGAAAAACGAAGCTGGCATCGCCCTTGCAATGAGAAAGGCACGGCCCGCGAAGCCGCCCATAAAAGTCAAGGAGACACGCCGATGACCCCTTTCGCATCCAGCCGTCCATAAATCCGTCGACGTAGCGGCTCTCGCTTACGCGACGCGATCCGGCGTGCGCGGCTTCCCCGCGCAACGACGCTTTGCCCGCTCTTCGCGGCTCGCCGCTGGCGCTCTTTTGCCAACTGCCTGATCTTGTCTGGAACCATCGTGAAGAAACCTTTCTATAAAGTCCTGTACGTGCAGGTGCTCGCTGCCATCGCCATCGGCATCTTGCTCGGGCATTTCTATCCCTCGCTCGCCACCGACATGAAACCGCTCGGTGACGCCTTCATCAAGCTCATCAAGATGGTCATCGGACCGATCATCTTCTGCACCGTCGTCACCGGCATCGCCGGGATGGAGGACATGAAGAAAGTCGGGCGCGTGGGCGGCAAGGCGCTGCTGTATTTCGAGGTCGTGTCGACGTTCGCGCTGGTTCTCGGCCTGATCGCCACGCACGTGCTGAAGCCGGGCGTCGGCTTCAACGTCGATCCGGCCACGCTCGACCACAAGGCGATCGATACCTACGCCGCAAAGGCGCACGGCCAGAGCACGGTCGACTTCTTCATGCACCTCATTCCGGACACGCTCGTGTCGGCGTTCTCGCAAGGCGAAATCCTGCAGATCCTGCTGATCGCGCTGCTGTTCGGCTCGGTGCTCGCGCATCTCGGCGAGCGCGGCAAGGTGGTGACGACGTTCATCGAAGGTCTGTCCGGCGTGCTGTTCGGCATGGTCGGCATCATTACGAAGCTCGCGCCGATCGGCGCGTTCGGCGCGATGGCGTTCACCATCGGCAAGTACGGCATCGGCTCGCTCGTGCCGATGCTCAAGCTCATCGGCACGTTCTATCTGACGTCGATCGTGTTCGTCATCGTGGTGCTGGGCACCATCGCGCGGATGGTCGGGTTCTCGGTGCTGCGCTTCATTGCGTACATCAAGGAAGAGATGCTGATCGTGCTCGGCACGAGTTCGTCCGAAGCCGCGCTGCCGCAACTGATGCTCAAGCTTGAAAAGCTCGGCTGCTCGCGTTCGGTCGTGGGTCTCGTCGTGCCGACCGGCTATTCGTTCAACCTCGACGGCACCAACATCTACATGACGATGGCCGTGCTGTTCATCGCGCAGGCGACGAATACGGACCTGTCCTGGGGACAGCAGTTGACGCTTCTCGCGGTCACGATGCTGACCTCGAAGGGCGCAAGCGGCGTGACGGGCGCGGGCTTCATCACCCTGGCGGCGACGCTCGCCGTGGTGCCGACCATTCCGCTGTCCGGCATGGTGCTGATTCTCGGCATCGACCGCTTCATGAGCGAATGCCGCGCGCTGACGAATATCGTCGGCAATGGCGTGGCGACGGTGGTGGTGTCGGCGTGGGAGCGCGAGCTCGACCGCAACAAGTTGCGCGCCGCGCTGAGTCGCGGCGGCGACGACACCGAAGCGGAAACCGTCTAAGCGATCCGCGCCGGTAAAGCCATGCAACGCGCGGCGAAGCATCGATCGGCGAATGCTTCGCCGCACGCGTCAGGCCCGGCGTACCCCGAAAACGCGTATGCCACAATGACGGATTCTCACTCGCGGGAATCTGTTCAAGTGACGCGCCGCATCCTCGTGTTCTTCGCGCTGCTTGCGCTGCTCACGGCGTGCTGCGCGCTCACGTGGCATATCGCATGGCAGCGCGGTATCGACGAGTTGCGGCGCAATGCGGCCGCCCGCGTCGACCGCACGACGAGCACGCTCAAGAGCACGCTCGACCGCTACGAATACCTTCCGTACCTTCTTTCACGCCACCCGTTCGTGCAGGACGTGTTGGCCGCGCCCGATGCGCGCAACGTCGATCGCGCGAACCGCTATCTCGAAGACCTCAATCGCCGCTCGCACGCGACCGCGACCTATCTGATCCGCGCCGATGGCTTTTGCGTCGCGGCGAGCAACTGGCGCGGGCCCGACAGCTTCGTCGGCGTGGAATATCACTTCCGGCCGTATTTCGTCGATGCCATGAAAGGCGGCGTCGGACGTTTCTTCGGACTCGGCACGATTTCGCTGGAGCCGGGCTATTACATCTCGCAGCCGGTGTATCGGGAAGGCTCGCACGATCTGATCGGCGTGGCCGTCGTCAAGCTGAACCTCGAATGGCTGCAGGGCGCGGATGCGTCGGAACCGCTGCTCGTCACCGACGATCACGGCGTGATCTTTCTGTCGTCGGTGCCGTCTTGGAAATATCACACGGTGCGGCCGCTGCCGCAGAGCGTCGAGGCGTCGGTCTATTCGACGCGCCAGTACGCGCAGCAGCCGATCACGCCGCTGCCGATGTCCGTCGTCGAGACGCTCGAAGGCGGCGCGCAGATCGTGCGCGTCGGCGGCGGATTGAACGCGCCGAGTTTCCTCGCGACGCGACGCTCCATCGGCGAACCGGACTGGCAATTGATCACGATGGCGCCGCTCGATCCCATCGAAAGCGCCGCGCAGACGGCGGTCGTCGTGACCGCGCTCGTGTTTCTGTCGCTGTGCTTGCTGGCGTTCTACTGGCGCATGCGCCGCGCGCGCGTGCGCGAGATGATCCGCAGCCGCGAGATGCTGCAGACGGCGTATGCGGAATTGAATCAGCGCGTCGCGGAGCGCACCGCCGATTTGTCGCAGGCGAACGCGCAACTGACGAAGGAAGTGAACGAGCGCACGCGCGCCGAACAGGACCTGCGCGCCGCTCACGACGAACTGATCCAGGCCAGCAAGCTCGCCGCGCTCGGACAGATGGCCGCCGGCATCACGCATGAACTCAATCAGCCGCTCGCTGCGCTGCGCAGTTTTTCGGACAACACGCGCGTGTTGATCGATCGCGGCGATCAGGCGGCGGCGCGGGAAAATCTCGAAGCGATTGCCTCGCTGACCGAGCGCATGGGCAAGATCACGAATCAGTTGAAGCTGTTCGTCGCGAAGGCGCGCCCGAAGAACGCGCGCACGGACGTGGCCCGCGCGCTGCGCAATGTCTTCGCGATGCTCGGTCCGCGTCTGAAGAACGTCACGCTCGACGTCGCGCCCGAACTCGAAGGCGACGGTGCGGCCATTCATGTGCGCTGCGAGGATCTGCGGCTGGAGCAGGTGCTCATCAACCTGATCGGCAATGCGCTCGACGCCGTGGCTTCCTGCGATGCCCCGCGCATCGTCATCGAACTGGACGCGCGGCCGGACGCGGTCGAGATCATCGTGCGCGACAACGGTCCCGGCATTCCCGCCGATGCGTTGCCGCATCTGTTCGAACCGTTCTTCACGACGAAGGAGACGGGTCACGGACTCGGCCTCGGGCTCGCGATTTCATCGGCGATTGCGCGGGATTACGGCGGCACGCTCGTCGCGCGCAACGTCGTCGCGCCGATCGTCGCGGATGGCCCGGAAGGCGGCACGCAGGCCGACGCCGATCGCTCGCACGGCGCAGAATTCGTGTTGACGCTGCGTCGTGCATAGAAAACTGAATCGAGGCCAGACCATGACCACCGGCTTGCAGGTGATCTTCATCGAAGACGACGAACTCGTGCGGCGCGCGAGCGTCCAGAGCCTGCAACTCGCGGGCTTCGACGTGACGGGCCACGGAAGCGTCGAATCGGCTGCGCGCGCCATCGACGTGAATTTTCCCGGCGTGATCGTCAGCGATATCCGGCTGCCCGGCGCAAGCGGTCTCGATCTGCTTGCGCAGTGCCGCGAGCGCGCGCCAGAGGTGCCCGTGCTGCTCGTCACCGGTCACGGCGATATTTCGATGGCCGTCCAGGCGATGCGCGACGGCGCATACGACTTCATCGAGAAGCCGTTCGCGTCCGAGCGGCTCGTCGAAGCGGTGCGGCGCGCGCTGGAGCGCCGCAAGCTCGTGCTCGAAAATCAGGCGTTGCGGCGCGAACTGGCGGAGCAGAGCAGCGTGGCGCCGCGCATCATCGGCCGCAGCCCGGCGATCGAGCAGGTGCGCCGGCTGATCGCGAACGTCGCGCCGACGGATGCATCCGTGCTCATCAACGGCGATACCGGCGCGGGCAAGGAACTGATCGCGCGCAGCCTGCACGATTTGTCGCCGCGTCGCGACAAGCCTTTTATCGCGGTGAATTGCGGCGCGCTGCCGGAGCCGATGTTCGAATCCGAGATGTTCGGCTTCGAAGCGGGCGCGTTCACCGGAGCGCAGAAGCGGCGCATCGGCAAGCTGGAGCACGCGTCGGGCGGCACGCTTTTTCTCGATGAAATCGAGAGCATGCCGCTTTCGCTACAGGTGAAACTGCTGCGCGTGCTGCAGGACGGCGTGCTCGAACGGCTCGGCTCGAATCAGCCGGTGCGGGCGAATCTGCGCGTCGTGGCGGCGGCAAAGGGCGACATGAACGAACACGTCGCCCAGGGAACGTTCCGGCGCGATCTGCTGTATCGGCTCAATGTCGTGACGATCACGCTGCCGCCGCTCAACGAGCGCCGCGAGGACATCGTGCCGCTTTTCGAACACTTTCTGCTCGATGCCGCCGTGCGTTACGAGCGGCCCGCGCCGCTCATCACCGACCGCCAGCGCGCCGAACTGATGCAGCGCGAGTGGCCCGGCAACGTGCGCGAACTGCGCAACGCGGCGGACCGGATGGTGCTCGGCGTCATCGACGATATCGGCGCATCGGCAGATTCGACGACGCAATCGCTCAAGGAGCGCACCGAGCAGTTCGAACGCGCGGTCATCGGGGAAACGCTGGAACAGTGCGGCGGCGCGGTCGCGGTGGCGGCGGATCGCTTGCAGGTCGGCAAGGCGACGCTTTACGAGAAGATCAAGCGGTACGGGCTCGCGGCAAAGGGCGACTCCGACCGCTAGACGCGATACAAACGACAACGCCCGCCGAAGCGGGCGTTGTTCATCGTGCGATGAGGCTCAGGCTGCAGAGCCGAGCGCCTTGTCCAGCAGCGCGTCGAGTTCCGCGAACGTCGGTTCGCCGACATAGCGCTTCAGGATCTTGCCGTTCTTGTCGATGACGAAGGTCGTCGGCGTGAGCTGCACGTTGCCGAACTGCTTGGCGGCGCTGCCGTCGTCCATGGCGACCTTGAACGGCAGATTGCGCGTTTGCGCGTAGTTGCTGACGTACATCGGGGCGTCGTAGCTCATCGCCACGGCGACGAATTCCAGGCCGCGCCCCTTGAACTTGTTGTACGTGTTGATCATGTCGGGCATTTCCTTCATGCAGGTCTCGCAGCTCGTCGCCCAGAAATTGACGAGATAGACCTTCCCTTTCAGGTCGGCCGAGGTCGAGATTTTTTGACCCGACAGCAGCGTGAACGTGGCATCGGGTACGCGCTGCTGGCCGCCGAACGCGAAATAGCCGGTGCACGCGATCACGCCGGCAATCAGCGCCATCACGATGTAACGCAACGGACTCTTCGCGCGTGCGGAAGTGGCTTCGGTGGTTTGGGACATGTGGAACCTCGAATTGCGGACTCGAGCGCCGCGACGGGCGCAATCGCAAAGAAACGTGCCAAGCATTCTACGCCAATCGCCCAATGCGGCGTCACAGTCGACGGCTCGCGCCAGTAGCCACGAGGGGCGACGCTGCGGCGCGATAATGATGCTTTTCCTGGCATCGATCGATATGAAGCGAGTTTCAACTTCCATCGCGGGGAATGTGCGCCGTTTTGCCGCAGGTTTTGCATCGCCGGTTGCGGCGGTGTGCGCGTCGCTGGCTTGCACTGCGCTCGTCGCCTGCACGCCTTCTTACGACTGGCGAACGATTCAGAACAACGACGACGGCTACGAAGTGACGCTGCCCGCGAAGCCCCGCGCGGCGGAACGCAAAGTCGAAATCGCGGGCCAGTCGATGACGATGCGCATGCAAACCGCCGAAGCCAACGACGCGGTGTTCGCCGTCGGCACGGTCGTCCTGCCGAGCGCCGATCCGCAACTCCAGCGCGCGGCGCTCGACTATCTCGAACGGGGCCTTGCGCGGAACGTGAACGCGCGGCCGGACGCTCGCGCGACGCAGATCGAGCTTGCCGCCGGTGGCCGCGTGCTGGGCAGCGAGATGCGGGTAACGGGCCAAAGCGGTGATAAGCGCGAGGCGCGGACGATTCAGGCACGCTTCGTCGCGCGCGGTGCGCATGTCTATCAACTGGCCATCGTCGCGGACAAGACGCCGCCAGCCGAGCAGGCCGACCAGTTCTTTACGTCCTTCAAACTTTTTTAGAGGAATGCCTCGAATTAAGTTAACGCCGAGTTAAAAGGGTGTGTCGGCAACTGCGCGCACTGAAAGTTCCTTCGAAGCAACGGCGCGTAATGCACGGATTTGTCAGGGCTTTTTTCACTATCCACAATATCTGTGGATAACTTTGTGGAAAAGAGTGTGCGGCAGGCATCAAAAGCCCGAGTCGCGCGGTTGCGCTTACTTTGCCCTCGTTCTCGGCAAGTTAATTAATTCAATAAAATCAATGGTCTGTGAAATGCGCATGCCGAGGCGGTGGGAGTCGGTCACGCGCCGGTGCAGATCGCCTTCGTGTGCATAAGTCAAGTCTTGACAAGCATTCTTTCGCGGTCCCCAGTCAGACGATCGACACCGCACGCCGATACTGGACCGCCTCCGCGACATGCGACGCATCCGGCGTCTCGGCCCCTGCGAGGTCGGCGATCGTGCGGACGACCTTGAGTACGCGATAGTAGGCGCGCGCCGACCAGCCGAATCGCTCGCCCGCCGATCGCAACAGCGATTCGCCGGTTGCATCGGGGCGGCAGACATCGTCGGCCTCGCGTCCGTCGAGTTCGCGGTTCGTCTTGCCCTGCCGCCGCAACTGAATGTCGCGCGCCACGGCGACGCGCCCCGCGACTTGCGCACTCGACTCGCCGCGCTTCGCGGTCCGCGCCGACAACTCCGCCGGCGACAACGCGGGCAACTCGATCTGAATATCGATGCGATCCATCAGCGGACCGGAAAGCTTGCGCAGATACCGGGCGGCGATTTCCGGCGAGCAGCGGCAACGCCCGCCCGGATCGCCGCGCCAACCGCACGGGCAGGGGTTCATCGCCGCGACGAGCTGACATGCGGCCGGAAAATCCGCCTGTTGAGCGGCGCGCGAAATGGTGATGCGCCCGGCCTCCAGTGGCTCGCGAAGGGTTTCGAGGACTTTGCGGTCGAATTCGGGCAATTCGTCGAGAAACAGGACGCCCAGATGCGCCAGCGTGATTTCGCCCGGCTGCGGCGGATTGCGTCCGCCGACGAGCGCGACGGAACTCGACGAATGATGCGGCGCGCGGAATGGACGCTGACGCCACTGCGCGGGCGTGAAGCCGATCGAACTCGCCGAGAGGATGGCGGCGGAAGTCAGCGCTTCGTCGTCGGTCATCGGCGGGAGGAGGCCGGGAAGTCGCGTGGCGAGCATCGACTTGCCTGCGCCGGGCGGTCCGACCATCAGCAGATGATGCCCGCCCGCCGCCGCGACTTCGAGCGCCCGCCGCGCACCGGGATGGCCGATCACGTCCGCGAGATCGGGCGATGAAACGGCGGTCGCATCTGAAAGCGTCGCGGCCTGCACCGGACTAAGGCGCGCATCGGGCACGCCGTTGAGATGAGCGCACAGCGCGCGAAGATCGTCCGCACCGTACACGCCGATGCCCGGCACCAGTGCGGCTTCGGCAGCACTTGCGAGTGGAAGGTAGATATCGGGGACGCGCGAATCGGAACTCGCATATTGGCGGGCCGCGCCGCAAACCATCGCGAAGGCGCCGCGCATTGGCCGTAGCGCGCCCGTCAGCGATAACTCTCCCGCGAACTCGCGATGCGCCAGCGATTCAGCCGGAATCTGCCCGCTCGCGGCGAGAATGCCGAGCGCGATCGGCAAGTCGAAGCGGCCTGACTCTTTCGGAAGATCGGCGGGCGCGAGATTGACGGTGATGCGGCTGACGGGAAAGTCGAAGCCGCAGTTCTGAAGCGCGGCGCGCACGCGCTCGCGGCTTTCGCGGACTTCGAGATCGGGAAGGCCGACGATCGAGAACGACGGCAACCCGTTGGCCAAATGGACTTCGACGACGACTTCCGGCGCGCGCCCAGGCGCGGGCGCGCGGCTGCGTACCACGGCAAGCGACATGATTTCACCCGATACGGCGCGACCGAAAAGCCGCGCCGGCAATGAGACTAGGACTTCACGGCTCGCCGGCCGGATACGAGAAAAAGGGCGGGCGTGTCAGTCCTGCGACGTGCCGCCGCTCACGGTCCGCTGTTCGAGTTGCGCGACGCGCTTTTCCAGCTCTTCGAGACGCGCGCGGGTGCGCACGAGCACTTGCGTCTGCGTGTCGAATTCCTCGCGCGTGACGAGGTCGAGCTTGGAGAAGCCCTGCTGGAGCATCGCCTTCATGTTTTTTTCGACGTCCTTCGCCGGCGAATTGCGAAACAGTTCGCTCATTTTCTGCTGAAGGTCGTTGAATACGTCGTTGGGCTGCTTCATCGTTTTCTCCCTTGTGCACAAATAATGTGCATTCATCGTTAGGTCAGTGCCCCGCGCTTTCGAATGGTCGATATTGGTGCGTCGATGCAATGCGGCGACGCACGGCGGGGCAGTCCCGAAGGCGACGCGATTTTAGCGCCGGCGTTGAGCCTTCTTCGCCGTCCCTGCCCTTATTACGGGGACTTCGGGACCACTCTAGCAATGAACCTGCCCCTCCGCCAGCGCGTAACTGCCGCTTTAGCCATTCGGCAGAGGCAACGCCCGTTTCGTGCCGAAATCCCGCAAACCCGCGTCGTTATTAGCATGGCATCGGAGTTGCATAAACGGCGCGACCTTTTCTGCACGCTTTTTCACCGAACGGCACGCGGAAAGATCAGGAAACCACAGCGAGGGATACATGAAGCTCATTACCGCAATCATCAAGCCGTTCAAGCTGGACGAAGCGCGTGAAGCGTTATCGGCGATCGGCGTGTCGGGGATCACCGTGACCGAGGTGAAAGGCTTCGGCCGCCAGAAGGGGCATACGGAGTTGTATCGCGGCGCGGAATACGTCGTCGACTTTCTGCCGAAGGTGAAGATCGAGGCGGCCGTGTCGGACGACATCGTCGACCAGGCGATCGAAGCCGTCGAGCGTGCCGCGCGCACGGGCAAGATCGGCGACGGAAAGATCTTCGTGACCGCGATCGAGCAGGTCATTCGCATTCGTACCGGCGAGACCGGCGCGGACGCGCTCTAAGAAAAATCGGCGATAAGAGGAACCAGAAGAATGCGTAACTTTTTGATGTCATTGTTGGTGGCGACCGCGCTTGCCGGCGCGACCGCCGGCACCGCTCTCGCTCAGGACGCGTCGGCTCCGGCCGCCGCGTCGGCGCCTGCAACGGACGCCGCGTCGGCCGCGAGCGCGCCGGCCAGCGCCAATACGGCGATGGCTTCGTCGGCGGACGCGGCATCGGCTGCCCAGGCCGCATCCGAGGCAGCACCCGCCGCGCCGACCGAACCGTTCATGGTCGATTCATCGAAGATCAGTTCCGGCGACACCGCGTGGATGCTGACTTCCGTCGCACTCGTGCTGTTCATGACGATTCCGGGCCTCGCGCTCTTCTACGCCGGCATGGTCCGCAAGAAGAACGTCCTCGCCACCGTGATGCAGAGCTTCGCCATCTGCTGCCTGGTCACGATTCTCTGGACGGTCGTCGGCTACAGCATCGCGTTCACGCCGGGCGGCTCGTTCCTCGGCGGCTTCTCGCGCGTGTTCCTGCACGGCCTGGCCTACGTCAAGGGCGACAAGGCGACGACGCTCACCGTCAGCCATCTCGCCTCGACCATTCCGGAGTCCGTCTACTTCGCGTTCCAGCTGACGTTCGCGATCATCACGCCGGCGCTTATCACCGGTGCATTCGCCGACCGCATGAAGTTTTCCGCGATGCTCGTCTTCATGGCGCTGTGGTCGCTGCTCGTCTATTCGCCGATCGCCCACATGGTCTGGGAACCGACCGGCTGGCTGGCATCGGCGGGCGTGCTGGATTTCGCGGGCGGCACGGTGGTTCACATCAACGCGGGTATCGCGGGCCTGATGTGCTGTATCGTCCTTGGCAAGCGCGTCGGCTATGGTCGCGAAGTGATGGCGCCGCACAACCTGGTGCTGTCGCTGATCGGCGCGTCGATGCTGTGGGTCGGCTGGTTCGGCTTCAACGCGGGTTCGGCGGTGGCGGCTGACGGCCGTGCCGGCTTCGCGATGCTGACGACGCAGATCGCCACCGCGTTCGCCGCGTTCGGCTGGATGTTCGCGGAGTGGATCACGAAGGGCAAGCCGTCGGTGCTCGGCATCATCTCGGGCGCGGTCGCGGGTCTGGTTGCGGTGACGCCTGCTTCGGGCTTCGTCGGCGTGACGGGCGCGATCGTGATCGGCATCGTCGCGGGCGTGGTCTGCTTCTGGTCGGCCACCTGGCTCAAGCACAAGTTCAACTACGACGACTCGCTCGACGCGTTCGGCGTGCATGGCGTCGGCGGGATCATCGGTGCACTTCTGACCGGCGTGTTCGCGGTGAAGGACATCGGCGGTTTCGACGGCAGCCTGCTCGTGCAGGCGAAGGGCGTGATCGTCACGCTGATCTACTCGGGCGTCGTCAGCTTCATCCTGCTGAAGGTCATCGACATGGTCATGGGCTTGCGCGTCACCGAAGAACAGGAACGCGAAGGCCTCGACGTCACCTTGCATGGCGAGCACGTCGAATGACGCACTGAAGACATCATCGCGACCGGCACGCGCCGGCGCGATGAAAAGAACGAGCGCAGCGACTTGACCCGCCTTCGATGGCGGGTTTTTTTTGCCATGCGACCGGCCGCATTCTTCGTCCAGCGGCGCACGACTCCGAAATGCTTGCCGCAAGGCCGGGAAACCTTGGTAATTGGCGGCCCATCCCCAATTAGGCAAAGCAATTGCTCTACAATCTTTCGTCTCTGTCGGCCGGCGCTTTCGTGTTGACGCGCGATGCCGGTCCCATGCAAAGCTGTCCGCGAGAAATCAATGGTTCCGCATTTAGTTACGGCGTTGAATGGTCCTCTGCTCGATCTCGAGCGGAAAATACTGGAGGCCACGCCTGCCATCGAGCGGTGGTTTCGTCTTGAATGGCAGGAGCACACGCCGCCGTTTTATTGTTCCGTCGATCTGCGTAACGCGGGGTTCAAGCTCGCGCCCGTCGATACGAATCTGTTCCCGGGCGGTTTCAACAATCTGCCGCAGGAAGTGCTGCCGCTGGCCGTGCAGGCGGCCATGGCGTCCATCGAAAAAATCTGCCCCGACGCGAAAAATCTGCTCGTGATTCCCGAGCGGCATACGCGCAACGCGTTCTATCTCGAGAACGTCGCCCGTCTCGCAACCATCATGCGGCAGGCGGGCCTGAACGTCCGCTTCGGCACGCTCGATGAAAACATCCACGGCCCGGTGACGATTCCGCTCGCCGATGGCCAGAAGGTCGTGCTGGAACCGCTCGAGCGCACGCCGCGGCGTCTCGGCCTCAAGAATTTCGATCCCTGTTCGATTCTGCTCAACAACGATCTGTCGGCGGGCATTCCGCCGGTGCTGGAGAATCTGCATGAGCAGTATCTGCTTCCGCCGCTGCATGCCGGCTGGGCCGTGCGCCGCAAGTCGACGCATTTCTCCTGCTACGACGACGTCGCGAAGAAGTTCGCGAAGATGGTCGAGATCGACCCGTGGATGGTGAACCCGTACTTCGCGCACGTCGAAGGCGTGGACTACGAAGCGCGCACGGGCGAAGAAGCGCTCGCGGACGCCATCGACGGCGTCATCAAGAAGATCGCGAAGAAGTATCGCGAGTATGGCATCAGCGAGAAGCCGTACGTCGTCATCAAGGCGGATGCCGGCACGTACGGCAAGGGCGTGATGACCGTGCACGACGCGAGCGAAGTCGCCGCGCTCACCAAGCGCGAGCGCGTCAAGATGAACGACGCGAAGGAAGGGCTGCAAGTCCACGACGTGATCGTGCAGGAAGGCGTGCATACGTTCGAGCGCGTCGGCAATGCGGTCGCGGAGCCGGTGGTTTACATGATCGACCGGTACGTGGTCGGCGGCTTCTATCGCGTGCATGAATCGCGTGAGCGCGATCAGAACCTCAACGCGCCGGGCATGCACTTCGTGCCGCTCGGCTTCGAGCACACCGCGCTGCCCGACACGCACGCGAAGCCCGGCGCGGCGCCGCCGAACCGCTTCTACATGTACGGCGTGGTCGCGCGGCTCGGGCTGCTCGCGGCATCGGTGGAACTGGAAAAGACCGATCCCGAAGCCATTCAGGTCTAATTGCGCGGCTTGCGGTAAGCTCGCAGGCCGCGTCAATCAAGCGAATACACATGGACATCCTCTTTATCGCCGACCCGCTCGATCGCTTCAGGATCTACAAGGACTCGACCTACGCGATGATGGCCGAAGCCGCGCGCCGCGGCCACGTGCTCTATGCCTGTGAGCCGCATCAGCTCGCGTGGACGGGCGGCGCGGTGGAGGCGAGCGTGCGCCGGATTGCGATCGTCGGAGATGAAGCCGATAGCGGCCGCTCTCCGTGGTACTCGGCGCAAGAGCCGGAGAACGTATCGCTCGCCAGGTTCGACGCGGTGCTGATGCGCAAGGACCCGCCGTTCGACCTCGAATACGTGAACGCGACGTGGCTGCTGGAAATGGCGGAACGGCAAGGCGCGCGCGTGTTCAACAAGCCGCAGGCAATCCGCGATCATTCGGAAAAGCTCGCGATCGCGGAATGGCCGCAATACGTGGCGCCGACGCTCGTCACGCGCGATTCCGCACGCCTGCGCGCATTCCACGCCGAACACGGCGACGTCATTCTGAAGCCGCTCGACGGCATGGGCGGCATGGGCGTGTTCCGCGTGAAGGCGGACGGCATGAACCTCGGTTCGATCATCGAGATGCTGAGCGAGGACGGCGCGCGCATGGTGATGGCGCAGAAGTTCATCCCGCAGATTTCGGACGGCGACAAGCGCATCTTGTTGATCGGCGGCGAGCCGGTGCCGTATTCCCTCGCGCGCATTCCGCAAGGCGGCGAAGTGCGCGGCAATCTCGCGGCGGGCGGACTTGGCCGTGCGCAACCGCTTTCGGCGCACGATCGCGAAATCGCGGAGGCGCTCGGCCCGGTGCTGAAGGCGCGCGGGCTGCTGCTCGTCGGGCTGGATGCGATCGGCGACTATCTCACCGAAGTCAACGTCACGAGCCCGACCTGCTTCCGCGAAATCATGGATCAGACCGGCTTCGACGTGGCGGGCATGTTCATCGACGCGCTGGAGCGCGCGGTCGGCTGACGCGGGGCGCTGCTGCGCGTCTCTGGCGCAGTGCAAAACGTGCGCCGCCGGCACTGTTACAATCAACTTCCCGGCGGCTTGCATCTGGGGCTGGATCACATTTCAGCAGCGCGGTCGACCGTTGATTTCCCGACCGCCCGGACGCATGTGCCACTTGCACCACGCGACGCTCGCGCGCTTTCGAGCGAACTCTGACGTTTCGTTCACAGAGGCAGCAATCCCGATATGGCTGGCATTCTGATCATCGCGCATGCACCGCTCGCTACCGCGCTTCGCGAGTGCGTCGCGCACATTTACGGCGGCTTGCCCGCGCGCATCGGCGTCATCGACGTGATGCCCGACTGCGATCCCGTCGAAGTCCGCGCGTTCGCGCGCTCCGAGATCGATCGTCTGAGGGAAGGCAACGGCGCGATCGTGCTGACGGACGTTTTCGGCGCGACGCCGGCCAATATCGCGGCGAGCCTGGCGGATGCCGACGTGCGCATTCTCTCGGGCGTTAATCTGCCGATGCTCGTGCGCGCCGTCTGCTACCGCGCGACGCCGCTCGACACGCTGTCGGAAAAGATCCTCCAAGGCGGTTCGAAGGGCATTCAGGAACTGGACGCGTCCACGCCGCTCAACCCCTGCGCAATCGCGACGAAAGTCGCCGGTTCGCCCGATCCTGCTTGCTCGGCAAGCGCCGATCTGGCCGCCGCCAAAGCCGCCAGTCACTGACGCCGCTTCATTCATCCACTAGCGTTCCGGAGCATCATGCTGCAACAAGAAACAACGATCGTGAACAAGCTGGGGCTCCATGCGCGCGCTTCGGCCAAGCTCACGCAACTCGCGGGGAGTTTTCAGTGCGAAATCTGGATGAGCCGCAATGGCCGCCGGATCAACGCAAAGAGCATCATGGGCGTGATGATGCTGGCGGCGGGCATCGGCAGCACGGTGACGATCGAAACCGAAGGCCCGGATGAAGCCGAAGCGATGCAGGCGATCCTCGCCTTGATCGCGGACAAGTTCGGCGAAGGGCAATAAGTCCATCATTTCTGCATCGACCATCAAGAGCCGCGCATCGACGCGGCTTTTTTGCGCCTCGGCGCTTCTGCCAAGGACGGAGCAGTCTGCAACCGGCACGGCTTCCACGCGGCAGTCCGTGCAGGGACTTTGGAATACTTCGAACTTATAATGGCTTCGGCGGCCAGCGCCCCCGCGGATTCTGAGAGAACGCGGGTACATCACAAATAGAGGAGGTGCGCGTGTCTTTCACGCTGCATGGAATTCCCGTCTCACGAGGCATCGCCATCGGGCGAGCGTATCTGATTGCGCCCGCCGCGCTGGATGTCGCGCATTACCTGATCGAAGCCGATCAGATCGACGCTGAAATCGAACGATTCCTGACAGCGCAAGCCGCTGTCGCCGCCGAACTCGATGCGCTGCGCGAAGACCTCGCCGCCGATGCGCCCAGCGAGATGGGCGCGTTCATCAACGTCCACATGATGATCCTGAACGACGCCATGCTCGTGCAGGAAACCATCGACCTCATTCGCACGCGCCGCTACAACGTCGAGTGGGCGCTGACCGAACAGCTCGACATCCTCGGCAGTTTTTTCGACGAAATCGAGGACGAATACCTGCGCGAACGCAAGGCCGACGTCGAGCAGGTCGTCGAACGTCTGCTGAAGGCGCTTGCGGGTGCGCCGACCGCCGCGTCGCTCGTCGTGCATACGGCGGCGAGCAATGGCCACAACGAGATGATCGTCGTCGCGCACGACATTGCGCCCGCCGACATGCTTCAGTTTAAGACGCAGGCGTTCAAGGGCTTCGTCACCGATCTCGGCGGCCGCACGTCGCATACGGCGATCGTCGCGCGCAGTCTTGGCATTCCGGCGTCCGTCGGCGTGCAGCAGGCGAGCGTGCTGATTCGTCAGAACGATCTCATCATCGTCGATGGCGATCATGGCATCGTCATCGTCGATCCCGCGCCGATCGTCCTCGAAGAATATTCGTATCGGCAAAGCGAAAAGCTGCTCGAACAGCGCAAGCTGCAGCGCCTGAAGTTCTCGCCGACGCAGACGCTGTGCGGCACGAAGATCGAGCTGTGCGCGAACATCGAACTGCCCGACGATGCGCAAGTGGCCGTCGAAGCCGGCGCGATGGGCGTCGGCCTGTTCCGCACCGAATTCCTGTTCATGAATCACAAGGACCGGCTGCCGGAAGAAGAAGAGCAGTTCGAGGCGTACAAGCGCGCGGTCGAACTGATGAACGGCAAGCCGGTGACGATCCGCACGATCGACGTCGGCGCCGACAAGCCGCTCGATTCGATGAGCGCCGGCGACGGTTACGAGACCGCGCCGAATCCGGCGCTCGGCTTGCGCGCGATCCGCTGGAGCCTCTCCGAACCGCAGATGTTCATGACGCAACTGCGCGCGATTCTGCGCGCGTCCGCGTTCGGTCCGACCAAGATTCTGATTCCGATGCTCGCGCACGCGCAGGAAATCGATCAGACGCTCGATCTGATCCGCGAGGCGAAGCGCCAACTGGACGACGCGGGCATCGCGTATGACCGGCAGGTGCAGATCGGCGCGATGATCGAGATTCCCGCGGCGGCCATCGCAGTGCAGTTGTTTCTGAGCCGGCTAGATTTCCTGTCGATCGGGACCAACGACCTGATCCAGTACACGCTCGCGATCGACCGCGCGGACAACTCCGTCGCGCATCTCTACGATCCGCTGCATCCGGCGGTGCTGCATCTGATTGCTTTGACGCTGCGCGAGGCGAAGCGCGCGGGCGTGCCGGTTTCTGTGTGCGGGGAAATGGCGGGCGATCCGTCGGTCACGCGCCTGTTGCTCGGGCTTGGCCTGACGGAATTCTCGATGCATCCGAGCCAGTTGCTCGTCGTGAAGCAGGAAATCTTGCGCTCGAACCTCAAGGCGCTGGAAAAGCCCGTCGCGGACGTGCTCGCGTCCTTCGAGCCGAACGAGTTGCAGGCCGCGCTGGCCCGGCTGCAAAAAGCCTGAACGCTACCCGCCGTGACGCGCGCCGCAGACCGGGCAATCCGGCTGCCGCGCGATCTTCATCGTGTTCCATTCCATGCGCAGCGAGTCGAGCATCATGAGCCGGCCCGCGAGCGTCTCCCCGAAACCGCCGATCACGCGCAACGCCTCGGCTGCCTGCATCGCGCCGATGATGCCGACCGTCGGCGAGAACACGCCCATCGTCGAGCACGCGACTTCCTCGAACGCCTGATCCGGCGGGAAAACGCAGGCATAACAGGGCGATGCGGGCGAGCGGAAATCGAAGGTGCTGATCTGCCCGTCGAAGCGCAGCGCCGCGCCCGAGACGAGCGGCACGCCATGCGCGACGCACGCCGCGTTGATCGCGTGGCGCGTCGCGAAGTTGTCGCTGCAATCGAGCACGACGCTCGCGCCGGGCACGTTCGCATCGAGCCAGCCGGCGTCGGCGCAGGCGTTGATCGCGTCGATTCGTACGTCCGGGTTCAGCGCGTTCAGCGTCTGCCGCGCGGATTCGACCTTTGCTTGGCCCACCGAGCGCGTCGCGTGCACGATCTGCCGCTGCAAGTTCGTGAGATCGACGGTATCGGCGTCGACGAGCGTCAGCCTTCCGACACCCGCAGCCGCGAGATACATTGCGGCGGGCGCGCCCAGGCCGCCCGCACCGACGATGATCGCCCGCGCATCGAGAAAACGCTGCTGCGCTTCGATGCCGATTTCATCGACGAGAATGTGGCGGGAATAGCGGAGGAGTTGGTCGTCGTTCATCGAGCGAGCGCGTTTGATGCGCCGATATTGCTGCGAAGGGAACGCCGAAAAAGACGGCGCGCTTGAACGTGACATTCTAAGCGCGCGGGGAGGGGAAGCGGCTTCGCGGCGCGATGCCGCGAAGCCTTGCTGCATGCTTACTTCGACTGCTGCGCGGTCGGCGACGAAGCCGGCGCGGTGCCCGAAGCCGGCGACGAGCCCGGCGCGGCGGGCGCTGCCGGCTGTGCAACGACCGGCGCGGACGCCGAACGCGGCGGCTTGTTCTGCGCGAGCTTGCGCTCGGCGAACGACTTCGATTCGACGACCTGCTTGCCTTCGAGCTTGTTCAGCGCCTGCTGGAGCATGAAGTCGTCGGTGCTGCCGAATTCGACCGGCTTGCGTTCGCGATCCTTGCGGCGCTGCTCCGGCGTCTTCTTGTCGTTCTGCTCTTCGAGCAGGCGCAGTTGCTCCAGACGATCCTGCTCGCGCTGGTCCTGCTCCTTCTTCTCGTTCGGGTCCTGCGTGTTCGCGAGGTGATTGGAGTAGTCGACTTCGCGCGTCACGAGCGCGTCGTCGGGATCGCCGTCCGCGTACTGGTCCACCGGCACGTCCGGGCGCACGCCCTGGTTCTGGATCGACTTGCCGCTCGGCGTGTAGTAGTACGCCGTGGTCAGGCGCAGCGCGGTGTCGGCGGTCATCGGGCGAACGGTCTGCACCGAGCCCTTGCCGAACGTCGTCTTGCCGACGATCAGCGCGCGATGATGATCCTGCAGCGCACCCGCGACGATCTCCGAAGCCGACGCCGAATAGGCGTTCGTCAGCACGACCATCGGCACCTTCTTGAAGATTTCCGGCACCGTCTTCAACGGGTCCTGATCGAAGGAGGGCAGACGATAGTTGTCGTAAGTATCCCGGAACGTCTGCTTGGCGTCCGCGATTTGCCCGTTCGTCGACACGACGATGGCGTTATCCGGCAGGAACGCGCCCGCGACGCCGACCGCGCTCTGCAGCAGGCCGCCGCCGTTATTGCGCAGGTCGAGCACGAGGCCCTTCAGGTTCGGCTGCTGGCGCGCGAGGTCTTGCAGCCTCGCCGCCAGATCCGGCACCGTGCGTTCCTGGAAACTCGTGATGCGGATATACCCGTAGCCCGGCTCCGGCACCTTCATCTTCACCGACTGCACGCGAATGACGGCGCGCGTGACGGTCAGCGGGAACGTGCGGTCGTCGCTCTTGCGGAAAATGGTCAGCGTGACCTTGGTGCCCGGCTCGCCGCGCATCTGCTTGACGGCCTTGTCGAGCGTCATGCCGCGCACCGGCTTGTCGTTGATGCGCGTGATGAGGTCGCCCGGACGAATGCCCGCGCGGAATGCAGGCGTGTCTTCGATCGGCGAAATGACCTTGATCAGCCCGTCTTCGGACGAAATTTCGATACCCAGGCCCGCGAAGCGGCCCTTCGTCTGCTCCTGGAGCTCTTCGTAATCGGTCTTGTCGAGGTAGGACGAGTGCGGGTCGAGGCTCGACACCATGCCCTTGATGGCGGCGGTGAGGAGCTTCTTGTCATCGACGGGTTCGACGTACTCGTGCTTGATTTGCCCGAACACTTCGGCGAAGAGCCGCAATTGATCGAGCGGCAGCGGTGACGATGCGGCTTGCTGAGCGGACGCGGAGATCTGCAAGGTGGCGAGCGCGCCGGCGGCAACGCCTACGGCGATCAGGCCGAAATTTTTCAGGTTCTTTCGCATAGAGAGTGCGTTCGGAATCGAATGAGCAGCATCGTGGGTGACGGGCCAGTATACCCGCTCCCCTCCAAAGACGACTTAAACGCAACTTAAATGCCCAGGGTACAGCCGGGCGACAGCAATGCGCCACGGGCGCTTCCGACGAAGCGCCCGTGGATGGACAAATCTTGCGAAGCCGAAAGCGTCAGCCCGCCTTGCCCTGCTTGGCGACCGCGGCCTGCGCGGCGGCGATGGCGTCGGCATCGCCGAGATAGTAGTGCTTGATCGGCTTCAGGTTTTCGTCGAGTTCATAGACGAGCGGCACGCCGTTCGGAATGTTCAGCCCGACGATGTCCGCGTCCGAAATCTCGTCCAGATACTTCACGAGCGCGCGCATGGAATTGCCGTGCGCGGCGATCAGCACCTGCTTGCCTGCCTTGATGGCCGGCGCGATGGACTCGTTCCACACCGGCAGCACGCGCGCCACCGTGTCTTTCAGGCATTCGGTGAGCGGCAACTGCTCGCGCGGAACCTTCGCGTAGCGCGGATCGTTGAAGGGCGCGCGTTCGTCGGAAGGATCGAGCGGGGGCGGCGGCGTGTCGTAGCTGCGGCGCCAGACGAGAACCTGCTCGTCGCCATACTTCTTCGCCGTTTCCGCCTTGTTCAGTCCGGCGAGCGCGCCGTAGTGGCGCTCGTTCAGGCGCCACGAATGGACGACCGGGATATACATCAGGTCCATTTCGTCCTGAACGTGCCACAGCGTGCGGATCGCGCGCTTGAGCACCGACGTGTACGCAATGTCGAACGCGAAGCCGGCTTCCCGCAGCAGCACGCCGGCCTGACGCGCTTCGCGGTTGCCCTGCTCGGTCAGGTCGACATCGACCCAGCCGGTGAACCGGTTTTCCTTGTTCCACGTCGATTCGCCGTGGCGGATGAGCACTAGCTTGTACATGTTTGATAGGTCGGTCAGTTGAGAAAGCGCTTGCGCCGATTCGCACTCCGTCATCCTGCCATCGCGCGTGGAGTGCCGCCATCGGCCGGATGGCCTGGGCCATCGCGGGAAACGGTTATTTTATAATGACGGGATTGCCCTCATTTTCCTTTCTCCCTTCTCCACTATCTTTCGGCGGCCCTAGACGTGAAGTTTTTCACTGATTACACGAATATCGCACTTATCGTCATTGCGCTCATCTCCGGCGCGCTGCTCCTGTGGCCCGCCATCACGCGTCGCGGACGCGGCGGAATTTCCGCGGCCGAAGCCACGACGCTGATCAACCGCCGCAACGCCGTCGTCATCGATATCCGCCCTCCCGCGGAATTCGCGAAAGGCCATCTGCCGTCGGCCCGCAATATCGACGCGGCGGAGCTCCAAGCAAAGATCGGCCAGATCGCGAAGAATAAGAGCAATCCGGTCGTGCTGGTTTGTCAGACCGGACAGCAATCGCAGCGCGCCAGCCGCACGGTGTCGGAAGCGGGCTACGCTGAGGTCCATGTCTTGCAAGGCGGGGTAGATGCCTGGCAAAAGGCAGGTATGCCGGTCGTAAAACAAGGAGCCGTCAAGTGAAGAAAGTCATCATGTACAGCACCCAAGTGTGCCCGTATTGCCAGATGGCCGAACGTCTTTTAAAGTCCCGCGGGGTCGAAAGCATCGAGAAAGTGCTGATCGATCGTGAACCGGGCCGCCGCGAGGAAATGATGCAGCGCACCGGACGCCGCACCGTGCCGCAGGTTTATATTGGCGACACGCATGTCGGCGGCTATGACGATCTTTCGGCGCTCGACCGCAAGGGCGGTCTCGTGCCGCTGCTCGAGTCGGCCTGACACACCACACGCTGCCCGGTCACGCCGGGCAACCGATTTACCTAGGGAATTACTATGTCCGACGAGAACAACCAGCCGTTTTTCAACATCCAGCGCATTTACCTGAAGGACATGTCGCTCGAGCAGCCGAACTCGCCCGCCATCTTCCTCGAACAGGAAATGCCGTCGGTTGACGTCGAAGTCGACGTGAAGGCCGACCGCCTCGCGGAAAGCGTCTTCGAAGTGCTGGTGACGGGCACGGTCACGGCGAAGGTCGCCGACAAGGTGGCCTTCCTGATCGAAGCGAAGCAGGCCGGTATCTTCGATATCCGTAACATTCCTGCCGAGCAGGTCGACCCGCTCGTCGGCATCGCATGCCCGACCATCCTGTTCCCGTACTTGCGCTCGAACATCGCCGACGCGATCACCCGCGCCGGTTTCCCGCCGATCCACCTCGCGGAAATCAACTTCCAGGCGCTGTACGAGCAACGTCTCGCGCAACTCGCGAGCGCGCAGGAAGGCGCGGCGAACGGCGCGACGCACTGAGCGTCATCGCCTTGTCCTGACTCTGCCGACCGGAGCCGAGCATGAAAGTAGCCGTTCTCGGCGCCGGTGCATGGGGCACCGCACTGGCGGGCCACCTTGCGGCACGGCACGACACGATGCTGTGGGCGCGCGATCGCGCGCTCATCGATTCTCTTTCCCAAAATCACGAAAACACGCGCTATCTCGCGGGCGTGCGCTTGCCTGAGTCGCTCGCGTTCGAAGCGGACTTCGGCATTGCGCTGAAACACGCCGCCGCGCCGGATGCGCTGTGCGTCGTTGCGACGCCGGTTGCCGGCTTGCGCGCGCTGTGCCGCGCGATGCGTCAGGCGAACGTCGTTCCGGCGCATATCGTCTGGCTCTGCAAGGGCTTCGAAGCGGACACGCAATGTCTGCCGAACGAAGTCGTCGCCGCGGAGCTTCCCGGCCACGCGAGCAACGGCACGCTGTCGGGGCCGAGCTTCGCGCGCGAAGTGGGGCAAGGCTTGCCGGTCGCGCTGACCGTGGCGAGTCCGTCGGCGGATTTGTGCGCACGCACGGTCGCCGCGTTCCATCATGGCGCAATGCGCATCTACACTGGCGACGACGTGACCGGCGTCGAAGTGGGCGGCGCGGTGAAGAACGTGCTCGCGATCGCGACCGGCATCTCCGATGGCCTCGGCCTCGGCCTCAACGCCCGCGCGGCGCTCATCACGCGCGGGCTCGCGGAGATGTCGCGCCTGGGCGTGGCGCTGGGCGGCCGCGCCGAGACGTTCACCGGACTCACGGGCCTCGGCGATCTGATCCTGACCGCCACCGGCGACCTGTCGCGCAACCGCACGGTCGGCATGCAACTCGCGAGCGGCCGCACGCTCGACGAGATTCTCGCCGCGCTCGGTCATGTGGCGGAGGGCGTGCGCTGCGCGCGTGCGGTGTTGTCGCTGGCGCAGTCGCGTGGCATCGAGATGCCGATCACGCACGCGGTATGCCGCGTGCTCTTCGATAACGTCGCGCCGCGCGACGCTGTCCAGGCCCTGCTGAACCGCGACGCGAAGCCCGAATAGCGCCACGTTTTCCCGGAGCGCGTCATGGTTCAACTGCAAGCCGTAGTCGCGGATATCACCACGCTCGAAGTCGACGCCATCGTCAATGCGGCGAACAAGTCGCTGCTGGGCGGCGGCGGTGTCGATGGCGCGATTCATCGCAGAGCCGGGCACGGCCTGCTGCGCGAGTGCGAAACCCTAGGCGGCTGCGAAACCGGCGACGCGAAGATCACCGGCGGATACGACCTGCCGGCCCGGCACGTCATTCACGCGGTCGGGCCGCGGTGGAACGGCGGCAAGCGCAACGAGGCTGAACTGCTCGCGCGTTGTTATCGACGCTCGCTCGAACTCGCGAACGAAGCGCACTGCAAGTCGATCGCGTTTCCGGCGATCAGTTGCGGCATCTATCGCTTTCCGGTGGAGCAGGCGGTGCGGATCGCGGTATCGACGGTCATCGACACGCTGCCGCACACGCCCTCGGTCGAGCGCGTCGTCTTCGCCTGTTTTCAGGACGCCATGCTCGCACTCTATCTCGCCGAACTGGCGGCTCATGCGCCGCCTTCGAAGCCCGCCTGACGCCAGGCTTCGAACGTCACGATCGCCACCGTGTTGGACAGATTCAGGCTCCGGTTGCCCGGACGCATCGGCAGACGCACGCGCTGCTGATTCGGAAAGCGGTCGAGCAATTCGGGCGCGAGGCCGCGCGTTTCCGCGCCGAACACGAACCAGTCGCCCGGCTTGAACGCGTGGTCGAAGAAGGGCGTCGAGCCGCGTGTCGTGAACGCGAACATGCGCGCCGTATCGGGCGATTCCTTCGCGATAAACGCATCCCAGTTCGCGTGCACATTCATTTCGGCGTACTCGTGGTAGTCGAGTCCGGCGCGGCGCAGCTTCGCGTCGTCGAGCGGAAAGCCGAGCGGTTCGATCAGATGCAGCCGCGCGCCCGTGTTGGCGCAGAGACGGATGACGTTGCCGGTGTTCGGCGGGATTTCGGGCTCGACGAGTACGACGTTGAACATGGATTGCAGGATTCCGGCTGAGTTGATCAATCTTTCGGCGTGCGCAGCGCGACGAAGTTGGTGACGCGGCGCGCGCCCGCGAGCTTGAGCGTGCGGGCGAGGGCGTCGAGCGTGGCGCCGGACGTCATCACATCGTCGACGACGCCGACATGCTTGCCGCGCACATCGCTTCGGACGACGAACGCGCGCGCGACATTGCGCCTGCGCGTATCGACATCCAGCTTCGATTGGGCCGCAGTATGAATGACGCGGACGATGAGCGCGGCATCGGCGCGAACGGCGAGGCGTCGCGCCAGCGGGCGGGCGATCGCCCACGCCTGGTTGTAGCCGCGCGAGACGAGCCGCTTGCGCGACAACGGCACCGGCGCGATGACATCGGGCGGCGGCAGGCCGCTGTCTTCGAACATCGCGTGCAGATGACGCGCGAACTCCGCACCCGCAGCAAGACGTGCGCGAAACTTCAGTTCGACGGCGAGCGTGTCGAGCGGCGCGCGGTAGTCGGCGAGCGCGAGGGTGTCGTTGAACGCGGGCGGATCATCGAGACACGCGGCGCAGTGCAGCCGCACGTCTTCGCGATCCCGCCTGACATATGACGGCGCGAGCGGCATCGCACAGGTCGCGCACCGGATGCGTGGCTCGTTCCAGTTTTGCTCGTCGCATCCGGCACACAGAAGTTGCTGCGACACATTGCCGCATAACGCGCACTGACTCGGCAGCGCGATGTCGAGCGCCTTGCGCGCGATCGTCGTCAGCGCGCGTGCACGCGCTGCAGCGAGCGCGGAAAACGGCGGTAAATGGCTGACGAGTTTCATGGTGGCGTGCGCGTCGGAAGCCGTGCGACGGGGCCGAAGCCGCTATCGCATGGGCCTATTTCGAGACGACCGAGTATACTTCGCACTCTTCGCGAACTGATCGTCATGTCCCCCACGTCCCCCAAAACTAGCCGACCGGCCTATGATCCGCGCCGTTTGCGCGCGATTTTCGACCGTCGCGCCGCCGCGTTCGACGAAGTCGCGTTCCTGCCGCGTGAGATCGCGGATCGCATGCGCGAGCGTCTGGAGTACATCAAGGTTACGCCGATGCGCGTCCTCGATGCGGCCTGCGGCGCCGGTTCGGATCTGGGGCGTCTGAGGGAGCGGTTTCCCGAGGCGTCGGTGCTCGGCGTCGATATCTCTTCCGCGATGCTCGCGCGCGCCCGCGCCGCTGAAGCGGCGGAAGCGGAGAACGGCGCAGGCTGGCGACGTTTCTTGCCATCGACGCTCGCCCGGGCCTTCGGCGCGCGTGGCCCGCAACTGGCGCAGGCCGATTTCTCCGCGCTGCCGTTCGCGGGCGGCGCATTCGAACTGCTGTGGTCGAACCTCGCGCTGCACTGGCATTCGCGCCCGGACGCCGTGTTGCCCGAATGGCAGCGTGTGCTGAAAGTCAACGGCCTGCTGATGTTCAGCACCTTCGGTCCCGATACCTTGCGTGAGCTCGCCGCCGCGTATCGCGAAGCGGAGCGCACGCTGGGCCTCGCGCCGATGCCGCACACGATCGATTTCGTCGACATGCACGATCTCGG
This sequence comes from Caballeronia grimmiae, assembly GCF_000698555.1. Taxonomy (GTDB): domain Bacteria; phylum Pseudomonadota; class Gammaproteobacteria; order Burkholderiales; family Burkholderiaceae; genus Caballeronia; species Caballeronia grimmiae. The sequence continues at coordinate 310,611 of NZ_JFHE01000004.1, read as the reverse complement.
CGACATGCTCGTCGAAAGCGGCTTCGAGATTCCGGTCATGGATCAGGAAGTGCTGACGATCACCTATGGTTCGCCCGAGTCGCTGCTCGCGGATGTGACGCGCTGGGGCGCCTATCCGTTCGAGCGCGCGGACGCCGAACAGTCTGTTAGCGCTGCCGGTGCAGCCTTGCGTGGCGCGGTTCACCGGGCGCTCGAGGCGCTGCGCCGCGACGACGGCACGATTCCGCTGACCTTCGAGGTCATCTATGGTCACGCGTGGAAAGCGGTGCCGCGAACGACGGCGGACGGACATGGCATCGTTCGGCTGGAAGATATAGGGCGGGGGCCGAAACGCGGCCGCTAGGGAGCGGTCGGGCGCCCGGTGAACGGCCTGGCGATCGGCGTAAATAGGGCGCTTGTTATGTCAAGGATCAGCGTGCAAAAGACATGTGAAAAACTGCGTCAATTGGGCGCAGAGGCTTGTGCCGCTTGGCTTTGCGACGCTACGACCCTTGCTTGTGGATGCCACCCAACCCGCCTATAATGCGTCAGTTTGTCGCCCGGACTGACACAAATTTGGGCGAAATCCGAGCAAATGTATGGCATTGCGTGCGGATGGATGGAGGCGGCGATGCAGGCGAGTCAAACGCTGACGGAGTCCGAGCCGGTCGTGAAAGACTGGCTGATGAAACGCAACTGCTCGGTGTCGCCGCGTCAGTTCGTGTGCTTCTATTTGTCGCTTGCGCTGTTTTCGCTGGCAATCGCGACACCGCTTTTTCTGAATGGCGCCTGGCTGGTGCTGCCGTTCACCGGAGTCGAGTTGATGGTCGTGGCCGTCGCGTTCGTGATTTACGCGCGGCACGCCGTCGATTACGAAAGAATCCGGCTGTATCGAAACCGGTTGTTGATCGAGCAGATGAACGCCGAAGTACTGACGCAGTTCGAGTTCAACCCGCGCTGGGTGCGGGTCGAAGCGGGTGCGACGCCGAGAGAGCCGCTTACGATCGTGTCGCGCGGTCAGTCGGTGAAGATCGGACTGCACCTTGCACAGCATCGTCGCAGGCAGTTTGCTGCCGAGTTGCAGGCGTCACTGAGACGCCTTGCCTGAAGAGGAACGGGCAACCAGGCGCGATGCCCACGGGGTCGAGGGTTTGAATGGAAATTTTGGGTAAGGATGCTATGAAAACAATCAAGCGAGCCCTCGCGGGCGTGCTGGCGGCAGGCGCACTGCTGAACGCCGGCGTGGCCCTGGCGGTCAACGACAGTCCTGGCGGTCCCGCTGTGAACGAAATCAACTTCCAGCAGCCTGTGACGAAGATCGCCGAGGAGCTCTACGGCCTCCATATCTTCATGCTCATCATCTGTACCGTCATTTTCCTCGGCGTGTTCGGGGTGATGTTCTATTCGGTCGTGAAGCATCGCAAGTCGAAGGGTTTCAAGCCGGCGCATTTCCACGAAAGCACCACGGTCGAAATCATTTGGACGATCGTGCCGTTCATCATCGTCATTTTGATGGCGCTGCCGGCTACCAAAGCCGTCGTCGCGATGAAGGACACGACCAACGCCGACCTCACAGTGAAGGTCACCGGCTATCAGTGGAAGTGGGGCTACGACTACGTGAAGGGGCCGGGCGAAGGCATCAGCTTCCTGTCGACGCTGTCCACGCCGCGCAGCCAGGTGAACGGCCAGGAGCCGATCTCCGATCTGTATCTGCAGGAAGTCGATAACCCGCTCGTCGTTCCGGTCGACAAGAAAATTCGCATCATCACCACCGCGAACGACGTCGTCCACTCGTGGTACGTGCCGGCGTTCGGCGTGAAGCAGGACGCGATTCCCGGCTTCGTGCGCGACACGTGGTTCAAGGCGGAGAAGGTGGGCGTGTATCGCGGCTTCTGTACGGAACTGTGCGGCAAGGAGCACGCGTACATGCCGGTCGTCGTCAACGTGCTGTCCGCCGACGACTACACGAAGTGGGTCGATGCGCAGAAGAAGAAAATGGCTTCTTCCACCGACGATCCCAACAAGACCTACACGATGGACGAGCTGAAGACGCGCGGCGCGCAGGTCTACGCTTCGAACTGCGCGGTCTGCCACCAGCCGACCGGCAAGGGCGCAGGCCAGTTCCCGGCCATCGACGGCAGCAAGATCGCGAACGGTCCGGTCGCCGAGCACGTGAACATCGTGCTGCACGGCAAGGGCGCCATGCCGCCGTGGCAAACCACGCTGAACGACGTCGAAATCGCATCGGTCGTGACCTACGAGCGCAACTCGTGGAGCAACCACGCAGGCGACATGCTGCAGCCGAAGCAAGTGGCCGACGCCCGCAACGGCAAGATGCCCGAAGGCGGCGGCACGACGGCAGCGGCAGCGGCATCCGCGCCTGAAGCCGCGAGCGCTGCGGCGCCGGCGGCTGCGGAGGCGAGCGCGCCGGCCGCATCCGGCGCCGAAGCGACGCCAGCGGCTCAGGCTGCAGGCTTGCCGGCCAGCGTCTACTTCGAAACGGGCAAGAGCACGCTGCCCGCTGACGCAAACAATGCAGTCCAGACCGCGGCAGCGTACGCGAAGGCCCATCCGGACGCGAAGATCGCGTTGTCGGGCTTCACGGATGCCACCGGCGGCGCGGACCTCAACGCCGATCTCGCAAAGAAGCGCGCGCAAGCCGTTCGCGATGCGCTGAAGGCGGCAGGCGTGGCAGAAGAACGTATCGTGTTGAAGAAGCCCGAGTCCGTCACGGGCGGCACGGATGCGAAGGAAGCACGCCGCGTGGAAATCAGTCCGGCTGCTTGACATGTCTCGCACGCGCTTCTCCTTCGCCCTGGGCAACGGAGAAGCGTCGAGAAGCCAAGTGCCACGAGTATTCGCTTTAGGAGATGATTGTCATGTCTAGCATCGGACACGATGTAGCCGCGGGTCACGACCACGCGCACGACGACCATGCGCACGAGGTGCCGCATGGTTGGCGCAGGTGGCTATGGGCCACCAACCACAAGGACATCGGTACGCTGTACCTGTTGTTCTCGTTCATCATGTTCCTCTCCGGAGGCGTGATGGCGCTCGGCATCCGTGCCGAACTGTTCGAGCCGGGCCTGCAGATCATGCGCCCCGAGTTCTTCAACCAGCTGACCACCATGCACGGCCTCATCATGGTGTTCGGCGCGATCATGCCGGCGTTCGTCGGTTTCGCGAACTGGATGGTGCCGCTGCAGATCGGCGCATCGGACATGGCGTTCGCGCGGATGAACAACTTCAGCTTCTGGCTGCTGCCGGTTGCCGCCGTGCTGCTGGTCGGCTCGTTCTTCGTGCCGGGCGGCGCGACCGCCGCGGGCTGGACGCTCTACGCGCCGCTGTCGACGCAGATGGGCCCCGGCATGGACTTCGCGATCTTCGCGGTGCACATCATGGGCGCGTCGTCGATCATGGGCGGCATCAACATCGTCGTGACGATCCTGAACATGCGCGCGCCGGGCATGACGCTGATGAAGATGCCGATGTTCGCGTGGACGTGGCTCATCACCGCGTATCTGCTGATTGCCGTCATGCCGGTTCTGGCGGGCGCAATCACGATGGTGCTGTTCGACCGTCACTTCGGCACGTCGTTCTTCAACGCGGCGGGCGGCGGCGATCCGGTCATGTACCAGCACATCTTCTGGTTCTTCGGTCACCCCGAGGTGTACATCATGATCTTGCCGGCGTTCGGGATCGTGTCGCAGGTGATCCCGGCGTTCTCGCGCAAGCCGCTGTTCGGCTATAGCTCGATGGTGTACGCAACCGCATCGATCGCGATTCTCTCGTTCATGGTGTGGGCGCACCACATGTTCGCCACCGGGATGCCGGTGACGGGCCAGCTCTTCTTCATGTACGCGACGATGCTGATCGCCGTGCCGACGGGCGTGAAGGTCTTCAACTGGGTCGCGACGATGTGGCGCGGTGCGCTGACCTTCGAAACCCCGATGCTCTTCGCGATCGGCTTCCTGTTCGTGTTTACGATGGGCGGCTTCACGGGCCTGATCCTGTCGATGGCGCCGCTCGATATCCAGATGCACGGCACCTACTACGTGGTCGCGCACTTCCACTACGTGCTGGTGGCGGGTTCGCTGTTCGCGCTGTTCTCGGGCTGGTACTACTGGTCGCCGAAGTGGACGGGCTGGATGTACAACGAGATGCGCGGGAAGATTCACTTCTGGGCGTCGATGATCACGTTCAACGTCACGTTCTTCCCGATGCACTTCCTGGGTCTCGCGGGCATGCCGCGACGCTACGCGGACTACCCGGCGCAGTTCACGGACTTCAACCAGATCGCGACGATCGGCGCGTTCGGTTTCGGTCTCGCACAGGTCTACTTCCTGTTCGCGGTTGCGCTGCCGACGTACCGCGGCGGCGGCGAGCACGAGAAGGCCGGCGACAAGCCGTGGGACGGCGCGCAAGGCCTCGAATGGACCGTGCCGAGCCCGGCGCCGTTCCATACGTTCGAGAACCCGCCGACGGTCGAGTAAGTAAGCCGTTTTATCGTGCTGCAAGGCTTCGAAGCGAAGCCTTGCAGCCAGTCAGTTCAGGAAAGCATGGCCCCGAATCCACAAAAAAGACGCACGCCCGAGGAAATCCGCGCGGGCAACAAGCGGCTCGGCCTCGTCATGGTGTTAATCGCCGCCGTCTTTTTTCTGGGTATCGTCGTCAGGCAATACCTGTTGTCGCGAGGATAACGTGTCCACTCAGCAGGATGATTCGCGCGTCGACCGCTCGTTCAACCGGTCGATGCTCTTCAAGCTCTTCGTCGTCGCTGCGATGATGTTCGGCTTCGGCTTTGCGCTGGTGCCGATGTATCGCGCGATCTGCCAGATCACCGGCATCAACAATCTCGTGCAGCGGGACGTCGGCGTGCGCGAGGCGAAGAACACGCAGGTCGATGCGAGCCGCACGGTTTCCATCGAGCTGGATGCGAACGCACGCGGCCCGCTGCAGTTCAAGCCGGAGCAGTCGAGCCTGGACATCCATCCGGGCGAAGTGATGACGGTGATGTATCAGGTGACCAACGAACAAAGCCGTACCGTGAAGGCGCAAGCCATTCCGAGTTATGCGCCGAAGCAGGCCACCGAGTATTTCAAGAAGATCGAATGCTTCTGCTTCACTCAGCAGACGCTCGCACCGAACGAGACGAAGCGCATGCCGGTGGTGTTCGTCGTCGATCCGAAGCTGCCGAAAGACGTGAAGACGATCACGTTGTCCTACACGTTCTTCGAACTGGACGCGCCGAAGTCGGTCGCGAAGGGAACGTGAGCGCCATGAGTTCCCCAACGCCGCGCAAGGGCGGGTTCGTGAAGCTGCTGAAGGCGGTGTTCTGGTCGTTCTTCGGCGTGCGGCGCCGGGCCGACCTGGAAAACGATGCGGCGCAGTTGAACCCGTTGCATCTGATCGCGGCCGGCGTGATCGGTGCGGTGCTGTTCATCGTGCTGTTGCTGGTGATCGTGCGGGCGGTGGTCGGGTAGTCGGACGAGCGCGCGGCGCGTGAGCGCGGCGATGCGGCATCAAAAAAAATTCAAGCAACTGGATCGAAGTGGAGAATCAACAATGAGCGGTCAAAACGAGAGCCCGTACTATTTCGTGCCGCATCCGTCACGGCATCCGATTCTGGCTGCGTGCGGCTTGCTGGTGATGCTGTCCTCGCTGGCGGCGTGGATCAACGGTCATTCGTTCGCGCCGTTCACGACGCTGATCGGCCTGCTGTTCCTGCTGTTCGTGCTGTGGCACTGGTTCGGCGACGCGATCTCCGAATCGGAAGGCGGCATGTACGGCAAGCGCGTGGACGTGTCGTATCGCTGGAGCATGAGCTGGTTCATCTTCTCCGAAGTGATGTTCTTCGGTGCGTTCTTCGGTGCGCTGTTCTATGCACGAGCCATCGCATTGCACGAACTCGGCAGCCTCGACTACAAGCTGATCTGGCCGGACTTCTCCGCCGTGTGGCCAAACAATGGCCCTGCCGCGCTGGTCCCGCACTTCCGCGCGATGGTGCCGTGGCCGCTGCCGACCATCAACACCGCGCTGCTGCTCACTTCCGGCGCGACGCTGACGGTGGCGCACCATGCGCTGCGCGAGGATCATCGCAGGAAGGCGATCGGCTGGCTCGCCGCGACGGTGCTGCTCGGCGTGATCTTCCTGTTCTGCCAGGGCTACGAATACTTCCACGCGTACAACGAACTGAACCTGACGCTGGCATCCGGCGTGTACGGCTCGACGTTCTTCCTGCTGACCGGCTTCCACGGCTTCCACGTGTTCCTGGGCGGCACGATGCTCGCGGTCGTGCTGGTGCGCATGATGCGCGGACACTTCACGGCAGAGCACCACTTCGCATTCGAAGGCGCCGCGTGGTACTGGCACTTTGTCGACGTCGTCTGGCTCGGGCTGTACGTCGTCGTGTACTGGCTGTAAGCGCGTTTCCAGCGGGCGGCTTCGTGCGCCCGCTAACCGCAGTCGAGCCGTGATTTCGCGCCGCCCTCAGGTTTCGGGGGCGGCGTTTTGCTTTGCGGCGCGGGAGGAAATGGAAACGGCACGCGCGAGCGATTCGCGCTCCGCGACAATCGGTCCTGTGTTGGAGAACCTTTGCGGCGGGTTATCGTCCGAGGGGAATGCCCGTCGATTGAATCCAGCCCATCCAGTGTGCGAAGAGGATGAACAGGAACAACGAAATGGACAGCCCGACGCGCATGGCGAGCGACCACACCATCCGCTTGGTCTTGCCGCGGTCGGTCATCATGAAATACAGCGCCGAACCGAGGCTGCCGAGGATGAGAATGAAAGCGATGGCGACGATAATGTGCATGAAACCAGCCGGCAATGTTGCTCAAGTTGCCCGGATAACGCATTGAGCAGTATGGAAACGAGTCATCTCATTATCTCACTCGACGCATCGCGCCGCGCGGCGCGCAACGCTTCACTGCGGTCGTGTCGCGCATGAAAATCCGTTTCTGGCCCACGGTCCTGATTCTTATCGTCGTGGCGGTGACCGTGCGTCTCGGCTTCTGGCAGCGCGATCGCGCGCTTCAGAAGGAGGCGCTCAACGCGCGTATCGTCGCGTTCGAGAACGCGCCGGCAGAGCGTGTGGGCGTCGATCCGATGCCGCTTAAGTCGGTCGAGTTCCATCGCGTGGAAGCGCGCGGCGAGTTCATGCCCGAGCGCGTCGTGTATCTGGACAATCGTCCGTATAACGACCAGCCCGGCTTTTATGTCGTGATGCCGCTTAAACTCGAGGGCGGCGGCTACGTGCTCGTCAATCGCGGATGGCTGCCGCGCAATCTGGCCGACCGCACTGGCATCGAACGCTATGAGACGCCGCAGGGCGTCGTCGATATTCAGGGCGTTGCGCGCGCCAATCCGTCTCAGGCGTTCGAACTGGGCAAGGGTGGATCGGCGGCGCATCAGCAGATCCGGCAGAACCTGAGCATTCCCGCGTTCGCCGCCGAGACGGGGTTTGCGCTGCAGCCGTTCGTGATCCAGCAAACGAACGACACGCACGACCGGCTCGTGCGCGACTGGCCCGCGCCGACGCTGGGCGTCGAACGCAACTACGGTTACATGCTTCAGTGGTGGGGCATGGCCGTCGCCGCCGTGGGCTTCGGCCTGTATGCCGCACGCCGCGCCGCGAAGAAGACCGACGCACCGCGCAATCCCCGCGACGACGACGAAGCCGCAAATCACGCCTGAATTCATTTCTATACGAACGATGCCTTCCCAACGCCCCACGACCGCCGCAGACAAGCCGCCCACGCGGCAACGCACGCCCTCCAAGGGCTCCTGGACCAACGGCCGCTGGATGCTCGTGCTGCTGGCGCTCGTTTGCGCGGCGCCGGTGATCGCGTCGTACCTGATGTACTACGTCTTCAAGCCGGCAGGCGGCACCTCGAGCTACGGCAAGCTCATCGATCCGCAGCGCCCGATTCCGTCGCAACTCGTCGTTACGGACGAGAAAGGGCAGACGCTTCCGTTCAAGTCGCTAGAAGGCAAGTGGCTGATGATCACCGTCAATGGCGGCGATTGCGACGAACAGTGCGTGAAGCGCCTCTACTACATGCGACAAGTGCGCGTGCTGCAATCGGCGGAGCGTGACCGCGTGGTCAACGTCTGGCTGCGCACGGACGACAAGCCCGTCGCCGACGTCATCAAGGCAGCGTATCCGCAACCGGACACGCGCATGCTGATCGCCGATCCACGCGCCGTCGGCGAGTGGCTGCCGGTCGCGGACGGCACGAAGCTGACGGATCACATCTTTCTCGTCGATCCGAACGGTAATTTGATGATGCGCTTCCCGAAGGACCCCGATCCGAAGAAGATCAACGCGGATGTGGCGAAGCTGTTGAAGTGGTCGCGTATCGGTTGAGGGTGGACTATGAGTTTCGTGTTGCAACTGGGACTGATCGGCTTGTGCATTGCGCTGTTGCCGCTGTCCTATGTCTGGGTGAAGGCCGATGACGACAAGTTCAAAAAGCTCGTCTGGCTCACCACTTTTCTGACGCTCGACCTGATCATGTTCGGCGGCTTCACGCGCCTGACCGATTCCGGCCTCGGCTGCCCGGACTGGCCGGGCTGTTACGGCACGTCGTCGCCGTTCATCGCGCACGCACAGATTTCCGCCGCGTATCAGGCCATGCCGACCGGACCCGTCAGCATGGTCAAGGCGTGGATCGAGATGTTGCATCGCTATTTCGCGATGGCGATCGGCGTGCTGATCATCGCTCAAGTGATCATCGCGTGGACCGCGCGCATCAAGCGCCGTCCGCTGCACGTGTCGCCGTGGTGGCCGACCGGCATCCTGCTGCTGATCTGCCTGCAAGGCGCATTCGGCGCGTGGACCGTCACGCTCAAGCTCCAGCCGGTGATCGTCACGACGCACCTGCTGCTCGGCCTCGCGCTTCTGGGCGTGCTCGGCTGGCTGGCGGCGCGCATGACGCCGGTTCCGTCGCTCGATTCGACCGCCGCGCGCTGGATGCCCGCCGCCGTGTTCGGACTCGCGCTGCTGGTCGTACAGATCGCGCTCGGCGGCTGGGTGAGCACGAACTATGCTGTGCTGGCCTGCACCGACTTTCCGCTCTGCAACGGGCAATGGATTCCGCCGATGAACTTCGAACACGGCTTTCACCTGTGGCGCGCGCTCGGCATGACCGGCGAAGGCGATGTCATCTCGCAGGATGCGCTCGTCGCGATTCACTGGACGCATCGCACGTTCGCGGTCGTCGTCGTGCTGTATTTGCTGTGGCTGGCTGCGAAGCTGCGCCGCTTCGAATCGCTGCGCAAGCCGGCGAACGGCGTGCTGGCGGTCATCGTCATTCAGTTTTTGACGGGCATGTCGAACATCGTGCTGCAATGGCCGCTGCCGGTCGCCGTCGCTCATAACGGCGGCGCGGCCGTCCTGTTGCTGCTGCTCGTCATGCTAAACTTTCGAATCTCTTCCAGCCGTCCCGGCCGCGCCGCGCTTCCCGCGCGCGACGTCGTTTCAGCGTGATGGCCCATGTCCATGGATAGCACCACACTCAATTCCCCCCTCGGCAGCCGCGTCTCGCAGTACATCGCGCTGACCAAGCCGCGCGTGACGCAACTGGCCGTCTTCTGCGCGGTCATCGGCATGTTCCTGTCGACGCCCGGCATGGTGCCGTGGACCAAACTCATCGGCGGCGCGGTCGGCATCTGGCTGCTCGCGGCTGGCGCATTCGCCATCAATTGCCTCGTCGAGCAGAAAGTCGATGCGAAGATGCGTCGCACCGCATGGCGTCCGTCGGCGCGCGGGCAGATCACCAGCACGCAGATTCTGATGTTCTCGGCGGTGCTCGGCGGCATCGGCATGTGGACGCTTTACAGGTTCACCAATCCGCTGACGATGTGGCTCACGGTCGCGACTTTCGTCGGCTACGCGGTCATCTATACGCTGCTGCTCAAGCCTTACACGCCGCAGAACATCGTGATCGGCGGCGCGTCCGGCGCGATGCCGCCGGCGCTCGGATGGGCCGCCGTCACGGGCGCGGTGCCCGGCGACGCCTGGATTCTCGTGCTGATCATCTTCGTGTGGACGCCGCCGCATTTCTGGGCGCTCGCGCTGTATCGCCGCAAGGACTACGAGAACGCCGGCCTGCCGATGCTTCCCGTAACTCACGGCGAAAAGTACACCCTGCTGAACATCTTTCTGTACACCATCGTGCTGTTCGCCGTCACGCTGATGCCTTTCGTCTCCGGCATGAGCGGCGTCGTCTATCTGGCGAGCGCGATCGTGCTGGGCGCGATCTTCCTCGGCTATGCGTGGAAGCTGTATCGCGCTTATTCGGACGCGCTCGCGCGCCGCGCTTTCCGTTATTCGATCGTCTATCTGTCGCTGCTCTTCGCCGCCCTGCTGATCGACCACTACGTTCGCACGGTGATCGGCGCATGATGGCCGCTGTTCGCCGCCTTCTCGCATTGTTCGCATGCGCGGCGCTGCTGTGCGCGTGCGACAAGGCGCCCGATTTCAAGAACCTCGATATCACCGGCAACAAGCAGTTCGGCAGCGACTTCTCATTGCCCGACACCGCCGGCAAGACGCGCACGCTCGCTGACTTCAAGGGTAAGGCGGTCGTGCTGTTCTTCGGCTACACGCATTGCCCCGATGTCTGCCCGACGACGCTCGCCGAGCTTTCCCAGGCGATGCAGCAACTCGGCGACAAATCGAAAGACGTGCAAGTGCTGATGGTCACGGTCGATCCCGCACGCGACACACCGGACCTGCTCGGGCAATACGTGTCGGCGTTCAACACGTCGTACATCGGCTTGCGCCCCGATGACGCGCAGCTTCAGAAAGTTGCCAAGGATTTTCGCGTGTACTACGGAAAGGCAGCGGGCAAGACGCCTGCCGATTACACGATGGATCACACCGCCGCGAGCTACGTGTTCGACAAGGACGGCAAGCTGCGTCTTTTCGCTCGCGATGGGCAGGGCGTGGAGCCCTGGGTGCACGATCTCAAGCTGCTGATCGACTGATCGGCCAGGCAGCAAGCGAAACACGAAGCGGCCCGCAGGCCGCTTTTTTCATGGCGTCGAGGGTTCAGGCAGGTTCAGCCCCGGCGCGAGACGCGTCGCCTTGAACTCGGTGATCTCGTAGTGTGCGAGTTGCTGACGGGCAAACGGGTCCTCGGCAATGATCGCGTCGAGCCGCTCACGATCTACGCCCGTCGCGATAATCACGCCGCCGTCGCGCGGCACCTTCGGCCCCGCCATCACGAACACGCCAGCGGCGAAATGGCGTTCGAGAAACGCCCGATGTTCTTCGAGCGCATCGTCGATTTCGGCGAGCGCGCCGGTGTATCGCAGATTGATCAGGTACATGCTGATGGCGCCTCGACGAAGCTTGTGTGCATTTAATTGTACGGCGCACCGCCAGCGGATATGGTCATAAGCAAACCGTATTTCCGCAGGCGCCGACGCTGTGCGAAGATTTGCGCATCGGCCGCGCGCCTTGTGCGACAGCCGGTACAGCACTCCCGCAGTCATTTTGCATTCGAAACAGGAACACCATGCAGCGCAGAAATTTGCTTAAAGCTGTGGCCGCCTTCGTGGCGTCCGCGGCGTTCGTCACGAGCTTCTCGGCCCATGCCGACGACAAGGTCATCAAGGTCGGCACGATCAGCGGCCCCGACGCACAAATCTGGCAAGTCGTGCAGAAAGTCGCCAAGCGCGAAGGTCTGAACGTGAAGGTGATCGAGTTCAACGACTATGTTCAGCCGAACGCCGCGCTCGATGCCGGCGATCTCGACGCCAACAGCTTCCAGCATCAGCCGTATCTCGATAGCCAGGTCAAGCAGCGCGGATACAAGATCGTCAACGCGGGGCTGACGTACATTTCGCCGCTCGGCGTGTATTCGAAGAAGCTGAAGTCGCTGAAGGACCTGCCGCAAGGCGCGAAAGTCGCGGTGCCGAACGATCCGTCCAACGAGAATCGCGCGCTTCTGCTGTTGCAGTCGCAGGGCGTCATCAAGCTGAAGGCCGGCGCCGGCGCGAACGGCAACAGCGCAACTGCGCTCGACGTCGCCGAGAATCCGAAGAAGATCAAACTGGTCGAGCTCGATGCAGCGCAACTGCCCCGCACGCTCGCCGATGTCGACGCCGCCGCGATCAACACGAACTTCGCCCTTGCCGCCGGCCTGCAGCCGACGAAGGACGCGATTGCGCTCGAAGACGTGCATAGCCCGTATGCGAACCTGATTGCGGTCCGCGCGAAGGACAAGGACCAGCCCTGGGTGAAGAAGCTCGTCGCCGCGTATCAGTCCGAGGACGTGCGCCAGTTCCTCAAGAACGAGTTCAAAGGTTCTGTCGTGCCTTCGTTCTAAACGAACTGCAGTCCTCTCGTTTCTACGGCGTCCCGATGGACGCCGTTTTTTATTGCGCGGATCAGTCCGTCATTCGGCGTAAATCCGCCGCAGCTCGCGCTCCCAGACGACGCCTGTTTCATCTTGACGCAGCTTGAAGCCGCTGCGCATGAAGAGGGCGCACAGGTCCTCGCGCGCATCGTCGATTTGGCAGACGACGCTTTCGTAACCCGCGCCCTGCGCAAAGTTCGCGCATGCCGCGACGAGGCTTTCGCCCAAACCGCAGCGCCGTGCGCCCGGCTCGACGAACAGCAGTTCAATGCGCGCCTGACTTTCCGACGCCGCATTCAGCACCGCCGCACCGACGCGAGCGGCGCCTTGCTGCTCGGCCACCCAGCATGCGATGCCCGGCTTGTTCGTCTGCATGGCGTGTAAAAAGCGTGAGATGACGTCGGCCGCGTGAGTCTCGTTCAGGAGGCACGCCCCTTCGGATACGTCGAGCAGCGCGTGACGCTCGATCATCCAGCCGAAATCGCCGCACCGCGGACTGCGCAGGCGTGTGACGACGTCGGCGGAAGAGGGCGACAGCAGCCGCTCGATGTCCGCCATCGCCGACGACAACTGCTCGATCTCGCCGGGGGCCAGCCGGTTGAGAAGCGAGGCCGTTTCCGTGGACACATGAAGGTCGAGTTCATCGACTTTGGCTTTCGCCTCGGTTGTCATGAACAGGAGATGCGCGCGCCCGTCCGACTCGTTCTTGCGCCGCACCACGAGCCCCATCTTCTGGAAGTTCGAGATGAGGCGGCTGAGGTAGCCCGTATCCAGCCCGAGATTGCGCGAAAGATCGGCGGCGGTGTGCGCGCGATCGTGCGCAAGCTCGTGAAGAATGCGCACCTCGGTGAGCGAAAAATGGCTCTTGTGAAGCCGTTCATGGAAAGCGCCCGCGTGGCGCGCGTAAAACCGGTTGAAGCGCCTGACGGCTTCAACACCCCGACTCGGATCAAAACAGCCCATCTGCCTTCGCTCTCTCAGAAATCTGGTTTTGATTAATTAATTGCGATTCCGAACTAATGCCCACATTGTGCCAAAGAAAGCACGATCGTGCGAATGCGTGCATGCCCAAATTCTAGTGCAATCGACAATCGAGCAGACCAGCCAGGTTTATGCGGGTAAGTCCTCATGGCAATTATTCTCCGAAAGCACACGCGGATCAATCTGTAACTTATTGATTATGAGCAGGATTCCAGCGGTGCGTGCAGCTATCTGGCAGACATTGACTGGTATTATGTTGGTTATATAATGGGCTCCACTTTCAAGCGGTGTGGGCTTTCAAGGCTCGCCGCGGAAACCATTCAATGCGATGCACAAAAGCCTGCGGTTTCCATTCGCATTTCACGCGACACCCTGAATTCAGGCGTTGCGCGAGCAGCAAAAGGCGCACGGCGCTGCCTTTTCAGTGACCGCTGCTCGGCGGCAATGAACCTGCGTCGCAGCGGCAGCGGCAGCGGCAGCGGCCTCGCCGAGGCCAGCCAACCTTGCATCGCGCGATTCGCACGGATTCCGAAGAGAGTAACGAAGACAACAAGAGGACCCAATGACGCCGTCCGCAGGCTCGCGCTTATCGAAGTACGCGCGAGTCAGCCTGCTCGCAGCATGGCGCGAACGGCCCGGAACCTCATCACGCATTGCGCACTTCCAGAGAACTTCATGCTGAAAGGAAACATACTGACGAACGACGGATGGATCCACGGTTCCGTGCGTTTCGAAAACGGCCGTGTCACGGCGCTCGAAGGCCATATCGCCGATCCGTCGATTAATGACGCGCCGTTCATACTGCCCGGCTTCATCGATCTTCACGTGCATGGCGGCGGTGGCCGCGACATCATGGAAGGCGGCGACGCAGCCGATACCGTCGCCCGCGAGCACGCGAAGCACGGCACGACGAGCCTGCTGGCCACGACGATGACCGCGCCGCGCGACGAACTGATGGACGTCGTCGCCGGCCTGGGCGAACGCGCCAAATACCGCGCCGCGAACGGTGCGCGCGTGTTGGGCGTGCATCTGGAAGGACCGTACATCAATCCCGGCAAGCTGGGCGCGCAGCCGGACGCAGCCGCCGTCGCGGTGCGCGACGAAGTGCTCAAATTCCTCGAACTCGCGCCGATCCGTGTCGTGACCATTGCGCCGGAGATTTCGGGGCATATGGAAGTCATCGCCGAGATGGCTGCGCGCGGCGTGCGCGTGCAACTGGGTCATTCGCTCGGCACTTACGACGACGCCGTCAACGCGCTCAAACACGGCGCACGCGGCTTCACGCACCTGTTCAACGCGATGTCCCCGCTGCATCATCGCGATCCCGGCATGGTCGGCGCGGCGCTCGCGCATGCGGAGTACGCCGAACTGATTCCCGACCTGCTGCACGTCCATCCCGGTGCGATCCGCGCCGCGATGCGCGCGATCCCGCGTCTTTACGTCGTCACCGACAGCACGTCGGCGGCCGGTATGCCGGACGGCGAGTATCGCCTCGGCAGCCAGCACGTCACCAAATGCATGGGCGGCGTGCGCCTCGCGGACGGCACGCTCGCAGGCAGCACCCTGACGATGGATCAGGCGCTCCGTAATCTCGTCTCGCTGGGCATTCCGCTCGCGGACGTTTCCAACCGCTTGTCGCGCTTTCCCGCCGATTACCTCGGGCTCGAAGATCGCGGCCGCATCGCGCGTGGCGCATGGGCCGATCTCGTCGTGCTCGACCGGGACTTTGCACTGACCGCCACGTATGTCGAAGGAGAATCGCTTGTCGAATATGCTCAATGAGGCGCTGGAGTCCGCGGATGTCGTCGCGGCTCAGCTCGCCGATACCTCGCGCATCGAAGCGCTGGCCGTGAAACTCGCGGAGCAGCCGCGTCATGTCGCGTTGACCGTCGCTCGCGGCAGTTCGGACCACGCCGCCAGTTATTTCGCAAGCCTGACGATGAGCCGCATCGGCGTGCCCGTCGCCTCGCTGCCGATGTCCGTCGCCACGCTCCAGCAAGCGCCGCTGCGCGTGTCCGGTCAGCTTGCCGTCGCCTTCTCGCAATCGGGCAAGAGCCCCGACCTCGTCGGCACGATGCAGGCGCTGCGCGATGCGGGCGCGTTCACCGTTGCGGCCGTCAACGTGCCGGGCTCGCCGCTCGAAACCGCGTGCGAATGGTACTTGCCGCTGCTCGCCGGGCCGGAGTTGTCCGTCGCGGCGACCAAAAGCTATATCGCGATGCTCTCGCTGTCGGCAATCGTGATCGCGCACGTTCAGCGCGATGTCGAATTGCTCAACGCGCTGAAGTCGCTGCCGGACGCACTGCGCGCGGCGGGCAAGCTCGACTGGACGCGCGCCGTCGACGAACTGAAGAACGTCGATCGCATGATCGTGATCGGGCGCGGGCTTGGCCTTGCCATCGCGCAGGAAGCGGCGTTGAAGCTGAAGGAGACGTCGGGCATTCAGGCCGAAGCGTTCTCGAGCGCCGAAGTGCGTCATGGCCCGATGGAGATCATCGATCGCGATTATCCGCTGCTCGTTTTCGCGCCGCGCGGACCGGAGCAGGCTGGCCTGATCCAGCTTGCCGCCGACATGCGCGCACGCGGCGCCCGCGTGCTGCTCGCCGCGCCGAGCGACGTGGCCGAGGCGGAACTGCCGCTCGTTGCAACCGATCACCCGGCGCTCGATCCGATCGCCGCAATTCTTTCGTTCTATGTGATGGCCGCCGGTCTGGCCGCCGCACGCGGGCGCAATCCCGACGCGCCGCGCCACCTGAACAAAGTCACCGAAACCCATTGAGTGAGAAAGACGATGCGCCGTGCCGAGCAGTCTTTGCTGAATTCCTCCACCGCCGATAACCCGAGCGACGTCGTTCTGCTCGCTCCGTTCACCGGCCCCGTCGTCCCGCTCGCCGACGTGCCCGACCCCGTATTCGCCGAGGGCATGTTCGGCGACGGCATCGGCATCGACCCGCTCGATCACGTGCTCGTTTCGCCTTGCGATGGCACGGTCACCCATCTCGCGCGCACCCATCACGCGGTCACGCTGCGCACCGCGCAGGGAGCGGAAATCCTCGTGCATATCGGCATCGATACGGTCGAACTGGGCGGCAAGGGCTTCACGCCGAAGGTCGAGCAGGGCGCGTCGGTGCGCGCGGGCCAGCCGCTGATCGAATTCGACGCCGATTTCGTCGCGCAGCACGCACCCAGCCTTGTTTCCGTCATTGCGATCGCCAACGGCGATGCATTCGATGTCATCCAGCGCGCCAGCCGCGGCGTGGTGAAGGCGGGCGAGCGCATGCTCGTGCTGCGCGCGAAGGAAGGCGCGGCGGCGCAGGCGGCGCTGTCGTCGTCGAACGTCGTCAATGAAGCGCGGCGCAGCGTCACGCTGGCGCACGCGGGCGGCTTGCATGCGCGTCCGGCGGCGCGGGCGCGGGAAGCGGCGCGCGGCATCGACGCCAAGGTCGAAGTGCGTTACCAGGGCCGCAAGGCGGCGGTGGAAAGCGTTGTCGGCCTGCTCGGTCTGGGCGCAGGCGAAGGCGCGACCATCGAGCTCGTCGGCATGGGCGCGCAGGCGCAGGAAGCGGTCGATGCCGTCGCGACCGAGTTGTTGCGCGCCGCTCAAGGCGAAGTCGAAGAAACGCCGGCGCGCGAGAAATCGCCCGCGCCGCTTGCGGCTCGCGCTTCCGCGCAACCACTGCCGCCGAACATGCTGGCCGGCGTGTGCGCCGCGCCTGGCATCGCGGTCGGAAAGCTTGTGCGCTGGGACGATCAGGAGATCGTGCCGGAAGAAAAAGCGAGCGGACCTTCGGCGGCCGAAAGCCGGGCGCTCGACCGCGCGATCGCACAAGTGGACACGGAACTCGAGGACACCGTGCGGACCGCCTCGCAACGCGGCGCGGTCGGTGAAGCGGGCATTTTCGCGGTGCATCGCGTGCTGCTGGAAGACCCGACGCTCGTCGACGCCGCCCGCGATCTGATCAGTCTCGGCAAGAGCGCAGGCTTCGCGTGGCGCGAGTCGATCCGCGCGCAAATCGCGTTGCTCAACAACGTGAACGACGCGCTGCTCGCCGAACGCGCCGCCGACCTGCGCGATATCGAAAAGCGCGTGCTGCGCGCACTCGGCCTCACGAACACGGCGGCGCGCGCGCTGCCCGACGAAGCCGTGCTCGCGGCCACCGAATTCACGCCGTCCGACCTGTCGTCGATCGACCGGACGCGTGTGACCGCGCTCGTGATGTCGCGCGGCGGTGCGACGTCGCACGCGGCGATCATCGCGCGTCAAATGGGCATTCCGGCGCTCGTCGCGATTGGCGATGCGCTTCACGCGATTCCGGAAGACACGCAAGTGGTCGTGGACGCATCGGCGGGACGCTTCGAACATGCGCCGACCGCGCTCGATGTCGAACGCGCGCGCCATGAGCGCGAACGGCTTGCCAGCGTGCGCGAGGCGAATCGCAAGATGTCGCAGGAGGCGGCATCGACGCGCGATGGGCGTCACATCGAAATCGCCGCGAATATCGCCACGCTCGACGACGCGAAGGCCGCCGTCGACAACGGCGCGGACGCGGTCGGGCTGCTGCGCACGGAACTGCTGTTCATCCACCGTCAGGCTGCGCCGACGGTCGCGGAGCACGCGTCGAGCTATCAGGACATCGTCGATGCGCTCGCCGGGCGCTCGGCCATCATCCGCACGCTCGATGTCGGCGCGGACAAGGAAGTGGACTATCTGACGCTGCCGCCCGAAGAGAATCCGGCGCTGGGCTTGCGCGGCATCCGTCTCGCGCAGGTGCGCCCCGATCTGCTCGACGACCAGTTGCGCGGTCTGCTCGCCGTCACGCCGGCGGGCGCGGTCCGCATTCTTCTGCCGATGGTCACCGACGCCGGCGAATTGCAGCGGCTGCGCGCGCGCATCGACGAACTGGCGCGCGAAGCGGGCCGCACGGATGCGATCGAAGTAGGCGTGATGATCGAAGTTCCGTCGGCGGCGATGCTCGCCGATCAACTCGCGAAATACGCCGATTTTTTCTCGATCGGCACCAACGATCTGACGCAGTACACGCTCGCGATGGACCGCTGCCAGCCCGATCTCGCCGCGCAGTCCGACGGCCTGCATCCGGCCGTGCTGCGGCTCATCAAGGCGGCGGTGCAGGGCGCGGAGAAGCATGGCAAGTGGGTCGGCGTATGCGGCGCGCTCGGCGGCGATCCGCTCGCGGTGCCGCTGCTCGTCGGCCTGGGCGTGACGGAATTGTCGGTCGATCCGTCCGCCGTGCCGGGCATCAAGGCGCGCGTGCGCAATCTCGACTACCAGCTTTGCCGTCAGCGCGCGCAAGACGTGCTCGCGCTCGAATCGGCTCAGGCAGTAAGGGCGGCCAGCCGCGAAATCTGGCCGCAGGACTAAACGGCACTGACCGTCGTACAACCCCGAGCAGCACCGACAAGACCTATATTTTTGGAGAACCCGATGGACGCTAACCCGTTTGCAAAGATGCAGCGCCTAGGCCGCGCGCTGATGCTGCCGATTGCCGTATTACCGGTGGCCGGCCTGCTGCTGCGTCTTGGCCAGCCCGACGTCTTCAACATCAAGATGATCGCCGACGCCGGCGACGCCATCTTTTCGAATCTGCCGCTTCTGTTCGCCATCGGCGTCGCAGTCGGCTTCGCGAAGGACAACAACGGCACGGCGGGTCTCGCCGGCGCGATCGGTTATCTGATCGAAACGGCCGTCATGAAGGACATCGACGCCAAGCTCAACATGGGCGTGTTGTCGGGGATCATCGCGGGGATGGTCGCGGGATACATGTACAACCGCTTCAAGGACATCAAGCTCCCCGAGTATCTGGCGTTCTTCGGCGGCAAGCGTTTTGTGCCGATCGCCACGGGGGTCGCCTGCCTCTTTCTCGGCATTCTCCTCGGCTTCGTCTGGAAGCCGGTGCAGCTCGGCATCGATACAGCCGGCAACTGGCTCACGACGGCAGGCGCGCTCGGCACCTTCGTATTCGGCGTGCTGAACCGCATTCTGCTTGCGACGGGGCTGCATCACATCATCAATTCGCTCGCGTGGTTCGTGTTCGGCTCCTACACGCCTGCCGATGGCGGCGCGGTGGTGCACGGCGACCTGCATCGCTTCTTTGCGGGCGACAAGAGCGCGGGCGGCTTCATGACCGGCTTCTTCCCGATCATGATGTTCGGCCTGCCCGCCGCGTGTCTCGCGATGTTCCACGAAGCGCCTAAGGAGCGCCGCGCGGTCGTCGGCGGCCTGCTGTTCTCGATGGCGCTCACCGCGTTCCTCACGGGCGTGACCGAGCCGATCGAATACAGCTTCATGTTCCTCGCGCCGGTGCTCTACGGCATCCACGCGGTGCTGACCGGGCTGTCGCTCGCGATCTGCTCGGCGCTCGGCATTCACCTTGGCTTTACGTTCTCGGCGGGCGCGATCGACTACGTGCTGAACTACGGTTTGTCGCAGCGCGGCTGGATGGCGATTCCGCTCGGCCTCGTGTACGGCATCGTGTATTACGGGCTGTTCCGCTTCTTCATCCGCAAGTTCAACATGGCGACGCCGGGCCGCGAACCCGCCACGACCGACGCCCAAACCGATGCCACCCCTGCCGGCGGCTTCGTACCGGGTGAGACCGTGCCGGCTGCGGCCAGCACGCGCGCAGGCAAGTACATCGCGGCACTGGGCGGCGCGTCGAACCTGACGCTCGTCGATGCCTGCACGACGCGGCTGCGTCTGTCGGTGGTGGATGCGGAAGCCGTGTCCGAGCCGCAGTTGAAGACCATCGGCGCGCGCGGCGTGCTGAAGCGCGGCAAGACCAGCGTGCAGGTCATCATCGGACCGGAAGCGGACCTGATCGCGGACGAGATTCGCGGCGAACTCGAGCATTCCTCGACGCGCGGTGCGACGCCGGCCTCGTCGGCCCCGGCGCAGCCTGTCGCCGCTGCAAGCGTGGCTGACCAGACTGCCGGTCCGCTCGATCCGGACCCGCTGCGCTGGATCGCGGTGTTCGGCGGTGCGACGAACGTCGTTTCGCTCGATGCCGTCGCGCAGACGCGCCTGCGTGTCGTCGTGCGCGATCCGTCGTCGGTGGATCGTCAGCGACTGTCGCAACTGGATGTCGCGTGGGTGTCGGCGGATACGTTCCACATCGTCGTCGGCGCGGCGGCGCAGCGATATGCCGCACAGTTGAGCACGCGTCTGACGGGTAACGGCGGCGGCGCTGCACCGATGCCGGCCTGATTCGGCAAGCGGTTGTTTCGAGAAACGGCGCTCCTTCGGGAGCGCCGTTTTTTTTCGACCAGCGGCACTGCAAAGCGGCTGTGCAAAAAAAAAGCCCGCTGTCTTTCGACAGCGGGCTTCGATCTTCCGCTACAGCCTCTACGCGGCGTTACGCGTAATCGTGCAGCGCCGAGCGCATTTTCTTCATCGCGCTGGCTTCAATCTGGCGAATGCGCTCCGCCGACACGCCGAATTCGTCGGCCAGTTCGTGCAGCGTCTTGCCGCCCGATCCGTCGTCCTGCACGTCCAGCCAGCGCGCCTTGATGATGCGGCGGCTACGGTCGTCCAGCGACTCCAGCGCGGTCGACAGACCATCGCTTTGCAGCTTGTCGAACTGGCGCGCGGCGATGACGTTTGTCGGTTCGTTATGCGAGTCCGCCAGATAGGCGATCGGCGCGAACGCTTCCTCGCCGTCATCGACCTGGCCTTCGAGCGCGATATCGCCGCCCGACAGACGCGTTTCCATCTCCGCGACTTCCTCGCGCTTCACGTTCAACTCGCTCGCGAGACCTTCGATCTCGCCCGGCGTGAACGCCGCGTGCCCGGTCTTGTGACTGCGCAGGTTGAAGAACAGCTTGCGCTGCGCCTTGGTTGTCGCGACTTTCACCATGCGCCAATTGCGCAGGATGTATTCGTGAATCTCGGCCTTGATCCAGTGCATCGCGTACGACACGAGGCGCACGTTTTGCTCCGGGTCGAAGCGCTTAACGGCCTTCATCAGACCGATATTGCCTTCCTGAATCAAATCAGCATGCGGCAAGCCGTAGCCCAGATAGTTCCGGGCGATGGACACCACGAGACGCAGGTGCGAAAGCACGAGCTGCCGCGCCGCGTCGAGATTGCCGTGCTCGCGAAATTCGGTTGCGTACTGACGTTCCTCCGCTTGCGAAAGCATCGGAATGCGGTTCACTGCTTGTATGTATGAATCGATGTTGCCGATCTGCCCGGTCAGCATCGACGACTGTGCGTACGTCAGCGCGCCTGCCGAAGATGCCTTGGCAGGCGCCGAGCCCACTACATTCGGAAGGGTCATCGCATTGGTCACGCTCATAAGCTCCTTTTCAAATGATTTGCCCGCAGCCAGAACGGCGGCGGCAAGTCAGCCACGATATTAGCACTCCGTTCCAACGAGTGCTAAGTATTAGAGGGAGGAACAACGTGAGAGTTCCCACAAAGCTATCAACTTTATGAGTTCGATAGTGGCGCGGGGTGGGCGGAAAAGTCGAAATTACCGATTCGATCTCTAGCGGCTACTTAATTACCGCATTTATTCGCCTGTGAAAGGCTTTGTTCAAATAAATGAATCGCCAATGTGGCTTTGTGCAAATTTTTATCAATCCACATACAATCTGCCGATCCCGTCATGCGGACATGAAACTCAACCCTTATATGGGGCGCTCATGCAGAAAAGCAAAGATCTCTGGCGCAGTGTGTTTTGTCACGGCGCGCTCGCGCTTTCGCTCGGTCTCGTTTCAGCGGCGGCGCACGCCGACCGGTTCGGCCTGCAGATCACGGGCGGGGTGTCCGACCGCGACATCCGGAAGGCGGACCTCGGCGTGGTCTGGGATCCGGGCCTGACCTGGTGGGAGATCGGCGGCTTTCACTTCACGCTGCTCGGCGAGGGCCACGTCGGATACTGGCATTCGACCCTGGACTACGCGGTCAATCCGAACATCTGGGAAATCGGCGTGACGCCCGTTCTGCGATTCGTGAAAAGCTCCGGCTATATCCGTCCGTTCATCGAGGCGGGTGTCGGCGTGAGGCTGCTCTCGCACACGCGCATCACGCCATATTTCACGGTATCGTCGGCGTTCCAGTTCGCCGATATGGTCGGCGTCGGCGCGATCTTCGGTGCGAAGCAGAACTATCAGGCCGGTTTTCGCTTCCAGCATGTGTCGAACGCCGGTATCAAAGAGCCGAATCCTGGTATAAATTTCAGCCAGATTTATCTGCAATACAACTTCTGACGAGGCGCCGGCGCATCGGTTCCTTGGCGAGGGGAATCGACAGATGCCCGCAAAAACCTTCGAGGTCATCCGCGGCCTGGAGCGCGACCGCTTTCGCGCGATGGTCGAAGGCGACGGCCCGACGCTGGAGGCGCTGCTCGCCGAGAACGCCAGCTACGTGCACACGAACGGCAAGCGCGAGACCAAGCGTCAGTTCATCGACGCAATCACCGCAGGCCGCCGCCGCTACCGCCAGATCGAAATTCAGTCGCAGGACGTGGTCGCAGCCGGCCGCGACAGTTGCCTCGTGTCGGGCCGGGCGCTGATCGAGATGGAATCGAAGAACGGCGCGCTGCTTTTTCCCGTCGCCTATACCGCGATTCACGTTCAGACCGACGGTCAATGGCTGATGCTCGCGCTTCAGGCGACGCGCGTGGCGCTCGAATAGCCGCGCGCGCCGCGCCGGTCACGCCTCCACCGGCTCGTCCCGCCGCGCATCCTTCACGATCCGCCGCGACCGGTTCACCGCGCTGATGACGGCATCGACGACGGCGAGCGCCGGATTCGCATGCACCGCGACGCCGAAGCGCGTCGGCTCATCCGCGACGCGGCAGCCGACAAACACGGCCGTATCGCCGCTCGTTGTCTTCGTCGATTCGAACCAGTTCACGCTCGCCTCGACGCCCAGTGCCGAGGCAACCACCTGCGCGTAATGCTCCTCGCTCGCCGCGCCGGACACGGGCGGCATCGCGATGCGCTCGCCGCACACCGACGCCGTCGCCGCATCCACCCGCGATACCGCGCCGCCCGCGTCGAAGTATTCGCGTTTGAAGAGGGCGCAGATCGCGTCGCCGCTAATTTCCTCGCCCGATTCGTCCGCGACGGCCTGCACCGCATGGCTGAACTCGATCTGCACGCGGCGCGGCGGCGTAAAGCCCAGGCCCCGTTCGAGCAGGTAGGTCGCGCCGCCTTTGCCGGACTGGCTATTGACGCGAATCACCGCGTCGTAGCTGCGGCCGAGATCGGCCGGATCGATCGGCAGATACGGCACTTCCCATACGCTGCCCGGCACGCGCTGCGCGAAGCCTTTGCGGATTGCGTCCTGATGCGAGCCCGAGAACGCGGTGAAGACGAGATCGCCGGCATAAGGATGGCGCGGATGCACCGGCAACTGATTGCATCGTTCGACGACGCGCCGCACGGCGTCGATGTCCGAGAAATCGAGGCCCGGATCGATGCCCTGCGTGTAGAGATTCAACGCGAGCGTGACGAGGTCGACGTTGCCCGTGCGCTCGCCGTTGCCGAACAGACAGCCTTCGACGCGGTCCGCGCCCGCGAGGATCGCCAGTTCCGCTGCGGCGACCGCCGTGCCGCGATCGTTATGCGGATGCACCGACAAGACGATGCAGTCGCGGTACCCCATGTTGCGGTCCATCCACTCGACCTGGTCGGCGAAGACGTTGGGCGTCGCGGATTCGACCGTCGCCGGCAGATTCACGATCATCTTGTGATCGCGCGTCGGACGCCACATTTGCGCGACGGCGTCGCAGGCTTCGCGTGCGAAGGGCAGCTCCGTCATGCTGAAAGTCTCGGGCGAATACTGATAGGTCCAGTGCGTGCCGGGCCGCGCCGCCGCACATTCCTTGATGATGCGCGTGCCTTCGACGGCCAGCGCCTTCACTTCATCCTTCGACTGATTGAACACGATGCGCCGGAACGACGGCGCGATCGCGTTATACAGATGCACGATGACCTTGCTCGCGCCTTCGACCGCCTCGAACGTGCGCTCGATCAGTTCGCGGCGCGACTGCACGAGCACTTCGATCGTCACGTCGTCGGGAATGCGCTTTTCGTCGATCAGCTTGCGCACGAAATCGAAGTCCGTTTGCGACGCCGATGGGAACCCCACCTCGATTTCCTTGAAACCCGTTGCCACCAGCATGTCGAAGAACTCGAGCTTCGCGGCGATGCTCATCGGCTCGATCAGCGACTGGTTGCCGTCGCGCAGATCGGTGCTCATCCAGATGGGCGCTTTCTCGATCGTGCGATTTGGCCAGCGGCGGCCATTCAGACGGACTTGCGGGAACGGGCGGTATTTCTCGGCGGGGTTCGGCATCATGGTCGTCGATCTCTCTTGGAACAGTCTGCGTAGCGCCTGCGAGAGGAACCGCGGCCGGCGGCTGGCCGGCTGCGGCGCGATGCACATGTTGCGAAGCCGCGCACACGGTCCCGTTGCGCACCGGCGATGGTGACGCCTGCGACCAACGTGAACGTGCGCGAAGCAGCGTGCATTTGACCCTCGCGTTCTCGTTTCGCGGGATGTGCGAACGAAAAGCTGACGACTACAGGTGGTAAGGAAAGGAACTGCGGGAACTGCTGGCAGGACCGCGCGCCTGGCGACGCGCGGCGCTACGTCTGGCGACTTACGCTAGACGTAGCGATAGGGGCCGCGCTAGGCGGCCCGAAATAATTCGGAGGGAGGAGGGCTGGGTGAAGCTCATTGGCTCACTTTAAACCAGCGTAGAAGAATGTGTCAAACGACTGCTGACCTTTTTTTTGCGGACGCCTAAACCGGCCTGCGCACGATATCCGCGATGACTTCGACCTGGCGCAAAACCGCCGGCGGCACGGCCACATCGCCGCGCATCACGTCCTCGATCCAGCGCGCAGTGGTCGCGGCATCGAGCGATTCGGGCATCTCGACGGCGGGCGCATCCGCTTGAGAACGCTCGGGCGACAGCAGCGTCTCGACGCGGCCGTCGTGGAACCAGTCGACTTGCACTTGCCGGCGTGTATCCGCCACCGCTTCGCCTTCAGTGCCGCGCGCAAGCAGTGCGCCGCCCTGAGCGGCATCGGGATGATCGGTGAAAAGGTCGGTCAGGCTGTCGCGATACTCCGGATGCGTGTAGTTCACGAGGCGCAAGCCCGGCTCCGCGAACGGCTGGAGAATCTTGACGAGCGTATGCGTCGAGTTGCGCACGCCCATGATGCGCCTGAGCGCGAGCAGGCGCGCAAGCTTCGGCGCGAGCGAGGTGACCGGCGCGAAAGCGAGCCGGCGGGATGCGAGACTATCCTCGATCTCATCCGGCGATGCCGCGTGCGGAATGCCCAGTTCGGCGAAGATCGCGGCGCTCGTCACGCGGCCGGGATCGTCGACGACGCCGTGCACCAGCACCGGCACGCCTTCGCGGGCAAGCAGGAGCGCGAGCAGCGGCGTCAGATTCGGTTGCTTGCGCGCGCCGTTGTAGCTCGGAATCGATACCGGGCGGGCGTGATCGCGGCCCTCCTGCACATGCAGCGGCTCGAACGACCGGTGCGCCGCCGCGAGCATTGCGGCAAGCTCGGCGGCGGTCTCGCCCTTCACGCGATAAGCAAGCAGCACCGCGCCGAGTTCGAGATCGGAGACGCGGCCATCGAGCATGGCTTCGTAGAGCGTGTAAGTGTCGTCGCGGGACAGCGCGCGTGCGCCGTTCGGCCCGCGGCCGATTTCCTTGATGTAGCGTGCGCAGGCGAAAGGGGAGGCTTGGGTGTCGTTCATCGGAAGCATGCGCAAACGGGCGTTCAGTTCCGGGGTCGTGAGCGTCGCCGTCGCTAGGTTGAAGGTCCGGAAAGGACACTCGTATCGCATTTGAGCGTCGCTGGCAAGCATTGGCGACCGTCCCGGCGGCGCGAAGCCGGTGCGATGGACGGCCTTGCGCGGCATTCCGAAGGATTGCCGAAGGGCCGGCGAAAGCTCGCGGACTCACGCCAGTCAAGGCTCGCCACGATTATCCGGCGCGCGTTACACTCGTTCTTCTCGCAGGCCGCGCTTTCTCGGGCCAGCATTCGAATAACAGCAACCGAGTTGCATGAGACCGGGGCGGCGCATGGCATTTCCGCTTCGTTCTCGACAGGAGAACAGGATGAGCTACGTGTTTCCCCCGGCGCCCGCAGTGACGGTGCCGGTCGCCGGACTGGACGAGCGGTTTCCCGTGCGCCGCATCTACTGCGTCGGACGCAACTACGAAGCGCATGCGCGCGAAATGGGTCACGACCCGGACCGCGAGCCGCCGTTCTTCTTCAGCAAGCCCGCCGATGCGGTGCTCTACGTCGCGCCGGGCGGCACGGGCGAATTCCCGTATCCGTCGCAGACGAAGAACCTGCACTTCGAGATGGAACTGGTCGCGGCCATCGGCAAGCAGGGCAAGAACATTCCGGCCGACAAGGCGCTCAACTACGTCTATGGCTATGCGCTCGGTCTCGACATGACGCGCCGCGATCTGCAAGCCGAAGCGAAGAAGCTCGGCCGTCCGTGGGATACCGCGAAGGGTTTCGATCACTCCGCGCCGCTCGGCCCGATCCATCCGGTTTCGAAGGTTGGGCATCTGGAGAAGAGCGCGATCTGGCTGACGGTCAACGGTGAAGAAAGGCAGCGCTCGGACATCTCGCAACTGATCTGGTCGGTCGGCGAGACGGTGGCGTATCTGTCGACGCTCTTCGAACTCTTCCCCGGCGATCTCATTTTCACCGGCACGCCCGAAGGCGTCGGCGCGGT
The DNA here is from genome assembly GCF_000698555.1 of Caballeronia grimmiae. Lineage (GTDB taxonomy): Bacteria > Pseudomonadota > Gammaproteobacteria > Burkholderiales > Burkholderiaceae > Caballeronia > Caballeronia grimmiae. The sequence continues at coordinate 283,542 of NZ_JFHE01000004.1, read as the reverse complement.
CGTCAAGGGCGATCTGCTGAAGGGCGGCGTGGAGGGCATCGGCGAATTTTCCGTGCGCGTCGTATGAAGCTCTACAGTTACTTTCGCAGTTCGGCGGCGTATCGCGTGCGCATCGCGTTGAATTTGAAGGGCCTCGGATACGACTACGAGGCCGTTCACCTGCTGCGCGACGGCGGCCAGCAATTGAAGCCGGAATACCGCGCGCTGAATCCCGATGGCATCGTGCCGACGCTCGTCGACGGCGACGACGTGCTGACGCAATCGCTCGCGATCATCGAATATCTCGACGAGACGCATCCCGAGCCGCCGCTTCTGCCGCGCGGTCCGTCGGATCGCGCGTTCGTTCGCTCCGTCGCGATGCAGGTCGCGTGCGAGATTCATCCGCTCGACAATCTGCGCGTGCTCAAGTACCTGAAGCATCAGGTGAAAGTGCCCGATGAAACAAAGGACGCGTGGTATCGGTACTGGGTGGAGACGGGCTTCGCATCGCTGGAAAAGCGACTCGCGGGCGACAAGCGCGTCGGCAAGCTGACCTTCGGCGACACGCCGACCATCGCGGATCTTTGCATCGTGCCGCAGGTCTTCAACGCGCGCCGCTTTGGTATCGACCTCGCGCCGTATCCGACCATCGAGCGCATCGCCGACAACGCGAATCAGCTCGACGCCTTCGAACGCGCGGCCCCCGCGCAGCAGCCCGACGCCGAATGACGGCTGCGGTGGCGGCAGGGGCGCTCCCGAGCTATCTGTCGGGCGCGGGACTCGGCGCGAGCCTCATCATGGCGATCGGCGCTCAGAACGCCTTCGTGTTGCGGCAAGGCTTGAAGCGGCGGCACGTCGGCATCGTCGTGGCGATCTGCGCGAGCATCGATGTCTTGCTGATCGCGCTCGGCGTCGGCGGAATGGGCGCGCTGATCGCGCGTGCGCCGGTCTTGATGGAAGTGATTCGCTGGGCGGGCGCGGTGTTCCTGTTCTTATACGGCCTGCGCGCTTTTCTGGCGGCGTGGCGCGGGCCGGGGCATCTCGACGCATCCGATGGCGAAGCCCAGACGGCGCTGGGCGCGGCATCGACGGTGCTCGCGTTGTCGCTGCTGAATCCGCACGTTTATCTTGATACGGTGGTGTTGCTCGGCGGGATCGGCGCGCAACATGGCTGGCCGGCGAATGCGTGGTTCGCGGCGGGCGCGATGTGTTCGTCGGTCGTGTGGTTCACCGCGCTCGGCTTCGGCGCGCGCTTGCTGGAGCCGTGGTTTCGCAAGGACGTCTCGTGGCGCGTGCTGGATGTGATCGTGGGCTGCGTGATGTGGTGGATCGCGGCGGCGCTGGTGCTGTCGCGTTAAGCATGTCTTCGCGTCAAGCAAAAGGGCGTTCTTGCGAACGCCCTTTTTTTTCGGATGCTTTAGCCGGGAACCTTAGCCGAGCAGCGCGTCGGCGAATTCGTTCGCGCTGAACGGCTGCAAGTCTTCCACCTTCTCGCCGACGCCGATGAAGTAGACCGGAATCGGACGCTGGCGCGCGATGGCCGCGAGAATGCCGCCCTTCGCCGTGCCATCCAGCTTCGTCACGATGAGACCGGTCAGCCCGAGCGCATCGTCGAACGCCTTCACTTGCGCGAGCGCGTTTTGTCCCGTGTTGGCGTCGATGACCAGCAACACTTCGTGCGGCGCATCCGGCATCGCCTTCGCGATCACGCGGCGCACCTTGCGCAGTTCTTCCATCAGATGCAATTGCGTCGGCAGACGGCCGGCGGTGTCGGCCATCATCACGTCGATTTTGCGAGCGCGCGCCGCGCCGACGGCGTCGAAGATGACCGCGGCCGCATCGCCGCTTTCCTGCGCGATGACCATGACGTTGTTGCGCTCGCCCCAGACCGTCAACTGTTCGCGGGCGGCGGCGCGGAAGGTGTCGCCGGCTGCGAGCAGCACCGATTGATTGAAGCTCTGAAGATGCTTCGCCAGCTTGCCGATGCTCGTCGTCTTGCCGACGCCGTTGACGCCCGCGATCATCATCACGAGCGGCTGCGCGCGGCCGAGCATCAGCGACTTCTCGAGCGGACGCAAGAGGTCGACGAGCAGCGCACGCAAGGCCGCCTTCACCTGCGATGCGTCCGTCAGGCGCTCCGTGCGCACCTTCTCGCGCAGCGATTCGAGCAGGAACTCCGTGGCATCGACGCCGGCGTCGGACATCAGGAGCGCGGTTTCGAGCTCTTCGTAAAGGTCTTCGTCGATCTTCGCGCCGACGAAAATGCCGGTCAGGCTCGAACTCGTTTTGGACAGGCCGTGCTTCAGCCGCGACATCCAGGATTTCTTCGCGGCGGCGTCCGGCTCCGGTGGCGGGACGATTTCCTCGCTCGCCTCGTCGGTCTCGGGACCGCGCACCCATTGCGACTGCGTGCGGCCTTGCCAATAGGGCTTCGGCGCTTCACCGGCGGAAGAGACAGGCGCGACGGGTGTCGCGGTTTCACGGGCGGGTTCCGGATCGGCGGCGAGCGGCGCGTCGGCCGGAATCGCGGCGTCCACAGCGGGTTCGCGGTCCAACTCCGCCTCGATGACGGGCGCGGACGCTTCTTCGTCCGCCGCTTCCGCTGTTTCCTCTGCGGACGTATCGAGCGGCTCGTCAGCCGGCTTTTTGAATCGTTTGAAGAAGCTGAACATGGGTCTGTGACGATGAAGCGCGCGTCATTCGACGGCCTCGCGTGCATTCGAACGAACGCCGCGCGCGACGGCCCGCGCAGGAAGATGGAAGCCGGCTATTTTATCAGGCGTGGCCTGATGCGCTTGTGCGCTATCCGCCTGTGGTAACGTTGGCTTTCATTACGCGCCGCGCGGCCAATGCCGGGCGGCGCGCGCCGATATCACCACTTCTTCTCATGCCCCGTTCCTCCGCTCCACGCTCATCCGCATTCGCCGCCCCCAACCGCGCGCCGTCGCGAGGCAGCAAGCCGCATACGATCCGCATCATCGGCGGAAACTGGAAACGCACGCCGCTGCCCGTGCTCGATCTCGACGGGTTGCGCCCTACGCCCGACCGCGTGCGTGAGACGCTGTTCAACTGGCTCGGGCAGGACCTGAGCGGGCAACGCTGCCTCGATCTCTTCGCCGGCAGCGGCGCGCTGGGATTCGAAGCGGCGTCGCGCGGCGCGGCGCGTGTGCTGATGGTCGAGCGCAGCGGACGCGCCGCCGCGCAGTTGAAGGCGAACCAGGCGCGGCTCGATGCGCGCAACATCGAAATAGCCGAAGCCGATGCGCTGCGGCTCGCGGCCCGTCTCGCGCCCGGTTCGTTCGATGTGATCTTCCTCGATCCGCCCTTCGGCGACGAAGCGCTGCTTTCGCGCGCGCTCGAACTCGCCGCGCCGCTCGCTGCGCCCGATGGGGCGATTTACGTCGAATGTGGCGAGACGCTGGAACCGGGCAGCATCGACGCGTTGGCCGGCTGGAGCGTCGTTCGAGAGGGCAAGGCGGGAGCGGTCCGCTATCATTTGCTGCGTCGCGAAAATGAGGAATAATGCGCCTTCCTCGATCCGGCGCAGCGCGGGGAGCAGTGGCGCCTGCCGGTGCCGGCATCGATCGGGGAAGCGCGGAGAATAACGGTCGCAGCCAGCGGCCCAAAGGTAAATACAAGAGGAGAAGCTCATGGTTGTCGCCGTGTACCCGGGAACGTTCGACCCGCTGACGCGCGGGCATGAAGACATCGTGCGGCGCGCATCGAGCATTTTCGATACGCTGGTCGTCGGCGTGGCCGACAGCCGCGCGAAGAAGCCGTTTTTCACGCTGCAGGAGCGGCTGGATATCGCTCACGACGTGCTCGGCCACTATCCGAACGTGCAAGTGAGCAGCTTCACCGGACTTCTCAAGGACTTCGTGCGCAAGAATAACGCGCGTGTGATCGTGCGAGGGCTGCGTGCCGTCTCCGACTTCGAATACGAGTTCCAGATGGCCGGGATGAACCGCTATCTGCTGCCCGACGTCGAGACGATGTTCATGACGCCGTCCGATCAGTATCAGTTCATTTCCGGCACCATCGTGCGCGAGATCGCGCAGCTTGGCGGCGATGTCAGCAAGTTCGTGTTTCCATCGGTGGAAAAGCGGCTGATGGACAAGGTCGCCGATGCGTTGCAAAACAATCCGACGACGCCGTGAGCAGGAGCTGCGGTTGATTCGATGCGGGCGTGAAGTGTTGCGGTCGAGTTGAACTGACTTTGCGCCGTTATATGCCGCGTGGAAATCCGCTCGCTCTTCGAGGGCATTGAAGGCTGGCCGCGCAAAGCATCGGCAAGTCGAAGAAAGGGTACGCGGTATCGGCGGGGCGCGTCATTCAGTGTGGTTGCTCGGACAGTAATGACCGCCCAAACCATGATGCACTTTCGCAAACAACCAGTGGTCGGCATTCAACCATGTCCAACCTGCGTTTGCATGTCTTCGCGGTGCTCGGCACAGCGCTGGTATTTGTATTGGCCCTCTGGGTGAATCAGGAGATTTTCACGCATACGGAATTCGTGCGCGGTATCAACTGGGTTTATCTGCCATCCGGCGTCAGGCTTCTCAGCACCCTTCTGCTAGGCGGCGATGGCGCCCTGGGCTTGCTGCTGGCAAGCTGGCTCGTCAGCTTTTTCTATTTCTTCCCCCACGATCCGGTTCGCGCATTCGCTGGCGGAATAATCGCGGCGGTGGCGCCTTATGCCGTGTATAGGCTGGCGAAAGAGTGGTACGGATTGAAGGCTTCACTGTCGAATCTGACGGCGCAGCGCCTGCTTATGCTTGCACTGGCTTATTCGATCGCTAATCCGCTCTTGCATCACATCTGGTTTGCATTGCGTGGAGAGTCGCAGCATCTCGTCGAGGGATTCTCCATCATGTTCATCGGTGATTTGCTCGGCGCGCTCATCGTCCTGTATGCGGTGAAAATGGCGCTCTGGTTTGTGAGGAGAAGTGCAGCCGCGCGCACCGGCCTTTAAGTAATTGCCGCGAATAAGAGAATCAGCGAGATCGAACCAAACGGGCTGACGAGCGGAAGCGCATTCTGTAAGAGGAAGTCGAAGCGTGTTGGCGCGCGGTGTTCAAAATTGCTCCCGGCTGTGAACGGTTAGCCAACGGCACTATCGAGGACAAACACCGACCCACCGCCGAATTCGCACCGGCGCTATAATTTATTGTTTTTAAACGAAAAGCCGGTAGCAGCAATGTCCCTGATCATTACCGACGAGTGCATCAACTGCGACGTCTGCGAGCCCGAGTGTCCGAACGACGCCATTTCGATGGGACCGGACATCTACGTGATCGATCCGAACAAGTGCACCGAATGCGTCGGCCATTTCGACGAGCCGCAATGCCAGCAAGTCTGCCCGGTGGAGTGCATACCGCGGGACCCCGCGCACGCGGAAACGCCCGAGCAATTGCTGACGAAGTATCACGCGCTGATGGCGGCGAAGGGCGCGTAAGCCCTTCCGCAAGCGCTCAGCCACTCAACCGCCGATAATCGCCGTCAAAGCCGCGACGAGCGCATCGCATTCGGCGTCCGTGCCGATTGAAATGCGCAGATGCTGATCGATGCGCGGCATCGCGAAGTGGCGCACGAAAATTTCTTGCTGCTTGAGCGCGGCGGCGAGCGCAGCCGCATCGTGGGCCGGATGCTTCGCGAACACGAAGTTGGCCGCCGACGGCACTGACTCGAATCCCAACGACGCCAATCGCGCGATGAGCCGTTCACGGCTCGCCACGACCTTCGCGCAGCTCTCTTCGAACCACGCCTGATCCTCATATGACGCGAGCGCCGCCGCTTGTGCGAGGCGATCTAGCGGATACGAGTTGAAGCTGTCCTTCACGCGCGTCAGGGCGTCGATCAACGCTGCATCGCCGAATGCGAAGCCAACGCGCATGCCCGCGAGCGAGCGTGATTTCGACGTCGTCTGCACGACGAGCAGATTCGGGTACGTGTCGACCAGCGACACCGCCGATTCCGCGCCAAAGTCCACATACGCTTCATCGATGATCACAGGCGAATCCGGATTCGCCTTCAGCAGCGCTTCGATGGCCGCCAGCGGCAACGCACGCCCCGTCGGCGCATTCGGATTCGGCAGCAGCACGCCGCCGTTCGGCGCGCGATAGCCGTCGATGTCGATGGCGAAGTCGTCATCGAGCGGAATCGTCTCGTACTCAATTCCGTACAGCTTCGCGTACACCGGATAAAAGCTGTAGGTGATGTCGGCGAAGCGAATCGGCTTGTCGTGCTTCAGCAGCGCCTGGAACGCGTGCGCGAGGACTTCATCGGAACCGTTGCCCGCGAAAACCTGCTCGACCCGCAAGCCGTGATGCGCCGCGACCGCTTCGCGCAGCGCGCGGGCTGTGGGGTCCGGATACTTGCGCAGCGATGCGCCGTCGCTTCCGAGTTCGCGGCGAATCGCATCGACGACGCGCGGCGACGGCGGATACGGGTTCTCGTTCGTGTTCAGCTTGATCGGGTGTGCCAGCGCGGGCTGTTCGCCCGGTACGTAGGGCGTCAGGCGGTGAACGATATCGCTCCAGAAACGGCTCACGGTCGGCTCCAGGTTCGTGTGTCAGGCATTGCGATGCAGGTTCATCATCGCGCGTTCGGTTTCGCCCGCGACGACGAAGGGCATGACGGCCAGCGCGCGTTCGATCGACCGATCGATGACATCCTGCTCCTCGCGTCGCGGCGGCTTCAGCACGAAGTTCGCGACATCCGGCTTGGCGCCCGCCCGCGCGCCTTCTGGAATCAGATCGCGCGGATGCCCGATGCCGATCCGCAACCGCCAGTATTGCTGCGACGACAGGTGCGCGGAGATGTCCTTCAGCCCGTTATGGCCGCCGCTGCCGCCGCCGAGCTTCATCTTGACGGTGCCGGGGGGAAGATCGAGTTCGTCGTGCGCGACGAGGATCTCGTCCGGCAGAATCTTGAAGAACTGCGCGACGGCAACCACCGATTGCCCGGAGCGGTTCATGAACGTCTGCGGCTCCAGCAGATGAATCTCGTGGCCGTGCAAACGTCCCTTGCCGTAGTGGCCGTGGAAACGCCGCTCGTCGCGCAACGTCGCGCCGGCGTCGCGCGCCAGTTGATCGACGAACCAGAAGCCCGCGTTATGGCGTGTCGCGGTGTATTCGGCGCCCGGATTGCCGAGGCCAACGATCAGCTTGATCATGTCGGATCATCGCGAGCCGCACGCCCGCTTCGTATAGTGCGAAAAAAACCCGCCGGGGCTTGCACACCGGCGGGTCACGTCGACCGTTCATCAGCAACGGATCGAGAGGATACTACAGCGTGCTTGCGAAGCCGCTAGGCCTTAGGCAGCGGGCGTTTCGCCAGCAGCGTCAGCGGCTGCATCAGCTTGCTTCGCAGCCGGAACGGTCGCCGATGCCACCACCGGGTTTTCAGCTTCGACGTGCGCGGTCAGCGCGACGCCCTTCGGCAGTGCGATGTCCTTCGCGTGCATCGTCTGGCCCGCTTCGATCTTGGCCAGATCGACTTCCAGGAACTCCGGCAGATCGCCCGGCAGGCATTCCACTTCCAGTTCCGTTGCGACGTGCGAGATGACAGCGCCCGCCAGCTTCACAGCCGGGTTCGTCTCTTGATTCATGAAGTGCAGCGGCACCTTGGTGTGCAGCTTCTTCGTCGCGTCGACGCGCTGGAAGTCCACGTGCAGCACGAGCTGCTTGAACGGGTGATATTGCACATCGCGCAGCAGAACTTGTTGCGTGCTGCCTGCGACTTCCAGGTCGAGAATCGACGAATGGAACACTTCCTTCTTCAGGGCGTGCCACAGGGCGTTGTGGTCGAGTTCGACCAGTTGAACGTCCGCTGCACCACCGTACACGATACCCGGGGTCTTGCCCGAGTTACGCAGGCGGCGGCTCGCACCCGTACCTTGCTTGCTACGCTCAAAAGCGACGACTTTCATGTGTGACTCCTTGATCTGCCCGCGACCAGGCAGGGAAACAGGGACCATCGATTGTGCGGTCCCAATACAAACGGCGCGAACCTTCGTCCGTTCGCGCCGATCATGCAAAAACGCGAAGCTCGAGCCTCGCGTTCCTTGCCAATACTTTTTAACCTTCGGCGAAAAGCGACATGACCGAGTCGCCGCGCCGGATTCGGGAGAAGGTCTCCGCGAGCAGGCCCGCGCTCGACAGCGGCCGAATCTTCGGGCACGCCAGCGATTCCGCGGACAGCGGGATGGTATCGGTCACGACGAGTTCGTCGAGTTGCGATGCCGTGAGGCGCTCCGCCGCGCCGCCCGAAAGAACCGGATGCGTTGCGTAGGCGAAAACCTGCTTTGCGCCGCGATCCTTCAGGACCTGCGCTGCCTTGCAGAGCGTGCCGGCGGTATCGACCATGTCGTCCATGATCACGCAGGTGCGGCCTTCCACTTCACCGATGACGTTCATCACCTCGGCGACATTCGCCTTCGGACGGCGCTTGTCGATGATCGCGAGGTCGGTGTTCATCTGCTTGGCGAGCGCACGCGCGCGCACCACACCGCCGACGTCCGGCGACACGACCAGCAGGTGATCGTGATTCTGCTTGCGCAGGTCGCCAAGAAGAACCGGGGTAGCGTAGATGTTGTCGACGGGAATGTCGAAGAAGCCTTGAATCTGGTCGGCGTGAAGGTCCATCGTGATGACGCGATCGACGCCGGCGATTTCCAGCATGTTCGCCACGACCTTCGCCGAGATTGCCACGCGCGCCGAACGCGGACGGCGATCCTGACGTGCATAACCGAAGTAGGGGATGGCTGCGGTGATCCGGCCTGCTGATGCGCGCTTGAGCGCATCGACCATGATCATGAGTTCCATCAGGTTATCGTTCGCCGGTGCGCAGGTGGACTGAAGAACGAATACGTCTTTGCCTCGAACGTTTTCCTGTATCTCCACCATGATCTCGCCGTCGGAGAAACGGCTGACCATCGCTTTGCCGAGAGGAATTCCAAGGATTTTGACGACTTCCTGAGCAAGCGCGGGATTTGCGTTGCCAGTAAAAACCATCAGGCCGTCACTGCTCATCGTGCACCTGTCTGCGGCTGGAGGCGAGAGGAAATGCTAGAGAAAGAATGGCAGGGGAGGAAGGACTCGAACCCTCGCATGCCGGAATCAAAATCCGGTGCCTTGACCAACTTGGCGACTCCCCTACACTCAACTTGAATCTTGCCGGGAAGTGTAGGACATACCCGACAAAACAAAACCTATGACGCGAAAGCGAAGAGAGGATGAGAATCCAGACTGCCTGTTACGACGCTCTTCCAGCTTGCCGGCAGTTTGGCTTGCGCCATCTCTGCTTCGGCTTGACTGGCAAAAGCAGCAAACACGCTTGCTCCAGACCCTGTCATTCGCGCCGGTGCGAGATTGGAAAACCACTCGAGCACCTTGGCAACTTCCGCGTACTTCCCTGCAACTACAGCCTGCATGTCGTTTCGACCGAAGCTGTCTGGCCAGTTTGTGTCTGACCTTTGCTGTGCAAGAAAGTCCGTAATTTTGGCGACTTCGGTGTTCCTTGTCAAGGCCTTTTCCGAAAAAATCGCCGCGGTCGGAACGTGAACATCGGGAGTGACTACCAGGAAGAAACGTTCGGGCAGTTTCACCGCCTGAAGCGCCTCGCCAACTCCTTCAGCAAATGCATTTTGCCCGAAGACAAAAAACGGCACGTCCGCGCCGAGTTGCAGGGCGAGATTCTGCAGAGTTTCACGCGAAAGGTCAACTCCCCAAAGACGATTCAACGCCAAAAGAGTTGTCGCAGCGTCGGAACTCCCTCCGCCCAAGCCTGCACCCATCGGCAGGCGCTTGTCGATTTCGATCTCGACACCGTAACGGCTGCCCGTATGTTGCTGGAGCAATCGCGCGGCCCGCACGACGAGATCGTCATCCTGCGCGACGCCGGGAACGTCCGTCTTGCGCACGATGAGGCCATCATCGCGGCGGCTGAAGTGCAGCACATCGCCCCAGTCGAGCAACTGGAAGACCGTCTGCAGCGAATGATAGCCATCCGGACGCCGGCCCGTAATATGAAGGAACAGGTTCAGCTTCGCGGGGGCGAGGCAGTCACGGATCGATTCGTTCGAAGACATGCGAAAAGCGGCGGATAGCGTGTTATTGGTCGATCACGAGCTTGATGTCGAGCGGGGGCTCGTTGCGCGTGAGATTCAGGCGCTTGACGCCCGCAGCGGGCGCGTCGGCATAGGCGAGATAGTCGATTGTCCAGCCATCCTGCCTGATTTCCTTAGGACGACCATTGGACGATTCGGCATCGAGCGTCGTTTCAGCGCGCGATGTCGGTGCAGCGGATGGCTGCAGCCAGTAACGCAAGCCTTCGACCGGCAGCGCGAAACCGAGCGTGTTCTGCATCAGGTCGGATACGTTGTCCGCATTGACCGGCTGACGATTCGGCAATTCGAGCGTGGCCAATGACGGCGACGACGTCACGATCGCCATTGTCTGCCCGAGCGGATTGCGCAGCTGGAGCGTGACCGTATCGCCTGTTTCCTGCCAGTCGAAGTTGCCGTAGGCGTTGCGCTGAACGCCGTTCTGGTCGTTGTACTGCACCGCGAAGCGTCCGTGATACGCACGGCTCGTCTGCGTCGTGAGTGACGTCGATGCAGCCGATGTGGTCGGCAAGCGCGGCTGAATTGCACAGCCGGACAAGACGAACGCGGCCGTCGCCGCAAAGCCGAGCGCGACGCGGCGCGCCGTATGACCGCGCGAGCCGGCGAAGAAATCGAATGCCATCAAAGGTCGTTCACCTGGAGTCGTTTTAGCGTTTTGACGAGCGTGTCGTTATCCGGCTCGAGCTTTTGCGCCTGACGCCACGTGGCGCGCGCCTGGTCTTGCTGACCAGACCTCCATTGCACTTCGCCGAGGTGCGCGCCGATTTCGGCATTCGGCTGGAGATCGTAAGCATTCTTGAGGATTTTCTCGGCTTCGGCCGAGTTGCCCTGACGGAAGCGCGCCCAGCCCAGACTGTCCATGATGAACGCGTCGTTGGGCGCAAGCGCGGCAGCTTTTTCGATCAACTGCACGGCTTCATCGAGCCGCTGATTGCGATCCACCAGCGAGTACCCAAGTGCGTTGTACGCCTGCGGATTCGCCGGCTGCGTGCGCATCAGCGTGCGCAATTGCGTTTCCATCACATCGAAATGGCCGTTCTTCTCCGCGGCCATCGCGTAGTCGTACACGAGGTCGGGATCGTCGGGAAACGCGGCGACGGCCTTCGCGAGATTCTCCTCGGCTTCCTTGTAGCGATGCGCTTCGAACAGAAGCGCGGAATCCGTACGGGCGAGCAGTGCGAGTTCGCGCGGATCCGAGCTTTGCAGGCTGCCGATCAGCGCACGCGCTTCGTCGACCTTGCCTTGCCTGGCGAGCAATTGCGCGCGCGTCACCTGTGCGGGCAAGTACTGCTGACTCGTGCGCGGAATCTTGTCGAGCCATTGGCTTGCGGCCGCTTCGTCCTTCTGTTCCAGCGAAAGTTGCGCGAGATAGATGTACGCCTGTCCCGGATCGCCGCCCGGCGTGTTTTCGGCGCCCTTCGCGTATTGATTCAGATAGTCCTTGGCCTTATCGAACTGCTTCTTCTGAATGTTGATGAGGGCCAGCGCCATCAACGGCGTCAGGTCCTTCGAATCGTTCTTGCGCATGATTTCGAACTGCTTCTGCGCGTCGTCGAGCCGGTCGGACGACAGATACAACTGCGCCAGAGCGAGCCGCGCATCATGCGACTTCGGGTTCTTGTCGAGATACTTCTCGAACGAAGCGATGCCCTCGGCGCGCTCCTGCGGTCCCATGCGCGCGAGCGTCAGCGCCGCGGGCAGATAGTCCGGCCGAAGCTGCAACGCCTTTTCGAGCGATGCCTTCGCGCCCGGCTGATCGTCCGCGAGCAATTGCTGGCGAGCAAGCGCGAGTTGCGCTTCGGGACGGTCCAGATCGTTAGCGATCAGATCCTTCAGCACATTGAGGCCGCCGACGCGATTCGGGCCTCGCGAGAGCAAGCTCTGCAGCGAGAGGATGGCTTCGCCGCGCTGCTCAGGCGATACCTTCGCGAGTTCGCGCTGAAGCGTAGGCTTCGCGTCGTCCGGCTTGCCCGACACGATCAGAAGCGACGCGCTCAGTTGCGCCGCGCGCTCCGAATGCGGCGCGAACTGCTGCCAGACTTGCGCGGACGTGAGCGCATCGTTGGGACTTTGCGCGGCGATGGCGATTTCCGTCGCGCGCTGCGCGAAGCGGGGATCGTGCGTGTCGCGGGCGAGCGAGAGATACGTCTGATAAGCGGGCGCGGGCTGGCCACGCTGCAATGCGACTTCGGCCGCCAGCACCTGAAACACGATCTGGCTGGACATCGCGACGTTCGGCAGGTCTTGCTGCTCGGAGCCGCTGACCGGCGCGGTCAGCGCGTCTGCGGCGGTCTGGGCGGCGGCATCGTCGTCGCTCGGAACGGGCGTCGCGTTGGGCGACTGCGCATGAGCAGGCGCGAACGCGAGTGCGGCCATGGCGAGCATCACCGCACCGGCGACGCGCGACATTGGCATGGCGAACGATTGCGCCAAGCCGGTCTGACGCTTCGTAAACAGCTTCATGACGAACGAGTTCATGGAAATCCAGACGATGTTTCAGTCGATTGTAACGCGGTGGCTAAAATACCGGCACACTCGCCCCAGCAAGTCTCTCTCCAGGAAAATGCCCGAACTGCCGGAAGTCGAAGTCACCCGACGGGGAATCGAACCCTACGTCGCCGGAAGGCGCGTCGAGCACGTCGACGTGCGCACGCCGGCGCTGCGCTGGCCCATCCCGCCGCATCTTGCGAAGACGCTTGCAGCGTTGAAGATCGACAAGGTCGAGCGGCGCGGCAAGTATCTGCTGTTCGAAACGGCGGAAGGCTGGCTCATCGTGCATCTCGGGATGACGGGCACGCTGCGTGTGCTGCGCAACGTGCCGCGCCCGCCGGATGCGGCGAAGCACGATCACGTCGATTTAATCTTCGACGACTTTATCCTGCGCTTTCGCGATCCCCGCCGCTTCGGCGCGATCCTGTGGCATCCGCGCAGCGACGGCGACGTGCTCGATCATCCGCTGCTCGCGAGTCTCGGCGTCGAGCCGTTCTCGCCGGAGTTCTCGGGCGCGGTCCTGTTCCGGGCGACGCGCGGGCGCAAGGTATCGGTGAAACAGGCGCTGCTGGCCGGGGATATCGTCGTGGGCGTCGGAAACATCTATGCATCGGAGAGCCTGTTTCGCGCGGGCATCCGGCCGACGACCGCAGCCGGGCGCATCTCGCTCGTGCGCTACGATCTGCTCGCTGACGCCGTCCGCGCGACGCTGGCCGCGGCCATCGAGAAAGGCGGCAGCACGCTGCGCGATTTTGTCGGCAGCAACGGCGAGTCGGGATACTTCCAGCTCGACTACTTCGTCTATGATCGCGCGGGCCTGCCGTGCCACGTATGCGGCACCGCGATCAGGCAAATCGTCCAAGGGCAGCGGTCGACATACTTCTGTTCGCGCTGCCAACGCTAACTTCCATGCTCGCACTCACAGATTTCTCCGCGCGTCTGATCGCGTGGCAACGCATTCACGGCCGGCATGACTTGCCGTGGCAGAACACGCGCGACGCATATCGCATCTGGCTCTCGGAAATCATGCTGCAGCAGACGCAGGTTTCGACGGTCATCCCGTACTACGCCCGCTTTCTCGAACGCTTTCCGACCGTGACCACGCTCGCCGATGCGCCCATCGACGACGTCATGGCGCTATGGGCCGGCCTCGGTTACTACTCGCGCGCGCGCAATCTGCATCGGTGCGCGCAGGTCGTCGCCCATGAGCATGGCGGCGCGTTCCCGGAGACCGTCGATGCGCTTGCGGAACTGCCGGGCATCGGCCGGTCGACGGCTGCGGCGATCGCATCTTTCGCATTCGGTGCGCGCGCGACGATCCTCGATGGCAATGTGAAGCGCGTGCTTGCGCGCGTCTTCGGCGTGGACGGCTTCCCCGGCGAGAAGCGTGTCGAAAACGCGATGTGGACGCTGGCGGAATCGCTGTTGCCCGACGCCGCCGAAAAGGAAGACGTGACCGCCTACACGCAAGGGCTGATGGATCTCGGCGCGACGCTCTGTGTGCGCGGCAAGCCGGATTGCGCACGATGTCCGTTCGCGCCGGATTGCGTCGCGAACGTCGAGGGAAGGCAGCGCGAGTTGCCGGCTGCGCGGCCGAAGAAGGCGGTCCCGACGCGCAATACGTGGATGCTGGTGCTGAAGGACGGCGATTCGATCCTGCTCGAGAAGCGTCCGCCGACGGGCATCTGGGGCGGCTTGTGGAGCCTGCCCGAAGCGCCCGACGAAGCGACGCTCGTGGCCGTCGCGCAGAACTTCGGCGGCGAAGCGCATCTGGAGCGCCTCGCTCCGCTGTCGCACACGTTCACGCACTTCAAGTTGCAGATCGAGCCTCGGCTCGGGCAAGCGAGCGGCGCGCCGGCACAAGCGATGGACGCGGCTACGGTCTGGGCGCCGTTATCCCGCATCGATTCGTTCGGCGTTCCCGCGCCCGTGCGCAAGCTGCTCGACGCGCTGACCGGCTCGCTGATTTAAAGCAGTTGATGATGCTGCATATAGTGATGCACCACGTCGATGCGCGCGCCGGCGTCGAGCAGTTCCATCAGCTTTTGCCGGGCGCGCATCGGAATCGGCAGGATTTCGGCGAGGCGATTCGATACCCACGTGGGGTCGTCGAAAAGGAAAGGTTCGACGAACGGCAGGTTCTGCGGCTCGCGCGTCTTGATCGTCTCGATGATCCGCTCCAGCACTTCCGCGCACGCGCCGAACTTTGCGAGCGCCTCGGCGCCCTGCAGCGGCCGGTCTTCCCCGTATAGCTCCGCCGTGCCGACGAGCAGATTGCTAGGCTCGACGCGATGCGTGATCAGCTGGAAGCGCTCCGTTCCGCGCGCCTGCACGAGCAGCAGCCCGAAGGTGTCGACGTCGCATTCGGTGATTTCCGCGAGGCACCCGACGGTTTCGGGCACCGAAGGATCGCCCGGCGAGGCGACTTCATGCCCGCTCTTGAGCAGACATACGCCGAACGGCGTGCCTTCGCGCAGACAGGCGCGCGCCATGTCGAGATAACGCGCCTCGAAGATCTTGAGCGGCAGCAGGCCGCCGGGAAACAGGACGGTGTGCAGCGGAAACAGCGGCAAGTCGGCTAGAACGGGATTCGAGGACATCGCGCCCCTCCAGGGTGACCGCAAGCGCGATCAGTTTTGCATGTGCGTCGCGCTCTCGTCCACGGGGATGGGCGCATCACGATGCCGCACGATCACGTTTGCCTGCGCGCGAAAGCGCGCGGCAAGCGCCTCCGCGATGTACACCGAACGGTGCTGCCCGCCCGTGCAGCCGATCGCGACCGTCAGATAGCTGCGGTTGTCGTCGCGAAAACGGGGCAGCCACTTGCCGACGAATCCGCCGATATCGTCGATCATTTCGCCCACCAGCGGCTGCGCGGACAGATAGTCGATGATCTGCTGATCGCGGCCCGTGAACGGGCGCAACTCGCGGTCGTAGTAGGGATTCGGCAGCGTGCGCACGTCGAAGAGAAGATCGGCGTCGAGCGGCACGCCGCGCTTGAATCCGAACGATTCGAACATCAGCGTGAGATCGGCGGCGTCCGTTTCGACGAAGCGTTTCACCCATGCGCGCAGCACGTTCGCGCGCAGGTTGCTGGTGTCGATGTGATGGCCGTATTCGGCGAGGCCCGCGACCAGTTCGCGCTCGCGTTCGATCGCTTCGCCGAGCGAGTTCAACACGCCGACGCTCGCATCGTGCACCGGCGGCCCGGACAGCGGATGACGGCGGCGCGTCTCCGAAAAGCGCTGAATCAGCGACTGCGTGCTTGCGTTGAGGAACAGCACGCGCAAGTCGTACGCGCTCGAAAGATTGTTGATGATCGCCGGCACTTCGTCGAGTGAGAGACTCGAGCGGGCGTCGATCGCGACGGCGAGCCGTTGCTGTCCTTCGCTCGCGAGGTACGCGGCGAGTTCGGGCAGGAAGCGCGGAGGCAGGTTGTCGACGCAGTAGTAACCGCCGTCTTCGAGCGCGTTCAGGGCGACGGACTTGCCGGAGCCGGAAATGCCTGTGATCAGGATGATACGCATGGGATTGTGCTCGTTCGCTTTATCTTAGCACCGGCATATATCCGTATCCGGCGCGGCTCCATCCGGGCCGCGCGGGTCAGATCAGTTTGCCGGGAAACTGGCTGTCCGGGTCCTGCATCGCGAGCCGTTGCCGATCCATGAAGTCGCGCAAGGTATCGATACCGCGCAGTTGCAGGATGGTATTGCGCACGGCCGCCTCGACCAGCACAGCAAGGTTGCGGCCTGCCGCGACCTGAATCGTCACTTTGCTGATCGGCAGCCCGAGCACATCGACCGTCTGGCTCTCGAGCGGCAAGCGCTGAAATTCGCCGTCCGGACGACGCACGAGCTGCACGATCAGCTTCAGCTTCATCTTCCGGCGCACGGCGGTTTCGCCGAAGATCGTCTTGATGTCGAGCAGGCCGAGGCCACGCACTTCCAGCAGATTCTGCAGCAGGGGCGGGCAGCGTCCTTCGACGAAATCCGGGCCAAGCCGCACGAAATCGACGGCGTCGTCGGCAACCAGGCCATGGCCGCGGCTGATCAGTTCGAGACCAAGCTCGCTCTTGCCGAGGCCGGAATCGCCGGTGAGGAGCACGCCCATCCCGAGGATGTCGATGAACACGCCGTGCAGCGTCGCACGCGGCGCGAGAATGCGCGACATATAGGCGCGCAGGCTGTCGATGACCGCCGCCGCCGACATGCGCGTCGTGAAGAGCGGCGTCGACGAGCGCGTGCAGCGAAGCACGAGTTCCGGCGGCGCGCCCACTTCGCCCGCGACGACGAGAAACGGCGGCTCCAGCGCGATCAGTTCGGCCATGTGGCGCGAGCGGTCTTCGTCGGACTGGCGCTGGTAGTAGTTGATTTCGGCGTCGCCGAGCACCTGAATGCGGTTCGGGTGAATCAGGTTCAGGTGGCCGACGAGGTCGGCGCTCGATGTCGCGTTCGCGACGGTCTCGCTCGAGAAGCCGCGTTCCCAGCCTTCATGCCCGGTCAGCCAGCTGAGCTTCAGAGCGGCGGCGTTGTCGTCGAAAATACTTTGGGCGTTGATGCTGGACGTATCCATGAGGCCGGGACTCCGTTGGAAGCCGGGAGCAGCCTTCGCGTGCCGGAACGGTTTGCACCGATCCACCGCATGGCGCTGCTTTTGACCGATTGTGCCGCAGAAGCACCGCCTGCGCGAGACGCCCGTGCGCAACGAGCGGCGCGGGGCGTGCGTCGGATGCGTTGTTTGCCAGTGTGTGCCCGATCAGGGCTGCCATTGCGTGAGGACCTGATACAGCGCCTCACGATTTTCTTCCTTGTGCAGACGCTCGCGCGCCTCACCGTCGGAGAGCAGTTGCGCGATCTCCGAGAGGATCTCCAGATGCTGCTGCGTGGCCTGTTCGGGCACGAGCAGGAAGATCAGAAGCGACACCGGCTGGCCGTCCGGCGATTCGAACGCCACCGGCTCCGCCAGACGCACGAAGGCGGCGAGCGGCTGCTTCAGCCCTTTGATGCGGCCATGCGGAATGGCGACGCCTTCGCCCAGGCCGGTCGAGCCGAGGCGTTCACGAGCGAAGAGGTTGTCGGTAACGGTACTGCGGGCGATGCCGTTCTGGTTCTCGAAGATCAGGCCCGCTTGCTCGAATACGCGCTTCTTGCTTGTAACGGACAGTCCGAGAACCACGTTCTCGATGGGAAGAAATTTGGCTAAACGATTCATGTTGGCAGGCTGATGCGTGGCCTGATAGCTCCTCATCGTGGCTGCTGTCTGAAAGCGCTCACGGCGATGATGAAACAAAAGGTGCGCTTGGCGGCGTTCCCTGCAGCGTTCTGTTCGGCAAGCCGAAATTAACCGGGCCATTATAGAACAGGCCATAGCGCGATGGTGCGCCGCGCCATGACGTATCGCTGCATTGAAATGTGCAGCACAAAGTTCGGAAAATCAATGCTTTGTGCCACGCTGCCACGCAAAGTGCAACAAAAAAGCCGCCGATTGGCGGCTTTCATGGCTTGCAGCTCCGCCCGGGCGTTCCGGCGATTCGAGGAACTCTTCAAATCACGCCCGCCGTTTGACGGGCGGGCCTGCCGGTTCCGCGCCTCCCGGCGCTCGCGGATTCGCGTGCTGCGCGCTCAGGGCGACGGTGCTTCGCTTTGATGCACTTCCTCGCGGTACTTCACGGCTTCATGGGCGTGGCCCTGAATCTTGTCCTTGTGCCTGATGACTTGCCGGTCCAGCTTGTCGACCATCAGGTCGATCGCCGCGTACATATCAGCGTCACAACTCTCGATGAAGATGTCCTTGCCCTTCAGGTGAAGGTTGATTTCAGCCTTGTTGCGCTTGTCCTTTTCCCTACTATGAGTGTCGACCGAGAGGACAACGTTGGCATCCATCACTTGATCGAAATGACGGAGCACTCTGTCCAGCTTCGTGATCACGAACTCGCGCAACGCAGGCGTCAATTCGAGGTGGTGTCCACTGATCTTCAGATTCATAGTTGCTCTCCAAGCTAATGGCCGTTGAATCACGGCGGCTTGCCCGATACCGGTCGGCGGGGCGCCCGTCCGTGTGCTGTCTGACGACGCGCAAGGAGCGGACCGCACCGGCCGGCTCGTACTCGCTCGCGCGATACGGCCGGTAAAAATCCGCCACGACATGCGGCGGATCACAGAGACGGGATCAAAGAGACTTGCGCAGATTCACTGCGGGGATTCTGAGGGCTTCGCGGTACTTCGCAACGGTGCGCCGCGCAACCACGAAACCCTGTTCCGCCAGCAGTTCGGCAATGCGGCTGTCTGAAAGAGGAGTTTTGGGGTCTTCCGCTCCTATCAGTTGCTTGATGAGGGCCCGGATCGCCGTTGACGACGCCGCACCCCCTGTGTCGGTTGAAACGTGCGATCCAAAGAAGTACTTAAATTCAAGCGTCCCGAATGGGGTGAGCATGTACTTCCCGCTGGTCACGCGCGAAACCGTTGATTCGTGCAAGCCCAGCGTATCAGCAATTTCCCTTAAAACCAAGGGCCGCATGGCGATTTCGCCATGTGCAAAGAAGTTCTTCTGACGTTCGACAATGGCCTGTGCGACACGAAGAATCGTCTCGAAACGCTGCTGGATGTTCTTGATCAGCCAGCGTGCTTCCTGCAGTTGCTGACGCAGCGAACCGCTGCCCGGATCGCCGCGATTGTTCCGCAAAATGTTCGCGTACAGATGGTTGATCCGCAGCTTCGGCACGATTTCCGGATTCAGCTCCGCCGTCCAGCCGCCCGACGTCTTGCGCACCAGAATGTCGGGTACCACGTAATCCGCTTCGCTTTTCCCGTACGCGGCGCCCGGAAACGGCTCCAGCGACTTGATCAGCAAATGCGCGTCCCGCAGCGCGTCGTCGCTTGCCTTGAGTTGCTTGCGCAGGCGCGTGAAGTCGCGCGCCGCAAGCAATTCCAGATGATTCGTGACGATATCCAGCGCCAGCGTTCGCGTAGGCGACGCATCGAGCCGGAGCAACTGCAGCTTCAGGCATTCCGACGCGGACCGCCCGCCGACACCCGGCGGGTCGAAGCTCTGTAGCAACGCCAGTGCCGCGCTGAGTTCGTCGACATCGACTTCGAGTTCGTTGGGCAAGTCCGCCTGGATCTCGTCGAGCGAAGCGGTGAGGTAACCGTCCTCGTCCAGCGATTCGATCAGGAACGTGATCAGCGCCCGGTCACGCTGATTCGCCTGCGTCATGCGCAGTTGCGCGGTCAGATGATCGCGCAGCGTGGTCGTGGATTCGTGGATTTGCAGCGGCGGGAGATCGTCGTCGTCCGATGCGTTGTTCGAGCGGCCATAGTCTTCGAGATTCCACGAACTGGAATCCGTGCCGCCGTCCGAACTCATGCCGTTGTATTCGTCGACGCCCTGCGGCTCGCTGTTTTCCGAACGTTCGGAACTCGATGAACTCGAGCTCGAGCCGTTGCTCGTCATCGGCTCGGACGAGGCGCCGCTGGGAGCCGGCGACGTGATGAGCGAACCATCGGCTGCGACGCGCAGCGGGCTTGCGATCCAGTCGTCCTCGTTTTCCAGCAGCGGGTTCTGCGCGACGGCCATGGCCACTTCCTGCTGCAATTCGAGCGTCGACAGCTGCAGCAGCCGGATGGACTGCTGCAGTTGCGGGGTGAGCGCAAGATGCTGCGATAGGCGGAGTTGGAGGCTGGCTTTCATGGCAAAGTTTTATTTCATTGTAGAGAGTTTGCCACGCGCGCGAAACCTCGCAGCGAATCCAAAAAAGCGCGTGCCGCCTCGGCGGGCGGCACGTAAGTTTTGCTACTCTCGTTGCGATGCGGCGCGCTGACCGGTCGATCATCCGCATCGCCGGACGGGCGCTACATGCGGAAATGCTCCCCGAGATACACGCGGCGCACGCTCTCGTTTTCGATAATCTCGCTCGGTGCGCCGGCCGCGAGCACCGAGCCGTCGCTGATGATGTACGCGTGGTCGCAGATGCCGAGCGTTTCGCGCACGTTGTGGTCCGTGATGAGCACGCCGATGTTGCGCTGCTTCAGGAACTTCACGATCTTCTGAATCTCCAGCACGGCGATCGGATCGACGCCCGCGAAGGGCTCATCGAGAAGGATGAAGCTCGGATTCGTCGCGAGCGCGCGGGCAATTTCCACGCGACGCCGTTCGCCACCCGACAGCGACAGCGCCGGATTCTCACGCAGATGCGCAATCTGCAGTTCGTCGAGAAGCGCTTCGGCACGCTGCGTGATGACGTCTTTCGCCAGCCGCTTGCCCGATGCGTCCGTCTGCAGTTCGAGCACCGCGCGAATGTTCTGCTCGACGGTCAGCTTCCTGAACACCGACGCTTCCTGCGGCAGATACGACAGCCCGAGATGCGCGCGCTGGTGAATCGGCAGCAGGCTGATGGAGTTGCCGTCGAGGTCGATTTCGCCAGCATCGAGCGGCACGAGGCCGACGATCATATAGAACGACGTGGTCTTGCCCGCGCCGTTCGGACCGAGCAGACCGACGACCTCGCCGCTCTTCACGTCGAGCGACACGTCCTTGACCACCGTGCGCGAGCCGTAACGCTTCTTTAGATTGCGGACGGCGAGCGAGCTCGACTTGCCGTCCGGCTTGGCTTGAGGCGTGGCGGAGGCGTTCACTGCTGCGGCGTTCCTTGAATGGTGGTCGACGGGGCGAGGGTGGCAGGCGCGCCGTTGAGCGGCGCGGCGCCGCCCGAACGCGGCGCGAGCATCGCGCGCACGCGGCCGCTCGGATTGCCGGGGCCGGCGACGTCCTTGCCGGCGGATGCCGTATAGAAGTCCTTCTGGCCGTCGTAAGTGATGACGCTGCCGCGCACTTCGTCCTGAACCGTCGTCAGGCTCTGCAGGCGGCGCACGACGGCGCGCGTCGTGAGCTTGGTGAAGTCGTTCTTGCCGTCGTAGTCGATACGCACGGCATTGCCTTCGATGTACTCGTTGACGTTGTCGCGCTTCTGGCGGAAGTACGAGAGCGAATTGCCGCTCGATGTGCCGGTCGCGTATTGATAGCCCTGCGGGTCCTGCGTCACGTCAACGCGATCGGCGCGGATGATGATCGTGCCTTTCGTCGCGACGACGTGACCGGTGAAGACGTTCTTCTGGTTCAGATCGTCGTAGGACATATTGTCCGCTTCGATGTTGAGCGGCTTGTCGCGGTCGGCCTTTTCGGCGTGCGCGGCCGGCGCGAAACCCGCGAGCGGCAGCGCGACGAGCGTGGCGACGGCGGCGCACAGCGCGGCTCGCATCACCCGCTTGGCGCGTGCAGCGCGGTGCGCGAGCGTTGCGCGCACGGGGCCGCCATCGGGATGAGGGAAGCTTTGATTCATGCAGTCACAGTTCGGATGGAATGCCCGGGATGGGCTTACTTGGAAGCGCCGCCGTTGATATCCGAGGCGGCGATGGCGCCGCGCACGTTACCGAAGAGCTTCATTTCCCGGGTGACGTTGTTGTAGTTCATGCCGTTGGCGGTCATCACCGACGGACCGCGCTGAAGTTTAACCGGCTTTTCCGTTTCGATGACATCGTCGTTCACCAGCACGCGAAAATGCTGCGAATCCGCCTGCATCTGCGGATCGCCGAAACCGGCGGCGCGGAGGATGCGCGCGTTGTCGTAAAGATCGACGATGGACACGTCCCCGTTCACCGTGCCGCGCTCCGCCGTGGCGGTCACGGTCGGCTTCTGCGGCTGGAACATGCGCATGGCGGGCAGCGTCAGCTCGCTGATTTCGTCGTCCTCGTAGTGCAGCATCGACTTCGCGGTGAGGCGATATTGCGTCGTGCCGGTCGTATCGAGTTCGGAGACGGAGAAGTTCTCCGCGAAATAGTCGGGCGTGTGGCGCTTGGCCTGCTCGGGCGCCTGCGGTGCGGAAGGAAGCGTCGCCTGCAGGAGCCAGTAGGTGATGCCCGCGAGCGCCGCCATGGCGAGGAGCGGCAGGAGCGAGGCGAGGCGTCGGGTCTGCGGCATCGCGTCAGGCTCCGAGCGCCGCGGCGAGCAAGTCGTCGTAGCGGCCTTGCGCGCGAAGGATCGCATCGCAGACTTCGCGCACGGCGCCGTGGCCGCCGCGAAGCGTCGCGACAAAGTGCACGCGCTGAATGACTTCGGCGTGGGCGTTGGCCGGCGCGGCCGCGAAGCCGCAGCGGCTCATTACCGCGAGATCGGGCCAGTCGTCGCCCATGTAGCCGGCGTCGGCGGCCGAAATGCCGGTCTTCGCGAGCAATTCATCGAGCGCGGCCGTCTTGTCTTCCACGCCCTGATACAGATGCGTGATGCCCAGTTCCTTCGCGCGCGCCGCGACGATGCCCGACTGCCGGCCGGTGATGATCGCCGTCTGCACGCCGATGCGCTCCAGTTGCTTCAGGCCATAACCGTCGAGCGAATTGAACGACTTCATCGTGTCGCCGTCGGCGCTGAAGTACAGGCTGCCGTCGGTGAAGACGCCGTCGATATCGAACGCCATGAGCCGGATGCGGCTCGCGCGCTCGGCGGCGGGGGAAGGCTTCTGCGCCATCAAATTACCTTCTTGGAGAAGAGGTCGTGCATGTTCAGTGCGCCGATCAGCGTCGCGTTCTCGTCGACGACCAGCATCTGATTGATGCGATAGCGCTCCATCAGTTCCACGGCTTCGACGGCGAGATGGTCCGGTCCGATGGTGCGCGGATTGCGCGTCATCACGTCGGCGAGTTTCATCGAGCGGAAATCGCCGTCGCGCTGAAGGATGCGGCGCAGGTCGCCATCCGTGAAGATGCCTTCGACGTGACGGTTTTCGTTGACCACGGCCGTCATGCCCATGCGCTTGTCGGTGATCTGAAACAGCGCGTCCGATACGGTCGCGCCGAGCGGCACGACGGGCACTTCATCGCCCACGCGCATCACGTCGCGCACGTAGGTCAGCAGACGCCGGCCGAGCGCGCCGCCCGGATGCGAGCGGGCGAAGTCGTCGGGGCCGAAGCCGCGTGCGTCGAGCACGGCGACGGCGAGCGCGTCGCCGAGCGCCATCGCGGCCGTGGTGCTCGCGGTGGGTGCGAGATTCAGCGGGCACGCTTCCTTTTCGACGCGCGCGTTCAGATGCATGTCCGCCAGTTGCGCGAGGCTCGACTCGGGGCGTCCCGTAATGGCGATGAGTTTTGCGCCGAGGCGCTTGATGAGCGGCAGGATGGCGACGAGCTCTTCCGTTTCGCCCGAGTTCGACAGCGCGATGAAGATGTCGTCGGCGGTGACCATGCCCAGATCGCCGTGGCTCGCTTCGGCGGGATGCACGAAGAACGCCGGCGTGCCGGTGCTCGCAAGCGTCGCCGCGAACTTGCGCGCGACATGTCCCGACTTGCCGATGCCCGACACCACCACGCGCCCACGGCAGCCGAGCAGCACTTCGACAGCGTTCGTGAAATTGTGGTCGAGAAGGTCTGAAAGCCCGCGAACAGCGTCGGCTTCGATCTGGATTACGTTGCGAGCCAGCGCCAGCGCCCGGTCGCCATTGATTTTCGCTATCATTCGCTGAGTATACCAAAGGCGTTTCTTCGCCGCGCCGCATGGGGCGTGGCGTTCGCCCGCGAAACTCCCTGGCGCCAGGGGCTTTTCAAGACGCCGGATGCGTCTTCGACGCGTTTCGGAAACCTGACGAACGAGGACGCTGGACGGATGACCTCTCCGCTGGAATTGACGCTGCTGTTGCTGCTGTGTTCGGTGGCGGGCGTCGTGATCTTTCGCTTCTTCAATCTGCCGCCAATGCTCGGTTATCTGGCGGTTGGCATCATCGTAGGTCCGCATGCGGCCGGCATCGCGCCGGACACCGAGCAGGCCCAGCATCTCGCCGAATTCGGCGTGGTGTTCCTGATGTTCTCCATTGGTCTCGAATTCTCGCTCGCCAAGCTGCGGACGATGCGGCGCATCGTGTTCGGCCTCGGCGCGAGCCAGGTCGCCGCGACCGTCGTGCTCGCGCTGCTGTTCGGCTGGATCGCCCACTTCTGGGTCACCATGTCGTGGCAGGCGAGCTTCGCACTCGGCGGCGCACTGTCGATGTCTTCCACTGCGATCGTGAGCAAGCTGCTGGCCGAACGGCTGGAACTCGAATCGGAGCATGGCCGCAACATCTTCGGCGTGCTGCTGTTTCAGGATCTGGCGGTGGTGCCGCTGCTCATCATCATCGCGGCGTTCGGCAACGGCAATTCGTCGCAGCTTGCGATGTGGCTCGGCATCGCGGCGGTGAAGATCGTCGTCGCGTTGACGGTGCTGCTGTTCCTCGGCCAGAAGTTCATGACGCGCTGGTTCGACCTGGTCGCGCGCCGCCGCTCGCAAGAGCTCTTCATGCTTAACCTGCTGCTGGTCACGCTCGGCGCGGCGTTCATCACGGACAAGTTCGGGCTGTCGCTCGCGCTCGGCGCGTTCATCGCGGGAATGCTGATCGCGGAAACGCCGTACCGGCATCAGGTGGAAGAGGACATCAAGCCGTTCCGCGACGTGCTGCTCGGCCTGTTCTTCGTGACGACCGGCATGCTGCTCAACCCGCGCGTGATCTGGGAGCATCCGTTCCTCGTGCTCGCGTTCTTCTTCGTGCCGATTCTGCTAAAGGCCGTGATCGTCACCGGGCTCGCGCGGCTGTTCGGCTCGCCGCCCGGCGTTGCGATGCGTACGGGCCTCGGGGTCGCGCAGGCGGGCGAATTCGGCTTCGTGCTGCTCAATCTGATCCTCGATTCGCATCTCGTCGACCCGATCATCCTTCAGGCGCTGCTCTCCGCGATGCTGCTCTCGATGCTCGCCGCGCCGTTCATCATCCAGAACGCGGACCGGATCGTGCTGCGGCTGTCGTCGACGGAATGGATGCTGCAATCGCTGCAAATGACGAAGATCGCGACGCAAAGCCTGAAGCAGAGCGGCCACGTGATCATCTGCGGATACGGCCGCGCGGGACAAAACCTCGCGCGCATGCTGGAGCAGGAAGGCATCGCTTACGTGGCGCTCGACCTGGACCCGGATCGCGTCGCGGCGGCGGCGGCGGCGGGCGAATCGGTCGTGTTCGGCGATGCCGGGCGGCGCGAATCGCTCGGCGCGGCGGGCCTGAACCGCGCGGCCGCGGTCGCCATCACGTATGCGAACACGCCGTCCGCGATGCGCGTGCTGCACAACATCCACGAACTTGCACCGACGCTGCCCGTCATCGTGCGCACCGTCGACGACGCCGATCTCGAAAAGCTGACCGCCGCAGGCGCGACGGAAGTGATTCCGGAGATCGTCGAAGGCAGCCTGATGCTCGCATCGCACACGCTCGTGCTGATGGGCGTGCCGATGCGCCGCGTGGTGCGCCGCGTCGAGGAAATGCGCGACGCGCGCTACAGCCTGCTGCGCGGCTACTTTCACGGCGCGGACGACTTCGAGGACGACGATGGCCACGAGCAGGTGCGGCTACAATCCGTACCCATCGACGAAAAATCGGACGCCGTCGGGCACTCGCTCGACGATCTCGGGCTCGTCGGCAATGGTGTCGAGGTGACCGCGATCCGGCGTCACGGCATCCGGGGCGTCGAACCCGACCCGGAAACGAAGTTGCGCGCGAACGATATCGTCGTTCTGCGCGGGCTGCCCGAAGTGCTCGCGCAAGCCGAGGAACGGCTCTCGCGCAATCGCCGGGCGGCGTAATCTCATCCTGATTCAGGCGGCGCGCGGCCTCACAGCGCGGCTATCCCGGAGAAGTCATGTCTCATACCCCTTCGAGCGCCCCGTCCGACGCCGCGCGCTTCATCAAGGAACGCGTGCGCACCGTCGAAAACTGGCCGCAGCCCGGCGTGCAGTTCCGCGACATTACGCCCGTGCTGCAAGACCGGAAGGCGCTGCGCACGCTGATCGACCTGTTCGTGCAGCGTTACATCGACGCCGGCGTGAACGTGATCGCCGGCATGGATGCGCGCGGCTTCATCATCGGGCCGATTCTCGCGTACGAACTGAGTCTCGGCTTCGTGCCAATCCGCAAGAAGGGCAAGCTGCCGTATCGCACGCTGGCGCAGTCGTATGAGCTGGAGTACGGCAGCGCGACGGTCGAGATTCACGAGGATGCCTGCAAACCGGGCGATCGCGTGGTGATCGTCGATGATCTCGTCGCGACCGGCGGCACGATGATGGCCGGCAAGATCCTGCTCGAGCGGCTCGGCGCGGAAGTCGTCGAAGCGGCGGCGATCATCGACCTGCCCGATCTCGGCGGCTCGAAACTGCTGCGCGACGGCGGCGTGCCGCTCTACACCGTCTGCGAATTCGGAGGGCATTGAGATGCCGCACTTCCTGCTGTTTCTCGCGGCATCGGTTGCAATCACCGTCGCGCCGGGGCCGGACAACCTGCAGGTGCTCGCACGCGGCATCTCGCAAGGGCGGCTGGCGGGCGTCGTCGCCGCGCTCGGCTTTGCGTGCGGCGTGATCTTCCACACGACGCTTGCCGCGCTCGGCGTCGCCGCGCTGCTGCGTTCATCGCCGGTCGCGTTCCAGGCGGTGAAGCTCGCCGGCGCCGCTTATCTGGTGTGGATCGGCATCAAGGCGCTCAGAAGCCACGGGCTCGCGACGGCGCACGAGCGCCCGAGCCAGCCACTGTCGACCGTGTTCCGCCAGAGCGTGATCGGCAATCTGCTGAATCCGAAGGTCACGCTGTTCTTCATCGTGTTCCTGCCGCAATTCGTCGATCCGCACGGCGCGCAAAGCGTGATGCTGCAAATGTTCGAACTGGGCGGCCTGTTCATGCTGCAAACCGTCGTCGTGTTCTCGGTGTTCGGCATCGGCGCGGGAATGATCGGCGCGTGGCTCAAGCGCCGTCCGCGCGTCGGCGCGTGGCTCGATCGGCTCGCGGGCGTCACGTTCATCGCGCTGGGCGTTCGCGTCGCGTTCAAGGACTGACACATGAGCTTGCCTTCGATCATCGCGGCCCGCCGCTTCGACGCTTCGGCGCATTTGCCGTTTCTGTTCGGCGATGAGCGCGTCGGCTGGATTCGCCGCACGGACGCCGGGCTGCTCGCGCGCTGGCCGGAAACCTTCGTGATCGACGACCAGACCGTGCGGCTGCATCCGACGCTCACCAACGTGGACACGCGCACGGCGGCGCTCGCAACGGTCATCGCCGCGCTCCGCGCCGACGGCAAAATTCCCGGCTGGCGCGACGAGACGTTCGCGATCCGCAATCACTTCGACGCCGCGCCGCTCGCGTTCATCGAGCGCGCGGCATCGCGCTTCTTCGGCACGATGACCTACGCGGTGCATCTGAACGGCATCGTAAAATATCGGGACAGTGCGCCGCAGTTGTGGATTGCGCGCCGCAGCGACACGAAGGCGGTTGACCCCGGCATGCTCGACAACGTCGTGGCGGGCGGCATCGGCTGGGGAATGGGCGTCGAGCCGACGCTCGTGAAGGAATGCTGGGAAGAGGCGGGGATGCCCGCGGAACTGGCGTCGACGGCCACGCCGGGCGGTGTGTTCCATGTGCTGCAATCCATTCCCGAGGGCACGCAGGCAGAGCAGCTTTTCGTGTACGACGTCGTGTTGCCGGAGAGCTTTGTCCCGCGCAATCAGGATGGCGAGGTGGGCGAGCATCGGCTTGCGCGCATCGAGGATGTCGCGCGGTGGATCGAAGAAGGCGCGCTCACCGTCGATGCGAGCCTCGCGACGCTCGATTGCCTGCTGCGCCATCAATGGATCGACGCGGACGCCTGCGAAGGTCTCGACGCGATTTACGCGCCGCCCCAAGTGTGAAATCAAGCATCAACGAATGAGCAAGGAGTGACCGGTTCATGTCGACCGAACATAGTTTCATCCTGAAGTTGTCGTGCCCGGATCGTCCGGGAATCGTGCATGCCGTCTCTGGTTTCCTGTTCGATCTCGGCGCGAACATTCTCGATTCCGCGCAATTCGGCGACAGCCGCACCGGCGAGTTCTTCATGCGGGTGCATTTTCAGGAAGTGGGCGGCGATCCGGGCGTGGACGCGCTGCGCCGCTCGTTCACCGCGCTCGCCGATGAGTTCGGCATGCAATGGGAATTGCACGATGCATCGGTGAAGCCGCGCGTGGTCATCATGGTGTCGAAGATCGGCCATTGCCTGAACGACTTGCTGTTCCGCTATCGCACGGGTCAATTGTCGATTGAGATTCCGGCGATCGTGTCGAATCACAAGGATTTTTACCAGCTCGCCGCAAGCTACGACATTCCTTTCCATCATTTGCCGCTGATGAACGCGACGCCAGAAGGAAAAGCGGCGCAGGAATCGCGCGTGATGGAGATCATCGATCAGCACGAAACGGATCTCGTCGTGCTCGCGCGCT
This sequence comes from Caballeronia grimmiae, assembly GCF_000698555.1. Lineage (GTDB taxonomy): Bacteria > Pseudomonadota > Gammaproteobacteria > Burkholderiales > Burkholderiaceae > Caballeronia > Caballeronia grimmiae. The sequence continues at coordinate 254,651 of NZ_JFHE01000004.1, read as the reverse complement.
ATATGCAGATTCTGTCGCCCGAGATGTGCGACAAACTCGCCGGCCGCGCGATCAACATTCACCATTCGTTCCTGCCGAGTTTCAAGGGCGCGAAGCCGTACTATCAGGCGTTCGATCGCGGCGTGAAGCTGATCGGCGCAACCGCGCATTACGTGACGACCGATTTGGACGAAGGCCCGATCATCGAGCAGGAAGTGGAGCGGGTGGACCACAGCATGACGCCGGACCAACTGACGGCGATCGGCCGCGACGTCGAATGCGTGACGCTCGCGCGCGCGGTGAAGTGGCATGTGGAGCATCGCATCGTGCTGAACGGAAGTAAAACCGTCGTGTTTCGTTAAAGCGCCGGTTTCTGGCCGGACACGAAAAAGCCCGCTGGTCATTCGACTCAGCGGGCTTTGTCTTTTAGTCTTTTAGTCTTTCAGTCTTTCAGTCGCGGCAAAGAATCAGACGAGCCGCAGGTAAATCAGTTCGCGCTTGATATACGCATAGAAAATAGGCGCGGCGATGACGCCTGGCAGGCCGAATGCGGCTTCCATCGCCAGCATCGCGAGAAGCAATTCCCACGCGCGCGCTTCGATCTGGCCGCCGATAATGCGCGCGTTCAGAAAGTATTCGAGCTTGTGAATGACGATGAGAAAGGCGAGCGATGCGACCGCTGTTCCGAACGACACGGACAGTGAGATGCCGACGATGATCGTATTGGATATCAAATTACCGATTACCGGCAGCAAGCCGACGATGAACGTGATCAACACGAGCGTCTTCGAAAGCGGCAGGCGTTCGTGAAATAGCGGCAGTGCGACGAGAAGATAAAGCGCGGTAAAAACCGCGTTGATCGCGGAAATCTTGATTTGCGCAAAAACGATGCGCCGGAACGCATCTGAAAAACGCTGAACGCGCGTGACGAGCGCCGTCGAAAGCGGCAGCCGATGCGATTGCTTCGGCACGCCCACCGCGACGATCGCGCCGATGATCATGCCAATCAGGATATGCCCGAAGCCGCGCGCCATCTCGCGGCCGCCCTGCTGCAATTGCTCGGCGTGGCGGTGCATCAGATCGGCGGCGCGTTCCTTCATCTGGCCGGCATCGACGGGCAAGTAGGTGGCGATCCAGTTCGGCACGCGCAGCCGCGCATGGGAGGTGATCGTCATCAACTGGTCGAGCAGTTTCTGCATGCTCGGGACGTCGCGTTCGAAGTGCTCGATCGTCGCGATGGTCGCGCCCGTCAGCCCGCCGATGATGATCGCCGATATCAGCACCACCGCAATGAGGCGCGCGCCCTTGCTCATCACATGACGCTCGATGACCGGCGCGATCATGTGGACGAGCTGGAACACGAGCATGCCCGCGAGGAGCGCGCCCAGCAGTTTGAGATGGAGCACGGAGAACATCGCGAGAAACGCCACGAGATAGCTGCCGATCTCGACCGCCGAGAGTTTCGGCATGCTCATGTCGCTCGTCAGCCTGACGGGGCGCGCGGGAAGGTCCCGTACGCGTCGCTCCTCGTTGGCCGCTTCGTTGCGCTTCCCCATGACTGCGTTCCCTTTCGCTGCTGGTTACAACGGTTGTCCGTACCGCGGCGCGCGGCTTTTGTCTTGTCACCGCGCCCGCGCCGGCATCACGCCGCCGATTTCGGACGCTGCAGCAAGGGCGCGAGATACCTTCCGGTAAAGCTCGCCTTCGTCTTCGCGACCTGCTCCGGCGTCCCCTGCGCGATGATCTGCCCGCCGCCCGCGCCGCCTTCCGGACCGAGGTCGATGACCCAGTCAGCGGTTTTGATCACGTCGAGATTATGCTCGATGATGACCACTGTGTTGCCCTGATCGCGCAGCCGGTGAATCACTTCGAGCAGCAGCGCGATGTCGTGGAAGTGCAGCCCGGTGGTCGGTTCGTCGAGGATATAGAGTGTCCGACCGGTGTCGCGCTTGCTCAGTTCCAGCGAGAGCTTGACGCGCTGAGCCTCGCCGCCCGACAACGTGGTCGCCGACTGGCCGAGCCGGATGTAGCCCAGGCCGACGTCGAGCAGCGTCTTGAGCTTGCGCGCGACCACCGGCACCGGCTTGAAGAACTCGTGCGCGGCTTCTACCGTCAGGTCCAGCACTTCGCTGATGTTCTTGCCTTTGTACTGGATGTCCAGCGTCTCGCGGTTGTAGCGCTTGCCGTGGCACACGTCGCAAGGCACGTAGACGTCCGGCAGGAAGTGCATTTCCACCTTGAGGACGCCGTCGCCCTGGCACGCTTCGCAGCGTCCGCCCTTGACGTTGAACGAAAAGCGGCCCGCCTCGTAGCCGCGTTCCTTCGCGGCCGGCACGCCGGCGAAGAGTTCGCGGATCGGTGTGAAGAGACCGGTATAGGTGGCCGGATTCGAGCGAGGCGTGCGGCCGATCGGCGATTGATCGACGGCGATCACCTTGTCGAAATGCTCCAGACCTTCGATCGATTCGTATGGCGCCGGCTCCGTCGACGAGCCGTAAAGATGCTGCGCGACCGCGTGCTGAAGCGTGTCGTTGATGAGCGTCGATTTGCCCGAGCCCGACACGCCCGTCACGCACGTCAGCAACCCGACGGGCAGATCGAGCGTCACGCGCTTCAGGTTATTGCCGTAGGCCTCGACGATGCGCAGCCGCCGCTCGTCCGGCGTATTGCGCTTTTCCGGGTAGCTGATCGTGCGCTTGCCCGACAAATACTGCCCCGTGATCGAGTTCGGGTCTTTCTGCACCTGATTCGGCGTACCCTGAGCGACGATCACGCCGCCATGCTCGCCTGCGCCCGGCCCCATGTCGACGACGTAGTCGGCCATGCGGATCATGTCCTCGTCGTGCTCGACGACGATCACCGAATTGCCGATATCGCGCAGATGCTTCAACGTATCGATCAGACGGTCGTTGTCGCGCTGATGCAGGCCGATCGACGGTTCATCGAGCACGTACATCACGCCCGTCAGTCCGGAGCCGATCTGCGAAGCAAGCCGGATGCGCTGCGCCTCGCCGCCCGAAAGCGTTTCGGCGCTGCGCTCGAGCGACAGGTAATCCAGCCCGACGTTATTCAGAAACGAGAGCCGCGCGACGATTTCCTTCACCACTTTGTCGGCGATCTCGGCCTTCGAGCCTTCGAGCCGCAGTGACTCGAAGTAGCCGAGCGTGTCGCGCAACGGCCAGCCGCTGACTTCATAGATGCCGCGTGCGTGCTCGCCCGTGCCGATTTTCACGAAGCGCGCCTCGCGCCGCAAGCGCGTGCCGTCGCACGCGGGGCACGGCTGATTGTTCTGATACTTGGCGAGTTCTTCGCGCACGGCGGCGGAATCCGTCTCGCGATACCGCCGCTCGAGATTCGGAATGATGCCTTCGAACGCATGCTCGCGAACCGACGCGCGCCCGCGCTCGTTGATGTACGAGAACGGAATCGACTGTTTGCCCGAGCCGTAGAGCAGCGTCTTGCGCACTTTCTCCGGCAACTCTTCGAACGGGGCGTCGATGTCGAACTCGTAAAACGCCGCAAGGCTCTGCAGCATTTGAAAATAGAACTGATTGCGGCGGTCCCAGCCCTTCACGGCGCCCGCGGCCAGCGACAGCGACGGATGCGCCACCACGCGCTTCGGATCGAAGAACGTGATCTGGCCGAGGCCGTCGCATTCGGGGCACGCGCCCATCGGATTGTTGAACGAGAACAGGCGCGGCTCGAGTTCGGGCAGCGAATACGAGCAGATCGGGCACGCGAACTTCGAGCTGAAGAGCTTCTCGCGATCCGTGTCCATCTCGAGCGCGATCGCGCGGCCGTCCGCGAGACGCAGCGCCGTTTCGAACGACTCCGCGAGGCGCTGCTTCATGTCCGGGCGCACTTTCAGGCGGTCGATGACGACGTCGATCGTGTGCTTGTCGTTCTTCTTGAGCTTCGGCAGCGAATCGACTTCATAGATTTTCGCGACGCCTTCGTTCGCCGTGCCGCCGCCCGACCGAATGCGAAAGCGGATAAAGCCCTGCGCCTGCATCTCCTCGAAAAGCTCGGCGTGCTCGCCCTTGCGGTCGGCGACCACGGGCGCCAGGATCATCAGCTTGGATTCTTCGGGCAGCGCCAGTGCGGCATCGACCATTTGGGAGACGCTTTGCGCTTCGAGCGGAATCAGGTGATCCGGGCAATACGGCGTGCCGACGCGCGCAAACAGCAGACGCAAATAATCGTGGATTTCCGTGACGGTGCCGACCGTCGAACGCGGATTATGCGACGTGGCCTTCTGCTCGATGGAAATGGCCGGCGACAAACCTTCGATCAGATCGACGTCCGGCTTTTCCATCAACTGCAGGAACTGGCGCGCGTAGGCGGAAAGACTTTCGACGTAGCGGCGCTGACCTTCGGCGTAAAGCGTATCGAAGGCGAGCGACGACTTGCCCGACCCGGACAACCCCGTAATCACGATCAGCTTGTGACGCGGCAAGTCGAGACTGACGTTCTTCAAATTGTGGGTGCGAGCCCCACGAATGCGAATTTCTTCCACGAGTTTGTTCCAGCTGCGAGCGGGAAAGGAGAAGGGCCAAACCTGTTACTATAACGACTTTTGCAGGGCGCGGCGCCCGTGCGCGGGTGCCGAAGACAGGCGCCACAAAGCCGGCGCGCCACGAGCCGTCCGTCGCATGTGGTGCCGTTTCGAGCAAGAACAAGGCGGCCGCGCCTGGCGTCCAGCCGGCCGGGCTAGACGCGACTCTCATCCATTTCCCGTTTCTGATGTCCAATCCGTCTGCCACGTCCACACGTCTGAGCGCGCCGGAACTGCGCGCGACCGTGTCGCTCGCTGCCATCTTCGCGCTGCGCATGCTCGGCCTCTTCATGATCATGCCGGTGTTTTCCATCTACGCGAAAACGATCCCCGGCGGCGACAACGTGCTGCTCGTCGGCATCGCGCTGGGCGCTTACGGCGTCACCCAGTCGATGCTCTATATCTTCTACGGCTGGATCTCGGACAAGTTCGGACGCAAGCCGGTGATCGCCTTCGGGCTGCTGGTGTTTGCGCTCGGCAGCTTCATCGCCGCGATCGGGCACTCGATGACGTGGATCATCGTCGGGCGCGTGATCCAGGGGATGGGCGCGGTGTCGTCGGCGGTGATCGCGTTCATCGCGGACCTGACGCACGAGGAAAACCGCACCAAGGCCATGGCGATGGTCGGCGGCAGCATCGGCGTCTCGTTCGCGGTGGCGATCGTCGGTGCGCCGATCGTGTTTCACTGGGTCGGAATGAGCGGACTGTTCACGGTGATCGGCGTGCTGGCGATCCTCGCGGTCGGCGTGGTGCTGTGGGTCGTCCCCGATCCGCCGATGCCCCCGGTGCACGTGAAGGCGCCTTTTGCCGAAGTGCTGCGCAACGTGGAGTTGTTGCGCCTGAACTTCGGCGTGCTGGTGCTGCACGCGACGCAGACCGCGCTATTTCTCGTCGTGCCGCGCATTCTCGAGGCGGGCGGCCTGCCGGTCGCATCGCACTGGAAGATCTACCTGCCCGTGATGGGGCTCGCTTTCGTGATGATGGTGCCCGCAATCATCGCCGCCGAAAAGCGCGGAAAAATGAAAGGCGTCATGCTGGGTGCGATCGGGCTTATCCTGTTAGGACAGTTGTTATTGGGCGCTGCTCCCCATACGCTATGGTCCGTGGCCGCCATTCTGTTCGTGTACTTCCTCGGCTTCAACGTGCTCGAGGCGTCGCAGCCGTCGCTCGTGTCGAAGCTCGCGCCGGGCACGCGCAAGGGAGCGGCTGCGGGCGTTTACAACACGACGCAGTCAATCGGGCTGGCGCTTGGCGGCGTCATCGGCGGCTGGCTGCTGAAGGTGGACGGGTCGAGCGCGGTGTTCTTCGCGTGTTCGGCGCTGGTGCTGGCCTGGCTCGTCGTGGCGGCGTGGATGAAGCCGCCGCCGCGAAAGGCCGGGCGTGCGGCATAGAAAAAGTTTTTATCATTCGAATTCAGTCAGTGCGGTGCTTTTCTAAACTCAGCCGATAAAAGATCGGCCCGGAAAGCGTCGTATCGCTGACAGTGGCAAGGAATCAACCGGAGAAATCATGGCATCTGTCAACAAGGTCATTCTCGTAGGCAATCTGGGCGCCGACCCGGAAACGCGCTACCTCCCGAGCGGCGACGCCGTGGCGAACATTCGCCTCGCAACGACCGATCGTTATAAGGACAAGTCGTCCGGCGAAATGAAGGAACTCACGGAGTGGCATCGGGTTGCGTTCTTCGGGCGTCTCGCGGAAATCGTCAACGAATATCTGAAGAAGGGTTCGTCGGTTTATATCGAGGGACGCATTCGCACGCGGAAATGGACGGATCAGGCGGGGCAAGAGAAGTACTCGACCGAAATCGTCGCAGACCAGATGCAAATGCTCGGCGGGCGCGGCGGCGCGGGCGGCGGTGGCGATGACGGCGGATACAGCCGCAGCGCGCCGATGGAACGTTCGGGCGGCGGCGGACGTGCTGCGTCCGGCGCAGGCGCAGGCGCGCGTGCAGGCGGTGCAGGTGGCGGCGCGAGCCGTCCTAGCGCCCCAGCGGGCGGCGGCTTCGACGACATGGACGACGATATCCCGTTCTAAAGCGGGCATCTGCTGAATAGCAAGAATGGGTCTTCGGCTGCTGGCTGAAGGCCCATTTTTTATTTTGATTTGCATCAAACATATTTCGATTCTCTGCACCTTCGCCGATATTCAGCGGTTGCAAATAAGCTGCCATTAGACAAGAAAAAAATAATATTAATCTAATGGGACTTGTCCTATGGCTTGCGCATTATTAGCGTCTTATGTTGAAAAACATATTCCGGCTGCGCGGGCGTTTGCTTGTTTGATGTCATCGAATACTTGATGAAGTAATGCGGTTTGCGTGCGGTCCAGTAACCGCAAAGCAATAGGAAGCGCTCCCGGATTAAAACGATTCTCGCGGCACGATATGTCGCGAGATATTCGCAAAAAATAACGGTAATGCCGGGGGATCTTTGAAGCTTCGTATAGTGTTGGCTGACGACCATCCCTTCGTACTTCTTGGGATGAAGGCGCTCTTCGACGCCGATGACGGACTGGAGGTCGTCGGCGAAGCGACGAACGTGAGAGGTTTGCTCGATGAACTCGCAAAGACATCCTGTGACGTATTGGTCACCGATTTTGCCATGCCCGAGCCCGGGCTGATTGCCAACGATGGCTTACGGCTCATCCGAAAGGTCAGGCAGGATTGGCCGCACGTAATCATCGTTGTGTTGACGAGCGTCAGTAATGTCGCGATTCTCCGATCCATTTTGAACGCAGGCGCTATGGGGCTGGTCAATAAGGCCGAGCCGATTGAACTCGTTCCTGCGGCCGTGCGGCATACGAGAGTCGGCCGTCGTTATGTAAGCGCCTCTTTCGTCGCGGCACTGGCTGAAGCGGGCAGTGAAACCGATTTTTCTCCCGAGCCGCCGCGACTTTCGCCTCGAGAGATTGAAGTGGTGACACTTTTCGCAAAAGGCCGGTCGATCACCGAAATCGCGAACGAACTCGAGCGCGACGTCCGGACGATCAGTCGTCAGAAACGCGATGCAATGAATAAGCTGGGTGTAAGGAATGACCCCGGTTTGTTTGCATTTGTAAGAGCGCGAGGACTTGGCTGAGTTTACGGCCCGTCATTTTAATTTCAGATGCATCTTATGTATTTTGACGTATGGATATCCGATGATTATCTTTCGGGAATCCGAATCAGATATGAGTTTGCACAACGCGTTGGGGTATGAGGCGATGGAATTCGGGAATGGTAACGAAGTCTTTTCGAGCGAAAGAATAACAAGGCTGGCGATCGCGGATGACCATCCGCTGGTTGTCTTGGCAATCGAACGGTTCGCTGCAAACTTTCCTAATGTCGAAGTCGTTAGCCGGAGCGCGAATTCAACGGAACTCGACGACGCACTCGCTAATAACGAATGCGACGTCGCAGTCATCGACTTCTACATGCCGGGCGGACGCCATGGCGACGGCATAAAGCTGATCCAGCACATTGCGGACACTTATCCGAATGTTCGCATCGTGGTGTTGTCGCGGACTGATAATGCCGCGCTGGTTAAAGAGGCACTCGACGCCGGAGCGCATGCGTTTCTCAGCAAAGAGGACCGGCTGGATCTCTTGTACGTGGCAATCGTCTCGGCAATCGCGAACGAAACGTATCTCGGCCCCGCCATTCGCCGCACGCTGGCTGTTGCCAACGTCGAGAGTCGAGCGCGCTTTATTCGCCAGCGGCTGACGGGGCGTGAACTGGAAGTCATCGAGCGTTATGCGCGCGGCGCGAATGTCACGGAAATCGCGAAAGATCTGGATCGCAGTGTGAAGACCATCAGCGCGCAAAAATGCGCGGCCATGCGAAAACTGGATCTTGCAACGGATGCGGATTTGTACCGTTTCATCGCAGACAGCGATCGTATTTAAACGGGGCGCAGACAGATAAGATCGCAGTAAGACCGGCATTGTGGAGACAGCGCGGTCAATCGAGGGCTTCGACTTCCTCGGTCACAAACATAATCAATAACAATATGACAGTAAAAGCACCACTTCGGGCCATCGTTGCGGACGATCATCCCGCAGTAGTAAAGGGAATCAAAACGTTTCTCGAACGAGACGGCGCAATACAAGTGATCAGCACGGCGGAAGACACGCTTCAACTCGCCGAAGCTCTCGACACCACTTCTTGCGACTACGTTTTTTGCGACATCGGCATGCGCGGTATGGATGGCGAAAGCAGTTCCATCGCATTTCTCAGGCGTTTGTCGTGGCAGGAAAGGCGTCCGAAAATCATCGTCGTCACGATGATTTCCCACAGCCGCATGCTGGCCGGCCTGCTTCAATTGGGAATCGACGGAATCATCGACAAGCGGGACCCGATCGAATGCTTGACTGAAGCCGTTTCGGTCATCGGAAACGGCGGCCGTTTTCTTTCGCCTTGCGTCGCCGAAGCAGTCAGCCATCTTCCCCACAGCTCGCCCGCGCGGGCAGGCGTGTTGAGCCGGCGCGAATGGGAAGTCTTCCGGCTCTACGCGAGCGGCCTTCTGATCCATGACATCGCCAAGCGTTTCGGCAGAAGCAGCAAGACGATCGCGACGCAAAAGCGCAGCGGCATGCGCAAGCTCGGCCTCGAAACCGAAACAGAACTCATCGAATATTTGCGGCAGGTCGGCCTCGTCTGACACCTGACGATCCCGCTTTTCGGAGCAGCTTAAGCCGTATTTGAGAAGTGTCCGATTTTCCTCTGATGCATCGACGCTCAGACTCATGCGACGCCGTCGAGACGAACCTCGACGCCTCGCCGTGAGCGCACATGCCGCACTCGCCCGCTGAAGATCGTCGGCGCGGCTGCGCGCCGCTGTGCCCTGCCGCAGGGGCACGCGTCTTCCTGAGAGAGTCGAATTGAAATCGTTGCTCACGCGTCATTGGTTCCTGCTGCTTGTTCTCTCGTCGCCAGCGTGCATGGCGGCAAATCCCGATGTTGCCGCGCCGGTTTGCGGATGGGACATCAGCGCGCTCCGCCTGCTGCCCGCGCTCATTGGTGTGGTGGCCGTGTTCGGCGTGACGCTGCGCGCGTTCGTCCTGCTACAGCGCGAGGTGAACCGGCGCATCCTGACCGAGCAGCGACTCGCGACCCAGCTCAGCTTTCAGCAGACGATGATGGAAGTCGTGCCCTATCCGCTCGTCGCGAAGGACATGAACAATCGCTACATCGCCGTCAACCGCGCGTTCGAAGAGGCGCTCGGCGTGCGGCGCGAGGACATCATCGGCCGGACGAGCATGGAAGCGGCCGCGTGGGGCGACGTCAACAGCCGCCTGCTGAACGATATTTGTGTCGCAACGCTTCACACGGGCGAACGGCATGAGGTAGAGGCGGAATTCATCGATAATCGCGGCCGCTCGCGCTATGGCCTGTTCTGGACCGGGGCGTTCTGCGCGTCCAATGGCGACCGGGCGGGCATCGTCGGAACGATGATCGACATCACCGATATCCGCGATGCCGAGATGCGCGCACGGCGCACCGAACAACGGCTTCACGATGTCACGCGGTCCCTGCCGGCCGTTGTTTTCCAGTTGCGCCGCGAAAGCAACGGGCGATACAGCCTGCCGTATCTCAACGGCGATACCCGGCAGTTGCTTGGGATCGACCTCGCAGCGCTCGCCGACGGGCCGATCAGCGTGCTGCATCATGTCCACGTCGAAGACAGCGCGCGCCTGCTCGCGGAAATCGAAACGTCGTCGCGCACGCTGCGACCCGTACATACCCAATTCCGCGTCAACGTGGAAGGCGGGACGCGATGGATACGTGCCGACCTCGTCGCGCGTCAGGAAGACGAGGCCGGCGCGGTGGTCTGGAGCGGCTACTGGGCCGATGCGACCGTCGACCATGCACGCGCAGAAGAACTCGCGCGCGCAAGAGACGCGGCCGAAGCAGCATCACGCGCGAAAGACGATTTTCTCGCCATGATGAGCCATGAAATCCGCACGCCGATGAATGGCGTGCTCGGACTCGTCGAAGTGTTCGAAAACACGCCGCTCAATCCGGACCAGTCGCAGATGCTCGGCATGATTCAGGATTCCGCGAGCGCACTGCTGCAAATTCTCGATGACCTGCTCGATTACACGAAGATCGAGGCAGGTCGACTTACCATCGAATCGACACCGATCGACCTGCGCGAACTGGTGGACAACGCCGTCGGACTGCTCGCGGGACGTGCTCACGAGAAAGGCTTGCGCGTGCGTGTCGATGTCGCTCCCGACGTGGCGGCCAGCCTTCGCAGCGACAGCGTGCGGCTGCGTCAGATTCTCTTCAATCTGATGAGCAACGCCATCAAGTTCACCATCAGGGGCGAGGTCGCGCTGCAGGTTCGCGCGGTCGAACGTTCCGTGTCCGAGCAAGTCATCGAAGTGCGGGTGACGGATACCGGCATCGGCATCGATCCCGCGGCGCAGCACAAGCTCTTCGAGCCGTTCGTGCAGGCAGAGACGTCGATCACGCGGCGCTTCGGCGGCACAGGGCTCGGGCTGACGATCTGCAACAGGCTCGTCGCGTTGATGGGCGGAACATTGAAGCTGCACAGCGAAGTGGGCGTCGGCACGTCGATGACGGTGCGTCTCACGATGCCCGTCGAAACGCAGCAGTATCAAATGGAAGGATTGCGCGGCAGGCGCGGCATCGTTGCCGTCGACGACGACTCCGTCGCTAGGGCGTTGCTCAACTTCGGCCAGGCGCTCGGGCTGCACCTGGAGCGAATCGAGCCCGATCATCCGCGCCTGCATTCGCCGGGCACATTCGACGGCGTCAATCTCATCTTTCTCAGCGACGCGCGCAATGTTCGCCTGCCGATGGGCCTGCGGGTAATTCACGTGACGGAGAAGCCGAAGCCCACGGGTTATCGCGTCCTCGAAGACGACGTTCGCGTGAGCGTGAATCCGCTTTCGTGGCGGGGACTGGGCGCGGCGTGCGTCGCTGCGCTGACAGGCATGCCGCAAGTCGCGGTCAACGCGACGCTTGGGCAGCCTGCCAGGCTGGAAGCGCCCAACCGCGAGCAGGCGTTGCGCAGCGGCCGGCTCGTGCTCGTGGCGGAAGATCATCCGGTAAATCAGGAGTTGATCCGGCATCAGCTTTCCTTGCTCGGCTTCGCGTGCGATGTGGTGCACGACGGCGTCGAGGCGCTCGCGGCCCTGGAGACGACGCGCTACGGCTTTCTCATCACCGATTGTCATATGCCCAACATGACGGGTTATGAACTCGCGCGGCGCGTGCGGGCCAAGGAGAAAGGCACGCCGCGTCGCTTGCCGATTCTTGCCATCACCGCGAGCACGTGCTCTGACGAGTCGACGAAGTGCCGGGAAGCCGGCATGGACGATTGCCTCATCAAGCCCACACGCCTCGCGACGCTACGCGAACACCTGAACCGCTGGAAGGCGTCGGAGCGGCCGGGGCAAAGACACCAGGCGCGAAGGCACGACACGCACGCGCAACCAAGCGAAGCTGTCGAAGCGCTCGATATCAGCGGCATGGCGCAACTATGGGGCAGCGAAGCGACCGTCAAGGCGTTGCTCGATGCGTTCGTTTCATCTTTCCGCGACGATCTGTCGGCGCTCGAAGAACTGCTCGACCACGGCACCGTCGACCATTTGCGCGACTGGCATCATCGCGTGGTGGGGGCAGTGAGCGTCCTGCAATATCGGCCATTGCTCGATGCACTGGAGGCGTACCGTCGTGATCTGCCAGAGAAAAGCCGCGAAGTCAGGCGAAGCGAAGGCCGCGCACTGATCACGCGATGCAAGGAACTGCTTGGACGTATCGAGGCGCAAGGGGCGTCGATCACCTGACGCGACGCAAGCTCACTGCGCGCTGTTCAGGGTTCAGTCCGAAGCCGCGACGAGGCCCGCTTCGGCGGGCGCGCGATCGCGGAAATACGCGAGCGCGAAGTCCACGAAGGAGCGCGTCTTCGCGGAGACATACCGTCGGCCGGGATAGACGATGGACACCTGCTTGTCCGCGTCCTTGATCGAATAGTCCGGCAAGACGCGCACGAGCGCGCCCGTTTCGATGTCTTGCGCGACGTAGCTTTCCGGCAGCACGGCGATTCCCATCCCCGACACCGCCGCCTGGCGCAGCATCGGCGAACTGTTCACCATGTACGCCGGATCGAGCGATACGTCTTCGTGGACTCCTGACAATCCGCTGAACGTCCACGTTGAACCGTGAATGTCCGTCGATGGAGCGAGGAACTCGTGCTTCGTCAACATGGCGGGCCGCGTGGGCATGCCGCGCCTTTGCAAATATTCCGGCGATGCAACGAGCGCCGCCGCCACCTTGAACAACGGGCGGTTGATGAGCGTGCCGCTGTTCACGAGATGCGGCACGACGATGCCGGCATCGAAACCTTCATCGACGAGATCGACCGGGCGATGCAACAGCGTGAGGCGCAGTTTGACGCTCGGATAGCGATCGCGAAACGCGCGCAGCATCGGCGTCAATTCGAACAACGAAAACGAAGCGGACGCAACGAGCTTGAGTGATCCGGACGGATCGATAGAACTGTTCGCCACTGTTGCCTCGATTGTCTCGACCTGTTCGATCACTGCGCGACAGCCGTCGGCATAGGCTCGTCCGGCTTCGGTCAGCGACACGCTGCGCGTGGTGCGATTCAGCAGGCGCGTGTTCAGGTGAGTTTCGAGCAGTGAGACGTAGCGAGTGACGACCGCGTTCGAGAGGTCGAGCGCCGCAGCCGCGCGACCGAAGGATTCGGTTTCGGAGACTTTGAGAAAGACGCGCATCGCCTGGAGCTGATTCATGACGCGGAAAACCTCGAGCGATGGACAGGTGCTTGTTTCCTTGATCGGAGCGAGCGGAAGATAAGCGCCGCTTTCGCGTGCGCGATGTTATGCGGGTGTGAAGGACAACGTAATCGGAGGACTCTGACTATTGCAGCATGTGGCTATGAGACCACTGTCGCGTGTCCGCAACTAAGGGGGAATAAGACTGGTTGCGGCAACATTTTGGTACTGCGGTAAGTGCAAGATGCCTAAGCGTTAACTCATATTGAAATTCGATTTTTCGAATTGTTCGAAAAGATTTTTGTGTTCCTTTGGGGTGGTGGCGGCAAAAAGGGGAGCCATACACTTTGGGCTGCCGAATATCGGTGGATGGCATACGGCGGGATGTGGTCCCGAACATGCCGAGACGCCGCGAGCAACCCTATCGAGTCATATGACTCTTCCAAAGGAACACACATGAAAAAGACTCTGATTGTAGCGGCCGTCGCCGCATCGTTCGCAACTGCCGCGAGCGCGCAGAGCAGCGTTACGCTGTATGGTCTGGTCGATGCCGGCTTCACGTATGTGAATAATGTGCAGGCTCCGGCTAGCGCCGATTACTACAAGACGAACTCCTGGGGCGTGACGGGCGGCAACGTCCAGATGAGCCGTTGGGGCCTGCGTGGCAAGGAAGATCTCGGCGGCGGCATGGCTGCTATCTTCACGTTGGAGAACGGCTTCGACGTTTCCAACGGCAGTTCGGTGGATAGCCGTCAATTCACCCGTCAAGCGTACGTCGGTCTGTCGACGCAGGCTGGCACGCTGACGCTCGGTCGCCAAACGGACGCCGTCGCTGACTACCTCGGTCCGGTGAGCGCAACGGGATCGTGGGGCGGCACGTACTTCGCTCATCCGGGTGATATGGACAACCTGGACGGCAATGCTTTCCGCGTCAACAATTCTGTCAAGTTCGTGAGCGCGAACTACGCTGGTCTGTCGTTCGCCGGCGCGTACGCCTTCTCGAACGCCGCAGGCGGCTTCGCGAACAACCGTGCATATAGCTTGGGCGCTGGCTATGCGAATGGTCCGTTCAAGCTCGGTGCAGCCTATACGCAAGCGAACGGCTTCAACGCGAACAGCACCGGTGCGATCACTGAAGGCGTGGTTACATCGCCTGCTGTTGCTGCTGTTCAGCGCACCGAGCGTATGCGCGTATTCGGCGCAGGGGGCAGCTTCTCGGCCGGCGCGATGACGTTCGGTTTGCTGTGGACTCAGACGCGTGAAGACAACAACTCGTACGACCCGTACTCCGACATCGTCAACAACTACGAAGTCAACGGCCGCTACGCGCTGACCCCGGCGCTTTCCCTGGGTGCCGCCTATACCTTCACGAACCGTAAGCTGAGCTTCGACGGCGCGACGGGCCGTGCACGCTACCACCAGTTCGGTCTGCAGACGGACTACGCACTGTCGAAGCGCACGGACATCTATGCTGAAGGCGTTGTCCAGATCGCTAGCAGCCCGGACGAGCGCGTGAATCCGTACGCCGGCATCAGCGGCGCGCCGCTGTCTTCGAGCAGCCGTCAGGTTCTCGTGACGACGGGTATCCGTCACCGCTTCTAAAGCGGGCTGAGCAGTACGCAGTTCTGTAGTTAAGTAGCAAGGAAAGGGCGCCGCGAGGCGCCCTTTTTGCGTTTATCCGGATGCACTACCATGACGATGCAGCCGACGCCCGCATCCGCGCGTCCGGCGCAAAGAAACGGAGGATGAAAAATGCTCTCGACATGCAGGCTACATTTCCTTCGGACCGCAGCCATCGTTCTGGCGCTGACGGCATCGGCCGTCGCGCATGCCGATGTCGTCGCCCTAAAAGCGAACCTTCAGCCTTCGAGCGAAGTCCCGCCGCGCGTGAGCAAAGGCCACGGCTTGCTCGACGCCACATTCGACACGCAGACCCGCCAACTCACCTGGACCGCCACCTACGCCGAGCTATCCGGGCCGGTCACGATGGCTCATTTCCACGGCCCCGCGCCGGTCGGCCAGAACGCCAAAGTGCAGGTGCCGGTCGATAAACGCGCATTGTCCAGCCCGATGAAAGGGCAGGCGACACTCACCGAGCCGCAGGTAACCGATCTGATGGCGGGCCAGTGGTACTTCAACATTCACACACAGGAAAACCCAACCGGCGAGCTTCGCGGTCAGGTGATGCCGTTGAACTGAGATGAGCTGGCAAAGTGCGCTGGCGTGCTGGGCGGTGCGGCGCCGCATGCGTCCTGAGACGGCCAGACCGACGCTCGACGTCGATCGCGCGCGGGTGTACACATCGCGGCGAATATGGTCGCCGGGCGTGCCCAAGAGCCACCATCTGGAGATATGCGCCGACGGCGAATGGCTCCGTACAGCCGAACCGCGCAGCACGATTCTCTATCTGCACGGCGGCGGCTATTACTTCTGCTCGCCGCAGAGCCACCGCGCGATCAGCTTCGGCCTTGCCATGCGCGCGCACGCGAACGTCTTTTCGCTCGATTACCGCCTCGCGCCCGAACATCGCTTTCCGGCGGCAGTCGATGACGCCGTCGCCGCTTACCGAGCCCTGATCGCGAATGGCGTTGCGCAGCCATCGATCGTCATCGCGGGCGATTCAGCCGGCGGCGGCCTCGCGCTCGCGACACTGCTCGCCCTGCGCGATGCCGGCGATGCCCTGCCGGCCGGCGCCGTGCTGTTCTCACCGTGGACGGACCTGACGTGCAGCGGCGCATCGATGCGGACGAACGAGGGCCGCGATCCCATGTTCCATGCGGCGGTGTTCCCGAAAGTTGCAGCGCAATATCTGGGCGATGCCGACGCAAGGCACCCCTACGCCTCTCCGCTGTTCGGCAAGTTCGAAGGCTTGCCGCCGCTGATGATCCACGCCGCCGATACAGAACTCCTGCTCGACGACTCGACGCGCGTCGCGGACAAAGCGCGCACCGCGGGCGTACGCGTCGATCTTCGAATCTGGCGCGGCGTGCCGCACATCTTCCAGATATGGGCGCCTTTCATGCCCGAAGCGCGCGAGGCGTTGTCACAGGCGGCCCAGTTCATCGACGCAGTGACATCGGCATCCGCGCGCACTCACCGCCCGCCCATGACTTCGATGGTCTGATACGCGCGCTCGACCGCCGCCGTCCCATACTGGCGCTCGAGCCGCCGAACGGTGAAGTGTCCGTGCGCCATCTGCTGAAAGTGGTCGATGAAAACGGTGTTCACCATCGCGCCGAGCACCGCGCCGATCGCCGGAACGGACTTCGCGGCGACCTGCTCGCTGACCTGCACCGAGAAACGCGATGCGATCGTCTGCAGGAATTTGAGCAGCGCGGTGGAACCGTGCCCCGCCAGCCCCTTCGCCGAAATCTCGGTCGTTGCGCGCGATACGGACTGCGCGAGCGCCCCGCGCACGATGAAATAGCCGAGATCGGCGTTGTCGTCGTCCTTTCGCGTGCCGCCCATGCCGAGCACCATCAGGCATTGCAACTGCGTGTCCACACGATGCACGTCTTCGCCTTCGCTTCGCGCAATGTCGCAGATCGAGCGGAACATCAGCGTCGTCGTGACCGGCAACTCCACCGGCAACGCGAACAGCCCGAACGCGCCGCCCGCCGCGCCGGTCGTCGCGACGGCGAGCTTGTGGAGCAGGTTGCTCGGTTTGTCGGGCGGCGGCGCGAGCAGCGAACCGGCCGACGCGCCCTTGCCCAGCGTGCGCAGCGCGATCTGCAGGCATTTCTTGAGTGCGAGCTGCGTCGCCTCGTCGATTTTTTCCTGAGCCGCGTTGGGCAGGCGGCCCATGAGTTTTTCGATCGGCGCGCCGATGACGCTCGCGAGCTTCATCGTCAGCGACGGACTTTCGAGTGCTTCCTTGGCGCGGGAGAGGGCGGCGAAGTCCTCGGCCGTAAGCGGCGATGTGATGATCGGCGTCGGTTCCATGCGATGTTTCTTGTATAGAAATGAGAAGTTGACCACGCAGCTTAGAGCGCAACAGCGTGCTATGATTCACTTTCCGTTGACTAGTCAACAATTGCGCTTGCAAAAAATGGCCGTTCATACAGCCGCGCATCATTCGAGCGGGCAAGTTTTGCCGTTCCGCGAATCGCTCATGGCGATGCTCGGCATCTCATTCGTCACGATGCTCGTCGCGCTCGACCAGACGGTCGTCGGCACTGCGCTGCCGACCATCGTCGCCGAGCTTAGGGGCTTCGACCTCTACGCGTGGGTCGCTACCTCCTATCTTCTGACATCCGTCATCACCGTGCCGATCTTCGGGCGGCTCGGCGATTACTACGGCCGCAAGCCGTTCGTGATCGCGTCGATCGTCGTGTTCACGGTTGCGTCCGTGTTCTGCGGGCTCGCCAACAGCATGATGTTCCTCGTGCTCGCGCGCGGCTTGCAGGGTATCGGCGGGGGGATGCTGGTCGGCACTGCGTTCGCGTGCATCGCCGATCTCTTTCCGGACAATGTCGTGCGCCTGCGCTGGCAAGTGCTGATGAGTTCGGCTTTCGGCATCGCGAATGCCGTCGGGCCGTCGCTCGGCGGTTTCCTCACGCAGTACACCGGCTGGCGCTCCGTCTTCTACGTCAATTTGCCGGTAGGCGTGCTGTCGCTGTTCTTCGTGTGGCGTTTTCTTCCGCATCTCCGGCATGTGGCGCACGAAGGAAAGATGCGGCTCGACTGGCCCGGCGCGGTGTTGATCGCCGTGGCGCTCGGCGCGTTGCAACTGTTCGTCGAATTGCTGCCGAAACACGGCCTCGGCGTCGAAACGCTGTCCCTGCTCGCAGCAAGCGTGGTGGCGGCGTACGCGCTGTGGAAATGGGAAACGCGGTGCAGCTACGCCATCCTGCCGGTCGAGATGTTCCGTAACCCGAGCCTCGCCGCGCTGTTCACGCTCGCGGTGATGGGCGGCTTCACCATGTTTTCGCTGCTCTTCTACGCGCCGCTGCTGTTTCAGGGTGGATTCGGCATGTCGCCGAAGGACGCGGGCCTGATGATTACGCCGCTCGTCGTGTTCATCACGATCGGCAGTATTCTGAACGGGCGCATCGTGACGCGGCTGTCGAATGCGAATCCGATGCTTTACATCGGCTTCAGCCTGCTCGTCGTGTCGTGCCTCGGCGTGGTCGTGGCTACGCACGCGATGCCTCGCGCGCTGCTCCTCGTCTTCATGCTGCTCGGCGGCCTCGGGCTCGGCTTTGTCATGCCGAATCTCACCGTATTCGCGCAGCAGACCGCGGGGCGCCAGCATCTCGGCATTGCGACGGCGCTGTTGCAATCGCTGCGCATGATCGGCGGGATGATCGGCACGGCGCTGACCGGCACGCTCGTGAGTCATCTGTATGCGAGCGGTGTCGAGCTTGCGCTTGCAAAGGATCGCGCGACGCAGTGGCTCGCCGATCTGTCCGATCCGCAAATTCTCATCAATCTCGATGGTCAGCGCACCGTGCTCGCTCAACTGACGGCAGCCGGCCATGACGGCGCGATGCTGCTCGAAGCGGCGCGCGAGGCGCTCGTCGCGGCGATCCACATCGGTCTCGCGGTGGCGGCGGTGGTCGCGGTGCTGTCCGTGTGGCAATCGCGCCGCGTGCCGCCGGTGCGCTTGAAAGGGCCGCAAGAACCGGTCATTCTCGCCGAATGAAGATCGAGGAAGGTACGAGCATGAACGAACAGGATCGTATCGCCGTGGTGCAACAGTTTGGGCGCACGTATCGCGCGTTCATGTCGGCGTTCGAGTCGGCGGTGGGTCAGCCGATGCCGCGCTGGCGAATCCTCCTCGCGCTGCACGAGCACGCCGGCGTGGTGTCGCAGAAGATGCTGGTCGAGCGACTGCGCGTCGATCCGGGCGCGCTGACGCGCCAGTTGAAGGCGCTCGAGGCGCTCGGGTGGGTCGTGCGCAGCGTCGATGCGCGGGACAATCGCGTATCGAACGTCGCGCTGACGGACGAGGGCCGCACGGCGACGGAACAAGGTCTGCCGCGCCGCAACGCGTTCCTGCACGACACGATGGCCGCGATGCCCGACGACGCAATCGAAGCGCTGTCCAGCGCGCTTCACATGCTCGAAGCGCGCATTCAGGACGTGGCCGCATCGAACGCGGCGGCGAGCATCGAAGATAAGGCTTAGAAGAACGTCTCGATGACTTCGGTCACGCGATACTTCGCGTCGACGACGAGCACCTGACGCCACTTGTCGAACGTGAGGCACGGGTGCGAAATGTCGAACGCAATCATGTCGCCTACTTTCACGTCGTCGCCCGGCTTGATGCGCAGATACGCGTGCTGATCCATCAGGCCGAACACTTCCCAGCCTTCGTCCGCCGATACATCGCGCGGCGCCTCGTTGCCCGGACGATAATGCTTCGCCGGCTCCGGCATGCCCGCGTCGAACGCGGAATCGCGCTTGCCGAGCCCGATGATCGCGCGATCCGGTTCCGGAATGGACTGCACGTAGGCCCACAATTGCAGCGCGGGCTTGAGGCCCTGGCCCATCTTCTTCGCAATCGGATTGCGCGCGAAGATTTCGTTCTGCGCTTTCTTGTAGATGCCGACGTCATGCGTCAGATAGCAGCCGGGGCGCAGCACGACTTCGATCGCGTCGCTGTTGGCCTTCGCGAATTCATCGGCGACGACGTCGTACCACGCCGAACCCGCGCCTGACAGAATCGCCGGCTGACGCGCAATGCGGCCTTCCGCGCTCAGCGTGCGCGTGATATCGACGGCGCTCTGCAGGAACTCGCGCACTTTCGACTCATCCTGCAGCACGCCTTCGTACAGTTCCACGCCCGCGAGTTCGATCGTGCCCGGCCAGCGCGCGATTGCCGCGAGCACGGCTTCGCGTTGCGCATCGTCGCGCACGCCGGTGCGCCCGCCCGGCACGCCAAGCTCGATCAGCACGTTCAGTTTCTTGCGGACATCGCTGAAGAACGCGCCGAGCTGATCGACGCCATCGGCTGAATCGACCAGGCAAAAGAACTCGAAGTCCGGATCGGTCAGCAACTCCGCGATCATGCCCATGTTGCGCTTGCCGACGAGCTGATTCGCCATCAATACGCGATGCACGCCGCCGCGATACGCCGCGCGCACCTGATGCGCCGTCGCGAGCGTGATGCCCCACGCACCGGTGTCGAGCTGACGGCGAAAGAGTTGCGGCGCCATGGTCGTCTTGCCGTGCGGCGCGAGCTTTACGCCGTACTCGCCGACGAACGCCTGCATCCACTTCAGATTGTGCTCGATGCGTTCCGCGTACAGCACGGCGGCCGGCAAACTCACCTCTTCGTCGAGCAGGTTCCATTGCAGACGGCCCGCATCCTTCAACTGGATGCCGGTGCCCGGCACCATGCCGAGGCCTTTGCCGAACGGGTCGATTGTCGCGTTCTGATAGTTTGTAACTTTCATGTGCTGCTGCTCCATCGTGCGTTTGGGTGCATTTCTGTCGATGCTTAAAGACGCTGCGGTTGACGGCACTATGGTACCCAAAGTAGCATCGGCGATGGAATTGTTATTTAGTAACACGCGCACAGCGTAAACCCGACCCCACGATGAACGGCCACGCCGACCCGCTCAGTTTCGATATCGTCGCGCGCATTGCCGAACGCGCGCCGGAGTTGCGCAGCGCCGAGCGCAAAGTCGCGGCGTTGATCCTCGACGATCTGACGGGCGCGTCGCGGGCGAGCATCGGCGCGCTCGCGGACAAGGCCGAGGTCAGCATCGCGACGGTGACGCGCTTCGCGAAGGCCGTCGGCTGCAACGACGTGCGCGAACTGAAGTTGCGGCTCGCACAGGCGGCGGCGGTCGGGCAGCGTTTCCTGAAAATCGACACCGATCAGGGCGACGCCGAGCCCGCGTCGCTCGCTGCGCGCATCTTCGACGAAGTGCAGGCGACGCTCGCGCAAAACCAGGGTGCGCTGCGTTCCGCGCCGATCGGCGGAGCCGCCGACGCGCTCGCCGCCGCGTCGATGATTTACGTGTTCGGCATGGGCGGAGGCTCGACCGCGCTCGCCGACGAAATGCGCTTTCGGCTCGTGCGGCTCGGGCGCCCGGTGGCTTCGTATCAGGACGGGCTGCTGCAACGCATGGTGGCCGCGACGCTGTCGAAAGAGCAGGTGGTCGTCGCGCTGTCCGTGACCGGGCAGACGCCCGAAATGCTCGAAAGCTGCCGGCTCGCACGCGAGTACGGGGCGCGCGTGATCGCGTTGACCGCGCCGGCCTCGCCGCTCGGCGCGCTTGCGGACTGGCTGATTCCGGTCATCGCGATAGAAACGGATTTCATCTACAAGCCGTCGTCGTCACGTTACGCGATGATGATGGCGCTCGATCTGCTCGTCACGGAACTGGCCGTCAAACAGGCCGACCGCAGCCGCGAACTGCTGCGCCGCATGAAGCACGCGCTCGATGCGCATCGCGGCGGCGGCGAGCGTCAACCTTTGGGAGACTGATCATGGCGATCATGGAGAAGGCCGACACGCTGATCGTCGGCGCGCGCGTGATCGACGGCACGGGCGCGCCCGCCGTCGAACGCGATGTCGCGGTGCGCGACGGACGCATCGTGGCGATGGCCGAGCCGCGCGGCTTGTCGACGTGGACCGCCGTCGAGGTCTTCGACGCGCGCGGCAAGGTGCTCGCGCCCGGCTTTATCGACGTTCACACGCACGACGACACGCATGTCATCCGCTCGCCGCAGATGATGCCGAAGATCACGCAGGGCGTGACGACGGTGATCGTCGGCAATTGCGGGATCAGCGCGTCGCCGGTGACGCTGAAGGGCGAGCCGCCCGACCCGATGAACCTGCTCGGCGATGCATCCGCGTTTCAGTATCCGACCTTCGCCGCGTATGTCGATGCCGTGAACGGCGCGCGTCCGTCGGTGAACGTCGGCGCGCTGATCGGCCATACGGCGCTGCGCAACAATCACATGGACCGGCTCGATCGCGCCGCAACCGCCGATGAAATCGCCGGCATGCGCGCGCAGCTCGAAGAGGCGCTCGATAACGGCGCACTGGGGCTGTCGAGCGGGCTCGCATACGGCTCGGCCTTCAATGCGCCGCCCGAGGAAGTGCAGGCGCTGGCGGAGCCGCTCGGCAAAGCGGGCGCGCTTTACACGACGCACATGCGGACCGAATTCGACGCGATCCTCGACGCGATGAACGAAGCGTATGGCGTCGGCCGTCATGCGAGCGTGCCGGTGGTGATTTCGCATCTGAAGTGCGCGGGGCCATCGAACTGGGGGCGCAGCGTCGAAGTGCTCCGGTCGCTGGAGACGGTGCGCGACGGACAGCCGGTCGGCTGCGATTGCTATCCGTATAACCGCAGTTCATCGACGCTCGATCTCAAGCAGGTGACGGGCGATATCGACATCACGATCACGTGGTCGGAGCCACATCCGGAGATGGCGGGCAAGCTGATTCGCGAGGTGGCGGCCGAGTGGAACGTGAGCCAGCAGGAAGCGGCGAAGCGTCTGCAACCGGCGGGCGCGGTGTATCACAACATGTCGGAGGACGACGTGAGGCGCATCCTGTCGCATCCCGCGACGATGATCGGCTCCGATGGCTTGCCGAACGATCCGCTGCCGCATCCGCGCTTGTGGGGCGCGTTTCCGCGCGTGCTCGGCCACTATGCGCGCGATACGGCGTTGATATCGCTCGAAGAAGCGGTGCGCAAGATGACGAGCTTGTCGGCGCGACGCTTCGGCCTGAGCGAGCGTGGCGAAGTGAAGGTGGGTTATCACGCGGATCTGGTCGTGTTCGATCCCGAGCGCGTGCGCGATGCCGCGACGTTCGCAAAGCCGCAGCAGGCGGCCGATGGCATCGACGCGGTGTGGGTAAATGGCGTATTGACGTATCGCGAGCAGGCCGTGACGGGCGCGCGCGCGGGACGTTTCGTGGCGCGCGGCGCGGCATCCCGACTGGATGCGGCCGGCGCCTTTTGAGAATCTGTTGCGTTAAGAAGGAGTGGAAAGATGAAGCGTTATGGCGTGGAAGGCGGCAAGGGACAAGGCGGCGCGCATATGCCGTTCGCACGCGCGGTCGAAGCCGATGGCTGGCTCTTCGTGTCGGGCCAGACGCCGATGCAGGACGGCGAGGTGATCAATGGCGGCATCGTCGAGCAAACGCACAAGGCGATTCAGAACGTGATCGCGATTCTCGAAGAAGCGGGATACGGCACGGAGCATGTGGTGCGCTGCGGCGTGTGGTTGGACGATCCGCGCGACTTTGCTTCGTTCAACAAGGTCTTCAAGGAGTATTTCGGTGCGAATCCGCCGGCACGGGCTTGTGTCGTGTCGTCGATGGTGATCGATTGCAAGGTCGAGGTCGATTGCGTGGCTTATAAAAAGCCTGGGGCGTAACTGGGCTGTGCAGGCGGCTTTGTCTCGGTGAGGCGATGCTGCTTTTATCACTGCGACGAGCGGTCAAAATTTTTTAATCGACACCTGTCAGCGAATGCCTTGTCCGCGCAAGCTTCGCCACACTCTGATCACTGAGAGCAGAAACGCGCCTGCGCGCTCCTGCTCTCATCCAGAAATCACTGCCTCGCCAGCCGCGCGTTATCCGGCATCGGCAAATTGAAATTCGTCCGGAACGGGTTGATATCCAACCCTCCTCGACGCGTATACCGCGCATAAACCGCGAGCCTCTCGGGCTTACACTCCCGCATGATGTCCATGAAAATGCGCTCCACGCATTGCTCATGAAACCCCGTATGCTCGCGATACGAAACGATATACCGCAGCAAGCCCGCGTGATCGATCTGTCCGCCGTAATAGCGAATCTGCACGCTTCCCCAGTCGGGCTGTCCCGTCACCGGGCAATTCGATTTCAGCAGATTGGAGAACAGCGTCTCGTCGACCGGCGCTTCGTCATGCGATGCCTTGAGCAGCGATGCATCCGGCGAATAGACCTCGCAATCCAGATCGAGCCGATCCAGCGACAAACCATCGAACTCTTCCATCGAGAGCTTGCCGAAATCCGGCGGCGGCGTGAGCAACACTGAAACCGTCGCGCCGCAAATCGCGGAAACATCGCGCTTGATGGCGGCGCGCACCTCATCGATGGAATCGAACCGCGTCTGAGCGAACGAGCCGAGATACAGCTTGAAGGACTTCGACTCCACGATATTCGGCGATTCCGCCGGCACGAAGAACGTCGCCACGGCAATTTGCGGCTTGCCATTCCGGTTCAGCCACGACAATTCGTAGGCGTTCCAGATATCGGTGCCGAAAAAGGGCAGGCGCGCCGGAACGCCGATCGCATCGCGCGCACGCTTGCGATCGATCGGAAAGAGCAGCGAAGAGTCGTATTGTTCGGTGTAGTTGACGGCCTTGCCGAGCGGAGATTGGTCGGGTGTCATGATGCGTTCGCTATGCCGCTGAGAACGTGCCCGGTCGCAGTCACGACGCGAGCCGATTCGCAGTGGCGGATTTGGTCGTCGAAGAAAAAGTCGGGTTCGAATTCGCGCAGGAATTCGCCCTTGTCGAGTCCGCCCAGGAACATCGCTTCGTCGATTTCGATGTCCCACGCCATCAGCGTCCGGATCGCGCGTTCGTGCGCGGGAGCGGAGCGCGCCGTGACGAGCGCGGTGCGGATGTGCATCGACGACGCCTTCTCGTTGTCGTCGGCGATGCGTTGCAGCTTGTTCAGCGCCGCCAGCAGCGGCTTCAGTGGCCCGCCCGGCAGCGGCAAATCCTTCTTGTCGATCTCATGGCCGACGAACGCCGATAAACCATCGGCCTGAAATACGCGCTCGGCTTCGTCGGAGAACAACACGGCGTCGCCGTCGAACGCAATGCGAATCTCGTCAGCATAACGGCTCGCGGCGCGCGGCGTTTCCGGCAACACGCGTGCAGCCGGAAAGCCAGCCGCGAGCGCGTCGCGTACATCGTCGGGATTTGCCGACAGAAATAGCGACGCCCGCAGCGGTTTCAAGTACGCGAACGGCGAGCGGCCGCGCGTGAACACGCCGCGCTCGATCGTCAGGCCATGCTCGCGGCATGAATGAAACGCGCGCAGCCCGCTGATCGGATCGCTGCGCGAGAGGATCACCACTTCGACGCGCTGCTCTTGCGCGTTCAATGCGAGCAGCTTGCGAATCAGCCCGAACGCGACGCCCGGTTTCGCGGGCGTATCCAGCCGCGTGCGTTGCAGCGCCTCGTAACGGGAGAGATCGCCCGTCTCATAGACGCGGTTCTCTTCTTCGAAGTCGAAGAGCGCACGCGACGAAATCGCGACGACGAGCTTGTCTTCGAGCGTGAAGGCCATCGGCTGGCGCGCTCAGGCGAGAAACAGCTTGTACACCGGATTCCCGCCCTCGTCCCACCACGGATAGCCAAGCGTCGCGAGGAAGCGCTCGAACTCGGCGTTGTCCGACTGCGGCACCTGAATGCCGACCAGAATCGAGCTGTAATCCGCGCCCTGGTTCCGATAATGGAAGAGGCTGATGTTCCAGTCCGGCGCCATCGACGAAAGGAACTTCATCAGCGCGCCCGGCCGCTCGGGGAATTCGAAACGCAGCAGCCGTTCGTCTTGCGCGAGCGGCGAGTGGCCGCCGACCATGTAGCGGATGTGCTGCTTCGAGAGTTCGTCGTGCGACAGGTCGACGGTCGCGAAGCCATGCTCGACGAACGACGACATCATCTGCGCCGTCTCGACGCGCGACTTGATCTGCACGCCGACGAAGATATGCGCGGCGCGCGCATCCGCGATGCGGTAGTTGAACTCGGTCACGCTTCGGTCGCCGACCAACTCGCAGAAACGCCTGAAGCTGCCGCGCTCTTCGGGAATCGTCACGGCGAACACCGCTTCTCGCGCCTCGCCGACTTCCGCGCGCTCCGCGACGAACCGCATGCGGTCGAAGTTCATGTTCGCGCCCGAGGTCACGGCGATCAGCGTCTTTCCTTCGATGCCCTCGCGCTCCGCATACAGCTTCGCGCCCGCCACCGCCAGCGATCCGGCCGGCTCGAGCACGCTACGCGTATCCTGAAAGACGTCCTTGATCGCGGCGCAGAGCGCGTCCGTGTCGACGGTCAGCACTTCGTCGAGCAGTTCGCTGCACAGGCGGAACGTCTCTTCGCCGACGAGCTTCACCGCCGTGCCGTCCGAGAACAGGCCGACCTCAGTGAGCGTCACGCGTTCGCCGGCCTTGATCGAGCGCGCCATCGCGCAGGAATCTTCCGTCTGCACGCCGATCACCCGGATTTCCGGACGCACCGATTTCACATACGCCGCGACGCCCGCCGCCAGCCCGCCGCCGCCGATCGGCACGAAGATCGCGTGAATCGGACCCTGATGCTGGCGCAGGATTTCCATCGCGACGGTGCCTTGCCCGGCGATCACGTCGGGATCGTCGAACGGATGCACGAAGGTCAGGCCGCGTTCTTCCTGCAACTCGACGGCGCGCGCGTAGGCGTCGCTATACGATTCGCCCGCCAGCACGACTTCGACCGTCGGGCCGCCGTGAGCGCGGATCGCGTCGATCTTCACCTGCGGCGTCGTCGTCGGCACGGCAATGACCGCCCGGCAGCCGAGCCGCGCCGCCGACAGCGCCACGCCCTGCGCATGGTTGCCCGCCGAAGCCGTAATCACGCCGCGCGACAGCACGTCGGCGGGAAGATTCGCCATCTTGTTATAGGCGCCGCGAATCTTGAACGAGAACACCGGCTGGTTGTCCTCGCGCTTCAGATAGACGGAATTGCGCAGCCGCGCCGACAGGTTGCGGGCGGGCTCGAGCTCGCTTTCTCGCGCGACATCGTAGACGCGCGCGGTCAGCACTTTCTTCAGGTAGTCGGGATGTTTCATGCGGGAAATCGTCAGGCAGGCCGAAGCTGCGGTTTTTCAGGGCGAAAACATCAATGATAGCCGCAAAGAGACGCTTTCCCGGTTACGGGCGCGACCAACCGGCCGGACGGACGGCGAAAAGCGCGCAAATGCGCGATTTTGCGTCGAAAAAAGACGCGCAAAGACGTCTTTCGGCTGCTAGCGCCGGCAAACGGCCTTTTTCGCGATGGGTTAGAATTTCCTTTTACAAATCAGCAATCAGGATCGGCAGATGCACTGGCAGCTTCGGATCGATATGTCGGCGCGCGTCGCCCGCGAGCGTCACGCCGCGTCCGAGCGACACGCGCGCCATACGCGATCGTGGCGCTGATCTTGGGCACATCGAAGGCGTCGTCGTGAGGGTAGCCGTCACCGGCATGCCGCCACATATCGGCCATTCACCCGCCTTCGCAAGAAAAGTCTCATTCGAAAATCTGCGCCCCACGCGCATCGTCGGCGTCTCCGCTCGCAAAAGCACACGCGCCGATACACCGAACCGTCGACCATGAACGCACCTCAAGCCTTCGATCCGAACGGCGCCCATGCCGCCTTGGCGCTCGATATCGAGCCCCGTCTGCGTGAGATTCCGTATAACTACACGTCGTTTTCCGATCGCGAAATCGTCATGCGTCTGCTTGGCGACGAAGCCTGGGCCGCGCTCGACGAGCTGCGCGCGGAACGCCGCACCGGCCGCTCGGCGCGCATGCTGTACGAAGTGCTCGGCGATATCTGGGCCGTGCGCCGCAATCCGTATCTGCAGGACGACCTGCTCGACAACCCGAAGCGCCGCGCGATGCTCGTCGAGGCGCTGAATCACCGGCTCGCGGAAATCGAAAAGCGGCGCAGCGCCGACTTGTCCGAGCACAGCGCCGAAGCGGGCAGCCGTGAGCGCGCCGAACGCGTGCAACTGCTGGTCGCGGCCGCGCGCCGCGCCGTCGACGACTTCGCCGCCGAATTCGACCGCATGGCGGACTTGCGCCGCCGCGCGTCGCGCGTGCTGGGCAAGCAAACGCAGAAGGACAACATCCGCTTCGATGGCTTGTCGCGCGTCTCGCACGTGACCGACGCGACCGACTGGCGCGTGGAATATCCGTTCGTCGTGCTGACGCCGGACACCGAAGCCGAAATCGCCGGGCTCATCAAGGCGTGCTTCGAACTCGGTCTCACCGTGATTCCGCGTGGAGGCGGCACCGGCTACACGGGCGGCGCGATTCCGCTCACGCCGTTCTCGGCGGTAATCAACACGGAAAAGCTCGAACAACTCGGGCCGGTCGAGATGACCGACCTGCCGGGCGTGGATCGCAAGGTCGCGACGATTTTCTCCGGCGCGGGCGTCGTCACGCGGCGCGTCACGGAAGCGGCCGAGCAGGCGGGCTTCGTGTTCGCCGTCGATCCGACCTCGCTCGATGCGTCCTGCGTCGGCGGCAACGTGGCGATGAACGCGGGCGGCAAGAAGGCGGTGCTGTGGGGCACGGCGCTCGACAATCTCGCGTGGTGGCGCATGGTCGATCCCGAAGGCAACTGGCTCGAAGTCACGCGGCTCGGCCATAACATCGGGAAGATTCACGACGTGGATGTCGCGCGCTTCCGCCTCGACTGGTTCGACGGGAGTCGCGCGCCGGGCGAAAAGCTGATCCGCACGGAGAACCTCGATATCGCGGGCCGCACGTTCCGCAAGGAAGGGCTCGGCAAGGACGTGACCGACAAATTCCTGTCCGGTCTGCCGGGCGTGCAGAAGGAAGGCTGCGACGGGCTCATCACGTCGGCGCGCTGGATTCTGCACAAGATGCCGGCGCATACGCGCACCGTCTGCCTCGAATTCTTCGGCCAGGCGCGCGACGCAATTCCGAGCATCGTCGAAATCAAGGACTATCTGTTCGAAACGTCGAAGCAGGGCGGCGCGATCCTCGCCGGTCTGGAGCATCTCGACGAGCGCTATCTGCGCGCGGTCGGCTACGCGACGAAGAGCAAGCGCAACGCGTTCCCGAAGATGGTCCTGATCGGCGATATCGTCGGGGACGATGCCGATGCTGTCGCGCAGGCCACGTCGGAAGTCGTCCGGATGGCGAACGGCAAGAGCGGCGAAGGCTTCGTGGCAGTGAGCGCCGAGGCGCGCAAGCGTTTCTGGCTCGACCGCTCGCGCACGGCCGCCATCGCGAAGCACACGAACGCGTTCAAGATCAACGAAGACGTCGTGATCCCGCTCAATCGGATGGGCGAGTACACGGACGGCATCGAGCGCATCAACATTGAACTGTCGATCAAGAACAAGCTGCAATTGCTCGACGCGCTCGAAACCTTCTTCCGCAACGGCAAGCTGCCGCTCGGCAAGAGCGACGACGCCAACGAAATTCCGAGCGCCGAACTGCTCGAAGACCGCGTGCAGCAGGCGCTCGATCTGCTCAAGCGCGTGCGAAACCGCTGGAACTTCGTCGGCGAAAAGCTCGACATGCCGTTGCGCGAGGCGCAGCACTATCTCGTCGGACTGGGCTACGAGGCGCTCGCGGAGAAGTTCGCCGATCGCGTGGACGTGCAGCCGGACGCCAACGTGTTCCATCTCGCGCAGGACCGCACGCTGCGCGTTTCGTGGAAGCAGGAAATTCGCGCGGAACTGCGCCAGATCTTCAACGGCGGCGAGTTCAAGCCGATCCTCGACGAAGCGCAGGCCATCCACAAGCAGGTGTTGCGCGGCCGCGTGTTCGTCGCGCTGCACATGCACGCGGGCGACGGCAACGTCCACACGAACATTCCGGTGAACTCGGACAACTACGAGATGCTGCAGGACGCGCATCGCGCGGTTGCGCGCATCATGAAGCTCGCGCGTTCGCTCGATGGCGTGATCTCGGGCGAGCACGGCATCGGCATCACGAAGCTGGAGTTCCTGACCGAAGACGAGATCGGCGAGTTCCGCGCGTACAAGCGGCGCGTCGATCCGCAAGGGCGCTTCAACGCCGGCAAGCTGCTCGAAGGCGCGGACCTGCGCAACGCCTACACGCCGTCGTTCGGGCTGATGGGCTATGAATCGATCATCATGCAGCAGTCGGATATCGGCGCAATTTCCGATTCCATCAAGGACTGCCTGCGCTGCGGCAAGTGCAAGCCGGTCTGCGCGACGCACGTGCCGCGCGCGAACCTCCTGTACAGCCCGCGCAACAAGATTCTCGCGACCTCGCTGCTCGTCGAAGCGTTCCTGTACGAGGAGCAGACGCGCCGCGGCGTGTCGATCAAGCACTGGGACGAGTTCAACGACGTAGCCGATCACTGCACGGTCTGCCACAAGTGCGCGACGCCGTGTCCGGTGAAGATCGACTTCGGCGATGTGTCGATGAACATGCGCAACCTGCTGCGCAAGATGGGCAAGAAGAAGTTCAACGCCGGCAACGCGGCGGGCATGTTCTTCCTGAACGCGACGAATCCGCAAACCATCAACCTCGCGCGCACCGCGATGATGGGCGTCGGCTACAAGGCGCAGCGTCTCGGCAACGACCTCTTCAAGCGGTTCGCAAAGAAGCAGACGGCCAAGCCGCCGGCGACGGTCGGCAAGCCGACCGCCGTCACGCAGGTGATTCACTTCGTGAACAAGAAGATGCCGGGCAACCTGCCGAAGAAGACGGCGCGCGCGCTGCTGGATATCGAGGACAACAAGATCGTTCCGATCATCCGCAATCCGAAGACGACGACCGTCGATTCGGAAGCCGTGTTCTACTTCCCCGGCTGCGGCTCCGAGCGTCTGTTCTCGCAAGTCGGCCTCGCCACCCAGGCGATGCTGTGGGAAGCGGGCGTGCAGACCGTCCTGCCGCCGGGCTATCTGTGCTGCGGCTATCCGCAGCGCGGCGCGGGTCAGTACGACAAGGCCGAGAAGATCGTCACGGATAACCGCGTGCTGTTCCATCGCGTGGCCAATACGCTGAACTATCTCGATATCAAGACCGTGGTCGTGTCGTGCGGAACGTGCTACGACCAGCTCGCGGGCTATGAATTCGAAAAGATCTTCCCCGGCTGCCGGATCATCGACATTCACGAATTCCTGCTCGAGAAGAACATCAAGCTCGAAGGCGTGAAGGGCACGCGCTACATGTATCACGACCCGTGTCACTCGCCGATCAAGACGATGGACCCGGTGAAGCTCGTCAACGAACTGATGGGCTCGGAGAACGACGGCTACAAGATCCAGAAGAACGATCGCTGCTGCGGCGAGTCGGGCACGCTGGCGGTCACGCGCCCGGACATTTCGACGCAAGTGCGCTTCCGCAAGGAAGAGGAAATCCGCAAGGGCGCGGCGCAACTGCGCGGCATTCCGATCGCAGCCGTTGCCGGTTCGAACGCGATCAATCCGATGAACGCATCCGCGGGCACGGCCGGAGCGGCGCCGGGCTCGGTGTTGTCGGCGGGCGATGGCGCGCAGACCAGCGGCACGGACGTGAAGATCCTGACGAGCTGCCCGTCGTGCCTGCAAGGGCTTTCGCGCTACAACGAGGACGCGAACATCGAGGCGGACTATATCGTCGTGGAAATCGCGCGCAAGACGCTCGGCGAGAACTGGATGGAGCAGTACGTCGAACGCGCGAACAATGGCGGTATCGAGCGCGTGCTGGTGTAATAGCGGAATCGAAGTTCGATTTCGTTAGAGGGTCGCGATGGACTGTGTGTTTTGCCGTGAAGACGGCGGCGAAGTGCTATGGGCGGACGACGCATTGCGCGTCGTCCTCGCCGATGAACCCGACTGGCCGGGCCTGTGCCGGGTCGTCTGGGGCGCGCACGTCGCCGAAATGTCCGATCTGCCGGACGCGGACCGCATGCGCGTGATGACCGCCGTCAACGGCGTCGAACGTGTAATGCGCCGCGTGCTCGTGCCCGAGAAGATCAATCTGGCGAGCCTCGGCAATCAGGTGCCGCACGTTCACTGGCACGTCATCCCTCGCTTTTCCAACGATTCCCGTTTCCCGCTGCCCATCTGGGCGCCGCGTCAGCGCACGGTCTCCGAGGCGCAGCTATCGAAACGCCGCGCGCAGGCGACGCTCTTGCGCGAAGCCATCCGCAACGAGCTGAATCAGGCGTTCGGCCACCATTAATCTCAAAAGACAAGGCTCATCATGAGCGGACTGACATCGACGACGCCGATTCCCACCGGCGTCGTTCTGCATTCGAAATCCCGCGTGCTCGAACTGCAATACGGCGACGGCGAGTCGTATCGCGTGCCGTTCGAACTGCTGCGCGTCTATTCTCCGTCCGCCGAAGTGCAGGGCCACGGGCCGGGGCAGGAGACCCTGCAGACGGGCAAGCGCGAGGTGGGCATCATCGGCGTGGAGCCGGTCGGCCATTACGCGCTGCAACTCAATTTCTCGGACGGCCACAACACCGGCATTTATTCGTGGGACATTCTTTACGATCTCGCGACGCGGCAGGAAGCCCTGTGGCGCGACTATCTGGCGAAGCTGGAAGCCGCCGGTATGGACCGCGACGCGCCAATGGAGGCGAAGGCGTCGGGCGGCCACTGTCACTGAACGAACGATTCGCGGCATAACGCCGCATGGCCGGCGCGACGATTGCACGGCATATAACGAACAACAGGCGAGGAACGAGCGCGATGAGCAAGACCCACTTCGGATATGACACGGTCGACGAGCAGGAC
This sequence comes from Caballeronia grimmiae, assembly GCF_000698555.1. Taxonomy (GTDB): domain Bacteria; phylum Pseudomonadota; class Gammaproteobacteria; order Burkholderiales; family Burkholderiaceae; genus Caballeronia; species Caballeronia grimmiae. Next base: position 221,927 of record NZ_JFHE01000004.1, on the reverse strand, counting down.
AAGGCGAAAAAGGTGGCGGGCGTGTTTCACTCCGTCGCGAGCAATTACGACCTGATGAACGACCTGATGTCCGGCGGGCTGCACCGCGTCTGGAAGCACTTCACGATCGGGCAGGCGAAGGTGCGGGCTGGGTACAAGGTGCTGGACATCGCGGGCGGCACGGGCGATCTGGCGATGGCCTTCGCGAAGCAGGCGGGCGATACCGGCGAGGTCTGGCATACGGACATCAACGAATCGATGCTGCGTGTCGGCCGCGACAGGCTCGTGGACAAAGGCGTCATCACGCCGACGCTGCTTTGCGACGCGGAGAAGATTCCATTTCCCGACAGTTATTTCAATGTGATTACAGTTGCCTTCGGTTTGCGCAACATGACGCACAAGGACCGCGCGCTTGCCGAGATGCAGCGGGTTTTGAAGCCGGGCGGCCGTTTGCTGGTGCTGGAATTCTCCACAGTGTGGGAGCCGCTCAAGAAACCGTACGACCTGTTTAGTTTCAAGGTGTTGCCGTGGCTGGGCGAGAAAGTTGCGAAAGACGCTGACAGCTATCGGTATCTGGCGGAGTCGATTCGCATGCACCCGGACCAGGAAACTTTGAAAACAATGATGGAACAAGCCGGTTTGGATCGAGTCGAATATTACAATTTGTCAGGTGGCGTGGTAGCGTTACACGTCGGGACAAAATTTTGATGTTCCACTCAACTTAAGGATTCGAAATGTCCGATTCGCGCTCACCCCAAACCCGGGGCTTCCTGAACGTCTTCTTCAGGAAGGCCGGAATCGTGGCGCTGGCTGGCGTTATTGCGGCCGGCGCAATCTTCGCGGAAACGGCGGAAGCCAAGCGCATGGGTAGCGGCCGCAGCATGGGCCGGCAGTCCGCCACGGCGACGCAGCAGCATCAGGCAACGCCGCCGTCGCAGTCTATGCAGCAGGGCCAGGCCGCGCAGCCGCAGCGTGCCCAACCCGCGCCCGCCGCGCCGGCGGCAGCCCAGCCCGCGCGCAATCGCTGGCTTGGGCCTATCGCCGGTCTGGCGGCAGGTCTCGGCATCGCGGCGCTGCTGTCGCACTTTGGCCTCGGTGAAGCTTTCGCCGGCGCCATGGCGAACATGATCATGATCGCGTTGATCGTGCTGGCCGCCGTCATGCTGTTCCGCTTCATCATGCGCAAGCGGCAGGGCAACAACGCCACGCCGGCCTACGCAGGTGCGGGTTCCGCTTCGCCTTATGGCCACACGACCGCACGCACCGGGCTGAACCAGGAGCCGGCGCGCACGTTGCAGCCGCAGGCGGGCGGTTTCGGCAGCAATGCGATCGATGCCCCGGCGACGGCCGCCGTGCAGCCGGAAGTTCCGGCAGGCTTCGATACCGAAGCCTTCATCCGTAACGCGAAGGTGTACTTCGTGCGCCTGCAGGACGCGTGGGATCGCGGCAACGTCAACGACATCCGCGAGTTCACGACGCCCGAAATGTTCGCCGAAGTAAAGCTGGACGTCGATGCACGCGGCAGCACGCCGAACCGCACGGACGTCGTGCAACTCAACGCCGACCTGCTCGGCGTCGAAGACCGCGCAGGCGAATACCTCGCGAGCGTGCGCTTCCACGGCCTGATCCGCGAGTCGGAAGGGGCGGCGGCTGAACCGTTCGTCGAGATCTGGAACCTGTCGAAGCAGAAGGCGGGCAACGAAGGCTGGCTGCTGGCCGGTATCCAGCAGGTAAGCTGATCGATGGCGGGCCGCAACGCCCAAAGGCGCTGCGGCCTGTGCGTTAGCGACAAACTGACGTCGTTGTTTCAAAAAGCCTCACCGTACGGCATGACCGCGCCGCCTGCGCGGTTATAAACCGTAGAATAGAACCCGCGCGAGCTGCCGCTTGCGCGGGTTTTTTCATCTCAGAGCCGATGACGAACGCACACGAATCATCCCGTCCCGCCACGAATCCCGCCTTAAGGACCGCGTCCACTGCGTTCGCGGCGGTCGTCAATCATTTGCTGGTGCGTGAGCCGTGGGCGCGCGAGCGCGTCAAGCCGTATGCCGGCAAGTGCGTGAAGCTCGTGTGCGGGCCGGTTTCGATTGCGCTCGTCGCGCAAGCCGACGGCCTTCTGGCGGCGATCACCGAAGCGCAAACGCCGCTCTTCGACGTAACCATCGCCGTGCCGCTCGACGCGCTTCCCGCATTCCTGCAAGGCGGACAGGCGGCGGTGATGAAGCACGTGCGCATCGAAGGCGATGCCGAATTCGCGACGACGCTTGCGAAGCTGGCCGAACATTTGCGGTGGGACCCGGAGGAAGACCTGTCGCGCGTGATCGGCGATGCCCCCGCGCATCGCGTCGGCCGCATCGCCCGGACGGTGCAGGAACAGACGCGGCGCACGAGCCGCAATGTGCTGGATTCGGTCGCCGAATATCTGCTCGACGAACGCCCGCAACTCGTGCGCAAGAGCGCGCTCGACGCATTCAACGCGGAGCTTTCGCGTGCGCGCGATGCGCTGGCGCGCGTCGAGAAGCGCATCGAGAGGATCGAACACGCAGTCCAGCAACAACCCACGGCCCGCGGCGCCTCAGCGCGGACTGGCGGCGAGTCCGTGCGCGACTCGCACGAATAACGAGCTGAAGCCAACCGACCATGCGTTTTCTGCGTTTCCTCAAGATTTTTTTCACGATCGTCCGCTTCGGCCTTGACGAGCTGGTGATGAGCGGCATCAACGATCGCCGCGTGCGCTATCTGATGCGCATCACCACCTTCGGGCGCCGCTTCGACATCGAGCGCGGCATCCGGCTGAGACTTGCGCTGGAAAGCCTCGGCCCGATCTTCGTGAAATTCGGTCAGGTGCTCTCGACGCGGCGCGATCTGTTGCCGGTCGATATCGCCGACGAGCTCGCCAAGTTGCAGGATCGTGTGCCGCCGTTTGATTCGAACCAGGCGGTCTCGTTAATCGAGAAGGCGCTCGGCGCGCCGATCGAACAGCTCTTCGACGAATTCGAGCGTGTGCCGGTGGCGAGCGCGTCGATCGCGCAGGTGCACTTCGCGAAAATCAAGCACGGGGAGCACGCGGGTAAGCCCGTCGCGGTGAAGGTGCTGCGGCCCGGCATGCTGCCCGTCATCGATTCCGATCTGGCCTTGCTGCGCGACATCGCGATCTGGGCCGAACGCCTGTGGCCCGATGGCCGTCGCCTGAAGCCGCGCGAGGTCGTCGCGGAGTTCGACAAATATCTGCACGACGAACTCGATCTCATGCGCGAGGCCGCCAACGGCAGCCAGTTGCGGCGCAATTTCGCGGGACTGGACCTGCTGCTCGTCCCGGAGATGTACTGGGACCTGTCCGCGCCGACCGTGCTCGTGATGGAACGGATGGTCGGCGTGCCGATCAGCCAGGTCGAGACGCTGCGCGCCGCGGGCGTCGATATTCCGAAGCTTGCGCGCGAGGGCGTCGAGATTTTCTTCACGCAAGTGTTTCGCGACGGCTTCTTCCACGCGGACATGCACCCGGGCAACATCCAGGTCAGTCTCGATCCGGCCACCTTCGGGCGATACATCGCGCTGGATTTCGGCATCGTCGGGGCGCTGTCGGACTTCGACAAGAATTACCTCGCGCAAAACTTCCTCGCGTTCTTCAAGCGCGACTATCACCGCGTCGCCACCTTGCACCTGGAGTCCGGCTGGGTGCCGCCGAGCACGCGCGTCGAGGAACTGGAAAGCGCCATTCGCGCGGTCTGCGAGCCGTACTTCGATCGCGCGTTGAAAGACATATCGCTGGGACAGGTGCTGATGCGGCTCTTTTCGACGTCGCGGCGCTTCAACGTCGAAATTCAGCCGCAACTCGTGCTGCTGCAGAAGACGATGCTCAACGTCGAAGGTCTCGGCCGTTCGCTCGATCCGGAACTGGATCTCTGGAAAACCGCGAAGCCGTACCTCGAACGCTGGATGAATGCGCAGATCGGCTGGCGCGGCTGGTATGAACGCCTGCAGATGGAAGCGCCGCAGTGGAGCAAGACGATCCCGCAACTGCCGCGGCTGATCCATCATCTGCTCGCGGAACGGCATGACGTGCCGAGAAGCGGCAACGAAGACACGATGCGCCTGTTGCTCGCCGAGCAAAAGCGCACGAACCGGCTGCTGATGACGCTGCTGGTCGCCGGGCTTATTACGGTGGCGGGCGCGGGCGTGGTCATCGCGCAAATGTGGATAGGCTATCCATGAGCGATCCGACTTTCACGCACCGCGATCCCAACTCGCCCGGCTTCTGGGACGAGCGGTTCGACCAACGCTTCACTCCTTGGGATCAGGCGGGCGTGCCGGAGGCGTTCCAGTCGTTCGTGGCTGCGCTGCCCGAGCCTCGCGCCAGCGAGGTGCTGATTCCCGGCTGCGGCAGCGCCTACGAAGCGTCGTTTTTGGCCGAGCGCGGCTGCACCGTGCGGGCGATCGACTTTTCGGCAAGCGCCGTCGCGGCGGCGCGCGGTCAGTTGGGCGCGCGGGCGGATATCGTCGAGCAGGCCGATTTTTTCTCCTATGAGCCGCCGTTTGCGCCGGACTGGATCTACGAGCGCGCGTTTCTATGCGCGCTGCCGAAGGGTCGCTGGGCGGATTACGCCGGCCGCATGGCGGCGCTGTTGCAACCGGGCGCGCTGCTGGCCGGCTTCTTTTTCATCGGCGCAACGCCGAAAGGACCGCCGTTCGGCGTCGAGCGCGACGAACTCGATGCGCTTCTCACGCCGCATTTCGAACTCATCGACGACCGCGAAGTCAGCGGCTCGCTTCCTGTCTTTGCCGGCCGCGAGCGCTGGCTGACCTGGCGGCGCGCTTGAAATCCATCGACCGCGCCCTCATCTGACTCGATGCTGCACGGCTCCACGCGCCCAAAAATCCGGGCCCGGGGCGGTTTGCGGCTATAATTCAAGGCTTTGCAAGCGTCGACAGATCATTGTAGGAAGAGTGCCATGCCGATTTATGCATACCGCTGCGCATCCTGCGGCCACGAAAAAGACGTGCTCCAGAAACTGAGCGATGCACCGCTCACGCAATGTCCTGCCTGTGGCAAGGACGCATTTTCCAAGCAAGTGACCGCGGCGGGTTTCCAGCTCAAGGGTTCGGGCTGGTACGTCACCGATTTCCGCGGCGGCAATAACGGCGGCTCGTCGAATGCCGCGACGGCGAAAGCCGGCGAAACGGCTGCCGCGAGCGATGGCGCAAACGCTGGCGCCGCGTCGTCATCCGATGCGTCGACGCCTGCAAGTACGACGCCCGCAGCCGCTGCGCCGGCATCGTCCAGCTCGTCGGACGCGGCCTGACGCCCGAGCGCCAGACGCGCGGCGCGGCTGAAGTCGCGGCGGCCGACGGCCCGGACCGCCGCGCATCCCGGGACGCGCACGAGCCGCAGCAAGCGCGAGCGCCGCGCTCACCCCACGCCCAGCCCGCTCAACCGCTCGCAGCGACCATACCGACTACAACGTGACGACGAAAAAGACTACGCTCAAAACCGTGTTCCTCACCGGCCTGCTCGTGCTGGTGCCGCTTGCCATCACCCTGTGGGTGCTTGGCCTCGTCATCGGAACGATGGACCAGACGCTGTTGCTGTTGCCGTCCGCGTGGCAGCCCGAGCGTGTTTTCGGTTTCCACTTGCCGGGCTTGGGCGCATTGTTGACGCTGGCGTTCATCTTCATCGTCGGCCTGCTCACGCAGAATTTCATCGGGCAGAAGCTCGTGCTGTGGTGGGACGCGATCGTTCGTCACATTCCTGTCGTCGGCCCGCTCTATACCAGCGTCAAACAAGTCTCGGACACGCTGCTCTCGTCGAGCGGCAATGCGTTTCGCAAGGCGCTGCTGATTGAATATCCGCGCAAGGGTTCCTACACGATCGGCTTTCTGACCGGCATTCCCGGCGGCGACGTGCTGAACCATCTGAAGGAAGATCACGTGAGCGTCTATGTGCCGACGACGCCCAACCCGACCTCCGGCTTCTTCCTGATGATGCCGAAGAGCGAGGTCGTCGAACTCGACATGACCGTCGACGCGGCACTGAAATACATCGTCTCGATGGGCGTGGTCGCCCCCGCTCCGAGCGCGCCGCTCGCGCCGGTTGCGCCCGCGCGCCGCCCCACCGAGCCGCCGATGTAATGCCGGCGCGCGCGCCGGGAATCGAGCCGACGAAGAGCCGACCCGCACGCGAGCCGTTGATTAACGAACAACGAAACACACACACATCATGTCGATGCGATCTGAATATTGCGGTCTGGTGACCGAAGCCCTGCTGGGCCAAACCGTCTCGCTGTGCGGCTGGGTCCATCGCCGCCGCGATCACGGGGGCGTTATCTTCATCGACTTGCGCGATCGCGAAGGGCTCGTTCAGGTCGTCTGCGATCCGGACCGCGCCGAGATGTTCAGCGTCGCGGAGGGCGTGCGCAACGAATTCTGCGTGCAAGTGAAGGGCGTCGTGCGCAACCGTCCGGAAGGCACGGCCAACGCGAACCTCACGAGCGGCAAGATCGAAGTGCTGTGCCATGAGCTGACGGTGCTGAACGCATCGGTCACGCCGCCGTTCCAGCTCGACGACGACAACCTCTCGGAAACCACGCGCCTCACGCATCGCGTGCTGGACCTGCGCCGCCCGCAGATGCAGAAGAACCTGCGTCTGCGTTATCGCGTGGCAATGGAAGTGCGCAAGTATCTGGACGAACAGGGCTTCATCGACATCGAAACGCCGATGCTCACCAAGAGCACGCCGGAAGGCGCGCGCGACTATCTCGTGCCGTCGCGCGTGAACGCGGGCCAGTTCTTCGCGTTGCCGCAATCGCCGCAATTGTTCAAGCAATTGTTGATGGTCGCGAACTTCGACCGTTACTACCAGATCACAAAGTGCTTCCGCGACGAAGACCTGCGCGCCGACCGGCAGCCGGAATTCACGCAGATCGACTGCGAAACCTCGTTCCTCACCGAGCAGGAAATTCGCGATCTGTTCGAGAACATGATCCGCCACGTCTTCAAGGAGACGATGGACGTCGCACTGCCGGAGAAATTCCCGGTGATGCTGTACTCGGAAGCGATGCGCCGCTTCGGTTCCGACAAGCCCGACCTGCGTGTGAAGCTCGAATTCGCCGACCTGACCGACGCCGTGCGCGACGTCGACTTCAAGGTGTTCAGCATGCCGGCGAACTCCAAGGACGGCCGCGTTGCTGCGCTGCGCGTGCCGAAGGGCGGCGAGCTGTCGCGTGGCGATATCGACGGCTACACGGAATTCGTGCGCATCTACGGCGCGAAGGGCCTGGCCTGGATCAAGGTCAACGACAAGACCAAGGGCCGCGACGGCCTGCAAAGCCCGATCGTCAAGAACCTGCATGACGCCGCGCTCGCTGCGATCATGGAGCGCACCGGCGCCGAGAACGGCGACATCATCTTCTTCGCGGCGGATCGCGCGAAGGTCGTGAACGACAGTCTCGGTGCGTTGCGCCTGAAGATCGGTCATTCGGAATTCGGCAAGTCGAACGGTCTGCTGGAAACCGGCTGGAAGCCGCTGTGGGTGATCGACTTCCCGATGTTCGAGTACGACGAGGAAGAGAACCGCTACGTGGCCGCGCACCATCCGTTCACGAGCCCGAAGGACGAGCACCTCGAATACCTCGAAACCGATCCGGCCCGCTGCCTCGCCAAGGCGTACGACATGGTGCTGAACGGCTGGGAAATCGGCGGCGGTTCGGTGCGTATCTTCCAGGAAGACGTGCAGAGCAAGGTGTTCCGCGCGCTGAAGATCGGCGCGGAAGAAGCGCGCCTCAAGTTCGGCTTCCTGCTCGACGCGCTCCAGTACGGCGCGCCGCCGCACGGCGGCATCGCGTTTGGTCTGGACCGTGTCGTCACGCTGATGTCGGGCGCCGATTCGATCCGCGACACCATCGCCTTCCCGAAGACGCAGCGCGCGCAGGACCTGCTCACGCAAGCGCCGAGCGAAGTGGACGAGCGCCAGTTGCGCGAACTGCATATCCGTCTGCGTCAGCCGGAGCAGAAAGCGCAGTAAGCGTCGCATTTGTCGGAATGAGAAAGGCGCGGGACCGTTTTGGCCCGCGCCTTTTTCGTTTTTTGCGTTACAGTTTCCGGGCCAAAGACATAACGAAAGCGCGTTCCTCACGTCATGCAGAAGCCGTCCAAAATCCCCGAATCGGTACTGGTCGTCATTCATACGCCCGACCTCGATGTCCTCATCATCGAGCGCGCGGACCACAAAGGGTTCTGGCAATCCGTGACAGGCTCGAAAGACACGATCGACGAACCGCTCATCGAGACTGCCGCGCGCGAAGTGCAGGAAGAGACGGGAATCATCATCGGCAGCCCGCTCGTGCCGCACGCCGCGCTGCTCGACTGGCATCACAGCATCCAGTACGAAATCTATCCACAGTGGCGGCATCGTTATGCGGAAGGCGTCATGCACAACACAGAACACCAGTTCAGTCTCTGTGTGCCGCACTGTCTGGAAGTGACACTCGCGCCGCGCGAACACACGTCCCATCTCTGGCTGCCGCTGCGCGAAGCCGCCGACCGCTGCTTCTCGTGGTCGAACCGCGAAGCGATCCTCCAACTGCCCGAGCGCCTCGCGGCGCATAGCCGATGATCGGTGTTCGGCCGCGGCGCAAATTCAAACGGTTGCGCCAGGCGCTGTTTTCCGGGCGGCGTCCGCCACGGCTTTGCTTCACCGTCGGCAACGAGGTGCGCATTTTTCAAGGCGGCGTGCAGTTTTTTCCTGCGCTGATCGAGCGGATCGACCATGCGCAGGAGTACGTGTCGCTCGAAACGTATATCTTCGCCAACGACGACAGCGGCCGCGCCGTTTCCGATGCGCTCGTGCGCGCGGCGGTGCGCGGCGTGACGGTGCGCGTGATTACCGATGGCGTCGGCACCGAACGCAATCTGCCGATGTTTGCGCAGTGGAAGGAAAGCGGCGTCGATCATCGCATCTACAACCCGCATCTGCTGTTCGGGCCGCTTGGCTTTTCGCGCACGCATCGCAAGCTCGCGGTCATCGACGGTACCTACGCGTTTTGCGGCGGCATCAATATCGTCGATGACTTCGACCAGAACGGAACGCGACTCGAGGAGCCGCGCTGGGACTTCGCGATGGAAGCGAAGGGGCCCGTCGTCAAGGACGTGCGCGATGCGTTCGACGTGCAATGGGACCGCATCCGGCTTGGCGTCAAGCCGCGCGAGCCGCGTACGGCGGACTGCGATGCGGAGCCGCCGCAAAGCCGATGGAGCTCGCGCCGTGCGAGGCGTGCACGCCAGCGTGCGCGCCTAGGCGAAATTCATGCGGTGGACCGCCCGTGCGTTGCGTTCGTCGCGCGCGACAATCTGCTGAACCGCCGCGCCATCGAGAAGGCCTACCTGCGGGCTATCGCTCATGCCGAGCGCGAAGTGCTGCTCGCCAATCCCTACTTCATGCCGGGCCGCAAATTGCGGCGCGCGCTCGTTTACGCGGCGCAGCGCGGCGTGCGCGTTTCCCTCGTGATCGGGCGCAAGGAATTCGTCGCGCTCGACTACGCGACGCCTTTTTTGTATGGCAACCTGCTAAAGCACGGCGTGCGCATCGCCGAGTATGAAAAGACGATGCTTCATGGCAAGGTCGCTGTCGTGGACGCCGACTGGGCGACGATCGGCTCCTCGAACCTCGACGCGCTCTCGCTCGTCCTGAACAACGAAGCGAACATGGTGCTCGTCAATCACCCGGAGATCGCGGGATTGCACGACGCCATTCTTCAGGCGTTTGACGAAGCCAGCCGCATCGACGAAAAGCGTTACGCTTCGCGTCCGCTAACCGAACGCGTTTTGAGCTGGCTCGCCTACAACAGCTACCGCGCGATGATGAAAGTGATCACCATCGGCCAATACGATTAAAACCAGAAAAGGCAGGGAGCGAGGCAGAATAGATGCCGGGCGTCAAGTATGCTCCCACGAAATGGGAAGTCGGGCAGTCACTTACATGCAGTCCATGCATAAAAAGCGACAATCATCAGGTCGAGTTTGAGATTCGTCTCATTGACTTCGACTAAGAGTTAGAAATGGCTTTCTAATAAATTGCTTGTTTCACCGGCGATCGGCGACAATAATAGAACGGCCGTTCGTTTTCAATCGGGTCACGAGAGGACGGTAGGGATCATGCGAAAAGGCGAACAGACGCGGGCCGCGATTCTCGACGCAGCGTTGGATCTGGCAAGCCGGGACGGGCTGGAAGGGTTGACGATCGGCCTTCTGGCCGAGCGGATGCAAATGAGCAAAAGCGGCGTGTTTGCGCATTTCGGCTCACGCGAGGACTTGCAAGTGGAAGTGGTGCGCGAGTACCACCGCCGTTTCGAGGACGAAGTGTTCTTCCCGAGCTTGCGCGAACCGCGCGGCTTGCCGCGATTGCGGGCGATGATGAGCCGCTGGATGGAGAAGCGCATCGAGGAAGTGACGACGGGCTGCATCTACATCAGCGGGGCGGTCGAGTATGACGACCGCGCGGCGAGTGCGGTGCGCGAGCAGCTCGTGAACAGCGTGACCACCTGGCGCGAGGCGCTGTTGCGGGCGATTCGCCAGGCGAAGGACGAAGGGCATTTGAAACCGGAGACGGATCCGCAACTGATGCTTTTCGAGTTGTACAGCTTCACGCTCGGCCTGCATCACGACGCGCGTTTCCTGCACATGCCGGGGGCCGTGCAACTGACGCGGGACGCGCTGGAGAAGACGATCGTTTCGTATCAGACGTCGAACATATCCGCCGATGGCGGCGCACGGCAGGCAATCGAGCCGGGCGCACTGGGAGGCGCGAGTGTGTCGGCGAACCTGACTTCGCATCAACACGGGAGTCGTTAGCGGCGCTGGCTGAATCGTGAAGGGTTCGGCGGCGCGCAACGACCAAGCTCGAGTAACTGGAGAGACTCATGGGACAGTACGCCGCCCCCCTTCGCGACATGCAGTTCGTACTGCACGAATTGCTGAATGTCGAAGCCGAACTGAAGCGCATGCCGAAGCATGCCGAGCTGGATGCGGACACCATCAATCAGGTGCTCGAGGAAGCCGGCAAGTTCTGTTCGGAGGTCGTGTTTCCGCTCAACCAGTCGGGCGACCGCGAGGGCTGCACGTATGAGGGCGATGGCGTCGTGAAGACGCCGTCGGGCTTCAAAGAGGCGTATCGCCAGTACGTCGAGGCGGGCTGGCCCGCGCTCGGCTGCGATCCCGAATTCGGCGGACAGGGCCTGCCTGCGTTCGTCAACAATGCGCTGTACGAAATGCTGAACTCCGCAAATCAGGCCTGGACGATGTACCCCGGCCTGTCGCATGGCGCATACGAGTGCCTGCACGCGCATGGCACGCCGGAGCAGAAGTCGGTTTATCTGCCGAAGCTGGTCGAAGGCGTGTGGACGGGCACCATGTGCCTGACCGAACCGCATTGCGGCACCGATCTCGGCATTCTGCGCACGAAGGCCGAGCCGAACGGCGATGGCTCCTACGCGCTCACCGGCACGAAGATCTTCATTTCGAGCGGCGAGCACGACATGGCGGAGAACATCGTGCATCTGGTGCTGGCGCGTCTGCCCGGCGCGCCGATGGGCACGAAGGGCATCTCGCTCTTCATCGTGCCGAAGTTCGTTCCGGATGCGAACGGCGCGATCGGCGAGCGCAACGGCATCAAGTGCGGGTCGATCGAGCACAAGATGGGCATCCACGGCAACGCCACCTGCGTGATGAACCTGGATGGCGCGAAGGGCTGGCTCGTCGGCGAATCGAACAAGGGCTTGAACGCCATGTTCGTGATGATGAACGCGGCGCGTCTGGGCGTCGGCATGCAGGGGCTGGGGCTGACGGAGGTGGCGTATCAGAACTCGCTCGCGTATGCGAAGGAGCGTCTGCAGATGCGCGCGCTCACCGGTCCCAAGGCGCCGGACAAGGCGGCTGATCCGATCATCGTTCATCCGGACGTGCGCCGCATGCTGCTCACGCAGAAGGCGTATGCCGAGGCGGGGCGTGCGTTCGCGTATTGGGCGGCGCTCAATATCGACAAGGAACTGTCGCACGAGGATGAATCGGTGCGCCGCGAGGCGGCGGATTTCGTCGCGCTGCTGACGCCTGTGATCAAGGCGTTTCTCACCGATAACGCGTTCGAAGGCACCAATCTCGCGGTGCAGATTTACGGCGGACACGGCTTCATTTCCGAATGGGGCATGGAGCAGTATGTGCGCGATGCGCGCATCAACATGATCTACGAAGGGACGAATTCGATTCAGGCGCTCGATCTCCTTGGCCGCAAGATTCTCGGCGACATGGGCGTGAAGATGAAGGCTTTTGGCAAGGTGGTGGCGGCATTCATCGAAGAAGAAGGCATCAAGCCCGAGATGCAAGAGTTCATCAATCCGCTTGCCGATATCGGCGAGAAGGTGCAGAAGCTCACGATGGAGATCGGCATGAAGGCCATGCAGAATCCTGATGAAGTCGGGGCTGCTGCCGTGCCGTACATGCGGACTGTCGGGCATCTGGTGTTTTCTTATTTCTGGGCTCGGATGGCCAAGGTGGCGCTGGATCGCGCAGGTTCCTCTTCTGATGCTTTTTATGCTGCCAAGCTGGCTACTGCGCGGTTCTACTTTGCCAAGCTGCTGCCTGAGACCGCTTCTACTATTCGCGCTGCGCGCTCGGGGGCTAAGTCTTTGATGGAGTTTGATGAGGCTTGGTTTTGAGGTTTCTTCGTTTTTTGAAACTTGTATTCGTGTCGGTCTATTAGTGCGCCCCTCCCCGGGGCGGGGGTCATTTTCTTGGCTGTCGACCAGAGTTGGCGCTTTAGCGCCTTACTCTGGTCCCATGCAAAGAAAGAAACCAAAGAAAGCAGCTTTTTTGGCCCGAAGCACAGTATGCGTGACCACTCCGTAGAAGATCGGTGGCACTCGAATTAATTGGCAGCCTTGAATCACCTTCCACGCCCGCTGAGCGCCACGTCCTCCGAGCCCCTTGGCTCGACAAAACCAACGGGCGGTTGACGTGGACGCAACCTTTGAAGCGCAGCACGAGCGACGAACTTCTAAGCCGCGTACTGCTCGGCATTGAAAGTACAGAAGCAATCGAGAGTGGCGAGGCAGTGAAATACGTTCGGTGTTTACGAGCCAAGGGGCTCGCAGGACGTGGCGCTCAGCGGGCGCGGAAGGTGATTCAAGGCTTTGTCAAGCTGAGTGCCACGGATGTTCTACGAAGTGGTTGCATTGTTGTTGCTTAGGGCAGCTCAGAAAAAGCTGCTTTCTTTGGTTACTTTCTTTGCATGGGACCAGAGTAAGGCGCTAAAGCGCCAACTCTGGTCGACAGCCAAGAAAGTGACCCCCCCGCCGGGGAGGCGGCTACTGAAACAAAACGCAAGCTAACGCATCAACCCAACCTTAACGCGCCGCGAAAGCAAAAAACCCCCAACCGGAGAGGTACACCAAGTGAGCACCTTGAACATCCGCAAAGTCGCCGTGCTCGGCGCCGGCGTGATGGGCGCGCAGATCGCTGCGCATCTGATCAACGCCCGCGTGCCCGTCTTGCTGTTCGATCTTCCCGCCAAGGAAGGCGCAAAGAACGGCATCGCGCTGAAGGCAATCGAGAACCTCAAGAAGCTGTCCCCAGCGCCGCTCGGGATCAAGGACGACGCCCAATACATCGAAGCGGCCAACTACGACGACGACATCGAGCAACTGAAAGAATGCGATCTCGTCATCGAAGCCATCGCCGAGCGCATGGACTGGAAGCACGATCTCTACAAGAAAGTGTCGCCGCACATCGCACCGCACGCGATCTTCGCCAGCAACACGTCCGGCCTCTCGATCACCGAACTGTCGAACGGCTTCGATGAAGAACTGAAATCCCGCTTCTGCGGCGTGCACTTCTTCAATCCGCCGCGCTACATGCATCTGGTCGAACTCATTCCGACCGCATCGACGAAACCGGAAATCCTCGATCAACTGGAAACGTTCCTCACGAGCGTCATCGGCAAAGGCGTCGTGCGCGCCAAGGACACGCCGAACTTCATCGCGAACCGCGTCGGCGTCTTCTCGATCCTCGCCGTCATCGCCGAAGCGGAAAAGTTCGGCCTGCGCTTCGACGAAGTCGACGATCTCACCGGCGCACGCCTAGGCCGCGCGAAATCCGCAACCTTCCGCACCGCCGATGTCGTCGGCCTCGACACGATGGCCCACGTCATCAAGACGATGCAGGACAACCTCGCCGACGATCCGTTCTTCCCCGTCTATACGACGCCGCCCGTGCTCGCCGAACTGGTGAAGAACGGCGCGCTCGGCCAAAAGTCCGGCGCAGGCTTCTATCGCAAGGAAGGCAAGGCGATCAAGGTCCTCGACCCGAAAACAGCGCAATACGTCGATGGCGGCGCGAAGGCGGACGAGATCATCGGCCGCATTCTCAAGCGCCCGCCCGCCGAACGCTTCAAGCTGCTGCGCGAAACGGACAACAAGCAGGCGCAATTTCTGTGGGCCATCTTCCGCGACGTGTTCCACTACATTGCGGTGCATCTCGAATCGATCGCGGACAACGCGCGCGACGTCGATCTCGCCATCCGCTGGGGCTTCGGCTGGAGCCAGGGACCGTTCGAAAGCTGGCAGGCAGCCGGCTGGCAGCAGATCGCGAAGTGGGTGCAGGAAGACATCGACGCCGGCAAGGCGCTCTCCAGCGCACCGCTGCCCGCGTGGGTGCTCGACGGCCCCGTCGCGGAGAAAGGCGGCGTCCATACCGACGAAGGATCGTGGTCGCCGAAGTCGAAGCGCTTCGAGCCGCGCTCGACGCTGCCCGTCTACAGCAAGCAGGTGTTCCGCGCACCGCTCATCGGTGAAACCGGCGCCGATCCCAAGACCTACGGCAAGACGCTCTTCGAAACCGATGCCGTGCGCGCCTGGCTCGACGATGCTCAGGGCGATGTCGTGATCGTCTCGTTCAAGACGAAGATGAACACCATCGGTCCCGGTGTCATCGACGGACTCACGCAAGCCATCGAACTCGCCGAGAAGGAATATCGCGGCGTGATCATCTGGCAGCCGGCGTCGCTCACGCTCGGCACGCCGGGCGGCGCGTTCTCGGCAGGCGCCAATCTCGAAGAAGCCATGCCCGCCTTCATGATGGGCGGCGCGAAGGGCATCGAGCCGTTCGTGAAGAAGTTCCAGCAAGGCATGCTGCGCGTGAAGTACGCGAATGTGCCGGTGGTGTCGGCGGTATCGGGCATTGCGCTCGGCGGCGGGTGCGAACTGCTGCTGCATTCGGCGAAGCGCGTCGCGCATGTCGAAAGCTACATCGGGCTCGTGGAAGTGGGCGTCGGTCTCGTGCCGGCGGGCGGCGGCATGAAGGAAGCCGCGTTGCGCGCAGCGGAAGCCGCGAGCGCCGTCAACGCAACGAGCGATCTGCTCAAGTTCCTGCAGAAGCCGTTCGAGAACGCGGCGATGGCGAAAGTCTCCGGCTCCGCGCTCGAAGCACGCGCGATGGGCTACCTGAAGCCGTCGGACACCATCGTGTTCAACGTGCACGAATTGCTCGACATCGCGAAGAAGGAAGCGCGGGCGCTGTCGGACGCGGGTTATCGCGCGCCGTTGCGCGTGAAGCAAGTGCCGGTCGCGGGCCGCTCGGCGATAGCGACGATCAAGGCGTCGCTCGTCAACATGCGCGATGGACGCTTCATCAGCGCGCACGACTTCCTGATCGCGAGCCGTATCGCGGAAGCGGTGTGTGGCGGGGACGTCGAAGGCGGCAGTCTCGTGGACGAAGAATGGCTGCTCGCGCTCGAGCGCCGGGCGTTCATCGAACTGCTGGGCACGCAGAAGACGCAGGAACGGATCATGGGCATGTTGCAGACCGGCAAGCCGGTTCGCAACTAAGGCGCGCGGAACATCGGAGCTTGATATGAGCAAACAACTTCAGGAAGCATACATCGTCGCCGCGAGCCGCACGCCGATCGGCAAGGCGCCGCGCGGCGTGTTCAGGAACACGCGTCCGGACGAACTGCTCGTCCACGCGATCAGATCGGCCGTCGCGCAAGTGCCGGGGCTCGATACCAACGTGATCGAAGACGCGATCGTCGGTTGCGCGATTCCGGAAGCGGAGCAGGGCTTGAACGTCGCGCGCATGGGCGCACTGCTCGCCGGGCTGCCGAAGACGGTCGGCGGCGTGACGGTGAACCGCTTCTGCGCATCGGGGCTGACGGCGCTCGCGATGGCGGCGGACCGCATCCGCGTGGGCGAGGCCGACGCGATCATCGCGGGCGGCTGCGAATCCATGAGCATGGTGCCGATGATGGGCAACAAGCCGTCGCTGTCGCCGCATATCTTCGATCGCAATGAGGACATCGGCATCGCTTACGGCATGGGGCTGACGGCCGAGCAAGTGGCCGAACGCTGGAAGGTGAGCCGCGAGGCCCAGGACGCGTTCGCGGTGGAGTCGCATCGCCGTGCGCTGGCCGCGCAGCAGTCGGGCGAATTCGCCGATGAAATCGCCCCATACATGCTCAACGAGCGCTTTCCCGATCTCGAAAGCGGCGAAGTGCGCGCGAATGCGCGCGAGATCGCATTCGACGAAGGCCCGCGCGCCGATACGACGCTCGAAGGTCTCGCGAAACTGCGCGCCGTGTTCGCGAACAAAGGCTCGGTGACGGCGGGCAACAGCTCGCAGACATCGGATGGCGCGGGCGCGTTGATCGTCGTGTCGGAAAAGATCCTGAAGCAGTTCAACCTGACGCCGCTCGCGCGCTTCGTGAGCTTTGCGGTGCGCGGCGTGCCGCCGGAGATCATGGGCATCGGGCCGAAGGAAGCGATTCCGGCCGCGCTGAAGGCAGCAGGGCTCAAGCAGGACGATATGGACTGGATCGAGCTGAACGAGGCGTTCGCGGCGCAATCGCTCGCGGTCATCAACGATCTCGGCCTCGACACGTCGAAGCTGAATCCGCTCGGCGGGGCCATCGCGCTCGGGCATCCGCTCGGCGCGACCGGCGCCATCCGCTCGGCAACGGTCGTTCACGGCCTGCGCCGCCGCAACCTGAAGTACGGCATGGTGACGATGTGCGTCGGCACCGGCATGGGCGCGGCGGGGATCATCGAGCGCGTTTGACCTTGAACCGTCCGCGGGCGCGATGCTCGCGGACGCCGCCATCGGAAGGAGACAGCGGAATGGATATCGTCATCGAACGCGCGCAAGGCGTGCTGAGCATCGTGCTCAATCGTCCTGAAAAGAAGAACGCGATCACCGCGGCGATGTATCAGGAAATGGCCGACGGCCTCTACGAAGCCGAGAAGGACCCGGCCGTGCGCGCCGTTCTGCTGCGCGGCAACGGCGGCGCGTTCAGCGCGGGCAACGATCTCGAAGACTTTCTGAACGACCCGCCGAAGGAGCAGGACGCGCCCGTGTTCCAGTTCCTGCGGCGGCTGTCCGGCATGCCGAAGCCCGTCGTTGCGGCGGTATCGGGCGTGGCGGTCGGTGTCGGCACGACGATGCTCCTGCATTGCGACATGGTCTATGCCGCAAAGAACGCGAAGTTCTCGCTGCCGTTCGTGCAGCTTGGGTTGTGTCCGGAGGCGGCGTCGAGTCTGCTGCTGCCGCGCATCGCAGGATATCAGCGTGCGGCGGAAAAGCTGCTGCTCGGCGAAGCGTTCAGCGTCGATGAAGCGGTGAGCATGGGCTTCGTCAACGGCGTGGTCGATGCCGCCGAACTCGATGCCTACGCGTTCGAGCGCGCGCGGCGGCTCGCGGCGCTGCCGGCCGCCTCGCTGCGTGCGACGAAAGCGCTGATGAAAGGCGAGCAGTCGGCTGAAGTGCTCGCACGCATGGACGAGGAAGCGGCGCACTTCTCGCGGATGCTCGTCGCGCCGGAAGCGCGGGAAGCGTTTGCGGCGTTCTTCGAGAAGCGGAAGGCGGATTTCACGAAGTTTCAGTGAAGTTTGTCATTCCACGTCGTACTCCACGTAGCTGTTCTCGCGCGCAAAGCTCACCAGCCGCAAACCCGCCTGCTTCGCAATGCCGATGGCCAGCGATGTCGGCGCGGAGATGGTGACGACCATCGGCACGCCCACGCGCGCCGACTTGCGCACGAGCTCGTAGCTTGCGCGGCTCGACAGGAACACGAAGCCCTGCGTCGTATCCACGCGCTGCAGCACGAGCTGGCCGATGAGCTTGTCGAGCGCGTTATGCCGTCCCACGTCTTCGAACGCGAATCGCACGGCGCCGGTGTCGTCGCACCAGGCGGCAGCGTGCAGCCCGCCCGTCAGCTTCGTCAAACGCTGATGCGCGGGCAACTCGCGCGCCGCGCGCTCGATCGCATCGGGCGCAAGCCGCGTCAGAAAGCCGGTATCCGGCACGCGCTCCGGCTGAAGATCGAGCAAGTCGATACTTTCTATTCCACACACGCCGCAACCGGTGCGGCCCGCCAGTGCGCGGCGCTTGTCCTTCAGCGCAAGAAACGCCTGCTGCACGACTTGCAGATGCACTTCGGCATGCGGCAGCGTGTGGCCATCGTCGCGGTAATAGACTTCGATATCGTGAATGTCGCTTCCGCGCTCGACGATGCCCTCGGTCAGCGAGAAGCCCATTGCGAACGCTTCGAGATCGCGCGGCGTGCACATCATCACCGCGTGCGAGATGCCGTTGAACACCAGCGCGACGGGCCATTCCTGACCAACGTTATCGCTTGCAACGGCGACCTCGCCGCGCCGATGCCTGCGCACCTGCCGCTCGATATAGCCCGGCTGATCTTCGGTTTCGAGTTGATTCACTTGACTTGCACTCCGTTGCTGCACGAACGAGGACTTCGTTAGAGTCCGGGTATAGGGCTTGCTCCATGGACTTGCTGCCCGCGCTCGTTCACAGGCGCACGCAGCGGCACACAATGCACGGTTCGAGCCCAATACCAGGCCCTACAATAACTTAAGCGGGCGATGCGCGCCGGCGCGCGCCCCTCAAACTAACGAGGCTATCGCCATGGGACTTTACGACGCCGCCCGTCTCTTCAAGTTCGAGATCGAATCCTCGGACAATCTGCGCTTCATTCCGCTTGCGGTGCGCTTCAATCTCGACCGCTTCGGCATGCGCATCACGCTCGATCAATGGCAGATGCTCCCCTACGACGATCGCGTGCTGCTCGCGCGCTTTCCGATCGAAGACGAAGCCGAGGTCGAGAAGAACTTCGATCTCGCGCTCGAAGAGATGCTGAAGACGCACGCGAACGCCGCGCCTGAGAGAATCCCGCGCGATCCCGAGCCCGTCTGGGCGCACGCCGACGCAGTGCCGGAGACCGTTATCCGTCAGAGCAGCCTGTCGGGTGTGAGCGCGCCGAGCCTCTCGCATTGGGCCGCGCTCGATCCGTTCCAGCGTTATGCGCTTGCCAAGCTCTCGCGCAATACCGACAAGGCCAATCACGACTTTCTGCCCGCGATGCGGGAGTTCGGGCTGGCGGAATAACGCGGACGGAATTTTTCTTTTCGGGCGACGCTAAAGACCGTCGAAAACCTGCCGTTATCTGCGTGATCCACTACTCGCGGTGTGAGCCCAGGCTTCACGCCGCGCTTTTGCGTGGGCGCGCGCACGCCATCGGCGTGTCCATCGCGGAACAACAGGATCGGCCCGTCGCACATGACTCGTTTCCTCTCCAGGCGTTTGCTCGTGAATATCGCCGTGGTGCTCGCCGCGCTCGGCGCGAATGCGTTCGTCGCGTGCGAGCGAATCGCCGACTTGCGCGACGGCAATGCCCGCACGCTGCGCTCGATGAGTCTGCTGCGCGATCTCGCGGCCTATCGCGACGCGCTCGGCGAAACGCTCACGCAACTGAGCCGATTCGAGGCAACGGGCGTCGTCGAGCCGGTGGCGCAACACGAGGCGCGTGAAGCGCATCTCGACGCGCTGGAAAGCGGACTGCGCGCCCAGACCGCGCTGGAACCCGGTGTCACCGGCGCGTTCGATGCGCTCGTCGCGCGCGTCGCCACCATGCGCACCGACGCCACGCTCGCCGACGAACGCGCCCGCCGCGCGCTTCCCGACGAACCGCGCACCTGGGTCGACGCCGCGTTCGTTTCGCTTGGCGCGGACCAGCAGGCGGTCGACGAACAACTGGCCGCCGTGCGTTCGCGTATCGATACGGCGACCGTCGCCGCGCTCGACCGCTCCGCGACCGGCTCGGGCGGCGCGATGCTGCTGCTCGCCTTCACGATGCTCGCCGGCAGCGGCGTCCTGATCTACCTGTTCGTGAGCCACGAGCGTTCGTCGCGCGAAAAGCTCGGCATCGCGCGGGCGAAGCATCGCAGCAACGAGCGATTCCGCAGCATGTTCGAGGCGCATCCGGTGCCGATGTGGATCGTCGATCGGGAGACGATGCGCTTCATCGCCGTGAATCCCGCCGCGGTCGAGCATTACGGCTACGCCGAAGCCGAGTTCATGGAGATGACCTTGCGCGATCTGCATGTCGCCGACGACTTCGACCGTTTCGCGGCGCGGCTCGCCCGCGGCGGCGCGGAGGCCGGCGACCGCGCGACGCGCGGCCAGCGGTCGAGCGGCGTGTGGCGCTACCGGCATCGCGATGGCTCGACGAGCAGCGCCGACGTCTCGCATCACGCGCTGACCTATTCGAACCGGCCGGGGCTGTTCATGCTGGCGAACGACGTGACCGACCGCATCAACGCGGAAGCCGAGGCGCGCCGCTCGAACGAGATGCTCGAAGCGGTCATCGACAACATTCCGCAGCGGGTGTTCTGGAAAGACCGCGAATCGCGTTATCTGGGCTGCAACAACGCTTTTGCCCGCGATGCGGGGCTCGCGTACAACGAGCAGGTCATCGGCAGGACGGACGATGACCTGCCGTGGTCCGCCGCCGCCGACACGGTGCGCGCCGACGACCAGGAAGTCATCGAGACGACCGTGCCGAAGATGCACTTCGAGCGCGACGTGCTCGTCGGCGAGACGCTGCATACGGTCGTCACGAGCCTGCTGCCGCTGCTCGATGGCGAAGGGCATACCATCGGCGTGCTCGGTTCGTACCAGGACGTGACGGAGCGCAAGCGCGCCGAACTCGCGCTGCGTCTGCAAAGCCGTGCGCTCGACGCGAGCGTGAACGCGATTCTCATCACCGGCGTCGTGAACGGCGCGAACGTGATCGAGTATGCGAATCCGGCCTTCAAGCGCATCACGGGCTACGATCCCGCCGAGGTCATCGGCCGCAACTGCGGCTTCCTGCATGGCACGGACCGGGATCAGGAAGGGTTGAAGTCGATTCGCCGCGCGCTCTCGGCGGACATGGAGACGAGCGTCGTCGTGCGGAACTATCGCAAGGATGGCGCGCTTTTCTGGAACCAGCTTTTCGTCGCGCCGGTGCCGAACGCGCAAGGGCTGACGACGCATCACATCGGCATCATCAACGACGTGACCGACCTGATGGACTATCAGGAACAACTCGAATACCAAGCGAACTACGACACGCTCACGCGGCTGCCCAACCGCAACCTGCTGCGCGACCGGCTGCAACAGGCGATCGAACAGGCGCGGCGGCGGGGGACCAAGATCGCGGTCGTGTTCATGGACCTCGACGGCTTCAAGAACGTCAACGATAGCCTCGGGCACAGCGTCGGCGATCGCCTGCTCGCGGTGATCGGCGAACGGCTCGCGCGCTCGGCGCGATCGAGCGATACCGTCGCGCGCCACGGCGGCGATGAGTTCGTGTTCGTGCTGCCCGACATCACCGACGAAGCGGGTCTCATCGCCTGGATGGAGCGCACGCGAGCGGCGATATCCGAACCCGTCTGGCTCGACGAGACCGAGCTTTACGTCGGCTGCAGCATGGGCGCAAGTCTCTTCCCGCAAGATGGCGACGACGCCGAGACGGTGCTCAAGAAGGCCGATCTCGCGATGTATCGCGCGAAGGATCTCGGGCGCAACACGTATCAGTTCTATCACCCGGAGATGAACGCGAGCGTCGGGGCGCGCATGAATCTGGAGCGGCGGCTGCGGCGCGCGCTGCGCGACGGCGAGTTCCTGCTGCACTATCAGCCGCAAGTCGATATGGCGACGCGGGCGATCGTCGGTATCGAGGCGCTCGTGCGATGGCACGATCCCGAACAGGGGCTCGTGTCGCCGGCGTCGTTCATTCCGGTCGCGGAAGAGAGCGGGCTGATCGGGCCGTTGTCGGAATGGGTGCTGCGCGAGGCGTGCCGGCAGAACAAGGCGTGGCAGGATGCGGGTCTGCCGCCCGCGCGGGTGTCGGTGAATCTGTCGGCGCGGCATTTTCAGCAGCGCGATATCGCGACGCTCGTCACTTCCGTGCTGGAAGAGACGGGACTCGAGCCGCGCTATCTGGAACTGGAACTGACCGAAAGCGCGATCATGCGCAACGCCGAAGACGCGGTGGCGATGCTGTCGGAGCTATCGGCGCTCGGCATCGGCATCGCGATCGATGACTTCGGCACCGGCTATTCGAGCCTGTCGTACCTGAAGCGCTTTCCGGTGCATCGGCTGAAGATCGACCGCTCGTTCGTCGCGGATATCGGCTCGTCGGGCGACGATGAAACCATCACCTCGGCGATCATCGCGCTCGCGCATTCGCTCGAATTGCAGGTGATCGCGGAAGGCGTCGAAACGCCCGCGCAGCACGAGTTTCTGCGCGAGCGCGATTGCGACGAAATGCAGGGCTTCCTGTTCTCGCGCCCGATGCCGCATGACGCCATTCCGGGGCTGTTGCAGCAGGGCGTGCTTTTGAATTAACGGTGAACGGGCTTCAATCCAGCGGCGGCAACGCACGCGGCCGGCGATCGTTGTCGGTCGCGACGTAAGTCAGCGTCGCTTCCGTCACCTTGACGACTTCTTCCGCGAGACTCATGCGCTGCGCATAGACCTCGACGTAGATGGTGATCGACGTATTGCCCGTCTTCACGATGTCGGTATAAAAGCTCAACAGGTCGCCGACGAACACCGGGTTCTTGAACAGAAACGAATTCACCGCGATGGTCGCGACGCGCCCATTCGCGCGGCGGCTTGCCGGAATCGAACCGGCAATGTCCACTTGCGCCATGATCCATCCGCCGAACACGTCGCCGTGCATGTTGGAATCGGCGGGCTGCGGCACGACGCGCAGGGTCACGGGCTTTTGAGGAAGTTTCGATTCTTCAGGCATGAAAGGCAGTCCGATTGCTGTCGCTCGATGCGAAGGCGGGCGCGAGCGTGGCCCTGAACCTTCTGCGACAATGCTTATGTATAGGGAAAGGCCGCGCGCATCGGCACTGCATGAGCGACGCGGCCTTCGACAAATTGTACGGGAAGCACGCACGGCGTGCGCCCGCTCCACATAAGGCGTCGCACGCCGCGCCGTGACGTGATGTTCGCGTGACGCGCCTTCACAACTCGAACTCATGCGCCGCTCTTCGAACTCCGAGCCGGGGCCAGTCGCGCAAGGTCCGCGCAACGACTGGCAGACCATCCGCTCGCTGCTGCCTTATCTGACCACCTATAAATGGCGCGTCGTGTTCGCGCTGACGTGCCTGATCGGCGCCAAAGTCGCCAATCTGGGCGTGCCGATCGTGATGAAGCGCATCGTCGATAGCCTGGCGTCGGTGCAACATCTCACCGCGCTCGGCCGCGCCAACGATGCGCCCGGCATCGTGCTGATCGGCGGCATCGGACTGCTGGTGGTCGCGTATGCAGGCGTTCGGCTCTCCACTTCACTCTTCACGGAACTGCGCGAACTGCTCTTTGCAAAGGTGACGGAGAGCGCGGTTCGGCAACTCGCCCTGAGAGTGTTTCGTCACTTGCATTCGCTGTCGCTGCGTTTCCATCTCGAACGGCAAACGGGCGGCATGTCGCGCGATATCGAGCGCGGCACGCGCGGCATTCAGCAACTCGTGTCGTATTCGCTGTACAGCATCTTGCCGACGCTGGTAGAAGTCGGTCTCGTGCTCGCGTTCTTCGTGACGAAATACGAAGCGTATTACGCGATCGTCACGCTCGTCGCGTTGTGCCTGTATATCGGCTTCACGGTGAAGGTGACGGAGTGGCGCACGCATTACCGGCGCACGATGAACGAGCTCGATTCGAAGGCCAACTCGCGCGCGATCGATTCGCTGCTCAACTACGAGACCGTGAAGTACTTCGGCAACGAGGCATGGGAAACGCGCCGTTACGACGAAAACCTCCAGCGATATCGCGCGGCGGCGATCAAGTCGCAGCGTTCGCTGTCGATGCTCAACTTCGGACAGCAGGCGATTATCGGGACCGGGCTCGTATTCATTCTCTGGCGCGCGACGCAGGGCGTGATGGCCGGGCGGCTCACGCTCGGCGATCTCGTGCTGATCAACACGTTCATGCTGCAGCTTTATATCCCGCTGAACTTTCTCGGCGTGGTGTATCGCGAACTGAAGCAGGCGCTGACCGACATGGACCGCATGTTCACCCTGCTCGGCGCGGGCCGCGAAGTGCCCGATGCGCCGAATGCGGCGCCGCTAGATGTAACCGGTGGCGAGGTGCGTTTCGAGCGCGTGAGCTTCGCGTACGAAGCGGCGCGGCCCATTCTGCATGAGGTCGATTTCACGATCGCGGCGGGTACGACGACCGCTGTCGTCGGACATAGCGGATCGGGGAAGTCGACGCTCGGGCGGCTCTTGTTCCGCTTCTACGATCTGGATCGCGAGACGGGCGGGCGCATTGTGATCGACGGGCAGGATATTCGCGATGTCACGCAGGATTCGCTGCGGGCGTCCATCGGCATCGTGCCGCAGGACACGGTGCTCTTCAACGATTCCATCTACTACAACATCGCGTATGGACGGCCATCCGCGAGCCGTGACGAAGTGATCGCGGCGGCGCGGGCGGCGCATATCCACGACTTCATCGAAGGGCTGCCGGCGGGCTACGAGACGGCGGTCGGCGAGCGAGGGCTGAAGCTGTCGGGCGGCGAGAAGCAGCGCGTGGCGATCGCGCGGACGCTGCTCAAGAATCCGCCGATCCTGATCTTCGACGAAGCCACGTCGGCGCTCGATTCGAAGTCCGAGCGCGCGATTCAGCGCGAACTCGATTCGATCGCACGCGAGCGGACGACGCTGATCATCGCGCATCGCTTGTCGACGGTCGTGCATGCGCAGCAGATCATCGTGATGGATCACGGACGCGTGGTGGAGCGCGGCACGCACGCGGAGTTGCTGCGGGCAGACGGCTTGTTCGCGCAGATGTGGGCGTTGCAGCAGCAGAGGGCAGCGGAGCCGGTCGTCGAGCAGGGGGATGCGGCGCGGGTTGACATCGGATAACAAGCGCGCAGTCGCGAATCCAGCGCGGCTGCGCGAAGCTGGTATAGTCGCTGCCCGTTAGTTAGGCATGCGGAACGATGACGCATGAGCGCGCCGCTTCGCCACACGAATCTGCGAGGAAAGAATGGGAAGTCTCAGCATCTGGCACTGGCTTATCGTTATCGGCATTGGCTTCCTGGCCTGCTATCCGTATGTGCGGATTATTCAGCGCACCGGGCATTCCGGCTGGTGGCTGCTCGCAGGACTGATTCCGGTGCTCAACCTCATCACGCTGTGGGTCTTCGCCTTCGCCCGCTGGCCGGCAATCGACGGTGATCGCCGGCCTTGAGCGTCGCGCATCACTCCATCGCGTGCGCGCCGTTGAGCGCAACTGCATCGCGCTCTTGCGCCGACAGCGCCGACCAGCGCAGCCATTGTCCGCGCACCATGAATAGCGCACCGAACGCGCACGTCGCCAGCACGCCAAACGTCGCGAAGCCCATCTGATAGCTGCCGGTGCTTTCCTTCGCGATACCCATGATCACCGGCAGATAGAAGCCGCCGATACCGCCCGCGGCCCCGACGATCCCCGACAGCAAGCCCGTCTTGCCCTTCCAGCGATGCGGCACCAGCTGAAAAGTCGAGCCGTTGCCGAGCCCGAACGCGAGATACAGGCATACGAGCAGCGCAAGGCCGCCGGTCACGGGCGGCATCCAGATCGCGAATGCGAAGTCGGCGGCGGCGATGACCGCCAGCAGCACGAGCAGCGCGCGCACGCCGGTCACGCGATCGGCCACATAGCCGCCGAACGGCCGCACGATTGCGCCAAGAAACGCGAGCAGCGACATGAAGAGCCCCGCTTCGAGCTTCGGCATCTGATAGAGCGACGTCAGAAGCAGCGTCACATACGAAGACATGCCAACAAAGCCGCCGAACGTGATGCTGTAAATCAGCATGATGACCCACGTATCGCGCTCGCCCAGCACCGAACGATATCGGCGCGGCAGTACGGCAATCGCGATCAGCGCGCCGATCACCGGCAGCAGCAGAACGCCCGCGCGGCCCGCGCCGAACACGCCGCCGTGCACCGCGAGCACGAGCACGACGAGGCTTGCCAGCGTCACCGCGAAGCTCGCGAGCGCGCGCATCGTGCTGCCGGTTTTCTCGCCGGCGTCCGACGCCCACGCATACAGCGCGACGGCCGTGATCGCGAGCAGCGGCAGCGCGGCGGCGGTTGAGAGCTTCCAGCCGAAGGCATCGGCGAGATGAGGAAACAGGAAGCCGTCGAGCACCGCGCCGATATTGCCCGCCGCAGCGAGCCCGAGCACCAGTCCCTGCACCTTCGGCGGATAGTTGCTGCCCGCCATCGGCAACGCGACGGCGAAGCTCGCGCCGCCCATCCCGAGGAACACGCCGAGCACCAGCAGCAGCGCATACGACGGCACGCCGGGCACGAGCGGCAGCACGATGCACGGTATCGACGAAAGCAGCACGCCCATCAGCGCGACGCGGCGGCCATCGGTCGACTGATAGAGATTGCCGAGCGTCACGCGCAGGATCGCGGCGGCGAGCACCGGCACCGCGACGAGAAAGCCTTGCTGCGCGGCGGACATCGTCACGTCGCGGCCGATGAACGGCGCAAGCGGCCCGTACAGCACCCAGACGGTGAAGCCCGTATCGAAGTAGAGAAAGCAGGCGAGCAGCGAGCGCCAGTTGCCGCTCTTGAGCGACGCGATCAGATTGGACATTGCGTGTTCCGGTGGAAGCAAGGTGCGCGCTTGAGAGATGCCTTCGCGGCGGCGCGAATTTTTGCAAGCATCGTGCCAATCGGATGCACGTTTTCACGGATGACGTCACGCGAGTGCTGGCTTGCGTTTGCAGCCGGACATGAGTTTGGCGACGCCGCACCTTGCGCGTGCCCGGTGCCTGCCGATGGTGCGCTGCGGCTTGTCTGCGCCATCGAATGAAGCGCCCGCGCCCGCTAAAATGCCGCATAAGCACATCAAGGCGCGACCCAGCATGGAACTGAAATGGCTAGAAGACTTCGTCTCGCTCGCGGAGACGCGCAGCTTTAGCCGCTCGGCCGAGCTTCGGCACATCACGCAGCCCGCGTTCTCGCGGCGCATTCAGGCGCTTGAAGCGTGGCTCGGCACCGAGCTGATCGATCGTTCCGTCTATCCGACGCGGCTCACGCAAGCCGGACAAGTCTTCTACGAGCAGGCGCTCGCGATGCTCTCGCAGTTCCACGAAGCACGCACGCTCTTGCGCGGACAGGGCGGCGCGCCGGCGGCGACCATCGAGTTCGCGGTGCCGCATACGTTATCGCTCACGTACTTTCCACGCTGGCTGCAGCATATCGAGTCGCGGCTCGGACGCATCCGCACGCGGCTGCGCGCGCTCAACGTGCACGACGCGGTGTTGTCGCTCGTCGAAGGCGGCTGCGATCTCGTGATGGGTTATCACCATCCGAGTCATCCCGTCGCGCTCGATCCCGCACGCTACGACATGCTCACGCTCGGCGTGGAACCGATCAGCCCGTTCTCCGCCGCGAACAAGGCAGGCCGCGCGCGCTACACGCTGCCCGCCACCGCCGATGCGCCCGTGCCGTATCTGTCGTACACGCCGAACGCGTATCTCGGGCGCATGACGGAAGTGATCATCGCGACCGCGCCGGCGCGTCTTCATCTCGACAAGGTCTATGAGACCGACATGGCCGAGGGCCTCAAGGCGATGGCGCTTGCGGGCCACGGCATCGCCTTCCTTCCGCATAGCGCGGTGGAAGATGCCGTCGATGAAGGACGGCTCATCCGGCTCGACCGGGGAACGCGCGGAACCCCCGCCGGCCAGTTCACGCTGACGATGGAAATCCGCCTCTATCGCGACAAGTTCGCCTCGCAAGGCGACGAACCTCGCCAGGCGCTGATGCGCGCGCTATGGGATGCAGTCGGTGAAGAATTGCTGAAGGCATCGGCGGAAACGCCCGCTGCGTAAGCTTTTTAGAGGTTATGCACAAAACGCATGATGGGATAAGGAAACGGCATTGGATTTGGAAACGCCGTTTTTCGACAATGCATGCATTCCACAACCGCTGGAGCATCAATGTCCTCCCCGAAGCAAGACCAGTCCATCCCCTCGTATCTGCATGCCGACGATCTCGGCCCCTGGGGTAATTATCTGCGGCAGGTCGATCGCGTAGCGCCTTATCTCGGTTCCCTCTCTCGCTGGCTCGAAACGCTCAAGCGCCCGAAGCGCATTCTGATCGTCGATTGCCCGATCGAACTCGATAACGGCACGGTCGCGCACTTCGAGGGGTATCGCGTGCAGCACAACACGTCGCGCGGTCCGGGCAAGGGCGGCGTGCGTTATCACCAGGATGTGACGCTTTCTGAAGTGATGGCGCTGTCCGCGTGGATGTCGGTGAAGAACGCGGCAGTGAACGTTCCTTACGGCGGCGCGAAAGGCGGTATCCGCGTCGATCCGCGCACGCTGTCGCGCGGCGAACTCGAGCGCGTGACGCGCCGTTATACGAGCGAGATCGGCATCATCATCGGGCCGAACACCGACATTCCCGCGCCGGACGTGAACACGAACGAGCAGATCATGGCGTGGATGATGGACACCTACTCCATGAACCAGGGGCAGACGGCGACGGGCGTCGTCACCGGCAAGCCGATTTCGCTCGGCGGTTCGCTCGGCCGCAAGGAAGCGACGGGCCGCGGCGTGTTCGTCGTCGGCACGGAAGCGGCGCGTCGTGTCGGTCTGGAGATCGAAGGCGCTCGCATCGCGGTGCAGGGTTTCGGTAACGTCGGCGGCATAGCGGCGCGTCTGTTCCAGGAGGCGGGCGCACGCGTCATCGCCGTGCAGGATCACACCGGCACGCTGTTCAACTCGAAGGGCATGGATACCGTTGCGCTGGCTGCGCACGTCGCGGAAACCGGCGGCGTCGGCGGCTTCAAGGGTGCGGATCCGGTCTCGCGCGACGAGTTCTGGACCATCGAAAGCGACATCCTGATCCCGGCCGCCCTCGAAGGGCAGATCACCGAGGAGAACGCGCCGAAGATCAAGACGAAGATCATCGTCGAAGGCGCGAACGGCCCGACGACTACCGCCGCCGACGACATCCTGCACGACAAGGGCGTGCTCGTCATTCCGGACGTGGTCGCGAACGCAGGCGGCGTGACCGTCTCGTACTTCGAATGGGTGCAGGACTTCTCCAGCTTCTTCTGGACCGAAGACGAAATCAACCTGCGTCTCGAGCGCGTCATGCGCGAAGCGTTCGCAGCGGTGTGGCAGGTTGCAAGTGAACAACAGGTATCGGTACGCACGGCGGCGTTTATCGTCGCGTGTACGCGCATCCTGATGGCGCGCGAAATGCGCGGCCTGTACCCCTGATCGGCGGGCATCGCGTGCGGCGGAGCATCCGTTGCAATCGCGGCGCGGCGCGGCCTGTGGGCTGCGTGACCGGCCGTGAAAACGAGCTTTGAATCGAGCGGGAGGCATTCTTCTGAATGCCTCCCGCTTTTTCATTTTTTTCGCGTAATATGCGCGCCTACATGCAGTTGCGCCGAGTTGCACCCAACCGTCTCGTAAATCAGACGACTAGCGGTTAACAATCATTCTTTCAGAATAATTACCCTGCTAAACTTGGCCCGTTTTTCGCCACAGGAGATCGAACAAATGAAACTTAAAAAGGCTGCGCTGCTCGTCGCTGCGCTTGGTATGTTCGCCACGGGCGCTTATGCGCAGGACGCAGGCACGCTGAAGAAAATCAAGGACACGGGCGTGATTTCGCTGGGGCATCGCGAATCGTCCATTCCGTTCTCGTACTATGACGACAAGCAAAACGTCGTCGGCTATTCGCACGAGTTCGCGCTGAAGGTCGTCGAAGCGGTCAAGCAGAAGCTGAACCAGCCGAACCTGAAGGTGAAACTCACGCCGATCACCTCGCAGAACCGTATTCCGCTCGTGCAGAACGGCACGGTGGACATCGAGTGCGGCTCGACCACGAACAACGCCGAGCGTCAGCAGCAAGTGTCCTTCTCGAACACGATCTTCGTGATCGGCACGCGCCTGATGACCAAGAAAGACTCCGGCGTGAAGGACTGGGCGGACCTGAAGGGCAAGACGGTCGTGACGACCGCCGGCACGACGTCCGAGCGCCTGCTTCGCAAGATGAATCAGGACAAGAACATGGGCATGAACATCATCAGCGCGAAGGATCACGGCGAGTCGTTCCTGACGCTGTCGACCGGCCGCGCGGTCGCGTTCATGATGGACGACGCACTGCTCGCGGGCGAGCGCGCGAAGTCGAACAATCCGAACGATTTCGTGATCGTCGGCGCGCCGCAATCGCATGAAGCGTACGGCTGCATGATTCGCAAGAACGACCCCGAGTTCAAGAAGGTGGTGGACGACGCGATCGCGAAGGTCGAAACGTCGGGCGAAGCCGACAAGATCTACAAGAAGTGGTTCGAAAGCCCGATCCCGCCGAAGAACCTCAACCTGAACTTCCCGGAAAGCGACGACATCAAGGCTCTGTACAAGAGCCCGAACGACAAGGCGATCGACTAACCGGTTCGGCTAGCGGAACGAACGAAACGGAAGGAGCCTTGCTTCTTCCGTTTCTTTTTGGAGTATGTCCATGTCTTATCACTGGAACTGGGGCATCCTGCTGAGTCCGGTTTCCACCGGCGAGCCCACTACCTACCTGGGCTGGCTGATATCCGGCTTCTGGGTGACGATTACCGTGTCGCTGGCGGCCTGGGTAATCGCGCTGGTGGTCGGTTCGTTGTTCGGCATCTTGCGCACGGTCCCGAATCGCACGCTGGCGGGCATCGGCACCGTCTACGTCGCGATTTTCCGCAACGTCCCGCTGATCGTGCAGTTCTTCATCTGGTATCTCGTAATACCGGAGTTGCTGCCGGCATCCATCGGCAACTGGTTCAAGCAACTGCCGCCTTCCGCGCAGTTCTTTTCGTCGTCGATCATCTGTCTCGGGCTCTTCACCGGCGCGCGCGTCTGCGAGCAGGTGCGCTCGGGCATCAACGCGCTGCCGCGCGGACAGCGCAACGCGGGCCTCGCGATGGGCTTCACGGAATGGCAGACGTATCGGTATGTGCTGATGCCGGTGGCTTACCGCATCATCGTGCCGCCGCTCACGTCGGAATTCCTGAACGTCTTCAAGAACTCGGCGGTGGCGTCGACCATCGGTCTGCTCGACTTGTCCGCGCAAGCGCGGCAGCTCGTCGACTACACGGCGCAGACCTATGAATCGTTCATCGCGGTGACGCTCGCTTACATGCTCATCAACCTCGTCGTGATGCTGTTGATGCGCTGGGTCGAAGCGAAGACGCGGCTGCCTGGCTACATCGGAGGCAAGTAATGCATCAGTTCAACTGGAGTGGTATTCCGGGCGCGCTGCCGACGCTGTGGACCGGCGCCGTCATCACGTTCCAGATCACGGTGCTGGCGATCGTCGTCGGCATCCTGCTCGGGACGGTCATCGCGCTGTTCCGCCTGTCGGGCGTCAAGCCGCTGCAATGGTTCGCGGGCGCTTACGTCACGCTGTTCCGCTCGATTCCGCTCGTGATGGTGCTGCTGTGGTTCTTCCTGATCGTGCCGCAACTGCTGCAGAACGTGCTCGGGCTGTCGGCGGATATCGACATTCGCCTTGCATCGGCGATGGTCGCGTTCTCGCTCTTCGAAGCCGCGTACTATTCGGAAATCATTCGTGCCGGCATTCAGGCGGTGCCGCGCGGGCAGGTGAATGCGGCGTTCGCGCTCGGCATGAACTACGGCCTGGCGATGAAGCTCGTCGTGCTGCCGCAGGCGTTCCGCGCGATGGTGCCGCTTTTGCTCACGCAGGCGATCGTGCTGTTCCAGGATACGTCGCTCGTCTACGTGATCAGTCTCGCGGACTTCTTCCGCACGGCGACGAACATCGGTGACCGCGACGGCACGACCGTCGAAATGGTCCTGTTCGCCGGGGCGTGTTATTTCGTGATTTGCGTGCTGGCGTCGGCCCTCGTCAAAAGTCTTCAGAAAAAGGTCGCAAGATGATCTCCATCAAAAACGTTTCCAAGTGGTACGGGCAGTTTCAGGTGTTGACCGACTGCACGACCGAAGTCAAGAAGGGCGAGGTCGTCGTGGTGTGCGGCCCGTCGGGTTCGGGCAAGTCGACGCTCATCAAGACCGTGAACGGACTCGAGCCGTTCCAGAAGGGTGATATCACGATTAACGGCCAGTCGCTGACGGACAAGAAGACGAACCTGTCGAAGCTGCGCTCGAAGGTCGGCATGGTGTTCCAGCACTTCGAACTGTTCCCGCATCTGTCCATCGTGCAGAACCTGACGCTCGCGCAGATCAAGGTGCTAGGCCGCTCGAACGACGAAGCCACGCAGAAGGGCCTGAAGCTGCTCGACCGCGTGGGCCTGCGCGCGCACGCGGACAAATATCCGGGGCAGTTGTCGGGCGGTCAGCAGCAGCGCGTGGCGATTGCGCGCGCGTTGTCGATGGACCCCATCGCGATGCTCTTCGACGAACCGACGTCCGCGCTCGATCCCGAGATGATCAACGAGGTGCTCGACGTGATGGTCGAACTCGCGCAGGAAGGCATGACCATGATGTGCGTGACGCACGAGATGGGCTTCGCCAAGAAGGTGGCGCATCGCGTGATCTTCATGGACAAGGGCTTGATCGTGGAGGACGACCAGAAGGAAGCGTTCTTCGCGAATCCGAAGTCCGACCGGGCGAAGGACTTTCTGGCGAAGATTCTGCACTGAGCGTTGTGCTGCTTCGGCAGAAAAAAGGGCGGCGCGTTCGAAAGGACGCGCCGCTTTTTTTATTCGATGCCGAGTTCCGATTCCACCGCCGCCGTCGTCCGCATCTCTTCGATCTTCAACGCCGAGCCGACGCACGCCTTGGCGAGCGGTTCCGCCGCTTTCTTCGCCACGGCCTCAGGCACCGGGATATTGACCGTCCGCGCCAGCGCGCCTTTCTGGAACATCGCGAGGTCGCCGGGCGCGAAGCGCGTCCAGACTTCGTTGTCCGTCAGCGGCGAAGTGGCGATGACCGCCACGCGGTCTTCGGGCGT
Organism: Caballeronia grimmiae; assembly: GCF_000698555.1. GTDB lineage: Bacteria > Pseudomonadota > Gammaproteobacteria > Burkholderiales > Burkholderiaceae > Caballeronia > Caballeronia grimmiae. Next base: position 188,624 of record NZ_JFHE01000004.1, on the reverse strand, counting down.
CGTGTATTTTGCGAAGTCGATCGACATGTCCGCGTCGATCAGATGCGCCGTCGAGAACGGCCAGCTCCGCACCAGGTAGTAGAGATGCGTCGAGCAGTGCGAGAACAGCGCCTGCCCGTTGGACATCAGGAAATTGAAGACGCCGTATTGCGTGATGTCGCGCGTGAGCGTGGCGAGCGCATCGAAGAGTTCGTCGAGCGGCGGCTGCGAGTTTGGAAACGCACGGCGCAAGCCCTGCAGCAGCGCGCAGAAGGCGAGTTCGCTGTCCGTCGTGCCGACCGGCTGATACACGCCCGTCAGTTCCGGCGCGTGGCCGTTGAGATCGCCGTTGTGCGCGAAGATCCAGTGCCGCCCCCACAGTTCACGCAGGAACGGATGGCAGTTCTCGAGCAGGATATGCCCCTGCGTCGCCTTGCGAATATGCGCGATCGTGTTCTTTGACTTGATCGGATAGCGTTTCACCATCTCGGCGAGCGGCGAACTCGCGGACGACTGATGATCGATGAAAAGCCTGCACGCCTTGTCCTCGAAGAACGCAATGCCCCAGCCGTCGCCGTGATGGTCCGTCACTCCGCCGCGCGCCGCGAAGCCGGTGAACGAGAACGTCACGTCGGTCGGTTCGGCGCAATTCATTCCGAGAAGTTGGCACATTTGCTTCAGGCAGACGGGCTAGGGCCGTAAGGCCGGTTGTTACAATACGTCCGACAAGCATATCACCCGAGCCCATTGTCGAAAAAATCGAACCGCCACGCGCCGGCCGCGCGTTGTGCGTTTTCCACGGCGATTTTTTCCGGCTCGCGCCGCTTACGGTGCATCGTTTCGGCGCATCCTGCTTGCGGTCCGCTCATCTCCTTCAACGTCTTCGCCGTCATCACGCCATGTCCGCCACTTCTGTTTCGCCCGACACGACCGCTTCGACCACGACACCCGCATCGCTCACGCTCGCGCGCCCCGACGACTGGCACCTGCACGTGCGCGACGGCGCGACGCTCGCCGCCGTTCTGCCGCACACCGCGCGCCAGTTTGGCCGCGCGATCATCATGCCGAACCTGAAGCCGCCCGTCACGACGACGGACATGGCCGCCGCGTACCGTGAGCGCATCCTGGCGGCGCTGCCGAAGGACGGCGCGGCGGCGCGCTTCGAGCCGCTGATGACGCTGTATCTGACCGACAAAACGCCGCCCGAGGAGATTCATCGGGCGCGCGAAAGCGGCTTCCTGCACGGCGTGAAGCTGTATCCGGCGGGCGCGACGACCAATTCCGACGCGGGCGTGACGGATCTCGCCAAGTGCGCGAAAACGCTCGAGGCGATGCAGGCAAGCGGCATGCCGCTGCTCATCCACGGCGAAGTGACGGACGGCGATATCGACGTGTTCGATCGCGAGAAGGTGTTCATCGACCGCGTGATGACGCCGCTGCGCCGCGATTTCCCGGAGTTGAAGGTCGTCTTCGAGCACATTACGACGAGAGACGCCGCCGACTACGTGCGCGACGCCCAAGGGCCTATTGGCGCGACGATCACGGCGCATCACCTGCTGTTCAACCGGAACGCGATGCTGGTCGGCGGCATCCGTCCGCACTATTTCTGCTTGCCGGTGATCAAGCGCGAGACGCATCGCGTGGCGCTGGTCGAGGCGGCGACGTCGGGCAATCCGCGCTTTTTCCTCGGCACGGACAGCGCGCCGCATCCGAAGGGACTGAAGGAGCACGCGTGCGGCTGCGCCGGTTGCTATACGGCGCTGCATGCGCTGGAGCTTTACGCCGAAGCCTTCGACAAGGCCGGCGCGATCGACAAGCTCGAAGGCTTCGCGAGTTTTCACGGCGCCGACTTCTACGGGCTGCCGCGCAGCGCGGAGACAGTGACGCTGGAGCGCGCTTCGTGGACGTTGCCGGCGGAATTCAACGCCGGCGACACGCAGATCGTGCCGTTGCGCGGCGGGGAGACCATCGGCTGGCGGTTCGTCGACGGGAAGTGAGTCACGGTGGCGTTTCATTCGATCGACTGGACGCGCCCGTGGCTTGCGACGCTCGCAGCGCGCGGCAGGCGCTGGCAGTCCGCCGCGCTCGATGGCTACCCCAGCTACCTCGCTGAACTCAACGGCGACGCGACGCAAGCCGCGCTCGTCACCGGCCGCGGCAAGCCGCTCGCCTTCATCGCGCAGGAAGAACTGCCGCCGGGCGCGTCGTATGAAGGGTATATCGCGGAAACCGGCCGCGTGCCGACGCGCCACAATCTGCACGACTTCTTCAACGCGCTGATGTGGTTTACGTATCCGCGCACGAAGGCGGCATTGAATTCGCACCAGGCCGATCAGATCGACGCGTTCGGCGTCGGCCCGACGCGCGGCGGCTTGCGCGACGCGCTCACGCTCTTCGACGAGAACGCCGTTCTTTTCCCGTGCGCCGACCCCCGACTCGCCGATGCGCTGCGCCGCTTCGACTGGCACACGCTGTTCATCGACGAACGAGCGTCGTGGAGCACGCGATGCGAGGCGCGCCTCTTCGGCCACGCGCTGCTGGAGAAGCTCGTCGCGCCGTACAAGGCATGCACGGGGCACGCGTGGATCGTTGACGTTCCGCCGGAATACTTCGCCGCCGACGAATCCACCGCCCGCGCAATGCTCGACGAAAGCGTGTCGATGAGCCTGCTCGCGCGCCCGATCGACAGCCGCGCGTTCGCGCCGCTGCCGGTTCTCGGCGTGCCCGGCTGGTGGCCCGCGAACGAATCGCCCGAGTTCTACGGCGACGCAACTGTCTTCCGTCCGGGACGCCGCACGCGCATCCAGTGCTAAAATCGACCCCACAAAGCAGGCCAGGCAGCCGCGGCCTCGGCGCTTTCGAGCGTCGAGGGCGAGGAAAGTCCGGACTCCACAGGGCGGGGTGATGGCTAACGGCCATCCGTGGCAACACGCGGAACAGGGCAACAGAAAGCAAACCGCCGATGGCTTCGGGCGCAAGTCCGAAGATCAGGTAAGGGTGAAACGGTGCGGTAAGAGCGCACCGCGGACGTCGCGAGACGTTCCGGCACGGTAACCTCCACCCGGAGCAATTCCAAATAGGCAGGCGCGCATCTTCGCGATGCAGGACGGGGCCCCCGTTTCGTCTGCGGGTAGGAAGCTTGAGCGCGTCAGCAATGGCGCGCCTAGAGGAATGGCTGCCACGCGCGATCGTCTTCGGGCGGCGCGTGCACAGAATCCGGCTTATCGGCCTGCTTTGTCGTTATTCCAAAAAAAGCCGGCGTCATATTCGTGACGCCGGCTTTTTTTCTTCGATGCAATCCGTTCAGCGTTCGACGATATCGAACGAATGCGTCAGTTCCGCCGTCTTCGCGAGCATGATCGACGCCGAGCAATATTTGTCGTGCGACAGGTTGATCGCGCGCTCGACCGTCGCCGGGTTCAGATTCTTGCCCGTCACCGTGAAATGAAAATGGATCTTGGTGAACACCTTCGGGTCTTCGCTCGCGCGGTCGGCCTTCAGCGTCACCGAGCAGCCCTCGATCTCCTGGCGGCTTTTCTTCAGGATCATCACGACGTCATAGGCGGTGCATCCGCCCGTTCCAAGCAGCACCATTTCCATAGGGCGCGGTGCGAGGTTGCGACCGCCGCCTTCGGGTGCTCCGTCCATCGCGACGAGGTGACCGCTACCGGTTTCGGCGGCGAAAGCCATGCCGTCCTGTCCCATCCAGCTCACTTTGCATTCCATGCTCAGGCTCCCGCCGCTTGACACGTTTTCAGAGGTTCGATTGTAGCGGGTCATGCGGTTGGCGGCTTCGCGCAATCACGGGTTGACGACGTCGGAAAGCCAGACACGATTCGCTGAGTTCCAATTAATCCCTGTTCCGAATGGGGCTTCTGCAGTACGCCACGGCAAACAAAGCCGCGCAACTCGTTGATTCTTCGAGGAGAGCGGCGAAGTCCGCGATTTCATATCGTGGATTGATATTCCATGATGCAGATTTCCTTGCCTATGCGCACGAGCGTGCCTATACTCGGTTCCATTGGTTGTCGCAGTTCGACGAATCTACCGTGTCTCCTCCACCTCCTCCTTGGTGGATTGAACCCGAGCCCTCAGACGCTCGGGTTTTTTTTCGTCCCTTCCCGCCTCAGGCGCGGCCGCTTCACCGCCAAATCGGCCAACTCTTTGACTCGTCGAGTCTTTTCCCGATATAATTCAAAGTTCTCTTCGCCACACGCCCGCGGAGAGAGGCCTGGGAGAGCCTGCACGCGCCGTCGAGCGCACCTATAAGCAGGACCGAACAAGGCAAGAGCAAAAGGGCAAATTAATTTTTGGATCGATCATGAAGACGTTTTCCGCAAAAGCCGAAGAGGTGACGCGCGAATGGTACGTGATTGACGCGACGGATAAGGTTCTCGGCCGTGTCGCCAGCGAAGTGGCACGCCGTCTTCGCGGCAAGCACAAGCCTGAATTTACTCCGCACGTCGACACTGGTGATTTCATCATCATCATCAACGCCGGCAAGCTGAAGGTCACGGGCAACAAGACCACGGACAAGAAGTACTATCGTCACTCGGGCTACCCGGGCGGCATCTATGAAACGACGTTCGGCAAGATGCAAGAGCGCTTCCCGGGCCGTGCGCTCGAGAAGGCAGTGAAGGGCATGCTGCCGAAGGGTCCGCTCGGCTACGCAATGATCAAGAAGCTGAAGGTCTACGCCGAAGCAACGCATCCGCATACGGCTCAACAGCCTAAAGCGCTCGAGATCTAAGGGGAGCCCACATGATCGGTAACTGGAACTACGGTACGGGCCGCCGCAAGAGCGCCGTCGCTCGTGTCTTCATCAAGTCGGGCAAGGGCGAGATCATCGTCAATGGCAAGCCCATCGCCGACTATTTCTCGCGTGAAACGTCGCTGATGATCGTGCGTCAACCGCTCGAACTCACGAACCACGCCACCACGTTCGACATCAAGGTCAACGTGAACGGCGGCGGCGAGACGGGGCAGGCAGGCGCAGTTCGCCACGGCATCACCCGCGCGCTGATGGACTACGACGCAACGCTGAAGTCGCAACTGTCGAACGCAGGCTTCGTGACCCGCGACGCGCGTGAAGTGGAACGTAAGAAGGTCGGTTTCCACAAGGCACGCCGCAGGAAGCAATTCTCGAAGCGTTAATCGCTTCGGCATCGCCTGGAGCCGGGACTTCCGGCTTCGAAGCGAAGCTGCCGCAAAAGCCGCCCGCACGCTACGTGCCGGCGGCTTTTTCTTTGGCGCGACGGGGCGGACGTGTCGATCTTGCATATAGCCTCTTGATTTCATGGGCATTCGGCACGATTTTGAGATCAGCCCTACAATGGTGGCTAGAAGCTACTTGGAGAATTCGCATGAGCGCTGTCAGCGACACCCCCACGACCGAAATGCCGATGCCCTTCGTCTTCACTGACGCGGCTGCGGACAAGGTCAAGCAATTGATCGACGAAGAAGGCAATCCGGATCTGAAGCTGCGCGTGTTCGTGCAAGGCGGCGGATGCTCGGGTTTCCAATACGGCTTCACGTTCGACGAAGAGGTCAACGAAGACGACACCGTGATGGACAAGAGCGGCGTGCAGTTGCTCGTCGATTCGATGAGCTATCAGTATCTCGTCGGTGCGGAGATCGACTATAAGGACGATCTCAACGGCGCGCAGTTCGTGATCAAGAATCCGAACGCGACGACGACGTGCGGTTGCGGATCGTCGTTCTCGGTCTAATCGCTCATCCGGCGGTCAGAATGAGAAACGGAGCCTTCGGGCTCCGTTTTGCGTTTCCGGGCGCATGAACGCTCAATGCGGATAGATCGCGCCGAGCACGCGCTCGCCAGCCGCGCCCGTGACCGCGGCGAGATTTCCCGGCTCACGCGCGACGCAGCGCATCGCGAGCCACGCGAACGCGAACGCTTCGACCTGATGCGGGGGCACGCCGAGGGCGTCGGTGGTCATGACGGGGACGCCCGATGCGCCGGTTTGTTCGAGCGCCTGCTGCAGCATCTTCAGCAGCACTGGATTGCGTGCGCCGCCGCCGCACACATAGACCGCACGGGCATCCGCTGCATGGCGTTCGATCTCGCGTGCGACCGTCGTGCCCGTGAGGGCGGTGAGCGTCGCCTGGACATCGGCGGGAGAGAGGTTCGGAAACGCTGCGAGCTTTGCGTCGAGCCACGCCGGGTTGAACAGGTCGCGCCCGGTGCTTTTCGGCGGCGCTTCTTCGAAGAAAGGCTCGTCCAGCAGCGCGTTCAACAGCGGGCGATTGACCTCGCCGCTCGCCGCGAATTTCCCGCCATCGTCATACGGTTTCTGCAGATGCCGATGCGCCCACTCGTCGAGCAGCGCGTTAGCCGGGCCGCAGTCGAAGCCGCGCACCGCGCCGTTCGCCGCGAGAATCGTGATATTGCTGATGCCGCCCAGATTGCAGACGACGCGCGTCTCGTTCTTCGCACCGAAAACGGTCGCGTGAAACGCCGGCACCAGCGGCGCGCCTTGCCCGCCGGCGGCGACGTCGCGGCTGCGGAAATCGGCGATGACGTCGATGTTCGTCATCTCCGCGAGCAGCGCCGGATTGTTGATCTGCCGCGTATACCCTTTCTCCGGCCGATGCCGCACCGTCTGCCCGTGCACGCCGATGGCGCGCACCTTCGACGCCGAAAAGCCGCTCACGCTCTGCAACTCGTGACAGCAGACCGCGTAACGCGTCGCGAGCGCGTTGCCGGCGAGCGCCTCGCGTTCGATCTCGTTGTCGCCGGGGGCCTGGAGCGAGAAGAGGGCGTCGCGCAGGCCTTGAGCAAACGAAACGTGCGCCTCGCCCAGCACGACCGGCGGCTTGCCCGTCGTGAATTGCACCGCGACGCCGTCGACGCCGTCCATGCTGGTGCCGGACATCAGACCGAAGTACACGCCGTCCGCCTTGCCGGTTTCGATCACTTCGGCTTTCTTCCCCACGTTGCTCTCCTCGTCGATGCGCGTCCGTCAAGCCGCGATTATCCGCGCAATGAGAGGCCGCGTTAAGACTCTTGCGCACGGCGCGCCGGCGATGCAAACGCCCGGAAACGGCACGAAGCGCAACGTCATCGCGTAAAATCCTGTGCCTGAACAAGCCTTTGCGCGCGATGTCATCGCCACAAGCCGCGTTCGACGCGCGCCAGGCATCGCATCCATTACACATCACAAGCCGCAAGCATGACCACTGACTCCAACGCTTCTTCCTCGCCCGCCGCGCAGGCGCTTCCGATCACCGACGAGGTGCGCGCGGCGCTCGCCATCGCCAAGCGTGGCTGCGACGAACTGCTGATCGAAGACGAGTTCGCGCAGAAGCTCGCGAGGAGCGCCGCGACGGGCAAGCCGCTGCGCATCAAGCTCGGCCTCGATCCGACCGCGCCGGACATCCACATCGGCCATACGGTCGTGCTGAACAAGATGCGCCAGTTGCAGGACCTGGGGCATCAGGTGATCTTCCTGATCGGCGATTTCACATCCTTGATCGGCGATCCGTCCGGCCGCAACGCGACGCGCCCGCCGCTGACGCGCGAGCAGATCGAAACGAACGCGAAGACGTATTTCGAGCAGGCTGCGCTCGTGCTCGACCGCGAAAAGACCGAAATCCGCTACAACAGCGAATGGTCGATGCCGCTCGGCGCCGACGGCATGATCAAGCTGGCGTCGCGCTACACGGTGGCGCGCATTCTCGAACGCGAAGACTTCACCAAGCGTTTTCAGAGCGGCGTACCCATTTCGATCCACGAGTTCCTTTATCCGCTGATGCAGGGCTACGACTCCGTCGCGCTGAATGCGGACCTCGAACTGGGCGGCACGGACCAGAAGTTCAACCTGCTCGTCGGTCGCGAATTGCAGAAGCAATACGGCCAGGAACAGCAATGCATTCTGACGATGCCGCTGCTCGAAGGGCTGGATGGCGTCGACAAGATGTCGAAGTCGAAGAACAACTACGTCGGCATCAGCGAGAAGCCGACGGACATGTTCGGCAAGCTGATGAGCATTTCCGACGTGCTGATGTGGCGTTACTTCGAACTGCTGTCGTTCCGCAGCATGGACGAGATCGCGGGCTTCAGGCGGGAAGCGGAAGGCGGCCGCAATCCGCGCGATTTCAAGGTGATGCTCGCCCAGGAGATCGTCGCGCGCTTTCACTCCCCGGCGGACGCCGAGCGCGCGCTCGAGGACTTCAATCATCGCGCGAAGGGCGGCGTGCCGGACGATATTCCGTCGGTCACGCTCACGGGCGCGCCGCTCGCCATCGGCCAGTTGCTGAAGCAGGCGGGGCTGGTGCCGTCGACGAGCGAAGCGCTGCGCAATATCGAGCAGGGCGGCGTGAAGATCGACGGCGCGACCGTCTCCGACAAGGGCCTCAAGGTCGAGGCGGGCGAATTCATCGTGCAGGTCGGCAAGCGCCGCTTCGCCCGCGTTTCGCTGTCGGCATGATCGCCCTCATTCAGCGTGTGCGGCGCGCGGACGTGCGCGTCGGCGACCGTGTGACCGGCGCAATCGACGCCGGCCTGCTCGCGCTGGTCTGCGCCGAGCGCGGCGATAATGAAGCCGCCGCCGACAAGCTGCTCGCGAAGATGCTGGCGTATCGCGTCTTCAGCGACGCGGCGGGCAAGATGAACCTGCCGGTGCAGAACATCGACGGTGCGGGGCGTGCGGGCGGCGTGCTGCTGGTATCGCAATTCACGCTCGCCGCCGACACATCGAGCGGCCTGCGCCCGAGCTTCACGCCGGCCGCGCCTCCCGACGAAGGCGAGCGCCTCTTCGATTACTTCGTGCGCGAGGCGCGGGCGAAGCATCCGATTGTCGAGATGGGAGAATTCGGCGCCGACATGCAGGTGTCGCTCGTCAATGACGGCCCCGTCACGTTCTGGCTTCAGGTGCGTCCATGACGACTCAGGTCTTGTTCATCCGCCACGGCGAAACCGACTGGAACCGCATCAAGCGCATTCAGGGGCACATCGACATTCCGTTGTCCGCGCATGGCTTCCTGCAGGCCGAACAACTCGGTGAGCGTCTCGCGCGCGAGGGCCGGCTCGATGCGGTCTATTCGAGCGATCTGCTTCGCGCCCAGCAGACGGCGCGTCCTTTCGCCGATGCGCTCGGGCTTACCGTGCGGCTCGCGGAAGGCTTGCGCGAGCGTCAGTACGGCGCGTTTCAGGGCCACGACAGCGACGAGATCAACACGAAGTTTCCCGCTGAAAACATCGAGTGGCAGACGCGCGATCCGGGCTTTGCGCCGCCGGGCGGCGAATCGCAGCGCGTGTTCTATCACCGCGTGATTCATGCGATGGAACCGATCGTCGCCGCGCATCCGGGCGGGCGGATCGCATGCGTCGCGCATGGCGGCGTGCTCGATTGCATCTACCGGTTCGCGATGAAGCTGCCGCTGTCGGAGCCGCGCGGCTGGCCGCTGCTCAATTGCAGCGTGAATATCGTCGATTACGAGGTGGATGGCGCGACGGTCGTATCGTGGGGCGACATAAGCCATCTGGCCACCGATACCGACGACGACAACCTGCGCAAACGCGCCTAGGTCCGCTTCGCCGCGGCTCTTATCCGCGCTCGCTTCGCAATCCCGTTGACGAGCGCCCACCGCATGACGGGGGCCATTGCCCGCACGCCGGGACGCGCGATCATGCGTCTCACCGGCGCAAGCGCGGACAGTCCGAGCATCTCCTGCGCCCAGTCGGGCAGCAGGTCGACACCTGCGCTGAACACGAGCTTGCTCGCCGGCTTCATCGCGATGCTCGGCGTCGGCGCGTCCTTCAACGCGCGAATGACTTCCTGCGTGCGATCGCCGGCTTGCAGTTCGGGGCGCATGGCGGTCAGATACGCTTCGATCTGCGCGCGCGTGACCGGCACATTGCGTGCGCCGAGCATTCGCGCGATCGTCGCGGTTTCATCGAAGTAACGGTCCTGATCGGCCTCGGATAGCGCGGGATTCACGTAGCGCAGATAGCCAGCGAGAAAGCTCGACACTTCCGCGACGTGCACCCAGGTCAGCAAATCAGGATCGTCTGCGCGATACGGACGGCCATCCGGCGCGACGCCCGTGACGCCAAGATGGATCGTCCTCACCCGTTCGATGAGCGCGAGCGCGTCAGTGCGATTGCCGAACGTCGTTCCCGCGACGAAAGTCGCCGTGCGGCGCAGGCGGCCGAGGATATCCGTGCGAAATGTCGAGTGGTCCCACACGCCCGCCAGCGCCAGCGGATGCAGCGTCTGAAGCAGGAGCGCGCTGATGCCGCCTGCCATCATCGACGTGAAATCGGCGTGGACTTTCCAGCAGACGGCGTCCGGCCCGAAAAGCCCGGGATCGCCGGGCGGCGACGAGTAATCGAGCCTGGGGCCGCCGCCGGTCGTCAGACTCGTGACGCCGCGCGCAATCGATGACCGCACGCGCGTAATCAGCGTCGCCTGATCGGACATGCGCTAACCGTTGCTCGCGTCCCAGAGGTCGCGAATCGGCCCGGCATCGGGCGCGGCAATGCCGAAGTGGCGGTAGGCGAGCAGGGTCGCGACGCGTCCGCGCGGCGTACGCTGCAAATAACCTTGCTGGATCAGATACGGTTCGAGCACGTCCTCGATGGTGTCGCGCTCTTCGCCGATCGCCGCCGCGAGATTGTCGACGCCGACGGGACCGCCATCGAACTTGTGCAGGATGGCTTCGAGCAGCTTGCGGTCCATCAGGTCGAAGCCGACCGGATCGACGTCGAGCATTTTCAGCGCGGCATCCGCGACTTCGCCGGTGATGTTGCCGTCCGCCTTCACTTCCGCATAGTCGCGCACGCGCCGCAGCAGGCGGTTGGCAATACGCGGCGTGCCGCGCGAGCGCCGCGCGATTTCGAGTGCGCCCTCGGGCACGATGTCCGCCTTCAGCAGCGACGCCGAACGCGACACGATGCGCGCCAGTTCGCTCGCGTTATAGAACTCGAGCCGCGACACGATGCCGAAGCGATCGCGCAGCGGATTCGTCAGCATGCCCGCGCGCGTCGTGGCCCCGACCAGCGTGAACGGCTGCAAGTCGAGCTTCACGCTGCGCGCGGCCGGTCCTTCGCCGATCATGATGTCGATCTGATAATCCTCGAGCGCCGGGTACAAGATTTCTTCGACGACCGGCGAGAGCCGATGAATCTCGTCGATGAAGAGCACGTCGTTGGCTTCGAGATTGGTCAGCAGCGCGGCGAGGTCGCCCGCGCGTTCGAGCACCGGTCCCGACGTCTGCCGCAGATTGACGCCCATTTCCCGCGCGATGATGTGCGCGAGCGTGGTCTTGCCGAGCCCGGGCGGGCCGAACAGCAACACGTGATCGAGCGCTTCCGAGCGGCGCTTGGCCGCTTCGATGAAGATTTCGAGCTGGCCGCGAACCTTTTCCTGACCGACGTATTCGTCGAGCTGGCGCGGACGCAGCGCGCGTTCGAAGGCTTCTTCGTTCGGCGAGACGGGCGTGGCCGCGATGATGCGTTCGGCGGCGAGTTTGTCGGTTTCGATCATGGGTCGATTGTACAGCGTGCGTTTCTCGCGACGAGGCGCGAAGCGCGGCGCCGTCGGCTTGCTGCTAGCCGAATACTTCCAGTCCGTCCGGGCATGGCGCCGGTTTGTCTACGGATGCGCAGCCCGCGACGAGCGCGATCGTAATGAGTGCCGTGACAAGCAATCTCAGACCTTCATCCCTTCGACAACGCCTTCAACGCCAGCTTGATCCCCTCCGACACGCCCGTTCCCGCCGGCACGTTCTTGACGGCGGCAAGCGCTTCCTTCTCCGAATACCCCAGCGCGAGCAGCGCATTCAGAATGTCCGACGCGTGATCGGATTGCGAAGCCGCGCTCGCCATCGCGCCGAGATCCGCCCCGAGCTTGCCTTTGAGCTCGAGCAGCAAACGCTCCGCCGTTTTCTTGCCGATGCCCGGCACGCGCGTCAGGCGCGCGGTGTCCTGCGTCGTCACGGTCTGCGCGAGTTCCTGCACGCTCATGCCCGAGAGCACGGCCAGCGCCATGCGAGCGCCGATGCCGCTGATCTTCAGCAACTCGCGGAACGTCGCCCGTTCCTGCGACGTCAGGAAGCCATAGAGCAGATGCGCGTCTTCACGCACGATCATCTGCGTGAGCAGCACGACCTTTTCGCCCGCGTTCGGCAGGTTGTAGAACGTGCTCATCGGCACATCGACTTCATAGCCGACGCCGTTGCAGTCGACGAGGAGGTGCGGCGGATTTTTTTCGAGCAGAACGCCGGCAATGCGACCGATCATGTTTTCTTTCTGAGGGTAGAAGATTTAGCCGATGAGCCTGCCGCGTCGCACGCGCAAGCCTTTCTTTGCGAGCGACGGCGCGATGCCGCCGAGCGTCGCGAGCCCCGTGCCGCCATGCGCGTGACAGATCGCCATGCCGAGCGCATCGGCGGCGTCGGTGCTTGGCACGCCGGAGAGGGTGAGCAGCCGCACGACCATCTGCTGCATCTGCTCCTTCGTCGCGCGGCCATAGCCGACGACCGCCTGCTTCAACTGCAGCGCCGTGTATTCGGCCACCGGCACGCCGCTCGCAACGAGCCCGCAGATTGCCGCGCCGCGCGCCTGTCCGAGCAAAAGCGTCGATTGCGGATTGACGTTCACGAAGACCTTCTCGATCGCGGCCTGATCGGGATTGTGCTGGCGAATGAGCGTGGAGATGCCGTTGAAGATCGTATTCAAACGTGAAGGCAGATCGGCATCGGCGGTCTTGATGACGCCGCTCGTCACGTAGTTGAGCGAATGCCCGCTCACGTCGATGATGCCGAAGCCCGTCACGCGCAAGCCGGGGTCGATGCCTAGGATTCTCATTCGTTCGCGATGCGGCTCGTGGAAATCAAAATGGCCTGTTTGCGCCGTCAGCAGCGCAAACAGGCCAATAGTAAATGAAGCGAGCCGGTTTAATGGCGGAAGTGACGCGTGCCGGTGACGATCATCGCGACGTTGTGCTCGTCGGCGGCGGCGATCACTTCGTCGTCACGCATCGAGCCGCCCGGTTGGATCACGCAGGTCGCGCCCGCGTTGACGACCACGTCGAGCCCGTCACGGAACGGGAAGAACGCATCCGATGCGACCGCCGAGCCGTTCAGCGACAACCCGGCGTTCTGCGCCTTGATGCCCGCGATGCGCGCCGAATCCACGCGGCTCATCTGGCCCGCGCCGACGCCGAGCGTCATGCCGCCGCCGCAGAACACGATGGCGTTCGACTTCACGTACTTCGCGACGCGCCACGCGAACAGCAGATCGTCCATTTCCTTCGGCGTCGGATGGCGCTTCGTCACGACGCGCAGTTCGTGCGGCTGCACGTTCTTTGCATCGAGCGATTGCACCAGCAGGCCGCCGCCGACGCGCTTCAGGTCGAAGCTGTTGTGACCCGCGCCCAGCGCGATCTGCAAGAGACGCACGTTCTGCTTCGCCGCGAACACCGCGCGCGCCGCTTCGCTGAACGACGGTGCGATCAGCACTTCGACGAACTGCTTGGCGACGGCCTGCGCCGCCGCTTCGTCCACTTCGCGATTGAACGCGATGATGCCGCCGAACGCCGAGGTCGGATCGGTCTGGAACGCCTTCGAGTACGCTTCGAGCGCGTCAGCGCCAACCGCGACGCCGCACGGATTCGCATGCTTGATGATGACGCAGGCAGGCGCGTCGAAGGTCTTCACGCATTCCCAGGCCGCGTCCGAATCCGCGATGTTGTTGTACGACAGTTCCTTGCCCTGCAGTTGCTCGTAGTTGGCGAGCGCGCCGGCCGGCACGGAAAGATCGCGATAGAACGCCGCGCTTTGATGCGGGTTCTCGCCGTAACGCAGGTCCTGCACCTTCTCGAACGCGAGATTGAAGGTGGCCGGATACGTATTGCGCTCGCTGTGCTGGAGCGCTTCGGTGAGGCTTGTCAGATAGTTCGTGATCGCGCCGTCGTATTGCGCCGTGTGCGCGAACACTTTCGTCGCGAGGCGGAAGTTGGTCTCGTAGCCGACGCTGTTGCCGTTCGCGCGCATTTCGTCGAGCACGGCGGAGTAGTCGGCGGGATCGACGATCACGGTCACGTCGCGATGATTCTTCGCCGCCGAGCGCAGCATGGTCGGCCCGCCGATATCGATGTTCTCGATCGCGTCTTCCAGCGAGCACTGTTCCTTCGAGACCGTCTGCACGAACGGATACAGGTTCACGACCAGCAGATCGATGGTCGGAATGCCGTGCTGGTCCAGCGCGGCCATGTGCTCGGGCAGGTCGCGGCGCGCGAGAATGCCGCCATGCACTTTAGGATGCAGCGTCTTCACGCGCCCATCGAGCATTTCCGGGAAGCCGGTGTAATCGGCGACTTCGGTCACGGGCAGGCCCGCGTCGGCGAGCAGTTTGGCCGTGCCGCCGGTCGAGAGGATCTTGACGCCGAGTTCCGACAGCGATTTCGCGAAATCGACGATGCCGGATTTGTCGGAAACGGAGATGAGCGCTTGCTTGATCATGATGAACACTGAAACCGAAAAGGATAACCGAGCCGGACCAAGGCAAGCGCCCCAGTCCGATGAATCAAACCAATCCGTGCTGCTGGAGTTTCTTGCGTAGCGTGTTGCGGTTGATGCCGAGATACTCGGCCGCAAGCGACTGATTGCCGCCCGCTTGCTCGAGCACCACCTCGAGCATCGGTTTCTCCACGCACGAGATCACCATGTCGTAGACGTCGTGCGGGTTCGAGCCGTCCAGGTCCTGAAAATAACTGTCCAGGCTCTGGCGGACGCATTGTTCGATGTTATGTCTGCTCATGCGGCTATTAGTCGGTCGGTGTGGTCTTGCGCGCCGCACGATTCTTCCCCGGCCGCGTCCTCGGCGTCCTGCGCCTCGTCGACGTAAATGAGACGGTCCGACAACGCCTTTTGCGCGTCGAAGAATTCGTTCACAGCGAGCAATTGTTCTTTGGTCGTGTCGAGCGTATTCATCCGGTGGCGGAAGGTGCCCGCGCCGGAAAGGCCGCGAGTGTACCAGCCGATGTGCTTGCGCGCAGTCCGTACGCCCGTGAATTCCCCGTAGAACGCATAGTGATCTTCGAGGTGCTCGTTCATCACCTGCTGAATCTCGTCGATGCGCGGCATCGGCATGCGTTCGCCCGTCTTCAGAAAGTGCTCGATCTCGCGGAACAGCCACGGGCGACCCTGCGCCGCGCGGCCGATCATGATGGCGTCGGCGCCCGTCGCGGCGAGCACGTCGCGCGCTTTTTCGGGCGTGGCGATGTCGCCGTTCGCGACGACCGGAATCTTCACCGATTCCTTCACGGCCGCGATGGTTTCGTACTCCGCGTCGCCCTTGTAGAGGTCGGCGCGCGTGCGGCCGTGCACCGTGAGCATGGAGATGCCGGCATCCTGCGCGATCCGCGCGATGGTCAGCGCGTTCTTGTTCTCGCGATCCCAGCCCGTGCGGATCTTAAGCGTAACCGGGACCGCGTCCGGGCCGACGCCGACCGCCTGAACCACCGCCTCGACGATGCGCGCCACGAGCGGTTCGTTCTGCAAGAGCGCCGACCCGGCGGCGACATTGCAGACTTTCTTGGCGGGGCATCCCATGTTGATGTCGATGATCTGCGCGCCGTTGGCGACGTTGTGACGCGCGGCCTCGGCGAGCATCTGCGGGTCCGCGCCCGCGATCTGCACCGAGATGGGCTCGACTTCGCCCGTGTGATTCGCGCGGCGCATGGTCTTTTCGCTCTTCCACAACTGCGCATTGGACGCGACCATCTCCGACACCGCGTAGCCCGCGCCCATGCGTTTGCAGAGCTGGCGGAACGGGCGGTCGGTGACGCCCGCCATCGGAGCGACGAACAGGTTATTGCGCAGAACGTGTGAACCGATGGTGACCATGGAGGCTTTGGCCTCCGCGCTGGCGATTGCGCGGCACGGATGCCGGTCTCGCGTCAGGCGGATGCAAGGATGCGGAAGGGAAACGCGTATTTTAACGCTAAGCGGCTGCTGAAATTAAGAGCAATCGCGTGCAAGTCTTTAAATCTTCGATGAAAGCGGGCGAGGGGGAGGGGGATAAGTTCGGGCTTGGGGGCGGCAGAGTCGTTCGGGAAGCGTGTCGGGCACAGTGCGTTTGCCGTTTGCCGCCTGCCGTCTGCCGGTCAACGGCCGGGCTTCAAAGCTTCCATGCAAGCGCGAGCGGTCGCAGGAGAAGAAAGCGCGCGAGAAAGGCATCGACAAGGGCGTCCGCCACTGGTCGGTCGGTGAGGGAACGCCGAGTGCGCCGCCCCAGCGCGCCAATTGCGGCGGACCGGCCGAGAGAACAAGGCGCCACCACGAGCGCCCGCGTCCCTTACCGCCGTTGCCCGAACATCATCTGCCGCGCGAGCGCCGTCTTCAACGGCGGCAAAAACTCGAGCGCGGTCAGCGCAAGACCGCGCACCGCGGCCAGCGGTGCGAAATCGACGGTGAAGATTCGCGCGAGCGTATCCGTAGCGCCGATGGTGAGACGCCGGTCGAGTGCGCGGCGCTGCGCAAAATGCGCCAAGGCAAGCGGACGCGCACCATCGGCGGAGAGCGCGTCGCAAAGCGCCAGCGCATCGCGCAGACCCAGATTCAGTCCTTGACCGGCCACCGGATGCAGCGTCTGCGCCGCATTGCCGATGGCCACCGTGCGCCGGTCGACGAGCGCGTGCAGCGCCGTCAGCCCGAGCGGAAACGCCGCGCGCCCGGCGATGCGCGTGAATCGCCCCATGCGCCCGCCGAACGCGACGCCCAGTTCCGCGAGAAACGCGTCATCGTCCAGTTGCATGCGGCGCGCCGCTTCATCGGGCGGGGCGCACCAGACGAGCGAATAGTCCGCATGACGCTGCCCGCCGCAAGGCAGAAGCGCAATCGGGCCTTCGTTCGTGAAGCGCTCCCACGCGACGTTCGCTTGCGGGTCCGACACGCTCACCGTGCCGACGATCGCCGTTTGCCCGTAATCGCGCGCGCGCCTGTCGACCGGCGCCGCAGCGTCGCGCGGCGCCTGCTGATACAGCCCGCCCTCGGCGTTGACCAGCACGCGAACGCGGATCGTGCGCTCGCCGCTCGCGGATTGCAGCGGCAGCGTGACGCCGTCGTGGTCCTGCAACGGCGGGAGCGCGGAGGTATCGGTGATCCAGTCGACCGTGGTCTTCTTCACCGCGTTCGCGAGCGCCGTGACGAGCGACCCGTAACGCACGACATAACCGAGTTCCGGCAACTCGTGCTCGTCGTGCTCGATCAACGTGCGCCCGAAGTGCCCGCGTTGCGATACGTGGATGCGGCGAATCGGCGTGGCGTCGGCGGGAAAGCCGAGCGGCTGCAGCATCACGCGGCTGCCGTGCGACAGCGCGAGCGAGCGCGGATCGTTGGCGGCGGCGTCGGGCATGCGCGCGTCGATCAGCGCGATCGACAGCCGCGAGGTCGCGCTGCGCCGCGCAAGCCAGCCGGCGAGCGCGAGCCCGACCGGCCCCGCGCCGACGATGGCGATGTCGTAGTCGAAATGCGGTTCGGTGATCGCGTCGCTCATGTTCTGGTCTTCAATTGCCGTTGGATTCGCGCATCAGCGCTTCGATTTCGTCCGCCGCGACCGGCACTTCGCGCGTCAGCAGTTCGCAGCCGCCGGGCGTGACGAGCGCGTCGTCCTCGATGCGGATGCCCGTGTTCCAGTAGCGCTCGGGTACGTCCTCGGCGGCGCGCACGTACAGCCCCGGTTCGACGGTCAGCACGTTGCCCGCCGCGAGCGTGCGCCAGGGCCGCGCGCCTTGCTCGTCGCGGGGGCCATCGGCGTCGCGGTATTCGCCCGCGTCGTGCACGTCCATGCCGATCCAGTGCCCCGTGCGATGCATGTAAAAGCGCATGTAGGCGCGCTCCGCGATCACGTCGTCGACGCTGCCGAACTTCGTCTTGTCGACGATGCCGGTATCGAGCAAGCCTTGCGACAGCACTTTCACGGCGGCCTGATGCGGCGCGTCGAAGCTCACGCCGGCGCGCGTGGCGTCGATTGCGGCGGCCTGCGCGGCGAGCACGATGTCGTACAGCTCGCGCTGCGCGGGCGAGAAGCGGCCGTTCGCCGGAAAGGTGCGCGTGATGTCGGACGCGTAGCCGTCCAGTTCGCACGCGGCGTCGATGAGGATGAGGTCGCCGTCGCGTGCGATCGCGTTGCCCGCCGGATAGTGGAGCACGCACGCGTTCGCGCCCGCCGCGACGATCGAGCCGTACGCGGGCGCTTGTGCGCCGTGGCGGCGAAACGCGTAGAGCAGCTCGGCTTCGATTTCATATTCACGCATGCCGGGGCGGCAGGCGCGCATTGCACGGCGATGCGCCTCCGCCGAGATCGACCCGGCGCGCCGCATGATCGCGATTTCATGCGCGTCCTTCACGAGCCGCATTTCGTCGATGAGCGGCAGCACATGCTGCGCTCTCGCCGGCGCGCGGACGCCGCTGCGGCCTTGCGCGCGCACGGCGGCGAGCCAGTTGCGCACTTGCGCATCCAGTTCCTCGGACGTGCCGAGCGCGTAAAAGAGCGCGGGCTTGTCGGCGATCAGGCGCGCCATCTGTTCATCGAGCGCGGCGATGGGGAATGCGGCATCGAGACCGAATGCATCGCGCGCGGCCTCCGGACCGTAGCGAAAGCCTTCCCACGTTTCGCGCTCGGCGTTCTTCTCGCGGCAGAAAAGTATCGACGCGGGTTCGCCGTTCTGCGCGCTCGCATCGATCACGAGCGTCGCTTCGGGTTCGGTGAAACCGGTCAGGTAATAGAAGTAGCTGTCGTGACGGAAGGGGAAGTCCGTGTCCCGATTGCGCATGACTTCGGGCGCAGTCGCGATGATGGCGACGCCGCCGCCTTCAGCGCGCAACGCCGCGAGCAGGCGTTCGCGGCGGCCACGGTAGATATCGACGGCGATCGGGCTGGCGTGTTCGGTCATTGAGTTCATGCGCCCGATTGTAGCGCCGGGCCCGAAGCCGCGCGACCAGGCCATTCGGCCTAGTGGTGCAACTCCGGATGATGTTGCATGCTCACTCTTCCGGGCGGTTACGCACGCTTCCCGCGATCAGGTCGAAGCGGAACAGCCGGCATTCGAGCGCGCCGTTGAAGAGCGGCGTTTTCGTCGATTCGCGCAGCCGCAGCAGCCCTGGCAGCTTGCGGTCGGACGTCAGCACGTACGCGCGCCAGCCCGGGAAGCGTTGCTTGAGCGCGTTGCCGAACGAGATGAAGAATTCGGTATCGGCGGGATCGGGTTGGGCGCGGGCGAAGGCGTCGTCGTCCTCGCGACGCGAACGGGGCGTGTCGCGGACTTCGCCACGCGGCCCGCGTCCACGCACTTCGATACGCTCTCCGTACGGCGGATTCGCGATGAGGATGCCGGGCTCGTCGGTCGGCGGCGTCATGTTGCGGGCGTCGACCTGCTTGAGCGATACGTCGGCGACGCCCGCGCGGCTCAGATTCGCGCGAGCCTTTTCGAGCATGTCGCCGGAAATGTCGCTGCCGAAGATGCCGAGCTGTGCCTGCGATGCGCGCGTCGCGCGGCGTGCTTCTGTCGCGGCGGTCTTGAGCTTTTGCCACATGCCCGGATGGAACGGCTTCAGCTTCTCGAAGCCGAAGCGCCGGTCGCTGCCCGGTGCGATGTTGAGCGCGGTTTGCGCGGCTTCGGCTAGGAACGTGCCGCTGCCGCACATCGGATCGAAGAGGGGCGTGCCGGGCGTCCAGCCGGTGAGGCGCAGGATGCCCGCCGCGAGGTTTTCGCGCAGTGGCGCCGCGCCCTTGTCGAGCCGCCAGCCGCGCTTGAAGAGCGGTTCGCCGGAGGTGTCGAGATAGAGCGTGCATTCGTTCATTGTGAGGAACACGAACACGCGCACGTCGGGTTGCGCGGTGTCGATGCTCGGGCGAGCGCCGCTGATGTCGCGCAGGCGGTCGCAGACGGCGTCCTTCACGCGCAGCGTCGTGAATTCGAGGCTCTTGAGCGGCGATTTGATCGCGGTGAGATCGACGCGCATCGTCTGGCTGGGCGTGAACCATTGCTCCCAGCGCTGCCGATGCGTGAGATCGTAGATGTCGTTCTCATTGCGATACGGGCCGTGCGCGATCTTCAGCAACACGCGGCTCGCGATACGCGAATGCAGGTTCGCCGCCATGCCTGCAACCCAGCCGCCCCGGAAATGCACGCCGCCGGGCACTTGCGCGCCCACGTTCAGCGGACCGCCGCCCGAAAGCGGCGCGCTGCTGACATGGCGTTCCCCGATCTCGGCAAGCTCGGCGGCGAGCGGCGCTTCGAGACCGCGCGGGCAGGGGACAAACCAGTCGAAAAGAGGGGAAGACATGTGGGAATTCTGCGGGGTTCAAAGGCGGTATTGTACGCGGGGCCGCTCGCCGGAGTTGGGGACGCCGAAGTTCGCGACTCGTGAATCGACGTCATATCGATACGGTGCAAAGCGTCGCCCTTTCGCGTGCCCTAATGTGCCGCGCGACGGAGTAACCGAAGTTTCAGAAATAACGCCTTGCGGCGGCGCTCCTTGAGTCGTTATGTTGCAAAGAGAACTTGCTGAAGTTCACTGATTAAAACGTCATTATTGGAGAAGCCTGATTCACGCATTCGAACGTCACAGACGTACTCACGGTACTGAGCAAGATGAGACCAATGGACACATCAGCCCTCGATACGTCCTTCGAAATCACGTGCCGAAAAGTCACTAATCAATTGTTGTTTGCAAGCAGCGTCGCGTTCCTGATCTTAGTGATGTTCGTGATCTACATGCGGTTCACCGGACCGTTGACCGGACCGACTAGATGCGCGGGGCTTACCTTTGCACTAATTTGCCAAGTGCTTGCAGCATTGGCGATGCTTTCTTACGTGTGGTCGGCTATTCCGACGCTTTGGAACTTTCAACGCTACGGCGCACGCCGGCTTAACGCGGAATTCGAACACGACTCGCAAAACGCGATGCAATTGACGTCTTTCGATCGCTCGCATCTTGAAGGAGCGGACAGGTATGTCCAGTCGTTTATCGATCGCCAACGAACCTTCGTGGAAGCATTCGTTGGGCCGATGACGAATGTTGCCTTATTTTCGCTTGTCGGGTTGGCGGTCAGCGTCTACAAGGAGTTCACCAGCGACCACCCCTTGCCGTTCAATAACTACGTACAGTATGGGATGGCGTTCCTCGGCGGCATCGCATTTGGGGCGGTGCTGTTGAATCGCGTGTTGAGGCGTTACTCGTATCTGCGGGACGTGCTTGCGCTTGCATTGAGCAACAAAGGCAGTTTCGATATGAACGTCTGACCTGCGACGTGTCGCGCGCTAACGCGCGACACGTTGGTAGCGCCTCATTTCACCGCCTTCATCATCTCCTCGACAACCTTCTTCGCATCCCCAAACACCATCATCGTCTTGTCCATATAGAACAATTCGTTATCGAGCCCGGCGTAGCCCGCCGCCATCGACCGCTTGTTCACGATGATCGTTCTCGCCTTGTACGCCTCCAGAATCGGCATCCCGGCAATCGGCGACTTCGGGTCCGTCTTCGCCGCAGGATTCACGACATCGTTCGCGCCGAGCACGAGCACGACATCCGTCTGCCCGAACTCGCTGTTGATGTCCTCCATCTCCTGCACCATCTCGTAAGGCACTTCCGCTTCCGCGAGCAGCACGTTCATATGCCCGGGCATCCGCCCGGCGACAGGATGAATCGCATACCGGACATCGATGCCCTTCTCGACGAGCTTGTCCGTCAGTTCCTTCAGCGCATGCTGCGCGCGCGCCACCGCCAGCCCATACCCCGGCACGATCACCACGCTTTCTGCATTGCCGAGCATGAACGCGGCGTCATCGGCGGAACCGGATTTCACCGGCCGTTGTTCCTGCGCGCCGCCCACCGCGGCACTGCCCGCTTCGCCGCCAAAGCCGCCTAGGATCACGTTGAAGAACGAGCGGTTCATCGCGCGGCACATGATGTACGACAGAATCGCGCCCGACGAGCCGACCAGCGATCCCGCGATGATCAGCATCGGATTGTTCAGCGAGAAGCCGATGCCCGCCGCCGCCCAGCCGGAGTACGAATTGAGCATCGACACGACCACCGGCATATCCGCGCCGCCGATCGGAATGATGATCAGCACGCCCAGCGCGAACGCTATCAGCGTCATGATGACGAACGGCAACCACGCCTGCGTCACCATGAAGATGATGCCGAAGCCGATCATCGCGACCGCGAGCAGCAGGTTGATCAGATGCTGCCCCGAGTACACCACCGGCGCGCCCTGAAACAGCCGGAACTTGTACTTGCCCGACAGCTTGCCGAACGCGATGACCGAGCCTGAAAACGTGATCGCGCCGACGAACGTGCCGATGAACAACTCGACGCGATTGCCATACGGGATCGGCTCGCCGGGCGCGGCCAGCCCGAACGCGGAAGGCTCCGACACCACCCCATACGCAATGCAGACCGCCGCGAGACCGATCAGCGAGTGCATCGCCGCGACGAGTTCGGGCATCTTCGTCATCTCGACTTTCGCCGCGATATACGCGCCCGCGCCGCCGCCGATGATCAGCGCCGCGAACAGCAACGACAGCCCGAGCGCGAGATTCGCTTCGAGAAAGGCCGCCTGTTTGATGATCAGCGCAAGCGTCGTGACGATGGCGATCGCCATCCCCGCCATGCCGAATGTATTGCCGATGCGCGCGGTCTTCGGATTCGACAGGCCCTTGAGCGCCTGAATGAAGCAGACCGACGCGACCAGATACAGGAGAGTGACGACGTTCAGGCTCATTTACGCGCCCTCCTTGCTGACGAGCTTCTTCGGCTCCTTCTTCTTGAACATCTCCAGCATTCGCCGTGTGACGAGGAAGCCGCCGAACACGTTCACCGCCGCCAGCAGCACCGCGAGCGTGCCGAAGAACTTGCCCGCGCCGCCGACCGTCAGCCCGACGGCAAGCATCGCGCCGACGATGACGATCGCGGAGATCGCGTTGGTCACGGCCATCAGCGGCGTATGCAGCGCCGGCGTGACGTTCCAGACCACGTGATAGCCGACGTAGATCGCCAGCACGAAGATGATCAGGTTGATCACCGTGTGATTGATGACATCCATGTTCGTCTCCG
Source organism: Caballeronia grimmiae (assembly GCF_000698555.1). Taxonomy (GTDB): domain Bacteria; phylum Pseudomonadota; class Gammaproteobacteria; order Burkholderiales; family Burkholderiaceae; genus Caballeronia; species Caballeronia grimmiae. The sequence goes on along the minus strand of NZ_JFHE01000004.1, from coordinate 165,554 downwards.
TGTTCAGGCAGTGGCGCGCGCGGGCTGTCCGTCGCGGCACTGAAGCGTGGCCGCGACGATGTCGTCCGCGAGGTCGATGTTGAGCGTGCCTTCCTTCGTGAGGATCAGCTTCAGGAAGTCGAGCAGGTTTCGCGCGTAGAGCGCGGAGGCATCGGCGGCGACCATCGACGCGAGATTCGTATGGCCGACGATATGCACGCCGTACTTCATCACCACTTCGTCGACTTCCGTGAGCGGGCAGTTGCCGCCCTTTCGGCCTTCGAACTCGGGGCCGCGTCCGGCGGCGAGATCGACGATCACCGAGCCGGGTTTCATGTGCTTGACCGTTTCGACCGACAGCAGCGTCGGCGCGGGGCGGCCAGGAATCAGCGCCGTCGAAATGACGATGTCCGCCGCCTTCGCACGTTCATGCACCTGCGCCGATTGCCGCGCGAGCCAGCTTGGCGGCATCGGCCGCGCATAACCGCCGACGCCTTCCGCCGCTTCGCGTTCCTCGGCGGTTTCGAAGGGCACGTCGACGAACTTCGCGCCCAGCGATTCGATCTGCTCCTTCACGGCGGGCCGCACATCCGACGCTTCGACGACCGCGCCCAGGCGCTTCGCGGTGGCGATCGCCTGCAAGCCCGCGACGCCCGCGCCGAGCACCAGCACGCGCGCCGCTTTCACGGTGCCGGCGGCGGTCATCAGCATCGGCATGAAGCGCTGATAGTAGTGGCACGCGATCAGCACCGCCTTGTATCCGGCGATATTCGCCTGCGACGACAGCACGTCGAGACTTTGCGCGCGCGTCGTGCGCGGCGCGGCTTCGAGCGCGAACGCCGTGACGCCCGCCGTGGCGAGCCGCGCGGTGTTTTCGGTGTTGAAGGGATCGAGCATGCCGATCAGCACGGCGCCCGGCGTGAGCAAGCCCAGTTCGGCTTCGGCCGGCGATTGAACCTTTAGAACGATTTCGGCGGAAAAGGCGGTGGCGGCATCGACGATATCCGCGCCGGCGGAGGCGAACGCGTCATCGATATAGCTGGCTCGCACGCCCGCGCCGCTCTGCACCGAAATCCGATGCCCTTGCGCGACGAGTTTTTTCACCGTCTCCGGCGTGGCGGCGACGCGCGCCTCGTTCGCCCGCGTTTCAGCAGGCACTCCGATGTGCATTTTCGAATCCTCCGGTCTTGTTTTATCTTCCCGCGCCCTGGGGCCCGGCGGCGGAAAGATCGAGGCTGAGTTTTGTTTCAAATGCTGGATCGACGGCTAGTGCCACTGTAACCGAAGAATGCGCGCCAAAAATGCGATCCGGCACCGCGCTAACCCTTAGGCCGCGCGCGCGTGTTCGGGGCCGGGACGGTAAAATGTCGGCCATGAAATCAGATACTTGGGCTCCACATGTCACGGTTGCGGCCATCGTCGAGCGGGACGGGCGCTTTCTCGTCATCGAGGAACATACATCCGCAGGCCTGCGAATCAACCAACCGGCCGGTCACCTCGAAGCCGGCGAAACGCTCGTCGAAGCGGTGATCCGCGAGACGCTCGAGGAAACGGCGCATCGCTTCGAGTCCGAGGCGCTCGTCGGCGCGTATATGACGCACTTTGCGCGGCCGGGGCGCGATGTCACGTATCTGCGATTCACGTTTTGCGGAAAGTCCGCGGGCGAAGTGGCCGGCAGGGCGCTGGACAAAGGCATCGTCCGCGCGATGTGGCTCACGCCCGACGAACTGCGCGCGACCGTTGCGCAGCATCGGACGCCGCTCGTCATGCAGTGCGTCGACGATTACTTGTCCGGGCGGCGCGTGCCGCTCGATTTCATCCATACGCATTCGGTCGCGCCGGTCGTGCGCGCCTGACCCGCTCGCGCGGAACAAAGCGGTATTTCTATGAGCAAGCAAAGAGTGGTGGTGGGCATGTCGGGCGGCGTGGATTCGTCGGTCACGGCATGGCTCCTGAAAGAGCAGGGCTACGACGTCGTCGGCCTGTTCATGAAGAACTGGGAAGACGACGACGACAGCGAATACTGCTCGACGCGCCAGGACTGGATCGACGTGGTGTCGGTCGCGGATCTGATCGGCATCGACGTGGAAGCGGTGAACTTCGCCGCCGAGTACAAGGACCGCGTGTTCGCCGAATTCCTGCGCGAGTACTCCGCGGGCCGCACGCCGAATCCGGACGTGCTGTGCAACGCCGAGATCAAGTTCAAGGCGTTTCTCGATCACGCGATGTCGCTCGGCGCGGAAACCATCGCGACCGGCCATTACGCACGCGTGCGCGAACACGACGGCCTCTTCCAGTTGATGAAGGCCACCGATGCGACGAAAGACCAGTCGTACTTTCTGCATCGGCTGAACCAGCAGCAGCTTTCGAAGACGCTGTTTCCGCTCGGCGAAATCCCGAAGACGAAGGTTCGCGAGATCGCCGCGCAAATCGGCCTGCCGAACGCGAAGAAGAAGGACTCGACCGGGATCTGCTTCATCGGCGAGCGGCCGTTCCGTGAGTTTCTGAATCGATACTTGCCGACGAAACCCGGGCCGATGAAGACGGCGGAAGGGAAGGTCGTCGGGGAGCATATCGGGCTCGCGTTCTACACGTTAGGGCAGCGCAAGGGCATTGGCATTGGCGGCGCGAAGGACGGCAGCGGCGAGCCGTGGTTCGTCGCCGGCAAGGACATGGCGACCAACACGCTCTACGTCGTGCAGGGCCACGATCATCCGTGGCTGCTGTCGCATACGCTCGTCGCCGGCAATACGAGCTGGGTCGCGGGCTTTGCACCCGGCGACGGCGCGGCCTGCGGAGCGAAGACGCGGTATCGGCAGCAGGATGCGGCGTGCCGCTTTTCCGCTTTATCCGCCGATGACGCCCGCTTCGAGCTGCGCTTCGACGAGGCGCAATGGGCGGTCACGCCGGGTCAGTCGGCCGTGCTGTATCAGGGCGATGTCTGCCTGGGCGGCGGGATCATCGAGCGCGCGGCCGCGGGCGTCGCTCAGGGCGCGTCCGCACCGGCCGTCACGACCGCAGTCTGAAGGATCGCCCCGGCATCACCGCCGGGGCTGGCTATCGATTCGATAAAAAGTTATTTGATACAAGTGCTTGACTGTCTACCTATTAGTAGATAAATTTCACCCATCGAGAGCAGGGGAAAGAAGTCATGGACAAGAACACGGTACGCGAGTCACTGCTGGACCACGCGCAGACCATCATGATGACGCGCGGCTACAACGGCTTCAGTTATCGCGACTTGTCCGAACTGGTCGGCGTGAAGACGTCGAGCATCCATTACTACTTTCCGACCAAGGAAGATCTCGCGCTGGAAGCGGTGAACGCGTATAGCGCCGACTTCATGTCGTCGATTTACGCGATCGACAGTTCCGCTCCCGCCGAGAAGAAGCTCGATCGCTACACGCGGCTGTTCGGGCGAATCATCGGCGACGGCAAGCAGATTTGTCTCTGCGGCATGCTCGCGTCGGATATGGAGTCGCTGCCCGAAAGCGTTCGCCATGCAGTGCAGGCGTTTTTCAAGGCCAACGAGAACTGGCTCGCGAAGGTGCTTGCGGAAGGCGATGCGCAGGGCACGCTGAACGCACGCGGCAAGCCGGAAGCAACGGCCCGGGCGTTGTATGCAGCGTTCCAGGGAAGTTTGCTCGCCTGTCGCCTGTTCCAGACGCGCGCGCGGCTGGACGAAGTGGCCGATACCGTGCGCCGGTAGATAAGCCTGTGGATAACTCTGTGCAAAAGCAGGTATAAGCGTCGGACATTCTATCTTTGGATAGATAGATTTTGGCGAGGCGTCAGTGGCGGGTGAAGCAATGCCGGCTGTCGCCCGCGCGACGCAGTCGCAATCAGAAACGTCATGTTTGCTCGTAAAAGCAGCATGTTAGTCTGAAGAGTCGTCTATCTAGTAGTAGATCCAAGTCACTCGAATCTCAACCACCGGAGTCACTCATGAAAAAGCTCAAGACCGCCATCATCGCCAGCGCAGTTGCAACCGCCGTATTCGCTCACGCCGCAGCCGATGCCGCGCCTGTCCTCGAACCGGCGACACAGCAGTTCATCGATGCCCTTGCAGCCAGCAACGCCCCGCCGATCTACACGCTGTCGCCCGCCGATGCGCGCAACGTGCTGGCCGGCGCTCAGTCGCAGCCGGTGAAGAAACAGGCGGCGGCCATCGAAGACCGCGTCATCCAGGCCGGGCCGACCGGCAAGATCGCGCTGCGCATCGTGCGGCCGGAGCATGCGAAGGGCGCATTGCCGGTCATCATGTACTTCCACGGCGGCGGCTGGGTGCTCGGCGACAAGAACACGCACGATCGCCTCGTGCGCGAGATCGCGAACGGCGCGCAGGCGGAGGTCGTGTTCGTCGACTATGACCGCTCGCCGGAAACGAAATACCCGGTGCCGATCGAGCAGGCGTACGCCGCGACCCGCTACGTGGCGGAACACGCGCGCGAGTTCAACGTGGATGCGTCGCGTATGGCGGTGGCGGGCGACAGCGTCGGCGGCAACATGGCGGCGGCCGTCACGCTGCTCGCGAAGGAACGCGGCGGCCCGGCCTTGCGTGCGCAGGTGTTGTTCTATCCGGTGACCGACGCCCGCTTCGACGACGGCTCCTACAACGAGTTCGCCAACGGCCCGTGGCTGACTCGCGAGGCGATGAAGTGGTTCTGGGACGCCTACGCGCCGGACGCGGCGGATCGCGAGAAGATCACCGCGTCGCCGCTGCGCGCGACGATCGACGAATTGAAGGGCTTGCCGCCGGCCCTCGTGATCACCGATGAAAACGACGTCCTGCGCGATGAAGGCGAGGCCTACGCCCGCAAGCTGACACAGGCCGGCGTGCCGGTGACATCGACGCGATACAACGGCACGATCCACGATTTCGTGATGCTGAATGCCCTCGCGCAGACTCCGGCGACGCGAGCGGCCATCGCGCAAGCCAGCGCAACGCTGAAGGCCGCGCTCAGCAAGTAAGGATGCAAGCCGCTCCCGCCCGCGGCGGGAGCGCGCTCATCAGGCGGGCGCGGTATCGACGAACGACTGTCTCTGCGCGAGGCGCACGTAGAACTTGTCGAGCGCCGGATGCGCTTCGCGCCAGTTCAGATCGGGCATGCGAAAGTCGAGGTAGGCGAGCGTGCAGCCGCACGCAATATCCGCCAGCGTAAAGCGGTTGGCCGCGCACCACTGCTTGGAGCCGAGGCCCTGCGCCATCGCGCGCAGGCCGTCGTCGATCTTGTGACGCTGCCGCGCGATCCACGCTTGGCTGCGATGCGCCTCCTCGCGCAGCACGCCTTCGAGACGGATCAGCACGGCGGCGTCGAGCATGCCGTCCGCGAGCGCCTCCCAGCAGCGCACTTCGGTGCGCTCGCGCCGCTCTTGCGGCAGCAGCTTGCCGACGGGCGTCAGCGTGTCCACGAATTCGCAGATGACGCGCGAATCGAACACCGCTTCGCCGTCGTCCAGAATGAGACACGGGACTTTGCCGAGCGGATTGAAGTCGTGGATTGTCGAATCGGATGCCCAGACGTCTTCGAGCACCAGTTCGCAGTCGATCTTCTTTTCCGCCATCACGATCCGCACCTTGCGGACGAATGGACTCGTGTGCGAACCGATCAGTTTCATCATTTATTCTTCGCGTTTTGTTTCGGATACAGCCGACCGACGATCTTAACCGCGCATATGCGAGCAAATGGCAATTTCGAGATGGAGCGGGCGGGGGGTGTCGTCTGGCGACAACATCGCGCCGTTCCCTGCACAAGAAGCATAGGAAACCGATGTTTCGCTGACGAAGGCAAGCAGTCCAGAGCACGCTTGCATGGTCCAGACCTGCGTAGTGCGCACGACCGTTGTGGAGGATGACGAAAAGCCGGCGTCGGGCACGAAGCCCGCGTCAGAGCCGGCTGAACCCGCCGCGCGCCGGCGACTTACTGCGCGCTGGCAGTAGTAGCGCCGCCCGATGGCGGGCACGGCAGAATCGCCGGAGCGGTTTGCTTCGAGGACGACGACCCGGACGACCCCGCCGGCGCCGATCCGAGGCTTCGCACGCCCGCCGAAATGGCCGAAGCGATGTCGTTCACCGCCTTGCGATGCCCGTCGACGAGCGCATCGTAGCCATCGCCGACGCGCTCTTCGGCGATCGTCCGGCACGTCATCACCGTTTGCGACGCGCCGCCGCGCACGCTCCAGACCGCGTCGATGACCGCCTGCGATCCCGGCCACGATTCGAACCGCTGCACCTTCACCTTCACGCGATACACCCGCGCCGAATCCGGATACGGCGTGCCATAAACGTCGATCGCGTTCAACTGCTGGGCGAGATCGCCGGACAGCACGCGCCGCACTTCGTCGGCGGGAAGCGAGGCCCAGCGCTCCTGTTCGAGCACGCTCACTTGCGCGGGGCTGGACTGCACGACGAGCTGATTGCGCGCCACCTGCTGCGGCACGTCTACAGGCGCAAGCTCGAAATAGAACGACGCCGGCGCCGACGATACCGCGACCGGCGCGACCGCCGTGCCGCCGAGCGTATAGAACCGGCTCGACGGCGAGGACGAACATGCCGCGAGCACGCCCGCCGCGCCCAAAGTCAACAACAACGCGCCGATTCTCATGGCTTGTCTCCCGGTTTGCCGCGCAGCAACGATTCCGGATGACGCTCCAGATAATCGGCGAGCGAATTGAGCGATTGAAGCGTCCGCGTGAGTTCCTGCATCGCCTGATGCACGTCGGACTGAAGCGGCGAATCCTGCTGAAGTGCCGACTGCGCCTCGCCGAAGGTCTTCTTCGCCTGCGTGAGCGTATCGCGCACTTCCGGCACGACTTCTTTGCCGAGCTGATCGAAGAGCGCATTGGCGTTCTTCAGCGAGCCGTTCAGGTTCTTGCCGATCTCGTCGAACGGAATCTTGTCGAGCTTGCGCGCGATGTCTGCGATCTGCAGCTGCAGTTCGTCGAGCGTGTTGGGCACCGTCGGCAGTTCGAGCGGATCGTTGCTTGCGCTCACCTTCGCGGGCGGCGCCTTCGGGAAGAAGTCGAGCGCCACGTAAAGCTGGCTCGTCAGCAAATTGCCGGTGCGCAACTGTCCCCGCAGGCCGCGCTTCACGAGCAGTTCGAGCATGTCGTGGCTCGCCGCCGTGCCTTGCTCGGGCAACGCAGCCCGCGCGCGCCTGCCGAGGCGATCGGGGTAGAGGTCGATCGTCACCGGCATCATGAACGAATGCGACTGCTGGTCGTATCGCACGCCGATGCCCGTCACCTGGCCCAGCACGATGCCGCGGAAATCGACCGGCGCGCCCACCGACAAGCCGCGCAGCGACTGGTTGAAGTTCATCACGACACGCACGGGATCGCCGTCCGGGTCCCTCATCGCGTCGGCCTGATCGGAGGCGAGGCGGAACGTGGCGTTCTCCTTCGCCTGCGGGCCGGCTTCCTGGTTCGGCGGCGTCTGGAACGCAATGCCGCCGAGCACGACCGTGGCGAGCGACTGCGTATTGAGCGTGAAGCCGCTCGAATCGAGCCGCAAATCGACGCCGCTTGCATGCCACCAGCGCGAGTTGCCGCCGACGTATTGATCGTAAGGCGCGTTGACGAAGACTTGCATCGTCACGCCGGTGCCGTCCTTGTCGAGCGAAAACGCCGTCACCTGGCCGACCTGCACGCGCCGGTAATAGACCGGCGAGCCGATATCGAGCGATCCGAGCGATTCGCCGTGCAGCGTGAACGTGTGGCCCTTCTGGTCGCCGGTGACGGCGGGCGGCGTTTCGAGACCGACGAAGTAGGTCTGGTCCTCGGTCGACTTGCCGGCATCGACGCCGATGTAGGAACCGGACAGCAGCGTCGACAGCCCGGTCACGCCGCTCGCCGCGACGCGCGGGCGCACCACCCAGAAGCGCGTGTCCTTCACGGCGAAATCGGTGGCTTCCTTGGTGAGCTGAACGTCGACGAGCACCCGCGAATGATCCTTCGACAGCGTGATGGTCTTCACCGTGCCGACGTCCACGTCTTTGTACTTGACCTTGGTCTTGCCAGGCTCCAGTCCTTCGGCGCTGACGAAGCTGATCGTGACCGTCGGGCCGCGGCTCGATACCGTCTTGACGACGAGAAACACGCCGATCAGCGCCGCGACGATCGGGATCACCCACACGAGCGACGGCAGCCACCGGCTGCGCGGCTCGATTACCGGTTCAGGAAGATTCGGCGGCAGTCCGCCGCCGCTGCCTCGTTCGGGCGTGTCGTTCGATTTCGGCCCGTCCGGACCTTGGCCACTAGTCATATTTCTTTCCTGACGGTTCTATGTTGTCCCATATCAGACGGGGATCGAACTGCATGGAGGCGAGCATCGTCAACACGACGACCGACGCGAACGCGAGCGCCGCCGGTCCCGCCGTGATCACCGCCACCGACTTGAAGCGAACCAGTGCGACGGTGAGCGTGACTACGAAGATATCGAGCATCGACCAGCGGCCGATGCCTTCCACTACGCGATACAGCGTGGTGCGCTGGCGCGGACGCCATACGGAGCGCCGCTGCACGGTGACGAGCAGAAACCCGAGCGAGAGCAGCTTCAGCATCGGCACCAGAATGCTGGCGACGAAGATGACGATGGCAAGCGGATAGTCGCCGTCGTTCCAGAACAGCGCGACGCCGCTCATGATGGTGTCGTCCTCGGCGCCGAGGATCGACGACGTATGCAGCATCGGAAAAACGTTCGCGGGAATATAAAGGATCGCGGCGCTGATGAGTAGCGCCCATGTTCGCGCAATGCTGTCCGGATTGCGCCGGTGCACGACGGCGTCGCAGCGCGTGCATCGCTGCTTTTCGATCGTGCGGGCGAGCGGCTGCACGAGCCCGCACGAATGACACGAGACGAGCTGCGCGCGCGATGCCGTCGTATAGAGCGTGGGTGTCGGTGTTTCCGGTTCGTCGATGGCTGCGTCGAGCGATTTGTCGTTCACGTCTTGTGCCTCACGGATGGCGCGAGCGGCTTGCGCGCACGCCGCGCCGGCAATTTACTCGCGATATCCCACAGCGAGCGCGGATCGAAGCTCACGACGACCGCGACCATCAGCGTCAGTGCGCCGAAAGCGAAAAGCGCGGCTTCAGGAATCACGCGCGCGACGCTCAGCATCTTCACGAGCGTGACGAGCACGCCGAGCATGAACACTTCGATCATTCCCCACGGGCGCACGAACTGAATTGCGCGCAACGTGAGATGAAAGCCCGGCGGCACGTAACCCGCGCGCACGGGTATCAGCACGTAGAGCAGGGCGACCAGCTCGCATAGCGGGAAGAGGATCGTCGCGCAAAAGACCAGCACGGCGACGACCTGCATCTGTTCGTTCCACAGCGCGACGATTGCGCCGATAAGCGTCGTCTGCGACGTGATGCCGTTCGCATCGAGTTCGACGATGGGAAACGCCTGTGCGATGACGAACGTGATGAGCGCGGCGAGCGTCGTCGCGCAGATGCGGTCGAGATTGCGCGCGACGCCGCGATAGAGCACCGCGCCGCAACGCGGACAGTTCGCCGAACTGTGCTCGGGAAGCGCGCGCTTCGTGAAGAGCGCGTCGCATTCGTGACACGCGATCAGTGGTTCCGATTCGTTCACGTTCATAGTTCGAGGGCGAGCCTTCTCATGCGTATTCCATGCGTGTTTCGTATGCGCCGCGAGACGGGCCCGGAGCCGGACGAGCAAGTACCGAGCCAGCGGGCGATGGTAGCAGGATGGTAACAAACCGGCTTTTGCCGCGGCATGAACGGAATAAGACGGGCCGCTGCATCGTTCTGTTGTGTTCGCGGCGCGACCACGATGGACCGTTGCACAGGCAGAATAGTTCGTTGCATAAAAGGCGTGCATCGCGGCGAATCGCCCGGAAAGCCGCGCCGGGCCTGGCTTTGCCTGCTTGCGGCAGCCATTTATGCGCATACTGGCAATTCACGGACGTTGCGGTAGCATGGCGGCGCGTGCATCGGACACATCCCGAAAGCATGCGCGATTCGAACATTCCCAGGACATCACGCACCATGGAAAGCAGTGTTGGCATCACGCCGGCGGCGCCCGCCGAACGATACAGCCCTACGGCGATCGGCCTGCATTGGCTCATCGCGTTGCTGATTATCGGCGGCTTTTATCTCGGCTGGATCATGACCGATATCCCCGGCTTCACGCCGACGAAGCTCAAGTACTACTCGTGGCACAAGTGGATCGGCGTGACCGTGTTCGTGCTCGCGGCTTTGCGGCTCGCGTGGCGCGTCACGCATCGCGCGCCGGCGCTGCCGCCGGGCACGCCGCGCTGGCAGCAAGGCGCGGCGCACGTCACGCACATGCTGCTCTACGTGCTGATGCTGGTGATTCCCGCGTCAGGCTATCTGTACAGCTCGGCTGCGGGCCTGCAGGTGGTGTATCTCGGCGTGCTGCCGCTGCCGACGATCATCGGCCCCGACAAGGCGCTGAAGGCGACGCTGCGCATCGTGCACGTCGCGCTGAACTACGGCCTGCTGGTGCTCGTCGCCATGCACGTGCTCGCCGCGCTCAAGCATCACTTCGTCGATCGCGACGGCTTGCTCGGGCGCATGCTGCCTTTCGTCAAGTAAGCGTTGTCGATTGTTTCCTCGCAGTTGGCAGGACGTTTCCGGCCGGCTGTTGGAAACGGCATGCTTTTGATTTCCAATACCCGCTGTTCGTCAGAACCGTTCAGAAGGCACACATGAAAGTGAAACTCAATCGTTGGATGGCGGCCGCCGTGGCCGTGACGTCGCTTGCAGTGGCAGCGGCGGCAGCGGCGCAAGTGGATATGGCGAAGAGTTCGGTCGTCGCCACGTCGAAGCAGATGAACGTGCCCACCGACGGCAAGTTCAACAAGTTCAACGCGCAGATTGCCTTCGATCCGGCGAAGCCGACCGCGGGCAGCGCGAACATCACCATCGACACGGGCAGCTACGACCTCGGCGACGACGAGTACAACAAGCAGGTGCGCGGCAAGGAATGGTTCGATGCGGCCGCGTATCCCACGGCGACGTTCGTTTCCAGCGCGATCGCGCCGGCGGGCGGCAACCAGTACAAGGTGACGGGCAAGATCACGATCAAGGGCAAGTCCCAGACGGTCACGGTGCCGGTCACGATCACGCAGCAAGGCGCCACCGAAACGTTCGACGGCTCCTTGCCGATCAAGCGCAGCCAGTTCGACATCGGCACCGGCGAATGGAAGGACACGTCCGTCGTCGCGGACGAGGTCGTCATCAAGTTTCACATCGTCGCCGCCAAGAAGTAAGCGGCGGATATTTCACGCGAATTCAACGCACATTCTGTAGGAGAACAACTTGAAGAAGATTTCGATGATCGCAGCGGGCGCGCTCGCCGCTGGCCTGTCCTTTAACGCGATGGCTGCCGATACGTATCAGCTCGACCCGAACCACACGTATCCGAGCTTCGAGGCGGATCACTTCGGCGGCGTGTCGACGTGGCGCGGCAAGTTCAACAAGAGCAGCGGCACGGTAGTGCTCGACCGCGCGGAAAAGACCGGCACGGCGGAAGTGACGATCGATCTGGCGTCCATCAACACCGGCAATGCGAAGCTCGACGAACATCTGCAGAAGGCCGAGTTCTTCGACACCGCCAAGTATCCGACGGCGGTCTACAAGGGCACGTCGATCCGCTTCGACGGCGACAAGCCGGTTGAAGTCATCGGCTCGCTGACGATGCACGGCGTCACGAAGCCGCTGAATCTGAAGATCGAGAGCTTCAAGTGCTTCGTGAACCCGATGGTGAAGAAGGAAGTCTGCGGCACGGAAGCCACGGCGACCTTCGATCGCGGCGACTTCGGCATCGACTATGGCAAGTCGTACGGTTTCAGCCTGAAGACGGTGCTGCACATTCAGGCGGAAGGCATCAAGCAGTAACTCCCGCTGCAAACAAAAAAGCGGCCGGTCTGTGAGGACCGGCCGCTTTTTTCATGCATAGCGAACGCGTGGGATCAGACCTGCGCCCCTGCGTTCGGATCGTTCGGATCGAACTTGTCTTTCTTGTCCTTGACGAGATCCTCACGCTTCACGCCGAACCACATCGCGAGCGCAGCGGCCACGAACACCGACGAATAGATACCGAAGAGAATACCGACCGTCAGCGCCAGCGCGAAGTAATGCAGGGTCGGGCCGCCGAACAGGAACATCGACAGCACCATCATTTCCGTACAGCCGTGGGTGATGATGGTTCGCGACATGGTGCTCGTGATCGCGTGGTTGATGACTTCGGTCACCGTCATCTTGCGCTGCTTGCGGAACGTCTCGCGAATCCGGTCGAAGATAACCACCGACTCGTTCACCGAATAACCGAGCACCGCGAGAACCGCCGCCAGCACCGAGAGCGAGAACTCCCACTGGAAGTAGGCGAAGAAGCCGAGAATGATCACCACGTCGTGCAGATTCGCGATGATGCCCGCGACCGCGTACTTCCACTCGAAGCGGAACGACAAGTAAATCACGATGCCGATCACCACGCACGCGAGCGCGGCCAGGCCGTTGGTGACGAGTTCCTTGCCGACCTGCGGACCGACGAACTCCACGCGCTGCAAGCTCACTTGCGGGTCGTTGGCCTTCAGCGCGCCCATGACCTGTTCGCTCTGCTGCGCGGACGTCAGCCCTTGCTTGAGCGGCAGGCGGATCAGCACGTCGCGCGAGGTGCCGAAATTCTGCACTTGCGCGTCGGCATAACCGAGCTTGGCCATCGTGGCGCGCACGGGTTCGAGCGACACGGCTTGCGGATACTGCACCTCGACCACGGTCCCGCCGGTGAACTCCACCGACAGATGCAGCCCGCGATGCACGAGAAAGAACACGGCCGCGAGGAACGTGATGAGCGAGATTGCGTTGAAGATCAACGCGCGCTGCATCAGCGGCAAGTCACGGCGAATGCGGAAAAATTCCATGTTTCGTTACTCCGGGGCTCAGTGGGACGAGCCCGGTTTCTGTTGGTCGATGCCCGGGCCCGAACGGCGGCGCACGGTCGGCTTGCCGGAGCGCGCGGGCGTCGCCGGGACCGCGGCGCGCGGCGCGGCCGCGGCGGTCTTCTTCTTGCCCGTGGCCGTCGTGATGACCTCGTCGACAGGGGAATCGTCACCGCGCTGCGCCGCCAGATAAGCGGCTGCCGCAGCGTCGCCATCCGTGCCGTCCGGACGCCACACCTGACCGATCGCCAGCGACTTCAGCTTCTTCTTGCCGCCGTACCACAGGTTCACGAGACCGCGCGAGAAGAACACGGCCGAGAACATCGACGTCAGAATGCCGATACAGTGCACCACCGCGAAGCCGCGCACCGGACCTGAGCCGAACGCAAGCAGCGCGAGACCGGCGATCAGCGTGGTCACGTTCGAGTCGAGAATGGTCGCCCAGGCGTGCTTGAAGCCTTCCTGGATCGCGGTCTGCGGCGGCGCGCCGTTGCGCAGTTCTTCGCGGATACGTTCGTTGATCAGCACGTTGGCGTCGATCGCCATACCGAGCGCGAGCGCGATAGCGGCGATGCCCGGCAGCGTCAGCGTGGCCTGCAGCATCGAGAGAATCGCGACGAGCAGCAGCAGGTTCACCGACAGCGAGAGCATCGAGATCAGGCCAAACAGCATGTAGTACACGATCATGAAGACGGCGATCGCGGCGAAACCGTAGGTGACCGAATCGAAGCCCTTCTTGATGTTGTCGGCGCCGAGGCTCGGGCCGACCGTGCGTTCCTCGATGATGTCCATCGGCGCGGCGAGCGAACCGGCGCGCAACAGCAGCGCGAGGTCGGTCGCGGCTTGCGCGGTCGGCTGGCCGGTGATCTGGAAGCGGTCGCCCAGTTCGGACTGGATGTTCGCCACCGTCAGCACTTCGCCCTTGCCCTTTTCGAACAGCACCATCGCCATCGGCTTGCCGATGTTCTCGCGCGACACGCTCGCAATGGCGCGTCCGCCCGCCGAGTCGAGGCGGATGTTGACCGACGGACGCTGATGGTCGTCGAAGCCCGTCGACGCGTCGATGATGCGATCGCCGGTGAAGATCACCTGCTTGCGCAGCAGCACGCGGCGGTCGCCCTGCTTGAAGGCTTCGTCGCCGGGCGGCACCGGATCGTTCGGGCCGATGTACGTGTTGACCGGGTCCGCGAGACGCGCTTCGAGCGTCGCCGTGCGGCCGATGATGTCCTTCGCCTTCGCCGTGTCCTGCACGCCCGGCAGCTCGACCACGATGCGGTCCGCGCCCTGTTGCTGGATCACCGGCTCCGCGACGCCCAGTTCGTTCACGCGGTTATGCAGCGTCGTGATGTTCTGCTTGAGCGCGCCATCCTCGACGGCCCGCTGCGTCGCGGCCGAGAACGTGCCGACCACCTGGAAGCCGTCGCCGCCCTGGCGCGTCGTCCATTGCAGTTCGGAAACGCCCGTCGTGAGCAGGGTGCGCGCGTTTTCCGCCACGGCCTGATCGGAGAAGTTCACCACCACCGATTGCCCCACGCGGTTCACGCCGCCGTCGCGGATATTGCGGTCACGCAAGTAAGTGCGGGCGTCGGCTGCGTCGGAGTCGAGCTTCTTGTTCAGCGCGCCGGCCATGTCCACTTGCAGCAGGAAGTGCACGCCGCCGCGCAGGTCGAGACCGAGGTACATCGGCAGCGCGTGCAGCGCCGTCAGCCAGCGCGGCGAAGCGCTTTGCAGGTTCAGCGCGACGATGTACTGCGGATCGGCCGGGTCGCTGTTCAGCGTTTTCGTGAGCAGGTCCTTGACGCGCAGTTGCGTGTCGGTGTCCTTCAGGCGCACGCGGATGTTCGCGTTGGCCTGTGAATTGTCGAACGTGATTTCGTCCGCGGTGATCTTGCTGGCCGCGAGCGCGCCTTCGACATTGGCGAGCGTCGACGAATCGAGCTTGACCGTTGCCTTGCCGCTCGACACCTGCACCGCGGGCGCTTCGCCGAAGAAGTTGGGGAGCGTGTACACGAGGCCGATGACGAGCGCCACCAGCATCACGACATACTTCCAGAGGGGATAACGATTCATGGGGATGGCCGAACGGAAAGTTGGCTTCGGAGGAGAGGGCGTCCGGCGTTATGCGCAACGAGCCGGCTAAGTTGACTCGTCGACTCGGATGGCTCGGAGCGAGGCCGCGCCGGACGCGAAAATACTGGCCTTACAGCGACTTGATCGTGCCCTTCGGAAGAATGGTCGTGACCGACGCCTTCTGCACGGTGATTTCCGTGCCCTCGGCGATTTCGAGGCCCACATACGCGTCCGACACCTTCGTGACCTTGCCGACGATGCCGCCGTTCGTCACCACTTCATCGCCCTTGGCCATGGCCGCGAGCATGTTGCGATGTTCCTTCTGACGCTTCATCTGCGGACGGATCATGATGAAGTACAGCACCGCGAACATCAGGATCAGCGGCAGGAAGCTCATCAGGCTCGATTCAGCGCTGCCCGCGGTTGCGCCTTGTGCAAAGGCATTGGAAATGAACGACACGTTGGTCTCTCCGTTATACGTCGAAAATACGTTCAAAAACTGGGTCAGAAATTAGCCCGGTATTCTACCACTCGCCCTTGCCGCGAAAGTCCCCGGAATGCGCTTTGGCATCAAGCCGTTACGGCATCCGCACGGCGTTTTCGCGGTAATGGAAAGCTAATTGTAATGCGTAGCGGCATCCTGACGGCGAATTGCCGGTCGCCCGCTTAATCGACGCCCCGTGCGCGGTTTTCCGCGAACGTTTTGCGGAACGCCTCGAAAGTGTGTTTTTCGATCGATTCGCGCACTTCGCCGATCAACTGCAGGTAGTAATGCAGGTTGTGGATGGTGTTCAGTTGCGCGCCGAGAATTTCGCCGACGCGATGCAGATGATGCAGATACGCCCGCGTGAAGTTCTGGCAGGTGTAGCAGCCGCAGCTTTCGTCGAGCGGCTTCATCGAATTCCTGTGCGTCGCGTTCTTGATCTTCAGGTCGCCGAAGCGCGTGAAGAGCCAGCCGTTGCGCGCGTTGCGCGTCGGCATCACGCAGTCGAACATGTCGACGCCCGCCGCCACGCCCGCCACGAGATCCTCCGGCGTGCCGACGCCCATCAGGTAGTGCGGCTTGTCCGCAGGCAGCTTCGGGCCGATGTGGTTCAGCACGCGCATCATGTCTTCCTTCGGCTCGCCGACCGACAGCCCGCCGATGGCGAATCCGTGGAAAGGGATGTCCGACAGCCCCGCCAGCGATTCGTCGCGCAGGTCTTCGAACATGCCGCCCTGCACGATGCCGAAGAGCGCGTTCGGGTTGTCGAGCCGCGTGAATTCGTCGATGGAACGCTTCGCCCAGCGCATAGACATGCGCATCGAATCGGCGGCGTCCTGATGCGAGGTCGGCACGCCGTTGGTCGAATAGGGCGTGCATTCGTCGAACTGCATGACGATGTCGGAGTTCAGCACCTTCTGAATCTGCATCGACACTTCGGGCGACAGGAACAGCCGGTCGCCATTGATCGGCGACGCGAACGTGACGCCTTCTTCGGTGATCTTGCGCAGATCGCCGAGCGAAAAGACCTGGAAGCCGCCGGAATCGGTGAGGATCGGGCGGTCCCATCCCATGAAGCGATGCAGCCCGCCGTGCGCGCCGATGGTCTGGAGACCGGGCCGGAGCCACAAATGGAACGTGTTGCCGAGGATGATCTGCGCGCGAATTTCTTCGAGTTCGCGCGGCTGGATCGCCTTGACCGTGCCGTACGTGCCGACCGGCATGAAGATCGGCGTTTCGATGACGCCGTGGTTGAGCGTGAGACGGCCGCGGCGCGCCTGGCCATCGGTCGTGAGCAGTTCGAACTTGAGCCCGTTATCGGGCGGGGTGTGATTCTCGGTCATTGAGGTTCCTGCCACCGGAGAACAGTCCGGCGCAAAGTTGATGAAGGTCAGGCGGAGCGCGTGAGCAGCATCGCGTCGCCGTAACTGAAGAAACGGTATCGCTGTTCGATCGCGTGGCGGTAAGCGTCGCGGATCGTGTCCATGCCGGCGAAAGCGGAGACGAGCATCATCAGCGTCGACTTCGGCAGATGGAAGTTGGTCACGAGCCGGTCGACGACGCGGAATTCGTAACCCGGCGTGATGAAGATGTCGGTTTCGGCGCTCGTCGCGGATAGCGGGCGGCCGGCTGCGGCGGCGTCGCGGGCGGCGGCTTCGAGCGCGCGCATCGACGTCGTGCCGACGGCGATCACCCGATTGCCGCGCGCCTTGACCGCCGCGATGCGGTCGACGAGCGTCTGCGGCAGCGCATACCATTCGCTGTGCATCTTGTGCTCCGTGACGTTCTCGACGCGCACCGGCTGGAACGTGCCCGCGCCGACGTGCAGCGTGAGCGTCGCGCGCTCGACGCCGCGCGCATCGAGCCGGGCGAAGAGGGCGTCGTCGAAATGCAGGCCCGCCGTCGGCGCGGCCACGGCGCCGGGATTGGCCGCATATACCGTCTGGTAACGCGTTTCGTCGTAGGCGTCGGCGTCGTGTTCGATGTAAGGCGGCAGCGGCAAGCGCCCGTATTGCTCGATGAGCGTCAGGCAATCGGCGGGGAAATGCAGCGTGTAGAACGGTTCGACACGCTCGCCGACCGTCACGTCGAAGGCATCGGCGAGCCGGATGGTGCTGCCCGCCGCCGGGCTCTTGCTCGCGCGGATTTGCGCGAGCGCGGTCGTCGCGCCGGTCAGACGCTCCACCAGCACTTCCACGCGCCCGCCACTGGCCTTCTGGCCGAAGAAGCGCGCCTTGAGGACTTTGGTATCGTTGAACACGAGCAGATCGCCGGGCTCGACGAGATCGGGCAGTTCGGAGAAGCGCCGGTCGGTGAGCGTGGCCGGCGTACTGCGGTTGTCGACTTCGAGCAGACGGCTCGCGCTGCGCTCGGCAAGGGCGCTCTGCGCGATCAGCTCGGGCGGCAGATTAAAATCGAAATCGGAAAGCGTGAACATGGCTTGAAGTCGCACGAACGATGGCGCAAACACGCAGATCCGCGCCGAACAAACCTCACATTGTACTTGCGAAGAGATTCGATGCCCTTATCCGACCGCCGCCTCGCTTCATCGACCGATGTGCTTCCGAATGCGGAAGAAAGCGTCGCGCCGCCCGCGAGGAAGCGGGCCAAGGCTGCGGACAGCGCGGAAAAGAAGCCGAAGCCCGTCGTCAAGACGGCTGACAAGCTCGCGCGGCTCGGGCTCAAGTCGGATATCGATCTCGTCCTGCATCTGCCGATGCGCTACGAGGACGAAACATCGCTGACGCCGATTGCCGAACTCATTCCCGGCGATAACGCGCAGACCGAAGGCATCGTGTTCGACAATGAGATTGCCTACCGTCCGCGTCGCCAGTTGCTCGTCAAAATTCACGATGACGCCGGCGACGAACTCACGCTGCGCTTTCTCAACTTCTACGGCTCGCAGGTCAAGCAGATGGCCATCGGCACGCGGTTGCGGGTGCGCGGCGACGTGCGCGGCGGCTTCTTCGGGCTCGAGATGGTGCATCCGGCCGTGCGTCCCGTCGACGAAGATACGCCGCTGCCGCAGGCGCTGACGCCGGTTTATCCGGCCACGGCGGGCATTTCGCAGGCGTATTTGCGCAAGGCGATCGACAGTGCGCTCGCTCGCGTTTCGCTGCCGGAATTGCTGCCCGAGCCGGTCGCGCGGGCGCATCTCGCGCCGCTCAACGTGCCGGGCCTGCTCAATGCGGTGAAGACGCTGCATCATCCGCGCGCGGATTCCGACGAAACCGCGCTCATCGACGGGACGCATCCGGCGTGGACGCGCATCAAGTTCGAGGAATTGCTCGCGCAGCAGTTGTCGCTCAAGCGCGCGCACGCCGAGCGGCGCACGCGCGCCGCTCCCGCGATGCCGCGCCGCGCCGCCGACGACGCCGGTTCTCTCGTCGTGCGCCTCTTGCGCGCGCTGCCGTTCAGCCTGACGGGCGCGCAGGAGCGTGTGTGCGCCGAAATCGCAGGCGAACTGACGCTCGCGCATCCGATGCAGCGTCTTCTTCAGGGCGATGTCGGCAGCGGCAAGACCATCGTCGCCGCGCTCGCGGCGGCGCAGGCCATCGACGCGGGCTATCAGGCCGCGCTGATGGCGCCGACCGAAATTCTCGCGGAGCAGCACGCACGCAAGCTGCGCGGCTGGCTCGAGCCGCTCGGCGTGTCGGTGGCGTGGCTCGCGGGCAGCCTCAAGGCGAAAGAAAAGCGCGCGGCAAGCGAAGCGGCGGCGCTCGGCACCGCGCAACTCGTGATCGGCACCCACGCGATCATTCAGGATACGGTTGAATTCGCGCGCCTCGGCCTCGTCATCGTGGACGAGCAGCATCGCTTCGGCGTCGCGCAGCGGCTTGCGCTGAGGGCGAAGGCGATCAACGCGGCCGACGGCAGGCACGATTTCCAGCCGCATCAACTGATGATGTCCGCGACGCCGATTCCCCGCACGCTCGCGATGACCTATTACGCCGATCTCGACGTGTCGACCATCGACGAACTGCCGCCGGGCCGCACGCCGATTCTCACCAGGATCGTGTCCGATGGCCGGCGCGACGAGATCATTGGCCGCGTGCGCGAGGCGGCGCTGACCGGGCGGCAGGTCTACTGGGTCTGTCCGCTGATCGAAGAGAGCGAAACGCTGCAACTGCAAACGGCCGTCGAAACTTACGAGACGCTCGTCGCGGCGCTGCCGGAGCTGCGCGTCGGACTGGTGCACGGCCGGCTCGCGCCAGCGGAAAAAGCCGCGGTGATGGACGCCTTCACGCGCAACGACGTGCAGTTGCTCGTCGCGACGACGGTGATCGAAGTGGGCGTCGACGTGCCGAACGCGTCGCTGATGGTGATCGAGCATGCGGAGCGGTTCGGCCTCGCGCAGTTGCATCAGTTGCGTGGGCGGGTCGGGCGCGGCAGCGCGGCGTCGGTGTGCGTGCTGATGTACTCGAATCCGCTGTCGCAGACGGCGCGCGCGCGACTTCAGACGATGCGCGAAACCACCGACGGCTTCGACATCGCCCGGCGCGATCTCGAAATTCGCGGTCCCGGCGAGTTTCTCGGCGCGCGGCAATCGGGCGAGGCGATGCTGCGCTTCGCCAGCCTCGAAAACGACGGCTGGCTGATCGAACCGGCGCGCGAGGCGGCGCAACACTTGCTCGATGCGTTCCCGGACGCCGTCACGCAGCATCTCGCGCGCTGGCTCGGCGCGCGCGAACAGTATTTAAAGGCCTGACGAAGAACTCGCCGCCGCCTTGTCTGTCCCTATTGAATGCAACACCTGACGCACGCGGCGGACGCGCGCGCCGATGCAAGACCAGTTGGCGAACCGGCGTTCGCAGGTGTATAACTTCAACCTATCGAATCCAAGTCTTTCATTGGCCCCCAATGACGCTCACTGAATTGAAGTACATCGTCGCGGTCGCGCGCGAGCGGCACTTCGGCCGCGCCGCCGAGGCGTGCTTCGTCAGCCAGCCGACGCTGTCGGTGGCAATCAAGAAGCTCGAGGACGAGCTCAACGTGCAGATTTTCGAGCGCGGCACGAGCGAGGTCAGCGTCACGCCGATCGGCGAGCAGATCGTCACGCAGGCGCAGCGCGTGCTCGAACAGACGCTCGCCATCAAGGAAATCGCCAAGCAGGGCAAGGACCCGCTGGTCGGTCCGCTGCGGCTGGGCGTCATCTATACGATCGGGCCGTATCTGCTGCCGACGCTCGTCAAGCAGATGATCAAGGCCGTTCCGCAGATGCCGCTGATGCTGCAGGAGAACTACACGCTCAAGCTGATCGAACTGCTGAAGCAGGGCGAAATCGATGTCGCGATCATGGCGCTGCCGTTCCCCGAAACCGGGCTGATGGTGCGCGCGCTGTACGACGAGCCGTTCGTCGTCGCGATGCCGTCGGGGCATGCGTGGGAAAACCGCGGCAAGATCGACGCGGACGATCTCAAGCAGGAAACCATGCTGCTTCTTGGCAGCGGCCATTGCTTCCGCGATCACGTTCTCGGCGTCTGTCCCGAGCTGATGCGTTTCTCGCAAAATGCGGACGGCATTCAGAAGACGTTCGAAGGCTCGTCGCTGGAAACCATTCGCCATATGGTCGCGAGCGGCGTCGGCATTACGGTGCTGCCGCGCATGTCGGTGATGGAAGTGAAGCCGCACGCGCCGGGCATCGACGCTGGCTTGCTCAGTTACGTGCCATTCGACGATCCGGTGCCCGACCGGCGCGTCGTGCTCGCGTGGCGCAAGAGCTTTACGCGGATGCCCGCCATCGACGCAATCAGCGATGCAATCGCGGCGTGTGACCTGCCGGGCGTGAGGAAACTGGATATGCCGGTGGCGGTTAATTGACGAACGGTCGTCGCGCTCATTAGCGAGATTTAACGCGTCTCGCCGTGCCGCATTAGGATTATTTCAGACGCTACGGCCGTGTTTAGCGGACGCTTCCGACGAAAGTGTCCCGGTTTGTCGCTTTTGGTCAAGGAAACGGCTCAAGCCTGTTTTCGTTCTCCTTACGACCCTAGAATCGCCCGTGGTTAGCCGATCCGAATCCGGAGATCGGCGACCTCTTACCACGGAGCTTTCATGAATTTTTCGCAGGCCGTCCGCGCCGTCTTCTCCAAATACGCAACGTTCGACGGCCGTGCTCGCCGCGCCGAGTATTGGTATTTCAGTCTGTTTCTCGGACTGGTGTATGTGGCAATTTCCGTCATCGGCGTTCTCGGCGGGGACTCCATGACGAGTTTCGCGGCCGTCTTGCAAGGCGTGATCGCGCTCGGGACGTTGTTGCCGGCGCTCGCAGTCACGGCTCGCCGTCTGCATGACACCGAGCGGTCGGGCTGGTGGATGTTGCTCTCGCTGGTGCCGATCGTTGGCCTCATCCTGCTGGTCTGGTACTGCACACGCGGCACGCTCGGTACCAATCGCTTTGGTGCTGACCCGGTGGCGTAAGCCATCGAAGCCTTGTGCGGTCAACGCGCAAGGCTTTTCTAGCGCCGCGCTTTCGGCACGCACCAGGAAGCTATCGAATAGATAAAATTAATCGAATATAGCTATTCGATAGTTCCAGTTATGCTTCTCCCATAAGCCAGCCAGGAGAGAAGCGATGACCCCCAACCCGTCCCCAGCCCGCGTGCCGACCACATGGTCCGATTGGCGCGGCGTCGCGCTTCACATCCTCGCCGACTTCGCCCGCACCGCGTGAGCGACGCATCCATCATCCCAAGCGAACATAGATCAAGGAGCATCACGATGACGACCCAACGACTCACGACCGCCGCCGGCGCACCTGTCGGAGACAACCAGAACTCGCAGACCGCCGGTCCGCGCGGCCCGGTGACGCTGCAGGATTTCTGGCTCGTCGAAAAGCTCGCGCATTTCGACCGTGAAGTGATTCCCGAGCGCCGCGTGCACGCGAAAGGCTCCGGCGCATTCGGCACGTTCCGCGTGACGCACGACATCTCGCGCTACACGAAGGCGAAGCTCTTCTCCGCGATCGGCAAGGAAACGCCCATCTTCATGCGATTTTCCACGGTCGCGGGCGAACGCGGAGCCGCCGATGCCGAGCGCGACGTGCGCGGCTTCTCGATCAAGTTCTACACGGAAGAAGGCAACTGGGACGTCGTCGGCAACAACACGCCGGTGTTCTTCATCCGCGATCCGTTGAAGTTTCCTGATTTCATCCACACGCAGAAGCGCGATCCGTACACGAATCTTCGCAGCAACGTAGCGGCGTGGGACTTCTGGTCGCGTCATCCGGAATCGCTGCATCAGGTGACTATCCTGATGAGCGATCGCGGCATTCCGACGAATTATCGGCAGATGCACGGTTTCGGCTCGCACACGTTCTCGTTCCTCAACGCGGACAACGAACGTTCCTACGTGAAGTTCCATTTCAAGTCGCAGCAACCGCTCGAGAATTACACCGATCCGGAAGCCGCCGCCGTGATCGCGAATGACCGCGAAAGCGCGCAGCGCGATCTCGTCGACAACATCGACCGTGGCAACTTCCCACGCTGGAATTTCCGCATCCAGGTGATGACCGAGGCCGAGGCCGCGACCTACCGCATCAACCCGTTCGACATTACGAAGGTGTGGCCGCATGCGGACTTTCCGCTGATCGATGTCGGCGTGATCGAACTGAATCGCAATGCGCAGAACTACTTCGCGGAGGTCGAGCAGGCGGCGTTCACGCCGGCGAACGTGGTGCCGGGCATCGGCTTCTCGCCGGATCGCCTGTTGCAGGGGCGGCTGTTCTCATACGGCGACACGCAGCGCTACCGGCTCGGGATCAACCACCATCAGATTCCGGTGAACGCGTCGCGTGCGCCGATGGCGAATCCGTTTCATCGCGATGGCGCGATGCGCGTCGATGGCAACCTCGGCGGCACGGTGAACTACGAGCCGAACCGCTTTGGCGAGTTCGCGCAGGACGCGAGCGTCAATGAGCCGCCGCTCGCGGCGGGCGATGTGTATCGCTACGACCATCGTGAGGACGGCGACTATTACTCGCAGCCGGGCGCGCTGTTCCGCCTGTTCGACGATGCGCAACGCGAGCGTCTGTTCGGCAACATCGCGCGGCACATTCATGGCGTGCCGAACGGCATCGTCGCACGGCAACTGCAGCACTTCCGCCGCGCCGATCCGGCCTATGCGCAAGGCGTCGCCGATGCGCTCGCGGCACTCGGGCAGCGCGTCGACATCGACGAAAACGACACCGCAGCCGTCTGACGCGAGACGCGCGGCGACTGCGATAGATCAGGGAGAAAGATCATGGCTCAGGCTATCAACATCATCGGACAGGCGGTGAACCGCGTCGAAACGACGAGCCGCCAGGCATCGCGCGGCGTGCGGGTGGCGCTTGCGTTCGGCATCGTCGCGACCGGTTATGGGCTCGTCGTCGCGAGTGCGCTGCATGGCGCGGGTGCGGGCGTCTTTGCATGAGACGCCGGGCGGATGCGGCCGTACGACGCGGTTCGCAGCGCTTGCGTGCCTTGCAGGACAGGAAGGCACAGACGTTTCTAAGATAAACTGTCGAGCGCTCGAAAACGTCGGCCGGCGAAACGATCGGAGTCCGAGATCCGTTCGCCGGCAGGGCTTGCATAACGTTCGTATCACTCTCTTACGGAGTCATCATGGCGAAGAAAAATGGCATTCCAGCACCGGCCGTCAATATCGGCATCAGCGACAAGGACCGCAAGCGCATTGCTGACGGCCTGTCCCGGCTGCTGGCGGACACGTACACGCTGTATCTGAAGACGCACAACTTTCATTGGAACGTCACGGGTCCGATGTTCAACACGCTGCATCTGATGTTCGAGACGCAGTACACGGAACTGGCGACGGCCGTCGATTCCATCGCGGAACGCATTCGCGCGCTGGGCGTGCATGCACCGGGCAGCTATCGTGAGTTTGCGAAGCTGTCGTCGATTCCTGAAGCCGAAGGCGTGCCGGAAGCGGAAGACATGATTCGCCAGCTGGTGGAAGGTCAGGAAGCCGTCGTGCGCACCGCACGCGAAATCTTCCCGGCAACGGAAGCCGCGAACGACGAGCCGACCGCCGACCTGCTCACGCAACGCATGCAAACGCACGAAAAGACTGCGTGGATGCTGCGCTCGATGCTCGCGTAAAGCGGCACTGCGTCGATGCTGACAAAAACCCGTGCGATCCGAAGCACGGGTTTTTGCTTTTTGGGGCGTCCAGCACGCGAAGTCCGCACGCGGGACGGTGGTCTAAAATAGCCCATCGACTTCATGCCGCCCGCCATGCTCGCCCGTCTTCCGCTCTATATGCGCCTCGTGCGCCTCGACAAACCCATCGGCAGCCTGCTGCTGTTGTGGCCGACGCTCAACGCGCTGTGGATCGCGTCGGATGGCCGTCCATCGCTGATGCTGATCGTCATCTTTTCGATAGGCACGCTGCTCATGCGCTCGGCGGGCTGCGCAATCAACGATTACGCCGACCGCGACTTCGACCGCTACGTGAAGCGCACCGCCGAGCGGCCGATCACCTCCGGCAAGATCAAGGCGTGGGAAGCGGTGGCGCTCGCGGCGGCGCTGTCGCTCGTGGCGTTTCTGCTGATCCTGCCGCTCAACACGCTGACGAAGCAGCTTTCGGTTTTCGCGCTCTTCGTCGCAGGGACGTATCCGTTCACGAAGCGCTTCTTCGCGATACCGCAGGCATATCTCGGCATCGCGTTCGGCTTCGGCATCCCGATGGCCTTCGCCGCCGTCCAGGATCAGGTGCCGATGCTCGCGTGGATCATGCTCGCGGCCAACGTCTGCTGGTCCGTCGCCTACGACACCGAATACGCGATGGTCGATCGCGACGACGACATCAAGATCGGCATTCGCACTTCCGCGCTCACCTTCGGCCGATACGACGTGCTCGCCGTGATGCTGTGCTACGCGGCGACGCTCGCGGTGTATGTGTGGATCGGCGTGGCGCTTCATTTCGGCTGGCCGTACTGGCTCGGTTGGGCGGCGGCAGCGGGCTGCGCGGTGTATCACTACGTGCTGATCCGCGGCCGCGACCGCATGGCATGTTTCGCTGCGTTCAAGCACAACAACTGGCTCGGCGGCGCATTGTTCGCGGGAATCGCGCTGCAATACGCGCTCGCGAGCTGATCGTCTTTTCCGGATGAATTCCGCGCTGGTTTCGCTTTGCCGAAGCCGGCGCTCGAATGCGCATAAGGGTTCGAATTGAATCGCCGAACGATACAAATGGTCGCGTAAATCGTCGCGCGCATAGCCATTCTGTTACTGTCGAAAGTCATCGGGTTTATCTGCATTTTCGAATGCATTAACTCTTCCCGATCGTTTCCGATAGCTGTCTCGAGGCATTGCATAGCTCCTGTCGTGTTAATCACAGTAGTGACGACGCCTGTGTGCGACAGCTTGGCACCTCAATACAGGGATAGTAGTCATGGGTTCTCTCGCGCGTTTCAACGTGGCAACGCTGGTTGCTCGACACAAAATCACGCAGTTTGTCGAAACAGGTTACGGCATGGGAAACTCCTGCCGCCATGCGTTGAATAGCGGCATGCGTCACGCGCTTTCCTGCGAGCTTTACGAGGATCTTCATCGAAAGGCGGAGCAGAACGAGCGGCTATATGTCGCGAAGTCTGACAGCGTCGATTTTCTGAAATCCGGTCGCGTGCAAAGCGCAATCGCACAGCAGCGTTGCCTGATTTTTCTCGACGCCCATTTCCCTGGCGCGGACTTTGGCGGTAGCAGCTATAACGACGCAAGCCACTCGCCCTCCACGCGCCTGCCGCTCATCGACGAACTCGCATTGCTTAAGGGCCGCGCGGCCAATGCGCTGATCCTGATCGACGACGTGCGCATCTATCGCCGCGACTTCCAGGTGGCGCACGGCGCGCTGCCCGATTCCGTCGCACACGGCTTTGATCAGGAAGCGCGCTTTCTCGCATTGCTCGGCGAGTTCGAGGCCACGCACTCGCTGCACTGGCTCTCTGACGATACCGGCTATGCGGTTCTCTGGCCGCGCGCATGGGGCGACTACGACCTGAGCGCGTGGCTTCTTCCGGGCGATGTCACGCAGCCGCCCGTGCTTCACCTGAACGTTCCCGGCACGACCTGCGTCTCGCTCAACCGCCGGCTGCAGGACGCGCGCTTCAGCAATCGCTGGCTCGTGGGGATGGGTATCGATATCGGTGGAGGAAACGACAGCATCGCCGTTTATGCGCAGCTATTCCCGCGCATCCAGACCGTCACGGTCTACGACATGCCGCAGGGCGATGCGCAATACCTCGGGAACGTGCCCGACGGCGCCTTCGACTTCCTGTATTCGGGACACTGCCTGGAACACATGGTCGATCCGCGCATCGCGTTGCGGAACTGGCTACGTGTTGTGAAACCGGGCGGACACCTCGTCATTACGGTGCCGGACGAGGACATGTACGAGCAGGGCGTGTGGCCGTCCACGTTCAATTACGATCACAAGCATACCTTCACGATGTTCAAGCGCACGAGCTGGTCGCCGGTCTCGATCAACGTGCTCGACATGCTGCGCGAGTTCGACGGCGAAGTGAACGTGGCGAAAATCGAGCGCCTCGATCACGCGTTTCTGCGGGGCATAGAGCGGTTCGATCAGACACGCACCGCGTTCGCGGAGTGCGGCATCGAATTCGTGGTGCAGAAGTTATAAGGGCAGCAGCGCGGCTTTCGGGCCTCGCAATGACATGACAATCGTCGCGCTCGATCAAAGTTGCATTCGGTCATCTGGACACTACACTGACCAGATGACTTTCCAACTTTTCTGAGCCATGCCATTTCCAGAACGCCCCATTGCTTACGTTCTCGCCGCATCGAATCACGGCACCATGATCGTCAATCGAAATGATGTCGCCGTTAAGGACGGTTTTACGTATGGCGTCGGTCATCAGCTGCTCAATACATCGTGTTTCGATGCCGGCGAGATTGCGTTCGTTCTGCAATTGCTCGAACTGCGCCGTCACCATTTCGGCGATGGCGTTTTCGCGATCGATGGCGGGGCGAATGTCGGAGTTCATTCAATCGAATGGGCGCGGCGAATGTACGGCTGGGGTCGCGTGCTGAGTTTCGAGGCACAGGAAATCGTGTATTACGCGCTGGCCGG
Source organism: Caballeronia grimmiae (assembly GCF_000698555.1). GTDB lineage: Bacteria > Pseudomonadota > Gammaproteobacteria > Burkholderiales > Burkholderiaceae > Caballeronia > Caballeronia grimmiae. The sequence goes on along the minus strand of NZ_JFHE01000004.1, from coordinate 138,002 downwards.
TAATCTCGCGATCAACAATTGCATGAATGCGCGTGCGAAACTCGCTGCGCTGGGCGAGCGCGTCGGTGAAATCGAAATTCCGCAGCCCGATTATTACGCGGCCGGAAGTTTTGGCAGTCTCGAACTGCGCGAAATGAAAGACACGCTGAGCATCGGTCAGGACGTGTCTTACGCTTCCGGACGCGGCGTCAAAGTGCCGATGATCAGCATCGATGCCCTGCAACTCGAACGCGTCGATTTTCTCAAGATCGATGTCGAGGGCATGGAGCTGGACGTGCTGAGAGGCGCTGAAGAAACCTTGAAACGATGCGCGCCGGTCATCCTCGTCGAAACGCTGAAAACCGACGCGCAGGACATCCGCAAACTGCTCGCGGACGTGGGTTATGCCGACTTCTACGAGATCGCCCCGAACATGCTCGCGATCAGCGAGCGCGACCCGCTGCGGCAACATATTTCGCAGCGCGATAACGTGCTTTATCTCGGGTGACGCTCGCCGCCGCCGGTTACGCCGCGCCTAATTCGTCTCCCATCTCTTTCGCCCGCGCTTGTGCGGCCAGCGCGCCGCGCACGATCGCATCCTTCACCCCCTGTGCGTCGAAGGAAGCCAGCGCCGCCGCCGTCGTGCCGCCTTTCGACGTCACGCGTTCGCGCAGCACGCTCGCCGGCTCGCCGGATTGCGCCGCAAGCTGCGCCGCGCCGGTGAACGTCGCGACGGCCAGCGCGCGGCCCTGTTCCTCGTCCATGCCGAGCGCGCGTGCCGCTTCCTGCATCGCTTCGATGAAATAGAACACGTAAGCCGGGCCGCTGCCGGAGATGGCGGTGACGGCGTCGAGCTTCGCTTCGTCGTCGAACCACACGGTCGTGCCGACCGCTTCGAGAACTTGCGATGCAAGCGCCTTCGCGGCCTCGCCGACGCCGGGCAGCGCGGCCAGCCCCGTCACGCCCATGCCGATGAGCGCGGGCGTGTTCGGCATCGTGCGCACGATCTGCGTGTGGCCGTTGAGCCAGCGCGAGAGGTCCGTCGCGCGAATCCCCGCCGCGATGCTGATGATGGTCTGCTGCGACAGATGCGGCGCCAGCGCCTCGGCGACGCTCTTGAGCACCTGCGGCTTGACCGCGAGCACGATGGCGTCGTATCCGCCGAGCGTGGCGTCGATGGCCGCGCCCGTCGCGACGCCGAACTCCTTCGCGGTCCGCGCGCGCGCGTCGTCGTTGATGTCGATGGCATAGATGTCCGCCGGCGCGACGCCGCGTTTGACGAGACCGCCGATGAGCGCCGCGGCCATGTTGCCGCCGCCGATGAATGCGATTTTCATAGAAGAAAAAGGAGTGGGTGATCAGTTCGTGTAATCGCGTGCGCCGAAGATCGCGGTGCCGATGCGGACCACCGTCGCGCCTTCGAGCACGGCCGCTTCGAGGTCGGCGGACATGCCCATCGAGAGCGTGTCGAGATCGAGGCCGTCGGCGCGCAGGGCGTCCATCAGTCCGCGCAGGCGGGCGTGGGGCGCGCGCTGGGCGTCGAGCGTATCGGCCGGTTCAGGAATCGCCATCAGTCCGCGCAGCCGCAAGCCGGGCAGGGCGGCGATCGCATGGGCGAGCGCGGCGGCGTCGGCGGGTTCGACGCCGCTCTTCGACGCCTCGCCGCTCACATTCACCTGTACGCAGACATTAAGCGCCGCCGCGCCTTCGGGACGCTGCGCGGACAATCGCTCCGCGATCTTCAGGCGGTCGATCGAATGCACCCAGTCGAACTGTTCCGCGACGAGCTTCGTCTTGTTCGATTGCAGCGGCCCGATGAAATGCCATTCGATCTCGCCGCGCAACTCGGCCAGCGCCGCGATCTTCGTCACGCCTTCCTGTACGTAGTTCTCGCCGAACGCGCGCTGGCCGGCGTCGAAGGCGGCGCGCACGTCGCCGGCGGGAAAGGTCTTGGAAACGGCCAGCAGCCTGACCGACGCGGGATCGCGCGATGCGCTTTGTGCCGCCTGCGCGATGCGTTGCCGGACTTCTGCGAGATGGTGTGCGATGGACATGCGTGAGCGGCTTTCGAAGCAAATCGGACAGTAAGCGGGCAATTATACGAATCCGCCTAGCCGTATAGCAGATGCTCCAAAAGTTGAATCCAGTGCGTGACCGGCGTCGACGTGCCGCTTTGCAGATGCGCGATGCAGCCCACGTTCGCCGACACGATCATCTGCGGTTCCGTCTTCTCCAGCCGATCGAGCTTCTGGTTGCGCAGCGCATAGGAGAGCTTCGGCTGCAGCACCGAATACGTTCCCGCCGATCCGCAGCAAATGTGGTTATCCGCGGGCAGGCGCACTTCGATGCCGAGCGCCGTCAGCAACGCCTCGACGCGCCCGCGAATCTGCTGCCCGTGCTGCAGCGTGCACGGTGGATGGAACGCGACGGTATGCACGCCCCGCCGCCGCGCGATCGATACGAGCTCTTCCTCGTACAGCGGCAGGATTTCGGCGAGATCGCGCGTCAGATCGACTATGCGCCGCGCCTTCTCCGCGTACATCGGATCGTTGCGCATCAGGTGCGCGTACTCCTTTACCGTCGCGCCGCAGCCCGACGCGTTCATCACGATGGCCTCGACGCCGTTTTCGACATACGGCCACCATGCGTCGATGTTGTTGCGCACGTCGCCGAGCGCGTCGTCGTTATAGCCGAGATGCAGGCGGATCGCGCCGCAGCAGCCGGCATCCGGCGCGGTCACGATCTCGATGCCGAGCGCATCGAACACACGCGCCGTCGCGATGTTCACGTTCGGCATCATCGCGGGCTGCACGCATCCGGCGAGCATCAGCATCTTGCGCGCGTGCTTGCGCGTCGGCTGCGCGAGCGGCTTTTGCGCGACCGGTATCTTCGCGCGCAGCGTGCGCGGAAGGATGCCGCGGAACTGCTGCCCGAGCTTCATCGCGGGCGTGAAGAGCGTGCTGTTCGGCAGAAAGCTCGCGAGCAGGCGGCGTTGCAGGCGCTGGCGCATCGGCCGTTCGACTTTCTCCTCGACCACCTTGCGCCCGATTTCGACCAGCTTGCCGTACTGCACGCCCGAAGGACACGTGCTCTCGCAGTTGCGGCACGTCAGGCAGCGGTCCAGATGCGTCTGCGTGCTGCGCGTGACGGGCGCGCCTTCGAACATCTGCTTCATCAGGTAGATGCGCCCGCGCGGTCCGTCGAGTTCGTCGCCGAGCAGTTGATACGTCGGGCAGGTCGCCGTGCAGAAGCCGCAGTGCACGCACTTGCGCAGGATGGCGTCGGCTTCGTCGCCGTCGGCCGTGCCGCGGATGAAATCGGCGAGATTGGTTTGCATCGCTCAGGTCCGCTCGGTTGGCCTAGAAGTCGGGATACAGCCGCCCGCGGTTGAACACGCGCGCCGGATCGAACACCGCCTTCAGTCCGCGATGAATCTTCATCAGCGGCGCAGGCAGCGGCGTGAATACGCCTGCATTACGGTCATAGGCCGAGCCGGCGCGGAAGATCGTCGCGTGGCCGCCCGCCTGCTTCGCGCTGATGCGAACGGTCTGCGGATCGGTGTCCGTGATCCACCAGCGTTGCGCGCCGCCCCATTCCATCAGTTGCGCGCCCGGCAGATGCAGCGGTTCCGCAATCGACGGCAGCGCGAGACGCCACAGCGCCGAGCGCGGCTCGATCACGGCGAAGAACGGGTCGGTCTGCTCGCGCATGGCAATCCAGAAGCGGTCGGCTTCGACGGCATCGACCACTTCGCCGCCGAGCGTGTTGCGCGCGGTCTTGACGGCGGCTTCGGCGCCCGCGAGACGCAGCGCCAGCGTGCCGTCGCGCCACGCGCTGCCGTTGATCGGCAACGGATGGCCGCCCCATTCGTTGAGCTTGCGCACGCCGTCGGTGGCGTGCATGTCGAATTTGAGCGTGGCTTCGGCGACGGGGCGCGGCAACACCTTGATCGACAGTTCGAGAATCAGGCCGAGCGTGCCGAGCGACCCGGCCATCAGCCGCGAGACGTCATAGCCCGCGACGTTCTTGACCACTTGCCCGCCGAAGTGCAGCACTTGCCCGTGTCCGTTCATGACGACCGCGCCCAGCACGAAATCGCGCGGCGCGCCGGTCCAGGCGCGCCGCGGCCCCGCGATGCCCGCCGCGATGCAGCCGCCGAGCGTCGCGTTGCGGCCGAAGTGCGGCGGCTCGAACGGCAGCATCTGGCCGTGCGCCCGCAGCGCGGCTTCGACTTCGGCGAGCGGTGTGCCGCTTTTCGCGGTGATGACGAGTTCCGCCGGATCGTACTCGACGATGCCGCGGTGCACGCGCGTGTCGAGAATCTCACCCTGGAGCGTCTGGCCGTACCAGTCCTTCGTCCCGCCGCCCCGGATGCGCAGCGGCGTACCGGCTTCGGTGGCCCGGGCGATCCGCTCCGACCAGCCGGCGACGATGTCGTCCTGTTCCATGGATGTCCCGCTCTTCGTTTCGACTGCTGTAGTGGCGGTGCCGCCTGTCCGGTCGATTGTACTGGCCGCTTAACGCAGCCATACCCGGACAAACGTGGATAGCGCAGCGCGTCGCCGGTTAGAAGCGCGGCAGTTCGGGATGCGGCAGCAGCCCGCCGCGAATGTGCATCTTTCCGTACTCGGCGCAGCGCGCGCGCGTCGGGATGCCCTTGTCCGGATTGAGCAGCCCCGGCGGATCGAACGCGCGCTTGACCGCGTGAAACGCATCGCGCTCCTCGGGCGAGAACTGCACGCACATCGAATTGATCTTCTCGATGCCCACGCCATGCTCGCCCGTCACGGTCCCGCCCAGCTCGACGCATGCTTCGAGAATGTCCGAGCCGAACGCTTCCGCGCGATGCCACTCGTCCAGGTCGTTGCCGTTGAACAGAATGAGCGGATGCATGTTGCCGTCGCCCGCATGAAACACGTTGATGCAGCGCAGCGCGTATTTCTTCTCCATCTCTTCGATGCGTGCAAGCAGCGGCCCGATGGCGCGGCGCGGCACCGTGCCGTCCATGCAGTAGTAGTCGGGCGAGATGCGGCCGGCGGCGGGGAACGCGTTCTTGCGGCCCGACCAGAACTTGAGACGCTCGGCTTCCGATCGCGAAATCTGGATGCGCGTCGCGCCGTGCTCGCGCAGCACCGCGGTCATGCGCACGATTTCCTCGGTGACTTCGTCGTAGGTGCCGTCGGATTCGCAGAGCAGGATGGCGGCGGCGTCGGTGTCGTAGCCCGCGTTGACGAACTCTTCGACCGCGCGCGTCGCGGGCTTGTCCATCATTTCGAGACCGGCGGGAATGATGCCCGCCGCGATGATCGCCGCGACCGCGTTGCCGCCTTTCACGACGTCGTCGAAGCTCGCCATGATGACTTGCGCGGTCTGCGGCTTCGGAATCAGCTTGACGGTGATTTCGGTGACGATCGCGAACATGCCTTCGCTGCCGATCAGCACGGCCAGCAGATCCAGCCCCGGCGCGTCCGGCCCGAGCGAGCCGAATTCGACGACATCGCCTTCCATCGTCACGGCGCGCACGCGCAGCACGTTATGCACGGTGAGGCCGTACTTCAGGCAATGCACGCCGCCCGAATTTTCGGAGACGTTGCCGCCGATCGTGCACGCGATCTGCGACGACGGGTCCGGCGCGTAATAGAGCCCAAAAGGCGCGGCGGCCTCGGATATCGCGAGATTGCGCACGCCCGGCTGGACCGTGGCGGTGCGCGCGTACGGATCGACCTCGACGATTTTGCGGAACCGCGCCAGCGACAGCACGATGCCATGCCGGATCGGCATCGCGCCGCCCGATAGCCCGGTGCCCGCGCCGCGCGGAACGATCGGCACGGCAAGCCGCGCGCAGATTTGCACGACGCGCTGCACCTGCGCCTCGGTTTCCGGCAGCACGACCGCGAGCGGCAGGCGGCGATAGGCGGCGAGGCCATCGCATTCGTAGACCGAGGTGTCTTCGTCGCGAAAGAGCAGGCAATGCGTCGGCAGCACGGCCATCAGCGCCTGCACGACTTCGCGCTGGCGCTCGGCGAGTTGCTCCGGCGACAGGTCCGGCGCAACCTCGTGCGGCAGGTTCGGCGATACGGCCGGCGTGAGCGGCGGCTTGAGTTCGTCGGGTGCGTTCATGTCTCCTCCCGGCGCCGGTCGTGATGCTGGCGCTTGTTCGATGAATGTCTCTGACGCGGCGACGCCCTATGGTGCGCGCTCGGGGCTTCCGCGTCCATCGGGCGCGCTGCCGAGGCGTTACTGCGTGAAGCTGAAAATCTTGCCCGGATTCATCAAGTTCTTCGGATCGAGCGCCTGCTTGATCGAGCGCATGACCGCGATGCCATCCTCGCCGTGCTCGTCGATCATGAAGCCCATCTTGTGCAGCCCGACGCCGTGCTCACCCGTGCACGTGCCGCCGATTTTCAGCGCACGTTCGACGATGCGCCGGTTCAGCCGCTCCGCCTCTTCCAGTTCTTCGGGCTTCGCGGGATCGAGGAGCATCGCGACGTGGAAGTTGCCGTCGCCGACATGGCCGACGATCGGGCACGGCAGCGACGAGCCGAGCAGATCCTTCTCCGTCTCCACGACGCATTCCGCGAGCCGCGAGATCGGTACGCAGACATCGGTGGTGACGGCGCGGCAGCCGGGCTTCAGTTGCAGCATCGCGAAATAGGCGCTGTGGCGTGCATTCCAGAGGCGGCTGCGGTCTTCGGGACGCGTCGCCCAGTCGAAGTCGGTGCCGCTGTTTTCGGCGGTGATGTCCTGCACAGTCTTCGCCTGTTCCTTGACGCCGGCTTCGGTGCCGTGGAATTCGAAGAACAGCATCGGCGATTCGCGCAGGCTCAGGTTCGAATGGCGATTGATTGCCCGCACGGCGAGCGCATCGACGAATTCGACGCGTGCAATCGGCACGCCCATCTGAATGGTTTCGATGACGGCGCGCACGGCGTCGCCCATCGACGGGAACGCGCAGACGGCGGCGGAGATCGCTTCCGGCTGCGGATAGAGCCGCACGGTGATTTCGGTGATGACGCCGAGCGTGCCTTCGGAGCCGACGAAAAGCCGCGTCAGGTCGTAGCCCGCCGACGATTTGCGTGCGCGCGTGCCGGTCCTGACGACCCGGCCATCGGCGAGCACGACGGTCAGCGCGAGCACGTTTTCGCGCATCGAGCCATAGCGAACTGCGTTCGTGCCGGAGGCGCGCGTCGCGGACATGCCGCCGATGCTGGCGTCCGCGCCGGGATCGATCGGGAAGAAAAGGCCGGTGTCTTTCAGCGCTTCGTTCAGTTGCTTGCGCGAGATGCCCGGTTCGACGGTCGCCGTGAGGTCTTCGGGGTTGATCGAGATGACCTTGTTCATTTCCGACAAGTCGATCGACACGCCGCCTTGCACCGCGAGCAGATGCCCTTCGAGCGACGATCCGTTGCCGTAGGGGATGATCGGCACGTCATATTGGGCGCACAGGCGGACGATGGCCTGGACTTCCTCGGTGCTGCGCGCGAAGACGACGGCGTCGGGCAGTTGCGGATCGAACGGCGATTCGTCGCGGCCGTGGTGTTCGCGCACGGCTTCCGAGGTCGAGACGCGGTCGCCGAAGTGTGCTTCGAGCGATTCGAGGAGCGCGGCGGGGAAGGGGCGGCGCGCGTGCTGGATGGCGGCGTGTTCGGCGGGGTGGTTCACGGGGTGTCTCCGGGCTTTTTGCGGCTTTTGTGCGGTTCTTGGCGGCGATCGCGGACCGTCTGCGCAATGCGGTGACGCGTTATCTCATTTTACGCGCAGGACGGAGCGGAGGAGCGGCGTGCCTATAATGGGACGGCTGGTTTTGACGCTTTGATAATCGAGGAGCAGTGATGGGACACCGCCTGAGCAAGATCGCCACGCGCACGGGCGACGATGGCACCACCGGTCTCGGCGATGGCCGACGCGTGTTGAAAGACGATGCGCGCATTGCGGCGATTGGCGATGTGGACGAGTTGAATTCGTCGTTGGGTGTTCTGTTGTCCGAGCCGTTGCCGACCGATGTTCGCGATGCTTTGACGTCTATTCAAAACGATTTGTTTGATTTAGGCGGGGAATTGTCGATTCCGGGGCATTCGATGATTTCGGATGCGCATCTCGAGCGGCTGGATGGGTGGCTGGCTGAATACAACGGGACATTGCCGCCGCTTAAGGAGTTTATTTTGCCGGGCGGGTCGAGGGCGGCAGCTTTGGCGCATGTTTCTCGCACCATCTGCCGACGGGCGGAAAGGGCGATTGTTGCGTTGGGGCGTGTCGAAGCTGAGGCGGTTAATGAGGCGCCGAGACGGTATGTTAATCGGTTGTCGGATTTGTTGTTTGTGGTGGCTAGGGTGTTGAATCGGGCGGATGGGGGGAAGGATGTGTTGTGGCACCGCATGTAGCACGTCAATTCTCCGCGACTATTCATATGGGTGGTGCTTCGCCAAATATGTGACCTCGGTAAAGGCGCCTCGCCGGCTCATTTCGGGCAGCAATTCAGGAAGTGTCGAAGGGAACAGTTGCTTGTAAGGGCCGCGCGTTACGGCCGACTCCAATGCAAAGTTGGCGACGACGCCGTGGCGAGTGGTGTCCTGTGCCACGAGCTCAAGTTCTTGTGCACTTAGCAAACGATACGGCACGTCGTTTAAAACGCTTGGGAGAATATTCTTTTTTGCGAGGCCTGCGCGGATAAATTGATCAAGGTTTGTCTGGTGAGTCGGGCTCTTGATGCGCCAGTTTTCTAGTGTAACAACGCAGTTGAACATGGGCAGCCCCCGCCATGTAAAGGAAGGGTTAGCACCGCACCGCGCGTCGTAGATATTTTGATAGTTCTGCACGAAGCATTCGGAGAGTTTGATTACGTCAGCTTCCATCGCCGAGCTGTTCCCCTCGGCTTTCGCATTGTGAGTTAGGCGCTTTGTTTTACACTCGATGAAAACGTGCCCCGTTGCATCGCTAACAATCCAGTCTGCTCCATCGCGGGGTAAGCCCTTTGCCACTTCAAAACGCTTCTCTTCTTGGATGCGGAACGTGTCTAAGGGGAGTGCCCCCAACAATACGTCGCCAATGTATGATTGAAACGAGTCGCCGAAACCCTTGTTCAAATCTTCCCGATCTCTCGGTAAGTCGTAATACAGCCCTTCTGTTATTCTCCAGATAAGCAGCTGTTGACTGAATCCGAGCAGCTTCTGTGGCGCATCACGGTGATAAATCAGTGGTTTCCCTCGAAGTGGGTTATACGTGAACGCCCACGTCTTGTCGTAGCATTGCAATTTCAGAATAATCTCGCGTAGACGAGTGCAGTCTTCCGCGATCAGTTGAAAGAATCGCTCGCTCGCTCCTTTTGCTATTCCCGGAGTCAGAGCATAGTTGCCGCTGTCTACGCATGGCGATTTGGCAAGAGAACCAGCTACCGCTAATCCGAGTGCATAAAAATCAGGAATGGATATCTTGATCTCATTTTCGATTATCCGCTTCAACGAGCAGTGATTGACGATCCTTGCGTAGCGTGAAATACGTCCAAACCAATTCTCGTCCTGCCACGGAAGCTGCTGATGAAGGTATGAGGGTATTGCAGCGATGACATCTTCGTGAGAACTCATGCTCGCTGCGGCGAGCTTATCAGTAAATTGTCTTATGTGATTGATGCCGCGCGGAACGATGTCATTATCAAGATTGATTGGCTCTGAGAAATGGTGTTCGGAATGCAACAATACTTCGCGTGCCAATATCTCTAGTTCCCAATCAAGAGGATGGAGATGCGGCTGGTCAAGCCCCGCCCTATGATTTTTACCGTCCAGTTTTCTAAATGCAGCCCATATGGCAATGAAACTTGGACCGAGACGACGAGTTCTCAGAAAATTCCGCAATGGCTTGTACTGTTCGTAGTGCATGAAGTAGCGCGGGGCGGGAAGAAGATTCGGACTGTCCTTGGTGATGGGCTATTCTAACATTAGCAAAATTGGTTTTATTAAGCTAATGAGATGTTCGGAACGAGAAAGTTTGACGCTTGTAGTGGTCCCTCAAGCCAAAAATCGGAGGTGCCTGCGCGGTCTCCGATTTTGGATTGATGCAGCTTTAGTTCCCCCCGCCTCGCACAACTCGCCGCTGCTTCACCGCAACTGCAAGCTCCTCCAGCACCCCCACACTCTCGTCCCACCCAATACAAGCATCAGTAACACTCTGCCCGTAGGTAAGCTCACACCCCTCCTTCAAATCCTGCCGCCCGGCAACAAGGTGCGATTCCACCATCACGCCGACAATCCGCTCATCCCCAGCAGCAAGTTGCCGCCCAATATCCTCGCAAACCGGAATCTGATTCTCATGCTTCTTCGAGCTATTAGCATGACTCGCATCGATCATCAACCGCGCAGCCAACCCAGCCTTGCCGATATCGCTACAAGCCGCATCGACCGAAGCCGCATCGAAGTTAGGCGATTTCCCGCCACGCAAAATGATATGGCAATCTTCATTACCGGCAGTGGAAACAATCGCCGAATGCCCGCCCTTCGTAACTGACAAGAAATGATGCGGTTGCGACGCGGCCTTGATTGCATCGACGGCGATCTTCACGTTCCCATCCGTGCCATTCTTGAACCCGACCGGACAAGAAAGCCCCGAAGCCAGTTCCCGATGCACCTGCGATTCCGTAGTCCGCGCCCCAATCGCGCCCCATGAAATGAGATCGGCGATATATTGCGGGCTGATCATATCGAGATACTCCGTGCCAGCCGGCAAACCCATCTCGTTGATATTCATCAGCAGTTCGCGCGCCTTGCGCAAACCGTCGTTGATCTTGAAGCTGTTATCCATATACGGATCGTTGATCAGCCCCTTCCAGCCCACCGTGGTGCGCGGTTTTTCGAAATACACGCGCATCACGATTTCCAGCTCGCCCGCAAACCGCTTCCGCTGCTCGATCAACCGCCCCGCATATTCCAGCGCCGCCTTCGGATCGTGAATCGAGCATGGGCCGATAATGACGATCAGCCGGTCATCCATCCCGTGCAGAATGCGATGCATCGATTGCCGCGCATTGAAGATGAGGTCGGACACCGGCTCCGTGCACGGAAATTCGCGGATCAAATGCGCGGGCGGGACGAGCTCTTTCAACTCGCGAATTCGAACGTCATCGGTATTGTGCGGGGGCATATCGGTTCTCCAACGGCATCGATCAAAAATAAGCGGCGAAAAAAAACCGCCAGACTCGCTGGCGGTTTTTCGGGAATTCGGTTTGTGTCTTTAGCTACGACTCACCCCTCTCGATCCGCCAGCGGCTTGAGATGCCAAAACAAATAAAAGTAAAACTTGGCGGACATGGCGGGTCGAAGGTGTATCGCAAAAAAGGTTGACTGACTTTATAACCTCAAACGTGCGCCGCTGACAAGCCGCAGCGCATCAAAACGCGGGAAATCCGCATCGAAGACGACCCGGACAACTGCCCGAGACAAAATCGATGCGGGAAATCCGCGCGCATCAAACCGTGCCGCCCACCGTCATCTTCTCGATGCGCAGCGTCGGCTGGCCGACGCCCACCGGCACGCTCTGGCCTTCCTTGCCGCACACGCCGACGCCGCTATCGAGCGACATGTCGTTGCCGATCATCGTCACGTACTTGAGCGATTCCGGCCCGCTGCCGATCAGCGTCGCGCCCTTCACCGGATACGTGATCTTGCCGTCCTCGATCATGTACGCCTCGGACGCCGAGAACACGAACTTGCCGTTGGTGATATCCACCTGACCGCCGCCGAAATTCACCGCGTACAGGCCATTCTTCACCGAAGCGAGAATCTCCTGCGGGTCCTTGTCGCCGTTGAGCATGTAGGTGTTCGTCATGCGCGGCATCGGCAGCGCGGCGTACGATTCGCGGCGCGCGTTGCCCGTCACCGGCATCTTCATCAGCCGCGCATTGAGCGAATCCTGAATGTAGCCCTTCAGGATGCCGTCCTCGATCAGCGTCGTGCATTGCGTCGGGTTGCCTTCATCGTCGATATTGAGCGAGCCGCGCCGATTCGGCAGCGTCCCGTCATCGACGACCGTCACGCCCTTCGCCGCCACCTGCTCGCCGATGCGTCCCGCGAACGCCGACGATCCCTTGCGGTTGAAATCGCCCTCCAGCCCGTGGCCGACCGCTTCGTGCAGCAGCACGCCCGGCCAGCCCGGCCCGAGCACCACGGTCATCGCGCCAGCCGGAGCAGGGCGCGCTTCGAGGTTGACGAGCGCAGCGTGCACGGCGTCGTCGACGTATTTGTTCAGGATGTCGTCGGTGAAATAGCCGTAGTCGAAGCGTCCGCCGCCGCCGCCCGTGCCGATCTCGCGCCGGCCGTTCTGCTCGGCGATCACCGTCACGGACACGCGCACGAGCGGGCGCACGTCCGCCGCGAGCGCGCCGTCGCTGCGGGCGACGAGCACCACGTCGTATTCGCCCGCGAGGCCCGCCATCACCTGGACGATGCGCGGATCGCGGCTGCGCGCCATTTTCTCGACGCGCTCGAGCAGCTTCACTTTCGCGTTCGCATCGAGCGAATGCAGCGGATCGGCCGGCAGATACAGATCGCGGCCCGACACGCCCGTGAGCGTGCTCGCCGGCTTTACCTTGTGCTTGCCGCCGCCCGCCTTGGCGATCGCGCGGGTCGCGTACGCGGCCTGGCGAATGGATTCGGGCGACAGATCGTCGGAATAGGCGAAAGCCGTGCGCTCGCCCGAGACGGCGCGCACGCCGACGCCCTGATCGATGCTGAAACTGCCCGATTTGACGATGCCTTCTTCGAGACTCCACGCTTCGCTGCGCGTTGACTGGAAATAGAGGTCGGCGTAATCGACGCGGTGCGTGAAGATTTCCGCGAGCGTACGCGTGATGACGCCTTCGTCGAGGCCATAGGGCGTCAGCAGGACGTCCTTTGCCGTGACGAGGTTGCGAATGCCGGGTTCGATGATGTTCATGCGGTGCCTATTGCGTGATTAGCGTGATTTAGCGTGTTCGAGCGATTGTGTCGGACTATTCTACTGTCCGGCGCCGATGAGGCCATGTGCAGGGGAGAACGCGCGTCTTCAAGTCCATTCAGCCGATCACCCGATGCCGATACGCCGGCAAGCTCTGCCGCACTTCGGCGATGCCCGCCGGATCGACCGCGCCCGCGACGACGCCCGCGCCTTCCTCGCGCATCGCGACGACTTCGCCCCACGGATCGATCAGCATGCTATGACCCCACGTGCGCCGCCCGTTCTCGTGCTTGCCGCCTTGCGCCGCGGCGAGCACGTAGCACTGGTTCTCGATCGCCCGCGCCTTCAGCAGCGTTTCCCAGTGCGCCTTGCCGGTCGTGTAGGTGAACGCGGACGGCACGACGATCAACGCGCAATCGCCCATCTTCCGGTACAGCTCCGGAAACCTGAGGTCGTAGCAGATGGACAGGCCGACGCGTCCGAACGGCGCATCGAAGGTTCGCACTTCGCCGCCGGGGCAGATGGTGCGCGCTTCGTCGAACGATTCCTCGCCCTTTTCGAAATTGAACAGGTGAATCTTGTCGTAGCGCGCGGCCTGTTTGCCGTTCGCATCGAAAACAAGCGTGGTGTTGAGCACGCGCGACGCTTCGGGCGATTTCAAAGGCAGCGTCCCGCCGATGACCCACACACGATGCTCACGCGCGGCATCGGAAAGAAACTGCTGGATCGGACCGTCGCCGGGCGTTTCGCGGATAGCGAGCTTGTCCGTGTCCTTGAAGCCCATGAAGCAGAAGTATTCCGGCAGCAGCACGAGTTGCGCGCCGCCTTGCGCCGCTTCGGCGATGAGCCGTCCTGCCTCGGCGAGATTGCGGTCGCGATCGGGCGTGCTCACCATTTGCAGCGCGGCGACGTGAAACGGCTGCGCCGCGCTTTCGCTCGATGGTTCGTTCATGTTGTGCGCCGGTTGGTGAATCTGACGGGGCGGGCGAGGCGGAACGAAGATGCGCTCCGCGTTATGGAGCGACTGACGGAATCGCGACGGCCGCGGGTGATTCGATCTTACCCTGATCGCCATGCAGACGCTGGACGACGGGCTTCGTCAACGTTCCGGTGATCGAATAGTCCATCGCGAACGCCTTCTGGATGGACTTCGAGAGCGCGAGATCGGCGGCGAGCGCGCCCAGACCGAGCAGCGGATTGATCACCGCCGCGCCGATGGCGACCGCACCCGCGCCGATCGTCGGCACGACCTTGACGCGCAAATCCTGCGTCTGCTTCGGCAGGTTCACGACGCCCTGCATCTGCACGCGGGCGGGCGGCGTGACCATCAGCAGGTCGTCGGTCCGGCTGATGCCGTTTTCAATGCGCGCGTTGCCGGTAATCTTCTCGAACGGCAATCCCTTGCCGACGACATCCTCAAAATGCAGCGTCAACAGATTGGCGAGACTGCGCAGGCTGAAGATGCCGAGCAACTTCGCCGCGCCCGGCGCGCGCAGAATTTGCCCGTGACGAAGATCGACGCCGACTTTGCCATCGAGCGTGTTCATGTCGACGGCCGCCGGACTGCCGTTCCAGGCCGCGTGCCCGGAGATCTTGCCCGCGCCGCCGTTGACGGTGTGCGGCAGGCCGAAGCGGTCAAGGAACTGTCCGCCATTGGCGACATCGAGCGTAAAGCCGAGCGTCGTGCGGCGCGGCGTCGAGTCATCGCCGCTGGCGGTCGCCGGCGCGGGCAGCGTGCGCCACGTCGCGTTGGCGGTGAGCGTCGCGTCGGGATTGGCGAGCTGGAGCTTGTCGAGCGTCCAGATCGGCTCGTCGGCGATGACTTCGTTGTGTGCGTCCACCTCGAGCCGCCCGAGGCCGTGTCCGCGATAGACCAGTTCATTGACGATCACGTCGATGGACGGCATGTTGCGCGGCGGCTTGCTCGCGAACTTTTCGGCGGGCGCGCCCGTAGCCTTCTCGGGGATCACCACCTTGTCGAGCCGCGCCTGTATCGCGCCGGGGCTTCCGTTCGGTGTGGCAGGCGTGAAGGCGACGTTGCCGGATACTTCATCCGACGCGATCTTCGCCTGCCATTTCCTCGCATCTTCTGTCGCGTTGACGTCGATGTTGTTCCAGCGACGGTCGAGCAGCTTCAGTGTCCCGATGCGAACGGCGGCGCGCGTCGGAATGAACTGTCTGATATCTGTGTTCGCGCGAGGCTCCTGCTTTGCTGGCGGCTGCGCAGGGGCGCTAACGGTAGCGGCGGTAGCGACGGTATCGGCGAAAATTTTGCGCCACGCGTCGGCGTCGAGCGTGTCCATGTCCGCGACGGCGCTCACGCCCTCGGCTGGCAAATCGGCGGGCTTGTTGAGCGCAATCGCGCCGCGCACGGCCTTGAGTTGCGCGCGCACGTTCATCGGCTCGGCGGCGTTTTGCGGATCGACTTTCACCTGCGCCCGCCCGATCTGCTGCAACTCGTAATGCGCCGCGAGCGGGCCGAAAACGAGTTGCGCATCATGCAGACCGGAAGCGCCGCCGGGCGTCGGCTGGAAGCTGAGCGAGAAGGGCATCGGCGCGCCTTTCGCCTTGCCGAACGGCGCAGGCAGATCGATGCCGATGCCGCTCAAATCCGCGCTCGCGCGCATGTTCGGCAGCGCGTTTTTCGCACCGCGCACGTGAAGTTCGTAGGGCGCCGCGCCATCGATACGCTTGAGCAGCGCCGCCGCTTGCGGTGCGATGCGTCCATCGAAACGCTGCGCCGCATCCGGGCCGATGCGCCCGTTCACGTCGAACGCGTAATTGCCGTTCGGCTGCACGCCGCCGGTCGCGCGCACGTCGCCGCCGAGCAGTTGCGCGGTGAGGGCATCGACGTTGACGGTCTTCGCGGCGAAGTTCGCCCGGCCGCGCACATGCGTGAGCGGCGGCAGCGTGCCGTACGCGACTTCGTTGTCGAGGAAGGTCAGCGAGCCCTTGTAGTCGGTGCGCAGCGGCGGTTCGGGCGGCGGCGGCCGATAGCGCGGAATGCCGAGCGTGAGCGCCAGCGCCGCGTTGCCTTTCGTGTCAAGCTTGCGTGTCGCGTGCTTGGCCATCAGGCCGAGCGAGCTGTTGTCGACATAGTCGAGCATGTCGGCGAGCGGTCCGCGCGCTTCGCCGTCGATCCGCAGCCTGGTTTCGCGATTGCCCGTATCGTCGATGCGTCCCGCCACGCGCGATACCGCGACGCCCTTGTAATGCCCGCGATGGATATCGAAGGCGAGCTTGTTTTGCGCGAGCCTGAACGTGCCGTCGATGCCCTCGAACGCCGGCCAGAAGTTCGGCAGGCCGTTCTGCAGCTTGCGCGGCGGAAACGGCGTGGGATCGAACTTGCCGCCCGTGAACGGCGCTTCGATGCGGAAAATGCCCGCGTCCGGCGCTTTCGCGTACGGAAAGCGCGTGAGGTCGCCGTGAATCTCGAGCGTGCCGTTGCGCGCGATGCCCGCCCGCAGCGCATGGCCGAGATAGACGCGCACGCGTTCGTTGAGGCTCGTCGGAAGATAGCGGACGAGGCGCGCCGCCTTCAGATAATCGACCTTCGCCTTGAGGTCGAGATTGCCGCGCCCGTGACCCTGGTTCCAGTACGCGGCGGTGACTTCGCCTTCGGCGTCGGCGTTGCGGATGCGCAGCGTGTCGAGATGAATCGTGAACGCGCGCCGCAGTTCGCCCGGCGCGATGGCGTCCGCGACGGTCCAGTTCGCGCGGCCTTGCAGGGAATCGAAGGTGAGACGGGGATCGTCGAACGCGCCGGGGATCGTCACCGCCGCGTTCTTCGTGTCGATGACGATTTTGCCTTGCGACTCGTTGGCATCGACGGCGCCCCACAGATTCTCGATGCCCGGGATGCCCGCGCGCGGCCGATTGTTGATCGTGAGTCCCGGCGGCGGTTCCTGCGCCTGCACGCTGATGCCCTGCAACTCGGCCTTGAACGCGTAATGGACGATCTTCGCATCGCCTTTATCGCGCTGCTGCTTGGCTTCTTCCTCGGTCTTGGGCGCGGCGCGTTCGGTGTAGATCGTGTAGTTGGCGACCTGCCCGCGCGGGTTGTAGCGCACGAGTTCGTTGAGCACGCGCGATGGCAGCGGGAGCGTGCGCGCGAATTCGGCGAGGATGCCGAGATCGATCTGATCGCCCGCGATGCGAAACAGCAGCCCCTTGTTCACCGACGCCGGACGATACGTGCCCGTGAGCCTCTGCATCGTGAGCAGGCGCGCGACCGTCGTGCCGTCTTCGAGCGAAGGCTGGCCGAGTTCGGCGCGAAGGTCGGAGAGGTTCAGCGTGTACGTGGTGTCCTTCTTGCCGATGGTCCATGCGAAGCGCGCCACCGGCAGATCGAGACGCGGCTGCGTCGCGCGCACGCGCAGCGCGATGTTGCCGCCCGTGAGATCGCCGTTTGCCGTCTGTAGCTGGCCACGTGCGAAGTTCAGCCAGATGCGGTTTTCGATGCGGCCATCGTAGACCGCGAACGGCATCTTTACGTAGCGCGCGAGCATCGGCAGATCGACGGGGCCCGTCGATACATAAACGCGGCCGGTCCAGTTCGCGGGCGCGCCCATCGCGGTGAACGGCTCGTGGCGAAAGTCCGCGCGAACGTCGAGCGGACCATGCAGAACGTCGCCATCGGCAGGCGCGGTCAGCGCGAGACGGTGACGCGCGCCGTCGTTCAGAGTCGCGAGCTTCAGACGCTTGAACGCGATTTCGGGTGCATCGCGCTGGGCGTCGCGCCAGCGCAGCGTGCCATCGCGCAGCAGGATGCGCTGCTGCCCGAGCAACCATGTGGTGAATGCGTTGGAGCCGGTGCGATGCGCCGGAACCGGCACGCCGGCGACCGTCAGTTCACCGTTCGCCTTGCGCGCGATGATGACGTCGGGACCATCGACGGTGAGATCGGCCAGTTTGGGTTGCAGCGCCAGCAGCGACCGCCACGCGATGCTCGCGCTCGCATGCGGAACCGCCAGACCGGGCGAGCCATCGGCGGCGTCGATGCGGAGATTATCGATATCGATGGTCGGCTGCATGCCGCTCCATCGCGCGGAAAGCCGGCCGACATGAAGCTGCGCATGAATCCGCGACGACACCGCCTGCTCGATGGTCGGCCTGAACGAATCGATCTGCGGCAGCACCACATAGCGCAAGCCCAGATAGATGCCCGCCACCGCGAAGTACATCGCCACGGCGACGATGAGGATGACTTTTAAGACACGCGACAGGACGCGCTCGGCGTTGCCGCTGGGCTTGGCTTGTCCAACTTCGGTCGGGTCGACGGATCGTCTGCTGTCGGACATGCTGCGGCTGTTCGGCGATATGGTAGTTTTGCGTGTTTGACGCTGCAATGTAACACAGGGTATGTCGTGGACGGCTTCGCCCGCGCACTCGAGAAAGCCCGGAAAGCCGCGCCCCGCAAGCCTCGCGGCGAAGCGGGCGAGGCCCGGCGGTGCAGCCGGGCGACAGCATCGGCAAGCAGCAAACGACCCAAAGCAACGAGCGAGCCTAACCATTCATGACCGATGTGACTCTGCGCAGTTCCGGCTACTCCAACTATGCGGCGCGTGTTTATGCGGCGCGTCCCGAACTTGCGCCGCTCGTGGCGCAGTGGGCGCAGACGCCCGTCACGCGCGAATGGATCGAAGCCCGTTTCGAGGAACTTTGCACGCGTTGCGGCGAAAGCGGCGCGCTCGACGAAGCCGCGCTGAAGACCGCGTTGCGCCGGCTGCGCACCGATGTTTTCTGCACCGTGATGGAACGCGACCTGTCGGGCGCGGCCGATGTTGCCGAAGTCACCGGCGCAATGACGGACCTCGCCGAGGTCACAATTCAACGCGCGCTCGCGGTGTTGTCGGCGGATCTGGAAGCGCTGTTTGGCGAACCGCGCGGACCGGACGGCGAACGGCTGACGCTCGGCGTCGTCGGCATGGGGAAGCTCGGCGGGCGCGAACTGAATGCGTCGTCGGATATCGACCTCATCTTTGTCTACGAAGAGGACGGCGAAACGGCGGGCGGCAAGCGCTCCCCGCTGACGACGCAGGAGTTTTTCACGCGGCTCGGACGGCGGCTGATCGGCGCGCTCGCGGAACTCACCGAGGATGGCTACGTGTTCCGCGTGGACATGCGGCTGCGTCCGAATGGCGATTCCGGACCGCTCGTCTGCAGCCTCGGCATGCTCGAAGAGTATTTCTACGTGCAGGGCCGCGAATGGGAGCGTTATGCGTGGATCAAGGCGCGGCTCGTTTCCGAGCGCGAGAGCGATTCCGCGCAGCGGCTCGCGAAGCAGCTCGAGTCCATCGCGACGCCGTTCATCTATCGCCGCTATCTCGATTACGGCGTGATCGCGGCGATTCGCTCGCTGCATCAGCAGATTCGCCAGGAAGCGCGGCGGCGCGCGTCGATGCGCCCCGACAAGGCCGACGACATCAAGCTCGGGCGCGGCGGCATTCGCGAAATCGAGTTCAGCGCGCAGGTGTTCCAGTTGATTCGCGGCGGACAGGCTGCGGATTTTCGTATCCGGCCGACGCTCGCGGTGCTCGAGCGCGCGGAGGCGCATGGACTCATTTCGACCGCCGTGCGCGATGGGCTCACCGGCGCGTATCTGTTTTTGCGCACGGTCGAGCATCGGCTGCAGTATCGCAACGACGCGCAGACGCATGCGATGCCCGTCGCCGACGACGAGCGCGCGCTGCTCGCGTCGTCGCTCGGCTTCACGGATTACGCGGCGCTGATGACGAAGCTGGATGCGCATCGCGAGTTCGTCGAACAGCAGTTCGATGCGATCTTCGCCGACAAAGTCAGCGGCGAAAACGGCTGCGGCGTGGCCGACGATTCGGCGGCATCGTGGATCTGGAGCAGCGCCCTCGCCGACGATTCCGCGCAGGAAGAGCTCGCCGCGCGCCTGAAGGAACTGGGCTTCGCGGACCCGTCGCCGGTGCTCGCGCGGCTGACCGGCGTGTGGAATTCATCGCGCTACGCCGGCTTGCCCGAGAGAAGCCGCGAGCGCTTCGATATCGTCGCGCAGCGCGCGCTCGAAGCGGTGCAGTCGATCGACCCCGCGCGTCGCGGCGACACCATCGCGCGTCTGTTCGATCTGCTCGAAGCCACGGCCAAGCGCGGCGCGTATCTCGCGCTGCTGACGGAATATCCGGCGGCGCTGGATCGCGTGCTGTCCGTGCTGTCGGGCTCGCGCTGGGCGGCGGGTTATCTGATCCGCCATCCGCAATTGCTCGATGAATTGCTCGACGACGAAGCCATCGCGAGTCCGTTCGACTGGCCCGAATTCAAACGCTCGCTGCTGGCGCGTCTGACCGCCGCCGAGGATGCCGAGCATCAGATGGACTTGCTGCGGCACGCGCATCAGGCTGAAGTGTTCCGCATTCTGCTGATCGATCTGGCCGGGCGGCTGAGTGTCGAGCACGTGAGCGACCGGCTGTCGGAACTCGCCGACGCCGTGCTCGACGTCACCGTGCAGACGGTGTGGAAGCAGTTCCCGAAGCGGCATCGCGAGACGCCGCGCTTTTCCGTCATCGCGTATGGGAAGCTGGGCGGCAAGGAACTGGGCTACGCGTCGGACCTGGACATCATCTTTCTCTACGACGACCCCGACGATGCCGCCGCCGACATCTACGCGATGTTCGCGCGCCGCCTCATCACGTGGCTGACGGCGTCGACCGGCGCCGGCACGCTCTTCGACGTGGACTTGCGGCTGCGGCCGAATGGCGAATCGGGCTTCCTCGTGACGAGCCTCGACGCGTTCCGCCGCTATCAGATTCGCGAAGGCGATGCGGCCAATACCGCGTGGGTGTGGGAGCATCAGGCGCTGTCGCGGGCGCGTTTCAGCGCGGGCGATGCGGACATCGGCGCGCAGTTCGAATCGATTCGCGCCGACGTGCTCGACACCGAGCGCGATGCTGCGGCGCTCGCACGCGAGATCGTCGCGATGCGCGAGCGCGTGCTGGCGGGGCATCCGAATCGCACGGAACTGTTCGACCTGAAGCACGATCGTGGCGGCATGGTCGATATCGAGTTCATCGTGCAGTACTGGGTGCTGCTGCATGCGCGGACCCATCGCGAGTTTGTGCGCAATGCGGGGAATATCACGCTGCTGAAGATTGCGGCGCGCAGCGGACTTATCGCCGGCGACGAGGCGGAAACGATCGGCGCGGCGTATCGGCGTTACCGGAAGCTGCAGCACACGCTGCGGCTCGACGGGATGGAAAAGGCTCGGGTCGATCCGGAAAGCGTGCGCGAGGAGCGCGAGGCAGTGACGAGGTTGTGGACGAGAGTGTTCGCGGAAGGGACTGAGTAAGGGGAGCTGGACGGTAGCGAAATTTTCGTGCCGTCCCCGCCTCACGCCTCACGCCGCCAACATCTCCTTCGCATGCTTGCGCGTCGTCGCGGTAATTTCGATGCCGCCGAGCATCCGCGCGACTTCCTCAATGCGCCTCGCCTTGTCGAGCGGCGTGACCGTGCTGACGGTGCCGCCCGCATCGTCGGACGACTTCGCCACCTGAAAATGCTGATCGCCGCGCGCCGCCACTTGCGGCAAGTGCGTGACGCACAACACCTGGCGATCGCGCCCGAGCTGATGCAGCAGCCGTCCGACCACTTCCGCCACGCCGCCGCCGATGCCCGTATCCACTTCGTCGAAGATCAGCGTCGGCGTCGGGCTGGCGGTGCTCGCAATCACCGCGAGCGCCAGGCTGATCCGCGCAAGCTCGCCGCCCGACGCGACCTTCGCCAGCGGCCGCAGCGCGACGCCCGCGTGACCGGCAACGCGGAACTCGATCTGCTCCAGCCCGTTCGCGCCGCCTTCCGCGAGCGGCACGAGCGCGACGTCGAAGCTGCCGCCCGCCATCGACAATTCCTGCATGCCTTCCGTGACCGCTTTCGACAGCGCCTTGGCCGCCTTCGCGCGCGCCTTCGACAGCACTTTCGCTTCGGCGAGATAGGCTTCCTTCGCCTTGTCCGCTGCGGCGTTGAGCGCGTCGAGATCGGCTGCGGCGTCCAGTTCGGCCAACTGGCGGCGGCGCGTTTCGTGTTCTTCCGGCAGCGTTTCGGGTTGCAGGCGGAACTTGCGCGCCGTCGAATGCAATTGTTCCATGCGCCTTTCGACTTGCGCGAGCCGGTCCGGATCGAGCTCCAGACGCTGCGCATAGTGCGACAGCGAATAAGCCGCTTCCTGCAATTGAATCTCGGCGGGTTCGAGCGATGCCAGCACGTCGGTCAACGCCGGATCGATATCCGCGAGGCTGCGCAATTTCGACGTGATCGCGCCAAGCTGCGAGATCATCGCCTCGTCGGATTCCGAAAGCGCGCCGAGGGCGCTCTGCACGCCGTCGATCAGACTCGCCGAATGCGACAGCCGATGATGCTCCGCGCTCACTTCCTCCCACTCGCCGGGCTGCGGCGCGAGCTTGTCGAATTCGCTCAACTGCCACGCGAGACGCTCGCGCTCCAGTTGCAGCTCGCGATCGCGGCTCTGGGCGGCGTCGACGGCCTGCTGCGCCTCGCGATACGTCCGCCAGGCACGGCTCACCGCATTCGCGGTATCGGTGATGCCAGCGTGCGTGTCGAAAAGCTCTCGCTGGGCATCCGGCCGCATCAATAGCTGATGAGCGTGCTGGCCGTGAATATCGACGAGCATTTCTCCGACTTCGCGCAGTTGCGCAAGCGTCGCCGGCGTCCCGTTGATAAACGCCCGCGAGCGTCCGCTGGAATCGATGACGCGACGCAGCATCACCGTGTCGCCATCCTGCGAGAGCGCGTGCTCGTCCAGCCAGCGCGCGGCTTGCGCGTGCGTGCCGAACTCTGCGGTGATGTCCGCGCGCGCCTCGCCGGTTCGCACGACGCTCGCGTCGGCGCGTGCGCCGAGCGTGAGGGCGAGGGCGTCGATCAGGATCGACTTGCCCGCGCCGGTTTCACCCGAAAAAACCGTGAAGCCCGAATCGAATTCGATGTCGAGCGCGGCAACGATAACGAAGTCTCGAATAGAGAGATGACGGAGCATGGACGCTTCGGGATGAGGGTTCAGCGAGATTGCGTCAGACGGACGAGTCCTGCGAGGGATGCTCGTTCCAGTGCAGTTTCCTGCGCAGCGTGGCGTACGTGCTGTAGCCGACCGGATGCAGCACCGGCACCGTATGGCGCGAGCGCCGCACTTCGATGGCGTCGTTCAGTTCGACGGCGGTGAACGACTGCATGTCGAAATTCACGTTGACGTCCCGGCCGCCGATGATCTGAATCGTGACCTTCGAATCGTCGGGCAGCACGATCGGCCGGTTCGACAGCGAATGCGGCGCAATCGGCACCAG
Source organism: Caballeronia grimmiae (assembly GCF_000698555.1). GTDB lineage: Bacteria > Pseudomonadota > Gammaproteobacteria > Burkholderiales > Burkholderiaceae > Caballeronia > Caballeronia grimmiae. The sequence goes on along the minus strand of NZ_JFHE01000004.1, from coordinate 114,786 downwards.
CACGAAGCCTTGCAGTTGCGGATGCAGTATCGGCCCGGCGGACGACAGCGCATACGCCGTGGAGCCGGTCGGCGTCGCGACGATCAACCCGTCCGAGCGCTGGTTGTACATGAAGTGGCCGTCGACGGAGACGCGCAGCTCGGCCATGCCGGAAAAGCCGCTGCGATTCACGACGACATCATTGAAGGCGAGCGCGTGGTAGATCGGCTTGTCGTTACGCACGATGCGCGCTTCGAGCAGCGTGCGCTCCTCGCGTTCGAACTGGCCGGCGAGCATCTGCGGCACCCGTTCGCGCATCTCGGTGAGCGGAATATCCGTGATGAACCCGAGCCGCCCGTGATTCACGCCGATGAGCGGCGTCTTGTACGGCGCAAGCTGCCGGCCGACGCCCAGCATGGTGCCGTCGCCGCCGAGCACGACCGCGACGTCCGCGCGCGCGCCGATCTCCGCGATGGACAACGCCGGGTACTCCGTCACGCCCACGTCCTTCGCCGTGCCTTCTTCGAACACGACCTCGAACCCCTGGTTCGCAATGTGCTCCGCAAGGGATCTCAGCGGCGCCTCGATACCGGGTGTATTGGTTCGCCCGACGAGGGCGACGGTCTTGAATTGGCCAATTTCCATGCCGGCATTACACCATAGGTGGAAGGCGAAAAGAACCGGGGCGGCCCGCAGCGACGGACGACATGCCGCGACGTCGGCGCACGGTTCGTTTCTGGATAGAATGGAACAGACATTGAACGGGTCACGCGTGCTTGCGCTCGTGACATCGAAGCGGCGGCGGCGGTCGTCGCGCCCCGACACGTTGCGCTAAAATTTGCCCATGCTAGACCCACGTGCACAAACCCTCCTCAAGACGCTGATCGAGCGCTACATCGCCGAAGGTCAGCCGGTCGGTTCGCGCACGTTGTCACGGCATTCCGGTCTCGAACTCAGCCCCGCGACCATCCGCAACGTCATGTCGGACCTGGAAGACCTGGGCCTCGTCGCGAGTCCGCATACGTCGGCGGGCCGCATTCCGACACCGCGCGGCTACCGGCTGTTCGTCGATACCATGCTGACCGTCGAGGCGCCGCAGGACGAAGCGATGACCACCGCGGTCAAGACGCGGCTGCAAGGCCAGGAGCCGCAGAAAATCGTCGCCGCGGCGGCGAGCGTGCTCTCGAGCCTGTCGTCGTTCGCCGGCGTGGTGCTCACGCCGCGCCGCAGTCACATGTTCAAGCAGATCGAATTCATGCGGCTGTCGGACAAGCGCATTCTGCTGATCATCGTGACGCCCGAGGGCGACGTGCAGAACCGCATGATGGCGACGCAGCGCGACTACTCGCCCTCGCAACTCACCGAAGCCTCCAATTACATCAACGCGCATTTTGCGGGCCTGTCCTTCGACGAAGTGCGCCGCCGGCTGCGCGAGGAAATCGACCAGTTGCGCGGCGACATGACCACGCTGATGCAGGCGGCGGTCGTCGCGAGCACGGCGGAAGCCGACCCCGGCGAAACGGTGCTGATTTCCGGCGAGCGCAACCTGCTGGAAGTGGCGGATCTGTCTTCCGACATGGCGCGCCTGCGCAAACTCTTCGACTTGTTCGATCAAAAGACGAGCCTCCTGCAATTGCTGGATGTGTCGAGCCACGCGCAAGGCGTGCAGATTTTCATCGGCGGCGAGTCGAATCTCGTGCCGATCGAGGAAATGAGCGTCGTAACCGCGCCGTACGAAGTGAACGGCAAGATCGTCGGCACACTCGGCGTGATCGGCCCGACGCGCATGGCCTACAACCGCGTGATTCCCATCGTCGACATCACCGCGCGGCTGCTGTCGATGTCGCTCAGTCAGCAGTAGTCAGCATCAACCCGCAATCACGAGCAGCAGCGCGGCACTTCCGTGCATCATGCCGCGTCGTAGAGGCGCGCCGCCACTAGGCCATTCGGCCAATGATGCGCGCCGGAACGCGCCGCTATAATGACCTTCACCTTTCGATGCCTTCCGGCCGCCTTGCCCTATGCGTTTCGACCTCGAGTTGCCTTCGCAGCCCAGCGCTTCACATCGCGTCGCTGTGCTGCTGATCAATCTCGGCACGCCGGACGCGCCCACGCCGCGAGCGGTGCGCAAATACCTGGCGCAGTTTCTGTCGGACCCGCGCGTCGTCGAAATTCCGTCGTTCATCTGGCAGATCATTCTGCGCGGCGCCATCCTGCCGTTTCGCAGCCGTGCGTCGGCGAAGAAATACGCACAGGTGTGGCTGCCGGAGGGCTCGCCGTTGCGCGTGTACACGGAGAAGCAGGTCGAACAGCTGCGGCGGCTTTTCGCGGCGAACGACTATCACGTGATCGTCGATTACGCGATGCGCTACGGCACGCCAGGCATCGGCGCAATGCTCAATCAGATGAAGCTCGAAGGCGCGGACCGCATTCTTCTCGTGCCGATGTATCCGCAATACTCGTCGTCGACGACCGCCACCGCGTTCGACGACGCCTTCACGGCGCTCAAGCGCGTGCGCAACCAGCCGGAAATCCGGACGATTCGTCATTACGCGGATCATCCGGCGTATATCTCGGCGCTCGCCGAACAGGTGCGCGAATACTGGCGCGTTCACGGCCAGCCGGACTTCTCCGCCGGCGACAAGCTCGTACTCAGTTTCCACGGCGTGCCCAAGCGCACGATGGACCTCGGCGACCCTTATCACGACCAGTGCCAGTTGACCGGTTCGCTGCTCGCTGCCGCGCTCGGGCTTACGCCGGTCGAATGCCGCGTGACGTTCCAGTCGCGCTTCGGCCGCGCGGAATGGCTGCAGCCCTACACTGCGCCGACGCTGGCGGAACTGGGCGCGGCCGGCGTCGGGCGCGTGGACGTGTTTTGCCCCGGCTTCACGGCGGATTGCCTTGAGACGATCGAGGAAATCGGCATCGAGGTGCGCGACGAATTTCTGAAGGCGGGCGGCAAGCAGTTCCACCGGATTCCGTGCCTGAACGCATCGCCGGCATGGATCAAGGCGCTCGGCGAGATTGCGGCACAACATCTGCAGGGATGGCCCGTGCAGGGCGCGCAACCGGTGACGGTCGCCGCCTGAAGCCGGTCATCGCAAGAGAATCGCCATGAACTACAAGATTTCGACGGAACCCGGCGCGCGTTTGCGCATCGACAAGTGGCTGTGGGCGGCGCGCTTCTTCAAGACGCGCTCCCTCGCGAGCGATGCGGTGGAAAAGGGCCGCGTCAGGATCGACGGCGCGAACGTGAAGCCGTCGAAGGACGTGCGCGTGGGCGATATCGTCGAAATCGATATCGAGCGGATTGTCTGGCAGGTCGAAGTGCTCGGCCTTTGCGACGTGCGCGGCCCCGCGCCGGTCGCGCAGACGCTTTACGCCGAGACCGAAGAAGGCCGCACGAAGCGGCTCGCGGAAGCCGAACGCCGCAAGACGTATCGCGAACCGGCGGCCGGCATGCCGGGCAGGCCGACGAAGCGGGATCGCCGCATCATCGATAAGTTTTCTGGGTCGGAGTAAAGAACTCTTCCAGGGTCGCATGAACGCCGCCGTACTCGGTGTTACGGGCGGTCAGTGCACCGGACAAGCAGATGGTGGTCGTGCCCGCAGTCAGTACCAGGGCGACCACCGCGACAGCAAAGGTCAGTTTCATGGTACCCCCGGCTATGCGGGCTGAGCGGTCTTTCGACCGGACGAGGTCAGGAAACGGGCGAGGCGTAAGCGGTTTGAAGCATTCGCAGGATGAGGGTAAACGTGCTTCCTGCGATGCCTTTTCGAAGTGTAGGCGACGGCATCGCTACGCTCAATCTGTTTCTCGCCGGCGTGCGTTACCGGCTGTTTCCGGCTCGGCGCGCTGTGGTGTCCAGCGTACAAATTCGTCGTAAGAAGCCTTGAAAATGCTTCTGGCGCCCCAAATTCCGCCGCTAGTGCTACGAAGCGCGGCTCGATGCAGTAGTGGCCGCGCTTCTCATCCGACTCACTCACAGAAATAACATTCAGCGACATGGAAAACACGCAAGAGAATTCAGCGAGCCACAACCCGACGCCCGCCGACGAAACCGCGCGCCAGGCCGCCGATCCGACTCAGGCGACCCCCCAAGCCGCGCCGGAAACGCAGGCAGCCGCCGACGCAGCAACGCAAGCCGCTCCGAACGGGAGCGAAGCGGCGCTCGCCGAAGCGCAGGCCAAGGTGGCCGCGTTGCAGGAAGAATTCCTCCGCGCCAAGGCGGAAACGGAGAACGTGCGCCGCCGCGCTCAGGAAGACGTGGCCAAGGCTCACAAGTTCGCGATTGAAAACTTCGCGGAAAATCTGCTGCCGGTGCTCGACAGCCTCGAAGCGGCGCTGGCCGACCAGTCGACGGACGTCGCGAAAGTGCGCGAGGGCGTCGACCTGACGCTGCGCCAGCTTTCCAGCGCACTGGAGAAAGGGCGCGTCATCGCGTTGAACCCGGTCGGCGAGAAGTTCGATCCGCATCGCCATCAGGCCATTTCCATGGTGCCGGCGGACCAGGAGCCGAACACCGTCGTGGCCGTACTGCAGAAGGGCTACATCATCGCGGACCGCGTGCTGCGTCCAGCGCTCGTGACGGTCGCCGCACCGAAGTAAAGAACAGCCGCGAGACTCGCTCATGGCCAACATTCGCGTCGATGCCACCGCGTTCTCCGAATTCGGTATGCAGGAACTCGACGCTGCCGGCTTCGACGCCGGTCTGGCGTCAGCGGGAGACGAACTGGCCGTGGTGTTCTTCTGGGGCCTCGACTGCTTCAACTGCGAAATCGCCAAGAAAGCGATGCTCGCGCAGCCCGACGCCATCCGCGCACTCGGACTCAAGTGGTTCCACAGCAATGTCTACGAGCATCGCGAGCTTGGCCGCCGTTTCCTGCTGCATGGCGTGCCGACGTAGTTCTTTTTTCATCGGGGCAAGCGGCTCGGGCGGGCAACCGGCTGGCACGGCATCGCGCAGTTCGAGGCGGCAGTGAAGGCGGCGCGCGAAAAAATCGCCGCAGCGGGAAATTAGGCGCAAGAAGCGGCAGGAAATCGAAAAAGTTATAGACCGCATCGCATTCAGGGTCTTGAAAACGAAATCGGCGCTCCTATCTTGCGTACAGGTATGAATTTTGGGCGTTCGGCCCGTTGAATCGGCCGCAAAAGCCGGCGTGTTCCGGCCGCAGCGCCAAAGCGATCAAAGCTAGGAGAGTATAAAAAATGGGCAAAATCATCGGCATCGACCTCGGCACCACGAATTCGTGCGTGGCGCTGATGGAAGGCAATCAGGTCAAGGTCATCGAGAACTCGGAAGGCGCGCGCACCACGCCGTCGATCATCGCTTACATGGATGACAACGAGATTCTCGTCGGCGCGCCTGCGAAGCGTCAGTCGGTCACGAACCCGCGGAACACGCTGTACGCGGTGAAGCGCCTGATCGGCCGCCGCTTCGACGAAAAGGAAGTGCAGAAGGACATCAACCTGATGCCCTACAAGATCGTCAAGCACGACAACGGCGACGCATGGGTCGAAGCGCACGGCAAGAGTCTCGCGCCGTCGCAAGTGTCGGCTGAAGTGCTGCGCAAGATGAAGAAGACCGCTGAAGACTACCTCGGCGAGCCGGTGACGGAAGCCGTCATCACGGTTCCGGCGTACTTCAACGACAGCCAGCGTCAGGCAACCAAGGACGCGGGCCGCATCGCCGGTCTGGAAGTCAAGCGCATCATCAACGAGCCGACGGCAGCCGCGCTCGCGTTCGGTCTCGACAAGGCCGAAAAGGGCGACCGCAAGATCGCCGTGTTCGACCTCGGCGGCGGCACGTTCGACATCTCGATCATCGAAATCGCGGATGTGGACGGCGAAATGCAGTTCGAAGTGCTGTCGACCAACGGCGACACGTTCCTCGGCGGTGAAGACTTCGACCAGCGCATCATCGATTACATCATCGGCGAGTTCAAGAAGGAGCAGGGCGTCGACCTGTCGAAGGACGTGCTCGCGCTGCAACGCCTGAAGGAAGCAGCCGAGAAGGCGAAGATCGAACTGTCGTCGACGGCTCAGACCGACATCAACCTGCCGTACATCACGGCCGACGCGTCGGGTCCGAAGCACTTGAACCTCAAGTTCACGCGCGCCAAGCTGGAAGCGCTCGTCGAAGAACTGATCGAGCGCACGATCGAACCGTGCCGCATCGCGATCAAGGACGCGGGCGTGAAGGTCGGCGACATCGACGACGTGATCCTCGTCGGCGGCATGACGCGTATGCCGAAGGTGCAGGAGAAGGTGAAGGAATTCTTCGGCAAGGAACCGCGCCGTGACGTGAACCCGGACGAAGCCGTGGCCGTGGGCGCCGCGATTCAAGGTCAGGTTCTGTCGGGCGACCGCAAGGACGTTCTGCTGCTCGACGTGACGCCTCTGTCGCTCGGCATCGAAACGCTCGGCGGCGTGATGACGAAGATGATCAACAAGAACACGACCATCCCGACGAAGCACGCGCAAGTGTATTCGACGGCGGACGACAACCAGGGCGCCGTGACGATCAAGGTGTTCCAGGGCGAGCGTGAAATGGCCGCGGGCAACAAGCTGCTCGGCGAATTCAACCTCGAAGGCATTCCGCCCGCACCGCGCGGCGTGCCGCAGATCGAAGTGACCTTCGACATCGACGCGAACGGCATTTTGCACGTCGGCGCGAAGGACAAGGCGACGGGCAAGGAGAACAAGATCACCATCAAGGCGAACTCGGGTCTGACGGACGCCGAAATCGACAAGATGGTGAAGGACGCCGAAGCCAACGCCGAGGAAGATCACAAGCTGCGCGAACTGGCCGATGCCCGCAACCAGGGCGACGCGCTGGTCCACAGCACGAAGAAGGCGGTTGCCGAGTATGGCGACAAGGTCGACGCTTCGGAGAAGGAAAAGATCGAAGCGGCGCTGAAGGACCTCGAAGACGCGCTGAAGAACAGCTCGAGCGACAAGGCCACGATCGAAGCGAAGGTCGAGGCGCTGGCTCAGGCTTCGCAGAAGCTCGGCGAAAAAATGTACGCCGACATGCAGGCGCAGCAGGGCGCGGCCGGTGCGGCAGCGGGTGCTGCCGGCGCGGAAGCGGCTTCGTCTGCATCGGCTGGTGCGAGCCAGCAGCATGACGACGTCGTCGACGCCGACTTCAAGGAAGTGAAGAAGGACTAAGCCGCAGGGCGCGTGGATGGCAACGTTCACGCGCCCGCGGTCTTTCGCGCGATGCATCGGCGCGAACAGGACCGGGACGCGTCGAGCGTCTGACGTGGAACGCGCCTGGCGAGCTTTTCGGCTCCCCGGGCACGTTGCTTTTTTGGGGCGTCCTGCTCAGGAGTGGCATACAAGAGCGGGGCGTCAGAGGTTACGCGCGGGTCGTTTGACCCGAGGCATCTGAGAGGAACCGTCGCGGCCAAGCGCGACGGCATGGAACCGACATGGCGAAACGGGATTACTACGACGTTCTGGGCGTCGCGAAGAACGCGAGCGACGACGAGATCAAGAAGGCGTATCGCAAGCTCGCGATGAAGTATCACCCTGACCGCAATCCGGACAACAAGAAAGCGGAAGAGAACTTCAAGGAGGCGAAAGAAGCCTACGAGATGCTCTCCGACCAGCAGAAGCGCGCCGCTTACGACCAGTACGGTCACGCGGGCGTCGATCCGAACATGGCGGGCGCGGGTGCGCAGGGCTTCGGCGGTTTTGCCGATGCCTTCGGCGATATCTTCGGCGACATCTTCGGACAGGCGGCGGGCGCGGGCGCCGGTGCGCGCGGCGGACGCGGCGGCCCGCAGGTGTATCGCGGCGCGGACCTGCGCTACAGCATGGAGATCACGCTGGAGCAGGCGGCGCACGGTTACGACACGCAGATTCGCGTGCCGAGCTGGAGCAACTGCAACGTCTGTCACGGTTCGGGCGCGAAGCCGGGCACGAAGCCGGAAACCTGCCCGACCTGTCACGGCCAGGGCCAGGTGCGGATGTCGCAGGGCTTTTTCAGCATCCAGCAGACGTGTCCGAAGTGTCACGGCAGCGGCACCTACGTTCCCGATCCCTGCACGAACTGCCACGGCGCGGGCAAGGTGAAGGAAACGAAGACGCTGGAAGTGAAGATTCCGGCGGGCATCGACGACGGCATGCGCATCCGCTCGGCGGGCAACGGCGAGCCGGGCATCAACGGCGGTCCGAGCGGCGACTTGTATGTGGAGATCCACATCAAGCAGCACGCGGTATTCGAGCGCGACGGCGACGACCTGCACTGCCAGATGCCGATTCCGTTCACGACGGCGGCGCTCGGCGGCGAGATCGAAGTGCCGACGCTCGCGGGCCGCGCGAGCTTCACGGTGCCCGAAGGCACGCAGTCGGGCAAGACGTTCCGTCTGCGCGGCAAGGGCATCAAGGGATTGCGGTCGAGCATCGCGGGCGATCTCTACGTGCACGTGCAGGTGGAAACGCCGGTCAAGCTCACCGAGCAGCAGCGCGACTTGCTCAAGCAGTTCGAGAAGTCGCTGACGGAAGGCGGCGCGCGGCATAGCCCGCAAAGCAAAAGCTGGTTCGATCGCGTGAAGAGCTTCTTCGACTGACGCGCTGTCGCACTGACGCGCGCCTGCATCATGCGAGCATGGCCATGAAGATCGAAGCACGCAGCGCTGCATTCGCGCTGCTCGACGATTGCGACGCGACCGCCGAAAGGCGGTCGAGTCGTTTGTACACGGACTTCTCGCACGAGCATGTCTGTGAAGACGGACGCTCGCTCGATGCGGTCTGCGCCGACATCGAGCGCGATCTGCAAGGCGGCTTGCATGCGGTCGTGGTCGCCGACTATGAATTCGGGCGCAATCTGCAGTTCGGCGCGATCGGGCGCGGCGGCGATCATGCGCTGCGCGTGCTGATGTTCCGCGCGTGCACGGCGTTGTCGCGTGACGAAGCCAGCGCGTGGCTGACCGCGCAAGACGGTCATGCGGAGGCGCCGTCGATGGCAGGCGTGGCCGGCATCGAGCCGAGCGTCACGCGCGATGAGTTCGACGCCGCCATCGCCGCCATTCAGCAGGCGCTGGTGGACGGCGAGTCGTATCAGATCAACTTCACGTACCGGCTCGCGTTCGATGTGTTCGGCACGCCGCTAGCTTTGTATCGACGGCTGCGCGAGCGTCAGCCGGTGCGCTATGGCGCGTTGATCGCGATGCCCGACGGACGCGCGGTCGTGTCGTGTTCGCCGGAGTTGTTCATCGAAAGGCAGGGCGATGTACTGCGCGCCCGCCCGATGAAAGGCACCGCGCCCCGCGACACCGATCCCGCCGCGCTTCACGACGATCCGAAGAACCGCGCGGAAAACGTAATGATCGTCGATTTACTGCGCAACGACATCTCGCGCGTCGCGGTCACGGGGTCGGTGCATGTGCCCGCGCTGTTTTCAGTGGAGCCGTATGCGTCCGTGTGGCAGATGACGTCGACGGTCGAAGCGCGCGTCGTGCCCGGCACGCCGTTCGCGGCGATCATCCGCGCGCTGTTTCCATGCGGCTCCATCACTGGCGCGCCGAAGTACCGCACGATGCAACTCATCGATGAAATCGAAAGCACGCCGCGCGGTCTCTATACCGGCGCAATCGGCTGGCTCGATGCAGGCGGCGACTTCTGTCTGTCGGTCGCGATTCGCACGCTGGTGATCGACGCCACGGGCGAACGCGGCGTGCTCGGAATTGGCGCGGGCATCGTGCTGGACAGCGTGTCCGCGAACGAGTATGAGGAGTGTCTGTTGAAGGCGCGTTTTCTAACCGGTGCCGACCCCGGCTTCGAACTCTTCGAGACGACATACGCGACGCGCAGCGCAGGCGTGCGCCACTATGCACGTCATGTGGCGCGGCTGAAGGCAAGCGCGGCGTATTTCGGTTTTGCTTTCCACGAACGTGAGCTTGATGCCGAAGTCGCGCGACACTGCGCGGGCTTCGATGAAGGCAAGCCGTATCGATTGCGCATCGCGCTCGACAAGCGCGGGCGCATCGCGATGACGAGCGCACCGCTTGCGCCGTTGTCATCGGAAACCGTGAATGTGCTGCTCGCGTCGGAGCGCGGCTTTGCGGCGCAATCATCGCGCGACACGCTGCTTCGCCATAAGACGACGCACCGCGCCGATTACGACCGCGCGTGGAAGGCGGCCGAAACCGAAGGCGCGTTCGACATGCTGTTCACGAACGAGCGCGGTGAACTCTCCGAAGGCGGCCGTTCGAGCATCTTCGTGAAGCTGGAGGGGACGTGGTGCACGCCGCCCATCGACGCCGGCGTGCTGCCGGGCGTGATGCGCGCGGCGGTCATCGAAGAACTCGGCGCGGAAGAACGCCGGCTGATGCCAGCGGATCTCGACCGCGCCGAAGCCATGCTCATCACCAACGCGCTGCGCGGCGCGGTGAAAGCACGCCTCACGCACTAGTCCGGGCGCGTTACCACTCAGCGACGCTGCCATCCGCGTGACGCCACACCGGATTGCGCCAGCGATGCCCGATCTTCGCCATCTCCCGCACCTTCTCCTCATTCACTTCGATCCCAAGCCCGGGCCCTTGCGGAATCGATACCATGCCGTCGTCGTACTCGAAGACTTCCGGATTCCTGATGTAATCCAGCAGGTCGTTGCCCGTGTTGTAGTGGATGCCCAGGCTTTGTTCCTGGATGAACGCGTTGTAGCTGACGGCGTCGATCTGCAGGCAGGTCGCGAGCGCGATCGGTCCGAGCGGGCAGTGCAGCGCGAGCGCGACATCGTAGGCTTCGGCCATCGACGCGATCTTGCGGCATTCGGTCAGCCCGCCCGCATGCGACGCGTCCGGCTGAATGATATCGACATAACCGCCCGCCAGAATGTGCTTGAAGTCCCAGCGGGAATAGAGCCGCTCGCCGAGCGCAATCGGCGTGCTCGTCTGATTGACGATATCGCGCAACGCCTCGACGTTCTCCGACAGCACCGGTTCCTCGATGAACATCAGCTTGTACGGATCGAGTTCTCTTGCAAGCACCTTCGCCATCGGCTTGTGCACGCGCCCGTGGAAGTCCACGCCGATGCCCACGTTCGGCCCGACCGCCTCGCGCACCGCGCGCACGTTGTCGATCACGCCCTGAACCTTGTCGAACGTGTCGATCATCTGCAGTTCTTCGGAGCCGTTCATCTTCACGGCCTTGAAGCCGCGTTCGACAACCGCACGCGCATTGTTCGCGACGTCGCTCGGACGGTCGCCGCCGATCCACGAATACACCTTCATCTTGTCGCGGACCTGGCCGCCGAGCAGCGCGTGAATCGGCACGCCGTGATGCTTGCCGAGAATGTCCCACAGCGCCTGATCGACGCCCGCAATCGCGCTCATGCCGATAGGGCCGCCGCGATAAAAGCCCGAGCGATACATCACCTGCCATAAGTCTTCGATATGGCGCGGATCCTTGCCGATCAGATAGTCCGAGAGTTCGTCGACGGCGGCGGCCACCGTATGCGCGCGTCCCTCGACGACGGGTTCTCCCCAGCCGGTGATGCCTTCATCGGTCTCGATTTTGAGGAAGCACCAACGCGGCGGAACAACGAAAGTTTCAAGTTTTGTGATTTTCATGCGAGCGTCTCCTGGCGAGGCTCTTATGGTAGCTCAAACTGGGCGCGGTGAACTGATTAATAGTATTGTTTCCGGCGGAAGCAGCCTTCTTTCAGCCGACGAAATGGCGGATAATCGCGCGGGTATCGATAGCACGACGAAGGAGTTCATCATTCACCGCGATCTTCATGGCCGCGTGGCGTACGAACTGGGCACGGCCATACTACGCGGCGATTTCGTGCCCGGTTCGTCTCTCCCGCGGGAAGTTGAACTGATGGAACGGTTCGGCGTAAGCCGAACGGTATTGCGCGAGGCGCTGCGCACGCTGACCTCGAAGGGGATGATTCAGTCGCGCCCGAAAATCGGGACGCGCGTGAGGCCGAGAGAAGCCTGGAACCTGCTCGACGCCGACATGCTCCACTGGTATTCGCGCGTCGCTCCGCCGATGCACTTCGCGCTCAAGCTCCAGGAAATGCGCGAGATGATCGAGCCGTATGCCGCCGCGCTCGCGACGCGCAACCACGACGCACACGCGCTCGGCAAGCTGGAGAAAGCGCATCGCGCGATGGTGGCGGCGCAGAACGTCGACGAGTGGGTGCGCGCCGATCTCGAGTTCCACTTGTGCGTGCTGGCCGCTTGCAGCAACGAGTTGCTCGTTCCGCTGGGCGTGCTCATCGAACGGACGCTCGAAGGACAGTTGCGCCTGAACGCCAAGCGCGCCGAAGTGTTCAACGCCTCGCTGGCCGAGCATACAGCGGTCTTCACGGCGATCGTCGCGCGCGACGCGGAGGCTGCGCGCCGCGCAATGTCCGATCTGCTTGGAGTGACGCGAGCGCGTATCGAAGGGTGATGTGGCGCGCGTGATTCAGCGAGCAAAAAAATGCGCGCGGCGATCTCATCGCCAGCGCGCAAGCATTTGCCGGTGAGCAATCGATCAGATCACGAATGCTTTTCGATCAGTTCGACCTTGTAGCCGTCCGGATCTTCCACGAAGGCGATCACCGTCGTGCCGCCCTTCACCGGGCCGGCTTCGCGCGTGACGCGGCCACCCGCATTGCGAATGCGATCGCATGCTTCGGCGGCGTTATCCACTTCCAGCGCGATGTGGCCGTAAGCGGTGCCCATCTCGTACTTTTCGACGCCCCAGTTATAGGTGAGCTCGAGCACGCTGTGTTCGCTTTCATCGCCATAACCGACGAATGCGAGCGTGTACTTGTACTCGGTGTTCTCGCTCTGGCGCAGCACCTTCATGCCGAGAATCCGGGTGTAGAAATCGATGGAGCGCTGCAGGTCGCCGACGCGCAGCATCGTGTGGAGAAGTCGCATGATGAGGTTCCTGTTGTGTTCGCGGCGGCGCGATTCCTGAACTCGTCGCACTCGCCGGCATTGCGGGTTCGTGCAAAATTGTACCGTTCGATGGAAAGCCGCGCTGACCGCGCTCATCGGCTTACAACGCAGGCAGCAGATCCGGCGGATGATGCTTGAGCGTATGGCGCGCCTCGCGAAACTCCGGAAAGATGGACTCCACCGTTTTCCAGAAACGCGGGCTGTGGTTCATCTCACGCAGATGCGCGAGTTCGTGCGCGACGACGTAATCGATGATCCACAGCGGAAAGTGAATCAGCCGCCAGTTGAGGCGAATCTTGCCGTCGCTCGAACAACTGCCCCAGCGCGTCGCCGCCGATGACAGCGCGTAAGCCCGATACTCCGCGCCCAGCTTCTCGGCATATACCGCGAGCCGCTCGCCGAAGATGCGCTTCGCTTCGCTCTGCAGCCAGCCTTGCACGCGATCCTTGATCTGCTGCGCATCGGCGAAAGCGGGCAGGGCTAGTGCGAGCACGTTGGTGTCGGCATCAAAGGAAGGCGTGCTCGCGGACGGATTCAGCGACACGCGGATCGTCTTGCCGAGAAACGGGAACTCCGCGCCGTCCTGCCATTCGATGCGCGGCAGCGCGCGCTGCTCCACGCGTGTTTGCCACTCGGCCAGCTTCCGAAAAATCCAGCCTTGCTTGTCGCCGATTGCAGTTTCGATATCCGCGATCGTCACCCAGCGCGGCGCGGTGATCGTGAGACCGGTTGCATCGATGCAGAAGCCGATGGTGCGCCGTGCCGAGCGCTTAAGCCGATAGTCGAGCGCCTGAGCACCGAACAGCACGCGGCGCTGACGCACGCCTTCCGGAAGCGGTTCGGGCTTCGACAGTTCGCCAGACGGGACGTTGCCGCGTGGAGAAGGCGGCGCGGGAGCGGGCGCGGTCGCGGGCGCATGCTCGAACGGAAGATCGAGTTGCAGGGTATCGAGCGCGACGGCGGGGCGCTGTCGCGAGGGAGGCTTCTGCATCGGCTCGGCTTTGCGCTCCCGGCGCAGGAATGACGAGAAGAACGAATAGGGCACGCGGCTCGACCGGCTCGAAGCTCTGGAGGCGAACCGCGTCAGCGGCCCGTGCCCGCAGCGCCCGCCCGTTGCGGCTGCGCGTTCGACGTGGCGTAGGCGAGCGGATCGATACGGCGCATCTCCGTTTCGATCCAGCTCTCGACGCGCACATTCACTTCTTCGGGCGAGAGACCGGCGGTATCGATGGGCTTGCCGATCGACACCGTGACTATACCCGGATACTTGATGAACGAATTGCGCGGCCACACGTGCCCGGCGTTATGCGCGATCGGCACGACAGGCGCGCCCGTCGCGACGGCGAAGCGCGCGCCGCCCGTCTTGTATTTGCCCTGCGAGCCGACCCGCGTGCGCGTGCCTTCGGGGAACATGATGACCCATGCGCCGTCGTCCATTCGTGCGCGGCCCTGGCGCGTGACGGATGCAAACGCATCGCGGCCTTGCGCGCGATCGATGTGCACCATTTTCAGCAGCCCGAGCGCCCAGCCGAAGAACGGCACATACAGCAATTCGCGCTTGAACACATAGCAGAGCGGACGCGGCATCAGCGCGGGAAAGGCCAGCGTCTCCCACGCGGATTGATGCTTCGACAGGAGCACGGCGGGGCCATCGGGCAGATTCTCAGCGCCTTCGATCCTATAGCGGATGCCGACGAGATGACGCAGCACGACGATCGTCGACTTGCACCAGCCGGCCGCCATCCAGTAGCGCTTGTCGGCGCGCATGAACGGAAACGCGATAAAGCAGGCGATTGCATACGGCACCGTGTACATGACGAAGTACAGCATCAACAGCAACGAACGGATGAAGCGCATGAAGTCTCAGCAAGTCGTGACGGGGCCGGCGATCAGTCCTGATGCCGCGCGAGGAAGTCGAGCGCGAAGGCGCGCAGATCCGTGTGAACCAGGGTGCCTGCAGGCAGCTTGCCTTCCGCGAGGGTTTTCTCGCCTTTGCCGGTTAGCACGAGATGTACCGGAAAGCCGAGCGCGGCGCCCGCCTGCAGGTCACGCAGGGAATCGCCGACGACGGGCGTATCTTCCGGATCGATCTCGAAGCGGTCGATGATCTGCTGCAGCATTCCCGGCTTCGGCTTGCGGCAATCGCATTGATCTTCGGCGGTATGCGGACAGTAGAAGATGGCGTCGATGCGCCCGCCGACTGCCGCGGCCGCCCGATTCATCTTCTGATGCATCGCGTTGAGCGCGGCCATGTCGAACAAGCCGCGCCCGATGCCCGACTGGTTCGATGCAATCGCCACGCGATACCCCGCCTGATTGAGCCGCGCGATGGCTTCGAGACTGCCGGGAATGGCGACCCATTCGTCCGGCGACTTGATGAACGCGTCGGAATCGACGTTGATGACGCCGTCGCGATCGAGGATGACGAGTCGTCTGTTCATGGCTCAGGCCGCGAGCTTGGAGATGTCGGCCACGCAGTTCATCTGCTGATGCAGCGCCTGCAGAAGCGCAAGACGGTTGTTGCGCAGCGCGGCGTCTTCCGCGTTCACCATCACGTCGTTGAAAAACGTGTCGACGCTTTCACGCAATGCGGCGAGCGCCGTCAGCGCTTCCGTGTAGTTGCGCGCGGCGAGCTGGCTTTGCACGCGCGGCGTCACGTTCTGGATCTGCGCGTAGAGATTCTTCTCAGCCGCTTCCACGAGCAGGTCCGGATTCACCGATGCCGGCGCGCCTTGCTCCGACTTCTTCAGAATGTTCGAAATGCGCTTGTTGGCCGCCGCAAGCGACGCGGCTTCCGGCAGCGACGCGAATTCGCGCACGGCGTCGAGGCGCGCGACGATGTCGTCGAGGCGCGTCGGGTTGAGACTCAGCACGGCTTCGATGTCGTTGGCTTCGAAACCGCGCTCGCGCAGCAGGCCGCGCAGACGGTCGAGGAAGAACGCGTAGACGGCTTCGGTCGAATCCGCGACCTGCGGCATGCCGGCGAACTGACGCTGAGCGGCTGCGACGAGATCGCGCAGATCGATCGGCAGCTTCTTTACGAGCAGGATGCGCAGCACGCCGAGCGCATGACGGCGCAGCGCGAACGGGTCTTTCTCGCCGGTCGGAGCGAGGCCGATGCCCCAGATGCCGACGATGGTTTCCAGCTTGTCCGCGAGCGCCACCGCACAACCGACGCCGGTCGACGGCGTGTCGTCGCCTGAGAAACGCGGCTGATAGTGCTCCGAGCACGCGAGCGCGACTTCTTCCGGTTCGCCGTCGTGGCGGGCGTAGTACGTGCCCATCGTGCCTTGCAGTTCCGGGAATTCGCCGACCATGTCGGTGAGCAAATCTGCTTTCGCGAGACGCGCGGCGCGGCGGGTGAGCGCGGCATCGACGCCGATCATCGGCGCGATTTCGCCCGCGAGCGCTTCCAGCCGTTCGACGCGTTGCAGCGCGGAGCCGAGCTTGTTGTGATACACGACGTTGGCGAGCAGCGGCACGCGCTCTTCGAGGCGCTTCTTCTTGTCCTGCGTGAAGAAGAACTTGGCGTCGGCGAGGCGCGGGCGCACCACGCGCTCGTTGCCCTCGATGATCTCGCCCGGCGTTTTCGTGTCGATGTTCGACACGATCAAAAAGCGCGAACGCAGCTTGCCGTGATGATCGGTGAGCGCGAAATACTTCTGGTTCGTCTGCATCGTGAGGATCAGGCATTCCTGCGGCACTTGCAGGAATTCCTCGTCGAAGCGGCATTGATACACGACCGGCCATTCGACCAGCGCGTTGACTTCTTCGAGCAGCGCTTCCGGCATCACGACACGATCTTCGCCCGCGAACGCCTGCAATTGCGTGCGAATGGACTCGCGGCGGTCATCGAAATTCGGGACGACGTGGGCCTTGGTTCGCAGCGTTTCGGCGTAGTCATCGGCATGGGCGATCGGCACGAAGCCTTGCGACATGAACCGATGGCCGATGGTCGTATCGCCCGCATCGACGCCGAGCGCGCTCACCGGCACGACGTCGCGGCCATGCAGGGCGACGAGGCGTTGCACCGGACGCACGAACTGCACATTCGTGCCGTCGGGACGCTGATACGTCATCACCTTCGGAATCGGCAGCTTGCCGAGGGTTTCGTCGAGCGCGGCTTGCAGGCCATCGGCGAGCTTGGCGCCGGGGGCCGCGTAGCGCAGAAAGAAGGATTCGGCCTTGCCGTCCTGCGCGCGCTCGAGTTCGGCGAGCGGGAAGTCGGGGAAGCCGAGCGCCGCGAGCTTTTTCGCGAGCGGCGGCGTGGGCTTGCCTTCCTTATCGAGCGCGACGGAAACCGGCAGCACTTTTTCGCGCACCTGCTTTTCCGGCGCGACATCGCGCACGTTCTTGATGAGCACGGCGAGGCGGCGGGGCGTCGCGTATTTTTCGAACGACGGCGCGCCTTCGATCAGGTCGCGCGCAGCGAGCCGCTCGACGACGCCTTCGGCAAAAGCGGTGCCGAGACGCGCGAGCGCCTTCGGCGGCAGTTCTTCGGTCAGCAGCTCGACGAGCAGGGAAGCGTGATGGGATTGCGTCATTGTTCTGTCTTGCCTCGTCATGCCTGTTCGTTGGCGCCGGTGGGCGAGCTTTCCACCTTCAGCGGCGGCGCCCATGCGGGCCGCTGCGCTTCTTCCTGGTCGGTGATGAGATCGGGGTCGCGCTTGACCGGATTGCCGAGCATCGGGAAGCCGAGTGCTTCGCGCGAATCGTAATAAGCCTGCGCGACGAGACGCGACAGCGCACGAATGCGGCCGATGTACGCCGCGCGCTCCGTCACCGAGATCGCGCCGCGCGCATCCAGCAGGTTGAAAGTGTGGCCGGCCTTCAGCACGAGTTCGTAAGCGGGCAACGCGAGCTTTGCGTCGATCATCTTCTTCGCTTCTTCTTCGTAGCTCTTGAAGAGATGGAACAGCAAGTCGACGTTCGCGTGCTCGAAGTTGTACGTGGATTGTTCGACTTCGTTCTGGTGATACACGTCGCCGTAGCTGAGCTGACGCAGCACCTTCCCGTTCGGGCCGTCTTCTTCCCACTCGGTCCAGACGAGGTCGTAGACGTTCTCGACCTTCTGCAGATACATCGCGAGGCGCTCGAGGCCGTACGTGATTTCGCCGAGCACCGGCTTGCAATCGAGGCCGCCCACTTGCTGGAAGTACGTGAATTGCGTCACTTCCATGCCGTTAAGCCACACTTCCCAGCCGAGGCCCCACGCGCCGAGCGTCGGGTTCTCCCAGTCATCTTCGACGAAGCGTACGTCGTTCTGTTTCAGGTCGAAGCCGAGCGCTTCGAGCGAGCCGAGATACAGGTCGAGAATGTTCTCCGGCGCAGGCTTCAGCACGACCTGATACTGATAGTAATGCTGGAGGCGGTTCGGATTCCCGCCGTAGCGCCCGTCCTTCGGGCGGCGCGACGGCTGGACATAGGCCGCTCGCCACGGCTCCGGGCCGATCGCGCGCAGGAACGTGTGAACGTGAGAGGTGCCCGCCCCGACTTCCATGTCGATGGGCTGAAGCAGCGCGCAGCCCTTGTCGTTCCAGTAGGACTGCAGCGTCAGGATGATTTGCTGAAAGGTGAGCATGATTGCCTTTTACCAGGCGCGGCCATCGTCGTGACGACGCGACTCTAGGGCTCGGCCGAAGTGCTAAAACCTTGAATTTTAGCTGATGGCGGGGGCGGGTGATGTTTTTGTGATGGTGATGCGGGTCGGCCCGGCAATCGTTCGGCGCACCAAAGCCGACCGCGTTGCGCCGGCCGGCGTTGCGATTGCGTCTGGCCGTGGATTATTTCTGGCCAAGCATGGCCGAACGAATGTTTTCGAACACGGGTTCGGGGTTGGCGATCCATCGATCGATTACATCGCTATGCACGAGCGGCAGGTCGCCTTCGACTTGTTTGTCGGGTGCAGCACTCGCGATCCTGACCGCGAGCGTTTGCGAATATTCGACGACCGCCTGAATTCCCTTTGCGGCATTCCTGGCCTTCTCGGGCCCCGGTACGCTTTTCATGACCGATCCGATGTCGACGACCTTGCAGGCGTAATGTATCGACGTCGTGGACTGTGCGGACTCCGGCGTCGTATTCGGACTGCGGCCCGTTGCATGGCACTCGGACCGGCGGGTCGCATCCGACATCTTTCGCAATACTTCGATATAGGCGTCGGTTACTTCCCGTGGCCTGTTGCTGCGCTTGGCCGCGTCGATCATGGAATCGAGCATTTTTCGCGGTGCTTCTTGCGCAGCAGTCTGATCGGCTCTCTGTTGATCGGTCAGTTGCCGGCCTGCGGTCATGTAGTCCGTGTATCGTTTGAAACTTTCGTCGTCTTGCTTGACGATCATCTGCAGATAGACGTCGGCAACCTGTTCGGGCGTCAGCGTTTCAGCGTGCGCACCGGCGCACAGCAATGCGCTCGCGCAGACGACGAGAACGGTGTTCGTTATTTTCTTCACGGAAGCGTGTATTGGCGGGTGATAGAACCGTGGCACTCGACGCGAACTCAGTGAACGCGTTGATTTCGTCATGCAAAGCATTTCGAGACTGCACTGGCCACTTTCGACGACGGCGCATTCTCGGGTTGTTTCCCCGCCTCGGAGGTAAAACATTGTCGGCGTCGCGAACGCAGCGTTTCTCGCATAAAAAAACGACGGAAGCCTTATGTTGGCTTCCGTCGTTTATGGATCTAGCAGCGCAACCGGCGTCGATTCCGGACAGAAACGCTTCGTTCAGTTGCCGTTGATTCTTCTTCTCCCCGGCGCGAACGCGAACCCCAAAGCCAGCAACAACAGCGACACTGCGATGACCGTCATATTCCCGCTCGTCACATAAGGCGTTCGCCCCGACGTGCCTTGCACGCGCGCTTCCAGCACGCCGGTTGTGAACGTTGGCAGCTTGGAAACGACTTCGCCATTGGCCGCGATCACCGCCGTCATGCCGGTATTGGTCGCGCGCAGCATCGGCCGGCCGGTTTCGATCGACCGCATGCGCGCAATCTGCAAATGCTGATCGAGCGCGATGGTATTGCCGAACCACGCAAGATTGGTCGAATTGACGAGCACGCCCGCAGGCGCTTCCTGCTCGCGAATCGTATGGGCGATTTCCTCGCCGAAAATGTCCTCGTAGCAGATGTTCACGGCGATCGGCTGGTTGTGCACGAAGAACGCCTTCTGCGCGACAGGCCCGCGCGCAAGATCGCCCAGCGGAATGCCCATCAGGTTCACGAACCAGTGAAAGCCGAGCGGCACGAATTCACCGAATGGCACGAGGTGATGCTTGTCGTAGCGATAAACATCGTTCACGCCCGGCGTCATGCCGAAGAGGCTGTTGGTGAAATCGGTCACGCGTCCGTCGGGAAGCACGGTGACGCCGATCGCGCCAAAAAGAATCGACGAATTCGTGCGGTCGGCGAAGCTGCGAATCGCGGTCGCGAAATCCTGCGGCACTTGCACGGCCAGCACCGGCAGCGCGGTTTCGGGCGTCACGATCAGATCGGCGGGCTTTTCGGTGATGAGCCGCTGATACAGCGCCAGCGACTGGTTCACGCCCGCCTGTTCGAACTTCATCTCCTGCTTCACGTTGCCTTGCAACAGACGCACATCGAGCGGCGCGTTCGCGGGCGTCGTCCATCTGACGAGCGACAGCAGCAGGCCCGCGACGATCAACGCCAGCGCGGCCACGGCGGGCACGAACGCGCGCGCGCCACGACCCGTTCGCCGCACGTGGAAAACCGCCTGCACGATGAGCGCCGCGACCAGCGCCAGCACCCAGCCGACGCCGTACACGCCGGCAACCGGACCATATCCGGCGAGCGGCCCGTCCACTTGCGCATAGCCGCTCGCGAGCCACGGAAAGCCGGTGAAGACGAGTCCGCGCAGCCATTCGCCGAGCGCCCACGCGCTCGCGAACGCGAACGCGCCGTGCCACGTCGGGGCGTAGCGGGGGGCGGCGTCGATATCGCGGGCGGTGCGGGCGTCTTCATCGCCGAAGCGGGCGCGTCCTGCAACGAGCGACCAGACCACGCTCGATGCAGCCGGATACATCGCCAGATAGAGCGAGAACAGCGCGACGGCGGCGGCCGCGAGCGGCGCGGCCATGCCGCCGTAGAAGTGCATGCTGACGTAGAGCCACCAGACGCCGGTCACGAAGTTGCCGAAGCCGAATGCCCAGCCGGTCAGCGCCGCGCTTTTCCAACTGCTCGTGCGCGAAAGCCACGCGAAAAACAACGCGAAGATGACGAGCTCGATCCATCCGCCGTGCGGCGTCGGCGCGAAGGAAAGCGTATTGGCCGCGCCAAGCACGGCCGCGACGAGGTAATGCCAGAAGGGAAGCGCGCGGGAGGCAGTCGACGCGCTCTCTGCGTTGCGTCGCCACGGGAACAAGCGAAACGATGAATCGGCCATTGAATGCGGGGAAAGGCTTGGCGGATGGGGCGTCGCGTCCGGGCCACGAGCGGCGGCGGACGCGTCGTGCTGCGCGATCAGTCGCGCAGCTCGCCCTCGTCGTCACCGGAATGGGATTGTTGCGTGAGATTCGGCACGCGCCGAACCAGAAGCACATGGATCTGCCGGGCGTCGCCGCGCAGAATTTCGAACACGAAATCGTCGATGCGCACCTTTTCGCCGCGATGCGGCACGCGCCCGAAGCGATGCGTGACGAGCCCGCCGATGGTATCGACTTCCTCGTCGGAGAAATCGGTGCCGAACTCTTCGTTGAACTGCTCGATGCCCGTCAGCGCGCGCACCCGGAACTTGCCGTCCGGCGACGGCATGATGTTGCCGGCTTCCTCGTCGAAGTCGTATTCGTCCTCGATGTCGCCGACGATCTGCTCCAGTACGTCCTCGATGGTGATGAGGCCTGCGACGCCGCCGTATTCGTCGACGACGATGGCGATGTGATTGCGGTTCACGCGGAAATCGTGCAGCAGCACGTTCAGGCGCTTCGACTCCGGAATGAACACGGCGGGGCGCAGCATGCCGCGCACGTCGAACTCTTCTTCGGCGTAATAGCGCAGCAGGTCTTTTGCGAGCAGCACGCCGATGATGTTGTCGCGATTGCCCTCGTACACCGGATAGCGCGAGTGCGCTTTTTCCAGCACGAACGGAATGAATTCGGCAGGCGTTTCCGCGATGTTGATGGCGTCCATCTGGGCACGCGGAATCATGATGTCGCGCGCGCAGAGATCGGACACCTGAAAGACGCCTTCGATCATCGAGAGCGAATCGGCGTCGAGCAGGTTGCGCTCGTGGGCGTCTTGAAGCACTTCGAGCAGCTCGTCGCGTGACTCGGGCTCGTGCGAGATGAAATCGGTCAGGCGTTCGAGCAGCGAGCGCTTTTCGTGCGGTTTGTCGGAGTGTCGTCGACTGGGATAGGGTTCGTTCATAGCGGAGCGCCCGGGACGTCCCGGGCGCGAATTAACGGAAAGTTAAGCATACACCAAGGGAAACGGCAGGCTGCGTGGCGCGGCGCGCATGTTTCGGGTGGCGGCAAAGGGCGACCGGTCATGACGGAAAGCATCACATGAAGGCGCTGATTTCGGTGCCGAAGCGTTCGGCCAATGCCTTCGCGACGCTCTTGCTGATCGCGCGGCGGCCGGCAAGGATGTCGCTGATCACGGTAGGCGAAGCGATGTCGGCCAGATCTTTTTGTTTCAGGTCGTGGGCGCCGAGCAGATAGCGGAGCAGGTCTTTGGGCTCGGCCTCGGGCAAATCAGGATGATGCGATTCCCATACTTCGATGAGGTCGGTGACCACGCCGAACAGATCGGCGAGCGAGCCTTCTTCGTCTTCGAGGTGATCGGCCAGTTCGTTGGCGAGCGCAACCATCCGGCGATAGTCGTCTTCGCTGCGGATCGGCTTGAGGAATACCTGGCCCTGTAACGTGGACCACGTCTTCGCGAATTCGGGAACGCCTCTCGAATGGCTATGAGCTTTCATTTTGCTCTGTTTGCTTGGGTCCATTGATCGTACTGTTTATGTGTGAACACATGACGAACGAACAACATTTGCCGATTGAAGTGGATAGCGGCGACGACGCGAAGATTGTTGCCGCCGACATCGAACACGAAGTACTGCGGCGGAACGTAGTCAACGGAGCCGAAAGTCTTCTTGAGTCCGGCCAGATCATCCGCCTGGCACTTGCTTGCCAATCGATACCAAGAGAAAAGAGAACTCTTCGCGACCGAGTGCTTATCAACGAATTCTTCCAGCACTTTCCTCGAAATCACCCGCATGCTGCTTTCCCTTGCCGACAGATTTCGCTTTGGTCATTGCATGCCCCTTGAATCGGAATCCACTTTATTCGCAAAACGCGAACTTCGCAATATGCGAAGTTCGCGCAGAGTTGGTCTTGCTTTCAGGGAATGACCTTAACGGAAAAACAGGCGAACGGATCGTCGGGCGACAAGCGTTGGCCAAACGGACGAAGCTCAGACCGACACATTCACCGCGGGTTCTGCTCCTGACACCGCCGCAACAACGCCTCGAGCGCCCGGTCCGGCATGCCGCTCTCGCGCAGCGCCTCGACCGTTCGGGTCACGTAATCGAGCGTCGTTCCATAGCGGCCGCTCGCGCAGCCGAACACCGTGCGGATGACCGGATCGCCGAGCTTGCCCGTGTACGACGCCGCCTCGCGGCGCATCACGAACGCGAGCGCCTCGACGCGCCGTCCGTCGATCAGTGTGCAGGGCAGCCACGCGGGCCTGTAGGACGCCATCGACATTTCGCGTCGCCAGAGCGCCTCGAGGTGCTCGGGCGCGTCCGCGCCGGCGAGCCGGAACGCCATGCCGGTGCAGGAGCCGCCGCGATCGAGCGCGAGCACGAGGCCCGGCTGCTCCGGCGTTCCGCGATTCACCCGCGACCACAAGTAAAGCCCGCGATGATAGCCGTGCACCTTGCCGCGCACGGCTTCGAGCGCCGGCAAGCCGGGATTCCAGATCAGCGACCCGTAGCCGAACAGCCATAAATCCGACCGGCGGTCCCAATGAGCGAGCGCGGCCTCGCGGGAAGCCGCGAGTTCCTCATCGGTGAGGAGCGCCGTTTCTTCGAGCGCGGGCGGATAGTCCGGGCAGGCAGGCGCCGGATCGTGCGGGACAAGGTCGTTATCGGGCGTGGGCTCGGGCGTTTTGTCGTTCACGGTGCGGCGGGCGAAGGGCTGGCTGACGCTCAGGCGAGCGGGACGTAGGGATCGGAGAAACCCAGAGACTGCATGATATCCGCCTCGATGGATTCCATCTCCTGCGCCTCACTCTCGACCTCGTGATCGTAGCCTTGCGCGTGCAAGGTGCCGTGGACGATCAGATGCGCATAATGCGCGGCGAGCGGCTTGCCCTGTTCGGCGGCCTCACGCTCGACGACCGGACAGCACAGAATCAGGTCGCCCGCGACGGGATCGTCCTCCGACTCGGCATACGCAAACGTCAGCACGTTCGTCGCGTAATCCTTCTGACGATACGTGCGATTCAGCGTGCGGCCTTCTTCCTCGTCGACGAAGCGCACCGTCAACTCGGCGTCCGCGAACAGCGACGCCTTGATCCAGCGCGCGACCGTCGCGCGCGGCAGCATCGCCTTGTGCGACGGATACGTTTTAGCGGCAGGAAACTGCAGGGTCAGCGTGAGGCGAGGCATCATTCCGGCTTCTGCGACTGCTGCGCGGCGCGGGCCGCATCGGCGATGGCGGCGTCTTTCTGCGACTGCGCGTCGTAGGCCTCGACGATGCGCGCCACGAGCGGATGCCGCACCACGTCCGCCGACGAGAAGCGCGTCATCGCGATCCCGCGCACTTCCGCCAGCACGTGCTGCGCTTCGATCAGCCCGCTCTTGTGGCCGCGCGGCAAGTCGACCTGTGTGGTGTCGCCCGTCACGACCGCCTTCGAGCCGAAGCCGATACGCGTGAGGAACATCTTCATCTGCTCGGGCGTGGTGTTCTGCGCCTCGTCCAGAATGATGAACGCGTGGTTCAGCGTGCGGCCGCGCATGTACGCGAGGGGCGCGATCTCGATCATCTGACGCTCGAACATCTTCGCGGTCTTGTCGAAGCCGAGCAGATCGTAGAGCGCGTCATAAAGCGGGCGCAGGTAGGGATCGACTTTCTGCGCGAGATCGCCCGGCAGGAAACCGAGCCGCTCGCCCGCTTCGACAGCCGGTCGCGTCAGCACGATGCGCTTGACCTGATCGCGTTCGAGCGCATCGACGGCGCAGGCCACGGCCAGATACGTCTTGCCGGTGCCCGCCGGACCGATGCCGAAGGTCACGTCATGCGCGATGATCTGACGGAGATAATCGCGTTGCGCCGGCGTTCTGCCGCGCAGATCGGCGCGACGCGTGTAGAGCTTCGGGCCGTGATCTTCGTCGGCGTCGAGGTCCATCGTGGCGCTCGGCTCGTCGAACGGATGATCCGGATCGCCGCGAAAGCGGGGATCGACCGGGGTGTCGTCCTCGCCGTTCTCTTCAGCCTGCTTCGCCAGACGCGTCGCGTGCCGGGCTTCGACGAGCGCCAGCTGGATATCGTCGACGGAAATCGGGTCGCGTGCGCGGTTGTAGAAATTCTCGAGCGCGGCGAGTGCGACCTTTGCACCACGGCCACGAATCGAAATCTTGTGGCCGCGGCGCGACAACGTCACGTCGAGCGCCTGCTCGATCTGCCGCAGATTTTCATCGAGCGGCCCGCAGAGGTTGGCAAGCCGGGCGTTGTCGTCGCGCGGAGCGGTGAACTCGAGATGCTGCTGAGGAGCGTTCTTCAAGGCGAGGTGGGTGTCCTTTCTGATCACGTTCGATTAATTGGCCAGCTCCGGCGCGGCCGCCTCCGGTGCGAGAACCAGCGCGCCGCGCAGCGAATGCGGATAGGCGTGGTTGATCTCGACATTGATCATCTGGCCGATAAGGCGCGCATGCGACGCGACGGGCGCCGGGAAATTCACGACGCGATTGTTCGCCGTGCGGCCTGCAAGCTCGTTCGGGTCCTTGCGCGACGGGCCTTCGACGAGAATGCGCTGCACCGAGCCGACCATCGCATTGCTGATTCTCACGACGTTTTCCTCGATCGTTGCCTGCAAGTGCTGCAAACGCCTGAGCTTGACTTCGCGAGGCGTGTCGTCGTGCAGGTTCGCAGCCGGCGTGCCTGGACGCGGGCTGTAGATGAAAGAGAAACTCGTGTCGTAGCTCATCTCGTCGACGAGCGCCATCATCTTCGCGAAGTCGTCCTCGGTCTCGCCGGGGAAGCCGACGATGAAATCGGTCGACAACGACAGATCCGGACGGATGGCGCGCAGACGGCGAATCACCGACTTGTATTCGAGCACGGTGTAGCCGCGCTTCATGGCCATCAGGATGCGGTCGGAGCCGTGCTGCACCGGCAAGTGCAGGTGCGAGACGAGCTTCGGAACCTTCGCGTAGGTGTCGATGAGGCGCTGCGTGAATTCCTTCGGATGCGACGTCGTGTAACGGATGCGCTCGATGCCCGGCACGTCCGCGACGTACTCGATGAGCGTCGCGAAGTCCGCGATCTCGTTCGATCCGGCGGTCAGCGCGCCCCGGTAAGCGTTGACGTTCTGGCCGAGCAGCGTCACTTCGCGCACGCCCTGATCGGCCAGGCCGGCGATTTCCGTCAGCACGTCGTCGAGCGGGCGCGAGACTTCTTCGCCGCGCGTGTACGGCACGACGCAATAGCTGCAGTACTTGCTGCAGCCTTCCATGATCGACACGAACGCGCTCGGGCCGTCGACGCGCGCCGGCGGCAGATGGTCGAACTTTTCGATTTCCGGGAACGAGATGTCGACTTGCGCACGGCCGGTGGCGCGGCGCTTGTCGATCATGTCCGGCAGGCGATGCAGCGTTTGCGGGCCGAACACCAGATCCACATACGGCGCGCGCGAGACGATCGACGCGCCTTCCTGACTCGCGACGCACCCGCCCACGCCGATCAGCAGGTTCGGATTCGCTTCCTTCAACTCGCGCACGCGGCCGAGGTCCGAGAAGACCTTCTCCTGCGCCTTCTCGCGCACGGAGCACGTATTGAACAGGATGACGTCAGCGTCTTCGGGGGTGTCGGTCTTGACGAGTCCTTCCGCCGCGCCGAGTACGTCGACCATTTTGTCGGAGTCGTACTCGTTCATCTGGCAGCCGAAGGTCTTTACATAAACTTTCTTGGTCATGAATGGTCGCCGGTCGCAGTGGTTAACCTGGGGGCGTAGTAAGAGAATTGAAGAGGATGTGCGGGTTTTCGCAGAAACTGCACCGCTTTTGCTTGTAATTTAGCCCGATATTATAGCCCTGCTGGCGAATGAGGGCATGGGCCGCGAGCGGCCGGCGAGCAGGCGTGGTCATGCGTCCGCCCATGCTTTTGCTGCGTTCACCGCGCGCCGCCAGCCCGCGAGAGACGCATCGACGTCCGGGGCGGGCATCGAAGGCGAGAAGCGCCTGTCCAGTTGCCACTGCGCCTTCAGCTCGCCGACATCCTTCCAGTACCCGACCGCCAGGCCCGCGAGATAGGCCGCACCGAGCGCCGTCGTCTCGGCGACGCGCGGACGCACGACGTCGACGCCCAGCACGTCAGCCTGGAACTGCATCAGCAGGTCGTTGGCGCAGGCGCCTCCATCGACGCGCAACTGGGCGACCGGCATGCCGGAGTCCGCTTCCATGGCCCGAAGCACGTCGAGCGATTGATAGGCGATCGACTCGAGCGCCGCACGCGCGATATGGCCCGACGTCGTGCCGCGCGTGACGCCGAACAGCGTCCCCCGTGCGCGCGCGTTCCAGTGCGGCGCGCCGAGACCGGCGAACGCGGGCACGAGATAGACGCCGTCGCAATGCGGCACGCCGCGCGCAAGCGTTTCGACCTCGCTCGCATGGCGGATGAGTCCGAGTCCGTCGCGCAGCCATTGCACGACCGCGCCCGCAATGAAAATGCTGCCTTCGAGCGCGTAATCGACGCGGTCGCCGATCTGCCACGCGATCGTCGTGACGAGATTGTTGCGCGACTCGATCGGCTTCTCGCCCGTGTTCATGACAAGGAAACAGCCCGTGCCGTAGGTGTTCTTCACCATGCCGCTTTCGGTGCACATCTGCCCGAACAGCGCCGCGTGCTGGTCCCCGGCGATGGACGCAAGCGGCACTTCGGCGGCGAGCACGCTGCCATGCGTCGTGCCGTAGACCTCCGACGATGCCCGCACTTCCGGCAACATGCTGCGCGGAATGTCGAACGCATCGAGCAAGTCGTCGTCCCAGCGTCTCGCGTGGATATCGAAGAGCATCGTGCGCGATGCGTTGGTGATGTCGGTGATATGCATGCCGCGCCGCGTGAAGTTCCACACGAGCCAGCTATCGACCGTGCCGAACGCGAGCCGCCCCTGCTTCGCCTTGTCGCGTGCGCCGTCGACGTTGTCCAGAATCCAGCGGATCTTGGTCGCCGAGAAGTACGCGTCGATCGGCAGGCCGGTTTTCGCGCGCACCATGGGTTCGAGTCCGCGCGCCTTCAGTTCGTCGCACATGCCCGCCGTGCGGCGGTCCTGCCAGACGATCGCGTTATAGACCGGCCTGCCGGTTTCACGGTCCCACACGATGGTCGTCTCGCGCTGGTTCGTGATGCCCACCGCCGCAATCGACGACGCGTTCAGCCCCGCCCGCGTGACCGCTTCCGCCGCGACGCCCGCCTGCGTCGACCAGATTTCCTGCGGATCGTGCTCGACCCAGCCCGGCTGCGGATAGATCTGCTGGAATTCCTTTTGCGCGATGGACACGATGTTGCCGTTTCTGTCGAACAGCATGGCGCGCGAACTCGTCGTACCCTGATCGAGCGCGAGGACGATTTGATCCTGCATGGTCATCATCTCCGAGGTTGAGCGGATGCCAGCCGTCTGCATTGGCCGTGCGAAGCCCGCATGCGCAATCTATCGGACACGCGGGGCGCGGACAACCTGGCCGAATGGCATAGGCCGAATCGACGGTGCCGCCCGGCACGTGAATTTGCCTATGCCATCCGGCCAGTGGCAGGAACGGAAAGATCGTTCGATACTGGGCGCTCGAATCGAAGCCAGGAGTGAATGCAATGCGAAAGCGGGTGGTGTACGGCGCACTGGCCTTATTCGGCGCGTTGGGGCTGACCGGATGCGTATCGACCCCGAGTCTCGAAGGCTCGTCGCGCGCTCCGTCGTTCGACGCGTTGCAGGGGCTTTGTGAAGCGGCGCCGACGGATTACGGCGCCGACGCTCAGTCCGTTTATTCGGCTTTCTACGACGCTTATGTCGCTCAGCGGCGGGGCGGCTTATCGAAAGAACGGTTCTGTGCTTTTCAGACGGGCATCGCGGAGCGGCATCGCGCGTATGTCGCCAGTCCGGGGCCGGAAGCGCAGAGCGCGTGGGCGACGTTCATTCTGGGCGAGCGTGCGCGGGCGCTGAGTTGGCGCGCGGCGGTGGATCCGACGTTGCGGGCGGGCTAGGGCGTTAGGAGCAGGACGCGGCGCACGAGCCGCGTCCGAAGCATGACGACGAGTGCTACGAGAACCGCTTGAATGCCTTGATGGTTGAATCGCCGGTTGCGGTGAGGCGCCATTGTTGTCGGCCGGACGCAAGGTGTTCCAATTGGACGAGCTGGCGTTCGAGCAGTGCGTCCAGTTCTTCGCGTTCCATATCGACCTGATTAGGCGCTTCCTGAACCAATAGCAGCGTGGCAAATTCGTGCGGACTCAGCATCGTGTTCTCCATGACGACCGACAGCTTGGCCACCGGCCTGAAGGCCGGATCTTTTGCTTGAATCGTGGTACGGGAAACTGCACTTGCCGGGCGGACTCGCTGTGCTCTTGCTGCGGGTGCCAGGAATTGGGATTGTAGGCAAGCGTCTGAGGAGTGCCAAACGTACCGACGAAAATTTTGGCTTTGACATTTGATGCGTGCGCGAGCGGTTCGGCGCGCACGGCGATTCGAAGAATCGACTTTAGCTTTAGTCGCAGCGCACACAAAGTCACGCCAGAAGGGATTCATGCCACTCTTTCATTAATTTATACAATAAATGAATTTGTTTTAAGTTAAGCGGGCAATGCAATATGCTTCCCTTGCGTGATCAACTAATTGCATGCTCTCCGGCTTCATACCCGGCGGGACTGCTGGTAATTCGGACTTCATTCATGACTCGCTTCAACTGGCAAAACCCCTATCCCACGCCGCGCCTGCCGGTGTTTGCCCGCAATATCGTGTCGACGTCGCATCCGCTTGCCGCGCAAGCCGGTCTGCGCATGTTGTGGAAAGGCGGAAATGCCGTTGATGCGGCCATCGCGGCAGCGGCGGCCATTACCGTCGTGGAGCCGGTGTCGTGTGGGCTGGGCGGCGATGCCTTCGCGCTCGTCTGGGACGGCGCCAAGCTGCACGGGTTGAACGCGTCGGGTGTGTCGCCGGCGGCGTGGAACGTCGACTACTTCCGTCGCAAGTACGGCGAGGAAAACGGCCTCGCGCGCCAGCCCAGGCGCGGCTGGGACACCGTGACGGTGCCGGGCGTCATCGCGGGGTGGGAAGCGTTGCACGCAAAGTTTGGATCGCTCCCGTTCGCCGATTTGATGGAACCGGCCATCGAGATCGCGGAGCGCGGTCATGCGGTGGCGAGCATCGTCGCCTACAAGTGGGCGGCGGCGGTGCCGGAGCTGAAGGATTTCCCCGGCTTCGCGGACGTTTTCATGCCGCACGGACGCGCGCCCGAAGTCAGCGAACTCGTGCGTATGCCGGGCCACGCGAAGACACTGCGCGCGCTGGCCGAACACGGACCGCGCGCCTTCTACGAAGGCGAGATCGCCGAGCGCATCGCAGCGTTTGCACGCGAGGGCGGCGCGGCCATGACGCTGGACGACTTGCGCAATTATCGCGCCGACTGGGTCGAGCCGATCAGCAAGGACTATCGCGGCTACACCGTGCACGAGATCCCGCCGAACGGGCAGGGCATTGCCGCACTGATCGCCCTCGGCATTCTCGACAAGTTCGATGTCAGCGCGCTGACCGTCGACCGCATCGAATCGCAGCATCTGCAGATCGAGGCGATGAAGCTCGCGTTTGCAGACGTGTACCGCTATGTCGCCGATCCGCGTTCGATGGACGTGACGCCGGAGCAGATGCTCGACGATGCCTATCTCGCCGAGCGCGCGAAGCTGATCGACCCGGCGAAAGCGACGCAGTTCGACTTCGGCATGCCCAAGGCGGGCGGCACCATCTACATGTCGGTGGCGGACGAGCGCGGCATGATGGTGAGCTTCATCCAGTCGAATTACATGGGTTTTGGCTCGGGCGTGGTCGTGCCGGATACCGGCATCTCGTTGCAGAACCGCGGCTGCGGTTTCTCGATGGACCCGAAGTCGGCCAACGTCGTGGAAGGCGGCAAGCGTCCGTTCCACACCATCATCCCGGCGTTCGTCACCCAGGAAGTCGAAGGCCGCCGGGACGCCGTCATGAGCTTCGGCGTGATGGGCGGCGACATGCAGCCGCAAGGACATCTGCAATCCATCGTCCGCATGATGGACTACGGCCAGCAGCCGCAGGCGGCGTGCGACGCGCCGCGCTGGAAGGTGAACCGCGACTTCACCATCGACATCGAGGCCACGCTCGATCTCGAGACGGCGCGCGCGCTGGAAGGCCTTGGGCACACGATCAAGTCCGTCGACGACCCGTATATGGACTTCGGCTCGGGCCAGTACATCTGGAAACTGGATCGTAACGATCCCGAGCGCGGTTACGTCGCCGCGAGCGACAGCCGGCGCGACGGACTCGCCGCCGGCTTCTAGACGCGCTTCGCGAGCCGCATCGACAGGCGGCTCGCAATCCATTCGAACACCGCTCGCCTTCGCCTGCTTCGATGCAGGCGAACGGCGGCGCACGCCCTTGCCTGACGCAAACGCGACCGAGACACGATATGAAGCAGCCCGGCGACACCCTGAATCAATTCGCATACCAGACCCCGAAAGCCGGCACGCCGCTTTCGAAGGCGACGGTCCGCCGCATCGTCTTTTCGTCGTCGGTCGGCAATGCGCTCGAATGGTTCGACTTCCTCGTTTATGGATACTTCGCCGCGACCATCGCGAAGGCGTTCTTTCCGTCGCACGACGAGTGGCTCTCGACGATGCTCGCCATCGGCACGTTCGGGATCTCTTTCCTCATGCGTCCGCTGGGCGCGATCGTCCTCGGCATCTATGGCGATCGAAAAGGCCGCAAGGCCGCGCTGACGCTCGCCATCCTCATGATGACGATCGGCACGCTGACGATGGCCGTGATGCCTTCGTACCAGCACATCGGGCTCGCCGCGCCGCTGTTGATCCTGCTCGCGCGGCTCATTCAGGGCTTCGCGGTCGGCGGGGAATTCGGCAGCGCCACCGCGTTCATGGTCGAACACAGCGCGACGCGGCGCGGCTATTACGCGAGCTGGCAGTTTGCCAGCCAGGGCCTCGCGGCGATCATGGCCGCGGCGTTCGGTTCTGTTCTGACGGCGTGGCTGCCTCAGCCGCAACTGGAAAGCTGGGGCTGGCGCATTCCGTTCGTGTTCGGTCTGCTGATCGGACCGGTCGGGTATTACATCCGCTCGCATCTCGATGAAACGCCCGAGTTTCTCGCCACGCGTCCCGCGAACAGCGCGGCGGCGCCGGGCGTCTCGTTCTCGAATCAATGGGTCAATTTGCTGCTTGCCGTCGGCATCGTGGCGCAATCGACCGTCGGCGTGTATGTGCTGCAGCTCTACATGCCGATGTACGCAGTCAAGCAACTGCATCTGCCCGCGACGGCGTCGTTCGCGGTCGTCGTGCTGAACGGCACGCTGCAGTTCATCTTCTCGCCACTCATGGGTGCGCTGTCCGACAGGATCGGGCGCATTCGCATCATGCTCGGCACGTCGATCGTGATGGGGCTCGCCATCTATCCGATGTTCGCGTGGCTTCAGGCGTCGCCGACCGTGATGTCGCTGGTTGTGCTGCAGGCGGCGGCGGGCATCCTGAAAGCGGCTTATTCCGGACCGATGCCCGCGCTGATGTCCGAAATCTTCCCGACGCGCGTGCGCTCCACGGGGTTGTCGATCGGCTATGCGCTTGGCGTAACGCTGTTCGGAGGCTTCGCGCCGACCATCGTCGAAGGCTTCATCCACGTGACCGGCGACAAACTCGCGCCGAGCTACTACGTGCTTCTTGCGGCGGCGTTGTCCGGCGTATCGCTCGCGATTGTGGCGTGGCGCATGCGCGGCGGCGCGAGGCGGGCCGCCTGACGTTCTTCATCGGCAATGATGTTCAGCGACACAAGGCGGCTCCGGCCGCCTTTTCTTTTGCGCGACAGATCTCAACGGCACGGTTCATGCTCTTCCTGCCCCGGCCTCGCTCGTTGTCAAAAGCACGTCAAGACTGGTAGAAATTTGACGCACGGCAAGACGCGAGCGGAACCGCGCCCCGCGCGGCGGGTCTGTCCCCCATGTCTGCAAAGTCATTGCAGGACGGCTAAGATGCAAAAGCACAGCCGCTAACTTTTGATAGAGGACGCTCGGACTGAACGTTCGCGGCGTCGCCTGAACCTTGGCCGTCGTTGATCGGCCGGTGGCGCGTTCAGTTCAGCCAGGAGCGCGATACATGCACACAGACAGCACCCACGTCATGCCGTGGCGAATCGAGGACATCGATCTCAGCCGGATCGACCGTCAGAAAGCGGCATCGAACGAACATCTTCTCCTGTTGCTCTGCGCCTGCTCGTTCATCGAGAGCGGGACGGATCTCTACACGAGCAATCTGAGCACCTATTTCAAGGACGATCCCGAAGTCTCGGCCTGGCTGAACAGGGAATGGGAGCCGGAGGAAATGCAGCACGGCCGGGCCCTCAAGACGTACATCAATCACGTCTGGCCGGAGTTCGACTGGGACACGGCGTTCAAGAACTTCTTCGCCGAATATTCGCTGACCTGCTCGTACGAACAGTTCGAGAAGAAGCGTGCGCTGGAAATGGTGGCGCGCTGCGTCATCGAAACCGGCACGGCCACGCTTTATCGGGCAATCAACGAATGTTCCGACGAGCCGGTGCTGAAGGAAATCACCGATCACATCCGCACGGACGAGGTGCGGCACTACAAGCATTTTTTCCGCTTCTTCAAGAAGTGGAACAAGATCGAAGGCAATGGCCGCGTGGCCGTACTCGGCGCGCTCATTCGCCGCGTGATGGAACTAAAGAGCGAAGATTCGGAGATCGCCCTGCGGCACGTTTTCGCTGTCCGATACCCCGAGCGCGTCAAGGATTCGAGCTATAACCGTGAACTGTTCGCGAGCGTCAATGCACTCGTGCGGCGCAATCTGTCGGCGGATCAGTGCATCAAGATGCTGCTGAAGCCGCTGGATCTGCCGGCGCGCATTCAGCCGGGCGTGCATTATCCGCTCGCCAAGATCACGCAGTTCTTCTTTCGCTGAGCCGAAGCAATGTCGGACGAGGCGTCACGCTCTGCGCAAACTGCCTTCGATGAGTGGCCGCCCGAGTTGCGCGCGCTGTTCGACGGCACGCTCACGAGCGCGCCGCACGGCTTCACGGTGTCGCTTTGCGCCGTCGATGGCGCCGGCCGCATTCGCACCGCGTTGCTGAGCGCAGGCGAGTTGCTTGCGCCGGACGCGCGGACGCTGTGCTTTGCGCTGTGGCCGTCGTCGCGTACCGCGCAGGCAATTGCTTCGAGCGCACGCGCGACGTTGACTTTCGTTTTCGATCAAGCCTTCTATCAAGTGCAACTGGACGCACGGCGCGTCGCGCTGGACGGCGTGCCGCTTGCCTGTTTTGTCGGCTCGATTGAAAGCGGAGAGATTCAGCGCGTGAATTACGCGCGGCTGACGGGCGGCATCACGTTCGAGCTGGATGATGCCGACAGTGTGCACGCCCGTTGGCGGGAGCAGATCGAGTGGTTGACGCGGGCGGCGAGCGCCGCCGCGTGAATTGGCGTAACGGCCGGACGTCCGGCGGTTAGTGCCGGTTGCTGCGCCGTGTACGTAGCCGCGCATCTGCAACCTCGCACGACCACGCAAAAGCAAAACGAGCCGCCACTCGGCGGCTCGCCCGAACTTCGACGGTTTAGCGCCCGCGATCGCCCGAACGCATGCCATCGCGCCGGCCGCCGCCGTTGTCCTTACGCGGCTTGCCGCCGAGCAGCGCGCCTGGGTTACCGGCCTTCGCGCGGGGATTCGGCGCATGGCCCACAGTCGCGGCTTCAGCGCGACGCGGCGCGGGCTTTGCATTGCCGCCGCCGTTGCCCGGCTTTCCCGCCGTTGCCGGCTTGTTGGCGCTGCGTGCATCGCGCGGCGCGCGGTTCTCGCGCTGTCCCTGACCGCCCGCACCGCCGCCATTTGCCGGCTTTGCGTCACGGCCCTGTCCCTGCGATGCCCCGTTACCGCGGCCGCCATCGCGCCGTTCGCCATCGCGCGGTGCGCCGCGTCCCTGGCTGCGGCGCTGGATCGGCTCGGGCTTCGCGTTCGGATCGGGCTCGAAGCCGGGAATCACTTCCTGCGGAATGGGACGCTTGATGAGGCGTTCAATATCCTTTAGCAGTTGCAGTTCATCGACACAAACGAGCGACACCGCTTCGCCGTCCGCGCCCGCGCGCCCCGTGCGGCCGATACGGTGCACGTAGTCTTCCGGCACGTTCGGCAGATCGAAGTTGACGACGTGCGGCAACTGATCGATGTCGATGCCCCGCGCCGCGATATCCGTCGCGACGAGCACCTGCAGTGTCTCCGCCTTGAACTCGGCGAGCGCACGCGTGCGCGCCGACTGGCTCTTGTTGCCGTGAATGGCGAGCGCGCTGATGCCGTCCTTCGTCAATTGCTCGGCGAGACGATTCGCACCGTGCTTCGTGCGCGTGAAGACGAGCACCTGAAACCAGTCATTCTGGCGGATCAGATGCGTGAGCATTTCGCGCTTGCGCTCACGATCGACCGGATAAATCTTCTGTTCGATGCGCTCGGCCGTCGTATTGCGGCGCGCGACTTCGATCAGCGCGGGCGAATCGAGCAGGCTGTCGGCCAGCGCCTTGATTTCGTCCGAGAAGGTGGCCGAGAACAACAGGTTCTGACGCTTCTGCGGCAGACGCGCGAGCACGCGCTTGATGTCATGGATGAAGCCCATGTCTAGCATGCGGTCGGCTTCGTCCAGCACGAGAATTTCGAGCTGCGAAACGTCGATGGTCTTCTGCTGCATGTGATCGAGCAGACGGCCCGGCGTCGCCACGACGATATCCACGCCACGGCGCAGCGCATCGATCTGCGGATTGATGCCGACGCCGCCGAACATCACGGTCGAGCGCAGCTTCAGGTATTTGCCGTACGCACGCACGCTTTCTTCGACCTGCGCGGCGAGTTCGCGCGTCGGCGTGAGGATCAGCGCGCGCACCGGGCGCTTTGCGCCACCCTGAGCGGGGGCGAGTTGCGAGAGGCGTTGCAGGATCGGCAGCGTAAAGCCCGCCGTCTTGCCGGTGCCGGTTTGCGCGCCCGCAAGCAGATCGCCGCCTTTGAGCACGGCTGGAATGGCCTGAAGCTGAATGGGGGTGGGAGTGGTATAGCCTAATTCGTTGACAGCGCGAAGGAGGGGCTCTGACAGTCCGAGTGAATCAAAAGACATATAGGGTGTTCAAATCGTTATGGCGAACGGCGCACGCGATACATTGCAGCGGCGAACGGAGGTTCGGCCGGCTGAGCGCGTGTGCGACGCTCGGGAAAATCGGGCGGCAGGCCATGATTCGCGGTCATCGACCGCACTGGCAGTGCCGCATGCTTCGACGCGCTATCAAGACACGCCGGCTGGCTGGAAGTTGCATCGCAATCGTTGCGATGCGTGATATACGCCGATTCAGGATTCACGCGACATAGCGCGCGACGCTCACGAACTGGCACAGACTGCCCGCCAGCACGAACAGATGCCAGATACCGTGGCCGTGCCGGATGCGCTCGTCGTTGATGAAAAACCAGATACCGGCGGTATAAATGACGCCGCCCGCCACCAGCCATGCGGTGCCCGCGGCCGGCAGCGTCGTCACGAGCGGATGAACGGCTACGAGCGCGAGCCAGCCCATCAACACGTAGAGCACCATCGAAACGCTGCGGGTTCTTCGCCCGAGCGTGAGTTCCTGCGTGATGCCGAGGACAGCGAGTCCCCAGCTCACACCGAATAGCGACCAGCCCCAGGGGCCACGCAAGGTCACCAGTGTATACGGTGTGTAACTGCCGGCGATCAGCAAATAAATAGCCGAGTGATCGCACTTCTGCAGGATCGCTTTCAGCCGCGGCGAGCGCGTGCAGTGATACCACGTCGAGATCAGGTAGAGCACGCAGAGCATCGCCCCGTACACGGCGAAGCTCACGACCTTGTACGCGTCGCCTTCGAGCGCGCCCATCGTCACGAGGGTCACGAGTCCCGCTATCGACAAGACCGCGCCGATCAGATGGCTGATGCTGTTGAAACGTTCCCCTGCATGCATGACCGATCCACCAAAAAGCAAAGGGCGCAGCCCCGATATAAGGCCGCGCCCTGTACGTATTGTACGCTGTCTTACGAAGATGTCAGTCGAGCGGCGCCGAACGCAGGTTGCTGACCTGTTGCGGCGACACCGGCGTGCCGTGGTTGCCCCACGACATACGGATGTACGTCACGACTGCCGCGACTTCCGTATCCGACAGCGACTGCGCGAACGGCGGCATGCCGTGCGGCATCGGATTGCCTTCCGTGCTCGGCGGATAGCCGCCGTTGAGCGTCATGCGGATCGGGTTGACGGCCGACGGCATCTGGATCGACTGATTGTTCGCGAGCGGCGGGTAAGCCGGCGGCTTGCCGAGACCATTCTCCGCGTGGCACTTCGCGCAGTTCTCGGTGTAGACCTTCTTGCCCATCGTGAGCAGTTCGCCGCCGAACTTCTCGGAGGTTTCCAGCTGCAGCGGTTCCGGCGCTTCCTTCTTCTGCGGGATCGACTTGAGATACGTCGACATCGCGTTGATGTCCGCGTCGGTCATGTACTGCAGGCTGTTGTGAACCACTTCCGCCATCGGGCCGAACACCGCGCCGCGCTGCGACACGCCGGTCTTCAACAGATCGTTGATGTCCTTGATGTCCCAGTCGCCCAGGCCGGCTTCCTTGTTCGACGTCAGCGACGGCGCATACCAGTTCTGCAGCGGGATCAGGCCGCCGGCAAACGCCGCCGAATTGACCGGGCCGCCCATCGCGTTGATCGACGTGTGGCACATGCCGCAGTGACCGAGACCTTCGACCAGATACGCGCCGCGGTTCCATTCGACCGACTTGGTCGGATCCGGCTTGTACTCGCCTTCCGAGAAGAACAGCGTGCGCCAGCCGATCAGCAGGTTGCGGTTGTTGAACGGGAAGCGCAGTTCATGCGGACGGCTCGGCTCGGAAACCGGCGGAACCGAGCGCAGGTAGGCGTAGATCGCGTCGGAGTCGGCGCGCGTGACCTTCGTGTAGCTCGTGAACGGGAAGCCCGGATAGAGCAGGCTGCCGTCCTTCGAACGGCCGGTGTGCATCGCGCGATAGAAGTCGTCGGCGGTCCACTTGCCGATGCCGTACTTGTCGTCCGGCGTGATGTTCGGCGTGAACATCGTGCCGAACGGGGTGGCCATCGGCAGGCCGCCCGCGAACTGCTTGCCGCCGCGAACCGTGTGGCAGGCGATACAGTCGCCGGCGCGGGCCAGATACTCGCCTTGCTTGACGAGCGCGGCCTTGTCGCCTGGCGTCGCCGCGATGGCGCCGCCCGAGTGGAGATTGTCGCCGCCCGACCAGAGGACGGCGCCGGCTGCGACGGCTGCCACCACGACAGCCGAGGAGAGTGCGAACAGGGACTTGCGTTTCATTGTGTTGTCGCTCCAGACGCCTTATTGCGGTTCGCTGCCGCACGTGAGCGGCATCTTCAACGAGCCAGCGGGCGCGGGCACCGGGTTGGCGGGTGCGGTTTGCGTGGAGAGCCAGGCGGCGACGGCGGTCACGTCGTCGTCGGACAGGCGCGTGGCGATTTGCTGCATGCAGTCAGGCGCCTTCGCGTGACGCGTGCCGGACTTCCATGCGCCGACCTGCGCGCTGATGTAGTCCGAGTGCAGGCCGACCAGACCGGGAATGGCGGGCTGCATGCCCGTCAGGCCCTTGCCGTGACACGCCGCGCACGCGGGAATGTTCTTCGATGCATCGCCGTTCAGCACGAGCTGCGAGCCGCGCGCGAGCGTGCTCGCCGACACGTTCGTCTTGGCGGGCGGCGGATACGGCGGACGCTGCTGCGAGAAGTAAGTCGCGATCTGATGAAGGTAGTCGTCCGAGAGATACGTGACGAGGTAGTTCATCGGCGGGTATTTGCGCCGGCCTTCGCGGAAATTCTGGAGCTGGTTGTACAGATAATCGGCGGGCTTGCCGGCAAGACGCGGGAAATAGTCATTGTCCGTGCCTTCGCCGTGAACACCGTGACATGCGGTGCAGCCTTGCACGCGCGCTGCCATCGTGTCGGGGGCGATCGGCTGG
The DNA here is from genome assembly GCF_000698555.1 of Caballeronia grimmiae. Classification (GTDB taxonomy): domain Bacteria; phylum Pseudomonadota; class Gammaproteobacteria; order Burkholderiales; family Burkholderiaceae; genus Caballeronia; species Caballeronia grimmiae. The sequence continues at coordinate 75,431 of NZ_JFHE01000004.1, read as the reverse complement.
CTTTGCGCCTGGGCTTGCGCTTGACCCGCGCTGAGAACGCCAGCGCTGCCGATCACTGCCAGAGCGAGCAGCGGACGAAAAATGCGTCTTGAAAACACGCGACACTCCATGAAATTCGGGGACCTGCCGAGCTTCGTGCGGCTCGGTGCGAAGGTGGCGAACCACGGCCACGCGTACGGTGGCGGAGGGTGGCGGACCACGGCCATAGCGGCTCGACGAGCCTCTGATGCGACGCGGAATTCTATCATCGTTGCCTGATGGTGACTATTTGACACAACTTTTCGGGCGTGCTGCGGCGAAATCGCGACAATATGCCGCGCGACAGACAAGAACTTTGACATTGCGTTGAATCGCTATTTATCGACAAGAGTTGGACGCGTGACCTGCCGCTTGCTCACCGCTCGCTTGTCGAGGAGCTTAGGAAGCCGTGCGGCGACGTTCAAGGCGCATCGGTTTTCAGGGTCCGCTGTGTTGCGCACGCCGGTCGTTTAGACTGCGCGAGCCCTCATCCAAATATTGCTCGATGACTCGCCCGCATCCCCACTCAGCAATTCGCGTTCGCGCCGCTTCATGAGCATCGATTCGCTCTGGCTGCTTCAAGTCTTTTTCGCCGCGCTCGCCGATCTCGCGTTCGCGTCGGCGCTCGGCGCATTGCTGCTTCGCGTTTGGCTCGGCCGCGAACGTGCGTTTGCGTCAATGTCGCCCGCGCGGGGTGGATATCGGCGCGCGTCGCGCACGAGCAGCGTGTCGGCGCTCGTCTTCATCGCGTGCATTTTCGCTTCGCTGTGGCTGCAATCCGCCGCGATGAGCGGCTCGCCGATCCTCGACGCCGGCGCGTCGCTATGGCTCGTCGCGACGGCGACGCATGCGGGCGTCGGCTGGGCGGTGGCGTGCGCCGGCGGCGTGTTGCTTGCGCTCGCCTCCGGGACGAGCGGAGCGTTGGGCGCAGGCCGTGTCGCGGCGGCCGTGCTCGGCGCGATCGTCGCGGCGGCGGGCAAGGCCGCAGTCGGTCATGCCGCCGACGCCGGCGCGTTCTCGATTGCCGAAGGCGTGCAGACGCTGCATCTGCTTGCAACGGGCGTGTGGGGCGGCGTGGTGATCGCGGGGGCGGCGGCGGTGTTGCCGGCGCTCGATACGTCCGTGGCGCGGGCTTCGCTGGTGCGCATCGTGTCGCGCATGTCGCACGCGGCGGCGATCGCGGTGGCGCTCGCCATCGCGACGGGCGTGTTCAATGCATGGCGCGGGACGGGCGGATCGGCCGACGTGCTGACGGGCAGCGGCTGGGGCAGGGCGTTGCTGTTGAAAAGCGCGCTGATCGCATGCGCGCTGATGTTGGGCGCGCTCAGTCGATGGTCCGCGTTACCGCGCTTGCAACGCACGGCATCGACGACGGACGCGCATACGGTCATCAACGTGATGCGCGTCGAAGCCGTGCTGATGGTGATGGTGTTCGTGACGGCGTCGGTGCTGTCACATAGCGTGCCGGGCTTCGCGTCGTGACATCAGGCGCGGCGTGTCATTCATAGCCGAGCCGATGACTCACGATCGGCGCGCAGAACAGCGCCAGCGCGCAGCCAGCCACTTTGCCCTGCAGCTCGACGAAGGCCCGCCCGGAACTCGCGGCCAACAGCACATCGAGCAATTGCGGCAGGCAGAATACGACCGACAGCACTATGAACGCGCGCGTCACCGCCGATATCCGCCATCCATGCTGCGCCCCGAGCACCGCCGCGACGACCCGCGCGACGCCGAACATGACGAGCGCGCCGACAGCAAGCTGCGCGCGCACGTATTCGTCGGGAAGGGAGTGCCACATGATCGTTCTCGTTTTCGGAAAGACGTTTTCGAACGCTAGTGTGCAAGAACCTCGCCCGTGCAGTATGTACGAGAAAGCGCAGACCCGCTACGGGCCGCGCCGGCCTGATGCCGATCAGAACGTATGCTCGGGACCGGGGAAACTGCCGTCCCTGACCGCGTGCACGTAGGCTTCGACGGCGGCGAAAATGCTCGGCTGGCCTTGCATGAAATCTTTCACGAAGCGCGGACGCTTGCCGTGAAAAACGCCCAGCATGTCGTGCAGCACCAGCACCTGACCCGAACAATCGATGCCCGCGCCAATCCCGATCGTCGGGATCACGAGCTTCGCGGTGACATCGCGTGCGAGCAGCGTCGGTACCGCTTCGATCACGAGCAACTGCGCGCCCGCATCCTGCAGCGCGAGGGCGTCGCGCCGCATCTGTTCGGCGGCTGCATCCGTCTTGCCTTGCACCTTGAAGCCGCCGAACGCATGCACGGATTGCGGCGTGAGTCCCACGTGGCCGCATACCGGAATCGAGCGCTCGACGAGAAAGCGCACGGTTTCCGCGAGCCATTCGCCGCCTTCGATCTTCACCATCTGCGCGCCGGCGCGCATCAGCCTGACGGCGTTGGCATACGTCTCTTCGCGCGATCCGATGGTGCCGAACGGCATGTCAGCGACGATCAGCGCGCTCTTGTTGCCGCGCGCCACCGATGCCGTGTGATACGCGATGTCGTCGAGCGTGACGGGCAGCGTCGTGCTGTGCCCTTGAAGCACGTTGCCGAGCGAATCGCCGATCAGCATCACGTCGACGCCCGCGCGATCCAGCAGCGCGGCGAAGCTCGCGTCGTAACACGTCAGCATGACGATGCGTTCGCCCGCCTCGCGCATGGCTTGCAGCTTCGGGACGGTGATCGTCGAGCGGCTCGTTTCCTGCAGATACGTCATGATTTTTTCGCTGAATATGGCGCGAGCATCGAGCCTAAGCTCAGACCGACACGCCTTTGACAAAGAATTCCTTGCGCCCGCGCATGGTCTCGATGCGCTCGACGAGCAGCGCGAGATCCTCGTCCGACGCGACCGGGTTCAGATGCTCGGCGTTGACCGTGAGCAGCGGCGTCGCGTCATAGTGATAGAAGAAGTCGTTATAAGCATCGGTGAGCGCGCGCAGATACGAATCGGAGATTTGCAGCTCCATCGGCAGCGCGCGTTTCTGAATGCGCGAGAACAGCACTTCGGGACTGGCCTGCAAATAAACGACCAGATCCGGCGCGGGCGCGCTCGCGCCGATGCGCGAAGCAATGTCGCCGTACAACTGGAACTCGTCGTCGGGCAGCGTGAGGCGCGCGAAGAGATCGCTTTTCTGCGTGATGAAGTCCGCGATCATCGGCGTATTGTGCGTGAGCATCTCCGCGACTTCGCGCGTTTGCGCCACGCGTTGCAGCGCGAAGCTGAGTTGCGTCGAGAGCGCATGCCGCGTGGTGTCGCGATAGAAACGCTCGAGGAAAGGATTGTCCTGCGGACGCTCGAACAGCGTGCGCATCGACCAGCGTTCGGCGAGCAGCGTCGCGAGCGTGGTCTTGCCGACGCCAATCGGCCCTTCGATCGCAATGTAACGGTGCGGCGGCCGCAGTTGCGGCGCGGTCACGGTGAGTGGCGGAGCGCTCATCGGCAAATGGTCTTGTTGTTGGTGGCGGGAGAAGCGCCGAACGCGAGGCACTGACACGTCGCGACTCTTTCGATGCGTTGATCGGCGACCGCCGCGACGAACGCATCGGCGCGGCCGCGCTGCGGAATGATGAGATCGGGTTCGAGCTCGACGAGCGGCACCAGCACGAAAGCGCGCTCAGTCATGCGCGGATGCGGCACGACGAGATCCATCTCGTCGATGCTCGACGCGCCGTACAGCAGGATATCGAGATCCAACGTGCGCGGCGCGTTGCGATACGGCCGCTCGCGCCCGAACTGTTCCTCGATGACGTGACACAGACGCAGGAGCGCACGGGCGGGAAGCGTCGTTTCGAGCTTGACGACGCAATTGAAGTAATCGTCGCCGGAGGAATCGATCGGCGCGGTGCGGTACAGGCTCGATTTCGCGAGCACGGTGATCGTGTGCTGCTGCGCGAGACACACGACTGCGTCTTTCAAGGTCTGGCGCGCATCGCCGAGATTCGCTCCGAGGCCCAGATATGCAATCGTCATGGCGGTCGTCCTACGGGTAGGTCTTGGGCGATAAGCCGGTGAGACCCAGGCACGCTGCCCGGGTGCAAACCTTCAGCCGCTACTGTAGCGAAAACCGGCTTTATTCGTTGTCTGAGCCTTCGCCCCTTCCGCCGTTTCTTCTTTCTGCGCTGGTTTGTTCGGCGCCGCTCACAGACGACGCTTGCGCCTCGGTCGCGACACCCAGTTCAGCGGCTTCGCCCGTCTTGCGCTTCGCATTGCTGCGACGGCGGCGCTTCTTGGGCGCGTTGTGGTCCTTGCCGCCTTGCGCCAGCAGCGTTTCGCGCTGTGCGTGGTCGCTTTCGATGAAGTCGGTCCACCATTGTCCGACTTCCGCATCCAGTTCGCCCGACTCGCAACGCAGCAGCAAGAAATCATAACCCGCCCTGAATCGCGGGTGTTCCAGCAGCTTCAGCGCGCTGCGGCCGCGCTTTTCCAGCCGATGCTGCAAGCCCCAGATTTCGCGCATGTCGGCGGAATAGCGCTTGTGGATGGCGAGCTTCTCGGTCTGCATTTCGAGGACGTCGTCCATCGCGCGATGCAGCGCCGGCACCGGAAATTCGCCCGCGCCGGTGTACTTCTGCCAGCGCGTCTGCACGTCGTGCCACAGCAGTGTCGCAAAGAGGAAACTCGGCGACACGGGCTTGCCGGCGCGCACGCGCTCGTCGGTGCTGGTGAGTGCGAGCGTGACGAACTTCTCGCCATGCGGCTGTTCGAGCACGACATCGAGCAAGGGCAATACGCCGTGATGCAAGCCTTCCTGACGCAAGCGCGTGAGGCACGCGAGCGCGTGGCCCGACAACAGCAGCTTCAGCATTTCGTCGAAGAGACGCGCGGCCGGTACGTTGTCCATCAGGTCCGCGAGTTCCTTGATCGGCGCGCGCGTGGCTTCGTCGATCTCGAAGCCGAGCTTCGCCGCGAAGCGCACGACGCGCAGCATCCGCACCGGATCTTCGCGATAGCGCGTGGCCGGATCGCCGATCATGCGCAACAGGCGCGCGCGGATATCGGCCATGCCGTCGTGATAATCCAGCACGGTTTGCGTGGCCGGATCGTAGTACATCGCGTTGATCGTGAAGTCGCGGCGCGTGGCGTCTTCGTGCTGCTCGCCCCAGACGTTGTCGCGCAGCACGCGGCCGGACGCATCGACGGCGTGCGTGCGCATGTCGAGCTCGCCGCGCCGGTAGCGCCGCGGCGGTTCGGCGGCAGGCGCGGGCGGCGGGGTATCGACGAGCGCGCGGAACGTCGATGTTTCGATGATTTCCTGCCCGAACTGCACGTGCACGATCTGAAAGCGCCGCCCGATGATGCGCGCGCGCCGGAAGAGCCGCTGCACTTCGTCGGGCGTGGCGTCGGTGGCGACGTCGAAATCTTTCGGCGCGACGCCGAGCAGCAGATCGCGAACCGCGCCGCCGACGATGAACGCGCGATGCCCCGCTTGCTGCAGGCCATCGGTGACGCGCATCGCGTTCTTCGAGATCAGCGACTGGTCGATGCCGTGAATCTCCGACGACAGGATCACCGGGACGCTCGGATCGCGCTTCACGGGCGCGGCGGCTTTCTTGCGCGGAACGCGCACGGTCTTGCGGGCGGACTTCGTTTCGGCCTGTGCGGTTGCCGTGTCGTTCGAAGCGCTTTCCTGGGATTCGGCGCTCTCTTGTCCGAACAGCTTGCGGATGAGTTTTTTAATCACGTGTATCGAAGAGGTTCAGGATGCGCCAGCCTTTGGCTTGCGCGTGCGCGCGCAAGGTGTCGTCGGGATTGGTCGCGACCGGGTCGGTGACGCGCTCGAGAAGCGGGATGTCGTTGTGCGAGTCGCTATAGAAATAGCTGCGCTTGAAGTCGCCGATCGTCTTGCCGAGCGACGCGAGCCATTCCTCGACGCGCACGATCTTGCCTTCGCGATAGCTCGGTGTTCCGCGCGGCCGTCCGGTGAACGCGCCGTGCGGATGATCGTCGACGGTTTCGACTTCGCACGCGATCAGTGTTTCGATGCCGAACGCCTCCGCGATCGGCGCCGTGATGAACGCATTCGTCGCGGTGACGAGACAGCAGAGATCGCCGTTGTCCTGGTGCTCGCGCACGAGCGTGACCGCGGCGGGCACGATGCGCGGATTGATGATCTCGTGCATGAACTGCGCGTGCCAGTCGGCGAGCTGCTCGCGGGAGTACTTCGACAGCGGCGCGAGCATCGCATGCAGATACGCGTTGATGTCGAGCACGCCGGCCTTGTAATCGGCGTAAAAGGCGTCGTTCTGACGCGCGAATTCGGTCGGATCGACGATGCCCAGCTTCACCATGAAGCGGCCCCATTCGTGGTCGCTGTCGGTGGGCAGGAGCGTGTGATCGAGATCAAAAAGGGCGAGGTTCATGGGGACGCATTCTACTTGAAGCGGCTGCCCGCGTTGTCGGGCGCGGCGCAGGCGGAGCCGGGATCGTCCGGTTCGTGCGGTTCCGGCGGCGCGACGGCGGCAAGCGGCGGCACCGGCCCGGTCTGCGCGAGCATCGTGCGCAGGAGCGATCGCGTGACCGCGCGTTTCTGCTCGAGCGAGAAGCGGTCGAGGTCGTCGAAGAGCACCATCAGGCTCGGCATGTCGCGCCGGAAATGCGTGAGCAGATAGGCGGGAACGTCTTCCGCCAGCACGATGCCGCGCTCGTGGGCTGCGTGCTTCAGCACGGCCGCCTTCGCCTCGTCGGTCAGCGGCATCAGATGGAAGACGAGTCCCCAGCCGAGGCGCGTGCGCAAGTCTTCGCGCACGCCGAGCGTGATCGGCGCGGCGTTGCCGGCGGCGACGAGCGCGCTTGTCGGATGCGCGCGGCATTCGTTGAAGAGATTGAACAGCGCGATTTGCTGCGGGGCGGAGAGGCGGTCGCAATCGTCGACCGCGTACAGCGCCACTTCGGGATCGAAGCCGAATGCGTTGAGCGCGCTTTGCGGGCTCAGGTAGCGCGCGCGGCCGCTCGCTTCATGGACGAGCGCATGCAGAAGATGACTGCGCCCGCTGCCCGGCTCGCCCCACAGATAGAACGAGCGGTCCGCGACCGGGCCGGCCGCGAGTGCGCCTTCGAGTCCGCGCAGCCGCGTGACCAGTTCGTGGTTGCCGGCGGCGAAGAAATTGTCGAAGGTGGCGGGCGGCGGGGTGCCGAGGTCGAGCGTCAGTTGGCGTTGCACGGGGAATGGATGTCGTCGGGCTGCATCGAAGAGCTGCGTTTTCTCGAAAAAGCGCGGGCGCGTGAGCCGTTTCGCGCGGCGCCTGTTGCTGCCGTCGATTGCGCGCTCAGGTGCGGCGCTTCCTGCTGCGGCCGCAATCTCGAAAAGGGTGCAGTCGCGCTGCGGGAAAACCAGCCGGCCGACCGTCGCCGGTTCATCATCGGGTAAAATCGCATTTTACCGACCTTCTTGCGCTCCCCCCATGAATCAACCGAAATCCGCCTCGAATCCTGCCGATTCGACTCAAGGTTTGTCGTACCGCGACGCGGGCGTCGACATCGACGCGGGCGACGCGCTCGTCGACCGCATCAAGCCGTTTGCCAAGAAGACCTTGCGCGAGGGCGTGCTGGGCGGCATCGGCGGATTCGGCGCGCTGTTCGAATTGCCGAAGAAGTTCAAGGAGCCGGTGCTGGTGTCGGGCACGGACGGCGTGGGCACGAAGCTGCGTCTCGCGTTCGAATTGAACCGTCACGACACGGTCGGCCAGGATCTGGTCGCGATGAGCGTGAACGACATTCTCGTGCAGGGCGCGGAGCCGCTCTTCTTTCTCGACTATTTCGCGTGCGGCAAGCTCGATGTCGATACCGCCGCCGACGTGGTGAAGGGCATCGCGCAGGGCTGCGAATTCGCGGGTTGCGCGCTGATCGGCGGCGAGACGGCGGAAATGCCGGGTATGTATCCGGACGGCGAGTATGACCTCGCGGGTTTCGCGGTGGGCGCGGTCGAGAAGAGCAAGATTATCGACGGCAGCACGATCGTTCCCGGCGATGTCGTGCTCGGGCTGGCGTCGAGCGGCATCCATTCGAACGGTTACTCGCTCGTGCGCAAGATCATCGAGCGCGCGAATCCCGATCTGAACGCCGATTTCGATGGCCGTTCGCTCGCCGATGCGCTGATGGCGCCGACGCGCATTTATGTGAAGCCGCTGCTTTCGGCGATGCAAAGCGTCACCGTGAAGGGGATGGCGCATATCACGGGTGGCGGGCTTGTCGAGAACATTCCGCGTGTGCTGCGCGAAGGGCTGACGGCGGAGCTGGATCATCGTGCGTGGCCGCTGCCGCCGCTGTTCGCTTGGCTGCAAAAGCACGGCGGTGTGGCGGATGCGGAGATGCATCGCGTGTTCAATTGCGGTATCGGGATGGCGGTGATCGTCGCTGCCGAGGATGCCGATGCGGCCACCGGGCTGCTTTCCGCTGCAGGAGAGCAGGTCTGGAAGATTGGGGTGGTGCGGGAAAGCGGGGCAGGGGAGGCGCAGACGGTCGTTGTTTGATTGGGCCGTTGCTTCAACCGTAATGAAGACCCTCGCTCAGTGCGAGGGTTTTTTTTGGCCTTCGTTTGGCTGCTACTTCTCGTTGCCTGCCAGGACGCGCTCGAGTTCGGGAAGCGCCGTCTGTACGGTTTCCCAGACGATGTTTAGGTTCGTTTCGAAGTAACCGTGGGTCATGCGATTACGCATGCCGCGCAGAGCTACGCCCCGACGATTCCTCGCACCGCCGCGACGGCCCGCCCCGTCGCATCCCCCGCACAGCAATCCACAACAATCCGCTCCGGCATTCCCCTGAGCCACGTCAATTGCCGCTTGCACAACTGCCGCGTCGCAAAGATTCCCTTGTCCCGCATTTCGTCATAGCCCGTCGCACCGTCGAGATACTCCCAGGCCTGCCGATAGCCGACGCATCGCATCGACGGCATCGACAGATCCAGATCGCCGCGCGCCCGCAGGCGCTTCACTTCGTCGATGAAACCGCCCGCCAGCATCGTATCGAAGCGCGCGGCAATACGCGCGTGCAGCACCGCCCGGTCCGACGGCTCCAGCGCAACCGGCACGAAGCGATACGGCGCCTCATCGTCCACGACGCGCGGCGCGGCGAGCAGCGCGGACATCGGCTGGCCGGACAGCATGAACACTTCCAGCGCGCGCTGGATGCGCTGCGAATCGTTGGGCGCGAGCCGCGCCGCCGTTTGCGGATCGACCGATGCCAGCCGCGCGTGCAAAGCGGGCCAGCCCTCGCGCGCGGCGTCGGCGTCGAGGGCGGCGCGGGTGCCGGCATCGGCGGATGGCAGATCGTTCAGACCTTGCGTGAGCGCCTTGTAATACAACATCGTTCCGCCGACCAGCAACGGCACATGACCTCGCGCGACGATCTCGCCCGTGAGCCGCAGCGCGTCCGCGCGAAACTGCGCGGCGGAGTACGAGCCGGCCGGATCGACGATGTCGATCAGATGATGCCGCGCCGCCGCGCGCTCGTCGGCAGTGGGCTTGGCGGTGCCGATATCCATCTCGCGATAGACGAGCGCCGAATCGACACTGACGATCTCCACCGGCCGTGCCGATGCCGCCGCGAACGCCAGCGCCGCCGCGGTTTTCCCGGACGCTGTCGGGCCGAGCAGACAGGCTATCGATACGGCGCTCATTGTCCGCGCATGAAGAGGCGGTCGAGGTCCGCGAGCGTGAGCTGATACCACGTGGGGCGGCCGTGATTGCATTGGTCGGCGCGCTCGGTGGCTTCCATCTGGCGCAAGAGCGCGTTCATTTCGTCGAGCGTGAGCCGGCGATTCGCCCGCACCGCATGATGGCAGGCAAGCGTACCGAGCAGTTCGTGCTGGCGCTCGGTCAGTACGCGCGATCCGCCGAACGCGTGCAGATCGGCCAGCACCGCGCGAGCCAGCGAGGGCAGATCCGCGTCCTTCAGCAACGCAGGCACCGCGCGAATCGCGATCGATGTCGGCGATAGCACCGCGAGATCGAAGCCGAGCGCGTCGAGCGTCTCCCGCTCTTCATCGACGATGCCGATTTCCACCGGATCAGCCGTCGTCGATACGGGAATCAGCAACGGCTGCACCGCGATCGCGCGATCGGCCAGCGCGTGCTTGAACTGTTCGTAGAGGATGCGCTCGTGCGCCGCGTGCATGTCGACGATGATGAGTCCGCGCGCGTTCTGCGCAAGCACGTAAATGCCGTGAATCTGCCCGATGGCGAAGCCGAGCGGCTGCTCGTCCGATTGCGGCAAAGTGGCGTAGGCGGGCGCGGCGTCGCTGGCCCATGCTTCGGGCGCAGCCGTCGTCGCGGCGTTCGATTCCTTGCGCCCGAAGAGCGCGTCGTAAAGCGCGAGCGGTTGCGCCACCGGCAGCGTGCCTTGCGTCATGCGCGACTGGCGCAGCCAGGTCGTGCCGTTCTCGCTTTGCGGCTGCATCGGTTGAGCATGGAATTGCGACTGCGGCGCGCTCGTCGCCGACAGCGGACGCGCGCTGAAGGACGCGACGCCGGTCGGCTGCAACCGCGCTTCATGCCCGCCCGATGTGGTCTCCGGCGACGCGCCCGCATGCCGCGCCAGCGCCCGTTGCACCGTATGGAAGACGTACTGGTGAATCGAGCGCGAGTCGCGGAAACGCACTTCGATCTTCGACGGATGCACGTTCACGTCCACCGATTCCGGCGGCAGATCGAGGAACAGCACATACGCGGGATAGCGATTGCCGTGCAGCACGTCCTCGTACGCGGCGCGCACGGCGTGCGTGAGCAGCTTGTCGCGCACGAAGCGGCCATTGACGAAGAAATACTGCTGGTCGGCGCGGCCGCGGCTCGCGGTCGGCAGGCCTGCGCATCCGTAGACGGCGAGCGGCCCGGCGCGTTCCTCGAGCGGCAGATGCGACGTCTCGAACACTTCGCCCAGTATCTTCGCGACGCGCGTGCGCGGATCGCTCGCGTTCCAGTGCTCGACCGCCTTGCCGTTATGCATGACCGAAATGGCCACATCGGGACGGGCGAGCGCCATGCGGCGAATCACTTCCAGACAATGGCCCAGCTCGGTCTGTTCGCTCTTCAGGAACTTGCGGCGGGCGGGCGTGCTGAAGTACAGCTCGCGGACTTCCATCGTGGTCCCGACCGTACCCGCAGCGGGCGAAATAGCGCCCGTTTGCGCGTCGATGCGCGTGGCGTGCGGGCAATCGTCCGTGCGGCTCGTGATGAACAACTCGGCCACCGACGCGATCGACGCGATGGCCTCGCCACGAAAACCCAGCGTGGCGACGGCTTCGAGATCGGCGAGGGAGCGAATTTTGCTCGTCGCGTGGCGCATCAGCGCAAGGGGAAGCTCGTTCGGGGGAATGCCGCAGCCGTCATCGGTGATCACGATGCGCTTCACGCCGCCTTCGTCGAGCGTGATGCGCAGCGTACGCGCGCCGGCATCGAGCGCATTCTCCAGCAGTTCCTTGACGACCGAAGCCGGCCGCTCGACCACTTCGCCTGCCGCAATCTGGCTGATGAGCGGGTCGGGCAGCGGAGCGATGGCGCGCGAACGGGGCGCGCGATCGACGGTCAAAGCGGCTGCGAAAGCGCCGGCGGAGGGTTCGTTGGAGTCGGCCATGGCCAAATTATAACGATTCGCACCTGCCGGCCGCGCGCGCCGCTGGCCCAAACGCGCCATCGGATGGCGGCTGGATGCTCGCTTTTTAACGGACGCGGCCGGTCACTTCGGTATCATGGCGCGACCCCTTTGCTCCCCGCCGGCAGACGTCCTCGTCTGTTGGCAGCCAATTACTTCGAGGAACGCTTTTGGACACGCTGCTGCATTTCCTGGGACTCATTCTTCACATCGACAAGTCGCTCGGTGATTTCATCAACGTCTACGGTGCGTGGGTTTATGCGGTGCTGTTCCTGATCGTGTTTTGCGAGACTGGACTCGTCGTCTTCCCGTTCCTGCCGGGCGACTCGCTGCTTTTCATCGGCGGCGCGTTTGCGGCCACGCACGAGATGGATCTGGGCGCGCTGATCGTGCTGCTGCTCGTCGCGGCTATCGCGGGCAATACGGTGAATTACTGGATAGGGCGGGCCATCGGCCCGAGAGTATTCGATACCAACATCCCCGTGCTCGAGCGTTTTCTGGATCGCGCCGCGTTGCAGAAGACCCATAACTTCTATGAGCGTCACGGCGGCAAGACGATCGTGATCGCGCGTTTCGTGCCGGTGGTGCGGACCTTCGCGCCGTTCGTCGCGGGCGCATCGGCGATGAACGCGACGCGCTTTCAGCTCTTCAACGTGCTCGGCGCGGCAATCTGGGTGCTGCTGCTCGTGTTGCTCGGCTACTTCTTCGGCAACATTCCGTTCATTCGTCAGTATCTGAACGTGATCGTGCTCGTGGGCATCGGCGCGGCGATCGTGCCGATCGCCTTGGGCGCGTTGTGGAAAGTGAGCCGCCGCCGCTCGAAGGTGTGACAGCACGGCTGTGACGGGCGGGCCGGACGCAAGAGCGCCGGCCCGTCGAACCCCGATGGGTTTTTACCCGCGCTTGAAGAGGCGGATGACGAAGAGCAGCACGACCGCGCCGATGACGGCCGTCAGCAGCGAACCGAGCAGGCCGCCGCCCAGCGAGATGCCGATCTTCGTGAACAGCCAGTTGCCGACTACGCCGCCGACGATGCCGACGAGAATGTCCATCAACGCGCCGAAGCCGGTGCCGTTCATGATGAGCCCGGCCAGCCAGCCGGCGACACCGCCGATGACGATGCCAATAAAAAATCCGTGATGCAAGAGTTCCATGCGCGAGCACTCCAGGAATAAGGGAAATTGCAGGACGGCAGGAAGCTCCTGCATTCGAGCGAGGCGAATGTAGCCCAAAGTGCAGCGCGATAGTTTTGCAGAGTGTCAAGGATTGTCGATACGGCGCTCTGCAGGCCAATATGCCTATTCCTGGCTTTCGCGAGGCTTCTGCATGCGGCCTAAATGGAAGCGCGGCGCAAGCCAAACCGCCGCAGGCGTCGCAGGATGGACGAAATCGTTAAAATACTTAGAATCCCGAATGACGGCGCACGCATTGCCCTAAAGTGTCCGGTTTAGTTAACTTCGGCGAAGCGGGATCGTAATGTTTTATGCTGGCGGGTGTTCGTTCGAGCGCAGGCGCGAATGGTTGAAGGCGCGTGGTGCGCGCGTCGCCCTTACGGCGATGTCGGCCCTGGCGCTCGGCGTGCTGATGTCGGGGTGCGGCGTTGTTGGTTGTGTCGGCACGTCGGTGTATGGCATCGGCTTGACTGTGTGCTAGCCAGGCGGCTCACGCGGAAAGATTCAAGAGCTTGCAAGAGATAAAGTCAAAGCATGAGAAAGTGGGTGTCGATGCAAACAGGACTTTTTGGGCCGCGTCATCGGGCGGTCGTCGCGGGCATCGCGCTCGCGGCAGGCATGGCGGCGGTGACGAGCTTGACAGGATGCACGTCGACGCCAAGGTCGCCGGCGCCGATCGTCGAGAACACGACGCTCAGGACGCCGCCCGCCGTTGCGAGCGCGCCGAATAGCGCCGCGACGGCGGCATCGTCGGCGCCCGTCGCTCCGGGGTTCTATCGGGTGAAGCCGGGCGACACGCTATATGGCATCAGCCGGCTCTTCAAACAGAAGCCGGCGGACCTCGCCGCATGGAACTCGCTGACGGAGAGCAAGCAGGTGAACGTCGGGCAGGTTCTGCGTGTGGCGCCGCCGGGCGCAGCGGGCTCCGCGCCGGCAACGGCAACGGCTGCTGCTCCTTCTGCTGCTGGCGGGAAGGACTTGCCGCCGCTTATTGCGGCGCCCGCGAAGCCGGCCGCCGAAGCGCCGCCGGCGAAGACCGCCGAGGAGCATGCGTCCGCTGCGAAGGCTACGTTCGCGTGGCCGGCCAAGGGCGAAATCGTGCGCAAGTTCGGGGCGAGCGGCAGCAAGGGCATCGATATCGCCGGGAAGGTCGGTCAGCCGGTGAAGGCGGCGGCGTCCGGCAAGGTGGTCTATGCCGGCAGCGGGTTGCGGTCCTATGGGCGCATGATCATCGTCCGGCATAGCAACGATTATCTGACCGCGTACGCGTACAACGAAAAGCTGCTGGTCCGCGAGGGCGACAGCGTCAAGCAGGGCGCGACGATCGCGGACATGGGCACGGGCCCGGGCGGATCGGCAGTGCTGCATTTCGAAGTGAGGAAGTCCGGCGCTGCCGTCGATCCGGTGCCGTTGCTCGGCGCGGGCGGTTGAGTCGCACGAAGGAAGTCGAAACAAATGAAGAAGCTCTCGTTTGCCGCGCTCGTCGCGGCAGCCACGATTTCGCTGCTTGCCGGCTGCGATCAGCAACAAAGCGGAGATGCGATGAACAAGCTCAGCGCGTTCTTCAACTCGGTGAAGCCTGACACGCTGTTGCTGAAGGACCTGAAGCCGGGCGTCACGACCGAGGCGCAGATCCGCAGTCAGATGGGCGAGCCGGAAATGACGCGCACGTTCACGGACGGCTCGAAGCGGCTCGAATATCCGCGCGGCCCGGCGGGCACGAATACCTACATGGTGGACCTCGATCCGGACGGGCTGTTCGTCTCGGTGACGCAGGTGCTAACCGCGGAAAACTTCGCGAAGGTGCGGCCCGGCATGACCGAGGACGAGGTGCGCAGGCTGCTCGGCAAGCCCACGACCGTCGCCGCATACCGGTTGAAGCAGGAGCACGTGTGGAGCTGGCACTGGCTGGAAGACGGCGTCAATCGTGACGCCATGTTCAACGCGCACTTCGGGCCGGACGGCATCGTGGTGACGACGTCGCGTTCGGAGGCGGAAGGCGGCGGGCGGCATTGAGCGCGAGCGAGGTTTGAGGCCCTGGGGCGATGATCGACAAACACGACGGCAACATATTCCTGGCGCTGAGCGACGAGGCCTGGCGGTACCGGGAGCGCGCGGCGCGACAGGCGGACGACGAACCTTCCACGCATTGGGAGTGCACGCGCGGTCATCGCTGGGATCAATCGCTGGACATGGCGCAGAACATTCGCTGCATGAACTGCGCGGGGTATCGGCGGGAAAGCCAGACGAAGCAGGCGCGCGCGCTGGCCGAAGCGCGCGGCGGGACCTTGTTGTCGCATGGCTATGTGAACGCGATGACGCCGCTTACGTGGCAGTGCGCGTATGGCCATGTGTGGGACGCGCATGCTGACGTCGCGCAGCGTCGTTGGTGCGATGAATGTGCGCGGACGGTGTTTGCTCGTTATCGCTGATTCGCAGCAACGCGGCACGAGACAGGCGCGGGAAAAAGAAAAGCCGGCGATTCGCCGGCTTTGAGCTTCGTTGTCGGAGCGATGAGTTTTCGTCTGCTGCTCGTCGGGACGTTGGCAAAGACCTCCGCTGCACGCGCCCATCCTTTACCCACGGCTCGATCGAGCGCCGCCCTTCCTGTTGTGGTCTCTCGTGTGCGCGAACTGCTTGTTCCCCGGTGCGCAGGCAAAGTATCCGTCGGGCGGATTCGTATGAATGTACGGCGTCGAACGTTGTTTGCGAAGTCGGATTGAGCTTGCCGACGATACGTGTTCTGCGCCTTTGAAGCGCAGGTCGCAGACGACAAAAAAGCCGCTGTCCTTGTGGGAGCAGCGGCTTTTTCTTGAAGCTGGTGGCGAATCAGGGACTCGAACCCCGGACCTGCGGATTATGATTCCGTCGCTCTAACCAACTGAGCTAATTCGCCGAAAGAGACGAGATTATGGTGGGGCACGAAACGTCTGTCAACCCCCTTGCACGTAATTTCTTAACTGGCACGCGCAAGGGAGGGGACGCGAAACTCAGTCCTCGTGATAGACATTCGACTTGCGCGTGTCCTTCACGAACAGCATGCCGATCACGAACGTCCCAAGCGCGATCACGATGGGATACCACAGCCCCGAATAGATATCGCCCTTGGCCGCGACTATCGCGAACGCGGTGGCCGGCAGAAAGCCGCCGAACCAGCCATTGCCGATGTGATACGGCAGCGACATCGACGTATAGCGGATCCGCGCCGGAAACATCTCCACGAGCATCGCGGCAATCGGGCCGTAGACCATCGTCACGAAGATCACGAGGATTGTGAGGATGACGATCGCCATCGGCCAGTTGATGAGCGCCGGATCGGCCTTCGCCGGATAACCCGCGCTCTTCAGCGTGCCCGCCAGCGTCTTGTCGAACGTGGCGCCTTGCGCCTTCGCGTCGGCTGCCCGGCCGTCGTACGTATTCACCACCGTCTCGCCGACCTTGATCTGCGCAAGCGTCCCCGCCGGCGCAGCCACGTTCTGATAGTTGAGACCGGCCTTGGACAGCGCGCCCTTCGCGATATCGCACGAACTCGTGAACTTCGTGGTGCCGACCGGATTGAACTGGAACGAGCACTCGTCCGGATTCGCGATCACGACGATCGGCGACTTCTGCGTCGCGGTTTCGAGCGTGGGGTTCGTGTAATGGGCAAGCGCCTTGAACAGCGGGAAGAAGGACAGCGCGGCGATGAGACACCCGGCCATGATGATCGGCTTGCGCCCGATGCGATCCGACAGCGACCCGAAGAACACGAAGAACGGCGTGCCGATCAGAAGCGCTACGGCCACCATGATGTTCGCACTGGTGCCGTCGACCTTGAGCGTCTGCGTGAGGAAAAACAGCGAATAGAACTGGCCCGTATACCAGACGACCGCCTGGCCCGCCGTCAGACCGAACAGCGCGAGCAACACGATCTTCAGGTTCTTCCACTCGCCGAACGCTTCCTTGAGCGGCGCCTTCGACGTCTTGCCTTCCGCCTTGATGCGCTCGAACACCGGCGATTCGTGCAGCTTCATGCGAATCCACACCGACACCGCGAGCAGCAGAATCGACACGAGGAACGGAATGCGCCACGCCCACGCGCCGAACTGCTCTTCGCCGGTGATCGTGCGCACCGCCAGAATGACGACGAGCGAGATGAAGAGGCCGAGCGTCGCGGTCGTCTGAATCCACGCCGTCCACGCACCGCGCTTGTTCGATGGCGCGTGCTCCGCCACGTAAGTCGCCGCGCCGCCGTACTCGCCGCCGAGCGCGAGACCCTGCAGCAGCCGCATCGCGATGAAGATGATCGGAGCCGCGATGCCTATCGTCGCGTAACCGGGCAGGAAGCCGATCAGGAACGTCGACAGACCCATGATGACGATCGTCACGAGGAACGTGTACTTGCGGCCAACCATGTCGCCGAGCCGCCCGAACACGATCGCGCCGAACGGGCGCACGGCGAAGCCGGCCGCGAAGCCGAGCAGCGTGAAGATGAAGCCGGCTGTCGGATTGACGCCCGAGAAGAACGTCTTGCTGATGTAGATCGCCAGCGACCCGGCGAGATAGAAGTCGTACCACTCGAACACGGTCCCGAGCGACGAGGCGAAGATGACCTTCTTCTCCTCCGCCGTCATCGGTGCGTGCGAAACACGCCCTTCGATCGTAGCCATGAATCGTCTCCTGTTGTTTGCGTGTGTATTCGATTCCATCCGGAGCGCACGGGCAGCGCCGTCCAAAGATTATTGGAACGAAAACTTACGGCGTTCTGACGCGGAGAGGCGGCGCCCACAGAGGCGAGAAAACAGTCAACTCGCTCCGATCCGCGTGCAAGCAGCGGCGATCGTCGATCAAGCTCCCGGCTTCACGCGCGAAAACCGAAATCGCACGACCGTTGCACTCAGGGTTTGTCCCTGGCAGGAAAAACCCGCTGTAGGCTCACGCGGATGAGCGTGCCGGCGAGCCGCGGCGCCTCCTGATACACGTGATCCTCGATAGCAAGCGTGCCGCCGTGCATTGTCGCGATTTCCTTGACGATCGCAAGACCCAGTCCGCTGCCGTCGCCCTCGCGTCCGAGAATGCGGTAGAAGCGCTCGAAGACGCGCTCGCGTTCAGCGGGCGGAATGCCGAGCCCGGTGTCTTCCACTTCGAGATGCACGAGATCGAGTTCGTGATCGTCGGTCCGAACGCGCACGGTGATGCGTCCGCCCGGCGGCGTGTAGCGGATCGCGTTGTCGATGAGATTCGACAGCATTTCCCGCAGCATCACGACGTTGCCTTGCACATCGACCGGAAACGGCGGTTCCTCGAATCCGATATCCATGCGCCTCGCGAGCGCCGCCTGCACCCAGTCGCGCACCGCGGCGCGCGCGAGCGCGGTCAGTTCGACGCGCGAGAAGATTTGCCCCGTCGCGCGATTCTCCGCGCGCGCGAGCGCCAGCAATTGCGTGACGAGCCGCGCCGCGTGCTCCGAACTCGTCGCGATCTGTTCGAGCGAACGCTGCACTTCCGTCGATACATCCTGCCGCAGCGCAAATTCCGCCTGCATCCGCAAGCCGGCGAGCGGCGTTTTCATCTGGTGGGCGGCATCGGCGATAAAGCGTTTCTGGAACTCCATGTTCTGTTCGAGCCGCGTCAGCAGGTCGTTGAACGACGCGACGAGCGGCGCAATCTCCGGAGGCGCGCGGCCCGCTTCGAGCGGCGAGAGATCGTCGGGGCGGCGCGTTCGCATGTTGGATTGCAGCGCGTGCAGCGGCGCGAGCCCGCGCGAGAGCCCGAACCACACGAGCACGATCGCGAGCGGAAGGATCACGAACTGCGGAAGAATCACGCCCTTGATGATGTCGTTGGCAAGCCGGCTGCGCTTGTCGAGTGTTTCGGCGACCTGCACGAGCACCGGCTGCCGGCTTTCGGGATCGCGTCCCGACGCGAGGCCGGGCAGATCGACGGTCGTGTACGCGACGCGGATGTCGTTGCCGCGCAGCACGTCGTCGCGAAATTCGACGATGCCCGGCTGCGGCCGGTCGTCCTCGTGCGGTAGCGGCATGTCGCGGTCGCCGCCGACGAGTTCGCCGCGCGTGCCGAGCACCTGAAAGAACACGCTGTCGACGTTGTCGGCGCGCAGGAAATCGCGCGTGGCGTCGGGCAGCCGCAATTCCGCGACGCCGTTGACCGGCTGGATTTGGCGGGCGAGCACATAAGCGTCGGCTTCGAGCGCGCGGTCGAACGGACCGTTGGCGATCGACTTCGCGACGAGATACGTCACCGCGATGCTCATCGGCCAGAGAAGCAGAAGCGGCGCGAGCATCCAGTCGAGAATCTCGCCGAAGAGCGAGCGCGGATGCGCCTCGTTGCCGGGCTCGAGCTCGTCGGGGGGGGCGAACGGATTGGCGTACCGGGCGTCGCGCAGGGCGTCGGAATCGGCGGCGCTCGCGTCGATAGCCGCCGGCGAAGGCTGGCGCGGCGCTTCGCCTGCGCGTTCGGTGGAGGCGGGCGACGCCATGCGCGGCTTACTTATAGTGTTGGCTGGCGGCGGCCGGATCAGCCGCCGCCTTCGCATCGGGCGCGCTCGCGGCTTTCTCGAGCGTGTAGCCGAGTCCGCGTACCGTGATGATCCGCGCGCCGCTCGGCTCGATCTTCTTGCGCAGACGATGCACGTAGACCTCGATCGCGTTGTTGCTGACTTCTTCGCCCCACTCGCAAAGATGATTGACGAGCTGCTCCTTCGACACGAGCCGGCCGATGCGCTGGAGCAGCACTTCGAGCACGCCGAGCTCGCGCGCCGACAGGTCGATCACCTGATCCGCGATATGCGCGATGCGTCCGACCTGATCGAACGACAGCGATCCGTGCCTGACGACCGTCGGTCCGCCGCCCGCGCCGCGCCGCGTGAGCGCCCGCACGCGCGCTTCCAGCTCGTTGAGCGCGAAGGGCTTCGCCATATAGTCGTCCGCGCCGAGATCGAGGCCCTTCACGCGCTCGTCGACGCTGTCGGCGGCGGTCAGGATCAGGACCGGCATCTGCGAATTGCGCGCGCGCAGGCGGCGCAGCACTTCGAGACCGGGCATCAGCGGCAGGCCCAGATCGAGGATGAGCAGGTCGAAAGATTGCAGGGAAAGCGCGGTGTCCGCCTCGACGCCATGCTTCACATGGTCAACGGCGTATCCCGATTGGCGGAGTGATCGGACGAGGCCGTCCGCGAGTATGCTGTCGTCTTCGGCAATGAGGATTCGCATCGTCGGGGCCTGATGCGCGGGGCGCATCGCATTGCCGGCACCGCATTTCGCCCGGCGCGGCGGTCTCCAGGGTGTTATGCGGTTTTTGCACGGTTCGCTCGATGTGGAAAAACACCACGCCGTACGATCGGGCTTGCAAAAACTACTGTTTTTTTATACAGTGTCTGCGTTAGTGCAAAAGCGGGGCGAAGTATCGCTACGAGCCTGCGCGCACGCGTCTCAGACGCCGTTCATCATAGCAAAGGACGATTCATGGAAGAAAGCAAGAAAGGCCCGGCTGGAATGACTGCGGAAAAGAGCAAGGCGCTGGCCGCCGCGCTGTCGCAGATCGAAAAGCAATTCGGCAAAGGGTCGATCATGCGGCTCGGCGCAGGTGAGGCAGTCGAAGACATTCAGGTGGTCTCCACCGGCTCGCTCGGACTGGACATCGCGCTCGGCGTCGGCGGCTTGCCACGCGGTCGCGTGGTGGAAATCTACGGTCCGGAATCGTCGGGCAAGACCACGCTCACGCTGCAAGTGATCGCCGAGATGCAGAAGGTCGGCGGCACGGCCGCGTTTATCGACGCGGAACACGCGCTCGACGTGCAATACGCGCAAAAGCTCGGCGTGAACATTCAGGAACTGCTGATCTCGCAACCGGATACGGGCGAGCAAGCGCTGGAAATCGCGGATGCGCTCGTGCGCTCGGGTTCCATCGACATGATCGTCATCGACTCGGTCGCGGCGCTCGTGCCGAAGGCGGAAATCGAAGGCGAAATGGGCGATTCGCTGCCCGGTCTGCAAGCGCGTCTGATGTCGCAGGCGCTGCGTAAGCTCACGGGCACCATCAAGCGCACGAACTGCCTCGTGATCTTCATCAACCAGATCCGCATGAAGATCGGCGTGATGTTCGGCAATCCCGAAACCACCACGGGCGGTAACGCGCTGAAGTTCTATTCGTCGGTGCGCCTCGACATTCGCCGTATCGGTTCCATCAAGAAGAACGATGAAGTGATCGGCAACGAAACCCGCGTGAAGGTTGTGAAAAACAAGGTTTCGCCGCCGTTCCGTGAAGCCATCTTCGACATTCTGTACGGCGAAGGCATTTCGCGTCAGGGCGAAATCATCGACCTGGGCGTGCAGGCCAAGCTGGTCGACAAGGCGGGTGCGTGGTACAGCTACAAGGGCGATCGCATCGGGCAGGGCAAGGACAACGCGCGCGAATTCCTGCGCGAGAATCCTGACATCGCGCGCGAGATCGAAAACAAGATCCGCGAATCGCTGGGCGTGGCTGCGCTGGCTGATGCCGTCGCCACGAGCGCAGCCGTGTCGGGCGACGAATAAGCGTCCGACCTGCCGCCGATGCTCAAGCGCCGGTTCGGATCGAAGGCTGGCAACGCTCAGATCGGGCGGGGTGGTGCTGGAAGTTCGAATCGCGCTGGCGAGAACGATGAAGCAAGCGGTGACCTGAAGAGCGATCGCTCTTCATACGCCGCAGGCGGTATCGATCAGCCGGAGGACAGCGCCGAAGCCGTCGATCGCTACGAACGAAGCAGCGAGCGCACCGGGGCATCGTCAAAGCGCAGCGGATTCATGTCAGGCAAGAAAGCACGCGCCGGCGCGAAGTCATTCGCGTCGGCGCGTCGCGTTTCTGAGGCTGCGGACGAGCACGTTGCGGGTTCAAGCGCAGGCCCGATTGAACAGCGCAAGCAGTCCGATTCGATCAACCGTGACGATCTTCACGGGCAGAGCGCGGCATCGCCGACCCGCGAACAAGACGATCGAGGCAGTCACGACGATCACGCCTCGGCGCAACCCGCGCAGCCCGATCGCGCTGCCCGCCTTCAGCAAGCGCGCTCACTATTGCAGCAAGCCACCGCACAGGCGGTCGGCCCTCCGCCTCGCGTTCAGCCGACGGCGGTCAGCACCGGCCAATTCGACGATCCCTTCGAAGAGGCCGACCCCTTCGAATCATTCGAGCAGTGCGCGCCGTCTCGTGCGCCCGCAGTTGAGACGGGTACCGTTAGTGAGCGTCCGATTCGGCGTCCACGTAAGGCTCGCAGCGCAACTAATCGACCATCACCGCAACGCCTTCCCGCCGACGACGCATTCGAAGACTCCGAGCCGTTCGAACAATGCGCACCGCAAGCAGAAGTGGAACTTGAGTCCGCCTACAGCCGCTCCAGCGAACGCCAGCGCAAGGTGCCCAACGCCAATAATCCCCGTCAGCCGCAACGCTCGCTCAAAGGGCGGGCGCTAGGTTATCTCTCACGCCGCGAGTACAGCCGCGCGGAACTGTCGCGCAAACTACGGCCGTATGTCGAAGAAGCCGATTCCCTCGAAACGCTGCTCGACAGCCTCGAACGCGACGGCTGGCTGTCCAACGAGCGCTTCGTCGAAAGCGTCGTGCATCGCCGGGCGGCGCGCATGGGCGGCAGCCGCATCATCATTGAACTCAAGCGTCACGCGGTCGGCGACGCGCTCATCGGCGAAACAGCGGGAAAGCTCGCGGTAACCGAAACCGCCCGCGCCCAGGCGGTCTGGGAAAGAAAGTACGGCGTGTTGCCCGAGACGCCCGCTGAGCGCGCCAAGCAGGCGCGCTTCCTCGCGGCGCGCGGCTTTTCCGGCAGCACCATCGGCAAAATCCTGAAAGGCGGGGACGAGGACTGCGCCGACGAGTTCATCGACGACTGACAGCGTGGCGATACAACGCCGCGACACGCGCGATGATCCACGCAAAAGGCCGCCTGACCGCCCGCAGCGATTCCTCAGGCCATCCGCGGCCCCCCATACTCGCTATGCTAAAATTCAACGGTTTCCCCGTTCCGGCTTTCGCCCCATGCCTCTTTCTCCGCCCGTTTCCCGACAGTTGCGCCATCGTCGCGCGATTCGGCTGGAAGCGTTCGAGCGGGATGACAAGCTATGGGACATCGAAGCCTGCCTAACCGATGAGAAGCCCCGCGACGTCCAGGTCGCGGCGGGCGTCCGGCCGAAAGGCCTGCCGATCCATGAACTCTGGCTGCGCATCACCATCGACCGCAAGCTCACTATCGTCGACGCCCAGGCGTCGTCCGACTGGGCGCCCTATGCCGGTCTCTGCGCCGAATCCAACTCGGCTTATCGCTCGCTCATCGGGCTCAATCTGTTGCGTAATTTCCGTCGCGAAGTCCGCGTTCGCCTGGGCGGCACGGCGGGCTGCACGCATCTCACCGAGCTGTGCGCCGTCCTGCCGACCGCAGCCATGCAGGCGTTCTTCGGCGATGTCTGGTCCGACGACATGTCCGATCCCTTCGCCCCGGAAGACGCCCGCGCGGGCGCGCAACGGAAACAGCCGCCGTTCGAACTCGGCGGCTGCCACGCGCTGCGCTTCGACGGCCCCGCCGTGCGCGAATACTATCCGCAATGGTTCGGCTACGAGCCGTCCCGCCAAGGCAACGCACTCGACACGGAACAGGAAAGTCCGCAAACGTAGCGCGCTCGTCATTGCGAATCCGAGCGGCCGATAATCAAACAACCATCCAGACAATTGCGATTCAGGCAATTCGAAATCGAAGTTCACTCCAACTCTCAGACTGAAGGAATCACGCATGAAGATTCACGAGTACCAGGGTAAGGAAATCCTGCGGAAGTTCGGCGTCGCGGTCCCGCGCGGCAAACCCGTGTTCTCGGTGGACGATGCGGTCAAGGCCGCGGAAGAGCTGGGCGGCCCGGTTTGGGTCGTCAAGGCGCAGATCCACGCCGGCGGCCGCGGTAAGGGCGGCGGCGTGAAGGTCGCGAAGTCGATCGAGCAGGTCCGCGAGTACGCGAACCAGATCCTCGGCATGCAGCTCGTCACGCACCAGACCGGCCCCGAAGGCCAGAAGGTGAACCGCCTGCTGATCGAAGAAGGCGCGGACATCAAGAAGGAACTGTATGTCGGCCTCGTGCTCGATCGCGTTTCGCAGAAGATCGTCGTGATGGCGTCGAGCGAAGGCGGCATGGACATCGAAGAAGTCGCGGAAAAGACGCCGGAACTGCTGCACAAGTTCGCCGTCGAGCCGTCGACCGGCCTGCAGGACGCAGACGCCGATGACCTCGCACGCAAGATCGGCATCCCCGACGCATCGATCCCGCAAGCGCGCGCGATCCTGCAAGGTCTCTACAAGGCGTTCTACGAAACCGACGCATCGCTCGCGGAAATCAACCCGCTGATCGTGACCGGCGACGGCAAGGTAATCGCGCTCGACGCCAAGTTCAACTTCGATTCGAACGCGCTCTTCCGTCATCCGGAAATCGTCGCGTATCGCGATCTGGACGAAGAAGATCCGGCTGAAGTGGAAGCATCGAAGTTCGATCTCGCCTACATCTCGCTGGACGGCAATATCGGCTGTCTCGTGAACGGCGCGGGCCTCGCAATGGCGACGATGGACACCATCAAGCTCTTCGGCGGCGAGCCGGCGAACTTCCTGGACGTCGGCGGCGGCGCGACGACCGAGAAGGTCACGGAAGCCTTCAAGCTGATGCTGAAGAACCCGAACCTGAAGGCGATCCTCGTCAACATCTTCGGCGGCATCATGCGTTGCGACGTGATCGCGGAAGGCGTGATCGCGGCGTCGAAGGCGGTGGACCTGAAGGTGCCGCTCGTCGTGCGCATGAAGGGCACGAACGAAGACCTCGGCAAGAAGATGCTGGCGGACTCCGGCCTGCCGATCATCTCCGCCGACAGCATGGAAGAAGCTGCGCAGAAGGTCGTCGCTGCAGCCGAAGGCAAGTAAGCGCATCTGCGTGCCTGCCTAACAGAGCGTTCCACCAGATACGAATGGCGGCGCCGGCCTCGAGCCTGAGCGACGCCAGACGAACAGAGGTCACTACATGTCGATTCTGATCAACAAAGACACGAAGGTCATCACGCAGGGCATCACCGGCAAGACCGGCCAGTTCCATACGCGCGCTTGCCGCGAATACGCGAACGGGCGCGAAGCGTTCGTCGCGGGCGTGAACCCCAAGCGCGCCGGCGAAGACTTCGAAGGCATCCCCATCTACGCGTCCGTCAAGGAAGCGAAGTCCGAAACCGGCGCAACGGTTTCGGTGATCTACGTGCCGCCCGCGGGCGCTGCTGCGGCGATCTGGGAAGCGGTCGAAGCCGATCTGGATCTCGCCATCTGCATCACGGAAGGCATTCCGGTCCGCGACATGCTTGAAATCAAGGACCGCATGCGCCGCGAGAACCGCAAGACGCTGCTGCTCGGACCGAACTGCCCCGGCACGATCACGCCGGACGAGCTGAAGATCGGCATCATGCCGGGTCACATCCACAGGAAGGGCCGCATTGGCGTCGTGTCGCGTTCGGGCACGCTGACGTATGAAGCGGTCGGCCAACTGACGGCGCTCGGCCTCGGCCAGTCGTCGGCGGTGGGTATCGGCGGCGATCCGATCAACGGGCTGAAGCACATCGACGTGATGAAGATGTTCAACGACGATCCGGAAACGGACGCCGTCATCATGATCGGCGAGATCGGCGGTCCGGACGAAGCGAACGCTGCTCACTGGATCAAGGACAACATGAAGAAGCCGGTCGTCGGCTTCATCGCGGGCGTGACGGCGCCTCCGGGCAAGCGCATGGGCCACGCAGGCGCGCTGATCTCGGGCGGTGCGGACACGGCGGACGCCAAGCTCGAAATCATGGACGCGTGCGGCATCAAGGTCACGAAGAACCCGTCGGAAATGGGCCGTCTGTTGAAGTCGGTGATCTAAGGGAAGATCGGCAAAAGCCGTCAGGGTTTGGTACTCTTACTGAATCCTTTCGTCATCGCCGGATAGAAAGCGGGGGAGCGTCGGCTTCCCCGCTTTTTTATTTCGATCACCGTTTTCCCTTGCCATGCTCGAATTTTTCTCCACGCTTCATTGGGGCGCTGTCGTCCAGATCATCGTCATTGATATTCTTCTCGGTGGCGATAACGCCGTCGTCATCGCGCTCGCGTGCCGCGATCTGCCCGTCACCCAGCGCAAGCGGGGCATCGTGCTCGGCACGCTCGGCGCGATCCTGCTGCGCGTCGCGCTGATTGCGTTCGCGGTCGTCCTGCTCGACGTGCCGTTTCTCAAGTTCGTCGGCGGACTGTTGCTGCTGTGGATCGGCGTCAAGCTGATGCAGCCGGGCCACGACGAGCATCACATCAGCTCGTCCGACAAGCTCTGGGCGGCGGTGAAGACGATCATCGTCGCCGATGCCGTGATGAGCCTCGACAACGTGATCGCGATTGCGGGCGCGGCGGAGGCGGCCGATCCGCAGCATCGCCTGACGCTCGTGATTTTCGGGCTGGTCGTGAGCATTCCGCTCATCGTGTGGGGCAGCACGCTGGTGCTCAAGCTGCTGGACCGCTTTCCCGTCGTCGTGTTGCTGGGCGCGGGGCTGCTCGGGTGGATCGCGGGCGGGCTCATCATCGACGATCCGTTCATCGACCGCTGGCCGGCACTGAATACGGACGCCGTCGGCTACGCGGCGCGGCTTGGCGGCGCGCTCGCCGTCATCGCGGCGGGCTGGCTGATGAAGCGCCGCACGTTGGCGCACGGAAAAGGCGTCGCGGCCGATACATGACCACGCAGCGTTGGCCGAATGGCCGACTGTCGCCGCACGGACTGCCTCAATAGGATGAAAGCGTCCGGTCTGCTCACGCAGCCGGCGCTTTTTGTCTTTTTGGGAGCAGCAATGACGAGCATGGTTTTGGACGTGAAGAGCCCGCGCGAACGGCGCGGATGGAACGAGTGGATCAGGCGGGCGGCATCGTCGGCGCATGGTTTCACACTGATCGAATTGATGATCGTGCTGGCGATCGTCGGCGTGGTCGCGGCTTACGCGATTCCCGCGTACCAGGACTATCTGGCGCGCAGCCGCGTGGGCGAGGGCTTGTCGCTCGCGGCATCGGCGCGTCTCGCGGTCGCGGAGAATGCGGCGAGCGGGGCGGATCTGGCGAGCGGCCATGCATCGCCGCCCGCGACGCGCAACGTGGAGTCCATTCACGTCGACAGCAACACCGGGCAGATCACGATCGCCTATACGACGCGCGTTGCGCCGGCGGGATCGAATACGCTGGTGCTCGTGCCTTCCGCGCCCGATAACGCCGATACACCGACGGCGCGCGTCGCCCTCGCGCGAGGCACGGTGCAGGCGGGCACGATCACGTGGGAGTGTTTCGCGGGCGGCAAGGCGGCGTCGTCGCTGCCGGCGCCGGGCGCGGGGCCGTCGCCGGTGGAAGCGCCGACGCTGCAAGGCAAGCTCGCGCCGCCTGAATGCCGCGCCTGAGCACGCGAGTGAGCGAGTGAGCGAGCCGAAAACGGCGAGCGCGGCGGCGTAGAAGATTTCACCGCCGCGCTCCACAGCGAGTTCGCGCGAAAACGGGTGATTTCGTGGCATTTCCGGGCAGGCGGCGCACAGGGGCGGCAAAGTTTTGTATAGTGCGCCGGTTCCCGACGTTCCCAGCCCCTCATGCCTTCCCAAACCACCTCGTACGCGCGCTATCTCTGCTTCGCCGTTCTGTGTGCCGCGCTGACGTTTCCGTTCGCCGTCGTCAGCCATACGTATCCGATTCCAACCTTCTACGCCGAGTACAGCGCGCTCGCACTTTATCTGGCGCTCGGCGCGGCGGTCGCCGTGCTCGTGACCGTGTCCGAGCCGCGCGTGCCGTTTGCGTCGCCGGTCGTGGCGCTGATGCCGCTGCTGTTCGGCCTGGTGCTCGTCGCGCAGACGGTGCTGCTGCCTGTCGCGCAGCCTTCGATGAACTGGCTCGGCGGCGCCTATTTGCTGGCGTCGTTCGTCGCGGTGCATACGGGCTTCGGGCTGGCGCGGGCGGGGCTGTCGGAGAAGGCGTTGCGGGTCGGCGCGGCGGCGCTGATCGTCGGCGGCCTGTTCGCTGTGTTCTGCCAGACCGTGCAGATGTTCCATGCCGAAGTGAAGTTCTCGCCTCTGATCGTCGCGTACAACGTGATGACCGAGCGGCGCATGTTCGGCAACATGGCGCAGGCGAATCACCTCGCGACCGTCATCGCGTTCGCGCTTGCCGGCGCGCTTTACTTCGTGCAGACGCGGCGCATGCCGGTCGCGGTGTGGCTTCCGCTGTCAGCGGTGTTTTCGTTCGGGCTTGCGCTGACGGTGTCGCGCGGGCCGTGGCTGCAGACGGCGGTGATCGTCGTAGCGGGATTGTGGATGGCGTTCGCGCAGGGTCGCTCGGCCGCAGCCGAAGACCTCGACGCGCCCGCACGCCGCAATCGACGCGACATGCGCGCATGGATTATCCCGATCGCCCTTGGCGTGCTGTTCCTCGTGGTGAACGCGGGCGTGCGCTGGGCCAACGTGAGGTTCCAACTGGATCTGGCGCAATCGGCGGCGGAGCGCATGCAGGACGCGAACCAGATCGCGCCGCGCCTCGCGCTGTGGAAGTACGGCTGGACGATGTTCACGACGCATCCGCTCCTGGGCGTCGGCTGGGGCGAGTTTCCCCGTTATCAGTTCGATCTCGTGCGCGAACTGGGCGGCGTCGAGATCGCGAACAATGCGCACGACATCTTCATCGACTTGCTGGCGAAGACGGGGCTGCTGGGCATGGGCGTGCTGGTCGCCGGCATCGTGCTGTGGCTGATCCGCGTGCTGCGCGCGCCGCATACGCCCGCGCGTATTTTCGGGCTCTCGCTGTTGGGCGTGCTGATGATGCATGCGCTCGTCGAGTACCCGCAGCAGTACATGTTCTTTTTGATGCCGGCGATGCTCGTCATCGGCCTGCTCGAAACGCGGCCGTTGCGGCTGGTCGCGCGTCCGCTGTCGTATGGCGTATATGTGACGCTCGTCGCGGGCGGCCTGGCCGCGCTGTACCCGACGATGCAGGATTATCACCGCGCCGAAGTGCTCTATTACGGCTCGCGGCCGGCGGAGCAGTATCGCGACGATCCGTCGTTCCTGTTCGGCGCGTGGGGGCAATACGGCGCCGCGACGCTGCTGCCGATGAACGCGCAGAACATCGAAGCGAAGCTGGCCGCGCATCGGCAGGCGCTCGCGCTGCTGCCGGGGGAGACGGTGCTGCGGCGTTACGCGGTGCTGCAGGCGCTGGCCGGTCAGCGCGAGGAAGCGCTCGATACGATGGCGCGCCTCAAGATCTTCGCGACGCAACTCAAGGACTGGCCGACGCAACTGGAGGCGGTGTACCGGTCGATTGACGAGATCGGCGCGCCGCTCGCTCCGTTCAAGGCGGAGTTGGTGAAGCTATATGGCAAGCCGGCGGGGACGGTTCAGGACCCGGAGGAAGACGAGGACGACTGAGCGCGGGCTAGGCGCTCGCC
The DNA here is from genome assembly GCF_000698555.1 of Caballeronia grimmiae. GTDB lineage: Bacteria > Pseudomonadota > Gammaproteobacteria > Burkholderiales > Burkholderiaceae > Caballeronia > Caballeronia grimmiae. The sequence goes on along the minus strand of NZ_JFHE01000004.1, from coordinate 46,149 downwards.
ACCCAATCCCCCGACTTGCCGCCATGCTTCTCCATGACCTTCACATTGGTGATGGTCATGCCTCGATCCACCGCCTTGCACATGTCGTAGATGGTGAGCAGCCCGACTTGCACGGCGGTGAGCGCTTCCATCTCCACGCCCGTGCGTCCGACGGTCTCGACCCGCACTTCGCAGTGAACGCCGGGCAAGTTCTCATCGATGGAAAAGTCCACTGCGACGCGCGTCAGCGCAAGCGGATGACACAGCGGAATCAGATCGGCGGTGCGCTTCGCGCCCTGGATCGCCGCGATGCGCGCCACGCCGAGCACGTCGCCTTTTTTCGCGCGGCCTTCGCGGATCAGCGCGAGCGTGTTGTCAAGCATCGCGATCGAGCCGCGCGCCACTGCAATGCGCCGCGTCTCGCCCTTGTCGCCGACATCGACCATGTGCGCCTCGCCGGCGGCATCGAAATGTGTGAGTCCGGACATCGCGTCCTCCTTTGAGCGGGCGCCTATCATACCAGCGTGATCCGGTGCGTTTTTCGCCGAAGTCGGCGGTTCGCCGGTCATGGCGCACTTGATACGATAAGCGTGTTCCCGTCATTCAGCCGGTCATGCATCTGAACCGTCCGAGCCGTGCGCTCATCCTCGCGTTGTGCCTGAGTCAGGCCGTTCCGTCCGTCGCCCTCGCGCAGAAGGCGGCGGCGCCTGCCGGCGCGAGCGCCGTGCAGCTGCGAGAGGAAACGAGCGCACCCGGCGAGCCGCAGGTCGCGGACGGCGTCTTCGGCGTCTATGGCGGCGCGGAAAGCCGCTTCGCCAACCGGCCCGGCGCGATGGCCGGCCTGCGCGCGCCGCTTTCGTCCGTGCAACTTCCGGACCTCGGCGACGGCTCCGGCGGCACGCTTTCGCCGCAAGCCGAGCGCCGCGTCGGCGAGCGGATGATGCGCGAAGTGCGCTCCGATCCGGACTACCTCGACGACTGGCTGATGCGCGATTACCTCGATTCGATCGCGTCCAAACTGTCCGCCGCCGCAGCCACGCAGTACCTCGGCGGCTATCGGCCCGACTTCGAACTGTTCGCCGTGCGCGATCCGCAGATCAACGCGTTCTCGATGCCCGGCGGTTTCATCGGCGTGAACACGGGGCTCGTGTCCGCGACGCAGACCGAGTCCGAGCTGGCGTCGGTCGTCGGGCACGAAATGGGACACGTGCTTCAGCGCCACATTGCGCGCATGCTCGGCACGCAGGAGAAAAGCAGCTATGCGGCGCTTGCCGCGATGCTCGCCGGCCTGCTCGCCGGAGTGATGACGCGCAGCGGCGACCTCGGCATGGGCATCGCGATGGGCGGGCAGGCGTTCGCCGTCGACAATCAACTGCGCTTCTCACGCGCCGCCGAGCACGAAGCGGATCGCGTCGGCTTCCAGATGCTCGCCGCAGCCGGCTACGATCCCTACGCGATGACCGCGTTCTTCGGCCGGCTCGACCGAGCGGCGATGGCCGATAACGGCGTGCCGGCCTACGCGCGCACGCATCCGCTGACGATCGAGCGCATCGCCGATATGGAGGACCGTGCGCGCCGCGTGCCGTATCGCCAGCCGCGTCAGTCGCCGGAATACGCGTTCGTGCGCGCCCGCGCCCGGGTGCTGCAGGTCAGCTACGCAAGCGACTATCGCGAAGTCGCAAGCCGCCTGAAGTACGAAATCGACGATCAGACGGCGTTCAATCCAGCGGCCAACTGGTATGGCATCGCGCTCGCGCGTTCGCTGACGAGCGATTACGACGCCGCCAACGATGCGCTCGCGAAAGCGCGGCGGCTGTTCGAGGGCGAGCAGGCGAGCGAGGCGGCCGTGGCGAATGAAACGCGCCGGGAACCGGCGCCGCCGGCGAGTGCGGGCGCCGCTGCCAGCGATGCGATCCCGCCGCAGCGCGAGCGCTTGACGGCGAAAAGCGTAGCCGGAGCAACGTCGCGGACTGGGAGCATCGACGGTTCGCGAGCATCAACGGCGGCGAACTTTGCGCGGGGCGACGTTGTGCCACGTGCTTTCAGCCTTGACGCGGGAAAAGCCGACCGCCCGGCGTCGGCCATTGGCGGAACCGCGCAACCCGGGACGTTCCCCAGCGCGCTGTTCAGCAGCAGCGCGCACGGTGCACTGAGTGCATCGCCCGCATCGCCTGCATTGTCCGCCGACGCGCCCGCATCGCCGGACAGGAACGCCACGCTCCCGGCCGTGCACGTCACGGCGCAAACGTCGCGGCAAACCGCCCGCAGCACGCCAAGCCTCGACGTGCTCGCCGCCGATATCGCGCGTCGCGCGGGCCGGTATGACGACGCGATCCGACTCGCGGAGATCGCGCAAACGCGCTGGCCGACCTCGCACGCGGCCATCGACATTCATCTGCAGGCGTTGATCAGCGCACATCGCTATGCGCAAGCGCAGTCGCTCGCGCGCCGGCAGACGCAGGCCGAGCCCGCCCGCGCCGATTGGTGGCTGTATCTCGCGCAGGCCAGCGCGGGTCTCAACGATCCGTTGCGCCAGCACGAAGCGATGGCCGAGAAGTTCGCGCTCGACGGCGCCTGGCCTTCCGCGATCCGCCAGTTGAAGGAAGCACGCGATGTGAAAAACGCGAGCTTCTACGATCTATCCACGATCTCCGCCCGCCTGCGCGACTTCGAGACGCGCTACAAGGAAGAGCGCGATCAGGATCAGAAAAGCTGACGCATCAGGGTTTCGACGCCGCACGCGCGGCCGGGCTCGCGATAAAGCCGAAGCGCCGCTCGACGTCCGCGCGTGCGATCGGCTGCAAGGGCAAGTCGACGGCATCGCGCCAGTGGAACACGCCGCCGTGCGAGGCATCATCGACGGATGCGTGGCTCGCGAACAAGTCGAGATCGTGATCGTGCAGCGCGGCGATGCGCGCCGGCGATGCACCGTCGGAAAAGAGCAGGCCGCCTGCATCGTCGAGCCATGCGTGCGCCGGCTCGAACGGCGCGCCGGTCTGATCGGTCAGGCGAAGCGCGTCATCCGCAAGCGAAAGCCGCACGATCCACGGCGTATAACCCAACTCCACATACACGCGCTGCGGGCCGTTCTGAAAGAACCACTGGCCCTCGGCGTCGCGCTCGTAATTGCGATTGATGAAGCCGATCAGCGCCTCATGCCGGATCACGTCGCCGAGCGCGCCGGCGGCCTGCGCCGCATCGTCGCGCATGCGCCACTGGCCGCGTCTGTCGAGCATGAGCCAGCCCGTGCAGTGCGGAACGTTGGGCCACTTGGCGAGCGCCTGCTTGACGATTTCATCCATGATTCATCCGCGAGAAAGGAAGTGCTCGAGATATCCGAACACGCGCTGCGAGAGCCAGTCGATACGCCCGGGAAACGGCCCTGTCATGAAGCCGACATGCCCGCCGTGGTTCGGCTGATCGAGCGTCACGCATGCCGAGACTTCCGCCTGCGACGGCAGCGCCGACTCGGGCAGGAACGGATCGTTGCGCGCATTCAGCACGAGCGCCGGCACTTCGATGTGCTTCAGATGCGCGCGCGTCGTCGCACTCGACCAGTAGTGATCGGTGTCCCGAAAGCCGTGTAGCGGCGCGGTGACGACATTGTCGAATTCATGAAGCGTGCGCGCGGCGAGCACGGCGTTGGGATCGTAAAGGCCGGGATGCTGCGCCAGTTTCGCGAGCGCCTTCTTCTTCAGCGACTTCAGGAAACTGCGCGTGTAGACCATGCCGAAGCCTTGCGAGATCGCGTGGCCGCCCGCGTGGACATCGAGCGGAGCGGAGATCGCGGCGGCCGCGCTGATGATCGAGGCATCCGTGCCGCGCTCGCATAGCCAGCGCAACAGCACGTTGCCGCCGAGCGAGACGCCCGCCGCGACGATCGGTCCGGCGTGCCGCTCGCGCAAGCGGCGCAGGATCCAGTCGGCTTCGGCGCTGTCCGCCAGGTGATAGAAGCGCGGCAGCAGGTTGAGCGGCCCGCTGCAACTGCGGAAGTGCGGCACGACGCCATGCCAGCCGCGTGCTTCGGCGGCGGCCATCATCGAGCGGGCATAGTGGGAATCGGAACTGCCTTCGAGCCCGTGAAAGAGCACGAAGAGCGGGGCAGTGGACGCGACGTCGCGCGATGTGTGCGCGAGCCAGTCGAGATCGATGAAATCGCCGTCGGGCGTGTCCCATCGCTCGCGCCGATAGCTGACCGCGGGCTTGCGGCCGAAGAGCGCCGGTACGATGGTCTGCGCATGCGCCGTCGGCAGCCAGCGGGGCGCGCTGTACAGCCATTCCTCAATAGGATCGAGGACGTTCGCAACCACGGCGGGAGCACTATCCACGAACGACGAATCGTGTTGCAACAACGGATCGCGCTTCATGGTCCTCCCCCGTCGAACGCCTTCTTCGATACTTCGTGCTTCAGTGCAGCGATCCCTTCCCGTGACGCAGCTTCACGGCGAACTGGCCGGCGGTTTCCATCGGCATCGTGCTCGCATGGATGTGCGCGATGCGCCATTCGCCGCGCTCGTGGACCATCACGTAGGTCGTGAAGATCATGTGCGGCGAGGCGGTGCCCGCGGGCTGATGCGCTTCCGCAATCGCATACACGACGGTGCCGAGGCTGTCGTACACGCGGATATCGAGCGGCTCGATCGTGACCGGCTGCGCTTCGAGCTGCTTGCCGAGGCCCGCGCGTATGTTTTCGAGGCCGTGCAGATGCGTGCCGTCCGCGCAGATGCAGGTGGCGAATTCCTCGTCGATCCACAGCGACATCACGGCATCGATGCTGTTGTCCGCGACGGCCTGATAGTAGGCGTTGAGCGTGTCGGCGGCGGCTTCGAACAGGCGGGCGAAACGTGGCATGGCGCGTGAGTCTCTGGGTATCGGTGCGGGACGCCATCGAACGGTGGCGCGCCGCATCGGTCATGGTTCAAGGCATGTCCCCGTTCGGGGACATCGCGTGTCCGTGCCCGCGAAAGGGCGGCGCGACGCGTCAACGATGCGCGAGCAGCATGCCGCGCAAATCGGCGAAAACCTGTTCCGCGGACAGTTCGCGAAGGCAGTTCAGATGGCCGAGCGGACACTCGCGGGCAAAGCATGGACTGCAATCAAGATGCAGCCATTGTACCTTTGCGAGGTCGGACAAGGGCGGCGTATGGCGCGGATCGGTCGAGCCGTAAACCGCGACGAGCGGCCGCTTGAGCGCCGCCGCGACGTGCATGAGCCCCGAGTCGTTGGTGACGACCGCGCTCGCCCGCGCGATCAGCGCGCATGCTTCCCCGAGCGATGTCTGCCCGCACAGGTTGCGCACGTTCTGCGCGCGTTCCGCGATGGCCTGCGCGGCGGCCGAATCCTTGTTCGACCCCAGCGCGACGATCCGCGCATACGGGAACGACTGCGCGACGAACTGCGCCAGCGACGCGAAATGCTCCGGCGGCCAGCGTTTCGCGGGACCATATTCCGCGCCGGGACAGAAGACGACGAGCGGCGCGCGGGTGTCGAGATTGAAGCGCGCCGAGACGCGCACGGCTTCGTTCGGGTCCGCTTCCAGGCGCGGCACGGGCAAGATCTGCGCGTCGCCCGTCTGCGCTTCGCGGGGCTGCGCGTACTTGTCGACGAACGGCAGCTTCGCGCCCGGCGCATAGGCGAGGGCGGCGTAGTGCACGGTCATCGGCGGCCGATCGGTCTTCGGCGGATTCGGGTGGCGCACGTTCAGCAGCCCGTAGCGGCTCTCGCCCTTGTAGCCGATGCGCAGCCGGATGCCCGCCATCCACGGCAGCAGCGCGGATTTCATCGAGTTCGGCAGGACGTAGGCGGCGTCGTAACCGACATCGCGCAAATCGCTCGCGAGCTGCCAGCGGCGCAGCAGCTGCAGCTTGCCGTGGGCGAGGTCGGTGGCGTAGACGGCGTGAATTTCCGGCATGCGCTCGAGCACGGGCGCGACCCACGAGGGCGCGACGGCATCGATCACGATGCGCGGATGCAGCTTCTTCAGAAGCGTAAAGAGCGGCTGCGCCATCAATGCGTCACCGATCCAGTTCGGTGCTATAACCAGCGCACGGCGCATCGTTCGTTATCCGATCTCAAAATAGTGGCGGCTCTCCGCGATGATGCGGGAGGCGCGCAAGTCTTGTTGGTATGTGGGGCGGCCGGCATCGCACGGCCCGGCGGCGCATCCGGACACGAGCGCGCGGCCCGCCGGGACGGACCGCGCTCGTGACGACGCACGTCAGCGGCTGGTCAATGGCCCTTGATGACTTCGCCGTCCTTCAGCTTGTAGCGCGTGCCGCAATACGGGCAGCGCGCCTCGCCGTGCGACACGTCCAGAAACACGCGCGGATGCGTGCTCCAGCGTTGCATCTTCGGATTCGGGCAGAACGCGGGGATGTCCTTCGCCGACAACTCCACCAGCGGCATTTCCTTCAGGTCGCTCATTGCACTCTCTTTTCAATGTCGTTCGTTGCTCGCGGCAAGCGGGCCGCGCGGCCCGCCGCTGCATCAGACTTTCGCCAGCCAGCTCGCGTACTTCTCGTTCTTCCCGCCGACCACGTCGAAGAATGCGCTTTGCAGCTTCTCCGTGATGGGACCGCGCTTGCCCGAGCCGATGGTGCGGTTGTCGAGCTCGCGGATCGGCGTGACTTCGGCGGCCGTGCCGGTGAAGAACGCTTCGTCGCAGGTATAGACCTCGTCGCGCGTGATGCGTTTCTCGATCACCGGAATGCCGAAGTCGCGCGCCAGCGTGAGCACCGTGTCGCGCGTGATGCCGTCGAGGCACGACGACAGGTCCGGCGTGTACAGCTTGCCGTTGTTCACCAGGAAGAAGTTCTCGCCGGAGCCTTCGGACACGTAGCCGTCGACGTCGAGCAGGAGGGCTTCGTCGTAGCCGTCGGTCACGGCTTCCTGATTCGCGAGAATCGAGTTCACGTACCAGCCCGACGCTTTCGCGCGGACCATCGACACATTCACGTGATGGCGCGTGAACGACGACGTCTTCACGCGGATGCCTTTCGCCAGGCCGTCTTCGCCGAGGTACGCGCCCCACGGCCACGCGGCGATCGCCACATGGATGGTGTTGCCCTTCGCGGACACGCCGAGCTTCTCCGAGCCGACCCAGATGATCGGGCGGATGTAGCACGATTCCAGCTTGTTCTCGCGCACGACTTCGAGCTGCGCGGCTTCGAGCGTGGCGTGATCGAACGGAACGTCCATCTGGAAGATCTTCGCCGAGTTGAGCAGACGCTTGGTGTGCTCCTGCAGGCGGAAGATGGCCGTGCCGCTCGCGGTTTTGTATGCGCGGACGCCCTCGAACACGCCCATGCCGTAGTGCAGCGTGTGGGTCAGAACGTGGATGTTGGCGTCTCGCCAGTCGATGAGCTTGCCATCCATCCAGATCTTGCCGTCGCGGTCGGCCATTGACATACGCTTCTCCTAGCTGTCTCGTTCAGTGATTTCGATGGAACCGTGTCCGCCGCTCAAGCGCCGGTTATTAGCCGGTCGACTGCCTATTGCCTGCTGTTTGTCTGTAGAAGCATGCAAAACGCAGGCTCGGCGCAAAGGCGGTGAAAGACCGCCATTTTAGCGTCTTTTGACAATTGGACCGAGCTAAAAGCGCCTTTCGCGCCGCTATACTTTGCATTTCACCGCGAACGTGAATGGCAGCTTCGATCTTTTCGCTTCTTCTTTCGGATCGTCGCGCAGCTCATCGGGGACGGGCGGTGGTTCGCAGTATCCGCTTCACCTTGCTTTACGTTTTCCGCGCGCTTTGTGTTGCAGCCGCATCGGGCGGCGCCTCGCCCTGAATCAGCGCGCATCGGCATCGCAATAATTTGGCCTCGCATCCGTCCATGCTCGACCGCCTGTCCCACACGAATCGCCGTGCATTTCTCGAAGGTGTCCGCGCCTTCTCTCCCGCCATTCTCGCCACGTTTTCGTGGGGCCTCGTCACCGGCGTCGCGATGAGCAAGTCGGTGCTCACGCTGCCGCAGGCGCTCGGCATGTCGTTCGCGGTCTACGCGGGATCGTCGCAGCTCGCGGCGCTGCCGCTTTTCGCCGCGAAGCTGCCGCTCTGGACGCTGCTGCTGACCGCCGCGATGGTGAACCTGCGCTTCGTCATTTTTAGCGCCGGGCTCGCGCCGCACTTCTCCCATCTGCCGATGTGGCGCCGCGTGCTGATCGGTTACTTCAACGGCGACATCATCTATCTGATGTTTTCGAAGCGGAATTTCGCGCCGGCCGACCGGGCCGGGAAGGAAGCGTTCTTCTGGGGGCTCGCGCTCGTGTGCTGGCTGTGGTGGCAGGTCTCGTCGGTCGCCGGCATGCTGCTCGCGAGCCTGATCCCGGCCAAATGGGGACTGGAACTGGCGGGCACGCTCGCGCTGATTCCGCTGATCGTTTCGGCCATCGCGACGCGCTCCACGCTCGCCGCCGTGGCCGTCGCGAGTGTCGTGGCGCTGCTCGCGTTCGATCTGCCGTATCGGCTGAGCCTGCCGCTCGCGGTGCTCGCCGCGCTGCTGGCCGGCACGCTCGCCGATGTCATCGCGGACCGCTCGAGGCCGGCGGCGTTGCCCGCGGCGGACGCCGAAGCGCCACCCGCACCCGACGCTGAATCCGACACCATGAGGCGCGCGCAATGACTTCGCTGCAGACCTGGCTGGCAATTCTCGGCATGGGCCTCGTCACCGCGGCGACGCGCGCATTCTTTTTGTTCGGCGGCGAGCGCACGGTGCTGCCGCCGCGCGTCCAGCGCGTGCTGCGGTACGCGCCAGCGGCCGCGCTCGCGGCTGTCGTCGTACCGGGCGTGCTGGAAACGCCCGCTGGCCTTTCCGTCGCGCTGTCGAATCACGCGATGTGGGCCTCGCTCGCCGCACTCGCGTATTACCTGTGGCGGCGCGGGATGATGGGCACGATCGCCGTCGGCATGATCGCTTTCACGCTGCTGAGGCTCGTCGCGTGAGCCGCCGAAGACCGCTGCCTGCCATCGACGGATGCGCCAAATACGCATCATCAAGCATTGCGGGCTAGAGCAGACGGGCCATTCAGTTAAAATGACGGTCTTTCCTGTCGCAGAGCGAGGTCGAAAGTGAGTCCGGCAGTCACCGCGCAACGGTTGTGCAGCTCGCCGCCTCCGGCAGAATCGCCGCAGCCGTGCGTCCGCGCCAACCCGGCGCACACGCGTTGCGGTCCGCCGTCCGACTCCTTCCCTCCGCATTCCAGCCGCGCGCTCATATCACTTGCGCGGCCTTCGCCCCCAGATTGATCCACGCGCGGGGCGCACCTTTCCAGTCCCCCGCCGCATGTCCCCGAAGCAGCCGCATCCAGCCGCTTCTTCGCCCGAACCGCTTTTCTGACTAACGTTGACTCCCATGACGAAAGTACTGCGTTTCACCGATCTGATCGCCGAAGGCAAAGTCTCTGGCAAGCGTGTATTCATCCGCGCGGACCTCAACGTGCCGCAGGACGACGCCGGCAACATCACCGAAGACACGCGCGTGCGCGCCTCCGTCCCGGCGATCAAGGCCGCGCTCGAAGCGGGCGCCGCCGTGATGGTTACTTCCCATCTGGGCCGCCCGACCGAAGGCCAGTTCAAGCCGGAAGATTCGCTCGCGCCGGTCGCGAAGCGCCTCTCGGAACTGCTGGGCCGCGAGGTTCCGCTCGTCGCGAACTGGGTCGATGGCGTCGACGTGCAGCCGGGCAATGTCGTGCTGCTCGAAAACTGCCGTTGCAACAAGGGCGAGAAGAAGAACGACGACGGCCTCGCGCAAAAGCTCGCGAAGCTCTGCGACATCTACGTGAACGACGCGTTCGGCACCGCGCATCGCGCCGAGGCGACCACGCACGGCATCGCGAAGTACGCGAGCGTCGCGTGCGCCGGGCCGCTGCTCGCCGCCGAACTCGATGCGCTCGGCAAGGCGCTCGGCAACCCGAAGCGTCCGCTCGTCGCGATCGTCGCCGGGTCGAAGGTGTCGACCAAGCTGACCATTTTGAAATCGCTGGCGGAGAAGGTGGACCAACTGATCGTCGGCGGCGGAATTGCCAACACGTTCATGCTCGCGTCGGGCCTGAAGATCGGCAAGTCGCTGGCGGAAGCGGACCTCGTCGGCGAGGCGAAGGAAATCATCGAGCAGGCGCGCGCGCGTGGCGCTTCCGTGCCGATTCCGAGCGATGTCGTGACCGCGAAGGAATTCGCCGCGACCGCGAAGGCGGAAACGAAGCCCGTCGCCGATGTCGCCGACGACGACCTGATCCTCGACATCGGCCCGGACACCGCCAACGCGCTCGCCGCGCAACTGGCGACTGCCGGCACCATCGTATGGAACGGCCCGGTCGGCGTGTTCGAGTTCGACCAGTTCGGCAACGGCACGAAGACGCTTGCGCAGGCAATCGCGAATTCGTCGGCGTTCTCGATCGCGGGCGGCGGCGACACGCTCGCGGCCATCGCGAAGTACGACATCCACGACAAGGTCAGCTATATCTCGACCGGCGGCGGCGCGTTCCTCGAATTCCTCGAAGGCAAGACGCTGCCCGCGGTGGAAGTGCTTCAGTCCCGCGCCGGGGCTTGAGGCGTTGGCCGCCCGAAACGATCCGGCGAAAGCAGGCAAGCAGGGCGCGCAAGCAGCCGGCGGCGCGCAAGCAGATGAAGTCAGGAACGTGATCGCGGGCGGCGCATCGGGCGATGCGCTCGATGCCGCGGCCGAAGCGGCGCTGGTCATCGCGGAGGCGGCCCGGACGGACGGGCTGTCCGCCGACGAAAGCCAGAGCCAGCAGCAGAACGAAAGTCAAGACGAAAGCGAAGGCGAGGCCGCATTGCCGGCGCCGCCTGTCGTCATCATCGGCGGCGTGGCCACGCAGGCCGAGAAAGAAATCGATAAAGCGACGCCGGCACTGACCGGCGCGCGCGCGCAAGCGGTGAGCAACACGTCACCGTTGGCGCAACGTGCTCGCAGCGTTGTCACGGGCGATCCCACTGAGACGAGGAATTCCATGCATCGCGCCACCAAGATTGTTGCCACCATCGGCCCCGCTTCGAGCAACCCCGGCATCCTGCTTCAGATGATGCAGGCGGGGCTCGATGTCGTTCGCTTCAACTTCTCGCACGGCACCGCCGACGATCATCGCCAGCGCGCCGAATGGGTGCGGGAGGCGGCGCGTCAGGTGGGCCGCGAGGTCGCGATCATGGCGGACCTGCAAGGTCCGAAGATCCGCGTCGGCAAGTTCGAAAACAACAAGACGATGCTCGTTGCGGGCAATTCGTTCGTCCTCGATGCCAATTGCGAACTCGGCAACAACGAGCGCGTCGGCCTCGATTACAAGGATCTGCCGCGCGACCTGCGCGCGGGCGACACGCTGCTGCTCAACGACGGCCTCATCGTCCTCGACGTGACGCGCGTGATCGGCGAGGAGATTCACACGACCGTCAAGGTCGGCGGCGAACTGTCGAACAACAAGGGCATCAACCGGCAGGGCGGCGGGCTGACCGCGCCCGCGCTGACCGAGAAGGACATGGAGGACATCAAGACGGCGATGTCGCTCGGCGCGGATTTCGTCGCGGTCTCCTTCCCGAAGAACGCGACGGACATGGAAATGGCGCGGCAACTCGCGAACATCGCGGGTGCGCCTTACGGCATCAAGCCGAAGATGATCGCGAAGATCGAGCGTGCCGAAGCCATTCCGGCGCTGCAGGGCATCCTCGACGCGTCCGACGGCATCATGGTCGCGCGCGGCGATCTCGCGGTGGAAGTCGGCAACGCGGCGGTGCCGGCGCTGCAAAAGCGCATGATCCGCATGGCGCGCGAGTCGAACAAGCTCGTGATCACCGCGACGCAGATGATGGAATCGATGATCCACGCGCCCGTGCCGACGCGCGCGGAAGTATCGGACGTCGCGAACGCCGTGCTCGACGGCACCGATGCCGTGATGCTTTCCGCCGAGACGGCCGCGGGCAAGTACCCGGTCACGACCATCGAGACGATGGCCGCCGTGTGCGTCGAAGCCGAGAAGTCCGAAGAGTCGCAACTGGACCGCGACTTCCTCGACCGGACGTTCACGCGCATCGACCAGTCCATCGCGATGGGCGCGCTGTTCACGGCGTATCACCTCGGCGCGAAGGCCGTCGTGGCGCTGACCGAGTCCGGCTCCACCGCGCTGTGGATGTCGCGCCACTGGTCGCACGTTCCGATCTTCGCGCTGACGCCGCGCGTGGGCAGCGAACGTACGATGTCGCTGTATCGGAACGTCACGCCGCTGCATCTCGACACCAACATGGACCGCGACACCGCGCTCAATCAGGCGCTCGAAGTGGTCGTGTCGAAAGGCTATGCGGCGCGCGGCGATATGGTCGTGCTCACCGTCGGCGAACCGATGGGGCAGGCGGGCGGCACGAACACGCTGAAGATCGTGCGCGTCGGCGATCATTTCTGACGGCCCCGCGTAATTTCGAGAACGATGCGAGGTCAAGCGCCGCGCGGTTTCACCTGTATTGCAAAGCGCGCAAGACGACGCACGGCGGCTCGCCCGCCGGCGTCCGTCGCTGCCAGCCATAGGCCGAAAAACTGCCCCAGAGCAGAATCGTGCGCGCCGGATTTTCGTTTCACATCATGGAGTTCCACAATGCCTCTCGTATCAATGCGTCAATTGCTGGATCACGCGGCCGAACACGGCTACGGCCTCCCGGCATTCAACGTGAACAACCTCGAACAGGTGCAGGCGATCATGTCGGCCGCGAACGAAGTCAACGCGCCGGTGATCATGCAGGCGTCGGCTGGCGCCCGTAAGTACGCAGGCGAAGCGTTCCTGCGGCATCTGATCGAAGCGGCGGTCGAGTCGTATCCGCATATTCCGGTCGTGATGCATCAGGATCACGGCCAGTCGCCGGCGGTGTGCATGGCCGCGATCCGCTCGGGCTTCACCAGCGTGATGATGGACGGCTCGCTCGAAGCCGACGGCAAGACCGTCGCGTCCTACGACTACAACGTCGAGGTGTCGCGCAAGGTGGTCGAGTTCTCGCATTCGATCGGCGTGACCGTCGAAGCGGAGCTGGGCGTGCTCGGCTCGCTCGAAACGATGAAGGGCGACAAGGAAGACGGCCACGGCGCCGAAGGCACGATGACGCGCGAACAGTTGCTGACGGACGTCGAGCAGGCCGCCGACTTCGTCAAGCTCACGCAATGCGATGCGCTGGCGATCGCCATCGGCACGTCGCATGGTGCGTACAAGTTCTCGAAGAAGCCGACCGGCGATATCCTGGCGATCGACCGCATCAAGGAAATCCACCAGCGCATTCCGAACACGCACCTCGTGATGCACGGTTCGTCGTCGGTGCCGCAGGAGTTGCTGGCGGAAATCCGCGAATTCGGCGGCGACATGAAGGAAACCTACGGCGTGCCGGTCGAAGAGATTCAGGAAGGCATCAAGCACGGCGTGCGCAAGGTGAACATCGACACCGATCTGCGTCTCGCGATTACCGGCGCGATCCGCCGCTATCTGTTCGAAAATCCGTCGAAGTTCGATCCGCGCGACTATCTGAAGCCCGCACGCGAAGCCGCCAAGGAAATCTGCCGCCAGCGTTACATGCAGTTCGGCTGCGAAGGCCAGGCGGGCAAGATCAAGCCGATTCCGCTCGACAAGATCGCCGAGAAGTACAAGTCCGGCGAGCTTGCGCAGATCGTGAAGTGACAGCGGGTCGAGGCCTCACGCTGTTTGTAAAGTAAAATCAACGGGTTCCGGCGACGGGACCCGTTCGCATTTCCCGTTTGCCCCATCAGTCGCCGCTCGCACAGCAAGCGGCGACTCACTTTTTTTACGTCTCTCCGGTACATGACGATGTCCACGCTCTACGAATCCACGATCAAATCGCTGCCGCTGCTCGGCCGTGGCAAGGTCCGCGACAACTACGCCGTCGGTCAGGACAAGCTCCTCATCGTGACGACCGACCGCCTTTCCGCATTCGACGTCGTCATGGGCGAGCCGATCCCGAACAAGGGCCGCGTGCTGAACCAGATGGCCGATTTCTGGTTCGAGAAGCTCGGCCACATCGTGCCGAACCACAATACGGGCATCGATCCCGCGAGCGTCGTCGCTGAAGACGAAGTCGAGCAGGTGAAGGGCCGCGCGGTCGTCGTGAAGCGCCTGGAACCGATTCTCGTGGAAGCCGTGGTGCGCGGTTATCTCGCGGGCAGCGGCTGGAAGGACTATCAGGCGACGGGCGCGGTGTGCGGCGTGCAGCTTCCGCCGGGCCTTCAGAACGCCGAAAAGCTGCCCGAGCCGATTTTCACGCCGGCGGCCAAGGCCGAAATGGGCCATCACGACGAAAACATCACCTACGATGACATGGAGCGCCGCATCGGCACCGAGCTGTCGGCGACGATCAAGCGCATCTCCATCCAGTTGTACAAGGAAGCGGCCGAGTACGCGGCGACGCGCGGCATCATCATCGCGGATACGAAGTTCGAGTTCGGTCTCGACAACAAGGGCGAGCTGTATCTGATGGACGAAGTGCTCACCGCCGATTCGTCGCGTTTCTGGCCCGCCGATGGCTATCAGGTCGGCACCAATCCGCCGTCCTTCGACAAGCAGTTCGTGCGCGACTGGCTGGAAACGCAGCCGTGGAAGAAGGAGCCGCCCGCGCCGAAGCTGCCTGACGATGTGATCGCGAAGACATCGGAGAAGTATCAGGAAGCGCTGCAACGCCTTACGGGGCAGACGCTCGCGTAAGCGTGCATTCGATCAAGAGCCAAGGAACGTAGCGATATGAGTGAAGTGCAGACCGGAGCGCATGCGCACGACGCGCCGCTCGTCGGCGTGCTGATGGGTTCCAGTTCCGACTGGGACGTGATGAAGAACGCGGTGGCGATCCTCCAGGAATTCGGCGTGCCGTACGAGGCGAAGGTCGTGTCCGCGCACCGCATGCCCGACGAGATGTTCGACTACGCCGAGCGCGCCCGTGAACGCGGCGTGCGGGCGATCATCGCCGGTGCGGGCGGCGCGGCGCATCTGCCGGGCATGCTCGCGGCGAAGACCACGGTGCCCGTGCTCGGCGTCCCGGTGGCGAGTAAGTACCTGAAGGGCGTCGATTCGCTGCATTCGATCGTGCAGATGCCGAAGGGCGTGCCTGTCGCGACATTCGCGATCGGCGAGGCGGGCGCGGCGAACGCGGCGCTGTTCGCGGTATCGATTCTGAGCGTCACCGATTCCCGTTATGCCGAAGCGCTCGCCGCTTTTCGCGTGAAGCAGAACCAGGCCGCGCGGGACATGGCGCTGCCGCCGCTCTGATCTTTTGCCCTGACATGAACCCACAATCCTCCCCCAACTCTCCGATTCTGCCGGGCGCATGGCTCGGCATGGTCGGCGGCGGCCAGCTTGGCCGCATGTTCTGCTTCGCCGCGCAATCGATGGGCTATCGCGTCGCCGTGCTCGATGCCGACGAGACGAGCCCGGCGGGCGCGGTCGCGGATCGCCACATCCGCGCCGCCTACGACGACCGCGCCGCGCTGACCGAACTTGGCCGCCTGTGCGCGGCGGTGTCGACGGAATTCGAGAACGTCCCGGCTGCGAGCCTCGAAACGCTTGCGAGATACACGTTCGTCAGCCCCGCAGCGAGTTGCGTGGCGATTGCGCAGGATCGCGTCGCAGAGAAGCGCTTTATCGCGCAGGCAGGCGTGCCGGTCGCGCCGCATGTGGTGATCGAATCGCCCGAGGCGCTCGACGCCCTCGCCGACGAGGACATCGCCGCCGTGCTGCCGGGCATCCTCAAGACCGCGCGGCTCGGCTACGACGGCAAAGGCCAGATGAGCGTGCGCAACGCTCAGGAAGTCCGCACCGCGTATGCGTCGCTGTCGGGCGTGCCGTGCGTGCTCGAAAAGCGCATGCCGCTCAAGTACGAAGTGTCGGTGCTGATCGCGCGCGGCGGCGACGGCAAGTCGGCCGTGTTTCCGCTGGCGCAGAACACGCACGTCAACGGCATTCTGGCGAAGACGATCGTTCCCGCGCCGGACGCGTCCGCTGCGCTCGTCGCGCAGGCGCAGGACGCGGCGCTGACGATTGCCGCGAAGCTCGGCTATGTCGGCGTGCTGTGCGTCGAGTTCTTCGTGCTGGAAGACGGCTCGCTGATCGCCAATGAAATGGCGCCGCGTCCGCACAATTCCGGCCACTATACGGTCGATGCCTGCGCCACCAGCCAGTTCGAGCAGCAAGTCCGCACGATGACCGGTATGCCGCTCGGCGACACGCGCCAGCATTCGCCGGCCGCGATGCTGAACCTGCTCGGCGATATCTGGTTCGACGGCGAGAAGAAGGACAAGGCGCGCGCACCGGCGTGGATCGACGTCGCGGCGATGCCGGCGGCGCGGCTGCATCTGTACGGCAAGGAGGAAGCGCGTCCGGGCCGCAAGATGGGGCACATCAATTTCACGGCGGCGACGCTGGAAGAAGCCCGTACGGCGGCGCGCGACTGTGCGCGAATGCTGCATATTCCGCTGGACTGAGTTTGAAGCAGCACAAGCAATGACCATCATCTATCCGAGCGCCGCGCAGATCGACGAGGCCGCAGCCTTGCTCGATGCGGGCGAACTCGTCGCGTTCCCGACCGAGACGGTCTACGGTCTCGGCGGCGACGCCGAGAATCCCGAAGCCATCGCGCGTATCTATGCGGCAAAGGGACGGCCGGCGAATCATCCGGTGATCGTGCATCTCGCGCCGGAGGCCGATCCGGGCTACTGGGTCCGCGAGTTGCCCGCCGATGCGCAGAAACTCATCGACGCGTTCTGGCCCGGGCCGCTGACGCTGATCCTGAAGCGCGCATCGCATATTCCGGCGGCGGTGAGCGGCGGGCAGGATTCGGTCGGCGTTCGGTGTCCTTCGCATCCGGTCGCGCAGCGTTTGCTATCGGCGTTTCACGCGCGGCGTGATGGCACGGGCAGGCAAGGCGGCGTGGCGGGGCCATCGGCGAACCGGTTCGGGCACGTCAGTCCGACGACCGCGCAACATGTCCGCGATGAATTCGGCGGCGCCGTTCATGTGCTCGATGGCGGGGCAGCGGACGTGGGTATCGAATCGACGATTCTGGATTTGTCGCGCGGCTTCCTGGCACTGCTGAGGCCGGGGCATGTGAGTCCGCAAGCGATCGCCGATGTGATCGGCGAAGCGCCGCGTCTGCCCGATGGCAGCGATGCGACCGCGCCGCGTGCATCCGGTACGTTGAAGGCGCATTACGCGCCGAGGACGCCGCTCGCGCTGCTGCCGTTTGCGTCGATCGAGCCGATGCTGGCGGCGTTTCAGCCGGCGGATGAAAGGAAGGTTGCGCTGGTGGCGCGGGCGTCGAGCGCGGGCGCGTGGGCGCGCGCGCCGCATGTGCATTTCATCGCCGCGCCGGAAGATCCACAGAGCTATGCGCGTGCGCTGTATGGCTTGCTGCGGGCGCTGGACCGGGCGGATGTCGAGCGCATCTTCGTGGAGAAGTTGCCGGAGTCGATCGAATGGATCGCGGTGAACGACCGGTTGGGAAGGGCGGCGGCGGCGTTCGAGGGGGAGTGAATGGCGGGTGTGCCGACGAGCTCAACGGCACTAGCCGCCCGAATCGCGACTTCTTCGACATCGCAAATGGCGTCGCGCTATGGACGACGCCAGCAAATGCAGTCTTGCCCCGCTCATAGCGCGAGTCATGCATGACCGACAAAGCCCCGCATAACGCGGGGCCACCGAAAACCTTATTTCCCCAATCCCGCCGCCGCAATCTTCTGCTCCGCCGTCTGCGCATAAAGCGCATGCAGATGCGTCGTCGGATGCACGGTATCCGCGTACATATACGTCTGGTCCGCGTCCGGCGTCGTGCGCGTCTGCGGCGAGCAGAAAAGCGACGTCGCGAAATCGCTCGGATTCGGCTCGCCATAGGCCTTCGCCGCCGCCGCCATCGCCTGCAGATTGCAGCCCGTGCCCGTGTTCGACACCGCGAAACCGTATTGCTGATAGTTCGCCGTGATGTTGGCGAGCGGTCCGGCGATATCCAGGAAGATCACCTTCGACATCAGCCCCGTCTTCGTCAGCGCGGCGGCGAGCGCCTGATTGAAGCCGAGCGATGCCTGCGACAGCAGCGCCCGCGTCGTCGCGGTGCTCATCATGCCCTGCGGCGTCGCGCCGATGTCCGGCACATTCGACACGAGCACGTGCGTCGCGCCGCCCTGAACGATCTTGCCGACGATGCCCGCCAGATCGATCGCCGCCTGCCCGATCGCCGCCGACGCCTGCGCCGGCGTCATCTGTCCCGCCTGGACCGCAGTCAGGTTGTACAGGATGTCGTTCGCGCCGCCGTTGACGATGACCAGTTGCCCGGCGTTGAAGCTGCCATGCGACGTCAGATAGTTCGTGACCTGCGTCGCGACCGGCACCGTCAGCGCGCCCGCGTAGTTCGCCGGGTCCGTGCCGCGATGGCCGATGCCCACCGGGTTCGTCACGCGCGAGCCGCCCTGCGCGTAGCCCAAGCCCGCCTGCGCCGCCGGCGGCGTGCCGAAGCCGCCGGTCATCGCCGGCGTCAGGGTGTCGCCGTAATACTGGGCGACGTCCTGCACCCACACCTGGCCCGGGTTCGTCGTGAAGCGTCCGCCGCCGAAGTTCGCCGCCGCGACGGGCGTGTAGGTGCCGACGTCCGACAGGCTGTCGCCGAACGATACGACCTGCAGCTTGATCCCGCCAGCCGGCGTCGAGTTGTTGTCGTCTGAACCGCCGCCGCATGAGGCGAGCAGGGCGAGTGCCGCGCTCGCGGTGGCGATGCGGGCGTAGCGCACCAGGGCGGCGCGCGTGGAACGATGCTTCTTCATGGACCTCGTCTCCGTTCTTCGGTTTTGTACTTGTCTCGCGGCGCTTGCATGTGCCGCTCGTGCTGCTGCATCGGATTGTGCCGCAAGCAGGGCGGATGTCGAGCGATGCCATTCATCGCGCCCCGCCGCGTCTTAGAGCGTACACGCCGCGCGCGCCTCATCGCGCGTGACTTCGTAGAACAATTCTTCGGTCGCCGGTCCGCGAATTGAGCGGACCACGCGGGTTTCACCCGACTGACAGCCGGGTCGCGCCGAGGTCCATCGCGCGCATTACTGGTCGGCGGCCGCCTTGCCCGGGCCTTCGTAGACCCATTCGAGCAGCGCGTCGTGGGCGGCGCGGGCCGCTTCCGCGCGCGGATCGTTGATGAAGCTGACGACGACGTAGCTCTGTCCGTCCGCCGCGCCGACATAGCCGGCGATCGCGCGCACGTCGCGCAACGTGCCGGTCTTGATGTGCGCGTTGCCGCCCGCGCCCGCGTTCGCGAGCCGGTTGCGCATGGTTCCGTCGACACCCGCGATCGGCAGCGATTCGACGAACACCTGCGCGACCGGACTCGCGTTCGCCGCCTGCAAGAGGTCCGCGAGCGATGACGCCGCGATGGTCTCGTCGCGCGACAGGCCCGAGCCGTTGTCGAGCGCAAGGCCGTTCGTCGGCAGGGCGCTGCGGCGCAGGAACGTCTGAATGGCCTGCGCGGATTTCGCGGTCGTCGCGGGCGGCTTCAGTTGCGCCGCGCCGACCGTGAGGAACAGATTGCGCGCCATCACGTTGTTGCTGTACTTGTTGATGTCGCGAACGATGTCCGACAGCACCGGACTGCGATGCGTGCCGACGAGCCGCGCGCTCGAGGGCGTCGGGCCCTCGCGCGTCGCGCCCTGGAACGTGCCGCCCGCCTGCTTCCACAACGCGAGAAAGCCGCCGGCGAAGAACGTCGAGTGGTCGAGGGCCGCGACGTTGATCGTGCGCGAGCCGCAACGCAACGGATAGTCGCCGATGAACGATGCCTGCACGAAGCCGCCCTGCGTCTGCGCCACGCTCGGCGACGCCGCCGGCAGCGTTCCCGCGCACGCGCCGCGGGTCACGCGCAGTTCGTTGTCGATCTGCAGTTGCGCGAGTTGCGGCAGCACGTCGATGGAGACCTGGCCGTCGGCATTCGGCGTCAGCGTGAACGACAGCGACTTGAACGCGTAAAGCAGCGGATCGGGGCCGACGTTGTAGGGCGCGGCATCGTCGTTGTCGAAGGCGGGGAGATCGCGCGTGGAGGCGTCGAAGTAGCGCTTGTCAAGCACGAGCGCGCCGTCGATGCCGGTAATGCCGCTCTTGCGAATCTGGTCGACGAGGTCGATCAGCTCTTCGGGCACGAGCTTCGGGTCGCCGGTGCCCTGGATATACAGGTTGCCGTGCAGGACGCCTTGTGTATCGACGTCGCCGTCCGCGTAGGCGGTGGTCTTCCACCGATAGTCCGGCCCGAGCATCGAGAGCGCCGAGTAAGTCGTGACGAGCTTCATCGTCGATGCCGGGAGCATCGGTCTGTCGGCGTTGATGGCGACGAGCGGCGTAGCCCCGCCGATGCGCTGCACGACCACGCTCATCGACGAAAGCGGAACGTGCGCCCGCGCGAGCGCGCTCATCACCGATGCCGGCAGCGGACCGGCGGGCGCCGCGATGCGAGCAGCTTTCTTCGCGCCTTTGGCCTTCGCTCCGCCGATCGCTGCGCGCTCCGGCGCATGCCTCTGCGATTCGGACTTCGTGCCGCCGCGGGCCTCGGCATCGGGTGAATGGGACAACGCTGCACACGCAAGCGCCGTGGCGAGCGCGAACGTCGACAGACGCGCGGAGAAGGAACCGGGAAGCGTAGAAAAAAACGGCATACGAGCTTGCGTTCTTGGAGTGTTATGGGGACGGCGCCCCGATAGAAATGCCGGGCCCGCCCGGGCGAAGCGGGTATTGTAGACAAGCCGGCTTGCGGAATTCGTACGGACGTGCCGCCATGCATGAACGGCGGTTAAGTCGCGCTTAAGCCTGCCGCCGGGCTGCGCGGCTAGAATGGACCGAATCCCTACTTACACACGATGTCATGCGTATCCTGCTAGTGGAAGATGACCGGATGATCGCCGAGGGCGTGCGCAAGGCGCTGCGCGCGGACGGCTTCGCGGTCGATTGGGTGCAGGACGGCGAGGCGGCGCTCACGGCCGTCGCCGGCGAGGCCTACGATCTGATGCTGCTCGACCTCGGCCTGCCGAAGCGCGACGGCCTCGACGTGCTGAAGACGCTGCGCGCCCGCGCGAATTCTTTGCCGGTGCTGGTCGTCACTGCGCGCGATGCGATCGCGGATCGCGTGAAGGGCCTCGACGCCGGCGCGGACGATTACCTCGTCAAGCCCTTCGATCTCGACGAACTCGGCGCTCGCATGCGCGCGCTGATCCGCCGGCACGCGGGACGCGGCGAATCGCTCGTGCGGCACGGCAATCTCACGCTCGATCCGGTCGGTCATCAAGTGACGCTCGCGGGTGCGCCCGTTGCCTTGTCGGCGCGTGAGTTCGCGTTGCTCGAAGCGCTGATGGCGCGGCCCGGGGCGGTGCTCTCGAAGAGCCAGCTCGAAGAGAAGATCTACGGCTGGGGCGAGGAGATCGGCAGCAACACGGTCGAGGTGTATATCCATTCGCTCAGAAAGAAGCTCGGCGCCGATCTGATCCGCAACGTGCGCGGTCTCGGCTACATGGTCGCGAAGGACGCCTGATGCGGTCGATTCGCCGCCAACTGCTCATCTGGCTGCTTGCGCTCGTGATCGTCGGCGTCGGGTTCGCCGGATGGCTGATCTACCGGCAGGCGCTCGCCGAAGCCAACGAGCTTTTCGATTACCAGCTTCAGCAGATCGCGGCGGCGCTGCCGTCGGAGCCGTTCTCGTCGGTGCTCACATCGCGCAGCGAAAGCGATGAAGGCGTCGTCATCCAGATATGGAATCGGAACGGCGTGCTGATGTACTACTCGCATCCGCGCGTGCCGCTCGCACCGCATGCCGAGCTCGGCTTCTCCACCGAAATGACCGCACGCGGCGAATGGCGCGTCTATAGCGCGATCGTCGGCGATAACGTCGTGCAGCTGGCGCAGCCGCTATCGATACGCAATCGCGTCGCGGCCGGCGTCGCGTGGCGCACGCTGTGGCCGCTCGTGCTGCTGTTGCCGCTGCTCGGCCTCGCGATATGGATCATCGTCGGTCAAGGGCTCGCGCCGTTGCAGCGCGTGACGCGCGCGCTCGACACGCGTCATCCCGAGGCGCTCGATCCGCTGTCCGATCAACGCTTGCCGCAGGAAGTGCGGCCGCTCGTGCGGGCGCTCAATGCGCTGCTGTCGCGGCTGTCGACTGCGCTCGATACCCAGAAGGCCTTCGTCGCCGATGCCGCGCATGAACTGCGCACGCCGCTCGCCGCCGTGAAGATTCAGGCGCAACTCGTTGCGCGCGCCGAGGACGACGCGACGCGGCGCGAAGCGCTCGCGGACCTGAACGAAGGCATCGCGCGCGCGACGCGGCTGGCGGAGCAACTGCTCGCGCTGGCGCGTTCCGAGCCGGATGGCAAGGCCGTCGCGAAGGCCGTCGATTTGCGCGCGCTGCTCGACGACTGCGTCCGCGCGTACGTGCTGGTCGCCGAGGAGCGCGGCGTCGATCTGGGCATCGAGGCGAGCGAGCCGGCGACGGTCGTCGGCGATCCGGACTCGCTGCGCGTGATGTTCAACAATCTGATCGACAACGCCACCAAATACACGCCGAGGGGCGGGCGCGTGGACGTCTGCCTCAAAGTGCGCGACGGTCGGCCCATCGTCGAAATCGCGGATACGGGGCCGGGCATTCCCGCCGATGAACGCGAGCGCGTGTTCGACCGGTTCTATCGCGTGGGGCAAAGCGCGAATCGGGCGCGTACGGATGTCGCGGGAAGCGGGCTCGGGCTCGCGATCGTCAGGCGCATCGCGGACCAGCATCGGGCGAGCGTCGAGTTGGCGGAGTCGGCGGCGGGCGGGTTGAAGGTCGTCGTGCAGCTTTGATCGCTTGCCATGAAATAGTTTGGAATGCTTGGTATCAAGCAGCTTGATCGACTTACCGCTGCTAACAGGCTATTGAATTTCGCCGAATATTGACGCCAGTCTTTTAGCTTTTTATAAAAGAAAACAATAAACGTGCATCGCGAATCAAATTCGGAAATGTCTACTTCGCTTGATGAGCACCACTGAATTAGTCTGCACCGGTCTTTTGTTTAACTCTCATAGGAGACGGTGTAATGACGAAAACGAGGCATCGGCACGGCGATGTTTGCCGGAAGAATATTAGAACGATGATTGCGTGCCGCATGAAAGTGATGGCCGCAGCAGTCGCGATGATGTTGGGAAGCTCGGCGGCGATGGCCGCAGGGCAAGTCATTCTCTGCGATGGCGGCACGGGAATCAGCACCATCGTTCAGAATGGTGCTACCAACCCCGGTTTCGCTCCGGCAAACGGGTGCAGCAATGACGGCAGGGACTTCGCGCAAATTTCGGACGTTAACGGAACCTCGCCGGATTACATGAAGGTCGGCAGCGGCACTGTCGAGATCATGGCGAACGACCGGATCTCGATGCTCACGCGCGTCGACATGAACGGCCAAGGCATCATCAATCTGGCGGACGGCGCTGTCTCGTCAGCCAGCAAGGAGGGCATCAACGGCTCACAGCTCTATTCGCTCGCAAGCTCGACAGCGAACGCGCTCGGCGGCGGGGCAGCCGTCAGTAGCAACGGCGCCTGGTCATCTCCGACCTATAACATCGGCGGCCAGCAGTTCCATAACGTCGGCGACGCGCTGTCCAACCTCGACAGCCGCATCGCGCAGAGCAGCGGCGGAGGTCTTGTTCAGCAGGACGCGGCTACGCGCAACATTACCGTGGCAAAGAACACCGACGGCACCATCGTCGACGTGACCGGCACGCAAGGCGCACGTCAGGTGACGGGTGTCGGGGCAGGCGCGCTCTCCGCGTCCAGCACCGACGCGGTCAACGGCTCGCAGCTCTACCAGACCAACGTGGAAGTCGACGCGCTGAACCAGCGCGTGCAGAACATTTCCATCGGCGGCAGCTCGATCGTGGCCTCGCAGGCTAACGATTCGCCCGCGTCCGCAACCGGTGCCAACGCAACGGCGATCGGCAACGGCGCGCAGGCCACTGCGGCCAACTCCGTCGCGCTCGGCGACCGTTCGGTGGCATCCGAGGACAACACGGTGTCGGTCGGTTCGGCAGGCAACGAGCGTCGCGTGACGAACGTAGCGGCGGGCGTGCGTGGCACCGACGCGGCCAACATGAACCAGTTGAACGCACTGCAGAGCAACGTCAACGCGGTCGCACGCGAAGCGTTCGCGGGCGTCGCCGCTGCGATGGCCATGCCGAATCTCACGCCGAACCAGCCGGGCAATACCGTCGTCGCCGCTGGCGTCGCGAATTACAAGGGCTATACGGCAGTCGGTCTTGGCGGCACCTATCGTTCGCTGAACAATCGTTGGCTCGTGAACGCGGCGGCATCGTTCACGCCGCACGGTGACACAGGCGTGCGCGGTCAGGTCGGCTACGAGTTTTAAGCGTACTCACTAGCGACTTCGCGCAAAGAAGAGGGCGGCTGTCCAATAGGGCAGCCGCCCTTTTTCGTGCTATCGCGATCAGCGCTGCGCGGCTTTAAGAACGGTTTAAGCGACGCCCCGTAATCTTCCATCATCCGTAGAGTCCGCTCTACCCCAGCGCACCTGTTATCTGGAGCACACGATGAAAGCGAAGATCGTCACCCGCAGCGCCGTCGCTGCCGCCGTCGCCGTTGCCTTGTCGGCGGGCTATGTCGCCGGTCACAACAACGTTGCCGCGCCGCAGGTCATCGCACCCGCGCAGGCCGCCGCGATGATGCCGGCCGAGGCGGCCGCGAAAACGGGCGTCCCCGATTTCTCGGGCCTCGTCGAGACCTATGGCCCCGCCGTCGTGAACATCAGCGCGAAGCACGTGGTGAAGCAGACGTCCGCGCGACGCGGCGGCGCGAACCAGTTGCCGATGGACCCGGACGATCCGTTCTATCAGTTCTTCAAGCGCTTCTACGGCAACGTCCCCGGCTTGGGCGGCGGCGACGGCGGCGGAGGCGGAGGCGCGGATCGTCCGAGCGAAGGGCTCGGCTCGGGCTTCATCGTGAGCAGCGATGGCTACATCCTCACGAACGCGCATGTCGTCGACAACGCGAACGTCGTGACCGTCAAGCTGACGGACAAGCGCGAGTTCCGCGCGAAGGTCGTCGGGGCCGACAAGCAGTCCGATGTCGCGGTGCTGAAGATCGACGCGAAAAGCCTGCCGACCGTCAAGATCGGCGATCCGAACGGCAGCAAGGTCGGCCAGTGGGTCGTGGCGATCGGCTCGCCCTATGGTTTCGACAACACCGTGACGTCGGGCATCATCAGCGCGAAGTCGCGCGCGCTGCCGAACGAGAACTACACGCCGTTCATCCAGACCGACGTGCCGGTCAATCCGGGCAACTCGGGCGGGCCGCTCTTCAATCTGCAAGGCGAAGTCATCGGCATCAACTCGATGATCTACTCGCAGACCGGCGGCTTCCAGGGGCTTTCGTTCGCCATCCCGATCAATGAAGCGATCAAGGTCAAGGACGCGCTCATCAAGACGGGCCATGTGGATCGCGGGCGCCTCGGCGTCACGGTGCAGGCGATGAACCAGACGCTCGCCAATTCGTTCGGCATGAAGGCGCCGCAGGGCGCGCTCGTGAGTTCGGTGGAGCCGGGCGGGCCGGCTGCGAAGGCGGGCCTCCAGCCGGGCGATGTGATCGTCGCGCTGAACGGCGTGCCGGTGACGGACTCGACGTCGCTGCCGTCGCAGGTTGCGGGGCTGCCGCCGGGCACGTCGGCGAAGGTGCAGGTCTGGCGCGACAAGGGCACGAAGGACATCGACGTGAAGATCGGCGCGCTGAAGGATGCGAAGACCGCCAGCGCCGACACGACCGGTGACGGCTCGGGCGGTGCATCGCAGGATGCGCGGCTCGGCGTCGCGGTGCGGCCGCTCACGCCGGAAGAGAAGCAGGAAGGGTCGCTGTCGCGCGGGCTGGTCGTGCAGCAGGCGAACGGCGCGGCGGCAAGCGCGGGCATTCAGGCCGGCGACGTGATCCTCGCGGTCAACGGCCAGCCGGTCACCAGCGTGCAGCAGCTGAAGGCGATGGTCTCCCATGCGGGCGACAGCATCGCGCTGCTGATCCAGCGGGATGACGCGCAGATCTTCGTGCCGGTGGATCTGGGCTAAACGGCCGGGCGCGGCGGGCACGCAGCGTGCTTTTCTGGCTGCGGTGCCCTATCGCGCTGAAGTTGCGCATCGGGGCGTGACGTCGCTGGCGCTCCGGCGCGCGGCGGCATCGGAAAAGGAGCCAATAACGATGACGATGACGAGCAAAACGGGAAAGCTGGCGGCGACGCTGCTGGCGACGGCGCTGTGCGCGGGATTCACGAGCGGCGCATGGGCGCAGGCGGCGAGCGGCGTGAATGCCGCGAGCGCCGGCACGGCCGAAACCGGCAGCGCGGGCAACAGCAACGGCGGTGGCCTGCCGCAGATCGAGCAACAAGGTGAGGTGTCGTACACGTCGGGCGGCGTCGGTCTCGACGAATCGCGCGCATTGTTGCGCGAACAGGCGCACTGGCCGCTGTCGCTGCGCTTCACGGGCCCGACCGCCGACTATCTGTCGGGCGTGCACGTGCGGATCGTTGGCGGGAAGGGCGGCGAAGTGCTCAGTACGGAATCGATGGGCCCTTACATGCTCGTCAAGCTGCCGCCGGGCAATTACACCGTCTACGCCAAGTACAAGGACCAGGAGAAGAAGCAGGCCGTCAGCGTGTCCGGGCCGGGCAAGGCCAAGGCGGCGTTCCACTGGAACATTCAATGATGCGGTGAGCCGCGCATCAGGACTGCCCCTCCCTCGCGGCAGGAGTTTGTCTCATAATCAAGTCACGAGCCGGCTTCGGCTGCCTCGTGACTTTTTTGTGACCTGTGACGGGGCGCACGGCGCGCCTCGCGACTCTCTGAACCGCAGCGCGGAGGACAGCACGATGAGCACGGATCTGAACGACGGGCAAGCGACGCACCGCATCGAGATTTTGCCGAACGCCCGGCGCTGCCGCGTGATCCACCAGGGCGTCACCTTCGCCGACACGCATGCAGCCCTCACGCTGAGCGAAACGGGGCACGAGAACGTTTACTATTTTCCGCGCGCCGACGTCAACATGGCTCGGCTCGAACGCTCGATTCACACGTCGCACTGCCCGTTCAAGGGCGATGCCACCTACTACCATCTGCTCACCGAGGACGGTCCGGTCGAAAACGCCGTCTGGAGTTACGAAAACCCGCTCGACGCCGTGGCTGTCATCAAGGGCTATCTGGCGTTTTACCCATCGCGGGTCGATCGCATCGACGTGACTTCTTAGCGAGCCGCCGCACAGACGCGCGTTCGCCGGCGTGCCAAAACAAGCGAAAGAAATCGACAGCGAACGCAAGCCAGCGTCAGGCGTTTTTCGTCCCCGGAGGGTCGGATGGAAGTCACGGAAGCGTTGCGCGTGCCGCTCGACCCGGCGCACGTCCGGGAGGCGCTCTGCGACCTCGCGTTACTGCGGGCGAGCCTCGAAAACTGCGAGTCCTTTGCACGCACGCCGGCCGGCGAATACGCGCTGACGCTCGTCGTACCGCTCGGCGCGCTGCGGGCGCGGTACGAGGTGCGGGCGCATCCGGCGGGGCGCACGCGGCAGGGCGGCAGCGTCGAGCCGCACTCGCACTCGCACGACCGCGCGGACGAAGACGGCTGCGCCCGCACGCTCAGTTTCAAGGCGCGCAGCGAGGGCGTCGGCTCGTTGCGCGGGCAGATTGCCGTCGCGCTGAATGCGGAGGACGACGGCCGCGCCACGTGGATCGAGTACACGGTCTGGGCGACGGTCACGGGGCCGCTCGCCGGTTTGCCGCCGCGCCAGATCGAAAATGCGCTGCGCGAATGCGCCGACGACTTTTTCGCGGAATTCTGCGAAGTCGTGCGCGCGAAGCATGGCTTGCCGTCGATGCGCGCGGCAGGCGAGCGCACGCGCCGTCATGTGTTCTTGCGGCCGGGCGGGATGTCGGCGGCGTTCTCGCGTCGCACGGGAGCGACGGCGCGCGCGATGCATCACGCATCCGGCGATGCCGCCGCGAGCGGCGTGCTGCGGCATCGGCTGGGCGCGCATGCGTTGGGGGCGCATGAGCGGGAGCATCGGCATGATCCGCATCCGCTGGGATTGCCGGGCTGGGCGTGGGCAGCGATGCTGGTTTGTATCGCGGCGCTGGTGTTCTTTGCGCCGCGGGCGGGGCTGCAATAAGGAAACGCGATCGGATTCGAGTTCGGGCCGTTCATTCGAAGCGGCTGCGGTTCTTATCGAAACAGCACCATGAGCCGATCGAGCCGCGTCGGCGGCAGCGCGATTGCGCCGTTGTTTTGCGACGAATCCATACATCAGGAAGTCGGGCGTCCAGTAAAGCTCTGCTTTCCCGGCAGCAAAAATAAGCGGGTTCCGCGAGCAGTTTGATATTGGAGGTGCGATAAAGGTGTAGCCGCATTCTTTATCTGACTGTGCAGAAACCGCCGTCGGCTTCAGACGTCCCGGAGATGAACGATACGCTCTCCCTCCGGCGTTCGGCTTTCTGATAACGCTTCCACGCACCATTCGTTAGTGCCAGTAGCAGAAAAACCCCGATCAGGATTCTGGCGAACGTCGATATGCGCCGCGCGCTGTCGCCTTGCTTTGCCAATTGGGATCAAAGCTCGGCCAAGAGCGCGCCGAAGAGAACAACCGTCGCCATAAGTGCCGCCAAGCCGCTTGGCCAGCAAGAGGGCATGTTTGATTCCGAGAAGGGTGTCTGAATCAGCAGCGGCGGAAGAGGGGAGATGAAACCGCGCGGCACGACTCATCGTCGAGGCGCGGAGCGATTTATTACGATCGCTGCAGCAGCGTTGCGCCCGACTGACGCGCGCTGCATCGGCACAACCGGGACTCCACCGTCGAACCGGCGCTGATTTTGAATCGACGCTACAGTCTCCGTTTCACCGCTCAAGGACCACTCATGCCCCGCCGCGCCCTGATCGTCATCGACGTGCAGAACGAATACGTCACCGGCAACCTGCCGATCGAATATCCCGATGTGAACGTGTCGCTCGCCAATATCGGCCGCGCGATGGATGCCGCCGACGCCCACGGCGTGCCGATCGTCGTCGTGCAGAACTTCGCGCCCGCCGCCGCGCCGATTTTCGCTCGCGGTTCAGCGATGGCGGAACTGCATGAATCGGTGGCCGAACGCCCGCGCGCGCACTACGTCGAAAAGTCGCTGCCGAGTGCGTTTGCAGGCACCGATCTCGCCGAATGGCTTGCGGCGCACGACATCGACACCATCGTGATCGCCGGCTACATGACCCACAATTGCGACGATTCCACCGTCCGTCATGCCGTCCACGCGGGCTTCTCGGTGGAATTTCTCGTCGATGCGACCGGCGCCGTGCCGTATGAGAACCGGGCGGGCCGCGCGAGCGCCGAAGAGATTCATCGCGTGTTCACGGTGGTGATGCAGTCGCGGTTCGCCGCCGTGCTGACCACGGACGAATGGATCGCCGCACTCGAAACCGCCGAGCCGCCCGCACGCGACAACATCTACGCGTCAAATCAGCGCGCGCGTTTCGGCGAGCGCTGAACGAAGCCTTTCAGCGTCACGCGCTCGCGGGCATCAATAGAGCGGGACTGGAGCGCAGCGCGTCGAAGCACGCGTCGATCAGCGCTTCCGAATCCTGTGCGGGATCGACGCTTTCCGGCAGCATCAGCGAGTCGTGCAGGATGCCGGTGAACAGCGCATGCAGCAGCGTGGTGGCGCGGCGCGTGTCGAGCGCGGCAGGCAACTGCTGTTTGTCGATGGCGTTGCGCAGCGCGCGCTCGATGCGTTCCCGTCCGTCGCGCATGTTGTTCTGGTGACGCTCGCGGACCGGCCCCATCTCTTCGACGAACTCGCATTTCAGAAACAGGATGTCGAACACGCGGCGGCGGTGTTCGTCGGCGGTGATGTTGCGCATGCACCAGACGAAAATCTCGCGGATGTGCGCGAGCGGGTCCGGCTCCTTGCCGTCGAGCGTCGCTTCGATTAGCTCGTCGAGCGGCAGCAGGCTGCGGTCGAACATCGCGTTGAAGAGGTCTCCCTTGTTCGCGAAGTGCCAGTAGATCGCGCCGCGCGTCACGCCCGCCGCCTGCGCAATGTCCGCAAGCGACGTCCGCGATACGCCTTTTCCATAGAAAACGCGTTCGGCGGCGTCCAGAATGCGGTTGCGCGTCTCCTGCGCTTCTTCCTTGGTTCGTCTGACCATGTTCGTAGTGACAGCAGCCGCTGGCGGCAGCGCGCCGGCGGATAGTGCGAAAGGATTGACAGGAAGCATTTGGGCTCGTCAAGCCCGATGCAGCGGATGATTGTTACGGCAGTAATCCGCCCAGTAGCGGATTTTTACATTCGTTCGTGAATGTATTTATAATACCACCCCACACGACGACAGGACCGATGCAACTGCTTACCGGTCAACTTTCGTCACCACCGATGTTCAGATCCGCCAGCGGCGCCAGCGGCTTCAGCCAAGGTCGCGGTCCGAGGGCTCACAGATGCGCGCGTCGGCATTGAGGCGACGAGTTGCTTCTTGTTGTTGAGAAGCACGCGTTTTTTTCGCTACCAGTTACAAAGAGGTCGCTCCATGCGCTTCGAAAGGGTTCCCTATCACCTCGTGAGTGCCGCAACGGCTGCCATGCTGCTGGCGGCATGCGGGCAAAAACAATCGGCCCCGCCGCCGCAGACGCCCGAAGTCGGCGTCGTGACGGTCCAGCCGACCGCCGTGCCGGTCACGGCCGAACTGCCGGGCCGCACGAGCGCGTATCTCGTCGCCCAGGTGCGGGCGCGCGTCGACGGCGTCGTGCTGCGCCGTGAATTCACCGAAGGCAGCATCGTCAAGGCGGGTCAGCGGCTCTACAAGATCGACCCGGCGCCGTACATCGCCCAGTTGAACAATGCGAAGGCATCGCTTGCGAAGGCGCAGGCGAATCTCGCGTCGACGACCGCGCAGGCGAATCGCTACAAGGTGCTCGTCGCCGCGAACGCCGTCAGCAAGCAGGACTACGACAACGCCGTCGCCTCGCAAGGCCAGGCCGCAGCGGACGTGGCAGCCGGCAAGGCCGCCGTCGATGCCGCGCAGATCAACCTCGGCTATACCGACGTCGTCTCGCCGGTGACGGGTCAGGTCGGCATCTCGCAGGTCACGCCGGGTGCCTACGTGCAGGCGAGCCAGGCGACGCTGTTGGCGACCGTACAGCAGCTCGATCCCACATACGTCGATCTCACGCAGTCGAGTCTCGATGGCCTCAAGCTGCGTCGCCAGATTCAGGAAGGGCGTCTGACGACGAGCGGCCCGAACGCCGCGAAGGTCTCGCTTGTGCTGGAAGACGGCCGCATCTATTCGGAGAAGGGCAAGCTGCAATTCACCGATGTCACCGTCGATCCGACCACCGGCTCCGTCACGGTCCGCGCGATCTTCCAGAACAAGGACCGCGTGCTGTTGCCGGGCATGTTCGTGCGCGGGCGCATCGAAGAGGGCGTGAATCCGAGCGCGCTCGTCGTGCCGCAGATCGGCATCACGCATGACCAGAAGGGCACGCCGACCGCGCTCGTCGTCGGCGACGACAACAAGGTCATGCTGCGCCAGCTCGTCACGTCCGGCACCTACGGGCAGAACTGGGTCGTCGAAAGCGGCCTCAAGGCGGGTGACCGCGTGATCGTGCAGGGCGTCGACAAGGTCCGTCCGGGTGCGGAAGTGAAGGTCGTGCCCGCGCAACTGCCGGCAACGGCCGGGGGAGCCTCGCAGGCGAGCGATGCGCAAGCCGCACAAGCCGCGTCGTCCGCTCAACCCGCATCTGCTGCCTCGGGCGCGTAACAACCAGGAGCCCGCCTCATGGCAAAGTTCTTCATCGATCGCCCGATTTTCGCGTGGGTGATCGCCATCGTTCTGATGCTCGCGGGTGTCGCGTCCATCTTCACGTTGCCGGTCGCGCAGTATCCGACCATCGCGCCGCCGGGCGTGCAGATCAGCGCGACGTATCCGGGCGCTTCGGCGAAAACGGTCGAAAACACCGTGACGCAGGTGATCGAGCAGCAGATGAGCGGTCTCGACCACTTGCTGTATCTGTCGTCGACTTCGGATGACTCCGGCACCGCCACCATCACGCTGACGTTCGCGCCAGGCACGAATCCGGATATCGCGCAGGTGCAGGTGCAGAACAAGCTGCAGCTCGCGACGCCGCTTCTGCCGCAAGTCGTGCAGCAGCTCGGCACCAAGGTCACGAAGTCGAGCAACAGCTTCCTGCTGGTGCTCGCGTTCGTGTCGGAAGACGGCAGCATGTCCAAGTACGACCTCGCGAACTACGTGGCGTCGCACATTCAGGATCCGGTCAGCCGTCTCGACGGCGTCGGCACGGTCACGCTGTTCGGCTCGCAATACGCGATGCGGATCTGGCTCAACGCCAACAAGCTCAACAATTTCGGCCTCACGCCGGTCGATGTCCAGGCCGCGCTGCAGGCGCAGAACGTTCAGGTCGCGGGCGGTTCGCTGGGCGGCACGCCGTCGGTGCCGGGGCAGATGCTGCAGGCGACCATCACCGAAGCGACGCTGCTTTCCACGCCCGAGCAATTCGGCAATGTGCTGCTGAAGGTGAATCAGGACGGCTCGCAAGTGCGCCTGAAGGACGTGGCGCGCATCGAGCTGGGCGGCGAGAACTACAACTTCGACACGAAGTACAGCGGCCAGCCCGCGGCGGGCTTCGGCATTCAGCTCGCAACCGGCGCGAACGCGCTCGCGACCGCGAAGGCCGTGCGTCAGAAGATCGACGAGTTGTCGAAGTACTTCCCGCACGGGCTCGTCGTGAAGTACCCGTATGACACGACGCCGTTCGTGCGGCTGTCGATCGAGGACGTGGTCAAGACGCTGATCGAAGGCATCGTGCTGGTGTTCCTCGTGATGTATCTGTTCCTGCAGAACCTGCGCGCGACGCTGATTCCGACCATCGCGGTGCCGGTCGTTCTGCTCGGCACGTTCGCGATCATGGGGGCGGTGGGCTTCTCGATCAATACGCTGTCGATGTTCGGTCTCGTGCTCGCGATCGGTCTGTTGGTGGACGATGCGATCGTGGTCGTGGAGAACGTCGAGCGGGTGATGGCGGAGGAGGGCTTGCCGCCACGCGAGGCGACGCGCAAGGCGATGGGCCAGATCACCGGCGCGCTGGTGGGCGTGGCGCTCGTGCTGTCGGCGGTGTTCGTGCCGGTGGCGCTGTCGGGCGGCTCGGTCGGCGCGATCTATCGGCAGTTCTCGCTGACGATCGTCTCCGCGATGGTGCTGTCCGTGCTGACCGCGCTGATTCTGACGCCGGCGCTTTGCGCGACGATCCTGAAGCCGATTCCACAGGGTCATCACGAACAGAAGAAGGGCTTCTTCGGCTGGTTCAACCGCACCTTCGACAAGAGCCGCGACAAATACCATTCGGGCGTCTATCACGTCATCAGGCGTTCGGGACGGTGGCTGCTGATCTATCTGGTCGTGATCGTCGCGGTGGGCTTGCTGTTCGTGAAGCTGCCCAAGTCGTTCCTGCCGGATGAAGACCAGGGCACGATGTTCGTACTGGTGCAGACGCCGGCCGGCTCGACGCAGGAGACCACGGCGCGCGCGCTGAAGGACGTGTCGGACTACCTGCTGAACGACGAAAAGTCGATCGTCGAATCGACGTTCACGGTCAACGGTTTCAGCTTCGCGGGGCGTGGCCAGAACGCGGGTCTCGTGTTCGTGCGGATGAAGGACTACGCGCAGCGCCAGAAGGGCGACCAGAAGGTGCAGGCGCTGGTCGGCCGGCTGTTCGGGCGCTTCTCCGGCTACAAGAACGCGGTGGTGTTCCCGGTCAATCCGCCGTCGATTCCCGAACTCGGCACGGCAGCGGGCTTCGACTTCGAACTGCAGGATCGTGCGGGCGTGGGCCACGAAGCGCTGATGAACGCGCGTAACCAGTTGCTGGGCATGGCCGCGAAGGATCCGTCGCTTGCGCAGGTGCGTCCGAACGGCCTGAACGATACGCCGCAGTTCAAGGTGAACATCGATCGCGAGAAGGCGCTGGCGCTCGGCGTGACGGCTGTAGCGATCGACCAGACGTTCTCGATCGCGTGGGCATCGGCGTATGTGAACAACTTCCTCGATACGGATAGCCGGATCAAGAAGGTGTACCTGCAGGGCGACGCGCCATTCCGCATGACGCCGGAAAATCTGAGCGACTGGTACGTTCGCAACGGATCGGGCGGCATGGTGCCGTTCTCCGCGTTCGCCACCGGCAACTGGACTTACGGCTCACCGAAGCTCGAGCGCTACAACGGTATTTCGTCGGTCGAAATCCAGGGCGCGGCGGCTCCCGGCAAGTCCACCGGCCAGGCGATGCAGGCGATGGAAGCGCTCGCGGCGAAGCTGCCGGCAGGCATCGGCTTCGAATGGACGGGCTTGTCGTATCAGGAAATCCAGTCCGGTTCGCAGGCGCCGATTCTGTACGGCATCTCGATCCTCGTCGTGTTCCTGTGTCTCGCGGCGCTATATGAAAGCTGGTCGATTCCGTTCTCGGTCATCATGGTGGTGCCGCTCGGCGTGATCGGCGCGCTGCTTGCCGTGACGCTGCGCGGGCTGGAGAACGACGTGTTCTTCCAGGTCGGCCTGCTGACGACCGTCGGCTTGTCGGCGAAGAACGCGATTCTGATCGTCGAGTTTGCGCGGGAGCTGCAGATATCGGAAAAGATGGGTCCGATCGAAGCAGCGATGGAAGCAGCCCGCCTGCGCTTGCGTCCGATTCTGATGACGTCGCTCGCGTTCATTCTCGGCGTGATGCCGCTTGCGATCAGCAACGGCGCGGGCTCGGCAAGCCAGCACGCGATTGGTACGGGCGTGATCGGCGGGATGCTGACGGCGACCTTCCTCGCGATCTTCATGGTGCCGATGTTCTTCGTCGTGATCCGCGCGCAGTTCAGCGGCGACAAGGAAAACCCGGAAGTCGCGCTGGAGCACTACCAGCAGCACCATCCCGACGAGCAGCATTCGCGCGATGGCAACGAAGGACACTGACATGCGTAGACTTTCTTTGATGGCGGCGGCCGTCGCGATTCTGGCGACGGGCTGCACGATGGAGCCGAAGTACGAGCGCCCCGCCGCGCCCGTGTCGACGACGTTTCCGACCGGCGGCGTCTACGCGACGCAGCCGGGCGCGGGCGAGGGTGCGCGCACTGCGCAGGGCGTCTCGGGCGCGGAGATCGGCTGGCGTGACTTTTTCGTCGATGCGCGGCTGCAGCGGCTCATCGATATCGCGCTGAAGAACAACCGCGATCTGCGCGCGTCGGTGCTGAATATTCAGGCGGCGCAGGCGCAGTATCGAATCGTGCGTTCGGAGCTGTTCCCGGCGATCAACGCGCAGGCCGATCAGTCGAAGCAGCGCACGCCGCGCAATCTGTCGTTCTTCGACCGGACCATTTCGAACACGTATTCCGTTGGCCTGAATGCGTCGTGGGAGATCGATCTGTTCGGCCGCGTGCAGAGCTTGCGGGATCAGGCGCTCGCGCAGTATTTCTCGACGGCGTATGCCCGCAAGGCGTTCGAGATTTCGCTGATCTCGCAGGTTGCCGCGCAGTATCTGCAAGTGCTGCAAGCGGATGATCTGCTGCAGGTCACCGAGCAGACGCTGAAGACGGCGCAGGAGTCGTACAACATCGTCAAGCTGCAGTTCGACAACGGCACCGCGTCCGAACTCGATCTGAGCCAGTCGCAGACGGTGGTCGAGACGGCAGCGGCGAACTATCAGGCGCAGCAGCGTGCGCGGGCGCAGGCAGTGAACGCGCTCGTGCTGTTGCTCGGCGAACCGCTTCCGGACGATCTGCCGGCCGGCATGCCGCTGAACGAACAGGACCTGCTGACCGATATTCCGGCCGGCTTGCCGTCCAATCTGCTGACGCGTCGCCCGGACATCATGGAGGCGGAGCAGAACCTGCTGGCGGCGAACGCGAACATCGGTGCGGCGCGGGCGGCGTTCTTCCCGAGCATTTCGCTGACGGGCAGCTTCGGCACGCTCAGCCCGACGCTCGGCGGTCTCTTCAAGCCGGGTTCCGCTGCATGGAGCTTCGCGCCGACGATCACGCTGCCGATCTTCCAGGGCGGGCAGAATCAGGCGAATCTCGATCTGGCGAACATCCAGAAGAACATCCAGATCGCGCAGTACGAGAAGGCGATTCAATCCGCCTTCCGCGATGTCGCCGATGGCCTCGCCGCACGCGGCACCTACGATCAGCAAATCCAGGCGCTGGAACGCGATACCGCCGCGCAACAGCGTCGTCTGGACTTGTCGACGATGCGTTACCGGCAAGGCGTCGACAGCTATCTCGGCGTGCTGACCGCGCAGCAGGACTTGTACTCCGTGCAGCAGACGCTCATCACCGCGCGCACCGAACGGCTGGCCAATCTGGTCACGCTGTATCAGGCGCTCGGCGGCGGGTGGATCGAGCATACCGGCGATCAGCCGCGCCCCGCGGACGCGCCCGCCGATGTCGGATCGGCAAGCGCACCGCAGACGGCATCGTCGCCTGCGGCAGCGGGATGATCTACATTCCTGCGCCTCATCAGTAAGTCGAAGCCCGGCCATCGCGCCGGGCTTTTTTTCGTCTGTCCCCGGCCGCTTGCCTGCGCTTCGATACATTTGGTTTGCCGTCGTCGAATTTCATCAGTACGAGAAGGCGATTCAATCCGCCTTCCGCGACGTCGCCGATGGCCTCGCCGCACGCGGCACCTACGACCAGCAAATCCAGGCGCTAGAACGCGATACCGCTGCGCAACAGCGTCGTCTGGACTTGTCGACGATGCGTTACCGGCAAGGCGTCGACAGCTATCTCGGCGTGCTGACCGCGCAGCAGGACTTGTACTCCGTGCAGCAGACGCTCATCACCGCGCGCACCGAACGGCTGGCCAATCTGGTCACGCTGTATCAGGCGCTCGGCGGCGGGTGGATCGAGCATACCGGCGATCAGCCGCGCCCCGCGGACGCGCCCGCCGATGTCGGATCGGCAAGCGCACCGCAGACGGCATCGTCGCCTGCGGCAGCGGGATGATCTACATTCCTGCGCCTCATCAGTAAGTCGAAGCCCGGCCATCGCGCCGGGCTTTTTTTCGTCTGTCCCCGGCCGCTTGCCTGCGCTTCGATACATTTGGTTTGCCGTCGTCGAATTTCATCAGTACGAGAAGGCGATTCAATCCGCCTTCCGCGACGTCGCCGATGGCCTCGCCGCACGCGGCACCTACGACCAGCAAATCCAGGCGCTAGAACGCGATACCGCTGCGCAACAGCGTCGTCTGGACTTGTCGACGATGCGTTACCGGCAAGGCGTCGACAGCTATCTCGGCGTGCTGACCGCGCAGCAGGACTTGTACTCCGTGCAGCAGACGCTCATCACCGCGCGCACCGAACGGCTGGCCAATCTGGTCACGCTGTATCAGGCGCTCGGCGGCGGGTGGATCGAGCATACCGGCGATCAGCCGCGCCCCGCGGACGCGCCCGCCGATGTCGGATCGGCAAGCGCACCGCAGACGGCATCGTCGCCTGCGGCAGCGGGATGATCTACATTCCTGCGCCTCATCAGTAAGTCGAAGCCCGGCCATCGCGCCGGGCTTTTTTTCGTCTGTCCCCGGCCGCTTGCCTGCGCTTCGATACATTTGGTTTGCCGTCGTCGAATTTCATCAGTACGAGAAGGCGATTCAATCCGCCTTCCGCGACGTCGCCGATGGCCTCGCCGCACGCGGCACCTACGACCAGCAAATCCAGGCGCTAGAACGCGATACCGCTGCGCAACAGCGTCGTCTGGACTTGTCGACGATGCGTTACCGGCAGGGCGTCGACAGCTATCTCGGCGTGCTGACCGCGCAGCAGGACTTGTATTCAGCGCAGCAGTCGTTGATCGTCGTGCGCACGCAGCGGCTGGCGAATATCGTCGCGTTGTATGGCGCGCTGGGCGGCGGGTGGGTCGAGCGCACCGGCGACGCGCCGCGCGCAGCCGACGCACCGGCATAAAAGAAAAAAGCGCCGCGGCTCATCACCGCGGCGCTCAACTCCACAACACGCCAGCACTTCCCCTTACTGCGCTTCCGACGCCCGCGCGGTTCCATCGAACTCATGCCCTGCGTGACGAATCTCGCAGCGCGCATCGCGCTCCTTGCGCACGCCGTTGAACACGATGTTCAGCACCACCGCCGACACCGAAGCCAGCAGAATGCCGCTGTGAAGGATCGGCTCCAGCGCGTGCGGCAACTGTGAAAAGAACTTCGGCGCGACCACCGGCACGAGGCCGAGCCCCACGCTCACCGCGACGATGAACAGGTTGTGGTGATTCTTCGCGAAGTCCACTTTCGACAGCACCTTGATGCCGTTCGCCGCCACCATGCCGAACATGACGATGCCCGCGCCGCCGAGCACGAACGGCGGCACCGATGCGACCACTTGCGCCATCTTCGGGAAGAGGCCGAGCAGCACGAGAATGACGCCGCCCGTCGCGCACACGAAGCGGCTCTTCACGCCGGTCACGCCGATCAGCCCGACGTTCTGCGAAAACGACGTATGCGGGAACGAGTTGAACACGCCGCCGATCAGCGTGCCGAGTCCGTCGACACGCAGGCCGCGCACGAGCGCCTTCTGATCGACCGGACGCTCGACCAGATCGCCGACCGCGAGGAACATGCCGGTCGATTCGATGAAGGTCACGAACATGACGATGACCATCGTCGCGACGGAGAGCGCATCGAAGTGCGGCAGGCCGAAGTGGAACGGCATCACGATGCCGACCCACGGCGTATGCGCGACGCCATCCATGCTGACGCGGCCGAGCATCGCGGCGATGACGAAGCCCGCGACGATCCCGAGCAGCACCGAGATATTCGCGATGAACCCCCGTGCGAACTTGTTGATGAGCAGGATCAGCGACAACACGATGAACGACAGCAGCAGATAGACCGGATTGCCGTAGTCCGGATTGCCGACGCCGCCCGCCGCCCAGTTGATGCCGACGCCCATCAGCGACAGCCCGATCACCGCGATCACCGTGCCGACCACGACCGGCGGGAAGAAGCGCAGGAGCTTGCCGATCATCGGCGCGAGAAAGATGCCGATGACGCCCGCGGCGATCGTCGCGCCGAAGACATCGAGAATGCCGAGCGACGGGTTCGTGCCGATCGCGACCATCGGGCCGACGGCGGCGAACGTGCAACCCATGATGACCGGCAGGCGGATGCCGAAGATCCACAGGCCGAGCGTCTGAATGAGCGTCGCGACGCCGCATGAGAAGAGGTCGGCGCTGATCAGGAATGCCACCTGATCCTTCGTGAGATGCATCGCTGCGCCGAGGATCAGCGGCACGGCGACGGCGCCTGCGTACATCACGAGGACGTGCTGTATGCCCAGTGTCAGAAGCTGACCCGTCGGCAGCCGCTCGTCGCATGGATGGACCTTCGCTTGCGCGTTCGCGTGGCTGTTGCTCGATGCCATGTCGTCTCCTTGATTGCCTATTCACTTGAATGGCCTTCAAGGTAAGTGCGTCAAAAAGCCCTAACAAGACCACGCGCCGCTATACGCCGCGTTCGCAAGCCGATATGGAAAACACGCGCGGCGGACGGCAAGATGACGTCGCAGCCCTTGCTGCAAGGGGTTTGACGCACACGCGGGGATTCCTGTCGTGTGACGAAAGGCTGCAAATTCGCGAGCGTCGTTATGATGTTCATCACGGCGTTCGTATAGTGGATTTTTCGCGCTGGGCGCGTTTCGGCGGGGTTTACCCGCGATTCACTCGTTTTCCCTAACCCTTTTCGAGCACCACCGGAGAAGTCATTCCATGCGTTTTCTTGGCATTGATCTGGGTACCGGTTCGATCAAACTCGCAATCGTCGATGAAGCGGCGCGCGAGGTCGCATCATCGAGTGCGGCGTATGCGGTATCGAGCGCGCATCCCGGCTGGGCCGAAACGTCCGCCGATGCGTGGCATGCCGCGCTCGTCGATGCCGCCGCGCGTTTGCCGTCGCACGAACGCGATGCGGTGAGCGCGATCGGCTTTTCCGGGCAGATGCACGGCGTCGTCCCGACGGCATCCGATGGCCGCGCACTGCGCCCCGCGATGCTCTGGCCCGACACGCGCGCACGCAGCCTGCTTGACGCGTGGCCCGAGCCGCAGCCCAATCCCGTCGCGCCCGGCATGGCGGGACCGTTGCTGCGCTGGCTCGCGATCAACGAACCTGAAGTCGCCGCCAGCATGGGATGGGCGTTGCAGCCGAAGGACTGGCTGCGCGTGCGGCTCGGCGGCGCGTTCGTCACCGATCCCTCCGACGCCTGCGCGACGGCTCTTGCCGCGCCTTCCGGCGAATGGGACGAGGCGCTCATCGACAGAGCCGGCTTGCCGCGCGAGTGGTTCGCGCCGCTGGCGGCATCGCATGGACACGGCGGCGTGTTGTCAGCGCAAGCGGCGGCGGAACTGGGCTTGCGCGCCGGTATCCCGATGGCGGTCGGCGCGGGCGATACGCCTTGCGCCGCGCTCGGCAGCGGCCTTATCGGCGATGGCGATGCGCTGCTGACCACGGGCAGCGGCGGGCAGATCGTCGTGATGTGCAAGGAAGCGCCGGCGTCGATGCGCGGCTTGCATACGTATCGCGGGGCGACCGGGACGTGGTATCGCATGGCCGCGATGCAGAACGTCGGTGTCGCGCTGGAAGCGGTGCGCGCCTGGCTCGGTTACGCAAGCTGGCCCGCCGCTTACGACGAGGCCTTCACCGCCGATGCCAGCGCCTCCGTCAGCTTCCTGCCGTACCTGAGCGGAGAACGCTCGCCGTGGATGAACCCGGCGGCGCGCGGCGGATGGCTGGGCCTCGGTCTCGACGATACCCGCGGCTCGCTGATGCGCGCCGCGTTCGAAGGCGTGGCATTCGCATTGCGCGCGGGGCTCGACGCGATTCGACACAGCGGCACGCCGTTGACCGCGATGCGTCTCGCGGGCGGCGGTTCCATCGATGCACGCTGGCGTCAGCTTCTCGCGGATGCGCTCGACGTCGAACTGCACGCCGTCGATTGCCCGAACGCGGCGGCGCACGGCGCGGCGATGCTCGGCGGCGTCGCGGCGCGGCATTGGCGCGCGACGGAACTCGCAGCGCTTGCGCCATCAGCGACGCGCGTCGCTTCGCCACGAGCCGACGCCGCGCTGCAGGACAGGCACGCGCGTTTCATCGATCTGTACGGGCGCGTCGAAAGCTGGTTCTGACGGCGCGCGCGTTAGCCCTTACACTTTGGCCTCGGCTTCACGTCCCTCGAGTCTCATCGAGCACGGCAGCGCCATCCGGCGCATCACGACAACATCGATCTTTCGCTATGTCCGCATCCGCACCGCCGCAACCCGACTTCCGCTCGCGCCACTTCCTGCTCGATCACGCGCTGCGCACGATGATCTTCTATCACCCGCACTGCATGGATCCCGCAGGCGGCTTCTATCATTTCTACAAGAACGACGGCACGATCTATGACCGCAAGACGCGTCATCTCGTGTCGAGCACGCGCTTCGTGTTCAACTACGCGATGGCGTACAAGCATTACGGTCTCGACGAGTATCGCGGCGGCGTGCGGCATGGCATCGACTATTTGCGCGAGTTTCATCGCAACCCGCAAACGGGCGGCTATGCATGGACGCTGAACGGCCGCGAAGTCACCGATGCGACCAATCATTGCTACGGCCTTGCGTTCGTCGTGCTCGCGTACGCAAAGGCGGTCGAAGCGGGCTTCGACGAAGCGCGCGCCTATCTCGACGAAACCTGGCAACTGATGGAAACGCGTTTCTGGGACGCCGAGCACGGTCTCTACAAGGACGAGGCGAGCGCGGACTGGAAGGTGTCGGAGTATCGCGGGCAGAACGCGAACATGCATGCATGCGAGGCGTTTCTCGCCGCGTTCGAGGCGACCGGCGAGACGCGTTATCTCGACCGCGCCGCGCTGCTCGCCGACAACATGGTGAACCGCCAGGCGGCGCTCGCGGGCGGCCTCGTGTGGGAGCATTACAAGCCGGACTGGTCGATCGACTGGGACTACAACAAGGGTGATCGCAGCAACATCTTCAGGCCGTGGGGCTTTCAGCCGGGGCATCAGACCGAATGGGCGAAGCTGCTGCTGATTCTCGACCGGCATCGGCCCGAAGCGTGGCATCTGCAACGCGCACGCGAACTGTTCGACCGCGCGCTGGCATCGTCGTGGGACGCCGAGCACGGCGGCATGGTCTATGGCTTCGACACCGAAGGCAAGTTCTACGACGAGGACAAATACTTCTGGGTGCAGGTGGAGTCGCTCGCGGCGGCGGCCTTGCTGGCGGACCGCATGCAGCGCGAAGGCGACGCCGATGCCGCCGCGCATTACTGGCGCGAGTACGACCGTCTGTGGGCCTATAGCTGGGCGCATTTCGTCGATCATCGGTACGGCGCGTGGTATCGCATCCTGAGCCGCGACAATCGCCAGTACAGCGACGAGAAAAGCCCCGCCGGCAAGACCGACTATCACACGATGGGTGCGTGCTACGAAGTCCTGAACGTCATCCGATGAATCAATCAAACGCAAGCAACCGAGGAAACTGAACGATGAAGACCAAAGCCGCCATCGCATGGAAAGCAGGCCAGCCGCTCACCATCGAGGAAGTCGATCTTGAAGGCCCGCGTGCGGGCGAAGTGCTGATCGAAGTGAAAGCGACGGGCATCTGCCACACCGACTACTACACGCTGTCGGGCGCGGACCCGGAAGGCATTTTTCCGGCGATTCTCGGCCATGAAGGCGCGGGCGTGATCGTCGATGTCGGGCCGGGCGTCGGCACGCTGAAGAAGGGCGATCACGTGATTCCGCTCTACACGCCGGAATGCCGCGAGTGCAAGTTCTGCTTGTCGCGCAAGACGAATCTCTGCCAGAAGATTCGCGCGACGCAAGGCAAGGGCCTCATGCCCGATGCGACCTCGCGCTTCTCGCTCGACGGCAAGCCGCTCTTTCACTACATGGGCACGTCGACGTTCTCGAACTACATCGTGGTCCCTGAAATCGCCGTGGCGAAGGTGCGTGAAGATGCGCCCTTCGACAAGATCTGCTACATCGGCTGCGGCGTGACGACGGGCGTCGGCGCGGTCGTGTATTCGGCGAAGGTGGAAGCGGGCGCGAACGTCGTCGTGTTCGGGCTGGGCGGCATCGGCCTGAACGTGATTCAGGGCGCGAAGATGGTCGGCGCGGACAAGATCATCGGCGTCGATATCAATCCGGGCCGTGTCGAACTGGCGAAGAAGTTCGGCATGACGCACTTCATCAACCCGAACGAAGTCGAGAACGTCGTCGATCACATCGTGCAACTGACCGATGGCGGCGCGGACTATTCGTTCGAATGCGTCGGCAACGTGAAGCTGATGCGTCAGGCGCTCGAATGCACGCACAAGGGCTGGGGACAGTCGTTCATCATCGGCGTGGCGGCGGCGGGCGAAGAAATCAGCACGCGTCCGTTCCAGCTCGTCACGGGCCGCGAGTGGAAGGGTTCGGCGTTCGGCGGCGCACGCGGCCGCACGGATGTGCCGAAGATCGTCGACTGGTACATGGAAGGCAAGATCAATATCGACGACCTCATCACGCATCACCTGAAGCTCGATCAGATCAACGACGGCTTCGACCTGATGAAGAAGGGCGAGTCGATCCGTTCCGTCGTCATCTATTGAGCGAAGGAGACCGCCATGCTCGAACTCATCGAGGAGCACCGTTGTTTCGATGGCGTGCAGCGCATCTATCGCCATGAGTCGGAAGCGATCGGCCTGCCGATGCGCTTTTCCGTCTTTCTCCCTGCGCAGGCCGCTTCGGCCAAGGTGCCGGCGCTGTTCTACCTCGCCGGCCTGACGTGCACCGAGGAGACGTTTCCGACCAAGGCGGGCGCACAGCGTTACGCGGCGGAACATGGCATCGCGCTGATCGCGCCGGATACGAGTCCGCGCGGCGCGGACATTCCCGGCGAGAAGGATGCGTGGGACTTCGGCGCGGGCGCGGGTTTTTACGTCGATGCGACGCGCGAGCCGTGGAGCAGGCGGTATCGCATGTACTCGTACGTGACGCAGGATTTGCGCCGCGCGGTGCTGGCCGAATTGCCCGTTCACGAGGACCGGCTAGGCATCTTCGGGCATTCGATGGGCGGGCATGGCGCGCTCGTGCTTGCGCTGCGCAATCCGGACATCTATCGCAGCGTGTCGGCGT
This sequence comes from Caballeronia grimmiae, assembly GCF_000698555.1. Classification (GTDB taxonomy): domain Bacteria; phylum Pseudomonadota; class Gammaproteobacteria; order Burkholderiales; family Burkholderiaceae; genus Caballeronia; species Caballeronia grimmiae. The sequence goes on along the minus strand of NZ_JFHE01000004.1, from coordinate 1,957 downwards.
TCGCGCCGATCGCCGCGCCGTCGCAATGTCCGTGGGGCGTGAAGGCGTTCACCGGCTATCTCGGCGACGACCGCGAAGCATGGAAGCAATACGATGCGAGCGAGCTAGTAAAGGGCGATGCCGCTTCGCGCTTCGAAGGCGGGATTCTGATCGATCAGGGACTGGCGGATCAGTTCCTCGCCGAGCAGCTTCATCCCGATGTGTTCGAGCGCAATGCGCGCGAGGCGGGACATAGCGTGACCGTGCGCCGGCATGAAGGCTATGACCACGGGTACTTCTTCATCTCGACGTTCGTCGGCGAGCATATCGCGCATCATGCGCGGGTGCTGTGCCGCTGAAGCACTGAAAAGCCGGTCGTGTCCGTCGCGGCGCGACCGTCTTCCCGGCGGTCAATGACCGCGCCGCCCCAGCAAGCTCCCTCCATACACCACCGCCGCGAGCATCGTGATCCAGAAGCTCGTCGGCCAGTCGGTGTAATAGGCGAGCGTCAATCCGATCCACGCCTGGCCGAGCGCGAACAGCGCCGCGAGCGCCAGTCCGGCCGACAAGCGCGTCGTCACGTTCTGTGCGGCAGCGGCCGGCCCGACCATCAGCGCGAACACGAGCAGCACGCCGACGATCTGCGTGCACGCCGCGACCGCGAGCGCCGTGATCGCGAGAAACAGCACCGACACGAGCCGCAGCGATACGCCTTTCGCCTCCGCCAGCTCCGGCTGCAGCGACGCGAACAGCAGCGGCCGCATGATGACGCCGAGCGCGAGCAGGCTCACCGCCGCGAGTCCCGCCAGCAGGACGAGCGTCGCGTGGTTCACGCCGAGCACGTTGCCGAACAGCAGCGCGGTCGCTTGCGTCGCATACGCGGTGAAGAAATGCAGGAACAGCAGGCCGAAGCCGAGCGATAACGAAAGAATTACGCCGATGGCCACATCGCGGCCCGACAGTTTCTCGCCGAGCGCGCCCATGCCGACGCCCGCGGCGAGCGTGAAGCCGACCATGCCCCAGATCGGCGGCATGCCGAGCAGCACCGCGCCTGTGGCGCCGGTGAAGCCGACGTGCGATAGCGCGTGACCCGCGAAGGTCTGTCCGCGCATCACGAGAAAGTAGCCGACGATCCCCGACAGCACCGCGACGATCCCCGACGCCGCGAATGCATTCACCATGAAGTCGTATTCAAACATTGTGCGTGTGCTTTCCCTTCTTGCCGTGACCGTGCGCGGAGCCATGCGCGTGGTCGTGCCCGTGATCGTGTTCATGCTCGTGCCCATCGCCTCCCTCGTGCGCGTGGTCGAGCTTGTCGATTTCGACATCGCCGGACATCACGAAGATGCGGCCATTCACGCGCATCACGTCGATGGGCGAGCCGTAAAGACGCGACAGCACGGGCCTCGTGATGACCTCTTCGACGGTGCCGAGCGCCGCGCGCCCGTTGCCGAGGTACAGCACGCGATCGAGCGAATTCAGGAGCGGATTCAGTTCATGCGCCGAAAACAGCACGGTGATGTTCAGCTCGCGCTGCACGCGCCGCACCAGTTCGACGACGCCGGTCTGATGACGCGGATCGAGGCTGATGAGCGGCTCGTCGAGCAGCAGCAGACGCGGATTGCCGAGCAGACATTGCGCGAGCAACAGCCGCTGACGCTCGCCGCCCGATAGCTCCGACAGCGGCCGGGCCGCCAGTTGCCGCGCGTCGACGAGATCGAGCACGCGCTCGACATCAGCGCGAATGCGGGCATTGCGATGCGGCAAGCCCCAGCGATGTCCGTCCGCCGCCATCGCGACGAAATCGCGGCCCAGCACGCGGCGGCCCGCGAGTCCGCTGCGAATCTGCGGCATATAGCCGATGGATGCATTGCCGCGCATCACCGCTTCGCCGTTCACGCGGATCGCGCCGGAGGCGACCGGCACGAGGCCGAGCAGGGCGCGCATCAGCGTGGTCTTGCCCGCGCCGTTCGGCCCG
>NZ_JFHE01000003.1 GCF_000698555.1 Caballeronia grimmiae | reverse complement strand
GCAGCGCCTTCGACGGAATGCAGCCGACGTTCAGGCATACGCCGCCGAGCGTCGAGTAACGCTCGACGAGCACGGTGTTCATGCCGAGATCGGCCGAGCGGAACGCTGCCGAATACCCGCCGGGACCCGCGCCGAGCACGAGCATGTCGCATTTGACATCGGCCGAACCGGAATAGCTGCCGGCTTGCGGCGCAGGCGCGGCGCTCGCCTTTTCGGCGGGTTGCGGCTGAGCGGCGGCGGGCGCGGTCGGCACATTGGTCGTGCCGCCGCCCTGCGCGTCGAGCGTCAGGATCAGCGTGCCTTCCGACACGTTGTCGCCGACCTTGATTTTCAGCTCACGCACCGTGCCCGCTGCGGGCGATGGCACGTCCATCGTCGCCTTGTCCGATTCGAGCGTGACGAGCGATTGCTCCTTCTCGACCGTATCGCCCGGCTTCACGTGAACTTCGATGACCGGAATGTCCTTGAAGTCGCCGATATCCGGCACCTTCACGTCCCGCGCCGCGCCGCTCGATGCGGCGGGAGCAGCCGGCTTCGCGGCCGACGCCTCTTTCGGCGTCTCTTTCGGCGCCTCGCCCTGCGACGCGCCCGCGCCCGCGGTTTCGATCATCGCGATGACCGAGCCCTGGCTGACCTTGTCGCCCTGTTTGACCTTCACTTCCTTGATGGTGCCTGCGGCATCGGCGGGCACTTCCATCGTCGCCTTGTCGGTTTCGAGCGTGATGACGCCCTGTTCCTTTTCGATGACGTCGCCGGGCTTGATATTGACTTCGATGACATCGACATCGGAGAAGTCGCCGATATCGGGTACTTTTAGTTCGACGAGACTCATGTTGTCCCCTAAGAGATGTGCGGATGGAGCCTCGGGACATGCCCGAGGCCCCGCCGTCGGCCGGATCAGAAGATCAAAGAATCACGCGACGGAAGTCCGCCAGAATCCCCGATAGATACGCATTGAAGCGCGCGGCCTCCGCGCCGTCGATGACGCGATGGTCGTACGACAGCGACAGCGGCAGCGTGAGGCGCGGCACGAACTGCTTGCCGTCCCACACGGGCTTCATCTGGCCGCGCGACAGGCCGAGAATGGCCACTTCCGGCGCGTTGATGATCGGCGTGAAATTCGTCCCGCCGATTCCGCCCAGCGACGAAATCGAGAAGCAGCCGCCCTGCATCTGGTCCGGCTTCAGCTTGCCGTCGCGTGCGAGCTTCGACAGCTCCGCCATCTCCTTCGCGATATCGACCAGGCCCTTCTTGTCCGCGTCGCGGATCACCGGAACGACGAGGCCGTTCGGCGTATCGGCCGCGAAACCGACGTGGTAGTACTGCTTGAAGACGAGGTTGTCGCCGTCCAGGCTCGCGTTGAAGGTCGGGAACTTCTTCAGCGCCGACACGACCGCCTTGATGACGAACGCGAGCATCGTGAACTTGACGCCTGCCTTCTCATGCTCCTTGTTGAGCTTGACGCGCAGCTCTTCCAGTTCGGTGATGTCCGCTTCGTCGTTGTTCGTGACGTGCGGGATCATCACCCAGTTGCGATGCAGGTTCGCGCCCGAGATCTTCTTGATGCGCGAGAGCGGCTTCGGATCGACGGGGCCGAACTTCGTGAAGTCGATCTTCGGCCACGGCAGCAAGCCGAGCTCGCCGCCGCCACCGCCAGCCGGTGCAGCTGCGGCGGCAGGCGCCGCGCCCTGGCCGCTCATCACGCCCTTCACGAACGCCGTGATGTCCTGCTGCGTGATGCGGCCTTTCGGACCGGTGCCCTTCACACGCGTGACATCGACGCCCAGGTCGCGGGCGAATTTGCGCACCGACGGCGACGCGTGGCTCGACGTGCGCGCGCCATCGCCGGCGGGTATCACGGGCGCTTGCGCGAGCGCGGACGGCGCTTCCTTCGCGGCTGCCGCCGGCGCAGGCTTCGCGGGCGCGTCGGGCGGCTCGGCGGCCTTCGCGGCTTCCTGCTTCGGAGCCGGGGCCGCGGCGCTCGCGCCGTCGCCGCCTTCGAGCAAGAGGATCAGCGTTCCTTCGGAGACCGTATCGCCGATCTTGACCTTCAGTTCCTTGACCGTGCCCGATGCGGGGCTCGGCACGTCCATCGTCGCCTTGTCGGATTCGAGCGTGACGAGCGACTGCTCCTTCTCGACCTTGTCGCCGACCTTCACGCCGATCTCGATGATCGGAATGTCCGTGAAGTCGCCGATATCCGGCACCTTCACTTCGACCGATCCGCCGCTGGATGCCGGCGCGGCCTGCGCCGGCTGCGATTGCGTCTGGGTCTGCGCGGGCGCTTCCTGCTTCGCGGGCGCAGCGGACGATGCCGCCGCGTTCGCGCCGCCCGCTTCCAGCACGACGATCAGCGTGCCTTCCGACACGTTGTCGCCTACTTTCACTTTCACTTCCTTCACGGTGCCCGCTGCGGAACTGGGCACGTCCATCGTGGCCTTGTCGGATTCCAGCGTGACGAGGGATTGTTCCTGTTCAACGACATCGCCCGGCTTGACCAGAACTTCGATCACCGGGATGTCCTTGAAATCGCCGATGTCCGGCACTTTGACTTCGATCGCTTGACTCATTATTAGTGTCTCCTGGGTTGCACACGGCCTCCCTCCGCTTCGGAGAGAGGCCGCATCACAACGCTCGGGGGCGATGCCTTTAGACGGTCATCGGGTTGGGTTTGGCCGGGTCGAGGTTGTACTTCTTGATCGCCTCGGCGACGACCTTGCGCTCGATCTTGCCTTCGTCGGCAAGCGCGTTGAGCGCCGCCAACGTGACCCAGTAGCGGTCGACTTCGAAGAAGTGACGCAGCGCCTCGCGCGTGTCCGAGCGGCCGTAGCCGTCGGTGCCGAGCACCACGAACTTGTTCGGGACATAGCCGCGGATCTGATCGACGAGCGCGCGGATGTAGTCCGTCGACGCGATCACCGGGCCTTGTGCGCCCTGGAGCAGCTTCGTCACGTGCGGCACGCGCTTCTCTTCGGTCGGATGCAGCAGGTTGAAACGCTCGCAATCCTGGCCTTCGCGCGCCAGTTCAGTGAAGCTCGGCACGCTCCACAGATCGGCCGAAACGCCCCAGTCGTTCTTCAGCAGGTCGGCGGCGGCGATGACTTCGTTGAAGATCGTGCCCGCGCCCATCAGCTGAACGTGCGCCTTGGCCGGCGCGTCCGCCTTCCGGAACGCGTACATGCCCTTGATGATGTCGGCGGCAACCGACTCACCTTGCGGGATCGCCGGATGCTCGTAGTTCTCGTTCATCACGGTGATGTAGTAGTACACGTCCTCCTGGTCCTGCACCATGCGGCGCAGGCCATCCTGCATGATCACCGCGAGTTCGTAGCCGAACGTCGGGTCGTAGCTCACGCAGTTCGGAACCGATGCAGCCCACAGGAGCGAGTGGCCGTCTTCGTGCTGCAGGCCTTCGCCGTTCAGCGTCGTGCGGCCGGCGGTGCCGCCCAGCAGGAAGCCGCGCGAGCGCATGTCGCCCGCCGCCCACGCCAGATCGCCGATGCGCTGGAAGCCGAACATCGAATAGAAGATATAGAACGGGATCATGATCTCGCCGTGCGTCGAATACGACGTCGCGGCCGCGATCCAGTCACACATGCCACCGGCTTCGTTGATACCTTCCTGCAGAATCTGGCCGGTCTCCGATTCCTTGTAGAACATCAGCTGGTCGGAGTCTTCCGGAATGTACTTCTGGCCGTCCTGATTCCAGATGCCGATCTGGCGAAAGAGACCTTCCATGCCGAACGTGCGCGATTCGTCCGGGACGATCGGCACGACGCGCTTGCCGAGCGCCTTGTCCTTCAGCAGGATATTGAGGATCCGCACGAAGGCCATCGTCGTGGAGATTTCGCGGCCTTCGCCCGTGCCCTTCAGAAGCGGCTCGAATGCGGACAGCGCCGGCACCGGCAGCGATTCCGCCTTCTCGCGGCGCGCCGGCAGATAACCGCCGAGGTCCATGCGCTTCTGGCGCATGTATTCGAGTTCCTTCGACCCTTCTTCGAACGTGAGATACGGCACGTCGACGATCTGCTCGTCGCTGATCGGCAGGCGGAACTGGTCGCGGAACTTCTTCAGCGTCTCGATCGGCAGCTTCTTCTGCTGGTGCGTGATGTTCATCGCCTGACCGTGCTCGCCCATGCCATAGCCCTTGATGGTCTTGGCGAGGATGACGGTCGGCGCGCCCTTCGTCTTGGTCGCGGCGTCGAACGCGGCGTAGATCTTGTGCGGATCGTGGCCGCCGCGGTTCAGATTCCAGATGTCGTCATCGGACCAGTCGGCGACGAGCGCCTTCAGTTCCGGCGTGTTGAAGAAGTGCTCGCGCACGAACGCGCCCGATTCCGACTTGTACGTCTGATACTCGCCGTCGACGACTTCCATCATGCGGCGCATCAGCGCGCCAGTCTTGTCGCGTGCGAAGAGCGCGTCCCAGCGGCTGCCCCAGATGACCTTGATGACGTTCCAGCCCGCGCCGCGGAACTCGCTTTCCAGTTCCTGGATGATCTTGCCGTTGCCGCGCACCGGGCCGTCCAGACGCTGCAGGTTGCAGTTGATGACGAACACGAGGTTATCCAGACGCTCGCGCCCGGCCATGCCGATCGCGCCGAGCGATTCCGGCTCGTCCGTTTCGCCGTCGCCGAGGAACGCCCAGACTTTGCGGCCATCGGTCTTGGCGATGCCGCGCGCTTGCATGTACTTCATGAAACGCGCCTGATAGATTGCCATGATCGGGCCGAGGCCCATCGACACGGTCGGGAACTGCCAGAAATCCGGCATCAGCCACGGATGCGGATACGACGAGATGCCCTCGCCGCCCACTTCCTGGCGGAAGTTGTTCAGTTGCTTCTCGGTGAGACGGCCGAGCAGGAACGCGCGCGAGTACACACCCGGCGACGAGTGACCCTGCACGAAGACGAGGTCGCCGCCGTGCTCTTTCGAGGGCGCATGCCAGAAGTGATTGAAGCCGACGTCGTACAGCGTCGCCGCCGATGCGAACGAAGCGATATGCCCGCCGACGTTGGTGTCCTTGCCCGCCCGCAGCACCATCGCGATGGCGTTCCAGCGCGTGTACGAGCGGATGCGGTGTTCGATGTCCTGATCGCCCGGAATCTTAGCCTGCGCTGTCACGGGGATCGTGTTGATGTACGGCGTGTTCGCCGAGAACGGCAGATGCTCGCCATGTACGCGAGCAAATTCGATTTGTTTCTCGATCAGGTAGTGCGCGCGGTCAGGGCCGACCGCCGAAATCACGCCATCGAGCGCTTCGAGCCATTCGGCGGTTTCCTGCGGATCGTCGTCTTTTGCGTTGGCGACATATTTGAGAACTTCGTCGGGTACAGCGGACATGCTCGTCTCCTGATGTGAGGAACGCTCGTAAACCGCCAACACACGCCCGCGCGAAAGCACAAAAGCGGGCACTGGCCGCGTGCCGGCAATTCTAAAGAGGGTCCAGAGCTTGAAGCAAGGAATTTTTCGAATCATGAGAGGCTATCTCATAATGCGGAAAATTGCTGCAATGCACCGTCCGATATGGCATTTCAACTCAGATGGTTCGTCTCCTTTTCTTGCAAATGCCTCATTCTTAGCGCCTTTTTACGCTAATTAACAATCGGGTGCTGCGTTACAATCGCTCCCATGTTGACTGACCGGCTGATCAAACGCTCGGCGCGCGTCGCAAAGAACCCTGCCGACTCGTCGCCCTCCCGCTGGCACCACGGACCGTGGTGGTCGAACTCCTATTTACTCACGCCGCTCATTTCGATCCTCGTTTTTCTGGTCGTGATGAGTCTCATCCTGTGGAGCCTGAACCGGCGCGAGCAGCAGCAGCAGGAAGACACGCTGTATCGCAACGTCGCGTGGGCGCAGCAGCAGATTCGTCTTTCGATGACCGCTGCGCAAGAACAAATCCAGGCCCTCGCGCGCGACATCACGGGCGGCCACGGCGACCCGCAGAACTTCCAGAACGCATCCACCGACATCATGCAGGGGCATCCCGAGATCCTCTACATGAACTGGTACACGAGCGAGCACAAGCCGCGCTGGCCCAATTCGCCGTTGCCGGTGCTGGGCTCGCGCCTCGCCAAGCCGAACGACACGCAACTGGACGAAGCCGTCCAGGCCGCATTCGACGAAGCCCGCACCACGCGCCGCCAGGTCTATTCGCCGCTTCTTTACGACGACCTCGGCAACGGCTACATCACGCTGCAGACGCCGGTTTTCCGCGACCGCGAATTCCTCGGATCGATCGCCGCCGTCTTCTCGATCGAAGGCATCCTCAAACATGACATTCCAGGCGAACTGTCGGCGAAGTACAAGATTTCCATCACCGATCTGAACAATCGCGAGCTGGCCACCACGTCGAGCCGGCCGCGCCTGCCGCGCGACATGTTCTACGATCTGCCGCTCGATCCGCCGGGGCAAGGGCTGTCGGTGCGCGTGTATTCGTATCCGCAGCTCACGAACTTCACCAATAACACGCTCGTGTGGCTGGTGGCCGGATTGTCGTGCTTCGTGCTGTGGAGTTTGTGGAGCCTCTGGAAACACACGCGCCAGCGCTTCGAAGCGCAGCAGGCGCTCTATGCCGAAGCGTTCTTCCGCCGCGCGATGGAAAATTCCGTGCTGATCGGCATGCGCGTGCTCGACATGCACGGCCGCATCACGCACGTGAATCCGGCGTTCTGCCGCATGACCGGCTGGGACGAGAGCGATCTCGTCGGCAAGAACGCGCCTTTCCCGTACTGGCCGCGCGATGCGTATCCCGAGATGCAGCGCCAGCTCGACATGACGCTGCGCGGCAAAGCGCCCTCTTCCGGTTTCGAATTGCGCGTGCGTCGCAAGGACGGTTCGTTCTTCCACGCGCGGCTGTATGTCTCGCCGCTGATCGACAGTTCGGGGCGTCAGACCGGGTGGATGTCGTCGATGACGGACATCACCGAGCCGAAGCGCGCCCGCGAGGAACTGGCCGCCGCGCACGAACGCTTTACCACCGTGCTGGAAAGCCTGGATGCAGCCGTGTCCGTGCTCGCCGCCGACGAAGCCGAACTGCTCTTCGCCAACCGCTATTACCGGCATCTGTTCGGCATCCGTCCGGACGGGCATCTGCAACTGGCGGGCGCGGCGTTCGACGGCAGCGGTCACAGTTCGTCCGACACCATCGACATGATCGACACCTACGCGGGCCTGCCCACCGCCGCGCTGACCGAAAGCTCGGCGGATGCGCAGGAGGTCTATGTCGAAGGCATCCAGAAGTGGTTCGAAGTGCGCCGCCAGTACATTCAGTGGGTGGACGGCCATCTCGCGCAGATGCAGATCGCGACCGACATCACGCAGCGCAAGCAGGCACAAGAACTCGCGCATCAGCAGGAAGAGAAGCTCCAGTTCACGAGCCGCCTGATGACGATGGGCGAGATGGCGTCGTCGCTCGCGCACGAACTGAATCAGCCGCTCGCCGCGATCAACAACTACTGCTCCGGCTGCGTCGCGCTGGTGAAGTCGGGCCGCATGACGCAGGAAACGCTGTTGCCGGTGCTCGAAAAGACCGCGCAGCAGGCCGTGCGCGCGGGGATGATCATCAAGCGCATTCGCGAGTTCGTGAAGCGTTCGGAGCCGAAGCGCCAGGCCACTCGCGTCGCCGATATCGTCGCGGACGCGGTCGGCCTCGCCGAAATCGAAGCGCGCAAGCGGAAGATCCGCATCGTCACCGAGATTCGGTCGCGCATGCCGGTGATCTACGTCGATCCGGTTTTGATCGAACAAGTGTTGGTCAACCTGTTGAAAAACGCAGCCGAAGCAATGCATGATGCGAAACCGAACGCCGTCGATCCGGTGATCCGCGTCGTCGTGCTGCGCACGGACGGCGGCTCCGTTTGCATCAGCGTCGTCGATCAGGGGCCGGGCGTGGACGAAGCCACCGCCGAGCGCCTGTTCGAGCCGTTCTACAGCACCAAGTCGGACGGCATGGGCATGGGTCTGAACATCTGCCGCTCGATCATCGAATCGCATCGCGGCCGCCTCTGGGTGGTCAACAATGTCGATCCGGACGGCCACGTCACCGGCGCGACCTTCCATTGCAGCCTGCCGATCGGCGAGGTGGACGGCTCGCACGGATCGGGATCGGGCGGCGATGAACACGACGAATACACGAATACGAGACAACAAACAGTTACGGGAGAACTATGAGCAGTCCAGTCACCACTCAGGAAACCGTCTTTGTCGTCGACGATGACGAGGCCGTGCGTGATTCTTTGCGCTGGCTGCTCGAGGCGAACGGCTATCGCGTGCAGTGCTTCTCGAGCGCGGAGTCGTTCCTCGATGTCTACCTGCCGATCGCTCATTCGGGCGCCATCGCCTGTCTGATCCTCGACGTGCGCATGGCCGGCATGACCGGCCTCGAACTGCAGGAGAAGCTCATCGCCGAGAATTCACTGCTGCCGATCATTTTCGTAACCGGCCACGGCGATGTTCCGATGGCCGTCTCTACCATGAAGAAAGGCGCGATGGACTTCATCGAGAAGCCGTTCGACGAAGCCGAACTGCGCAAGCTCGTCGAGCGCATGCTGGAGAAGGCGCGCAGCGAAAGCACCAGCGTGCAGCAGCAGCGCGCAGCCGCCGAGCGGCTCGGCAAGCTGACGGCGCGCGAGCATCAGGTGCTGGAGCGCATTATCGCGGGGCGTCTGAACAAGCAAATCGCCGATGACCTCGGCATCAGCATCAAGACGGTCGAAGCGCATCGCGCGAACATCATGGAAAAGCTGTCGGTGAACACCGTGGCCGACCTCTTGCGTCTCGCGCTGTCGAACAAGCCGCAGCAATAACGCTTCACGCTTTCTCCTCACGTGGCCGGCCATGCATGCCGGCCACGCTTGTCCTTTGCAGTGCTCCCGCGCATCATGCGAGTCTGAAACGCGACGTTTCGCGATTCGCGTTGACACCTGACGACGCAGCCCCGTAATTTGATCGAGCGTTCTTATAGAGAACCGGCTCATGCACGGCAATGCGCTCGCTGCCCACACGCTTCTTCGGCCATCATTCCCCCGTCCTTCACGCAGGCGCGCATCGCATTTGGTTGGCAGTCCGCAAGTATTCTTTGGCTCACGACTTCGATATGATGATTCGGCAGCCATCACCCGACACGCGCTCAGGAGGACATCGCCGTGAACAAGAAATCAACCAGATTGCTCGTGAGCCGCCTCTGTGCGGGGCGCGTGCTGGCGCTCGCGGCGACGCTTGCCGCAGCGCCGTTTGCCGTGCTCCACGCGCCGCCTGTCTGCGCTCAGGCGCAAGGCAACGCGCCGACGCAGAAGCTCACCAATCAGCAGCTCGATGCACTCGTCGCGCCCGTCGCGCTTTATCCGGACGCCCTGCTCGCACAGGTGCTGATGGCGTCGACCTATCCGCAGGATATCGAAGCAGCGGCGCAGTGGTCTAAGGCCAATTCGAACATCAAGGGCGACGACGCCGTGAAGGCCGTGCAGTCGGAGCCGTGGGACCCGAGCGTGCAATCGCTGGCCGCTTTCCCGCAGGCGCTTGCGACGATGGCGTCCAAGATCGACTGGGTCACGCAGCTTGGCAACGCGTTCGTCGCGCAGCCGAGCGACGTGATGGACTCCGTGCAGCGCCTGCGCCGCGCCGCCCAGACCGCCGGCAATCTCAAGACGACCGAGCAGCAGCAAGTGGTGGTCGAGCAGAGCACGATTCAGATCGTCCCGGCGAATCCCCAGGTCGTCTACGTGCCCACGTATAACCCGACGGTCGTCTATGGCGCGTGGCCGTATCCGGCGTATCCGCCTGTCTATGTCCCGCCGCCGCCCGGCTATGCAATCGCGACCGGTTTCGCCACCGGGCTCGCGTTTGGCGCGGGCATCGCGGTCGCCAACTCGCTGTGGGGCAATTGCGACTGGAATCGCGGGAATGTCAACGTCAACGTGAACCGCTACAACAACATCAACGTGAACAACCGCATCAATGCGAACAGCAATAACGTGCGCTGGAATCGCAACGATCCGCAGTTCAACCGGAACACCAACGTGAACCGGCAGAACCGCGTGAACAACCAGAACCTCGCGTCGGTGAATCGCGACCACTTCCGTGGCCGTGATCAGGAGCGCGCGCAAGCGGCGCAAACGTTACAGCAGCGCACGGGGCAGAACATGAATCAGCCGGCGAACCAGCGCGTGCAGAACATGCGCCAGGGCGGCGCGGGCAATGGCGATCTGCATCAGCGGGCGCAGAACGTCAATCGCGACAACGCGCTGCGCGGCGCGGGCGACGGCAACGTCGCGCGGCAGGACATGCAGCGCGGACAAGCCAGCCGGCAATCGCTTGCGAGCGCGCGTCCGGATGCGGGCGGCGCAATGCAACGCGGTGGCGGAGGCTTTCAGGGCGGCGGCGGCGGCTTCCACGGCGGCGGGGGCGGAGGGTTTCACGGAGGCGGCGGAGGTTTTCGCCGGTGATGAACCAACGTGTCCAGACACGCCTTCATGCAAGTCCGACCCAGGAGCTTCAGATGACTCAAACCACAACGCTCGCCTCATCTAAGAAAACGCTGCTGCGCGCGACGCTCGCCGCCGCGTCCCTGACGATCGCGGCATCCCTCGCCCATGCGCAGGCGCTTTACGCCACGCCCGACGCCGCCGCGCAAGCATTCACCGATGCCATCGCATCCAACGACGAAACCGCGCTCCAGAAAGTGCTCGGCAAGGACCACGCGCGCTACGTGCCTGCGGGCAGCGTCGGCCAGGACGATATCTATGAGTACCTCGCATCGTGGTCGAAGGGGCATCGCATCGTCGAGGATAAGGAGCCGCTCAACGGCCGCAAGACCGTGCACATCGAAACGGGCGACAGCGGCTGGACGCTGCCGATACCGCTCGTCGATACCGGCAAGGGCTGGCGCTTCGACATGCCCGCCGCGCGCGACGAACTGCTGACGCGGCGCATCGGCCGCAACGAGCGGTCGGTGATGCACGTCGCCCTCGCCTACGTCGATGCCCAGAACGACTATCGCAAGCTGATGAATCGCTACGCCGACCGCTTCGTGAGCACGTCCGGGAAGCACGACGGCCTGTACTGGAACACCGCGCCCGGCGAGCCGGAGAGCCCGCTCGGGCCGCTCGCCGCGACGATGCCGAACAAGACGCATCCGGGCGACGCGTACTACGGCTACCACTACCGCATCCTGACCGGGCAAGGCCCGCACGCAAAGGATGGCGCCAAGAATTACATGCAGGGCGGCGCGCTCGCGCAGGGCTTCGGCATGATCGCGTGGCCGGCAAAGTACGGCGAAACCGGCGTGATGACCTTCATCGTCAATCAGGACGGGCAAGTCTTCGAGAAGAACCTGGGGCCCGCGACGGCGCGCGCCGCGGCATCGATCAAGACCTTCGACCCGGATTCGTCCTGGCAGCCCGTTTCTCCCTGACTGCCGACGCCGCGCCAACGCCCCGCCAACGCCCCGCCGCCGCGCCGCCTGTCACCGCCGGACGCTCTAAAGCGCCCGGCGGTATAATCTCGCCCTTCCCCAAGAGCGCAAGACAACGCGCCCGCGAAGCCCGCCGCAGCCCGCCCTGCGCACGCGGCTCGCCATTCATGCCATACGGCTCATCCTCACTGATTCGCCATGACTGCCCAACTCATCGACGGCAACGCCCTTTCCAAGACTCTCCGCGCCGATGTCGCCGTGCGCGCCGCCGCCCTCACCGCTCGCGGACACAAGCCGGGCCTCGCCGTCGTGCTCGTCGGCGACAACCCCGCGAGCGAAGTCTATGTGCGCAACAAGGTCAAGGCGTGCCAGGACAACGGCCTGCATTCGGTGATGGACCGCTTCCCCGCGACGCTTTCGGAGCGCGAACTGCTGGCGCACATCGACAAGCTCAACGCCGATCCGTCGATTCACGGCATCCTCGTGCAACTGCCGCTGCCGGCGCATATCGACAGCCACAAGGTCATCGAAGCGATCGCGCCCGAGAAGGACGTCGACGGTTTTCACGTCGCCAACGCGGGCGCGCTGATGACCGGCAAGCCGCTCTTTCGCCCCTGCACGCCCTATGGCGTGATGAAGATGTTCGAGGCGCACGGGATCGATCTGCAGGGCGCGAACGCGGTGGTCATCGGCCGCTCCAACATCGTCGGCAAGCCGATGGCGCTTCTGCTGCTCGAAGCCGGCGCGACGGTCACGATCTGCCACAGCAAGACGCGCGATCTCGCGAAGCACACGCGCGAAGCCGATGTCGTCGTCGCCGCGGTCGGCCGCCGCAATATTCTGACCGCCGACATGGTGAAGCCGGGCGCGACGGTCATCGACGTTGGCATGAACAGGGACGACGCCGGCAAGCTGTGCGGGGACGTCGATTTCGCGGGCGTACGCGAAGTGGCCGGTCATATCACGCCGGTGCCCGGAGGCGTCGGACCGATGACCATCACGATGCTGCTCGTCAACACGATCGAAGCCGCGGAGCGCGCCGCAGCCGCGTGAGTTCAGGGGGACCGCCAATCGTCTCTTTGGAAACAATCAATTGGATTTTGGCCCTGCCGCCCCAATAATGTCCGGACAGGCATTTCATTAGAGCGGGACGGGCCTCGGCATTGCTGGCCCGTCCCGCGCTTCACTGAACACGAAACTGGGAGAGCCATGAGCGATATCACCGCCGTCACGCCGACCGCAGCGGCCAATCCGCTGCTCGATTTCTCCGACTTGCCGCGTTTCGGCGACATCCGGCCCGAGCATGTCACGCCGGCGCTCGACGTGCTGCTCGCCGCGGCCAAAGACGCCGTCGATCGCGCGAGCGCCCCGGAAACGCCCGCCACGTGGACGGACGTCGTCGAGGCAGTCGAACGCGAATCGGAAAAGCTCTCGCGCGCGTGGGGCATCGTCGGGCATCTGAATGCCGTCGCGGATACGCCCGAACTGCGTGCCGCGCATGCCGAAAACCTGCCGCGCGTCACCGAATTTTCCGCGAGCGTCGGCCAGAATCTCGCGCTGTACGAGAAGTACAAGGCGATCGCCGCGAGCGATGCATTCGCCGGACTGTCGCCGGAACGCAAGAAGATCCTCGAGAACTCGCTGCGCGACTTCCGTCTGTCGGGCGCGGAGTTGCCCGAAGACCGCAAGCCGCGTTTCGCACAGTTGCAGGAAGAGCAGGCGGCGTTGTCGAAAGCATTTTCGGATCACGTGCTCGACTCGACCAACGCCTACGCGTACATCGTCACGCAGCAGAGCGACCTCGCCGGCCTGCCCGGCGACGTGATCGAAGCGGCTCGCGAAGCCGCGCAGAAGGAAGGCAAGGACGGCTGGAAGTTCACGCTGCACTTCCCGTCGTATTTCCCGGTGCTGCAATATGCGGAGCATCGTCCGTTGCGCGAGGCGATGTATCGCGCGTATGTCACGCGTGCGTCCGAACTCGGCGAGACCTACGGTCACGGCAAGGCCGAGTGGGACAACACGCAGAATATCGTCGAGCACTTGAAGCTGCGTCTCGAAGAGGCGCGCACGCTCGGCTATCAGAACTTCGCGGAAGTATCGCTTGCGCCGAAGATGGCGGAATCGCCCGCCCAGGTCATCGCGTTTCTGGAAGATCTCGCCGTGCGCGCGCGTCCCTATGCCGAAAACGACTGGATGGAACTGCGCGCCTTCGCTGCGACGGAACTCGGCATGCCCGAGCTTCAGCCGTGGGATATCGCGTTCGCGGCGGAGCGTCTGCGTCAGAAACGCTATTCGTTCTCCGAGAACGAAGTGAAGCAGTACTTCCCGCAGGAAGCGGTGCTGAAGGGTCTCTTCAAGGTCACCGAGACGCTTTTCAACGTATCGATTCGTCGCGATGAAGCCGCCGTGTGGAATCCGGATGTGCGCTTCTTCCGCGTCGAAAACAAGGACGGCTCGCTGGTCGCGCAGTTCTATCTGGACTTGTACGCTCGCGAAGGCAAACGCGGCGGCGCATGGATGGACGACGCCCGCGCGCGCCACAAGCGCAGCGAAGGCGGCGTGCAGACGCCGGTCGCGTATCTCACCTGCAACTTCTCCGCGCCGGTCGGCGGCAAGCCCGCTTGCTTCACGCACGATGAAGTCATCACGCTGTTCCACGAGTTCGGGCACGGGCTGCATCACATGCTGACGCGCGTTGACGAACTGGGCGTGTCCGGCATCAACGGCGTGGAATGGGATGCGGTCGAACTGCCGTCGCAGTTCATGGAGAACTTTTGCTGGGAGTGGGACGTGCTGACGGACATGTCCGCCCACGTCGATACCGGCGCGACGCTGCCGCGCGAACTCTTCGACAAGATGCTCGCCGCGAAGAACTTTCAGAGCGGACTCGGCACGCTGCGCCAGATCGTCTTCTCGATGTTCGACATGGTGCTGCACACGTCGTACGATCCGGCAAACGCGACGCAGAACGTCAACGACCTCGCCCGCGAGATCAACGAGAAATTCCACGTGATTCCGCAAACGCCGTTCTCGCGCTGGCCGAACACGTTCAGCCATATCTTCGCGGGCGGTTATGCGGCGGGCTACTACAGCTACAAGTGGGCCGAAGTGTTGTCCGCCGATGCGTACGCCGCATTCGAGGAAGCCGCGAAGGCCGCCAGCGGTTCGGTGCTGAATGCGGAGACCGGCACGCGCTATCGCCGGGAGATTCTCGAAGTCGGCGGAAGCCGTCCCGCGATGGAATCGTTCAAGGCGTTCCGCGGACGCGAGCCGAACATCGACGCGTTGTTGCGTCATAACGGCATGGCCGGGCAGACGCTTCACTAAGCTTCGGCTTCAATTAACCCCGGCGAACCGCCGGGGTTTTTGCTTCTAGCGCCTGATCCTGAAGTCCACTTCCGCGGGCCGGCCTTCGAGCGCGAGCGTCGCGCGCATGGCCGGGCTGCGGCTCACCACCTTCCCTCTTCTGATGACCGCCGTGCGCGCCGCGCGCAGGCGTATCGCTTCGATCGGATCGCGGGCATCGAGCACGACGCAATCCGCCTGACATCCCACTTCGATGCCATAGCCTTCGAGCCCGAGAATGCGCGCGGGCGTCGTCGTGACGGCGTCGAAGCAGGCGCGCATTGCATCGACGCCCGTCATCTGCGCGACGTGCAAGCCCATGTGCGCAACCTCCAGCATGTCGCCCGAGCCGAGGCTGTACCACGGGTCCATCACGCAGTCGTGGCCGAACGCCACGTCGATGCCGGCCGCCATCAGTTCCGGCACACGCGTCATGCCGCGCCGCTTCGGGTATGTATCCGAGCGCCCTTGCAGCGTGATGTTGATGAGCGGATTCGCGATGGCCGCCACGCCGGACTCGCGCATCAGCGGAATCAGCTTGCTGACGTAGTAATTGTCCATCGAGTGCATCGACGTGAGATGCGAGCCGGTCACGCGTCCGTGCAGCCCGAGCCGATGTGTTTCCGCCGCGAGCGTTTCGATATGGCGGGACATCGGATCGTCGGATTCGTCGCAATGCATGTCGACGCGCAGGCCGCGCTCCGCCGCGAACTCGCACAGCAGCTTGATGGATGCGGCGCCGTCGGCCATCGTGCGCTCGAAGTGCGGAATGCCGCCGACGACATCGACGCCCAACTCGATCGCGCGCTTCAGGTTATCGAACGCGCCCGCGCTGCGCAGCACGCCGTCCTGCGGAAACGCGACGAGTTGCAGATCGAGATACGGCTTCACGCGCCGCTTCACTTCGACGAGCGCTTCAACCGCGAGCAGACGCGGATCGCACACATCGACGTGTGAGCGGATCGCAAGCAGACCGCGCGCGACGGCCCAGTCGCAGTATTGCAGCGCGCGCTCGACGATCGCTTCCTGCGTCAGTTCGGGCTTCAGCTCACCCCATAACGCGATGCCTTCCAGCAGCGTCCCCGATGCGTTCACGCGCGGCAAGCCGTAGGAGAGCGTTGCGTCCATGTGGAAGTGAGCATCGACGAAAGGCGCGGTGACGAGCGAGCCTTCGGCGTCGATTTCGTCGCGCGCGGTCGCGTTCAGATGCGGCTCGATCGCGGCGATGCGGCCCGCTTCCATGCCGATATCGACGAGGCCGGTCGAACGAACGAGCGATGCGCGGCGAATGATGATGTCCATCTGCGAACTCTCCGTCGGTGGCTGTTTGATCGATTGTAGCGAGACATTAACGCGTGGTTGAAAGTGCTGTGTCGGCGACGTTCTCTGTCGCGAGCATTGAACACGAAGCGCAACGATGGTTGTGTTGGTGGCGCAATGACCGCGACGCTATACGCAGAGGTCAATCGCCAACCCATCAGCCGCAACGCCCCATGGCGTTATCATTCGTCCTTCGATCGACAAGTCACGCACTCACCGCCCCGCCGTCAATGAAAATCGCCACCTGGAACGTCAACTCTCTCAAGGTCCGCCTGCAGCACGTCATCGACTGGCTGCAAGTCTCGCAAGTCGATGTCCTGTGTCTTCAGGAGCTCAAGCTGCCCGACGAGAAATTCCCGCGCGCCGAACTCGAAGCGGCCGGCTACAAAAGCTGGTTCGCGGGACAAAAGACCTATAACGGCGTGGGCATTCTGGTGCGCGACGGTATCGACGTTCACGATGCGACCGTCGTGCGCAACATCCCCGGCTTCGAAGATCTGCAGCAGCGCGTGATTGCGGCGACCGTCAACGATATGCGCATCGTCTCCGCGTATTTCCCGAACGGGCAAGCGCCCGGCAGCGACAAGTTCGCCTACAAGATGCGCTGGCTCGATGCGTTGCGCGAGTGGCTGCGAGAAGAGATGACGCAGTTCCCGAAGCTCGCGCTGCTCGGCGACTACAACATCGCGCCCGACGACCGCGACGTGCACGATCCGAAAGCATGGGAAGGACAAAACCTCGTGTCGCCCGAAGAGCGCGCGCATTTCCTGCAACTCGTCGGACTCGGCCTGACCGATGCCTTCCGCAAGTTCGAGCAGCCCGAAAAGCTCTACACGTGGTGGGATTATCGAATGATGGCGTTCCGGCGCAACGCGGGGCTGCGCATCGACCATATTCTGCTGTCGGCCGATCTCACGGAACTGTGTTCGTCGTGCGAAGTCGACAAGGCGCCGCGCAAGTGGGACCAGCCTTCCGATCACGCGCCGGTGATCGCGAACATCGGTTGCTGATCCCGCGAAGGTTCACGCGTCGAGATGCAATTCCTGAATCTTGCGCGTGATCGTATTGCGGCCGATACCCAGCCGCTCCGCCGCCTCGACCTTGCGCCCGCGCGTGAAGTCGAGCGCCTCGCGAATCACGGCGGCTTCGAAGCGGCGCGCGAGTTCATCCATCACATCGGCGGAGTTCTCACGCAACAGGCGCGCGACTTCCGTGCGCAAGCCGCTTTCCCACACGCTCACCGGCACGCCCGCCGGGGCCGCGGTCGCCGCACCGGATGCCGCCGCAGCGCCCGCCACTGCACCGTTGAGCGCGGCCGCGCCATCGGGCGATACCGCGATCACCTCCGCCGATGTCTCCTGACGCGCCGTGAGATCGGGCGGCAGATCCTTCTGCTCGATCACCTGTGCGGGCGCCATCACCGTGAGCCAGTTGCACAGATTCTCGAGTTGCCGCACGTTGCCCGGAAACGGCAGCGACGCGAGATACGCGAGCGCATCGTCGGAGACGCGCTTCGGCTCGACGCCCAGATCGCGCGCGCTTTTCTGCAGGAAATGGCGCGCGAGCAGCGGAATGTCTTCGCTTCGTTCGCGCAGTGCGGGCAGCCGCAGGCGGATCACGTTCAGACGGTGATACAAGTCCTCGCGAAACAAGCCCTGTCTCACGCGCGATTCCAGATTCTGATGCGTCGCCGCGATCACGCGTACATTCGCGCGCAGCGGATTGTGCCCGCCCACGCGATAGAACTGCCCGTCGGACAGCACGCGCAACAGCCGCGTTTGCAGATCGAACGGCATGTCGCCGATTTCATCGAGAAACAGCGTGCCGTTCTCCGCCTGCTCGAAGCGGCCCTGACGCATCGCCTGCGCGCCGGTGAATGCGCCGCGCTCGTGGCCGAATAGTTCGGATTCCAGCAGATCCTTCGGAATCGCCGCCGTGTTCAGCGCGATGAACGGTCCGTTCGCGCGCGGGCTATGTCGGTGCAACGCGCGCGCAACAAGCTCCTTTCCGGTGCCTGATTCGCCCGTGATGAGGACGGTCGCCGCCGAATGCGACAGGCGGCCGATCGCACGGAACATGTCCTGCATCGCGGGCGCCTGGCCGAGCATCTCGGGCGTTTCCGTCACGCGCTCGTCGTAGGCGGCATCGCCACGCATGCTTTCGTCGACGGCGCGGCGGATCAGCTCGACCGCCTTGTCGATGTCGAACGGCTTGGCGAGGTATTCGAACGCGCCGCCCTGGAAAGCCGCGACGGCGCTGTCGAGATCGGAGAACGCCGTCATGATGATCACCGGCAGCCCCGGCAGCCGGTCACGCACGGTTTGCAGCAGTTCGAGCCCCGAGCCGCCGGGCATGCGGATATCCGAAACCAGCACCTGCGGGCTGTCGGTTTCGAGCGCGGCGAGCGCATCGCGCACGCCAGAGAAGCTGCGCGTCGTGAAGTTCTCTCGTGCGAGGGCTTTTTCCAGCACCCAGCGGATGGATTGGTCGTCGTCTACTATCCAGATCGGCTTCATATCGTTCGGCGAGAAGTCTTCGTGTGGTTCGGTGTATGCCCGTCGAAACGGTCAGGCTTCAGGTCAAGCAGCGGCGCCTGTTTGATAGTCGGTTGTCCTTGCCGGTCGATGCCCTCAGTTTCCGAACGGCAACAGAATGGTGAACTCGGTACAGCCCGGCTTGCTTTCCACTTCGATCAGCCCGTCGTGCTGCTGCACGAACGATTGCGCGAGCGTGAGACCCAGACCGCTGCCGTCTTCCCGGCCCGACACGAGCGGAAAAAAGATGCGATCGCGAATCTCGCCGGGAATGCCAGGACCGTTGTCAGTGATATGCAAGTCCAGTGCCAGTTTGTGCAGGCGTTTGCCGATCGTGACCTTGCGCGCGATGCGCGTGCGCAGTTCGATCTTCGCGTCGCCTTGCGAAATGCGCTCCCTGAGCGCCTCGGCCGCGTTGCGCACGATGTTGAGCACGGCCTGAATCAGTTGCTCCTTGTCGCCGCGCAGGTCGGGCACGCTCACGTCGTAGTCGCGCTCGATCGTCAGGCCGCGCGGGAACTCCGCGAGAATCACGGCGCGCACGCGCTCGCACACTTCGTGGATGTTCACGTCGCCGACGATATGCGGATGCCGATGCGGCTCCAGCAGCCTGTCGACGAGCGTCTGCAATCGGTCGGATTCCTTGATGATGACCTGCGTGTATTCGCGCAGCTCGTCGCGTCGCAGCGCGCCCAGTTCGAATTCGAGCAATTGCGCCGCGCCGCGGATGCCGCCGAGCGGATTCTTGATCTCGTGAGCGAGATTGCGGATGAGCTGTTTGTTGACCGCCGTGAGGTCGTGAATGCGCTCTTCGCGATCGGTCCGCAGATGACGCTCGTTCTCGAAGAGTTCGAGCAGCACGTAATCGGTCGCGGCTTCGAGATAGGCGACGATCGCGTGCACATGCACCGATTCGCGTCCGGCGCGCTCGAGCACGGCGTCGAGCCGCGTCGCGTTGAAGCGGTTCTCCGCGATCGACGCGATGGTCGTCGCGAGTTCGTCGGCGTTGGCGAAAAGATCGGGCCAGTGCGTCTGCGTCAGCTGCTTGCGCGACATCTCCAGCATCGATTCCGCCGATGGGTTCGCATAAGCGATCCTGCTCGTGCGCTTGTCGAGCACGAGCACGACGGTGGGCAGCGCTTCGAGGCCGGGCAACAGGCCGGTCGCGGCGAGCTGGGCATCGTCGGAGAGCGCATCGGCGTGACCCTTGCGGGCCTTGATGAGATTCTTTAGCACCATCGAACAGGAAAGATGTGGGCCAGCAAGGTCGCTTCTTCGACGCGACGGCGATTAAAAAAGGGACGGCGCGCCGTCCCTTTTTGTTGTCGCATCACGTCGCGTGGCGCGCTTCATCGAACAGCCATGAATGAAGCGCCGCGGTCATGCCTTACAGCGAGTAGTACATCTCGAACTCGATCGGATGCACCGCCTGACGATAACGTTGCAGCTCGTTCGTCTTCAGTTCGATGTACGCGTCGAGCATCGAATCCGTGAACACGCCGCCGCGCGTCAGGAACTCGCGATCCGCGTCGAGTGCGTCGAGCGCCTGGTCGAGGCCGGCGCACACGGTCGGGATCTTCTTGTCCTCTTCCGGCGGCAGGTCGTACAGGTTCTTGTCCGCTGCTTCGCCCGGATGGATCTTGTTCTGCACGCCGTCGAGACCCGCCATCATCAGCGCGGAGAAGCACAGGTACGGATTTGCCAGCGGATCCGGGAAGCGCGTTTCGATACGGCGGCCCTTCGGATTGCTCACGTGCGGAATACGGATCGATGCCGAACGGTTGCGAGCCGAGTAAGCCAGCTTCACCGGCGCTTCGAAGTGCGGCACGAGACGCTTGTACGAGTTCGTACCCGGGTTCGTGATCGCGTTCAGCGCGCGAGCGTGCTTGATGATCCCGCCGATGTAGAACAGCGCGAATTCCGACAGACCGGCGTAGCCGTTGCCCGCGAACAAGTTCTGACCGTCCTTCCAGATCGACTGGTGAACGTGCATGCCCGAGCCGTTATCGCCGACGATCGGCTTCGGCATGAACGTCGCCGTCTTGCCGTACGTATGCGCGACGTTGTGGATGATGTACTTCATCTGCTGCAGCCAGTCCGCGCGCTGAACGAGCGTCGAGAACTTGGTGCCGATTTCGTTCTGGCCCTGGCCCGCCACTTCGTGGTGGTGCACTTCGACCGGAATGCCAATCTGCTCGAGCAGCAGGCACATTTCCGAGCGGATGTCCTGGAACGTGTCGACCGGCGCGACCGGGAAATAGCCGCCTTTCGTGCCCGGGCGATGGCCCGTGTTGCCGCCTTCGAATTCCTTCGCCGACGACCACGGCGCTTCTTCCGAGCCGATCTTCACGAACGTGCCCGACTGGTCCGTGTTCCACTGCACCGAGTCGAAAATGAAGAATTCCGGCTCCGGACCGAAGAAGGCGGTGTCGCCCAGGCCCGAGCTCTTGAGATAGGCCTCTGCGCGCTTCGCGAGCGAACGCGGGTCACGCTCGTAACCCTTGCCGTCAGCGGGCTCGACGACGTCGCAGGTCAGAACCAGCGTCGATTCTTCGTAGAACGGGTCGATGAAGGCGGTGTCCGCATCCGGGACGAGCAGCATGTCCGACGCTTCGATGCCTTTCCAGCCGGCGATGGACGAACCGTCGAAAGCGTGGCCGCTTTCAAACTTGTCATCGTCGAATGCCGATACCGGCACCGAAACGTGTTGTTCTTTGCCGCGCGTGTCGGTGAAGCGGAAATCGACAAACTTGACGTCCTCGTCCTTGACGAGTTGCATGACGTCGGCCACGGATTTACTCATTACCTATCTCCTGATTAACAAAAGTCGGCAGATCACTCCGCCGCCTCGACCAATCCTGCACTTGCGTCTCAATCGAGGACGAAAAAGCAGCTTCCGTGCCAAGCGCATCATTCTTGCGCCAAGCGCTTGATAAAACTGGCGAAATTTCACGCATTGTTGCGTCGCTTGCGCGACCGGCTTAAGAACGCTCGTCTCACATGCACCATTCGTGTGCCGAGTGCCGCTGGTGACTTTCGGTTGGCACCACCTAAGTGCATTCGACAGAATCTGCACCAATTCGATGCCTGCCGTTCCGATGCCGTCGCCAAGCTAAAATCGAATCATCCTTGCTTGCGGAGACACGAAAATGACCACGCGCGAACAACTGTACGACACGGCCACCCGCCGGGCGGCCGACAACAACCTTTCCTACGCCGGCGCCATCCTGCCTGCCGAAGCCTTCGAACTGCTGCAACTGGAACCGAACGCGCGCCTCGTCGATGTCCGGACGCGCGCCGAACTGGACTGGGTCGGACGGCCGGCCATCAACGGCGAGCAATACGCGCATATCGAATGGATCCGCTACCCCGGCTCCGTGCCGAACGACGAGTTTATCGAACAATTGCGACAAGTCGCCACCCCGGATACGCCGATTCTCTTCCTGTGCCGCAGCGCCGCGCGTTCGAAGCTCGCGGCGGTCGCGGCGCAGAAGGCAGGGTTCAAGCAAGCGTTCGATCTGCTCGAAGGCTTCGAAGGCGACAAGGACGCTCAGGGTCACAGAAAAACCGTGTCCGGATGGTGCTTTCGCGGGCTGCCGTGGATGGGCGCGTAATGCGTCCGATTAGGCGTTGACCGCATCGAGCAGCGTCCGCACGCGCGCGACGGCGGACGCATCGACGGGCGCGAGCCCCTTTCCTCCGATGCGCACGCCCGAGCCGAAGTGCACCGCGCTCACGCCCGTCGATGCAACGAACGGCGCGACCGCGTCGACGGTTAGGCCCGCGCCCGCAAGCACGGTGCAGCGCGTGCCGCTGGATTGGGCGACGAGTTTCGCGATCACGTCTTGCGCATCCAGCACCGATGGTTTGCCGCCCGACGTCAGGACGTTCGTCACCGGTTCGAGCTTCAACAGGGCGTCGAACGCGGCGCGAAGATCGCGCGCCTCGTCGAAGGCGCGATGAAACGTGACTTGCAGGCCATCGGCCGCGTCGATGATGCACGAAAGGCCGTCGATATCGACATCGCCGTCCGGCGTCAGCATGCCCACGACGATCGCGTTCGCGCGCGCCTTCACGATCGCGCGCGCATCGCGCAGCATGACCGCGTAGTCGTCGGCATCGTAGACGAAGGAACGGCTATGAGGCCGCAGAATAACATTCACCGGAATCCGCACCGCATCGACGACCGCCTCGATCAGCCCGATGCTCGGCGTCAGCCCGCCCTCACCCATCGCCGTCACGAGTTCGATGCGGTTCGCCCCGGCGCGCTCGGCGGCGCGCGCATCCGCGACCGTCGTCGCGATGACTTCGAGCAGGATCACTGCGCATCCTCGGGCGCGACTTCGACGACTTCGCCGCCCAGTGCGATCACGCCGTCGCGCAAGACCTCGAACGCCGCGTTCGTGCGCTCGGGATCGCCTTTCACGCCCAGATCGATGTGCGGCCGCGCGTAAAGCGCACCGCGCGCCGCATCGCCGACGCTCGGCAGGCTGAACGCGCGCACGCCGTCGAAATCGCGCTCGATCGTGACCATCAGCGGCGTGATGCGCGATTCCGGCAGGCCGAAAACCAGCAGCGAACGTTCGACGTAAGGCGTCGCGTGATGCAGGTGCGCGTACTTCGTGTCGAGCACCCATTCGATCATCGGCCAGGCCATCACCGGGAAGCCGGGCACGAAGTGATGATCGCCGACGGAAAAGCCCGGAATCTTGTTGTAGCTGTTCGGAATGATCCCGGCGCCCTGCGGAAACACGCCCATGTTCAGCCGATGCAGGTTCTCGGGCGAATCGAGGTCCGCGGGCTTGCCGGCCTGCGCGGCGGTATCGCGGATACGGGCGCGAATCAGCTCCGCCGCCTCGGGATGCAGCTCCAGCGGCACACCGAGCGCCTTCGCCGCGCATTGGCGCGTGTGATCGTCGGGCGTCGCGCCGATGCCGCCCGTCGAGAACACGATATCGCCCGATGCGAACGTGCGCGCGAGCGTCGCGGTGATGCGCGCGGGGTCGTCGCCGATGTATTCCGCCCAGTCGAGCGACAAACCGCGCGCACTCAGCAATTCGATGACTTTCGGCAAATGCTTGTCCGTGCGCCGCCCGGACAAAATCTCATCGCCGATGATGATGACGCCGATACCCATGTGTGCCTCTTTGGTGATCGATTATTCGGTGATTCGGCTGACGGTCTCGGGCTGCGCGCTGATCGCCGGATACTGCGGCTCGTTCGCGCGCAGGCGCTCGAGCGCGTGCAGACAGTAATGCGCGAACCACAGCGCGGAAAACACGAGAATGAACGCATACGCCCAGATCGTCACGGCGGCGACGACCGGAAAAAGCGGCAGCAGCCACACCGACCACGCCCAGAGCATCGTCGGGACGGAACTGAGCAAGCCGCTCACGATGCCGATGCCAAGCAGCGGCCACCGCGAATTGCGGACGATGAGGCGCCGTTCCTCGGCGCTCGCGTGAACGGCGAGCGCGTCGTACGTCATCACGCGATACGTCAGCCAGCCCCACAGCAGCGGCGGAATCAGCGCGAAAAACGGCGGGATGAGCCACAAGGGCAAAGTCACGACGAGCGCGACGAGACATACGATCGTCGTCAGCACGGAATGGCCGAGGCTGCCGTACCACGAGCCGCCCCGCCGCTCTTCGAGCATCGCGTAGTGGCCTTTCGGGCGGCGCGTCAGGAGCTTGACGACGCCGGGCATCGAGAGCGTCGCGATCAGCAGCAGCACGGTCAGGACGATCAGCGGGATCGTCACGATGACGACCAGAAACGGCGCGATGACCGCGTGCAGCGATGAGAAACCGACGGCGTCGAACAGGCGGTACATCGCGGACGTGAGCGCCCAGCCGTCGAGCCAGCCGCTGGCCGTGCCCGTGAGCGTTTGCCAGAAATACCAGAGCAGCGCGCCCCACACGATAGTGGCGACGCCGAACGGCATCAGCGTGAGCCACAGCATGCGCGGATGAAACACGTTCGCAAGCGCGCGCACGAACGAACGCAGCAAATCATTCATGCGGATTCGTCGAAGAAAGAGGAAACGACAGGATAAACCAGCGCGCGGGATGCGCGCTGGCGGATGCGGAAGGTGCGGAAAGCGGGCCGTCAGAGCGCGGCTGAACGCTTGCCCGACGCGGCGGCCCGGCGCGCGGCAACACGTGCGCCGATGCGCTTGAACGCGAGCCAGTGCTGCTCGATGAAGCCGTCGCCGTAGCGAACCGGCGCGACGCCCGGTGCGCCGAGCTGGTCGCGGATGCCGGTCGGCTCCACGGTGCGGTCGAACGATGCGGAGCGGAACAGGATGTCCCAGAACGAGAACAGCACGCCGAAGTTGCAGCCATAGGACGTGCCTTCGTGACCGTAGCCGATCGCGTGATGCCGGCGATGAAACGCCGGACTCACGATGAGCCGGTCGCCGAGCCATCCGAAATGCACGCGAATGTTCGCATGCTGCACGCTCTGCATCAGGTTGGTGATGGCCACGAGCACGACGAACTGCGACGGCTCCACGCCGATCACGAGCGCGACCGTCGCGAAGAAACCCGCTTGCATAATGTCGTCGAGCAGATGATTGCGGTCATCCGACCAAAGCGACATCTTCTGCTGGCTGTGGTGCACCGCGTGCAACTCCCACCAGATGCCGAAGCGATGCTCGAGCCGGTGATACCAGTATCCCGCCAGATCGAGCACGACGAGGTAGATGACGAACGTCACGAGAGGCTGCGTCGTCACGCCGGGCCAGAGATTGTCGATTTCGAGCGTCGGCACGTTATGAAGCCGCAGCCAGCTTTGCAGCGAATCGAAGAGCGGCTGGAACGTGAAGAAGAAAAAGAGATTGAGGATGCCGAGTTTCACGATCCACGTGTACAGGACGTCCACGCGCACGCCCTTGCGATCCTTCCACGTTTCGGCGGGCCGCAAGGCTTCGAGCGGGCGCAGGATGGCGTACATCGCGATCACTTCCAGGACGCCGACGATCGCCCAGTAAAGCGCATCGTAGGTGTCCTCGTCGTAGTCCATCATGCCGAGCTTGAACAAAAGCGGCTGCACCGCATCCACGTACAGCGTGGTTTGCAGTGCGGAGACGAAGGTGTCGAGAGACGAGAGAATGTAGTGAAACATGATGCTCCGTGGAACTCGATTTTTCGGGCCGGGTGAAACGCTCGATCACGCGGCCCGTGACTCAATCGTAGTACAGGACGCCCGCGAGCGCCCTCTTCCGCGACGCTTCAGGCGCCGTTCGGCGCGGTCACCGGTGCGCGGTTGTAAAAGTAAATGCCGTGCGGCGAGCGTCCGACCTTGATGGTCTGAATCAGCTTTCGGCTTGCAAGGTCGATCACGCCGACATGCTTCGCGAAGCGGAACGTCACCCAGAGATACTTCTTGTCGGCGGAAAGTTCCATGTCGTCCGGTCCCGGCAGCAGGCCGGTGATGTCGCCGACGTTCGTGAGCGAGTCCTCATCGATGATGCTGATGGTGTTCGCCACGCGATTCGAGACCAGCACGTGCTTGCCATCGACGAGCGAACGGAAGTTATGCGCGCCCTTGCCGGTCGGGATGGTCTTGATGACCTTCTGCGTGGCGAGGTCGACCACGGCCACGTAGTCCGCGCCCGTCATGCCGACCAGCAGGTACTTGTCGCCCGGCGTGAGCCAGACGCCGGCCGGCACCGGACCGACCTTCATCTTCCACTTGACCGTCTGCGTCGCGAGGTCGATCGCCGCGATTTCGCCGGACACCTGCAGCGAAATGAACGCCGTCTTGCTGTCGTTGGTGAATGCGATGTGGCTCGGCATGGTCGGGAGCGGCATGCGCTTCGCGATCGTCAGGTTCTTGCCGTCGAAATGGTAGATGTCCAGACGATCGAGCCGCAGACCCGTCGAGACGAACCACTTGCGGTCGGGCGAGAAGCCGATCTGATACGGATCTTCGATGTCCTGCACCCAGCGCTGCACCGTGCCCGTTTTCGGATCGACGAACATCAGATTATTGGACACCGAATTCGCGACGATCAGCGACGCGTTGTCGGGCGTCGGCATCAGATGGTGCGGTTCCTTGCCTGTCGGCACGGTGCCGATCACCTGGCGCGTATTCTCGTCGATGAGGCTCAGCGTGGCTTCCGCCGAGTTGAGCACGATGATGTTATTGGCGAATGCCGCGGTGGCGGCGAGCGCCGCAGTGGCCGGGACCACGATACGTGCGGCACGTGCGGCGGCCGCGCGCAGGCGGCCGGAGAAGAATTTGGAGCGCATGAATTTTTCACGTCGGAAAGCAGGCGTCATTGTAGAACGTTTGCTTGCTGCAACACGTTGACGGCGAACGTCTTTTTGCGCAATAGGTTGCGCCGGCGCAAGAAATGCCGCTTCTTACGGCGTCATAGCGCCGCAGACTGGCGGCCTTATCGCTGCATCGATTCCCAGACCTTGTGAAGCCGCTTCAGCGATACGGGCATCGGCGTGCGCAATTCCTGCGCGAACAGTGACACGCGCAACTCCTCGAGCAGCCATCGATATTCCCCGAGCCGCGCATCCGCGACGCCGCCGCGCTGCGACACCGCTCGCTGATAGTTCTGCAAGAGCGGCTGAAAGTCGGCTGAAAGCCGCGCGTCGCGAGCGGGATCGGCCTTCAGCTTGTCGATGCGCAGTGCGATGCCCTTCAGATAGCGCGGAAAATGCGCGAGTTGCGCATACGGCGTATCGATCACGAACCGCTTGCCGATGAGCGCGTTCAGTTGCGACTGCATGTCCGCGTAAGCGGCGGGGAACGGCTTCGCCTGCAAGAGCTTCTTCGAGAGCGTTGCGTACTCCGCGAGAACCGTCCCCACGAGCCGCGCGATCTCCTGCGCGAGCAGCGTGAGGCGGCCCTTCGCGGCGTCGCGACGGGCGTGGAAGCTCGCGTCGTCGTCGGGCAGCGGGTCTTGCAGGCACGCGCGATCCAGCGCCGTCTCGACGATCTGATCGCGCAATTCATCGGCGGTGCCGAGCGCCATGTATTGCATCGACATCTCGCGCAGGCCCGGCAGGTTGCGCTCCAGATAGCGAATCGGCTCGCGCAGCTGCAGCGCAAACAGCCGCCGCAAGCCCGCGCGATGAATTCTCGCGGCTTCGTCGGGCGAATCGAACACCTCGACGTCGCAATGCGTGACGCGATCCACGAGCGCCGGATAGCCGTACAGCGTTTGCCCGCGCCGGCGGATTTCGAGCAACTCCGGCAGCTTGCCGAAGTTCCAGGTCGTCAGGTTTTCGTAAAGCGCGGTGCTCTCGCCGGTCTGCGGCGCTTGCGACTGCGGCGGCGGCGCGTTCGTTTCGCCGGAGAGCGCATCGAAGGCAGCCGTCGCCGTCAGCTTCTGGAACTGCTGCTGCGCCTGGCCGCCGAGTTCCACGCGCAACTGCGCGAGATTGCGGCCCATCGCGAGCTGGCGGCCGTGCTCGTCGATCACCTTGAAGTTCATGAAGAGGTGCGCGGGCAGCGTTTCGAGCCGGAAATCCGCGCTTTTCACGGTAACCTGCGTTTGCTCCCGAATATCGGCGATGATCGCGTCGATCAGACTGCCCGCACCGAACTTCGGCCCGGCGTGGCGCTCCGCGAACGACGCCGCATAGTCCGGCAACGGCACCACATGGCGGCGCAGCTTCTGCGGCAGCGACTTCAGCAGCAGTTGCGTCTTCTCCTTGATCATGCCCGGCACGAGCCATTCGACGCGGCGCGCGTCGATCTGATTCAGCCCGTACAGCGGCACCGTCAGCGTGACGCCATCGCGCGGGGCGCCTGGCTCGAAGTGATACGAGAGCGTCATTTCGATGCCGGACATCGTCATGCGCTTTGGGAACAGATCCGTCGTGACGCCGGCGGCTTCGTGGCGCATCAGGTCGTCGCGCGACAGGAAAAGCAGTTGCTGGCCGCCCTCTTTCTTCTGCGCGTCGCGATACCAGCGCTCGAACGCCGCGCCGGTCCAGATGCCTTCCGGAATCAGCGAATCGTAGAAACCGTAGATGAGTTCGTCGTCGACGAGCACGTCCTGACGGCGCGACTTGTGCTCGAGCTGCTCGATATCCGCGACCAGCTTGCGGTTGTGCGCGAAGAACGGCAGGCGCGTGTCGAATTCACCTTCGACGAGCGCCCCGCGAATGAACAGCTCCCGCGCATATTTCGGGTCCTGCTGGCCGAAGCTCACGCGCCGCCGCGCGTAGATGGTCAGCCCGTAAAGCGTCGCGCGCTCGAACGCGACGACCTGCGCCGCCTTCTTTTCCCAGTGCGCATCCGACAGCGACTTGCGCAGCAAATGCGCGCCGACGCTTTCGATCCACTCCGGCTCGATCTTCGCGATGGTCCGCGCATAAAGGCGGCTCGTCTCGATGAGTTCGCCCGCCATCACCCAGCGCCCCGCTTTCTTCAGGAGCGCCGAACCGGGCCACAGATGAAACTTGATGCCGCGTGCGCCGAGGTAATGCGGCTCGTCGTCGGCCTTCATGCCGATGTTGCCAAGCAGGCCCGTCAGCAGCGACAGGTGGATCTGCTCGAAGGTGGCATCCGACTCGTTCAGACGCCAGCCCTGCTCGCGCACGACCGTCAGCAGTTGCGAATGCACGTCGCGCCACTCGCGCAGCCGCAGATGCGACA
Source organism: Caballeronia grimmiae (assembly GCF_000698555.1). Taxonomy (GTDB): domain Bacteria; phylum Pseudomonadota; class Gammaproteobacteria; order Burkholderiales; family Burkholderiaceae; genus Caballeronia; species Caballeronia grimmiae. The sequence goes on along the minus strand of NZ_JFHE01000003.1, from coordinate 348,873 downwards.
GGAAGTTCGCGCGGCACGCATCCGCGAGCTGCTTGTTCGACTTCTTGTGCGCGACGGCTTCGTCGAACCACTTCCAGATGCGCGTCCATTGCAAAAATTCGGAGCGCTCGTCGACGAACTGGCGATGCGCCTGATCCGCCTGCTCCTGCGCCTCGATCGGCCGGTCGCGCGGGTCCTGCACGGACAGCGCCGATGCGATCACGAGCATCTCGCTCAGCGCGTGATGATCGCGTGCGGCGAGGATCATGCGGCCGACGCGCGGATCGAGCGGCAGGCGCGCAAGCTCGCGGCCGAGACTCGTCAGCGCGTTGTCGTCATCGACGGCGCCGAGTTCGTTGAGCAACTGATAGCCGTCCGCGATCGCGCGCCCCGGCGGCGGCTCGATGAACGGGAAAGTTTCGATCGCCGTCAGATGCAGCGACTTCATGCGCAGAATCACCGCGGCCAGCGACGAGCGCAAAATCTCGGGGTCGGTGAAGCGGGGCCGCGCCTGGAAATCCGCTTCGTCGTAGAGACGAATGCACACGCCGTCCGCAACGCGCCCGCAACGCCCCGCGCGCTGGTTCGCCGCCGCTTGCGACACCGGCTCGATCTGCAACTGCTCGACCTTGTTGCGATACGAATAGCGCTTCACGCGCGCCATGCCGGTATCGACGACATAGCGGATGCCCGGCACCGTCAGCGACGTTTCCGCAACGTTGGTCGCGAGCACGATGCGCCGCGCGTTCGACGGCCTGAACACGCGCTCCTGCTCCTGCGCCGAAAGACGCGCAAAGAGCGGCAGGATTTCCGTGTGCGGCGGATGGTGCTTGCGCAGCGCCTCGGCGGCGTCGCGGATTTCGCGCTCGCCGGGCAGAAACACGAGGACGTCGCCGGGGCCGGCGCGGCACAGTTCATCGACGGCATCGACGATGCCTTCCATCAGATCGCGATCCGTCTTGCGGTCGTTACGTTTCGGCGCGTTGCCTTGCGCGTTCCTGATCGCCTCGCTTTCTTCCTGAATCGGCCGATAGCGCACTTCCACCGGATACAGCCGCCCGCTCACTTCGATCACCGGCGCGGGCTTTTCATCGCTGCCGAAATGGCGCGCGAAGCGTTGGGCGTCGATGGTCGCGGAGGTGACGATCAGCTTCAGATCGGGGCGTTTCGGCAGAATCTCTTTCAGATAGCCGAGCAGAAAGTCGATGTTGAGGCTGCGTTCGTGCGCCTCGTCGATGATGATCGTGTCGTACGCCTTCAGCAGCGGATCGGTCTGCGTTTCCGCGAGCAGGATGCCGTCCGTCATCAGCTTGACCGATGCGCCCGGCGCGAGATTGTCGGTGAAACGCACCTTGTAGCCGACGACTTCGCCGAACGGCGTGCCCAGTTCCTCCGCGATGCGCCGGCCGGTCGCCGAAGCCGCGATGCGGCGCGGCTGCGTATGGCCGATGAGACCGCTGCCGCCCGCGCCGAGGCCGCGCCCGAGCGACAGGCAGATCTTCGGCAATTGCGTCGTCTTGCCCGAGCCGGTTTCGCCGCTGACGATCACGACCTGATTCGCTTCGATCGCGCGCGCGATTTCCTCGCGCCGGCCGGAGACGGGCAGCGCCTCGGGAAAGCTGATCGGCGGAATCGGATTGGGCGTGACGATGCGCGGTTCGCGCGGACGGCGAGCCGCCGGGGCGTGGGACGGACTAGCGTCGCGATTCGACGCGTCGGGTTTGCGTTGCGTGGCCTTGTGATCGTCGCGATCTGCGCGTGCTTCAAGCAAATGCTTTTCGTCGCCACGCGCGTTTCGCTGACGCTGATCGCCGCGATCCGCAGTGCGCGGCGTCTGTGCTTCGTCGCGCGCGTTGCGTTGCGCGGCGTCGGCCTTGCGCGTGGGCTTGCGTTGATCGTTGCGTCGGACTTCGGCGGATTGCGTCGGCGCACCGCGCGAGTCGCGCTTCGCTGCGCCATCGCTTTGTTTCGCGGACTCGGGCACGCGCGGCGGCGTGGCTTGCTCGCGCGCGATGCTCTTTGCGCTCGGCGTCGCGCGTTGACCGCGTTCTTCGCTCGCCCGTGTTGAAGCAGAATCAGCGTTTGAATTGCCCGCGTCGCGTTGCGGCGGCGTCTCGCGCTTCGCAGTCCGTTGAGCCGGTTCGCTAGAACGCGAGTGCGTGGCTGAAGCGCTCTCGTCTCCGCGCTTGACAGGCGTCACGCCCGGTTTTGCATCACGCTCACGCGGGCCTTCAGCGCGACGCGTATCGGCGGATGCAGGCGGCTTCGGCTGGGGCTTCGGCTTCGGCAAACCCGCGCTCGCTGACTGGGTAGCGGCAACCTTTTGCCCGTCATCGGCCCCGGCAAACCGCCGCGCCGCCAGTTCCTTCTTGCTGAGACCTTCCTCGTCCGCACCCGACTTCGCCTCGTGCAGGAGATTCTCGCGCAGCTTTTTCAACTGCTCGTGGGTATCGAGGGCTTTATCGGCGGATTGCGGCTTGCCCGGCTGCGCGGGGCGTTTGAAAACATTCGGCATAGCGTCGCATTATAATCCCGGCATGAATTCCCAAACCGACCTCACCCTCGCGTCGCAGCCGGCCGCAACTGAAGCCGACGCGCCCAATCCGCTCGCCCAGTTCGTCGACTGGATGCGCTCCGTCGCCCCCTATATTCACGCTTTTCGCAACAAGACGTTCGTCGTCGCGTTCGGCGGAGAACTGGTGCAGGAAGGACGGCTCAACGCGCTGGTGCAGGACGTCGGTCTGCTGCATGCAATGGGTATCCATGTCGTGCTCGTGCACGGCTCGCGTCCGCAGCTCGACGAGCAATTGAGCCTGCACGGGGTCGAATCGTCGTTTTCGCATGGACTGCGCATAACGGATGCCCGCGCGCTTGAATCCGCGAAGGAAGCCGCCGGCGAAGTGCGCCTCGATATCGAAGCTGCGATCAGCCAGGGCTTGCCGAATACGCCGATGGCGCACGCGCACATCAGCGTCGTGTCGGGCAACTTCGTGACGGCGCGGCCGGTCGGCATTCTGGATGGCGTCGATTTCCAGCACACCGGGGTCGTGCGCAAGATCGACGGCGAATCGATCCGTCAGTCGCTCGCGAGCAGCAAGATCGTGCTGTTGTCGTCGCTCGGTTTCTCGCCGACGGGCGAGGCGTTCAACCTGTCGATGGAAGACGTCGCGTCCGCTGCCGCCATTGCGTTGCGCGCCGACAAGATCATCTTCGTCACCGAAATTCCCGGCCTCGCCGACCAGCAAGACGAGCTCGTGCGCGAAATGTCGCTCGACGACGCCTATCGCCTGCATGAGTCGGGCGAGTTGCAGGGCGACACCGCGTTTTATCTGAAGCACGCAATCCGCGCCTGCCGTGGCGGCGTGGCGCGGGCGCACATCATTCCATATGCGCTCGATGGCAGCGTGCTGCTCGAACTCTTCCTGCACGACGGCGTCGGCACGATGATCTCCTACGAGAATCTCGAGAGCCTGCGCGAGGCCACGCCCGATGACGTCGGCGGCATTCTTACGCTGATCGAGCCGCTCGAATCCGATGGCACGCTCGTGCGCCGCGGCCGTCACCAGATCGAGCGGGACATCGACCATTTTTCGGTCATCGAGCACGATGGCGTGCTCTTCGGCTGCGCGGCGCTCTATCCGTACACGCAGGAGCGCATCGGCGAGATGGCGTGCCTGACCGTCGCGCCGGAAGCGCAAGGTTCGGGCGACGGCGAGCGCCTGTTGAAGCGCATTGAGCAGCGCGCCCGTGCGCGCGGCCTCACGCGCATCTTCGTGCTCACGACGCGCACCGAGCACTGGTTCCTCAAGCGTGGCTTCGTGAAGGTCACGGTGGACGATCTGCCCGAAGACCGCCGGCGTCTGTACAACTGGCAGCGCAAGTCGCTCGTGCTGATGAAACAGCTTTGAACACGATAACGGACGCGCGGCTGTAAAGCGCGTCCCGCACCCCGATACAGGAGAAACACACGATGGCCCGAATGGTTCAATGCGCGAAGCTCGGCAAGGAAGCCGAGGGACTGGATTTTCCACCGCTGCCGGGCGAGCTCGGCAAGCGCATCTACGAATCGATCTCGAAGGAAGCATGGCAGGGCTGGCTCAAGCAGCAGACGATGCTCATCAACGAGAATCGCCTGAACATGGCCGACCCGCGCGCGCGCCAGTATCTGCTCAAGCAGACTGAGAAATACTTCTTCGGTGAAGGCGCCGATACCGCGTCCGGCTACGTGCCGCCGCAAAGCTGACCTGGCGCCCTGCTCGACCGAAAAAACCGACCCGTCGTGGTCGGTTTTTTGTTGCCTCCCGCCTCTGATTTACGCGCGCAAAACATAAGACATACTCAGCGGAATCCTAAGCCACGTAAGGGATTGAGCGATCCTCGCAAACCTCGGCGGACGGGTCGGTTTGCACATCATCTGTCATCGTGTTATCATCTCGCTCGTTAGCAACAGCAATTCACCATCATTCACACGCGGTAGCCGGCTTGATCGCACGATGCGGCAGGCATCGGCCAATGCGTGGTAGTGACAGTTTTTATACAAAGAGGCTTGTCGGTTTTAGCGCTCCGCGCGCACGCCGGCCTTTTTCGTTCCAAGCCTTGTAATTCGCCGACGTAGCGGTTCCACCCGCGGCAGCTTCCCGAGTTCGCCGTCCGCACGTCAAATTCGTTTGTTTCATCCCGAGTGCAATTTCGCGACTTTCGCCGCGAGGCACCGGCACCGTGTCATCCATTCGAGCCTCGGCTCCGGTCCATCGCGTCCGGCGCTGCGGGAAGCCTTTGGCTTTCGTTCCGACGATGCGAATGCGCTGCGGCGCCGTCACGAAACTGCACTATCCGGCAATACGCGCTGCTTCCCGGCGCGCCCGACGCTTTCGCGAGCCGTTTCGCGCGCGGGCAACGGGCACTTGAACACGGAGCTTTTCAACGTATGACCGCCCTACACGACGGCCTTTGGCGCACACACAAGACATCCGACGCAGCGAATGCGGCGAATGCATCGAACGGCCTTACGCTCGACGACATCACCATCGTCGATCAATCTCTCCTGAAGCGCGCTGTCGGCGCCATGGCCATCGGCAATGCGATGGAATGGTTCGATTTCGGCGTGTATAGCTACATCGCCGTGACGCTCGGCAAGGTGTTTTTCCCGTCGAGCAGCCCGACCGCACAGTTGCTCGCGACCTTCGGCACCTTCGCGGCCGCGTTCCTCGTGCGTCCGCTCGGCGGCATGGTGTTCGGCCCGCTCGGCGACCGCATCGGCCGCAAGCGCGTGCTCGCGATGACGATGATCATGATGGCCATCGGCACGTTCTGCATCGGCCTGATTCCGAGCTACGACACCATCGGCGTGATGGCGCCCGTGCTGCTGCTCGTCGCGCGCCTGGTGCAAGGCTTCTCGACCGGCGGCGAGTACGGCGGCGCGGCGACGTTCATCGCCGAATTCTCGCCGGACAAGAAGCGCGGCTTCATGTCGAGCTTTCTGGAATGCGGCACGCTCGTCGGCTATGTGCTCGGCGCGGGCGTGGTGGCGGTGCTGACCGCCGTGCTTTCGCACGACGCGCTGCTCGGCTGGGGCTGGCGCATTCCGTTCCTGGTCGCAGGTCCGCTCGGGTTGATCGGTCTCTATATCCGCATCAAGCTCGAAGAGACGCCCGCGTTCCAGCGCGAAGCCGACAAGATGGAGGCCTCCGCGCACCAGACGACGAAGACGCAGTTCCGCGAAACGCTCATGCAGCAATGGAAGCCGCTTCTGCAATGCGTCGGCCTCGTGCTGATCTTCAACGTGACGGACTACATGGCGCTGTCGTATCTGCCGAGCTATCTGTCGGCGACGCTCAAGTTCAACGAAACGCACGGCCTCTTCATCGTGCTGGTCGTGATGGTGCTGATGGTTCCGCTGACGCTGCTCGCCGGACGTCTCTCGGATGCGATCGGCCGCAAGCCGGTGATGCTCGCAGGCTGCGTGGGCTTGCTGCTGCTGTCGATTCCGGCTCTCTCGCTGATTCGCGTCGGCACGGTGCCGTCGGTGTTCGCGGGCATGATGATTCTGGGCGCACTGCTGTCGACGTTCACCGGCGTGATGCCGTCGTCGCTGCCGGCGCTGTTCCCGACGAAGATCCGCTACGGCGCGCTGGCGATCGGCTTCAACGTGTCGGTGTCGCTGTTCGGCGGCACGACGCCGCTCGTGACGGCATGGCTCGTCGACAAGACCGGCATGCTGATGATGCCCGCGTACTATCTGATGGGCGCATCGGTGATCGGCATCGTGTCGGTGCTGGCGCTGCACGAGACGGCGAAGAAGCCGCTGAAGGGCTCGCCGCCCGCAGTGGGCTCGCATTCGGAAGCGCATGCGATCCTGCGCGGTCATCGCGAGGCCGCCGAGATGGACGATTCGCTGTTCGATAACGCCGCGCGCGCGTAAGCGATTGCGTTCATCCGAATGACAAGGGGCCGGCGTGTAATGCGCCGGCCCTTTTTGCATCTACGCGATGAGCGTGACGATGCGCGCGTCGATGGCTTTCGTATCGGTGTCGATATCGAGCAGTCCGACGGTTACGGGCAACTTGAAGCGTCGCGGTCCGGCGCTGCCCGGATTGACGAACAGCACGCCGTCGCGCCGCGCGAAGACCGGCTTGTGCGAATGCCCGGTCACGACGACATCGACGCCGTCGAGCCGGGCGGGCACGTCGGCGATATCGTGGACGACGTGGATCGTCGCGCCGCCCAGTTCGATTCGCGCATGTTCGGGTAACGACGCAACGCTTTCGCCGATGTCGTTATTGCCGCGCACGACGGTGAGCGGCGCGAGTGCCGCGAGCGCGTCGAGGACTTCGCGCTTGCAGATATCGCCCGCATGGATGATGTGCTCGCAACCGCGCAGTGCGTCGAGCGCTTCGGGGCGCACGAGGTTATGCGTGTCGGAGATGAGGCCGATGCGCATCGCGCGGGCCTATTGTTCTTCGGTGAGCAGCATGCGTTCGATGCGTCGATCCGGCACGAGCCAGCCGGCCGCGACGAGCGCATAGATGGCGGCGGCGAGCCACGGCTGCCAGAACGACACGGCGATCGCCACGAGATAGAGCAACACGGAAATCTTGCCCTTGCGATCGGCGCCGAGCGCCCGTTCGAGCGCGGAGTTTTCGCCGTGCATCGAAATGAGGGCGCGCGTGAGGATGTAGTACGCGACGGCCGTCATGAAGAGCACGAAGCCATAGCAGGCGGTCGGAACGGCGGTGAGATGATTCTCGCCCATCCAGTTCGTCGTGAATGGAAAGAGGGACAGCCAGAAGAGCAGATGCAGGTTCGCCCACAGGACCGAGCCGTTGACGCGTTTAATCGCGTGCAGCAGGTGGTGGTGATTGCTCCAGTAGATGCCGACGTAGATGAAACTGAGCACGTAGGCGGCGAGCACGGGCACGAGCGGCGCGAGCGCGCTGAAGTCGTCGCCGTGCGGGACTTTGAGTTCCAGCACCATGATCGTGATGATGATGGCGATGACGCCATCGCTGAACGCTTCGAGCCGGGTCTTGCCCATTGAGTGTCCTTTCGTGTTGGCTCGATCGAGCGAAGGCGGATCAGTCGGCGATTATGCGGGAGGCGCGTGGGGTTGTCGAATGGCTTTCAATATGTGCATTCGAGCGATACGGCGGGCGTTTTGGCGGTTTTGGCGCGGCCGGTGCGATGGTAGAATCGCGTCCGCCCTGCCGGGGTGATGAAATTGGTAAACATAGCGGACTTAAAATCCGCCGCCTAACGGCTTGCCGGTTCGAGTCCGGTCCCCGGCACCAGCGCGCGATGCGTTCCTGAGTATGGCAACGGCGATCGCCCCTCTCACACCCCATGCCCCAGCACCCGCGCCACATAGTGCCGGCCCCACGCCTCCCCGTGCGCCATCGCCTGCGCGACGGTTTCAAAAGGCCCATGATCTCCCGTCATCTCGCCTGAATCGTCCGCGAGCGTCGAGCCGTGTACCGGCTGCCCGTCGACGCGCGTCACCTGCACGCGAACCGCATAGCCTTCGACCCACGCCTCGGTTTCTTGATCGCCCGGACGCGGCTTCGGGACGGCGCTCATGGCGAGCATGTAATCGCCCACTTCGATGTCCTTTTGCATGGCCGCCTCTGCATCGCCGAGAATTGCTCCCGCCGATTGTGCTACCGCGCCCGAACCTCGAACAAGTGCTTTGCGCGTGTTATAAAGCTCGCCGCCCATCCTCATTTCGCTCCGATGCCGCGCCGCATCGGGCATCGACCGGTTCCATCGATGAACACTCGCTCCCGCCTGCTCCTCCTCTCGATTCCACTCGCGCTTCTGGCCGGCTGCACGTCCTATTACCGCAACATCGATGCTTGCAAGGACCGCATGCGCGCCGATTATCCGGACGCCGCGAGCGCGCCGCTCAAGCTCACCGGCTCCAGCGCGGCGATGCATGGCTCGCGCGTCGTCGTGCATGGCACGATCGAGACGCCGCCGAAGCCGCCCGCCACGAAAGCAGCCGACACGCCCGCCGCCGCCGAATGCACCTTCAGCGACGACACGCTGACGACGTTCCAGTGGCTCGCGCCGGCGAAGCTCGTGCCCAAACCGCCCGCCGCCGACGACGAGTAAGCATCGCCGCGCGTTCGGCAAAGCGCTTCCGTCTCCAGTATGATCGGCGGCTTGCCGCAAGCCGCCCTCTCGCCCGTCCGACGGAAGGAACCATGTCCGCGTCATCGCATCAGTCGCCGCAGTCCTCTCACGACCACACGCCCGAGCGCCATCCCCACTACTCTCGCGCGACGCTCTGGCTGCTCGCGACGATTGCCGGCGTGTCGGTCGCGAACATCTACTTCAACCAGCCGCTGCTCGGGGATTTCCGGGCGTCGTTTCCTCAGAGCGCCTATCTGATCGGCGCCGTGCCCGCCGCGACGCAACTCGGCTATGCGTTCGGCATGCTGATGCTCGCGCCGCTCGGCGATCGCTTCGACCGGCGCACGCTGATCCTCATGCAACTCGCGGCGCTGGGCGTCGCGCTGATCGTGGCGAGCGCCGCGCCGACGCTCGCGGTGCTCATCGCGGCCAGTCTCGCGATAGGCGTCGTATCGACGATTGCGCAGCAGGCCGTGCCCTTCGCCGCGGAACTCGCGCCCCCCGCCGAGCGCGGCCATGCGGTCGGCACCGTCATGAGCGGGCTGCTTCTCGGCATTCTGCTCGCCCGCACGGTCTCGGGCTTCGTCGCGCAGTACTTCGGATGGCGCGCGGTGTTCGCGGCGTCGGTGGTGGCGACGATCGCGCTCGCGGTCGTCGTGATGATGCGGCTGCCGAAAAGCCGTCCGACATCCACGCTCTCCTACGGCAAGCTGCTTGCGTCGATGTGGCATCTGACCGCCGAGAGCGCCGCGCTGCGCGAAGCCGCGCTGACGGGCGGCGCGCTTTTCGCCGGCTTCAGCGCGTTCTGGTCGCTGCTTACGTTGTTGCTCGCCGGCGAGCCGTTTCATATGGGTCCGCAGGCGGCGGGACTGTTCGGCATCGTCGGGGCGGCGGGCGCGCTGGCCGCGCCGCTTGCGGGCAAGTCGGCGGACAAGCGCGGGCCGCGTGCGGTCATCACGCTGTCGATCGTGCTCGTGGCGGTGTCGTTCGTCGTGTTCGCGCTGTCGTCGAGGAGCATCGCGGGGCTTGTCATCGGCGTGATCGTGCTCGATGTCGGCGTGCAGGCCGCGCAGATTTCCAACCAGTCGCGCATCTACGCGCTGAAGCCCGAGGCACGCAGCCGCGTCAACACGGTGTATATGGTGGCGTACTTCATCGGCGGCGCGGTGGGATCGGCGCTGGCATCGCTCGCCTGGCACGCAATGGGATGGATGGGCGTGTGCATCGTCGGGCTGGCCGCGACGGGGCTGGCAGGGTTTAGCCACTGGCGCGGGCGGGAGGGGCGTTTGGACGCGCGAAGCGGAGCGTGACGGGTCAGGGAAGAAATAACTGTGGTGGCGGATGCTCAGCGGCCTCCTAACGCCCGCAAAAAGCGTAAGGCCCGCGAGCGACCGTCTACTTGCTATCCGATACGCCAAGCGGCGAAGTTCAACGACCCGCGCTGCGACGCGAGCAAGCTCACACCCTCTCCCGCGCATACTCCTCAAGCGCATCGAGCACGCGATCGAACTCGAGCGACTTGTCGAAGAAATGGCGCACGCCATACTGCAGGCACCGTTCGCGATAAGCCGGCAGCGCATGATTCGTCAGTACGACGATGAACGCATCGTCCGCCAGGCGCGACGTCTCCGACTCCTTGAGCCACGCGAGCACGTCGATGCCCGATCCGCGTTTCAATTGCAGATCGACGATCACCGCATCGAACGGCTGTGACGACAGCAACGCGATGGCCTCTTGCGGGGCATCGGCGAAAGCGGTCACGCGCCACGGTCCGAGCGCCTCGATGGCCTCGGTGAGACTGCCGCGGATCAGCGGCGAATCCTCGATCAGCAGCACCGCGAGCGGCCCGCCGCGCGGTGTCTTCTGCTGTGCCGAATCGTCGATGATGATGTGGCCCACGGCGGGCATCCTCCGCTTTACTGCTTCCTCGTCGCACATGGAAACGCTGCGCTATTCGATCAACCCGTTCTTGATCGCGTAATACGTGAGATCGGCGTTGTTCGACAGCCGCATCTTCTCCAGCACGCGCGCCCGGTACGTGCTCACCGTCTTCACCGACAGATGCAACTCCTGCGCGATCTCCGTCGGAATCCGGCCGCCCGCGAGCTTGCAAAAAATCTGAAACTCGCGCTCGGACAGCGTCTCGTGCGGCCTTTCCGCCGCCGGCTTGTCGAGCTTGTCGGCGAGCGCATCGGCGATAAACTCTGACAAATAGCGATGCCCGCGCGCCACCGTTCGTATCGCCCGCACGATCTCATCGGGCGCGGCGTCCTTGTTCAGATAGCCGTTCGCGCCCGCCTTCAGCAGGTTGATCGCGTACTGGCTCTCGGGAAAGCCCGACAGCATCAGCACGCCCTGCTGCGGCCGAATCTGCTTGATGACGCGCAAGGTGTCGACGCCGTTCTTGTCGGGCATCGCGATGTCGAGCAACACCACGTCGAACGCCTGCTCGCGCACGAGCGCGATGGTTTCGTCGCCGGTCGATGCTTCTGCCGCCACTTCCATGTCGGGCTCATCGGCGACGAATTGCCTGAACCCGCTGCGCACGATCGCATGATCGTCGGCTATCAAGACTCGAATCATTCACGCCGTCCGCGCTGCTGTAATGAGTGAACGGTCATTTTACGCATGCTTGCCCGACGCGCGATGCGCGGTTCCACTCGCCCGCGCATCGCCCGCTTTGGCTTCAACTTAGCCGTTGCGGCCTTCGAGCAGATCGGCCATGTCGTCGGCGTGCTCCTCCTCGACCGCCAGAATCTCTTCGAAGAGGCGGCGCGTCGTGACGTCCTTGTCGCCGAGATAACGGATGATCTCGCGATAGGTATCGATCGCAATCCGTTCAGCGATGAGGTTTTCGCGAATCATGTCGATGAGGTCGGCGCCTTCCTTGTACTCCGAATGCGCGCGCGACTTCAGGCTGTCCGGCGCGAAGTTCGGCTCGCCGCCCAACTGGACGATGCGTTCCGCGAGCATGTCGGCGTGCTCCTGCTCTTCGGTCGCGTGCTCGGCGAACTCCTGCGCGACGGCTTCCGAGTGGATGCCCTTCGCCATGAAATAGTGGCGCTTGTAACGCAGCACGCAGACCCACTCGGTCGCGAGCGCGTCGTTGAGCAGCTTGAGCACGGTCTCGCGATCCGCGCTATAGGTCGCCGTGACGGGGCCCTCGTCCATGTGCTGGCGCGCGTCGTTCCGGATCTTCTCGACGTCGAGGACAAAGGCGTCCGAGGATTGGCCCGGCGCGGCGGTTACAGCAGACGAATTGGACATTTGATTGGCTCCTGTGGAATGGTGATGGACGGTAGCGGTGGCGCGGTTCGCCCATGCGCTCCATAGCGCGCCGCTATCCGATGAAGAACTCGATGCACGCGCCGTGCCCGCTCGCGAAATCGTCAAGATGAAGCCGCCGTCGAAGCGGCGGGGCCGTCATGTCTTGAACACACCGAGCAACAGGGTAACGACGAATACGACCAGGAAAATATAGAACAGGATCTTCGCGATTTCCGCCGCGCCCGCCGCGATGCCCGTGAAGCCGAACACCGCGGCAATAATCGCGATCACGAAAAAAACGGCGGCGTAGCGCAGCATGAAACCTCCTCGTTGATCGTGCCTGTCATTGCGTCAAGGGCCGCGCGATGGCCTTGCGCCACGCGCCGCCCATCATCGATGCAGGCCCGCTAATCGATCGCTTTCTTGGTGATGACGAACCCGAGCACCAGGAACACGACGCACAGAATCAGGAAAAGGACGAACAGGAATTTGGCGATGGTCGCCGCGCCGGCCGCGACGCCGGTGAAGCCCAAAAGACCGGCGATGACCGCGACGATCGCAAAGAACAGTGCCCACTTCAGCATGATCTTTCCCCGTAGGAATGGATGGTGAACCCATCCTAGCGATGCGGCGCGTCGCGCGCATTCGGGCTGGCTCCTTTTTTGCTGTGAGAATCCACCGACATTAGCTTTCAATCGACTCGCGCGGGCGAACCAGCCGACGCGCGGGCGACGCCAGACCCACTCTATGAGCCACGCACCCCGCGCCGTGCCGCCGCGCACCGCGCACGACGAAGCGCCGACCCGGGCCCACGCCGGCCTTGCCCGCATCAACGAATGGATGCGCCGCTATAGCTGGCTGGTGGCAATGACCGTCGCGATCGTCATCACGGTGGGCGGCCTCGTGATTCTGGAGTCGGGGCGCATGCGCATCGCGGCCGAATACGAGACCGCGCTCGATGCCAAAAGCGCCACCGCCGACCTGTCCGCGCTCGCTGCCGACATCGCGACGCTTTCCGCCCAGGGACGCGCGTTCGCACTGAAACCGGAGCCCGCTTACAAGGCGCAATTCGAGCAAACGGCGGCCCACGTGCGCCGCGCCCTCGCGACGCTCGATGCCTATTACCGCCGCATCGGCGACGACACGGCGCTTGCCAGCTTCGCGCAGATCAGCGCTGCGGCGAACGAGGAAATCGAGCGAGGCGCCGCGCGGCTCGCCGCGCCTTCGCAACCCGAAGCACGGCCCGCCTCCGACGACGCCACGCTCGACGCCGCCCTCTCGCTGTTACGCCTTAATGAAGAGCAGCGCGCGCAGCACGCACTCGATGCGAGCCGCGCCGATCAGCGCATTTCGACGCTGTGTGTCGGCGCATTGTGTGCGCTGAACATCGTGCTGTTCGTGCTGCTTTTCCGCAACCTCGGCATTCAGCTCGACAAGCAGGATCGCGTGCAGCGGGAACTCATCACGCAGCAGGAGGAGCTGGATCAACTCGTCTTCGAGCGCACGCGGCAACTCGAAGCGCTTGCGTGGCATCTGCAGTCGGTGAGCGAAAACGAGAAAACCGAACTCGCCCGCGAACTGCACGACGAGCTCGGTTCCATCCTCACGGCGAGCAAGATGGATGTGGCGTGGGTGCGCGGCAAGCTGCGCGAAACGGAACCGGCGATGGCGGAGAAACTCACGCGCGCCATCGGCAATCTGGATCAGGGCATTGCGCTCAAGCGGCGCATCATCGAGGACATGCGGCCTACCGTGCTGGCGAACTTCGGGCTCGTGACGGCGCTGCGCGGGCTCGTGGATGAAGCCGCGCAGCGCAACAACTGGGCGGTGTCGTTCGACTTGCCCGACGAGGACCCGAAGCTCGGCGAAGCGATCGAGATCGCCCTCTTCCGGGTCGCGCAGGAAACGCTGACGAACGCGGCGAAGTATGCGCGCGCGAGCAACATCCGCGTCGCGCTGACGATGGATCAGGCGAGCGTGTCGCTGCATATCGCCGATGACGGCATCGGCATCCGGCCGCAGGATTTGAAGCGCACGCAGACGCATGGGCTCGTCGGCATGCGGCAGCGCGTGTCGGCGCGTGGCGGGCGCTTCGAGATCGAGCGAGTGAAGCCGCACGGCACGAGCATCCACGTGTCGATGCCGCGCGAGCGCGTTCATGGCGATGCCGTTGCGACGCCGGCGCGTTCCGCCGCGTAGGACGACGCCGACGAGAAGTACGGATTGCGCTGACGAGAAAAACACATGCGTGCCTACAGCCGAGCCCCGCCCGCGTTTTTTATGATTGTTACCACCGGTGAGGCCCAGGCAACGATCGCGGCCGACCTAGACACGATTAACCACGCCATTTCACTTCAAGGGGAATGAACATGACTCGACTCATCGCTCTGCTGCTGATCGCCGGCACGGCTGCGCTCGCGGGCTGCAACACCATCTCGGGCGCGGGCCAGGATATTTCGAAGGGCGGCCAGGCTATCCACAATTCGGCCGAAGAGCATAAGTAAGCCGGGTGCGGGCTACGGCTCGATAGAAGCGTACTCCTGACTTCCCGCCGCCTTGCGCGGCGGGATTTTTTTGCGCGCTTGTTTCGTGCGTTTTCGGGCGCTCAACGGCAACAAACCCGCCCGATTACTGGGGCGGGTTTGCTTCAGACGTGCATCACGTTATCGCGCGTTGAGCAATGCTCCTGCATGCGTATCCGTAATGGATATCGTCAGCCGGACAGGCGTGATTGACGCCAGGCCGGACGGTGATTACCAGCGGAAGCCGGCTTGCGCCTTCACGGCCGTCGGGCCGCTGTTGGCCGTCGACACGCCGACGCCGAAGTTCAGGTTCGACGTCACCTGATAGGCCGCTGCGAAGCCGACTGCGGTTGCGCTGCCGTAGTTACCGACAGCCGTGCCGACCCACTTCTCACCCGCGTTCAGCACGGGGATGCTCGGGATCGCCAGAACCGATGCCGTTGCGCGATCCGAGTAGTGCTCGAGGTCACGCTTTGCGCTCGCGATCGCCTGATCCGTATGGGCGTTTGCACCCGCGACTGCCTGGTCCGCGTAGGCGTTCGACTGCGCGATCTTGTCGTTCAGCTGATCGACGTTCACTGCGTCCGTGCCTTGCGTGCCGGCTGCGACGTTCGTGATCTGGCGTTCGTTACCCGAGGAGCCGACCGAGACCGTGTTCGCGCGATCCGCGACGGAATCGGCGCCCAGCGCGACGGAATTGCCGGCGACGGCTTGCGCGTTTGCGCCCATCGCGGTGGCGCGAGCGCCCGTCGCTACAGCGGTTTCACCGGCGTTGCCGCTCGCTGCGAACAGCGAACCGGATGCGCCCGATGCCGTGGCCCCGACGACCGGAGCGGCAGCGCGCAGGGTCGATTGGAGCGGGGTGCCGCTGTTCTGGAGAGCCAGGATGTCGGCCGTGTTTTGCGACACGAGTTGGCTGACGGCGTTGAGTTGGCTGACGTTTACTGCGTCGTTACCGTTGATCCCGTCTGCGACGTTGGTAATGCGACGTTGAATCGACCAACTGCCAACGCTGACCACCTTCTCCTGACCGCCGTCTTCACTGTAGTCTCCGAGAGCAACCGAGTCACGGCCCGAGGTACTGGCGTTCGTGCCGATCGCGGTGCTGAAATCCCCGCCTGCCTGACTGTCGGATCCGAGAGCAACTGAGCCAGCGCCTGACGTACCGGAGTGGCCGCCAATCGCGGTGCTGCCATCCGCTGCTGCATGACTATACGATCCCACAGCGACTGAGTCAGCGCCTGACGTATGAGCGCCTGAGCCAATCGCAGTGCTGTATTCCGCCTCTGCACGAGCTTCCGAACCAATGGCTGTAGCCACATGTCCCGCGAATGATTCATTTCCAAAAGCTGCCGAGCGGATATTCACTGCTGTGGCCCGCTCGCCCACCGCAGTTCCCCAGTAGTCGGCTCGCGCGTCTACGCCGAACGCAGTACTGTCTCCACCCGACCGAGCATTAGGGCCGATCGCAATGCCGTTTCCACCGCTGTTGGCATCCGTTCCGATTGCCATCCCGTATTCGGCTGACGCATTAGATCCTATTGCGACGGAGTTGTAGAACGTATGAGAATTCGCCCCGATCGTCACACTGTTGAAGCCTGCGTTGCTTTGAAAACCCACTGCAACGGCTGATTCCTGGGCATTTGTAGAGGCTCCGACAGCAACACCCGTTAGTTGGGCTGATGCATGGGAACCTGCAGCAAGGCCGTTCGCGGCGGAGAAAGCATAAGTTCCAATAGCGGTGGCCGGCCCCGCGTTCGGATCGTCCGCCGGCCCGTAGGCAGTGCCGGACCAGGTCGAACTAGCGTAATTTCCAATTAGGACACTACCATTCAACCCGTTGATCTGCCCATCACCGACCATGACTCCGCTCGCAGATGCGTAGTTATTATCGCCGAAGACATTCAGACCATCGCGTGTGACCGACGGATAGACCTGATTATTGAAGCCGGTCATGGTTCCTGCCGGAGCATTTGCCGTCGCTAATACTGCAGTGCTACCGAGAATCGCTAGCGCCATCGGCCTAAAACGACGAGAGCAAAATTTCATATCTAACCCTTTTTGTAGATTTTTTAAGTTTGGCTGCGTTCGGACGCGCTAATGCCTGTCCAACGCAGCGATTTTTCTCGCTTACGAGAAAATCTCTTCCGACGCCTCGGTATTCGACAATCGGGAATAAGCCTTCGCGGAACAATATGACGGCACCATGCCAGCATTGCTCGCTACAATAGATCGGCGTTTGCACCTACTGAGAATAAAGGCGCCGTTGAAATGAACCGCACGGTTCCCCCGATTTTATGTTGAAAACCGGTCCGTGATATGCACTGACAGTAGGCAAACGACGTTAATGCGAATTCGCGTGTTTAGAATTCCGTATGCGTTTATGGAGATTATGAAAATGACATGCCTGGAAAACAATCAATCAATCAATCAATCAATCAATTGCCGCCAAAGTTTTGCGGAAGACAAGGCAGTTGCCGTACCGCAGTAGTCAGCATCATATCCAGACAAACGAAAGATAGCTTTCGGTTTATCGAATTATTATAAATTTGCCTGTTTCAAAGGCTAAGTCGATACCCCAGAATAGAGGACGCTCGCTCAAGTGCGAGAGCGCATAACATGAGCATCAAGCGGTCGCCCGACATGCCAATCGAAGGCGATTCGCTGTTCTGATCGAGTCAACGTTTCAGCATTGCAGCAGTGCGCGATTCATTGACGTCGTCGGCTCACGCGGCCAGCCGGTGGTCACTCGTCCATCATTTCGAGCCGGCCAAGAAGACGCGCGCAAAACGCGCATCCCGCCACAAGCTCAAAGGCCGCTCGTATCGAGCCCCCGGCACATCTCATCGCCGTGATGCATGACGAGCGCGCGAAGCTGAGGCCACATACCCATGTAATGCACCATGAAACTCGTGGGCGTCTGAAGCTGGTAAGGCGTGTTGAGCATCGTGCAGTCGAATAAATCATCTTCCGCGGCCATCCCATAACGCTGCATCACCTTGATGAAGACATCCTGATCGCCACCGTTCGATTGAACGGATGACTTGTCGACGATTGCACTCATCGCCCGCTCGACTTCGTGCAGCACCTGCAGGTTCTCATGCGTGTTGCGAAAGCCCATGATCCCGGAGTTCAACAGCCAACTGATATCCGTCGCCAACACGCGATCGCGGTTCTGCAGCAAAGACTCCAGCGGAATCTTTTGATCGATGACGAGCACGTCGGCATCGATCCAGAAAAGCCATTGATGCTGCGGCAAGTGCCGAAGCAATACCCAAGGCTTGAACCAGTTGCCGGCGGCGGCCGAATTCGTTTGCGCAGGCACGTCGCGATAAATATGCAGCCCATATCCATGCCGTGCGCAATAACGCTTCAAGTTGCGCTCTGCGATCTCGCCATATTCGCGAACGTTCGGCGTGTAAAGCATGGCAAGCGCGATAGGCGCGTCCGGATTAATCACTTCATAGGCCGTAACGGAGCCGCATGATTGCGAAGGCGGCAGCGTGAGATACGGCAGGCCCTTCGCCTGACAGTCGTTAATGTGCCCGGCAAGCAGGTCGCGCAGTTTCGTGAATACGGGATAGTTCCTCGGCGCCTCGGGTAGGTCGACGAGCGCAAGCGCAAGAATCGGCCATTCGAGCCACGATAGCGATGCATGCAATCCCGCAGGCGCAACGGCCAGTAAGCCGCCGTATCCTACGTTGAACGGTTCGGGTTCCAGAAGACGCAGCAGATCGGATTCGCTCACGGGCGGGCGACCGAGCTTCGGGCCGTCAGAGAGCAGTTTCGCGCGATCGCGCGCGGCCTCAGTATTGCGCCAGAGCTGGAACGACGCCATGACGTACGCAGCGTCACCCGGTGCGTCCAGTGCGACGACCCAGTCCGAACGGCGGTACTGCATCAGCGATTCGCACCGGATATCGCCGATCAGCAAGGCGTCCTGGGTCAACAGCAGGACGAGATCGCCCTCGGCGCAGGCTCGCAGTGTTCGCAACAGCACTTGGTACTTCAGGATCATGCGCAGTTGCGGCCAGCCGATCGCACTGGCGTCGACGAATTCGTGCTGATACCCGTTCCGCGCGCAATAGCGGCGATGATTTTCCAACGATGCACGAGCGTTGTCGTCGGCAAAAAAACTGATGACGTGCGTGGTCATGGCGATGCTCCGTGTTACCGCGTATCGCGTCCGCGATTGCGCGTTTTTGCCACGGATTTTGTGCCGCGCTCAGGGTGCCTGCAACCGCAAAGACAGTTTTGTTTCATCCTGGATTGCGCGGCGCCCGTCATTGCGCGAAGCCACCTTCGCGCTCCATCGGCTGTCGCAGCAGTCCGCCGGCGTTGCCCCAATTACCGCGCTGCCACGGACCGCGGCGGTCGTGCTGCATTTAAGCCACCCCCCGCCGCCGGCGATCAAACCAGAACGACAATCCCACGCTAATCAGAATGACGACGGTAGCAACCACCGTCCACTGCGTAATAGCTTCCCCGAGCAGCACCGCTCCCAGCAGCACCGCAACGATCGGATTCACGTACAGGCAACTCGTCGCGACGATCGTGCTCGTATGGCGAATCAGAAAGTTATATGCAACGTACGCGGCCATCGACCCGATCAGCATCAGATACAGAAACGACACGCCCGCGTCGAAGCCGACATGCGTTAGACGCTCGCCCGCCATCAGCGCGATGCCCGTCGCGATCAGGCCACCTAACCCGATCTGCAGCGCCGTCGACATCAGAAGATCCGACGGCTGTCTTAGCCGCCCCGCGAGATGCGCGCCACCCGCCCAGAAGATCGCGGCGCAGAGAATCGCGAGCGTGCCGTGCGTAGAACCGGGCGAAGGATCGCCATGATTCAACACCACGATGCCGACGAGCCCGAGCGCCACCGCGAACCACTCCCCCTTCGCCACGGCGCGGCCGGCGAGCGCGGTGAAGATGGTCGCGAAGAGCGGCACGGTCGCGACCATGACCGCCGCCGTGCCGGTGCCGACAGTGCGCATGCCGTACGCCATCATTCCGCTCGAGAGACCTTCGAGCAAGGTGCCGACGATCGCGGCGTTGCGAACCTCGTGCGCACTCGGCAGCACCGCCTTGCGATGCAAGCCGATCGCGAATAGCCCGATGCCCGCGCAGAGATTGCGCAGGCCGCCGAGCATCAGCGGCGGAAACGATTCGAGCGCCAGATGGATGCCGAGATAGGTCGATCCCCAGACGAGATAAACGACGGCGAGCGCGAGCACGACTTGTCCCCGGAAAGAACGAGGCGCGCGAAACGGAAAGCGATCGGGAAACGAGAAAGGCAGACGCGGCATCGGAGTGGACATGCTTACTCCGCGAAAACCGCGTGGCGCATGGCGCATGCGGAAACGACCGAAATACTCACAGCGCGACGCCCGCACGACGGTGCAGGACGATGAAAACACAACGGCATGATGATGCGAAGGAAGGGCGGTCGAGAGGCGAACGAAGAGCGGCGGCGGTCGCGAAACCGCGCTTCGGGTAACTACCTAAAACGCGGCGCCCGCCATTATGCAGGAACGGCGCGACGCGATGCGGCCGTTTTCGGGATGGTTGTCAACGCACCACGGTGCGGTGTATCGTGGCGGCTGCTAACGCGGGGGTCCTGCGCTGCACATCGCGATTTCGAATCGGCACCACCGGTCGAATCGCCCGTGCCACGTGGGTGAGAAATACCCTTTGAACCTGATCTGGATAATGCCAGCGCAGGGAAGCGTTCGGGCACTGCGGCTTTCGAATGACCTACCGCCGCATCTTCAGCGCCCGACCTTTCCATCTCGTTCCTCCCTGTTTAGCTCCTGAGTCAGCCGAGCTTGCCCATGCTCGCGCTGGAATTTTCGTCCCTGCAGGAGACATACAGCATGAATGCCAATCCGAAGTTTCTGTCTGAAAACGCTGTCGTCGATGCCGCCGCCATCGCGCCGCTGCCGAACTCGCGCAAGGTCTACGTAAGCGGATCGACGCCGGACATCCGCGTGCCGATGCGCGAAATCACGCAATCCGACACGCCCGACGGCTTCGGCGGCGAGAAGAATCCGCCGGTGTACGTGTACGACACATCGGGTCCGTACACCGATCCCGACGCGAGCATCGACATCCGCTCCGGCCTGCCCGCACTGCGCGCCGGCTGGATCGAGAAGCGCGGCGACACCGAGGAACTCGCCGGCCTGACGAGCGAATTCGGCCGCGAGCGCGCCGCCGATCCGAAGACCGCCGAACTGCGTTTCCCCGGCCTGCATCGCAAGCCGCGCCGCGCGGTCGCGGGCAAGAACGTCACGCAGATGCACTACGCACGGGCGGGCATCGTCACGCCCGAAATGGAATACATCGCCATCCGCGAAAACCAGCGGCGCGCCGAGTATCTGGAAAGCCTGAAGGCGAGCGGTCCGAACGGCGAAAAGCTCGCGCAGATGATGGGCCGCCAGCATCCCGGCCAGGCGTTCGGCGCGGCAGCGTTCGGCAAGGACGCGCTGAAGGCGATCACGCCCGAGTTCGTGCGCGAGGAAGTGGCGCGCGGCCGCGCGATCATCCCCGCGAACATCAATCACCCGGAGAGCGAGCCGATGATCATCGGCCGCAACTTCCTCGTGAAGATCAACGCGAACATCGGCAATTCGGCGGTGAGCTCGTCGATCGGCGAAGAAGTCGACAAGATGACGTGGGCGATCCGCTGGGGCGGCGACACGGTGATGGACCTGTCGACCGGCAAGCACATCCACGAGACGCGAGAGTGGATCATTCGCAATTCGCCGGTGCCCATCGGCACGGTGCCGATCTATCAGGCGCTCGAGAAGGTCAACGGCAAGGCCGAAGACCTGACGTGGGAAATCTTCCGCGACACGCTGATCGAGCAGGCCGAGCAAGGCGTCGATTACTTCACGATCCACGCCGGCGTGCGCCTGCAATACGTGCCGCTGACGGCGAACCGCATGACGGGCATCGTGTCGCGCGGCGGATCGATCATGGCGAAGTGGTGCCTCGCGCATCACAAGGAGAGCTTCCTCTACGAGCACTTCGAGGACATCTGCGAAATCATGAAGCAATACGATGTCTCGTTCTCGCTCGGCGACGGCCTGCGCCCCGGTTCCATCTACGACGCCAACGACGAAGCCCAGCTCGGCGAACTGAAGACGCTCGGCGAGCTGACGCAAGTCGCATGGAAGCATGACGTGCAGGTGATGATCGAAGGTCCGGGCCACGTGCCGATGCAGCTCATCAAGGAGAACATGGACCTGCAGCTGCAATGGTGCGACGAGGCGCCCTTCTACACGCTCGGGCCGCTGACCACGGACATCGCACCGGGCTACGATCACATCACGTCGGGCATCGGCGCGGCGATGATCGGCTGGTTCGGCACCGCCATGCTCTGCTATGTCACGCCGAAGGAGCATCTCGGCTTGCCGAACAAGGACGACGTGAAGGAAGGCATCATCACGTACAAGCTGGCGGCGCACGCGGCCGATCTGGCGAAGGGTCATCCGGGCGCGCAGGTGCGGGACAATGCGCTGTCGAAGGCTCGCTTCGAGTTCCGCTGGGAAGACCAGTTCAACCTGGGCCTCGATCCCGACAAGGCGCGCGAATTTCACGATGAAACGCTGCCGAAGGACTCGGCCAAGGTCGCGCATTTCTGCTCGATGTGCGGCCCGCATTTCTGCTCGATGAAGATCACGCAGGACGTGCGGGACTTCGCGGCCAAGCAAGGCGTCAGCGAAACCGATGCGCTCACGCACGGCATGCAGACGAAGGCGATCGAGTTCGTGAAGAAGGGAGCGGAGATCTACCAGCCGACTTGATGTTGCTGCTGTCTGACCAGGGAAAGCCTGTCGCGCCTGACGTGCGGCAGGCTTTTTTTCGTCGACGCGGCAAAGGCATGCAGGCACCTTTCCTGCTCATTACTGCATGAACCGGCAGCCTATGCGGTGCTGTTCCATGCGAGCCGCAGCCGTTTCACTTCATCATCGTATTGGAGAGTCGACATGAAAAACATCAAACAAATCGGCGCCGCTGCAATGGTCGTAGCACTCATGGCCGGCCTGACCGGCTGCGACAGCATGACCACTCGTCAACGCGATACCGCGATCGGCGCGGGCGTCGGCGCAGCGGGCGGGGCGGTGATCGGCGGCAGCGCGCTTTCGACGCTCGGCGGCGCGGCGGTCGGCGGGGTCATCGGCAATCAGGTTGGCAAATAATCGGACCTCACACGCGCGGCGCGACCGGTCCTGACCGCGCCGCTGTTTCAGACCTGTTACAAGACGCGGCTCCCTGCGATCCTTTGTCACACGAGTTCAGGCACCGCGCAGGTGCCGATGACGGAGTACTACGCGGTGCCCGCCTATCCGTCGTATCCGTATTACGCGCCGTATCCTGCTTATCCGGCTTACCCGGCCTATTACGGTTATCCGGCGATATCCATCGGCTTCGGATACTGGGGCGGCGGATGCTGCTGGGGAGGCGGACACGGCTGGCATGGCGGCGGATGGCATGGCGGCGGCTGGCATGGTGGCGGTTGGCACGGCGGCGGTGGCGGTTGGCATGGCGGCGGCGGCGGCTACGGCGGCGGTCATGGCGGCGGCCGCCACTGAGTTGTTTCGCCGGCGTTACGAAAAACGCAGCTTCCCCGTCTGTTGCGTCTTTCGACGTAACAGACCTGCAACATTTTCCGACACAAGTCGCTCCCGCACTCGCCGCGCTGGTTCGAGCGCAAAGCGCTCCTTCCTTTTCCGACAAGCCTCTGGCTCGATTCGCCAGACGATTGGCACGGTTCTGGCTATCAAGCTTCCTCATTTGCGCAACGCGACGGTACACCGCCGTCGCGAAACCATCGCTCTCGGGGAGTGGACATGATGGCCTTTGTGTTTTTCGTGCTGTGGATGCTTGCTTCTCTCGCCCTGCTGACCGTCTGGGTCTTCCGTCAAACGCCTCTGCCGGGCCGCGACGATACACCGCCCGCCGCAGCCGTCGAAGGCTGAAGGCACGGCAAGCCTCCTCGTCAAGCGATAGCACGCGCGTCGCGACGCGCGTTCGTGCGTCGCAGCCGATAAGAACATTTCCCGCTTGACGGAGGCCATCGGTCACCTATTCTTAGGCTGCGCGTTACGCGGTTGCTTAAGGCATATGAAGCATCGAAGTCCCTACGCGCCTCGCGGCTCGCCGCCGCGTGCCGACAAGAACGCGCAACACGGTTCGCCGACTGCGGTCGACAGGAGACGTCGATGTTCCATCAGTTGCTCACCCCCGTCGCCAATTCGCTCGCGCTGTCGTTCATCGTGGCGGCGCTGCCGATCGCCGTCGTGCTCGTGCTGCTCGGCTGGGCGCGCCGCCCGGCGTGGCAGGCGTCGCTCGCGGGGCTGGTAGTCGCGCTCGTCATCGCGGTGGCGGCCTGGCACTTCCCGCTCAAGCTCGCGCTCAACTCGATCGCCGCCGGCGCGGTGTTCGCGCTATGGCCGGTGATGTGGATCGTGTTCGCCGCGATCCTGCTCTACAACGTCGCGCAACGCTCCGGACGCTTCGAGGCGTTCCGCCTCTGGATGGTCGAAAACCTGCCGAACGACAGGCGTATCGTGCTGGTCGTCATCGGCTTTTCGTTCGGCGCGCTGCTGGAAGGCATCTCGGGCTTCGGCACGCCGATCGCCATCACCAGTTCGCTCCTGATCCTGCTCGGCTTCCCGACGCTCGAAGCGCTCACCTTCACGCTGATCTTCAATACCGCGCCGGTGGCTTTCGGCGCGCTCGGCGTGCCGATTACCGTGCTCGGCGCGGTCACCCACCTTCCCACCGATGCGCTCGCCAAGATGGTCGGCCGCCAGTTGCCGTTCTTCGCCTTCTTTCTGCCGTTCTACGTGATCGGCATTTACGCGGGCTTTCGCAACATGATGCGCGTGTGGCCCGTGCTGCTCGTCTCGGGCGCGAGCTTCGCGCTTACGCAGTACGTCACGTCGAACTACATCAGCTATGCGCTGACCGACGTGCTCTCTTCGCTCGTTTCGCTGATTCTGACGATCGCGTTCCTGCGCGTCTGGAAGCCCGCCGCCGACGAGCGCTTCGCCGTCAACGTCGATCGACTCGGCCAGACACGCGCGGCTATTTCGGGCGGACAAGGCTGGCTGCCGTGGATCGTCGTGTCGCTGGTGGTGATCGTGTGGACGGTCGCGAAAATTTTCCTGATCGGCGATGTGAAGGTTTCCTGGCCCGGACTCGACAAGGCTGTCTACATCACGCTGTACAACCAGCCGTACGGCGCGATCTGGGACTTTCAGCCGCTCGCGACGGGCACGGCGATTCTGGTCGCATCGATCATCACGGCGGCGCTCGTGCGGCTGCCGGTCCGCGAGTACGGCGCGGCGATCGTCGATACGTGGGTGCAAACGCGCATCGCCATTTTCACGGTGGCGACGATCGTCGGCCTCGCCTATCTGATGAACTACTCGGGCATGAACTACACGCTGGGTCTCGGCGTCGCGTCGGTCGGACCGTTCTTTCCGCTCGTGTCCGCGTTCCTCGGCTGGGTCGCGGTCTTCCTCTCCGGCAGCGATACGTCGGGCAACGCGCTCTTCGGCAACCTGCAAGTGGTGGCGGCGCATCAGCTCAACCTGAACCCCGTGCTGATGGCGGCGACCAACTCGTCCGGCGGCGTGATGGGCAAGATGATCTCGCCGCAGAACATCTCGACGGGCGTCGCGACGAC
Organism: Caballeronia grimmiae; assembly: GCF_000698555.1. GTDB lineage: Bacteria > Pseudomonadota > Gammaproteobacteria > Burkholderiales > Burkholderiaceae > Caballeronia > Caballeronia grimmiae. The sequence goes on along the minus strand of NZ_JFHE01000003.1, from coordinate 323,775 downwards.
CGAGCTCAAGGGCAAGGAAGGCCTCGTCTTCGCGCGCACCTTCAAGCATTCGATTCTGCTGACGGTGATTCTGGGCTTGCTCGTCTGGCTGCAGCAGAACGTGCTGACGTGGATGATCCCGCCGCACTGATCCCGCCTCTTGCGGTGTCATTCGCGGTGCGTTCTTCGCCGCCGCGCGCAGTGCTAACATGCGCGGACTTTTAATTAGTATCTCGAAGTCCGCCATCGTCATGTCCATCGCCAATTTGTTGCAATTGATCGTGCTCGCCGCATTGTGGGGCGCTTCCTTCCTGTTCATTCGCGTGGGAGTCGCCGAGTTCGGCGTCGCGCCGCTCATGGCCGTGCGCGTCGGCATCGGCGCGCTGTTGCTGATCGTAATGCTGCTTGCACGCCGCAACGTCGCCGCCACCCTCGGCACGATGCGTCGGCGCGCGCTGCCGCTTTTCGTGGTCGGCATCCTCAATTCGGCGGCGCCGTTTTGCCTGTTCGCGTTCGCGGAGCTGACGCTGTCGGCGGGCGCGACGTCCGTCATCAATGCGACGACGCCGCTCTTTGGCGCGCTCGTCGCCTACGTGTGGCTGAAGGACCGGCTGACGACGATGCGCAGCATCGGCATGGCGATCGGCTTCGCGGGCGTGCTGCTGCTCGTGTGGAACCAGATCGCGACGGACGGCGCGGCATCGTCCGGGCTGCCCGTTCAGGGCATGCTGGCGGCGGCGGCCGCGCTCGGGGCATCCGCGCTGTACGGCGTGGCGGGCAACTTTGCGAAGAAGTATCTGATGGATGTCGATGCAACCGCCAACGCCGCCGGCAGCATGATCGGCGCGACCATCATGCTCGCACCGATCGCCCTGCTGACGTGGCCCGCGACGCCGATCTCCGCGCATGCGTGGTCGGCCGTCATCGCGCTCGGCGTCTGCTGCACGGGCATCGCCTATTTTCTGTACTTTCGGCTCGTGGCTGCGGCGGGCCCTGCACGCGCGATGACGGTGACCTTCGTCATTCCGCTTTTCGGCATTCTCTGGGGCGCGCTGTTCCTGAGCGAGCACGTATCGCTCGTCATGCTCGAAGGATGTGCTGTCGTGCTGGTGGGCACGGCGCTCGCGACAGGAATCGTGAAACAGGTTCCGTTCCTCACACGGCGGAGCATCGCACGGTGACGGATCGCTGAGCATCGCACGGTGACGGATCGCTGAGCATCGCGCGGTGACGGATTGCTGAGCATCGCGCGGTGACGGATTGCTGAGCATCGCACGGTGTGGATGGCGCGGCATCGCGCGATGATGGGCGGCGGGGCGCTTGCCGCCCTATTCGCCTCGCACCGCGCCCCGCCCTGCCTTCACCGCTCCCCGCCTGACCTTCCCCTCGACCCGGCGCACCTGCGACGCCCGCGTCGGCTTCGTTGCGATGCGCTTGCGCCGGGTGACGCTGACGCTGCGGATCATCTCGTCGAGACGCGCGAGCGCCGCCGCGCGATTCATGTCCTGCGTGCGATGCTCCTGCGCCTTGATGACGATCACGCCTTCGCGCGTGACGCGGCTGTCGGACAGCGCGAGCAGTCTCGCCTTGATGTGCTCCGGCAGCGACGACGCGCGGATGTCGAAGCGCAAATGAATCGCGCTCGACACCTTGTTGACGTTCTGCCCGCCCGCGCCTTGCGCGCGCACGGCGGTCAGCTCGATTTCGCCTGGCGGCACCACGAGGCTATCGCTCATGGATGACACTCCTTCGTTCAGGATCGATGGTGCAGGCGCATCAGGCGCGCCATTCTCGCGGCGAGACCGGAATCGCGACGCGTCGGCGCATCGACGGCCTGCGCGAAAATCGCCGCCGAGCCGATGACTTCGATGCGGCGCTTCGCCCGCGTGATCGCCGTATAGACCAGCTCGCGCGACAGCACGCGCACGAAGCTGCCGGGCAGCACGAGCGCCGCGTGCTCGAATTCCGAGCCTTGCGATTTGTGCACGGTCAGCGCGAACGCCGTGTCGTGCGGCGGCAGCGCAGCCGGCGATACATGACGCAGCGAGCCATCCGCCATGCGGAACGCCACGCGCAGCGCGCCGTTCGGCCCCGGCAGTGCAATGCCGATATCGCCGTTGAAGAGCCCGAGCGCATAGTCGTTGCGCGTGACGATCACCGGCCGTCCGGCGAACCACTGTGCTCCGATTGCAAGCGCAATGCCCGCTTGGTCGCGCACCTTCGACGCGATACGCGCGTTCACTTCGTCGACGCCGCGCGGCCCCTTGCGAGTGGCGCACAGCACGCGGAAACGATTGAGCGCGTCGAACAGCCGGGCTTCATCGGATGGCGCGTGCTCCGCTTGCAGCATCGACGCGAGCGCATCGGCGTAGGGCGCGAAGCCCTTCGCCAGATGAGCGAGCGTGCGGTCCGATAGCGTGGCGTGGCCGTCGTTCAGCAGCACCGCGGCGGGCGCTTCGGGCGCGGCCGATTGCTTTGCGTCGAGCGCTTGGAGCGCGGCTTGGGCATCGCCGTTGCGGATTGCGATCGACAGGCGGCCGATCGCCGAATCCAGCCCGAAGCGGTAGTTGCGCGCGAGCCAGACGACGCTGTCGGTGAGCGGGGCGTCGTCGCGGGCGTCGGGCGGATTGTGGGAGCCGGTGTCTAGCGTGGCGAAGAGGTCGGCGTAGCCTTCGTCGGCATGCGGTGCGTCGTCGAGATCGCCGGGAGCGCCCCACGCATCGGACGAAGCCGCGAAAGGTGATTCGCTCGCGGGGGCGTCTGTGTTCGAGAACAAATCGCCCTGGTTCTCGCCTTGCGCGCCGGATGCATCGCCCTCTTCGTTGCCCGGAAAGAAGTTGCCGTAGCCCTCGTCATGCGCATCGGATTGTGCGAGCGACGCATCGCTCGTCCGCGCGTGGGCCGCTGGGTTCCCGCGCCCGTCGCCGCCGCCGGACTTGACGCCATCAGGCAACGCCGCCCGAAACCTCGCCAGTTCCACGCCCAGCGCGCCCGCGATCCGCCCCGCGCCCGCCTCGCTGAACGATGGCCGCGCGCTCAGTTCCGCGAACACCGCGCCCGCTTCGACCGCCGAGAGCTGATCCTTGTCGCCGAGCATCACGAGCCGGCTCGACGGCGCGACCGCTTCGAGCAGATGCGCCGCGAGCGCGACATCGATCATCGACGCCTCGTCGACCACGATCACGTCATAGGGCAACGGATTGTCGCGATGATGCCGGAAGCCGCCATCCGGCAGCACGCCGAGCAAGCGCTGCAACGTGAACGATGTGCGCGGCAGCCGCGCGGCCAGCTCGGGCGGCAGCTTGTCCGCCCGCTCGATCAACGCTTCCTGCATGCGCTGCGCGGCCTTGCCCGTCGGTGCGGCAAGCGCGATGCGCAAGCCCGGATCGGCGTCGAGCAGACACGCGAGCACGCCGACCACGGTCGTCGTCTTGCCCGTGCCCGGCCCGCCGCTCACGATAGTCAGCCTGCCCGCGAGCGCGACGAGCGCGGCGACGCGCTGCCAGTCGATGTCGTCGTTGGCCGTGCCTTCCCCGAAGTAGCGTGCGATCCGCTCCGCCTGCTGCGCAAGCTCCCGCTGCGATACGTCGATCCGCGCGCCGCGCGCCCGTTCGACCAGCGCCACCGCGAGCCGCCGCTCGTAATCGAAGTAGCGCGCGAGATAGAGCCGCCCGTCCTCGTCGATGACCAGCGGCCGAAGACTTGCCGCATCGAAGCGCGCCTCGGTGCGGGCAAACGTCGCGACGCCGCTTGCAAGCAGCGCATTGCGTGCTTCGCGCACATTCTCTCCGTGACGCCGCGCGAGCGCGGCAAGCGGCATGCAGACGTGTCCGAGCGCCGTCGCCCGGCTGATGGCAAGCGCCGCGCGTTCTGCCCAAGCGATCGCCCGCGCGCCCGCGCCCGACCACCGCGACAGTTCGCCGATGCGCCGCGCGAAACCTTCGGCAAGCGCGGCGCTTTCGTCGGCAAAGGCCGACGCAGCCGACTCCCCGGCGTTCACGGCTTCGATCGTGCTCATGCCGCGCCTCCCGACATCACCCGGTCGAGCGCCTCGACCAGTTCCAGCGGCGGCCGCCCGCGATGCACGCCGCTCGCCGCGTCGCCGTCGCGCCAGTCGGGACGCACGCCGCGCACGAACAGATAGAGGTAGCCGCCGACATGCGTCTCGTAGTCGTAATCAGCGAGCCGCGCACGCAGGTAACGATGCAGCGCGACAACATAAACGAGCGCCTGCAGGTGATACGCGTGATGCGCCATCGCCTCGGCAAGCGGCGCGGCGCCGTAGTCTTCGGCGGCATCGCCCAGATGATTCGACTTCCAGTCGATGATCCAGTAGCGCCCGCCGTGCAGCACGATCATGTCGATGAATCCCTTGATGAAGCCCCGCAGCGCGCCCGTTTCGAGCGCGACATCGGGATAGCCGTGCGCGGACAGCAGCCGGCGTAGCGCCGGAAAATCCAGCGACGGCGCCGGGAACAGAAACTCCAGCTCGTTCATGCGCCGCCCGTTGGCGATGCCCGACAGCCGCATGCCGGGCGCAATCTCGCTTTCGAGCGTGTCGGCGAGCAGGCGCAGCATCATCGGCCGAAGACGCTGGGCGAGCGGCGCGGGCGCGGGAACCGGATACTCGCGCAGCGCGTCCTCGACCGCCTTGGGCCACGTCGACGGCTGCGTGAAATCCGCAAGCTCGTACATGCGATGCAGACATTCGCCCGCCGCCGCGCCGCGCGGAAACGCGAGGATGTCGTCGTCGGCGAGCGCGGATTCGTCGCGGGAAGGCGGCGCTTGCACGAGCGTTGAAGCGGCTTCGGCGAATTCGTCGTGATCGGGGCGCGCCTCCGCGGGCTGCGACTGATTCGCCTCTTCGCGCGCGCCCGCCGCCACCAGTGAGCTGAAACTCGCCATGCGCCAGCGATCGCGCAACAGGCGGCGGTTGGTGCGCGCGGCGATCTCGTGCCTGCCGCGCTCGACGGCGGCAAGCGGCTCGCGCCGGTCGATGACGGGCAGCGGCGTCACGCCGATCGCGCCTTCGGCCTGCCCTTCCAGCGCGCGCCACGCCGCGACGATGCCCGCTTCGTCTGGCGGTTCGTCGCAGAACGCATCGAAGTCCTGACCCGCGCCCGCGGCGAGCCAGTTCAGCACGCTTCTGCGCGATTCCTTCGTCGATTTGTTCGACATGTTCGAGATATAAACGCCCGCGACCACGTAGCAGCGATACACCGCCCGCGTCAGCGCCACATAGACGAGCCGCGCCCGCTCGGCAGCCTGTTCGCGTGCGATGGCCGCGCCGATTTCCTTCGCTTCGTCGTCGTCGATTCCATAGTGCAGCACCGCTTCGCCCGCGTCGTCGTGATACTCGCGGGCGTCGGGCAAGCCGGATTTCGAGGCGTCGCGCGCCGTGCCGTCGTTCAGGAACGGACAGAACACAACCGCGTATTCGAGGCCCTTCGACTTGTGGATCGTCACGATCTGCACGAGATTGCGGTCGGATTCGAGGCGCAATTGCGCGTCTTCGCCGCCGCCCTGCTGCGCGCGCTGCGCGGCCAGCCAGCGCAAGGTCGGCGCGATGCCCGGCTGTTGCGCCGAGCGAGCCTGCAGCAGTTCCGCGAGATGGTTCACGTTCGTGAGCCTGCGCTCGCCGTCCGCGCGCGCAACGAGCCGCGCCGCAATCGACAGTTCCCGCGCGAGCGTGCGCCACATTACCGCGAAGCCGCGCTCGTGCCAGATCGTCCGATAGCGCGAGAATCTCTCGACCCAGCTCGTCGAATCGCTGGCGCCGCTTTCTTCCGTCGATGCCGCGTGCTCCAGACGCCACAGCGCGGCGGCGTCCAGCCCGAACCAGTCGGTCGCGAGCGCGGCGCGCAAGCGGCGCAAGTCGCCGGGCGTGTCGATGGCGGCGAGCACGCGCTCGATCTGCTCGGCGTCGAGCGAGCCGAACACCGACGCCTGCGCCAGTTCCACGCTGCCGATGCCCCACGCTGCCAGCACCCGCTTGACGAGACTGCCTTGCCGATGCGTCTGCACGAGCACGGCGATATCGCCCGCACTGAGCGCCTCGTCGCCGATGCGCACTTCACCGCGCGCCGCCCCTTTCAGCAGCCGCGCGATTTCGGCGGCGCACGCCTCGGCCGCTTCGCGCTGCGCGTTGGCCTTCGACAGCGCCGCATCGCCGTGCGGCAGCATCCACACGCAGAAATCCGCGATATCGGAGTAAGCGGCGGCGGGCGTCGCATCGACGAACGGTCCGCGTGAACGCGTGCCCGCGCGCACCGGCTGATAGTCGAGGCCTTCGAGAATGAACGCCGACGGATTCGCGCCGAACACGCGATTGCACGCCTCGATGATGCGCGCCGTCGAACGCTGGTTCACCGCGAGCGTGTAACGCGCGCTCGCGCCCTCGCGCGCGGCGAGATACGTATGCAGGTCGGCAGCGCGAAAGCTGTAGATGGCCTGCTTCGGATCGCCGACCAGAAAGAGCGGTCCGTGCGGCGCGAACACGCGGTTGAAGATCGCGTATTGCAGCGGATCGGTGTCCTGGAATTCGTCGATGAGCGCCGCCGGATAACGCTCGCGCAACGCCTGCGCGAGCCACGCGTGCCGGACGAGCGCGTGATGCAGGTTCGACAACAGATCGTCGAAGGACACTACACGACGCGCCCGCTTTCTCGCCGACAGTTCGGCCGGCGCGTAGTCGAGCCATTCGCGCACGATGTCGAGCCACATCGCACGCTGCGCGGCTTCGGCGGCGGCAGCCGACGCGGCAAGCGTTTCGGCATGCTCGAAGAACGGATGCGCGGGCGGCGTGTGCTTGGCCTTGGTACCCTTCGCGAGCGCCGATGCGGTGATCTTCAGCGCCTCCTTCGGCGGCTCGGCGTGACAGTCGGCATCGGCGAAATATTCGGCCCATGCGTCGAGGGCGGCTTCGATCATCGAGCGCTTGTGCGAGGTCTGCTTCAGCATCGCCTCGGCGTCGAAGAGCAGCCTGGCGATCGCGCCGCGTTCGGCGTTCCACACCGCGCACGCTTCGTCGAACAGCGCTTTCGCATCGACGGCTTCCGCTGCAAGTTCGGCCTCGCTCTTGCCCCAGCGCAGCGTCGCGAGCGGCTTCTTGAGACGCCGCGCCAGTTGCGCATCGAGCGATGCCGGTCCCGCGCCCTTCGCGACGAGCCACGACGCGAACGACGGCGTGCGCGCCGCTGCCGGTTCGACGCGCTCGCGCCAGAAATCGGCGGCGAGCTCGAAGCGCAGCGCGCTGTCGTCGGCTTCCATGTCGAATGCGAACGGCATCGCGGCGGCGAACGGCGCTTCCTGCAGCGCGCGCTGGCAGAACGCGTGGATCGTGTGGATCGCGGCCTGATCGAAGGTATGCAGTGCGATGCGAATGCGCTGCAGCGCCTCGTTCGGATCGATGTCGGCGAGCGTGGTCTCGAAAAGCCGCTCGATGAACGGATCGCCCGCTGCATCGCCGTTTTCGATGGCATGCGCGACGCCCGCGAGCCGCGTGCGGATGCGCTCGTGCAGTTCGGCGGTCGCGGCCTTCGTGAAGGTGACGACGAGAATGCGCTCGACGCTCAACTGCTTCTCGAGCAGCAGGCGCACGTAGAGCGCGCAGATGTTCCACGTCTTGCCGGTGCCGGCGGATGCTTCGATCTGGTTGACGCCGTCGAGCGGACAGGAGAAGACGTCGAGTTCCTGGACGGCTTCGGTGTTCACGGACTGGATTGCTGTCGTCATCATGCGTCGCGTTGCAGGTGTTGCCGAAGCGGCTCGAAAACGATGCGCGCGAGCGCGGCGAAGCGGTCGTCGAGCCCAAGCGATTCGCCGCGAAACGCGACGCGATAAACCGGATCGTCCGATTCCGCGCGCACGCGGTCGGATTCCCACGCGCCGTGCGCCTTCGCGTCGCCTTCGGTCATCTTGAGCCACGCGCTCTTCGGGAAGAAACGCAGCGGCATGCGCCGGCCTGCGCGATACAGCGCCGCGAGCGCGGCGAGATGCGCGAGCGGATCGGCGACAGGCGTCAGCTCGAAATCCGACGACTGCGCGCCGCGTCCATGCCAGATCGTGCGGCGCGGGCCGTCCGGCAGCGCCGCGCAATAGGCCAGATGCGCGAGCCACGCGGACAGGTAATCGCGGGCGCGCGGCTGGTCGTAACGGTAGATCACCTGGCCTTGCGGCGTCAGGCGATTGAGCGTGCCGGACAGCGTGAGCGGCCGCTCGTCGATGAGCGCGTCGTCGTGCGGGCCGAAGAGCGCGACGCCGCCCGTATCGGGCCAGCGCGGCGCGACGTCGAGCGAGAACGGCAAACGCGTCGCGCCTTCCGCCACCGACGTGCGGATGCGGTCCGCGAGATGCGCGAGCGCGTGCATCTCGCGCGTCTGCCAGACGGCGCCCGTCGCGCCGCCGGGCATTTCGGGGCTCGTGCGCGCAACGTGACGCGCGCGCTCGCGGGCGTGGTGCACAACGTCGTCTTCCGCTTCGAGCAGCGACGGCAGCACGCGCCCGGCGAGCGCATCGCGGCCTGCGAAGCCGAGTTCGAACGGCTCGGTGATATCCAGTTCGGCTTCGGCATCGACGAGCGCAATGCCCAGCCGATCTCGCAGCAGCGCGCGCGCAGGATGCCGCCAGAAGCGCACGAAATCGTCGAAGGCGACGGTAGCCGCTTCGTCGTCTTCGGGCGGCAGCGGCGATGCGAAGAACGGCGCGCTGCCGTGCACGCGCCCCGCCGCCAGCACCCGCGCCAGTTCCGCGCGCTCCGGCTCATAGGTGAAGAGACGGCCGGCCGGCTCGAAATACTCGGGTGCGAACGGCTGTAGCGGATGCTCGCGCACGAACGACGCCCGCGCCTTCGCCAGTGCGTCCGGCGCGGCATGCTTGCCCGCGACGGCTTCGGCGAGATGGTCGAGCAATTCGTCGATGAGTGCGGCGGGCGGCAGCACGGCGTTGTCGCGGATGCTGCGCCCGGTGTAGGCGATCAGCAGCCGGTCGCGCGCCGCGAGCATCAGGTCGAGAAAGAGATTGCGTTCGTCGTCGCGGCGCTGCCGGTCGCCCAGCTTGCCGAAGCTCGCCATCAGGTCGAATTCGTCGGCGCGCGTGAGGCTCGGCAACATGCCGTCGTCCATGCCGAGCAGACAGACCACGCGATACGGCAGCCCGCGCAGGCTCGTCAGCGACGAAAACGTGACGCCGCCCCACGGCACGCCGCCGCGCGCGGGATCGTCGAGCGTATCGGTGAGCGCGGTGCGGATCACCGCAGCCGATACTTCCGTGTCGCGCGCGCCTTCTTCCATCGCGACGATCAGCGCATCGATCGCATGGCGCACGTCGCCGATGGTGTCGTTGAACGCGACGCCGGCATCGAAGAAACGCGCGAGTGTATCGAGCAGCAAGTCGCCCCACGCGCGTGCGGTGCGGGGCGTCTCGATCTGCGCGGCGAAGGCGTCGATATCGTCGATGAAGCGTGTGAGGCGTCCGAGCAACTCCGCCTCCGAACCCTGCGCGCCCTCGACGGGCAGCCATTCCGCGACCGGTGCGCCGCCGCCCGGCAGCGCGTAGCCGAGATAGAGACGCGTGAGCGCATCGGCGAAGGTGTGACGCGCGGCGGGCACGTGCTCGCCGGCGGCTTCCGCCGGACGCAAGCCCCGGCGCGCGCCCGCCGCCGAGAGCCACTCCTGCGCCGTTTCGAGCGATGGGGCGTCGATGCCGTAGCGTGTCGCGATTGCATCGACGCGCAGCCATTCGATCAGCTCCGGCGCGCCGACGCCGCGTTCCGCGAGCGCGAGCCAGTCGAGCATCGCGCGCGCGACCGGGTTGGCCTGCGAAGGCGGCAAGCCGGTGATGCGATAGGGAATGCGCCTGCGCTCGTTGCTGGCGCCGGCGGGCGCCGTGCCGAACACGCCGTCGATGAGCGGGCCGGCCACCGCCAGATCCGGAAACGCGACGAGCACATCGGACGGCTCGAGTCCTTCTATCTCGTCGAACCAGTCGAGCAGGCGGTCGTGCAGCACTTCGAGCTGACGCGAGAGGCTATGGCAGACATGCACTTCCACGCCCGTCTCGACGATGTCTTCCGGCTCCGGCCCGGCGTTCTCTTCGTCGAGCGTCAGGATGCCGTTCTGCACGCGCGCGAGCCACGTCGGCGCGGTGTTCTCTTCGAACAGCTCGCGCTCGCTCGATGCCGCGCTTTCGGTCAGTTCGTGCAGCATGTGAAGCTGCGCCTGCGTCTGACGGCCCCACTCCGCGAGCAGCGGATGCCCGACCTCCTGAAAGTCCGCCTCGCCCTTCAGTTCGAGCTGTTCGACGCGCGCCTGGCTCACGATATCGAACCAGAATTCGCGGCACGGGTTGAGCGCGTAGATGCGCACGTCGATCCAGCGCGACAGCTCGCGCAGCAACGCGATATGCAGCGGCGGCATGGTCGGCAGCGCAAACACGCTGATGCGGCTCGGCCATTCGGCGCGCATCGCGGTATCGAGATCGAAGCGCGGCGCGTCGGCCAGAAAGCGATACGCGGGCGGCGTCGGATCTTGCCCGGAGCCGGGCGTCGTCAGGTCGTCGAGCAGCGCGCGCCACAGCGCGGCCTGCCAGTGTTCGTCCTGGCGCTGAATCTCGCTCGCGCCCGCGAGACGCGGACCGCGCGCATCCGTCTCAGCACCGCCGCCCGCGAGAATCGAGCCGCCCGACTGCCAGTGCGTGAGCCAGTCCGGGCGATAGGTCAGATAGTGGTCGAACACCGTCGCGATGCGGCGCGCGAGTTCATAGCGCATGGAATCGTCGGCGGCATCGAGATAGGTCGACAGGCGCGGCGCATGTCTGAACGGCGGCTCGTCGAACAGGCGATAGCAGCGCCACGCGAGCCGGTCCGGCGCGAACGGCGAACGCTGGGGCACCGGCAGCACGCGTCCGATCTGCGCCCATAACCATTGCGCGAGATAGCAGAAGTCGACATTCGCGCAGATGCCGAAACGCTCGGCCATATCCAGTTCCAGCCGCCGTCGCACGGCCGCGCTGGGCACGATGACCGACTCGCGCGCGAAAGGATTGCCCTCGCGCATCGCGAATGCGTCGAGGTCCTCGAAAAGCGCGGCGGCAAGCGTTTCGTGACGGTTCGAATAGAAGAGTTCGAGCATGAAGGGCGGGATTGGATGCTGGCAGGCGAAGAACCCGCGCGCAAAACGCAAAGCTTTGTCAGATCAAGCGTCAGCATAACAAAGCGACTTCGCGCCGAGAACCTGGCCGTTTGGCCGAGGTCCGAACGCTCGTTGAGTTGCGTTAGACTCGACGTCGCCCTTGCCCGCCCCTTGCGCGTCCATACAGGAAGTCGATGCGTTACTCGTTCGAAATAAAAAAGTTCATCTATAGCCAGTACTTTTTCGGCGGCTTGCGCAGCGCGCTTGGCATCTCGCTCCCGGCCGTGCTGATGCTCACGGTGTTTCACAACCGCGAACTCGGCTTCACGATCGCGACAGGTGCGCTGGGCGCGTGCGTCGTCGACATGCCGGGGCCGCTCAAGCACAAGCACAACGAGATGCTCGCGTGCACGGTCATCGGCTTTTTTTCGGCGCTCGCGACCGGCATTGCGACGGCCCATCCGGTGACGCTCTGGCTGACCGTCGTGCCGCTCACCTTCGTGCTGTCGCTGATCGTCGTCTACGGCAACCGCTGGCCGCAGATCAGCTTCGCGACGCTCTTCATGATGATCGTGACGCTCGAAGAGCATTTCACGCCGATGCAGGCGCTCATCAACGCGTCGTGGATTCTGCTCGGCGGCCTCTGGTACACGTACTGGGCGACGCTCGTCTCGCATCTGCTCGTGTATCGCATCGAGCGGCAGGCGCTCGCGCAGAGCATCTTCAGTTGCGCGGAGTATCTGCAGGCGCGCGCAGAGTTCTATGACGTCGACGCCGACCTCGACGAGTGTTATCGAAAGCTCATTGAAAAGCAGATCGCGGCCGTCGAGCAGCAGGAAGGCGCACGCGAGATCGTGTTGCGCAATCTGCCGAAGGTGAAAACCGGCAAGCTCGATGCGCGGCGCGCGCGGCTCTTCAATCTCTTCATCAACATCGTGGACCTGCACGAGTTCTTCGTCGGCGCGCATACGGACTATCCGCTTGTGCGCAAGACCTTCGCCGGCTCCGACGTGCTCGTGTTCTATCGCGACCTGATGCGCAAGGCCAGCGAGGACCTGGAGGAGATCGGCCTCGCGGTGCTGCAAAACCGCCCGGCGTCGAAGCACGTCAGCATGAAGGCCGAGTTGCGCGCGATCGAATACGAACTCGAATTGATGCGCAAGCACGCGCTGCCCGAGAAGAATCCCGAAGCGTATGCGGCGGCGGCCGCCGTGTTCCGGCGTCTGTGGAGCGCCACGCGCCTGATCGACAAGATGCGCCGCCGCACGCACGACGACGCCAGTCTCAGCGGAACCGAGGTACAGATCGATCACGCGCTCTCGCGTTTCATCTCGAGCCGGCGCGTGCCGTTCAGGCAGATTTTTTCGAATCTGACGATGTCATCGCCGAGCTTCCGCCACGCGCTGCGCGTGACGATCGCGGTGGGCGTCGGCTTCTGGCTCGGGCGGCTGCTGCCGCTCACGAACGCGTACTGGATCGTGATGACCACGGTCATCATCCTAAAGCCGGGCTATTCGCTCACCAAGCAGCGCAATACGCAGCGGATCATCGGCACGACGATCGGCTGCGCGGTGACGATCGCGCTGATCCTCGTCGTCAAGGACCCGCATGTGCTGTTGGTCGCGATGTTCGCGTCGATGGTCATGAGCTACAGCCTGCTGCTCTTCAACTACGCGGGCAGCGTGGTGTTCACGTCGTCGTATGTGCTGCTGATGTTCCATCTGCTCGCGCCGGGCAGCTTGCGGCTGATCGGCGAGCGGGCCATCGATACGGTCGTTGGGTCCGCTATCGCCATTGCCGCGAGTCATCTGTTCCCGTACTGGGAGTACCGGCTGATGGGCAAGCTCGTGAAGGATCTGCTCGGCGCGACGCGCAATTATCTGGAAGCAAGCTGGTCCTGGAAGACGCAAACGGGGGGCGCTACGTCCCGCGCGCCGTCGTCCGTGCCGAGCGCCGCTTTCGCCGATGGCAACGCGGGCGCGGCGCTCGCAACCGCGCCTGAGCCCGTGCCCGCGCCGGAAATCAAGACCAGCGCCGCCAGCGACGAGCCCGCCCTCAAGGCCGCGAGCGCGACGGCGGAGCGGCTGTCGTCGGTGAACATCGGCGAGAGCACCGCGGCCACCGCGAGCAAGGGCGGGTCCGCCGCCGCGACCGTCGCGGCGACGGCGCTCGATCGCGACTTCCGCTACCGGCTCGCGCGCAAGAACGTGCACGTCGCGTTCGCCAATCTCGCGCAGGCGTTTCAGCGCATGATGCTGGAGCCGAAGCCGCAGCAGAAATACGTCGCCGAACTGAACGATCTGCTCGTCCAGAGCCACGTGCTCGCGTCGCAGATCACGGCGGCCGCGCCGCTATTGCAAGCGATCAATGACGCCGATCCGAAGCCTTTCGAGCCGGTGCAGCGGGCATTCGCCATCGTGCGGGACAATCTGTCGGACGCGCAGGCCGCGATATCGGACGACGACGGCGCCCCGCCCTCCGACGCAATCAAGGATTTGCGCCGCGATCTCGATACGATGGTCGCCGCCGCCGAACGCGCGCAGGCGCTCCCCGCCGATGCGATTCAGGATCTGAAACTGCTCGCGCATCAGTGCAAGCAGATGCTCACGGCGTCAACGCTGATCCGCAAGGACGCGACGCAGATTCATCTGCCGTCGTGAGCGCAGCGTTATTGCGATGCGCCGATCGCCGGGAGCGCGGGCCGCGCACCGCTTGCCGTGGCGGGCGGCGCGGTCTGCTCGTCGAACTCGCGCTTCTCGCGAATCGCGTTGAAGAGCAGCGTGAAGATCACCAGCAGCAACACCACGACGATGAACACGCTGATGCCCAAGGTCGGATTCTTCTTTTTCTGCGGGGCGTTCGGGCGCTTGTTGCGTGGGTCGTCGGTCATGGGGCGCGGCGGCTCGTTCAAAGTTTTGAGATAGAACCGACATCGTACCCGGCTTCGTTTTCAGTTGGATTGCGCGCGGTGTTTCAGTCCGCGAACGACACCCCCGAAATTCTGTGCTGCACCGTCCGGCTTGAACGAAGCCCGCCTCGTTGACCATACTCAACCGGATTCCATGCGCGTCTGATCACGCGAGCGCCAGGGCTCGCCGTGATACCTCGTGACCGGACGTGTTCGGCCGCCCTCCCCGGGCGGCTTTCTTTTGCCGCGCTCAGGCGTCGGATGCGGGCCGCACCGGCAACGCCGTCGAATACTTGATCTGCTCCATCGCGAAACTGGAACTGACGTCGTAGATCGGCACCGCGCGAATGAGTTGCTTGTAGACGCGGTCGTAATCGTCGATGTCGGCTACCACCACGCGCAGCAGATAGTCCGTCTCGCCGCTCATCCGGTACACCTCGACCACTTCCGGCATGTCGCGCACGGCGCGCGTGAACTCGTCCGCCCAGCTTTGCGTGTGCTGATTCGTGCGCACCGCGACGAACACCGTCGTGCCGACGCCGAGCTTCTTCGGATCGCACAACGCGACTTGCGCGCGGATCACGCCGGTCTCCTTGAGCCGCTGCACGCGCTTCCAGCACGGCGTCTGCGAAAGATTGACGCGCTGAGCCAGTTCCGCGACGGGCATCGTCACGTCGCCCTGCAGCAGTTCGAGCAGCTTGCGGTCAATGACGTCCATTCCCATACTGCATCCCCCGTAGATTAATTTTCTATTTTTCGAAGCGTTGGCGGAATTATATGAAAACAAATTCCAGATGCAAGCCGATATAAATGGAGGCTCGATTCCCAATCCCACATTCATCATGAAGCTGCAAAGTTTTAATCGCCCGATGCGGCAAAACGCCGGCACCCGCGCCGCGCTGCATGCGCCGAGCAACGACAACCCGGCCTTGCGACGCCTTTGCCATGACATCGATGCCGCGCTCGAAGCCGGCGACGCATCGTTCGGAGCGCAAGTGCGTGCGGCGCTGACGCGGGCGATCGCCGATGCCTCGCTGCTGCACGCGCACCAGCGCATCGGCGACACGCGCCGATACCGCCGCCATCTGCTCGCCGCCGATCCGCTCAACCGGTACGCGATCGCCGCGCTCGTGTGGGAGCCGGGGCAAGCGAGTCCGGTGCATGGCCATCGGACGTGGTGCGGCTACGCGGTCATCGACGGCACGCTCGCCGAAACGCTTTATCGCTGGGATGCCGATACGCACTGCGCGGAGGAAACGCGCCACCATCCGCGTGCGGCGGGCGCGGTATCGTTCGTCGATGCGGGACGCGGCGCGATTCATCAGCTCAGCAATCCCGCCGATGCGGCCACGCGCGCCGTATCGATTCACGTCTATGGCGTCTCGGGCGAACATATCGCCACGCACGTCAACGATCTGCTCGCCGCCTGACGCTCAATCAGCCCTTGCCCGGCTCCGGCGCCGTGGGAATCTGCGGCGGAATCTGCACCGAATGATCGGTGGCGGGCGGCGCGGGCCGTGGCTCGTGCGATACGTCGAGCGCCACGGCACGCGGCGCATCGGCGGCGTCGGCGGCTTCTTCTTCGTCGATCCAGATGCGTTTGGACTTGGCGTCGGCTTCCCTGGAATCGCCGGCGTCGCGCGACATCTGCACCTGCATTTGCGGCACCGGAATCGGCATGCCGGCTTCGTCCATCTTGCGCTTGATGCGCAGATTGAACGCCCGCGCGACGCTCCATTGCTGAAGCGGCCGCGTCTTGATCTGCCCTTTCACGACCATCCAGTTCGGATCGAAGCGGTCCAGTCCCCACACTTCGACCGGTCCCAGCATCTCGCGCCGATAGCGCAGATCGTCCATCAGTTCCGCGCCGACCTCGCGGATCATGTCGGTGACGGCGTCGACATCGGCGGAAAACGGCAAGCGCACTTCGAACACGGCATAAGCGAAATCGCGCGACAGGTTCTTCACCGTCTTGATCTGCGAGAACGGAATCGCGTGAATCGCGCCCTGACCGTCGCGCAGGCGCACGGTCCGGATCGTCAGGCTCTCGACGATGCCCGCGTGCCCGCCTTCCACCTCGATCGAATCGCCGACCGAAATCGTATCCTCGATGATGATGAAAAGCCCGGTGATCAGGTCCGCGACCAGCGATTGCGCGCCGAAACCGACCGCAAGACCGATCACGCCCGCGCCCGCGAGCAGCGGCGTCACGTTGAGGCCGAGATTCGCCGCCGTGACGATCGCGGCGATCGTCAACAGCACGACGAACACGACGTTGCGCAAGAGCGGCAGCATCGTGCGAGCGCGCATGCTCGGGCCGCGTCCGCCGCGCCGCGCGGAATCGGGCTTGAGCGTTTCCTGAATGCCGGTGTCGATCAGAATCCACACGAGCCACACGACGAAGAACGTCAGCACGATCATGCCGAAGGCGTGCGTGATGCCGCGCGCCGCGACGCTGCGCTCGGCCATGTCCGCGAGCGAGAAGCCCCAGAAGCGCGACGACACTTCGAGGAACGCGAGCCATACGCCGACCACGATCAGCGTGCCGACGAATTTAACGAGCCGCCGCACATAAGCCGACTGGCGGCGCGGACGGCGCGACTTGGGCCGCGTGATGCGGATCACGATCGCCGACAGGAAGAACGCGACGACCAGCAGGCCAGCGGTCGCGATCGCCATCTGCAGCACGTTTTCGGACGTGCCGATGCCCGCGAGCGTCGCCACCACCGACGCCGACGCGAGCAGGAGCAACGGCAATTGCCATAGCGACGCGACGACATCGAACGTTTCGGTCGCGGCCTTGCGCGTGTGGCGCTGCTCGTAGGTGCGGCTGCGGATCAGATGCGCGACCGGCCGCTGGAACGCGAGCGCGAAGTACGCGGTGAGCGCGGCGGCCGCCATGTTCGCGAAAGTGGAGATCAGCGCGGACAGGTTGGTGCCGAGTTGTTGCGCGACGTCGTAGTTGGCAGCGGCATCGCCGAGCGCGCCGAGCGTGCCGATCAGAAACAGCAGCCGCCGCGCATGAATGATCAGCACGTTCACCGCGACGCGCCGGTGCGCCGAGCCGAACAGCGAGAACATGATGAGGCAGATGGCCGAGAACACCGCGCCCGCGACCATCGCGTACGCGGTGACCATCGCGAGCGTGCGGCCGAGCGATTGCG
This sequence comes from Caballeronia grimmiae, assembly GCF_000698555.1. Taxonomy (GTDB): domain Bacteria; phylum Pseudomonadota; class Gammaproteobacteria; order Burkholderiales; family Burkholderiaceae; genus Caballeronia; species Caballeronia grimmiae. Next base: position 306,595 of record NZ_JFHE01000003.1, on the reverse strand, counting down.
GCATCAGATGCGCGAACGTCAGCGCCGCCAGAAACGCGATCAGATACGGCGCGACGCGGCGCAGCGCGAAGAGCAGCAGCTCGCGCGTCGTCGGATTCGAATGCAGCGACACTTCCACGCCATACCGGCTCGATATGCGCCGCTGCGCATACACGAGCACGAAGGCGCACGCGCCCCAGCCCGCGAGCGTCGCGAAGAAGTTGAATAGCGTGCGGCCGAACGGCTCCCGGCTCTGGCTCGTGACGATGGTGAACAGCTCGTTGCCCGCCGCGTTGAAGCGCCCGCCCCAGTAGGCGAGCGGCGTCTTGCCGCGCTTCACGTCGGCTTCGATGCTCGTGACCGCCGACGCGATCGCGCCCAGCAAGCCCGCGTTCTGCGCGATGCTCGCCACCACCGAGGGCGTCGGCGCGCTCGCCGGGGCGCTTGCGGCGGCACCCGCGGCGGTCGGCGCGGTATCGGCAGACGATGCGGGCGTGGCGGGCGCAGCGGACGCGGCGGCATGCTTCGCATCGCGCAGACGCTTGAGTTGCGCGACGAGCGCCGCGCGCTGGCGGTCGTTGTCGAGCGTCGCGATGACGGTGTCGAGCGAGTGCAGCATGTCGGCATCCGACACGGCCGGCGCCGATGCACCGACAGCCGCCTCCGCCGACGATGCCGGCGCGGGCGGCGCGATGAGTTCCTGGAACGTGGGCAGTTCGAGCGTGGGGGCGGCTTCGGCGGGGGTCGTCGTCAGCAGGACCAGCGCGGCCAGGAAGAGCGACGACAGCGCGCGCGCGACGGCGAAAACCGTCGTCCGGGATCTCGCGACGAACGCCAGCGCGCCGCCATGCGCGAGCTTGCGTGACTTCATAACGGTCTCGATTTCCGAAAGCTCGCCAGTTTACCGGCTGGCCCCGACGCGCCACGCATCGCGGACGTAACCGAATGTTAAGCGGGCGGCTTACTTGTCCATGTCCGTGCGCGTCCCGGACGACTCGGCGGCGGGACTCGTGGCCGACGCGCCGCCATCCTTCGCGGACCACTCCTGCAGCTTGCGCCCCGCCGATTGCAGCCCCGCGCCGGTCGCGCTCGCGGCATCCGCGATGGCGGCGTTCGTCGCGCTCGCCGCACTATTGAGGTTCGCCCGCGCCGAAGCTGCAACGCCGCTCGCCGACATGTCCGGCATCGAGCCGGCTTTATCGAGTCTCTGCTGCGCCGACTGCTTGGCGGCATCCATCTTTTGGCCGACGTAGCTCGCCGCCTGATCGAACTTCTGGTTGGTCTGGCTCGCGAGGTTATTGAGCGCACTGGCGGCCTGGCCCGCGGTGGCGTCGTGTTTCTCGCATGCGGCAAGCGCGCCGAGCGCCGCCAGCGCCATCGCAATGCGGGTGAAGGGAGTCATTTGCATGGTCTTGCTCCTACGTGAAAAACGCGCGCTCATCATACGCTGTCCGAACCGGCGCAGATTGCGAAGCTTGCATGACGAGAGAATTCGCGTTTCGACAGCTGGCCGATCCGACCGGACGTGCAGTAGAACGTTTCCTCTACTTTTAGGAGACGTCTGCTTCTGGCCGATCACGCATCCGCTTATAGTGCGCGCAGTCCACGCCTCCGCCCGTATCAACCATGCTTTACATGAATCTCGCTATCGCCCTCGTCGCCGGGCTGATGCTATTCGAACCCTTCACCCGCGCGCCCATCTCCCGCTTCACCACCCATCGCATGCGCCGGGTGCTCGCCAAGCGTTCTTACTATCAGGCGGGCGCCGCGTTCTTCGCCGCACTGCTCGTTGCAACCAGCCAGCCTTCGCCGGAACGCATTCATCCGCTGGTTCCGCTTGGCGTCGGGGTGTTGCTGCTCGTCGCGAGCGTCTACTGGCTCGTCCGTGGCAAGTTGCTGCTGCGGCAGCGTCGCGTGTTCAATCAGCTGCATTGATTCAGATTCGCCGGGCGCGATCGTCGTCGCGCCTGGCTTCCGGTAACGCCTCCGTGGCGCTGGCCGCAGCCTCATTCCGTTCCGCGTTCCTCTCGCGCTTCCTGCAGCGCCGCGCGCCCTTTGGGCGTATATTCAGGGCCAAGTCACGGCCGCTATCCGAAACGTACAGGCAAAAAAAAGGCGCCACGTTGCCGTAGCGCCTTAAAAGTTCTAGCCATTCCGAGGGCCGTGCTAGAACCTGAGAGCCTGTATTCCAAACACGGGGCGGTAAGCCTTGCGCACGTCGCCAGCCGTTTCGAAATCGGATTCCATTTTTTCCGGGATCATTGCTCAAGTCAAGCAAAATTTCTGTGTCCGGGCATCTGCCCGAAAGCGGCGTTGCGGGGACGTATCATTAAAAAGTTACGTATCTAATACCACTTATCATCGGGGCTTGCATGGCTTGCAAGTTTGACGCCGCGCCACGTCAACCTCACGTACAACCTCGCATTCGAAACGACGTTTCATTATGCAAATTGACACGATGAGCAGCCGGTCGACGAGCCGGAAAAAGACAAAAGACAAAGATGGCGACGAAGTCACCGCGCTCGCCCGTGGACTCGATGTGCTGCGCCGGATCGCCGCCGCCGATGCGCCCGTCAGCAATCGTGAACTGGCCGACTGGACCGGCATCCCGAAGCCGACAGTGTCGCGCATCACCGCGACGCTCGTCGGCGCCGGCTTGCTGCTTCGCCTGCCCGACAGCGAGCGCTTCGTGCTGACGGCGTCGGTGCTCGAACTGAGCAACGGCTTTCTGCGCAACTTCGATATTCGCGCCCGGGCGCGACCATTCCTGATTGCGCTCGCGGAGCGCACCGGCCTGAGCGTGCATCTGGCCGTGCGCGACCGGCTGGACATGGTCGTCATCGACGCGATCCGGCCGCGTTCCGCCGTGCTCGTTTCGCGGCTCGATGTCGGCGGCAAGATGGACCTGAGCCGCACCGCGATCGGGCGCGCGTATCTGTCCGTGCTCGACGATGACGACCGGCAGGCGCTGATCGGCAGCCTGCAAACCGCGTCGGGCGATGACTGGCCGGCCATCGCCGGCGGCTTGCAGCGCGGTCTCGACGATGCGCGCCGTCACGGCTTCGCGATATCGCTCGGCGAATGGCATCACGGCCTCAACGCGGTGGCCGCGGGTTTCGTCGGTCCGTCGGAAGAGCGGTATTCGGTCAACTGCGGCGGAGCAGCGCATCAATGTCCGCATGAAACGCTCGTCGGGACCGTCGCGCCCGCGTTGCTCGAATGCATCGAATACATTGCGCGTGAGATCGGCGGCACGCCCGGCGCCAGGGCGTCTACCCGCGAGACGAAGTAAACTTACGCGCGCAATTGCGGTGGCGCGCGGCCGTCGCACGGCGTCCGACGGCCGCGCATCGGGCAATCGACGGCGCGCTGTTACAGCCGTAATCAACAGAAAGAATGCCCGGTGGACGGGCATCGGTGCGAGACGTAGCATCATGCTTCGCGCGCACCGGGGCCGCGCCGGGACGCATGGCCTAAGCCCTGCCCCAACATCGGCTGTTTCGAACAGACGGGCTCCTCGGCCCGCCGCCGGTCTTCCCGGACCCCGCCCCGACCGCATCGCGAGATGCCGCCCATCCGCGCCCCGTACGACAGACTTGGAAAGACCCAGCCACCGAAGATGGACGACCAGAAAACCTCTCCCGCGCAGTCACGCCAGAAGCCCACGCGCCCCGCTGATCCCGCTCCGCCCGTTACCGCCGACACGCCGCCGCGCCGTCGCCGGCTCGTGCCGCTCATCGTCGCCGTGCTGATCGTCGCGGGAGCGGTGGCGTGGTGGCATCCGTGGAATCGCGGCGGCACGTCCGGCCAGCCGCAGGAGGCGCGCCAGGGCGGACGGCGCGGCGCGAACCCGATGAACCAGCCGCAGCCGGTGCACGTCGCCACCGTCGCGCAAGGCGAGATGCCGGTGGTCATCAACTCGCTGGGCACCGTTACGCCGCTCGCCAATGTCACGGTCAAGACGCAGCTGAACGGCACGCTGATGAACGTCGCGTTCACCGAAGGCCAGATGGTAAAGAAGGGCGATCTGCTCGCGCAGATCGATCCGCGTCCTTACGAAATTTCGCTGCGCAACGCCGAAGGCACGCTCGCCCGCGATCAGGCGCTGCTGCAAACGGCGCGTCTCGACTTGCAGCGCTATCAGACGCTGCTTTCGCAGGACTCCATCGCGAAGCAGCAGGTCGACACGCAGGCATCGCTCGTCAAGCAGTACGAAGGCGCTGTAAAGTCCGATCAGGCGAACGTCGATACCTACAAGCTCGACCTCACGTATGCGCGCATCACCGCGCCGGTATCGGGCCGCGTGGGCCTGCGGCAGGTCGATCCGGGTAACTACGTGACCACGGGCGATACGAACGGCGTCGTCGTCATCACGCAGTTGCAGCCGATCAGCGTGATCTTCACGACCTCCGAAGACAACCTCGCCGCCATCCTCAAGCCGCTGCATGCGGGCACGAAGATGTCCGTGACCGCTTATGATCGCGCGAACACAACGGCGCTCGAAGCCGGCTATCTGGAAACCGTCGACAATCAGATCGACACCACGACCGGCACCGTGAAGCTACGCGCCACCTTCCAGAACAAGGAAGGCATGCTGTTTCCCAACCAGTTCGTGAACACGAAGCTGCTCGTCGACGTCATCAGGAATGCGACCATCGTGCCGACATCGGCGGTGCTCAACGGTTCGTCGGGCGCGTTCGTGTATGTCGTGAAGCCGGATAACACCGTGACCGTGCGCAACGTGAAGATCGGCCCGGTCGACGGCGAGCGCACCAGCATCAAGTCCGGCCTGCAAGTGGGCGAGCGGGTTGTCATCGACGGCTCGGACCGCCTCAAGGAAGGCGCGAAAATCACGATTCCGGCGGATCGCGCGGCGGGAGCCTCCGGTGCATCGGCGGCATCGGGTGCATCGGCGGCGGCGCCGGCTTCGAGCGCGCGGCACGGCGGGCATCGGCGTCAGCAGCAGTCGCAGTAACGGTCAGGCGAACGCATGAATCCCTCCCGCATTTTTATTCTGCGTCCGGTCGGCACGGCGCTCCTCATGGCGGCGATCATGCTGGTCGGCCTTGTCGCGCTGCGTTTTCTGCCGCTTTCCGCGCTGCCTGCCGTCGATTATCCGACCATCCAGGTCCAGACCTTCTATCCCGGCGCGTCGCCCGACGTTATGACGTCCAGCGTCACCGCACCGCTCGAAAAGCAGTTCGGGCAGATGGCCAGTCTCAATCAGATGTCGTCGCAGAGTTCGGCGGGGGCGTCGGTCATCACGCTGCAGTTTAGCCTCGACTTGCCGCTCGATATCGCCGAGCAGGAAGTGCAGGCCGCGATCAACGCGGCGGGCAACCTGCTGCCGTCCGACCTGCCCGCGCCGCCGATCTACGCGAAGGTGAATCCCGCCGACGCGCCGATCATGACGCTCGCGATCAGCTCGAAGACCCTGCCGCTCACGCAAGTGCAGGATCTTGCCGACACGCGCCTCGCGCAGAAAATTTCGCAGGTGGCGGGCGTCGGTCTCGTGTCGATCAGCGGCGGCAATCGCCCGGCGGTTCGCATTCAGGCGAACACGCGCGCGCTCGCGTCGTACGGACTCAATATCGACGACCTGCGCACGACCATCTCGAACCTGAACGTCAACACGCCAAAGGGCAACTTCGACGGCCCGACCCGCGCCTACACGATCAACGCGAACGATCAGCTCACCGATGCGAACGCGTACAAGAGTGCGGTCGTCGCGTATCGCAGCGGGCGGCCGGTGATGCTGACCGATGTCGCGACCATCGTGGAAGGCCCGGAGAACACGAAGCTCGGCGCGTGGGTCGATTCCACGCCCGCGATCATCCTCAACGTGCAGCGCCAGCCCGGCGCCAACGTCATTCAGGTGGTGGACGGCATCAAGAAGCTGCTGCCGAATCTGCAGCAATCGCTGCCGGCCGCGCTCGACGTGCGCGTCGTCACCGACCGCACCACCACCATTCGCGCGTCCGTGCGCGACGTGCAGTTCGAACTCGCGCTGTCGGTCGTGCTGGTCGTGATGGTGATCTATCTCTTTCTCGCCAACGTCTACGCGACGATCATTCCGAGCCTTTCGGTGCCGCTGTCGCTCGTCGGCACGCTTGCCGTCATGTATCTGTGCGGCTTTTCGCTCGACAATCTCTCGCTGATGGCGCTGACGATCGCGACGGGCTTCGTCGTCGATGACGCCATCGTGATGATCGAGAACATCGCGCGCTACGTCGAAGAAGGCGAATCGCCGCTCGAAGCCGCGCTGAAGGGCAGCCGGCAGATCGGCTTCACGATCATCTCGCTGACGGTCTCGCTGATCGCCGTGCTGATCCCGCTGCTCTTCATGGGCGATGTCGTCGGCCGGCTGTTCCATGAATTCGCGATAACGCTCGCGGTGACCATCGTCATTTCGGCGATCGTGTCGCTCACCCTCGTCCCGATGATGTGCGCAAAGCTGCTGCGTCACACGCCTCCGCGCGACAGCAAGCGCTTCGAGGCGCGCGCGCACCGGTTCATCGACTATGTGATCGGCCGGTACGCAGTCGCGCTCGAATGGGTGCTGGAGCGGCAGCGCGCAACGCTCGTCGTCGCCGTGCTCACGCTGGTGCTGACCGCCGTGCTCTACGTGTTCATCCCGAAAGGCTTCTTCCCGACACAGGACACGGGCGTCATTCAGGCGATTACGCAAGCGCCACAGGCCGCGTCGTATCAGACGGTGGCCGAACAGCAGCAGGCGCTCGCGAGGAAGATTTTGCAGAACCCGGATGTCGAGAGTCTCACGTCGTTCATCGGCGTCGATGGCACGAACATCACGCTCAACAGCGGGCGCATGCTCATCAACCTCAAGCCGCGCGACGACCGCAGCGATACGTCGAGCGATGTCATCCGCACCATTCAGAGCGAAGTCGCGGATATTCCCGGCATCAAGCTGTACATGCAGCCGGTTCAGGATTTGACGATCGACTCGACCGTCAGCCCGACGCAGTATCAGTTCATGCTGACGGACCCGAACGCGACGGAATTCGCGGAATGGGTGCCGAAGCTCGTCGAGAAGCTGCAACATACGTCGATCCTGACGGATGTCGCCACCGACCTGCAGCAGAACGGCCAGTCCGTCTACGTGGAAATCGACCGGGCGACGGCCGCGCGCTTCGGCATCACGCCGGCGACCGTCGACAATGCGCTCTACGACGCCTTCGGCCAGCGCATCATCTCGACGATCTTCACGCAATCGAACCAGTACCGCGTGATTCTCGAAGCCGAGCCGAGCGACGCGCACTACAGCGAAACGCTCAACGGCATCTATCTGCCCTCCTCCACCGCGACGAACGGACAGGTGCCGCTCTCGAGCATCGCGACGTTCCACGAGCGCGCAGCGCCCCTGCTCGTCACGCATCTCGGACAGTTCCCGGCGACGACCGTATCGTTCAATCTGGCAAAGGGCGCATCGCTCGGCGCGGCGGTGAAGGCGATCGAACAGGCGAAGAACGAGATCGGCTTGCCCGCTTCGTTCCAGATTCGCTATCAGGGCGCGGCGCTGGCGTTCCAGGCGTCGCTGTCGAACGAACTGTTCCTGATCCTCGCGGCCGTCGTCACGATGTACATCGTGCTCGGCATACTGTACGAGAGCTTCATCCACCCGATCACCATTCTCTCGACGCTGCCGTCTGCGGGCGTCGGCGCGCTGCTCTCGCTGATGATCACCGGACACGACCTGGACATCATCGGGATCATCGGCATCGTGCTTCTGATCGGCATCGTGAAGAAGAACGCGATCATGATGATCGACTTCGCGCTCGAAGCGGAGCGCGACGAAGGCAAGTCGCCGCGCGAGGCGATCTTCCAGGCGTGCCTGTTGCGCTTCCGCCCCATTCTGATGACGACGATGGCCGCGCTGCTCGGCGCACTGCCGCTGATGCTCGGCTGGGGCGCGGGTTCGGAGCTGCGGCATCCGCTGGGGATTGCGATCGTCGGCGGGCTGATCGTGTCGCAATTGCTGACGCTGTTCACGACGCCGGTGATTTACCTCGCGTTCGATTCGCTCGGCCAGCGCCTGCGCGCGCGCTTCGGACGCGGCCTGCCCGGCGCGCGGCCCGCGAGCGACGTGGAGTAAGCCATGAACCTGTCGCGCTTTTTCATCGACCGGCCCGTGGCGACGACGCTGCTCGCCATCGGCATCGCTCTCGCCGGCATGTTCGCGTTCGTGAGGCTGCCGGTCGCGCCGTTGCCGCAAGTGGACTTCCCGACCATTTCCGTGCAGGCGTCGCTGCCGGGCGCGAGCCCGGATACGGTGGCGACGAGCGTGGCGAGTCCGCTCGAGCGGCATCTTGGCAGCATCGCCGATGTGAGCGAGATGACGTCGATGAGCTCGGTCGGCAGCACGCGCATCACGCTGCAATTCGGCCTCAGCCGCGACATCGACGGCGCGGCGCGCGACGTGCAGGCCGCGATCAACGCGGCGCGCGCCGATCTGCCTGCTTCGCTGCGCAGCAATCCGACCTATCACAAGGTCAATCCCGCCGACGCGCCGATCCTCGTGCTCGCGCTTTCGTCGCCCACGCGCACGGCCGGCTCGCTCTACGATTCCGCCGCGACCGTGCTGCAGCAGACGCTCTCGACGGTGCCGGGCGTCGGCGAAGTGGACGTGAGCGGATCGGCCAATCCGGCGGTGCGCGTCGAACTGGAGCCGGGCGCGCTGTTTCACTACGGCATCGGCCTCGAAGACGTGCGCGCGGCGCTTGCGTCGGCGAACGCGAACAGCCCGAAAGGCGCTATCGAGTTCAAGGGCACGCGCGTTCAGCTCTACACCAACGATCAGGCGAGCAAGGCATCGCAGTACAAGGACCTCGTCGTCGCTTATCGCAACGGGTCGGCGGTCAGGCTGTCGGACGTCGGCGAAGTGGTCGACTCCGTCGAAGACCTGCGCAACCTCGGCCTCATCAACAACAAGCGCGCGGTGCTCGTCATTCTGTATCGCCAGCCGGGGGCGAACATCATCGAGACGATCGACCGCGTGAAGTCCATGCTGCCGCAATTGCAGGCCGCCCTTCCCGCCGACGTCCAGATCACGCCGACAGCCGACCGTTCGACCACCATTCGCTCTTCCCTGCACGACACCGAACTCACGCTCGTGATCGCGGTGGCGCTCGTCGTGATGGTCGTGTTCCTCTTCCTGCGCAACTGGCGCGCGACGCTGATACCGAGCGTCGCGGTGCCGATATCGATCATCGGCACCTTCGCGGCGATGTATCTGCTCGGCTTCTCGCTCGACAACCTCTCGCTGATGGCGCTGACCATCGCGACGGGCTTCGTCGTCGACGACGCCATCGTCGTGCTCGAAAACATCTCGCGCCATGTGGAGAACGGCGTGCCGCGCAGGCAGGCCGCGATCATCGGCGCGCGCGAAGTCGGATTCACCGTGCTGTCGATCAGCGTGTCGCTCGTCGCGGTGTTCCTGCCAATCCTGCTGATGGGCGGCATCGTCGGCCGGCTGTTCCGCGAGTTTGCGCTGACGCTGTCGCTGGCGATTGCCGTGTCGCTCGTCGTGTCGCTCACCGTCACGCCGATGATGTGCTCGCGCCTCTTGCAGGAAGGACACGAAAAGCGCGAGGAAGGACGGCTCGCGCGCTGGCTCGAACGGCAATTCGACCGCCTTCAGCGCGGCTATGCGCGCACGCTCGGCTGGGCGCTCGGGCATCCGCTGCTGATTCTCGTCGTGCTGCTCCTGACCATCGCTCTTAACGTCTATCTGTACGTGATCGTGCCGAAGGGCTTTTTCCCGCAGCAGGACACGGGGCGCATCGTCGGCGGCATTCAGGCGGACCAGAGCACGTCGTTCCAGGCGATGAAGACCAAGTTTTCGCAGATGATGCGCATCGTCGAAGCGGACCCGGCCGTCGATAGCGTCGCGGGCTTCACGGGCGGGCGCTCGACCAACTCGGGCTTCATGTTCATCTCGCTGAAGCCCAAGGACGAGCGCAAGGTGTCGGCGGATCAGGTGATCGCTCGCCTGCGCAAGCCGCTCGCCGATGTCGCCGGCGCGCGCACCTTCCTTCAGGCGGTGCAGGACATCCGCGTGGGCGGGCGGCAGTCCAACGCGCAGTACCAGTTCACGTTGTTGTCCGACACCACGTCGGACCTGTACACATGGGGACCGAAGCTGACCGAGGCGCTGCAGCACCGCCCCGAACTCACCGACGTCAACTCGGACCAGCAGCAAGGCGGCCTAGAAGCGATGGTCACGTTCGACCGCGCGACCGCCGCGCGCCTCAACATCAAGCCCGCGCAAATTGACAACACGCTCTACGACGCGTTCGGCCAGCGGCAGGTTTCCACCATCTATAACGCGCTCTCGCAGTACCACGTGGTGATGGAAGTCGCGCCGAAGTACTGGCAAGACCCGGAGATGCTGAAGCAGATCTACATCAGCACGTCGGGCGGCACGGCGAGCGGTGCGGCATCGACCAATTCGACGACTACGTCCAGCACGACGAGCACGGCGTCCACATCGGCAACCGGTTCGACCGGCGCGGGCGGATCGTCGACGAGCACATCGGACACGACCGCCGCGCTCGCGCTCGAATCGGTGCGCAATTCGGCCACCAACGCGATTGCGGCGAGCGGCAAGTCGGGATCGTCATCGGGGGCGGCGGTATCGACGTCGAAGGAAACGATGGTCCCGCTATCGGCCATTGCGAAGTTCGGGCCGGGGAACACGCCGCTGTCGGTGAATCACCAGAGCCAGTTCGTCGCATCGACCATTTCGTTCAACTTGCCGCCGGGCAAGTCGCTCTCGGAAGCGACCGCCGCGATCTACGAGACGATGGCGCAGATCGGCGTGCCGCAGACCATCCACGGCAGCTTCCAGGGCACGGCGCAGGCGTTCCAGCAGTCGATGAACGACCAGCCCTTGCTCATTCTGGCGGCGCTCGCGGCGGTTTATATCGTGCTCGGCATCCTGTACGAGAGCTATATCCATCCGATCACCATTCTCTCGACGCTGCCGTCCGCGGGCGTCGGCGCACTGCTCGCGCTGCTGCTGTTCAAGACGGAGTTCAGCATCATCGCGCTGATCGCGGTCATTCTGCTGATCGGCATCGTCAAGAAGAACGCGATCATGATGGTGGACTTCGCGATCGAAGCGACGCGCAACGGCGCGAAGACATCGCGCGATGCAATCGAGGAAGCGTGCCTCTTGCGCTTTCGCCCGATCATGATGACGACCGCCGCCGCGCTGCTCGGCGCGCTGCCGCTCGCATTCGGCACGGGCGAAGGTTCGGAGATGCGCGCGCCGCTCGGCATTGCGATCGTCGGCGGGCTGATCGTCAGTCAGATGCTGACGCTCTATACGACGCCGGTGGTCTATCTCTACATGGACCGCATCCGTCTGCGCTCGGAAGCGCGGCGTGCACGTCGCAACGGCGGGCCACGCGCGGCGGGGGCGGTCGAGTAAGAACACGCCGCTGCAAATCGACGTGGCGCGCGCCGCGAAAATCGCCTACGGTGTTCAGGACCGGCAACCGGAACGGAGCGACCACGAATGAAAGCGATGAAAGTTCTGCTGATCGCCGCGCACGGCCGCACAGGGCGCCTGATCGCGCGGCGGCTGCATGACGAAGGCATCGCCTTTCGTGCGCTGCTGCGCAAGTCGGCGCAGAAGAGCGAGTTCGCGGCGCTCGGCGCGGAAATCGTGCTGGGCGATCTGACCAACGACTTTTCGCACGCGTTCGACGACATCACGCATGTGATCTACGCAGCCGGATCGGCGGAGACGGAAGGCGTGCACGAGGAACGCGCGATCGATCGCGACGCCGTCATGCGCACCGCCGATTACGCGAGGCGCCGCCGCGTGCGGCAACTCGTCGTGGTGAGCGCGTTGTCGGCGCTGCATCCCGACAGCAACCCGCTCGCGCTGCGCCACTATTCCCGCATGAAACGCGAATCCGACGATTACGTCGCGCATCGCGGCGTGCCTTATGTCATCTTGCGGCCAGGCCCGCTTTCGGATGCGCCGGCGCGCGGCGCCATCGCCCTGGCCGGTGAGCGGACGCAGAGCATGCCGGCGGTATCGCGCGAAGACGTCGCCGCACTGGCCGTGCGATGCGTGTTGCGTGGCGTGAAGAATCAGACGATCGGCTTCGTCGGCGGAAACGAGCCGATCGACGACGCGCTCGATGCGCTGATCGCGGGCGACGCGCTGGCTCCGATGCTCGCGCGTCAGAGCCAGCGTATCTAGTTCACGCGACGGACACGCTCAAGGCAGCAGAACGGTCGATCCCGTGGTTCTGCGCGCTTCCAGGTCTTCGTGCGCGCGCGCCGCTTCCGCGATCGGATACCGCTGCCGCACATTCGTCTTGACCTTCCCCGACGCGACGACATCGAACAATTCGGCGGCCATTGCATCGAGATCGCTGCGCTTCGCGATATAGCTGAAGAGCGTCGGACGCGTGAAGTACAAGGAGCCGCGTCCCGCGAGTTCGGACGAATCGATCGGCGGCAGCGGTCCCGACGAATTGCCGAAGCTCACGAACAAGCCGAGCGGCGCGAGACAGTCGAGCGACGCAATGTAGGTATCCTTGCCGATCGAATCGTAGACGACGGGCACGCCCGCGCCGTTCGTGATCTCACGCACGCGCTGCGTGAAGTTGTCGCGCGTATAGACGATCGGATGATCGCAGCCATGCGCCTTCGCGATCTCGGCCTTCTCATCCGAGCCGACCGTGCCGATCACCGTCGCGCCGAGCGCCTTCGCCCACTGGCACGCGAGCATGCCGACGCCGCCCGCCGCCGCGTGAATCAGCACGGTATCGCCCGCCTTGACCCGATACGTGCGTCGCAGCAAATACTGCGCGGTCAGACCTTGCAGCATGATGGATGCGGCATCTTCGTAGCCGATGCCATCCGGCAGCTTGACGACGTAATCGGCGGCCATCACGCGCTCCTCGGCGTACGCGCCCGGCGGACGCGACGCATACGCCACGCGGTCACCCGGCCTGAATTGCGTGACGCCCTCGCCCACCGCCGTCACTTCGCCCGCGCCTTCCATGCCGAGGCCGCCGGGCAGCGGCATCGGATAAAGCCCGGTGCGGAAATACACGTCGATGAAGTTCAGCCCCACCGCATGATGCTTCACGCGGATCTCGCCCTTGCCCGGCTCGCCCACGTCCACATCGACCCATTTCATTACTTCCGGGCCGCCTGTCTTGTCGAATCGGATTGCCTTGGTCATCGCTCGATCGTCTCCTTGGTCTCGTAGTTAGTTCAGCGCGCGTGCGGAAGGCGTGCGCGCAGTTCGTCGAGAATCATCCGCGCCGTCGCCACGTTGGTGGCGCACGGCACGTTGTGCACGTCGCAGGCGCGCACGAGCGCGTTGATGTCCGGCTCGTGCGGCTGCGGCGTCATCGGGTCGCGCAGGAAGATGACCACGTCGACGCGCCCTTCCGCCAGTTCCCCGCCGATCTGCAAGTCGCCGCCGTGCGGGCCGGACAGCTTGCGTTCGACGTCGAGACCGTGCGCGGCCGCGATGCGCGCGCCGGTCGTGCCGGTCGCGACGAGCTGGCATTGCGCGAGCGTGTCGACGTACTCGCCCGCGAGCGCGACGATGTCGTCCTTTTTCATGTCGTGCGCGATGAGCGCGACGCGTGTGCTCATGCTCAGTACGTCCCCGGGTAAGCGCCGCCATCGATCAGAATGTTCTGCCCGATGATGTAACCCGCATGCACGCTGCAGAGGAACGCGCACGTTCTGCCGAACTCGTCGGCATGGCCGAAGCGGCCCGCCGGCAGCGCCTGCGCCCGCTGCGCACGCGCTTCTTCGATCGTGATGTTCTGCGCCTTCGCCTGCGCCTCGAACGTGACGGCGACGCGGTCGGTGTCGAACGTACCCGGCAGCAGGTTGTTGATGGTGACGCCCGTCGACGCGACTTTGCGCGCCACGCCCGCGACGAAGCCGGTCAGCCCCGAGCGCGCGCCGTTGGAGAGGCCGAGCACGTCGATCGGCGCTTTCACCGACGAACTCGTGATATTGACGATGCGGCCGAAACCGCGGTCGATCATGCCGTCGATGGTGCGCTTGATCAGTTCGATCGGCGTCAGCATGTTCGCTTCGAGCGCCTTGATCCACATGTCATGCGTGAAGTTGCGGAAGTCGCCCGGCGGCGGCCCGCCCGCGTTGTTCACCAGAATGTCCGGCTGCGGGCACGCGGCGAGCGCGGCGGCGTGGCCGGCGGGCGTGGTGATGTCGCAGGCGACGGCCTGCACGTCGACGCCATATTTCGAGCGGATGCTCTCGGCGGTCGCTTCGAGCGTCTCGGCCGTGCGCGCCGTGATCACCAGATTGACGCCCTCGGCGGCGAGCGCTTCCGCACAGCCGCGCCCGAGTCCCTTGCTTGCTGCGCACACGAGCGCGGTGCGCCCTGCAATTCCCAGATCCATCGTCCATCCTCCATGTCGTCGTTGAGTGTTCGAATAGTTGGCCCGAAGCGCGATGCCCGATGTGCTGCATAAAGGCAATGCGTTGCGCGCTTCGAAACGCCTCTCGCGCATTCTAGAAGAATCGGGGCTGCAACGTCGGCGGCCGGCGAAGCGCGCCGCCACAGCCAAACAGCGAACGATTATTCCTAAACGACGCCGGCCTTTTCGGTAAACTGTCGCCACTGCCTCATCCGGCGCTTTCGCATGCGCGCCGCGCTCATCACCCAGGCAGGACCATCACCCGAGCAGGACGCGCATCGCGCGAGACCCATGAAACAAGACAGCCGCTTCCCGAATCTCTTCATCCTCAATCACCCGCTGATCCAGCACAAGCTCACGCACATGCGGGACAAGGACACGTCGACGCGCACGTTCCGCGAGCTGCTGCGGGAGATCACGCTGCTGATGGGCTATGAAATCACGCGCAACCTGCAACTGACGACGAAGCGCGTCGCCACGCCGCTCGTCGAAATCGATGCGCCGGTCATCGCCGGCAAGAAGCTCGCGATCGTGCCGGTGCTGCGCGCGGGCATCGGCATGTCGGACGGCTTGCTGGACCTGGTTCCGTCGGCGCGCGTCGGGCATATCGGCGTGTATCGCGCGGACGATCATCGTCCGGTCGAGTATCTCGTGCGCCTCCCGCCCGATCTCGAAGAGCGCGTGTTCATCCTGTGCGATCCGATGGTCGCGACCGGTTATTCGGCCGTTCACGCCGTCGACGTGATGAAGCGCCGCAACGTGCTCGACGAGAACATCATCTTCGTCGCGCTAGTCGCCGCGCCGGAGGGCGTGAAGGTGTTCCAGGACGCGCATCCGGACGTGAAGCTCTACGTGGCGTCGCTGGATTCGCATCTGAACGAGCATGCGTATATCGTCCCCGGCCTCGGCGATGCCGGCGACCGCCTGTTCGGCACGCGCAACTGACGCGCTCTCGCCCTTTAGCGCTTCGCCGCCTTGCCCGCGCCGCCGCACGCCCGTGCGGCGGTGTCGTTTTCATCGTCCATTCGGCCAGGCGGAGGCTGCCGCCGCTTGGGGCCATGATAAAATTTCGGTCTGTTCCTAATCGGTAAATCGGGCGCCCGAGCGCCCGGCGGCGCGTTCAAGAGACGCCCCGAGCGAAGCGCGCGTTACCGACGGAAGCCAGCTTGCCGCCCGACCGCGCAACCCCGCGCGAAGCCAGGCGGCGCGGACACATTCAGCACGCACAGCACATTTGGCGCTCGGTTTCTTGCCGCGCGCGACGGAGAAAGGTAATGGCGGGTCATTCGAAATGGGCCAACATCAAGCATAAGAAGGCCGCGGCCGACGCCAAGAAAGGCAAGGTCTGGACGCGCCTCATCAAGGAAATCCAGGTCGCGGCACGCATGGGCGGCGGCGACATCGATTCGAACCCGCGCCTGCGGCTCGCCGTCGACAAGGCCTACGACGCCAACATGCCGAAGGACAACATCAACCGCGCGATCCAGCGCGGTGTCGGCGGCGTCGATGGCGCGAACTATGAAGAGATCCGCTACGAAGGCTATGGCATCGGCGGCGCGGCGATCATCGTCGACACCATGACGGACAACCGCACCCGCACCGTCGCGGAAGTGCGCCATGCTTTCTCGAAGTTCGGCGGCAACATGGGCACGGACGGCTCGGTGTCGTTCATGTTCGATCACGTCGGCCAGTTCCTGTTCGCGCCGGGCACGTCCGAGGACACGCTGATGGACGCGGCGCTCGAAGCCGGAGCCGACGACGTCGTGACGAACGAAGACGGCAGCATCGAAGTGATCTGCCCGGCGAACGATTTCCAGAAGGTGAAGGACGCGCTGGAAGCCGCGGGCTTCAAGGCCGAACTCGCCGAAGTGACGATGAAACCGCAGACGGAAGTCGAATTCAGCGGCGACGACGCGGTGAAGATGCAAAAACTGCTCGACGCGCTCGAAAATCTCGACGACGTGCAGGAAGTCTATACAAACGCCGCGATCAACGACGCGTGATCGCGCGCCGCGGCCGCCTGCCCGCGATGGCAGGCATATTGGGAACGCCTTTCGCTTGACTCGACGCTTGGGAAGGCGCGTGACGCAGCCGATGTCCGCGCGAGCCGCCTTCGTTTTGCCGTGTCTTGTCCGCGCCCGCGCGCCTTGCGCGCCGTCCGGTGCGCCGCCACTGCTTTAACACCAGTTTTTCGGGGATTCAAATGAAGTTACTCGTCGTCGGTTCCGGCGGTCGCGAACATGCGCTGGCATGGAAGCTCGCGCAGTCGCCGCGCGTGCAGATGGTCTATGTGGCGCCCGGCAACGGCGGCACCGCGCAGGACGAGCGCCTGCGCAACCTCGACATCACCGACCCGGCGGCGCTCGCCGATTTCGCCGAGAAAGAGCACATCTCGCTGACGGTCGTCGGTCCGGAAGCGCCGCTCGCGGCGGGCATCGTCAATCTGTTCCGCTCGCGCGGGCTCAAGATCTTCGGCCCGACCAAGGAAGCCGCGCAGCTCGAAAGCTCCAAGGACTTCGCGAAGGCGTTCATGAAACGCCACAACATCCCGACCGCCGAATACGAAACGTTCACCGACGCCGCCGCCGCGCACGCCTACATTGACGCAAAAGGCGCGCCGATCGTCGTGAAGGCGGACGGTCTCGCGGCCGGCAAGGGCGTGGTCGTCGCGATGAACGCGGAAGAAGCGCACGCCGCCGTCGATTCAATGCTCGCCGACAACCAGTTCGGCGATGCGGGCGCGCGCGTCGTGATCGAGGAGTTCCTGACCGGCGAGGAAGCGAGCTTCATCGTGATGGTGGACGGCAAGCACGTGCTGGCGCTCGCCTCCAGCCAGGACCACAAGCGCCTGCTCGACGGCGACAAGGGCCCGAACACGGGCGGCATGGGCGCGTATTCGCCCGCGCCGATCGTCACGCCGCAGCTGCACGCCCGCGTGATGCGCGAAATCATCTTGCCGACGGTGCGCGGCATGGAAAACGAAGGCATCCGCTATACCGGTTTCCTGTACGCCGGCCTGATGATCGACGCGAACGGCAATCCGAAAACGCTCGAATTCAACTGCCGAATGGGCGACCCGGAAACGCAGCCGATCATGGCGCGCCTCAAGGGCGATTTCTCGAAGGTCGTGGAAATGGCCATCGACGGCAAGCTCGACGGCGCGGAACTCGACTGGGACCGCCGCACCGCGCTGGGCGTCGTGCTGGCCGCGTACAACTATCCGGACACGCCGCGCAACGGCGACCGCATCAACGGCATTCCGGCCGAAACGGACAACGCCGTGACGTTCCACGCGGGCACGACGCTCGCTGACGGCAAGTTGACGACGTCCGGCGGCCGGGTGCTGTGCGTCGTGGGCCTGGCGGATTCCGTGCGCGGCGCGCAATCCGTGGTCTACGATACAGTCAACCAGATCTCGTTCGATGGCATGCAGTACCGCCGCGACATCGGCTATCGCGCGCTCAATCGCAAGCAGGCCGACCGCCACGGCTGACAGGCGTTCGCAACTCACGCGACACCGTGCTGCCGGACCTCGTGTCCGGCAGTGTTTTTAAGCGCATCTCTTACCTACGCGCCAGCCGGCTGGCGCAGTGCATCGATCGATGAGTGAACCGAACCGCAGCGCGGACAACCAGGCACGACACGACGCATCGCCCGACCTTACGGCTGTGCGTGAGTATCTGACGGGCCTTCAGGCTTCTATCGCCGATGCGCTCGGCGCGTTCGACGGCACGCCGTTCGCCACCGACGCCTGGTCCCGCGAGCCCGGCGCGCATCTGCGCGGCGGCGGTGTGACGCGCATTCTCGAGGGCGGCGGGTTTTTCGAGCGTGGCGGTATCGGTTTTTCGGATGTGCAGGGCGACGCGCTGCCGCCGTCGGCGAGCGCGGCGCGGCCGCAACTCGCGGGGCGCGGCTTCGAGGCGATGGGCGTGTCGCTCGTGCTGCATCCGCGCAATCCGCACTGCCCGACCGTGCACATGAACGTGCGCATGCTGACCGCGCTGAAGGACGGCGAAACGCCGGTTTTCTGGTTCGGGGGCGGCATGGATCTCACGCCGATCTACGGCTACGAAGAAGACGCGGTGCATTTTCATCGCGTATGCCGGGATGCGCTGCAACCGTTCGGCGCGGATCTGTATCCCCGTTTCAAGACGTGGTGCGACGAGTATTTTTATTTGAAGCACCGAAACGAAGCGCGCGGCATCGGCGGGATTTTTTTCGATGACTTCTCGGAACCCGGCTTCGAGCGCTCGTTCGCGATGATGCGAAGCGTCGGCGATGCGTTCCTGAAAGCGTATCTGCCGATCATCGAGCGCCGCCGCGACACGCGGTGGACCGAGCGCGAGCGCGAGTTCCAGGCGTACCGGCGCGGCCGCTATGTCGAGTTCAATCTCGTTTTCGACCGCGGTACGCATTTCGGGCTGCAAAGCGGCGGACGCACGGAGTCCATTCTCATGTCGATGCCGCCCGTCGCGAACTGGCGGTACGACTGGCAACCGGAACCCGGCACGCCGGAAGCGCGGCTCTACCGCGATTTTCTGGTGCGCAGGGAATGGCTGTGACCGGGGCTTCGAATCACGACGGCGCGAACGCGCTCTGCGTGAAGCGCATCGGCTTGCTGGGCGGGACGTTCGATCCGATCCACACCGGCCATCTCGCACTCGCGCGGCGCTTCGCGGACTTGCTGCAACTGACCGAACTGGTGCTGCTGCCGGCGGGCCAGCCGTGGCAGAAGGCAGGCGTGTCGGCGCCGCATCATCGGCTGGCGATGACGCGTGCGGCGGCGGCATCGCTCGATATGGGCGGCGTAACAGTCACCGTCGCGACCGAGGAAATCGAGCGCAAAGGCGCCACCTACACGGTCGATACGCTCGCTCACTGGCGCGAGCGCGAAGGCGCGAAGGCTTCGCTCGCGCTGCTGATCGGCGCCGACCAGCTCGTCAAGCTAGATTCGTGGCACGACTGGAAGCGGCTCTTCGATCTCGCGCACGTGTGCGTCGAAACCCGGCCGGGCTTCGATATCGGCACGCTGCCCGCCGAAGTCGCCGCCGAGGTGACCGCGCGGCGGGCGTCGCCCGAAGTCTTGCGCAACTGCGCGCATGGGCACGTGCTGATCGACGAGACGCTCATGATCGACGTATCCGCGACGGCGATTCGTCAAGCGGCAAACACAACGGCGGGCGCAAGCGTCAGCGACGCGCGCGCCCAGGTCCCATCCGCCGTATGGGACTATATTGTTCAACATCACCTGTACCAACGGTAATTATGGAACTTCAAAAGCTTCAACGCGCGATCATCGACGGTCTCGAAGACGTCAAGGCGCAAGACATCAAGGTGTTCAACACGACCCACCTGACGTCGCTGTTCGACCGCGTGGTCGTGGCGAGCGGGACGTCGAACCGGCAGACCAAGGCGCTCGCCAACAGCGTGCGGGAAAAGGTCAAGGAAGCGGGTGGCGACATCATCAGCACGGAAGGCGAAGACATCGGCGAGTGGGTGCTGGTCGATTGCGGCGACGCGGTCGTGCACATTCTCCAGCCGGCGCTGCGCCAGTACTACAACCTCGAGGAAGTCTGGGGCGACAAGCCCGTGCGCGTGAAGCTGCAAAAGCCGAGCATGTTCGGCGGCGCACGCGTCACCGCCGATGCGGACGAAGACGAGGACGAAGATCAGGACGACGCACCGGCAGTCAAACGCCCCGCTCGCAAGACCACGCGCAAGCAGGCATAAAAAGCGTCTTCATGAAGCTGGTCATCCTTGCCGTCGGACACAAGATGCCCGACTGGATCACGAATGGCTTCGACGAATACGCGAAGCGCATGCCGCCCGAGTTGCGCATCGAGCTGAAGGAGATCAAGCCCGAGCAGCGATCGTCGGGACGCAACGCAGAGAGCGTGATGGCTGCGGAGAAGCAGCGTATCGAAGCCGCCTTGCCGAAGAACGCGCGCGTCGTCGCCCTCGACGAACGCGGCCGCGACTGGACCACGATGCAACTCGCCAACGCCCTGCCCGGCTGGCAGCAGGACGGGCGCGATGTCGCCTTCGTGATCGGCGGCGCGGATGGGCTTGCGCCCGAAGTGAAGGCTCGCGCGGAAATCATGCTGCGCGTGTCGAGTCTGACGCTGCCGCACGGCATGGTGCGCGTGCTGCTCGCCGAGCAGCTTTACCGGGCGTGGAGCATCACGCAGAATCATCCTTATCACCGCGCTTGAGCCTTCCCATTAGTTGGACGCCGAAGGCCGCGCGCTTCGAACTTCCAACTATCCGATGTCCGCTCAATCCAACGTCTATCCCTACGTCTATCTCGCCTCGCAAAGCCCGCGTCGACAAGAGTTGCTGAGGCAACTCGGCGTTCGTTATGAACTGCTGCTGCCGCGCCCCGATGAAGACGCCGAAGCGCTCGAAGCCGAACTGCATGGTGAATCCGCCGATGCGTACGTCGTGCGCGTCTGTGCGCTCAAGGCACATGCCGCGCGTGATCGTCTGCTTGCAGGCAAGCATGCACCCGCACCGATTCTCGTCGCCGATACGACCGTGACCATCGACGGCCACATTCTCGGCAAGCCCTTGCATGAGGACGATGCCGTCGCGATGCTCGAGCGTCTCGCCGGACGCGAGCATGAAGTGCTGACCGCGATCGCCGTCGTCGATGCGCAAGGCGCGTTGCTCCAGCCGGTCTTGTCGCGTTCGACGGTGCGCTTCGCCCCTGTCGAACGTGCTGCGCTGCAACGCTATGCCGCCACTGGCGAGCCGCTCGGCAAGGCCGGCGCGTATGGCGTACAGGGCCGAGCGGCGGAGTTCATCGAGCGAATCGACGGGTCCTATTCAGGTATCATGGGTTTGCCCCTTTTCGAAACCGCAGCACTCTTGCGCGTGGCGCGCGTCGAATTCTAAACAGGCCATGAACGAAGAAATCCTGATCAACGTCACACCGCAAGAAACCCGCGTCGCACTGGTTCAGCAAGGCGCCGTTCAGGAACTTCACGTGGAGCGCACGCTGTCTCGCGGGCGCGTCGGCAATGTGTATCTCGGCAAGGTCGTACGGGTGTTGCCGGGCATGCAATCGGCGTTCATCGATATCGGTCTCGAGCGCGCGGCGTTTCTTCATGTCGCCGATATCTGGCATCCGCGCATCGCGGGCGAGCCGCATGGATCGGGTACGCACGTGCCGATCGAAAAGATCGTGTTCGAAGGACAGGCGCTCATGGTGCAGGTCGTGAAGGACCCGATCGGCACGAAAGGCGCGCGGCTTTCGACGCAGGTGAGCATTGCCGGACGCACGCTCGTGTATCTGCCGCAGGAGCCGCATATCGGCATCTCGCAGAAGATCGAAAGCGAGGCGGATCGCGAGGCCGTGCGCGCGCGCCTGACCGCCGTGCTGCCCGCCGACGAGAAAGGCGGCTATATCGTGCGCACGATTGCCGAAGACGCGTCGAGCGAAGAGTTGGCCGCCGATGTCGCCTACTTGCGCAAGACCTGGGCGACAATCGTGACGCAGGCTCAGCGCGTGCCGGCGACGACGCTGCTCTATCAGGATCTGAATCTCGCGCAACGCGTGCTGCGCGACTTCGTCAACGACGAGACGACGCGCATTCAGGTGGATTCACGCGAGACCTATCAGATGCTCGCGGACTTTGCGGCCGAATTCACACCAGCGGTGGCGTCGCGGCTGCATCACTACACGGGCGAGCGGCCGCTCTTCGATCTGTACAACATCGAAGCGGAGATTTTGCGGGCGCTCTCGCGGCGCGTCGATCTGAAGTCGGGCGGCTATCTGATGATCGACCAGACCGAAGCGATGACGACCATCGACGTGAACACGGGCGGCTATGTCGGCGCGCGCAACTTCGATGACACGATCTTCAAGACCAACCTCGAAGCGGCGCATACGATCGCGCGGCAACTGCGGTTGCGCAATCTCGGCGGGATCATCATCATCGATTTCATCGACATGGAGAATGTCGAGCATCGCGATCAGGTCCTGGGTGAGTTGAAGAAGGCGTTGTCGCGGGACCGGACGCGCGTGACCGTCAACGGTTTCTCGCAGCTCGGGCTGGTGGAGATGACGCGCAAGCGCACGCGGGAGTCGCTGGCGCATGTGCTGTGCGAGCCGTGTCCGACGTGTGAGGGCAAGGGGCAGGTGAAAACGCCCCGGACCGTGTGTTATGACGTGCTGCGCGAAATCATGCGCGAATCGCGGCAATTCAATCCGCGCGAGTTTCGGGTGGTGGCGTCGCAGCAGGTCATCGATCTGTTTCTCGAAGAAGAGTCCCAGCATCTGGCGATGCTGATGGACTTCATCGGGAAGCCGGTTTCGCTGCAGGTGGAGTCGAATCTGAGTCAGGAGCAGTATGACATCGTGTTGATGTGACGACTGCCCCGCTTCGTCCGTCTAAACTGCCCGCGTTTCCCCGCTCTCCTTCGGCGCGGCGCTGATCAATATCCCGATAAGAAACACGAACAGGTTGCCCTCGGTGAAGTTCAGAAGCAACGAGTTCGCGAGACAACCGAGCACGAACGCAAAGAGATAACCCTGCGCGATACTCCGCGCAGGCTCGACGAGGCGTTGACTCGCTCGCGCCACCGCGACCAGAAACCATACGAAGAGCGCGACGCCGATCAGCCCGAGTTGCACGCCCATCAGGAAGAACTCGTTGTGCGGATTGCCGGCCATGGCCGCGCGTCCGCCCGTCTGCATGCTCGCAAGCCGCTCGAACTGCGTGCGCACGCTGCCCACGCCGAAGCCGGCGATAGGCCGCTCCGCGATCAGCGCGAGGCTGCGGCGGTAAAACTCGATACGCACGCCCATCGACGTGTTCTTGTTCTGCGTTTCGAACTGGGTGATCTCCTGGGCCGTGTCGGCAAGGCGCGAATCCTTGCCGTACATCACGAAGGCCCCGACGCACAGGCAGACGATGATCGCTCCGACGCCCGCAATCCAGCGTGTGCGCTTGTCGTATCGGCGGAACTGCGCTGCGTGCATCACGAGATAGATGGCGATGTACGCGATCGCCACCACTTGCCCCGTGCGCCCTTGAAGCACGAACAGGACGTTGACCATCGCCAGCACGGCAACGAGATACAGCGCCTTGCTCGCGACCGCGTGCTTCGCCGACTTCGCCAGCGATGCCGCGAGGCAAACCAGAAACGCCATCATCAGGCCGCCGGAGATATGGTCCTTGAAGACCCACGGCCGCGTTATCGCGTCCGTGCCGTGCACCGGCCCGACCGCCGTCCAGCCGAGGTAGTTCGTGTAGGTCAGGATCATCGTCAGCACGAGCGACGCAAAAAGGCCCCACACGGCGACGCTGGCCCATGCCGTGGACTTATCGTCGGCAAAGACGAGATAAAGCAGCGGGATGAACAGCAGCTTCCTGTACTTCATCAGGAAGTCGACCGCCTCGTTCATGCCCGGCGACGTGTACGCGAGGCTCAATGCGAGCGCGATGAACAGCACGAGCGCGGCCAATGCCGCGGGCGACCGGGCGCGCAAAGTACGCGCACGCCGCCATACTTCAGGCGATATCAGAGCCAGCACCGCGAATACCGCGGAGCCGACGTTCACGCCTGCCGTCGAAATGGGCACGAGGCAAAGCGTCAGGATGGCGAACCATTTCGCCGCGACCAGCTGGTAAGACTCGCTACCCGAGCGGCCCAGTTTCGAGTTATATGTGACTTGCATTATTTGTTTCCGGTACCCCGAACCTTCATCTCGCGCCACGCAGATAAAAATCAGCCCGGCTTCGCAGGGCTTCGTCCGAATAGATGGCTTCCACCGTGCGTCGAGCTTGCTTTCCGACCGCTTCACGCAACGCGCGATCGTTCAGCAGCGTGCTGACGAGACCGCGCGCTTCGTCGGTGCTATCGAACAGAAAGCCGTTCTCGCCATGGCGAATCCATTCGGCATAGCCTCCGCGCCGGTGACATACGACGGGCAGTGCGCACGCCATCGCTTCGAGCACGACCCGCCCGAACGTCTCGACATGCGCGCCGGTCCGATAATAAAAGACATCGAGGCTGTGCAGGAAGCTGACTGCGGGCAACGCGCCTTCGGGCAGGATATGAATAGCCGGAGCATTCGCCAGCGTTTCGCCGGTTGCCGCGCGCAACGCGGTCGCGCCCTGCAGTCGTATCTCGGCGCCCTCGCCGGCCCAGGCCCGGTAAAGCGCGATGTCGTCGAGATCGTGCTTGTCGAGCGTGTCGCGGCTCAGGCGCCCGACGACCGGACGCCCATCAGTTGGACGCTGTTGCGGGGCGGGTGAGAACTGCACGATGTCGATGGGCGACGGCTGCACTTCGCCGTCGACGCCCAGCAGCTTTCGCTGGAACTCGGAGATGAACACGTATTCCGTGCGCGGCCAGCGCAGCATCGACGGATGTGTCGCGGTCAGCGAGAGGAGCTTCGGATGGAACGTGTTGAACACGTAGATCAGGCGCTGTGGCGCGCGGGTGAGATACGGCCACAGCTTATTGCGCCAGTGCGAGCCGACGAATACGAACGTCCCGCCATTTGGACGATGCCCCGCGCCGAGCCCGATTCGCCGTATGCCATGGCGGCGCGCAAGCTCCGGCGAACAACGAGCCGACGGCGACCACAACGTGAGATCGCTGCGATCGCGCAACAGGCGGGCGAGATGCAGGGCTTCCTGCTCGCTGCCGCCGTTCTCATTCATGAATCCGTTGATGAGGTGGATGGTCGGCTTAGGCACTGCGTTAGGCATCCCAGCTGGAAGTTGATAAACGCGTGACGATCGAATTCACGATGAACGGCGCGGGCGCGGTAAAGGCAGGCGCGACACGCCGATAAACCGCCTCGGTCGCATCGATGAAGCGCTCGTCCGAGAACTCGCTTATTGCCTTGACGTACGCGCGCGCGCCAATCGCCGGCAACTGGCTGCGAGCCGCGATGATTGATCGCAGCGTGGCGCTGAGGGCCTCGACGTCGCGCGGCTCGACGATCCAGCCGTTCTCGCCGTCATCGACGTTTTCGGGCAGCCCGGCGTAGGAAGTCACGATGACGGGCTTGGCCATCGCCATCATCTCGCGGCACGCGAAGGACACCGCTTCCACTGCGAACGACAGCACGAAGCCCACGTCGAACGTGGCGATGTAGTCCGCCACATTCTCCACGAATCCCGCAACATGTACATGATCCCGCATGCCGAGCGAATCGATGCTTTGGTTCTGCTCGTCGTTCGGCTCGGTGCCCACCACGACCACCATCACCTGCGCGCGCAAGTCCGCGGGAAGCGCGGCCACCGCCGCGATCATGTCCATGGTCCCTTTATACGAATCGAACCCGCTAATGGTGCCGATAACCAGACGTTTGGCGCACTCCTTTCCCAGCATCCTCTCGCGCTTCACGGCGGCAACGGCTGTATCGCGCGGCGCGAACTTGACAAGGTCGACGCCGTTCTTCACTACCGTGAGCGGACAGCGTCCATAAACCGACCCGCGCACGAGTTCCGCAGTCGAATCGGCCACCGCGATGACTTCGTCGGTAGCGAGCGTCGCCCGGAGCCGGGTCAGGAAGTCGCGCTTGATGGCAATTGAGTTGTGCTTCGTAAAAACGATCCCCGGCCGGGGTTTCTTCCACCACAACATGACGAGCAGCAACAAACGGTGATCCGGCGAGCCGTTCGCGTGGATGACATCGAAGCGCTCGCGTTCGATCAACGTGCGCAATGTGCGCCAGGCGGCGCGCATTCGCGGGAAGTCCTTGATCTTGGCGGGAAAACTCATCGGCACGGCGGTCACGCCCGGCAGCGCGCGGGCATGGTCGAACAGCCGGCTCGAGCCGGGTGCTGCAATAAACACCTGATGTCTCACGGACAGAGCCCGTGCAATCGCGACGATATATGTGTCGTGGCCGCCACCGCGGCCATCGTGAAAATTAGTAAGAAGTATCTTCAAGAACGCTCAACTACAGAATCAATGGCCGCAAGCGTCTGTTCAACGGACGGCGGAGCGCCTTCATCGCCGATCGAGACACATAAGCCGGGGACATCTACACCAAAATGCGGCCGCGAGGTCGCGCTAAAAATCATCACCGTCGGCCGGCGCAGTTCGCTCGCCAGATGCACGAGGCCCGTATCCGTTCCGACAACCAGCGCGGCCAGCGCGATGTGCTGCGCCATCTCCTCGATGCTCAGTTTCGGCAGCACCCGCGCGCCGGCGACGTCTTGCGCAATCGCTTCGGCGTCGCGGCGCTCGGCATCGGAACCCCACGGCAGAAGCGGCGTCATGCCCCGCGCGACGAGCGACTGCGCCACCGCAATCCACTTGTCGATTGGCCACTTCTTTTCTGCCTTGGACGTCGCGTGAAAGAGCAAGGCGAACGGCACGTCTTTCGTCACGGGAAGCGGCGCGGCGGGCTTCGGAATGGCAAAGACGCTGGGCGGAGCGGCGTCGATCGCATAGCCGAGCGTGTCAGCCAGCGTCTGGCGCATGCCGCGCCACGCGTTCGCATCGTGACGAGGCGCGAACCGATGCGTATAGGCAAACGCAGCGCCGCGCTCGCCCAGATTGACGTTCGCGTAACCGAAGCGGCGCTTCGAACGGGCGAGAAACGAGATGATCGCGCTCTTGTAGACGCCGTGCAGGTCGAAGACGGCGTCATAGCGTTCGCGCCGCAAATCGGCAATCGACGCCCAGATGGCCTTCAGATCGTCGAGGTTGCGGGCCTTCTTGAAGCGGCGCAGCGGCGCACACAGCACCCGCGCGACGCCCGCATTCCAGCGCGGTATGTCGGCGAAATTCTCGTCGGTCGCCCAGTCGACCTTCAGCCCCGGAAAAGCGCGATGCAGATCACCGACGACCGCCTGTGCCTGGATCACATCGCCCAACGAACTGACCTTGACTATCAAAACTCGCTTCATTCTGCGATCGCTTGCATGTTGGAAACTGCTCGTTCGACAAAGGCGAGTTGTGGAATGGAACGCAGCCGAACGGCGTTACGCCGCCTGTTGCTGATACTGAATGCGATGCAGATGGGCATACAGGCCGCCGAGCCGCAGCAGTTCGGCATGACTGCCCTGCTCCGCGATCTTGCCCGCTTCCAGCACGAGGATGCGGTCAGCGCGCTCGATCGTCGACAGCCGGTGCGCGATGACGAGCGTCGTGCGGCCCTTCATCAGCGTTTCGAGCGCGGACTGCACGTGCCGCTCTGACTCGGAGTCGAGCGCCGACGTCGCTTCGTCGAGGATCAGGATCGGGGCATCCTTATAGATGGCGCGCGCGATGGCGAGCCGCTGACGCTGGCCGCCCGACAAGCGCATGCCGTTGCCGCCGATCAAGGTATCTATGCCATCGGGCAGCGAGCCAATGACATCGGAGAGGTTGGCTGCGGCCAGCGCCGCCAGCACGCGATCGCGATCCGGAACGGTGCCGTAAGCAACGTTGGCAGCGATCGTATCGTTGAAGAGCACGACGTCCTGGCTGACCATCGCGATCTGTGCGCGCAGATCATGCAGCGCGTATTCGGTGATCGGGGCGCCGTCGACGAGCACCTGGCCGCCGGCCGGATCGAAGAAGCGCGGCAGCAGGTTGACGAGCGTGGTTTTGCCGCTTCCGGACGGCCCCGCGAGCGCCACCATTTCGCCCGGCGCGACCTTGAACGAGACGTCGTCGAGCGTGGCGCGTTCCTGCGTGCCGTAGTTGAACGACACGTTACGGAACTCGATGCGGCCTTCCGCGCGTGGAAGCGGGCGCCCGCCTCCGGCCGGCTCCGGCGGTTCATCGATAAGACCGAAGATCAGTTCGGCCGCCGTCACGCCGCGCTGCAGCGGCTGGTTCACGTCGATCAGATGTTTGAGCGGCGAGATGACGAGCAGCATCGACGTGACGAACGCGACGAAGCCGCCGACCGTCGTCTGGTCGCTCGCGGATTGCAGCACCGCAATCGTGATGACGACGGCGAGCGCGATCGAAGCAAGAAACTGCGTCAGCGGCTGCGCAAGGCCGCCGGACACCTGCATGCGCATCGCGTAGCCGCGCAAGCGGCCGCTCATCTCGGAGAAGCGCCCCATCTCATACGGCTCGCCGTTGTGCACCTTCACGACCTTGTAGCCGCCGACCGTCTCTTCGACGATATACGACAGCTCGTTGGTCAACATCTGATGCTCGCGGTTCAGCCGCCGCAAGCGCCGGTTGATCTTCGAAACGAGCCAGCCGATGGCCGGCAAAATGACCGCGACGATCAGCGTGAGACGCCAGTTGAGAATGAACAGGTAGCCGAGCAGGAACACGACGGTCAGCGAATCGCGCACCAGCGTCACGACGACGCCGGACAACACCTGCAGGATCTGATTGACCTCGAAGACTATCGCGTTGATGACCGTGCTCGCCGTCTCACGCTGAAAAAAGCCGGCGCTCGTGTGGATCATGCGGTCGAACATCTGCAGGCGTAACTGCAGCAGGATCTTGTTCGATACATAAGAAAGGAAGTAGCCGGCAGCATACTGCGCGGTGCCGCGCACCAGCGCGAGGCCGATCACCGCGACAGGCACGATCCACCTCGCCTTGTCGCTGCTCTTCGTGCCGAAACCATGATCGAGCAGCGGCTTGAGCAGCATCGGGATGCCGGCCTCGCTCGCGGCGACGAAGCCCATCGCAAGGAGACCGAGGAGCACGAAGCCCATGAGCGGCCGCAGATACGGCCAGAGCCGCCGCATGACGGCAGTGGACGATGAGTTCTCGCCCTCGCCGATGGTCTTTCTTAATGTCTGCTTCTCGCTCAAATGATCCTCTGCCGTTGCGTTGTCCCGGCGCGCGCGCCGCCAGCCGGGCGAAGAACCGCGCCGGGCGGCATGGCCCCGCGCCACAACAATCCGCCATTGTAAACCGTTGGCTACCCGCGACTCATCCCGGCGCAAACGTAAATCTCGACCGATGGTCTTAAAATACGCGCCACGGTCCACTCGGCTTCAATTCATGACGCACGCCAGCCTCGGCATCGCCATCATCACGTACAACGCGGCTGCACGGCTCGCGCAATGCCTCGACTCCGTTTCCTTCGCCGACGATATCGTCGTGATCGACGGCGGCAGCACCGATGCGACCGTGGATATCGCCAAGGCGCACGGCGCGCGCGTGCTGATCCGGCGCGAGTGGCCGGGCTTCGGGCCGCAGAAGAATCGCGCGCTCGATGCGCTGTCGACGGACTGGGTGCTGTCGATCGACGCCGACGAAGTCGTGACGCCGGAACTGGCTGCGTCCATCCGGGCCGCGATGGACAATCCGCGCGCCGATGTGTATGCAGTGGACCGGTTATCGAGTTTCTGCGGCCAGTGGATCAGGCACAGCGGCTGGTATCCCGACTGGATTCCGCGCCTCTTCAAACGGGGCTGCGCGCGCTTTTCGGATGATCTCGTGCATGAGCGCCTCGTCGTGCAGAGCGGAACGCCCGTCGCGCGGCTCGAAGGCAAACTGTTGCACTACTCTTACGAAGACTTCGAAACGGTGTTGCGCAAGCTCGACGCTTACTCGACGGCCGGCGCATTGCAGCGCCATGCCGCGGGCAAGCGGGGAAGTCTCGGCATTGCGATCACGCGCGGACTCTGGGCGTTCGTCAGGACTTACGTGCTGCGGCGCGGTTTCCTGGACGGGCGAGCGGGCTTCATGATCGCCGTCTTCAACGCGCAGACCGTGTATTACCGCTTCGTCAAGCTCGCGCGCCTGAACGAAGCGGCCGATCAATAAACAATTTCGATCTCGCTCCCCGCGAACTCCCCGCGTAACGCGGTGATGAGTTCGTCGGTCGGTTTCACGCGCCAGGCATCGCCGAGCCGCACTTCGCCTTCGGCGTGCTCGCTGCGATACACGATGCTCACGTTCAGCCCGTTCGGAATCGGCGCCTGTTGACGCGAGCGCCCGTTCTCGCGCGACGGCGCCGCGACCGGAGCCGCAGGCGCCTCCGCCCCCGCCGTATGCGCTTCCAGCACGCGCTTGAGACGCAGCGCATCGGCGTTGCCGTTCATCTCGACCTTCACCGACTGCGCATAGCGGCTGCGGGCGCGTTCGAGGTCCATCGCGGTATCGACGGTAAAGCGAATGCCGCCCGTGAACGCATCGTTGCGCGCCTGGCCCTGGACGACGAGCAGTTCATCTTCCTTGAACAGCGCCTTGTTCGCTTCGAACTGCTCGTTGAACACGGTCACTTCGCACTGGCCGGTGCCATCGTCGAGATTGACGATCAGCATCTTGCCGCGCTGGGTCATCTGGGTGCGCAACGAAGAAATCACGCCCGCCACCAGCTTGTCGCGCCCTTCCTTCAGTTCGCCGATCTTCTGACGCACGAAGCGCCGCACTTCGCCCTTGTACGCATCGAAAAGATGGCCCGAAAGGTAGAAACCGAGCGCCGTCTTCTCTTCCTGCAGACGCTTCTTGTCCGACCACGCGGGTTCATCGACGTATTCGTGCTTCGCGAGCGGCGCGTCGCCCATGTCGAACAGGCCGGCCTGCATCGCGTTGGCGGCGGCCTGATCGGCGGCTTCCATCGCCATCGGCACGGACGCGAGCAATTGCGCGCGATTCGCGTGGACGGTGTCGAACGCGCCGGCGCGAATCAGCGCCTCCACCGTCCGGCGATTTACGACGCGGCGGTCGATGCGCTCGCAGAAATCGAAGAGATCGACGAACGGACCGTCTTCGCGTGCGCGCAGGATTTCTTCGATGGCGTTCTGGCCGCTGCCCTTCACCGCGCCGAGACCGTAGCGGATGGTCCTCGAACGCTTGCCGTCGGCTTCCGCGACCGGCTCGAAGCGATACGCCGAACGGTTGATGTCCGGCGGCAGCACGGCCATGCCGTTGCCGATGCAATCCTCGAAGAGGATCTTCACCTTGTCGGTGTCGTCCATGGCGAGCGACATGTTCGCCGCCATGAATTCCGCCGGATGATGCGCCTTGAGCCACGCCGTGTAGTACGCGAGCAGCGCATACGCCGCCGCGTGCGACTTGTTGAAGCCGTAGCCCGCGAACTTCTCCATCAAATCGAAGATTTCGTCGGACTTCGCGCGCGACAAACCGTTCTTCGCCGCGCCCTCGGCAAACAGTTCGCGATGCTGCGCCATCTCCTCGGGCTTCTTCTTTCCCATCGCGCGACGCAGCAAATCCGCGCCGCCGAGCGAGTATCCGCCGATGATCTGCGCCATCTGCATCACCTGCTCCTGATAGACCATGATGCCGTAGGTCTCTTGCAGAACAGGTTCGACGCGCGGGTCCGGATACTCGACGATCTCCCGCCCGTGCTTGCGCGCGCAGAAGCTCGGTATCAGATCCATCGGCCCCGGACGATACAGCGCCACCAGCGCGATGATGTCCTCGAAGCGGTCCGGCTGCGCGTCCTTCAGCATGCCCTGCATGCCGCGGCTTTCCAGCTGGAACACGGCGACGGTGTTCGCCTTCTTGAGGATCGTGAACGAAGCGGGATCGTCCAGCGGCACCTGCGCGAGACTCCAGTCCTTCTTCGACGGATCGAGCCGGCGAATGTAACGTTCAGCCCAGTCCAGAATCGTGAGCGTGGTCAGGCCCAGAAAGTCGAACTTGACGAGGCCGACGGCTTCCACGTCGTCCTTGTCGTACTGGCTGACGACGCCGCCGTCCTCGCCCTGCGTATAGAGCGGGCAGAAATCCGTGAGCTTGCCGGGCGCGATCAGCACGCCGCCCGCGTGCATGCCGACGTTGCGCGTCAGCCCTTCCACGCGCTGCGCGAGTTCGAGCAGCTGATGCACTTCGTCTTCGGAATCGAAGCGCTCCTGCAGCGTCGGCTCTTCTTTCATCGCATCCGCGATGGTCACGTGCTTGCCCGGCTTGAACGGAATCAGCTTGGCGATGCCGTCCGTGAACATGTAGCCGAGATCGAGCACGCGGCCGATGTCGCGCACTGCCGCCTTCGCGGCCATCGTGCCGAAAGTCGCGATCTGCGAGACGGCGTCCGCGCCGTACTTGCCCTTCACGTATTGAATGACGCGGTCGCGCCCTTCCTGACAGAAGTCGATGTCGAAGTCGGGCATCGACACGCGTTCCGGGTTCAGGAACCGCTCGAACAGGAGGTTGTAGCGCAGCGGGTCGAGGTCCGTAATGCCGAGCGCATACGCGACGAGCGAACCCGCGCCCGAGCCTCGGCCGGGCCCCACGGGCACGCCGTTGTTCTTCGCCCACATGATGAAGTCGGCGACGATCAGGAAGTAGCCCGGGAAGCCCATCTTGATGATCGTGCCGCACTCGAAGTCGAGCCGCTTGTAGTACGTCTCACGCTGCGCTTCGCGCGCGCCTTCGTCGGGATAAAGCTGTGCGAGCCGCACTTCCAGCCCTTCCTTCGACAACTGCACGAGGTAGTCGTCGAGCGACATGCCATCGGGCGTCGGGAAAAGCGGCAGCTTCGGCTTGCCGAGTTCGAGCGTGAGATTGCAGCGCTTCGCAATTTCGACGGTGTTTGCGAGCGCCGACGGGATATCCGCGAACAGCGCGCACATCTCGTCCTGCGTGCGGAAATACTGGTCCGTCGTGAAGCGTTTCTGACGGCGCGGATTCGCGAGAATGTCGCCTTCCGAGATACAGACGCGCGCTTCGTGCGCGGTGTAGTCGTCGGGGGTCATGAACTGCAGAGGATGCGTCGCCACCACGGGCAAGCCGAGCTTCGCCGCGAGCGCGACGGCTTCCTGGATATACGCCTGTTCGCCCGGCTGGCCGGCGCGCTGCAGTTCGATATAGAACGCGTTCGGAAAGAGTTTCGCCCATCGCCCGGCGTGGCGCTCGGCGCTCGCTTCGTTGCCCGCCGCGAGCGCGAGACCGATGTCGCCGCCCTGCGCACCCGACAGCGCGAGCAGTCCCTCGGCCAGCCCTTCTTCGAGCCATTCGACCATCACTTCCGCGCGCCCGCGATACTGATTCGTGAGCCACGCGCGGCTCAGCAATTCGCACAGATTCAGATAGCCGGTCTTGTCGCGCACGAGCAAAAGCAGGCGCGAAGGCTTGTCGCGATCGTCGGGATTCGTGATCCAGACATCGCAGCCGGCGATCGGCTTGATGCCCTTGCCGCGCGCTTCCTTGTAGAAGCGCACGAGACCGAAGGCGTTGGCGAGATCGGTGAGCGCGAGCGCGCCCTGACCGTCCTTCGACGCGGCCTTGACGACGTCGTCCAGCCGCACGATGCCGTCGGCAATCGAGAATTCGGAGTGGACGCGGAGATGAACGAAGCGGGGATCTGACATGGCCGACATTGTACATCCGGGTCATCGCAAAAACCCTCGGCCAGGCCGCGTTAGCCGAACGGACGAGGTGCTCGGCGCGGTCGAATTTGCGCACGCGCAAGGCTTCGCGCCAGGCGGCGCACGCCCCGCTCGAATCGACCGCGCCGTTTGCGGGATAATAGAGGTTTCGCGCGGCCGCCCGCTGCCGCGTCTGTCTCGTTTCTACGCGTTTCGCCGTCTTTCATCATGAACATTCTGAATCTCTCCGCCTATAAATTCGTCACCATCGAGGACGGCGCCGCCTGGCGGCCGCTCGTCACCGAACGCTGCAACGCGCTCGGCCTGAAGGGCACGATCCTGCTGGCGCCGGAGGGCATCAACCTGTTCATTTCGGGGCCGGTCGCGCAGGTGCGCGAGTTCATCGACTACATCCGGACCGACGCGCTTTTCGGCGGCCGTTTCGCCGATTTGCAGTTCAAGGAGAGCCTGTCGGACACGCAGCCGTTCCGCCGCATGCTGGTCAGGCTCAAGCGCGAAATCATCACGATGAAGAAGCCCGCGATCAGGCCCGAACTGGGCCGCGCGCCTTCTGTCGATGCCCCCACGCTCAAGGCCTGGCTCGACCGCGGCCACGACGACGCGGGCCGCCCGGTCGTGATGCTCGACACGCGCAATGCGTTCGAAGTCGATGTCGGCACGTTCGACAACGCGCTCGACTATCGCATCGCGAAGTTCAGCGAGTTTCCGGAAGTGATCGAGCAGAACCGCGCCGATGTGGAAGGCAAGACAGTGGTCTCGTTTTGCACCGGCGGAATTCGCTGCGAAAAGGCTGCGATTCACATGAAGGAAGTGGGTATCGAGCATGTCTATCAGCTCGAAGGCGGCATCCTGAAGTACTTCGAGGAAGTGGGCGGCGCACATTACAACGGCGACTGCTTCGTGTTCGATTACCGCACGGCGCTGAACCCGAACCTCGAGCCGACCGAGACGGCGCAATGTTTCGCGTGCCGCGCGGTCGTGAGCGTCGAGGACCAGCAATCGCCCTATTACAAGGCGGGCGAGGCTTGCCCGGCCTGCCACCCCGAAGCGAAGGCGGCATAACCGCCTGTACATGACCTATCGCGGCCGCTTCGCGCCCTCGCCGACCGGCCCGCTGCATGCGGGATCGCTCGTGAGCGCGCTCGCGAGTTATCTCGATGCACGCGCGCACGGCGGAAGCTGGATCGTGCGAATCGAGGACGTCGATGCGCCCCGCACCGTGCCCGGCGCCGCCGACGATATTCTCGCGACGCTCGGCGCTTTCGGCATGCATTCCGACGAGCCGCCCGTCTGGCAAAGCCGGCGCAATGCCGCCTACGCGAAGGCGTTCGAAGCGTTGCAGGCGCAACACCTGATCTATCCGTGCGGCTGCACGCGTCGCGAGATCGCGGATTCGCTCGTGCATGCCCACGCGCGTCACGCGACGCTGGCGTATCCGGGAACCTGCCGTACGGGCCTGAATGGCCGCCCCGCCCGCGCCTGGCGTTTGCGCGTGCCGGACGGCGATGCGGCGTGCATTGCGTTCGTGGATCGCTGGCAAGGGCCGCAGTCGCAGAATCTGGCGACCGAAGTCGGCGATTTCGCGCTGAAGCGCGCGGATGGCTTGTGGGCGTATCAACTGGCCGTCGTCGTCGATGACGCCGACGCGGGCATCACGCACATCGTACGCGGCGCGGACCTGCTGGATTCGACCGGGCGTCAGATCTATTTACAGCGATGCCTCGGCGTGCCGACGCCGTCGTATCTGCACGTGCCGGTGCTCAACAACGAGGCTGGCGAAAAGCTCAGCAAGCAGACCGGCGCGGCGCCGCTGAACCGCGACGCTCCGCTCGACGCGCTCGTGCAGGCGGCGCGGCATCTCGGCATCAATGCATCGTCGGCCCGCACGCTCGATGGCTTTTACGCCGCCGCGACGGACGATTGGGCGCGGCGCTTCGCGCGGTAGGCAAAAAAAACGGCAGCTGTAAGAAGCTGCCGTTTTTCGTCGATCAGGACGTCTTTCGCGGCATGCCAAGCCCGCCCAGCAACGCCGCGAGCGGCTGCTTGGACGTGCTCTTGCGCTCCGGTTCAGGCGTCTCTTCCTGCCGCTTCATCGCCGATGGCGACGGCTCATACGGCTTCAGGAAAAATTCGTCGATGGGCTGCTGACGCCCGCGCGGCCGGTCGTACGAACTCGAGCCCGGCGAAGTGCGCCGGCGCGATCCCGCGTCTTCCCGCGCGCTATGACGATGCTCCGTGCGCTCGCCGCGCGCCGGACGCTCGTCGCGCCGTGCGCCGTCGCGACGAGCGGGCGCCGTCACATGAAGCGTCTGCACTTCGAGCGGACGCTTGATGAGCTTCTCGATGTCGGCAAGCTGCTTGCGCTCGTTGGCGCTGCAGAGCGACAGCGCATCGCCCGATGCGCCCGCGCGCCCCGTGCGGCCGATGCGGTGCACATAATCCTCGGCGTTGAACGGCAGATCGAAGTTGATCACCGCCGGCAGCTCGGCGATGTCGAGACCGCGCGCCGCCACATCGGTGGCGACGAGCGCCTCGATCTCGCCGCGCTTGAAGGCATCGAGCGCCTGCATGCGTTCGCCCTGCGTGCGGTCGCCGTGGATGGCGGTCGCCACGATGCCGTCGCGCTCCAGCACACGCGCAAGCCGGCTCGCGCCGATCTTGCTGTTGCAGAACACGATCACCTGCTTGAGCTCGCGCTCGCGGATGATCTGCGCCACCGCGCCAGATTTATCGCTCTCGTGCACCTCGTAGACGATCTGGCGTACGTTCGCGTTCGTCGAGTTGCTGCGCGCGACCTCGATCGTCTGCGGGTTGCGCAGATACGTCGCAGCGAGTTTCTTGATTTCAGGCGAGAACGTCGCCGAGAAGAGCAGCGTCTGACGTTCCTTCGGCAGCAGATTCAGGATGCGCTGCAGGTCCGGCAGAAAGCCCATGTCGAGCATGCGGTCGGCCTCGTCGAGCACGAGCATCTGCACCTGACCGAGGTTGAGCGTCTTCTGCTGGACGTGATCGAGCAGCCGGCCCGGCGTCGCGATCAGAATTTCGACGCCGCGGCGCAACGCCTCCGATTGCGGATTCATGTCGACGCCGCCGAACACGACCGTGCTGCGCAGCGGCGTGTGCTTCGAGTACGTCTGCACGTTGGCGGCGACCTGATCGGCGAGTTCGCGAGTCGGCGTCAGCATCAGCGCGCGCACCGGATGGCGCGCCGGCGATGCGCTCGTGTTCGCCATCGGCAAAAGGCGCTGGATGATCGGCAGCGAGAAGCTCGCGGTCTTGCCGGTGCCGGTCTGAGCCGCGCCCATTACGTCGCGGCCCGCCAGGACGACGGGAATGGCTTCGGCCTGGATCGGCGTGGGCGTGGTGTAGCCGGATTCGCTCACCGCCCGGAGGATGTCGGCGGACAGGCCGAACTGGTCGAACGTGAGCGCGGCCTTGGCTTGTTCGGTGGGCGTGGTCGTGGCGACGGAATCAGACATGGTGACTTTATTGGCTTTCGCTAAAGGGTCCGCTCGATGCGGCGCGCGTAACGGACGGTTGGGATGGTCCGGTCGGTCACGCGTGAATGTTTCGATGACGCGAAAAGGTCCGCGACGTAATGTGCAAGAGGTTCAGCGCCCGGTGTGCGCGCGTTGCAATCCGCGGGCCGGCCGGTGCGTCGCAGCTTGCGCTTCGCTGCGGCACGACGAACGCCTTCGATGGAACACCGCTTCGATGACGCTCTCGCGACACCGGACACGCGTTGCCGCGCACCAGGCGAAACGGCGTTCTGCCGCTGCTTGCCCGCCGGGCGCTGCACGCGATTTACTCGCCATCGCAGCCGCCAGGTCATTGCCGGGAAACCGTGCATTGTAGCACCGGCCCGGAAAGCGCTCCGGCCCTTCCGCGCGGCGCGTCCGTGTCATTTCGCCCGGGCCTGGCAGTCCGCGAGCAGCGGCGGCGAATCTTTCGCGGCGGTATCGTCGTACAGATTCGCCTGCGGACCCTTAGTCCACCAGACGAAGCGATCGGCGACGTACCTCGCGCCCGAACTCGCCATCACGCTGACGAACAGCAGCTTGCGCCCGTCGACGGTCAGTGCGGCGAAGCTCTGCCGATTGCGGGTGTTCGTGTACTGCACCGACACGGTCTTGCCGTCCTTGCAGTCATAGCGCGTGGTTTGCGTCGATTCGGCCTGAATCTGCGGAACCGTGAGCGGCATGGCGAGCGCGGTGTGTGCGGCCATGCCGGCGATAGTGAATGTGAGAAAGCGCTTCATGTGAATCATGGATCGATGACTTCCGCACAAGCGTCGGTTGGCGCAGCCGCAACATGGCCGACCACCGGCACGATTTTCAGCCCCGCCGATACGATCCGGCACGGCGCGGCTGCCAGTCCGCAGCCCGACAGTCCCACGCATGCCGCGACGAGCGCGGCCAGCCCCAAGCGTTTCACCCTCTTCTCCCGTCGATGACGATGGACGATGCCGTCACTTCGTCGAAACCGGCCGCACCTTCGATGCCGCCAGCTTGGCCCGCTCGCGCGCTTCCCCGGTGTCGGCGCCCGTCGCGACCGCGACGCCCATGCGGCGCTTCACGAAGCTCTCCGGCTTGCCGAAGAGCCGCAAGTCGGCGCCCGGCACCGCCAGCGCCTCGCGCACGCCTTCGAACGCGATGCCCGCTTCGTCGATGCCGCCATAAATGACCGCCGACGCGCCCGGCGCGCTCAGCGAGGTATCGACGGGCAAACCGAGAATCGCTCGCGCATGCAGTTCGAACTCGGAGAAGCGCTGCGTCGCCAGCGTGACGAGGCCGGTATCGTGCGGGCGCGGGCTGACTTCGGAGAACCAGACATCGTCGCCGCGAACAAAAAGCTCGACGCCGAACAGTCCGCGGCCGCCGAGCGCCGTCGTGACCTTCGCCGCGACGTCGCGCGCTTTCTCCAGTGCGGCAGGAGCCATTGCCTGAGGCTGCCACGATTCGACGTAATCGCCCGCCACCTGCACGTGCCCGATGGGCTCGCAGAAGTAGGTTTGCGTCTCTCCGCTCACGGGATCGGCGGCGCGCACGGTCAGTTGCGTGATTTCGTATTCGAAGTCGATGAAACCCTCGACGATCACCCGCCCGTGGTTCACACGCCCGCCCGCCATCGCGTGATTCCAGGCCGGCTCGATATCCGCCTCGCTCCGCAGCACGGACTGGCCCTTGCCCGACGACGACATCACCGGCTTCACGACGCACGGAAAGCCGATAGTCGCGATCGCGGCCTTCATCTCGTCGAGCGATTGCGCGAACGCATACGGCGATGTCGGCAGGCCGAGCGTTTCTGCGGCAAGGCGGCGGATGCCTTCGCGGTTCATCGTGAGTTGCGTGGCGCGCGCCGTCGGAATGACGGTTGCCGTGCCGGACGCTTCGATTTCAGCGAGCGCATCGGTTGCGATGGCCTCGATCTCCGGCACGATCAGATGCGGCCGCTCCTTCTCGACGAGCGCGCGCAAGGCGGCGGGATCGGTCATGTCGATGACATGCGCGCGATGCGCGACCTGATGCCCCGGCGCATTCGCGTATCGATCGACCGCGATGACTTCGACGCCCAGCCGCTGCAACGCGATGATCACTTCCTTGCCCAGTTCGCCCGCGCCCAGCAACATGACGCGCGTGGCGTGGGAAGAAAGCGGCGTGCCGATCGACGAAGCGAGTTCTCTTGCTGCGTTGTTTCCGGCGTGATCGGTCTGCATGCGTGCTCCAATGAAAACGGTTGTGCGTCCGCTTCGAAGGCGTACGCAAGCCCATCGAGAAGCGATTGGCGGCGATGTTAACACGCACCGCTCGCCGCTTCCGCTCTGCCATTCGGCATATTGACAAGCAGTATTGACTCGCGCTTGCTGCCCGAATTCCCGGCTGCGTCATCGGGAAGCGTCATCGGGAATATGGCCGCCGATCATTTTGTTGCATCTCGACGCTGGACACAGCGTAGGACGCGTGCGGTACGCTTACGCTTTCGCCAGCTTCAGGATCATCGATGTCCCCGCATTTCCCCCGCGCATCGCTTTCGCTCTCCTCATGGCCGTCGACGAAACTGCTGTCGCGCTGCACCGGCGCGGCGCTCGTCGTGGCGAGCCTTCTGAGCGGATGCGCCATGCCGCATCATCCCGACGCGAGCGCGCCGCCCACCGATCCGTACAACCCCGCCGCGACGCAATTGCTCGACGACACGCAATGGGAACTCACCGCGTGGACCGAGGCGAGCGGACAGCCCCGCGCAATGCCGGCCGTCGCACAGGGCGCGCAACCCATTACGCTGGACTTCTCGACGGAAAGCGGTCGCCGGCGCGCCAGCGGCTTCTCCGGATGCAATCGCTACACCGGCGCGTACGATCTGAAAGACGGCAAGCTCAGCTTCGGGCCGCTTGCCGGCACGCGCATGGCGTGTCCGTCGCAGTCGAGCGGCGCGCTCGAGCAGCCGTATCTCGACGGCCTTGCGCACGTGGTGAAGAGCGGCGTCGAGATGAACCCGCCGCAATCGCTCCAGTTGACGCTCGAAGACGGCCAGGTGCTCACCTTCGAACCACGCGCCAAATGAACGCGGGCGTCGCGGCCCGCCGCAAAGCTGTTGCGCGCTAACGCCATCGCGAGTCGGTTTAGTCGCGACCCGTTAAACTGCTCGATCGATATGCCCGGCCCGCTCGCGTGACGCGTGCTGCCGGGCAGCAGTTCCATCCGTTTCACCCAAACCTGGTTCAATCCTTAGCATGCACACGGTAGTTCTTGGCTGGTTCGGTGCATCAGTCGTCTGGTTCCTTGCGCTTCTCTGGCGCGTCGTCAAATCGGTGCTGCCGGGCGGTGCGGGCCTGCGCGGCCCCGGCACGATCCGGCTGTGGCTGGGTTTTTTCTGCGTGCTGCTGTCGAGCGCCGCGCTCGAAGGTGCGCTCGCCGGCGCGATCGAAGCGCAGGAGAACGTCAATCGCGTCGGGCGTGCGCTTGCAAGCGGGCTGGCTGGCATCGCGCAGCCGGCGGGGGCCGTCGCGCTCGCGGCGCTCGTGCTTGGGATCAGTCTTCCCTGGCTCGTCGGCTTTAGTTGGCGTTCGGTGCTTCGCTGGGTCGAGGAAGCGTTCGGCTTCGGCCTGCCGCAAAGCTGGACCACGCCGCCCGAGGAGTCCGAGCGCGAGCCGCGTGCGCGCGATCAGGCAGGCGCGAAATCGAAGTCGAAGTCCGGCAAGATGCGCTGGCGGGAGCGCCGCGCGCGCGAGCCGGCGGGTGGAGCATCGGCGGTGCGCGGCATCGGCGGGGAACATTTCGACGCCCTGAGCCTGCGCGCGTCGCATGATGAGTCGACGCTCGGCATGTCGCCGGGCAATCGAAGCGGGCGTTATCAGCGGCCGACCGTGTGGCGTCCGCCTGCGACCGGCAAGCCTACGACGCGACGCGCGGAAGCCGCTGCCGCGAACATTGCGGCGACGGCGGAAGCGTACTCGAAGCGCCCCGCTTTCGAACGTGCGGGGGCGGCAGTGCCGGCGGCGTTCGTCGAACCCGTCGCGCCGGACGGCTGGCTCAATTCGCTGTCGACGTCGGCGGCTGCGCTGGGAGCGTCGAAGTCCGCTGGCAAAGCGACGGGACGCGGCGCGAGTGACGTCGCCATGACGCGGGCGCCTTCGCTATCGACGGTGACGGCTGCTGCGACTGCGTCGGCTGCTGCGGTCAATCGATCACCGGTGACGCCTGCACGCGCGCCGCTGCCTTCCAAAGCGCCGCTTTCGACAAGCACGAGCGCGATGGCGCCACCCCGCGCTCCGACCGCGCCGTCGCCGTCTCCGATGTCGCGCGGCATCGCGAAACGGGCTTCGTCAGGCGATGTGACGAGAAATACCGTTGCGCGCGATCCACGGCCCCAGCCTCTCGCCGCGCCGGCCTTTTCTCGCGCCCCCGCGCCGTCGAAGCCGCCGCCACCGCCCGAAGCCATTCAGGCGACGTTGCGCTCCATCGAAGAAAACGCCGCGCTTTGGACTTCGCTTGCCGGGGCAAGCCTCGCCCGCGATCATGAAGCTCAGGCGCTGCCGGAGAATGCAGCGGGTTCTGGAGCGAATGTAACGTCGCGTTTTGGCGGCTCGGGTGCCTTAGGTCAGTCCGCCCTGCCCTCTTCGCTGCGAGGAGACAGCGCGACGAAAGTGGCCGCGGCTGCTACGTCTAAGCACGAGTCGCGTCAGGGCGCTAACGGAATCGCGCCTTTCGCAACGCAATCGGCCCACGCGCCAGCGGAAGACGCGTGGCCCCAGCCGCGCGTACAGGCGCTCGTTGGCTCCGCTTTTGAAAGCCATGATGTCGCGACGCGCGACACTGGCGTGCATCCGACAGACACGCCCGCCGACGCCGACGCGTCGTCAGTGAAAGGCCCGCAGCCCTCGCCGCGATCGGCGGAGGATGACGTTTCGATCTTCACCGCTCCTGCTGCGACCGCGCCGGAAAGCTTTGGCGATACGCCGCCGTTCGAACCTGCTGCGAGCGCGGAACAGCGGTCGATCGCTACGAGCATCGAAGCGGCGGCGGCAGTCAGTCAAGCGCGGGTCAGTGATGCAATGCAATCGCCAAGCGATGCAGCACTTAGTGACGCCGAGGCAACGCCAGCAATCGCGGCCGAACCCGTTGCGACCGAAGCTCCACGCAGTTCCGAACCGCAGTGGCCTTTCGACGCCGCCGCGTCTGCGCCTTCGCGTGTGTCGTCCACAGAGCGTACGGACGAGAACGCAGCATCGCTGCCCGTCGATCCGCCCGAATCTGAGCGCGATGCGCCCACGGAAGACGTCACAACTGCGGGCGTCGAACTGCCCGACCAACCGTCCTGGCCTGAATCGCCGATGAGCGCCGCCGAGCGCCCGCGTGAACTCGACGCTCCCGCACCCGACGAGCCAAGCCACGCCGAAGCGCCTCTCGCCGCACCCAGCGCCATCGCACTGACCGCGATCAGCGCGCCACCGGTCTCAGCCCCGCCGCTACCGCCCGCCGGAGGATCGACGCGTGCGGACGCAGCCGTATCGGCGAACGATGATCCGCGAGAACCCGCATGGCCTCCCGCGCCCGCGATGCAGCCGCTGCCGCCGGAAACGCCGGCATTCGAACCCGCGAGCTATGCCTTCGACGCCGCGCCGATTCTCCCGCCCCCGTTCCCCGACGCGCTGCTGGAGCACAGCGAGACGCCGCCCTGGTTCGACGACACCGCGTCCATCCCGCCAGCGCCTGCGGCATTTGCCTCACCCGCCGAGACGCCGCCGGAGCCACAGCCACAGCCACAGCAGCAGGCAAGCCGCGAACCGCCGC
The DNA here is from genome assembly GCF_000698555.1 of Caballeronia grimmiae. Taxonomy (GTDB): domain Bacteria; phylum Pseudomonadota; class Gammaproteobacteria; order Burkholderiales; family Burkholderiaceae; genus Caballeronia; species Caballeronia grimmiae. The sequence goes on along the minus strand of NZ_JFHE01000003.1, from coordinate 263,647 downwards.
CCGCCACCGTCGAGCTTCCCACGCCCGCACCCGCGCCCGAATCGCGCCAGCCCGTGCGCGGCTTCGCCGGCGCGGCGTTCGAGTTCCACGCGCCGCAAGCATCGGCGGTGGAGTTGCCGACGCTCGACCTGCTCGAACCCGCTTCCGACGAAGTCGAGCCCGTGTCAGAAGAGCGCCTCGCCGATACGGGCCAGTTGATCGAACAGCGTCTGCAGGAATTCAAGGTGCCGGTGACGGTCGTCGGCGCGTCGGCGGGCCCGGTCATCACGCGCTTCGAGGTCGAGCCGGCGCTCGGCGTGCGCGGCAGCCAGATCGTCGGCCTGATGAAAGACCTGTCGCGCGGGCTCGGCCTCACGTCGATCCGCGTCGTCGAGACGATCCCCGGCAAGACCTGCATGGGCCTCGAACTGCCGAACGCGAAGCGCCAGATGATCCGCCTGTCCGAGATTCTGGAGCAGGACGTGTATCGCTCGTCGAAATCGAATCTGACGATCGCGATGGGCAAGGACATCGTCGGCAATCCGGTCGTGACCGATCTCGCCAAAGCGCCGCACATGCTCGTCGCGGGCACGACCGGTTCGGGCAAGTCGGTCGCGATCAACGCGATGATCCTCTCGCTGCTCTACAAGGCGAAGCCCGAGGACGTGCGCCTCATCATGATCGATCCGAAGATGCTGGAACTCTCGGTCTACGAGGGCATCCCGCATCTGCTCGCGCCCGTCGTCACCGACATGAAGCTCGCCTCCAACGCGCTGAACTGGTGCGTCGGCGAAATGGAGAAGCGGTATCGGCTGATGTCGGCGGTCGGCGTGCGCAACCTGCAAGGCTTCAATCAGAAGGTGCGCAACACGGAAGCGGCGGGCAAGAAGCTGTCGAACCCGTTCTCGCTGACGCCCGACGCGCCCGAGCCGCTGTCGACGCTGCCGTTGATCGTCGTCGTCATCGACGAGCTCGCCGATCTGATGATGGTCGCCGGCAAGCAGATCGAACAGTTGATCGCGCGGCTCGCGCAGAAGGCGCGCGCGGCCGGCATCCACCTGATTCTCGCGACTCAGCGTCCTTCGGTCGATGTCATCACCGGCCTCATCAAGGCGAACATTCCGACGCGCGTGGCGTTCCAGGTGTCGTCGAAGATCGATTCGCGCACGATTCTCGACCAGATGGGCGCGGAATCGCTGCTCGGCGCGGGCGACATGCTGTTCCTGCCGCCCGGAACCGGTTATCCGCAGCGGGTGCACGGCGCGTTCGTCGCGGACGACGAAGTGCATCGCGTGGTCGAATATCTGAAGCAGTTCGGCGAGCCGGAGTACGAGGAAGGCATTCTCTCTGGGCCGACGGCCGAAGGCGGTTCGCAGGACCTGTTCGGTGAAACGCCCGATGCGGAAGCTGATCCGCTCTACGACGAAGCCGTCGCGTTCGTCGTGCGGACGCGGCGCGCGTCGATATCGTCGGTGCAGCGGCAGTTGCGCATCGGCTATAACCGCGCCGCGCGGCTCGTCGAACAGATGGAAGCCGCCGGACTCGTCTCGCCGATGGGCAGCAACGGCAATCGCGAAGTGCTCGCGCCGCCCGGCCCCGGCGAGTGAGCGCGTCAGGCCGCCGTCACCATAGACGCAGCTTGCGCAACAGCAGGATCGTGATGGCGGCGCACCCCGCCATCACGCCGACGACGATCCAGAACGAATGGGGATCGTGCGTGCCGGGCAAGCCGGCTACGTTCATGCCGAAGATGCCCGTCACGAGCGTGGCGGGCAGCAGCAACGCCGACATGATCGCGAGCCACAGCAGCTTGCGGTTGATGTCTTCGGACAACTGCGCCGCGATTTCATCCTGCAGCAGCTTCGCGCGTTCATAGAGTCCTTCCAGCCCGCCGCCCAGCCCGTTGAGCACCTGAATGGCCTGCACGAGCGCTTCCATCGAGCGCGGTTCGGCCCATTCGAGCCGGCGTGTGACGAGTTGCGTCAACGCATTGCGCTCCGGGTCGATGAAGCGCTTTACCTCCACCAGACGCCGCCGCACGTCGCCCAGCTGCGTGCGCCAGTTCGCGTGGCTGTTTTCGAGCACGCCTTCTTCGACATCATCTAGGCGATCGCCGATTTCATCGATGCGGTCCACGAACGTCTCGTTCAGCGCGCGGATCAGGCCCGCGAAGAGATCGACGGTATCGCGGAACGTCGCGCCTTCGAGGACCGCGTGACGCAGCCGGTCGGTCGATTGCAAAGGACGCGCGCGCACGGTGATCATGCGATGCCGGTCGACGTAGAAGCGCAGCGCCCCGGTCGCGCGGTTGGCCTCGCGCGCGCCGGGCGACGCGGCTTGCTGCGCGGCGGCGACCAGTTCGAGATCCGCGACCACGCCGTAGATGAAGTTCGCGCCCATGTGCACGCGCGGCCGCTTGTCCTCGCCGTTGAGGAATTCGCGTGCGACGTCGGGCATCGAGGTGACGCCTTCGAGCCAGCTTTCGACGGTATCGTCGTTCGCGGAGAGATGCAGCCAGGTGATACCGTCGCCGGCGATGGCCCTGCGCGCTTCATCCCACGAAAGGCGGATTGCATCGCCGCCGGCGAAGTCGAACGCGCTGATGAAGCCGGGCGGCGCCGGATCGCTGCGGCTGGTGCCGGTGCTGGTGCGCGCCGTCGCGTCGGAGTTGCGGATGGTGTCCAATCTTGCTTGTGCCTTTCAATGCTATTGACGATGGCGGCTTCGAATCGCGCGCCGCTGCGGCATCGTACTAAAACTCGTAGCGGCCGAAGAAGAATGCGACATCGCCATCGTTGAGACCGGGAATGCGCGGGATGAACGTTCCCAAAAACGACGTCCGCCGGTAGCGCACCGATGCAACCGGAAACGCGAGCGGCAGCGGCAGGTAATGCGCGACATCGCTGCGCGCGGTGAAGCCCGCGAAGAAGCCGCCGCCGACCTGCAAGCCGCCGAGCACCGGGTTCGTGTACCACTGGCGCGCATAGCCGACGATCGGCTCGACGTTGTGATGCGAGTCCGAGAAGGCCATCGCGAAGAGCAGGTCTTCGTTGCCGTTCGCGTCGACCCAGTGCTTGCCCGCGCCGCCGCCCCATGACCACGGATTCAGCTCGCTACGATTCGTGTAGCCGTCGATGTGCCAGCCATAGCCGGTTACGTATAAGTCCCAGGTGCCGTCGTGCGCGACGCGCATCACGCGTTCGCACGCCGACGACAACCAGTCGTGCTTGTAGTCGCACTGCGCTTCGCCGGCATGCGCCGCGAACGACAGACTGAGCAAGGAAACCGTGACCGCCTTGACCGCTATTTTTGTCATCGTTACTGGGCTGCGTGGCTAACGGGTACGGCGCAATGCGTCAAGACGGAGAGACGAACTTGAAATCCACGGGTGATCCGATCGACAGCCGTTTTGGGTCCGACGCAAGTTCGCCCGTCGCGGGATCGCGCCGGAAGAAGAACGCGCTGTCGCTCTCCTGATTGCCGATGACGAGCCAGCGCCCCCCCGGCTCGATCGCGAATTCGCGCGGCGTCTTGCCGAGCGTCGGATAACGCTTCAGCAACTTCAGGCGGCCGTTCGCCGGATTGACCGCGAACGCGACGAGTTCGTTTGCGTCGCCACGGTTCGTCGCGTAGAGAAAGCGCCCGTCCGGCGACAGATGCAGCGCGCCGCCGCCCACCTTGCCCTTGAAACCGGGCGCGGTCATCGGCAGCGATTGCGTTTCCGTCAGCTTGCCATTGGCGTAATCGAAGACGAGCACCGACGCGTTCATCTCGGTCGTCAGATAGGCGTGCTTGCCGCTCGCGTCGAAGATCAAATGGCGCGGGCCGGAGCCGGCCTTGACCGGCGTGTAGCGCGAATCGGTCGGACCAAAGAGGCCGCGGCTGCCATCGGGCGTGTAGCGATAACCGAAGACCTTGTCGACGCCCAGATCCTGCGCGAAGAGATATTTGCCGTCGGGCGAGAAGACCGTCGAATGGACGTGCGAGTTGTCCTGCCGGCCCTTCACCGGCCCGCTGCCTTCGTGATGCACCGTCAGCACGGATGCGCCGACATGCCCGTCCGCAGCGAGCGGAAAGACGGCGAAGCTGCCGCCCGGATTGGCCGCGACCGAATAGTTGGCGGTGAGCAGATACTTGCCGTCGGGCGAGATCGCGAGATAGCAGGGATCGTTGCCCTCTGCCGACACGCGATTGAGAAAGCTCAGTTGCCCGCTCGCGCGATCGAAGCGGAACGCGCTGACGCCGCCGCGTTGCGACGCGGGGCCGTTGTCGCCGGGAAGCTCGTTGACCGCGTACACATAGTTGTTGTCGCGGCTGACGACGAGATACGAAGGGTTCACCGTCTGCGCCGACGCGATGCGCGTCAGTTCGCCGTTGCCCGCATCGAAGCGATAGACATAGATGCCTTCGCTCTTGCCGCCGCCCGTGTAAGTGCCGATGAGCAGGTCATAGACGTCGCTCGCACCGGCGGCGTTCGTGACGCCGCTCGCAGCGGAGGACGGCGCGGCTGCGCCCGGCGTCTGCGCGAAGGCATGGGCGGCGGCGAGCGAGAGCATCAACGCGACGCCCTTGGCCCAGCGCACTGTCCGCGCGGGCCGGCGCGCGGCTTGCAATGGCGCATTCGTCGCGGCGCAGGAATGGATCGGTTGCATGAAACCTCCTCGTCGTCTATTTGCTGCTTGTTATCAAGGGCGGGTGTCGGCCGGCAAGATCGGCGGTGTGCGACAGCAAGTTGCGGACCGCGCGAATCGCAAGCGGGACGCGACAGACAGACCGCATAACTCGAACGAACAAAAGGAACTGACGCGATGAACATTCACCTGAGCCTCGGACCGGTCGTATCGCTGATCGCGGGCATTCTCATCCTCGTGATGCCGCGGCTGCTCAACTTCATCGTGGCGATCTATCTGATCGTCATCGGGCTGATCGGCTTGTTCGGTTCGGGTGCGGCCCATCTATAGCACACGTTGACAGCACACGTTGCCCTGTGACGCCGATTTGCGCTGACGGTTCCGCGCACGCGTCTTTCCTTCAGACTGAAAGCGAAAACGCACGCGAGCGGTGAGTCCGCACGCGTGCGTTTGCAGATGAAAGTCAGCGATACGCCGCCTGTCTTTTACGAGCGGCAGCGACGTGGTTTAACCGTTCGCGAGTTGATCCAGCCGCAAGCGGCCTTGCAGCGACAACGCCCCGACCGACACGCCGCTCGCGCCGAAGCTGTAGCGGTGGAAACATCCGCGCTCGGTGAGAAAAATCGCGGTGGTGTCCATCGCGTTGCGGGAAAGGCCGAGCCGTTTGTGATCGAGTGCAAGCAAGGCGTCGCTGTCGCGCACACCGCTTGCGGCGGAAAGAATGGCGATGCAGTCAGCTTTCGACGGATTGAGCATGGAGATCTATTCCTCGAAACGCGTGCAACGATGAGAGAGAAGGCGCGCTGGCCTTACACGAGCTTTCATTCAAACATCAGGCAATATTTTTATCAACCGCGGCATCGGCGCATGCCTAGCCTTTATCCGCCAACGAGGCGCGGCACGCCGTCGCACTTGGTGTCGCGTCGGGCCGCACAGCGCGCGAACGTCACGTTTTCTGCTCGCCACGAACGATTGCGGCAGAATGCGGCCACATGCACATGCGCTTCTCGCCACGCCATTGAAATCGCGCGGCGTTCCCGTCCATCCGGCGCATCGCGCGCCGCACGCCAGAAGACGTCAGCTTATGCCCGCACTAATCGAAGACTACGCCATGGTCGGCGACGGCCACACCGCTGCTCTCATCGCCCGCGACGGCTCCGTCGACTGGCTTTGCTGGCCGCGCTTCGACTCCGGCGCATGCTTCGCCGCCCTGCTTGGCACGCCCGAGCACGGTCGATGGCTGCTCGCGCCATCGATGCCCGATGGCGAATCTCCGGTTACGCGCCGCCGCTATCGCGACGACACGCTCATCCTCGAAACCGACTTCGAAACGCCGCAGGGCGCCGTCACGGTCGTCGACTTCATGCCGGCGCGCAACGGTCATTCGGAACTGGTGCGGATCGTCGTCGGCAAGCGCGGCACCGTACAAATGAAGATGGAACTGGTTCTGCGCTTCGACTATGGATCGGTGGTGCCGTGGGTGTGCCGGCTGTCGAACGACAGCGGCATCCGCGCGATCGCCGGCCCGGACCTCGCGGTGCTGCGCACGCCGGTCGAACTCGTCGGCGAAAACATGCGCACGACCGCCTGCTTCGATGTCAGCGCCGGCGAGCGCGTGCCGTTCTCGCTGTGCTATTCGCAGTCGCATTTGCGTCTGCCGCCCGCGCACGATCCGCACACGCAACTCGCTCGCACTGAAAATCACTGGCGCGAATGGGCCGCGCAAGGCGAAGTGAAGGGCCGCTGGGCCGGCGCAATCCGCCGTTCGCTCATCACGCTCAAGGCGCTCGCCTATGAGCCAACGGGCGGCATCGTCGCCGCGCCGACAACATCGCTGCCGGAACAACTCGGCGGCACGCGCAACTGGGACTATCGCTATTGCTGGCTGCGCGACGCCACCATCACCCTGCTCGCGCTGATGCGCGGCGGCTATTACGACGAAGCCCGCGCCTGGCGCGCATGGCTCGGGCGCGCGATGGCCGGCTCGCCGTCGCAGGTGCAGATCATGTATGGCATCGCGGGGGAGCGTCGGCTGGCCGAATGGGAGGTTCCGTGGCTGCCGGGCTACGAAGGCGCGCAGCCCGTTCGCATCGGCAACGGCGCGGTCGAGCAGTTGCAGCTCGACGTCTATGGCGAAGTGATGAATGCGCTGCATCTGGCGCGCGTCGGCGGCCTGCAAAGCGACGATACCGCGTGGTCCATCCAGTGCGCGCTGCTTCGGCATCTCGACACCGTCTGGCAGGAACCCGACGAAGGCATCTGGGAAGTGCGCGGCGGGCGCCAGCACTTCACGTTCTCGAAAGTGATGGCGTGGGTCGCCTACGACCGCACGATCCGCTCGGCGGAGAAGTTCAACCTGCACGGGCCCATCGACCACTGGCGCGAAATGCGCGACCGGATTCACGCGGACGTCTGCGTGAAAAGCTGGAATGCGCAGATGAACTCGTTCGTGCAGACCTATCACGGCGATGCGCTCGACGCGAGCTTGCTGCTCATCCCTCTTCTAGGCTTTTTGCCGCCCGATGATCCGCGTGTGACCGGCACCGTACATGCGATCGAGACCGATCTGACGCACGATGGCCTCGTCAAGCGTTACCACACTACCGAGGTGGCGGACGGTCTTCCGCCTGGAGAAGGCACGTTTCTGGCTTGTAGCTTCTGGCTTGTCGACAATCTGGCGCTGCAAGGAAGGCTCGAGGAAGCGTACACGATGTTCGAACGCCTCGTCGGGCTGGCCAACGATGTGGGCCTGCTCTCGGAGGAGTACGACACGGTGGCGAAACGCATGGTCGGCAATTTTCCGCAGGCGTTCACGCATGTTGCACTGGTGCATACAGGAATGAACTTGATGCGTCACGAGGAAGGCATGGCGAAGGCGACCGGCCGGCCGTCGACATCGGAGGATGCGGAAGCGGACGTCGCCGTCGATGCCGCCGCCGCAAAAGACTAAGAATCGATGCAAGCGATTGTTTTCATTGGCGGAAGGCCATACCGCCGTTAAAATTGATGCAATGCAACAATGTGTTGCGAGAAAGCTTGCAATTTCTACCGTATGGTTGTACTGACAGGTTAATGGGCGGAAAATCTTTCTTTTCGTTGATCTTTCCGCCAGTCTAGCCGTATGGCGGCAGCACCTTTGCACCTGGCAGCGCGGGAAAGCCGCCGCGCCGCGAGGATTTTTTGATCGCCGTCGAGTCCGAAAGCAGCAAACGGGTTCGGCGGGCAGACCGGTACGTACCGAAGTCATTGGGGCGAAAATGCTTTACCAAATCCACGAATTTCAGCGGGCCATGCTGTCTCCCCTCACCGCATGGGCCCAGGCCGCGTCGAAGTCGTTCGTGAATCCGGCCAGCCCCCTCGCCTACGTTCCCGGCTCCACGCGCTTCGCCGCCGGCTATGAACTGCTCTACCGGCTCGGCAAGGACTACGAGAAACCCGAATTCGGCATCCATCAGATCGTCAAGGACGGTCATAACATTCCGATCGTCGAGCAGACGGTCGTCGAGAAGCCGTTCTGCCGGCTGTTGCGCTTCAAGCGCTTCGCCGACGACAGCGCGACCGTCACCAAGCTGAAGGACGAGCCGATCGTGCTCGTGTGCGCGCCGCTGTCCGGCCATCACTCGACGCTGCTGCGCGATACCGTGCGCACACTGTTGCAGGACCACAAGGTGTACATCACCGACTGGCTCGACGCACGCATGGTGCCGATCGAGAACGGCGGGTTCCATCTGGACGATTACGTCGAATATATTCAGGAGTTCATCCGCCACATCGGCGCGAAGGACCTGCACGTCATTTCCGTGTGTCAGCCGACCGTGCCGGTGCTCGCCGCGATCTCGCTGATGGCGAGCCGCGGCGAAGCCACGCCCCGCACGATGACCATGATGGGCGGCCCGATCGACGCGCGCCGCAGCCCGACATCGGTCAACTCGCTCGCGAGCGAGCACTCCTACGAATGGTTCGAGAACAACGTCATCTACACGGTGCCGGCGAACTATCCGGGCGTGGGCCGCAAGGTGTATCCCGGCTTTCTGCAGCATGCGGGCTTCGTCGCGATGAATCCCGAGCGCCATCTGACCGCGCATTGGGACTTCTATCAAAACCTGCTGCGCGGCGACGATGACGACGCCGAACAGCATCGCCAGTTCTACGACGAATACAACGCCGTGCTCGACATGGCCGCCGAGTATTACCTGGAGACGATTCGCGTCGTGTTCCAGGAATTCCGTCTGGCCGAAGGCACGTGGGAAGTCAACGGCGAGCCGGTGCGCCCGCAGGACATCACGAACACGGCGCTTTTCACGATCGAAGGCGAACTCGACGACATCTCCGGCAGCGGCCAGACGCGCGCCGCGCACGACCTGTGCACAGGCATTCCGCAAAAGAATCAGCGTCATTTCACGGCGGAAAAGGCCGGCCACTACGGCATTTTCTCGGGCCGGCGCTGGCGCACGATGGTGTATCCGCAATTGCGCGAGTTCATTCTCGAACACGACAAATCGCCGAAGACCGAAGCGGTTCCTGCGTGATTTCGGTTTAGGTACCGATTCCATTTCTTCAAATGAAAACGTCGCGCCTTTTGTAAGGCGCGACGTTTTTTTCTGCCCTCCGGCGCAGCGTTTCAGCGACGCGTCAAATAGGCAAGCAGCAATTCCGTATTCATTTTCACCATCTGTTCGCGCTGCGTGGCCTCGCTGAAATCCAGGCCGAAGGTCGCCTCCAGGGTGAAACGATTCGACACGATGTAATACCCAAGCCCCGACAGCGTGATATAGAACTTCAGCGGATCCACATCGGTGCGAAACAGTCCGGCTTTTTGCCCACGTTCGAGAATGTTCGTGAGCGTTTCGACGACAGGCGAAATCAGCTCGCGCGTCCGATTCGATGCCTTGATATATCTCGCTTCGTGCAAGTTTTCATTGTTGACCAGACGCAGCAGTTCGGGGTGATCGCGATAGTAATCCCAAACAAAATGCGCGAGCCGCGTCATTGCCTCGATGGGCGCGACGCCTTCGAGATCGAGCGATCGCTCCGCCTCGACCAGCGCGCTGAACGCATGCTCCAGCACGGCTGTGAATAGCTGCTCCTTGCTACCGAAGTAGTAATACAGCATGCGCTCATTGGTCTCCGCCCGCCGGGCGATTTGATCCACACGCGCGCCAAACAGGCCGCCCGCTGCAAACTCCTCCGCAGCGGCAAGCAGGATACGGCGGCGGGTTCCTTCAGGATCTCTTTTGATTTTCGGCTGATTCATGGTGGCATGAGTCGGGAGCCGCGTTGTCCGGATATGCGTCACGCGGCCCGCATTGGGTACATGACGTGAACGGGCGCGCCAAGTTATTGGGGAACACCGTCCTGCGGTCAAACGATAAAGCGGTTCGATTATGCGCACATCACAACGGCATTGGCAATTGGGATGAAGGGCCACCTGCGCAGACGGTTGCGGACTTCGGCGATAATGACGTCTGAAGCATTAAACCCTGCGCGCCGATGCCGCCGGAAATGCTTCCCAAACAGGCGCCGTCGCTCGCATGTGTTTTTGCCTCGAGTCCTCTGCTTAATTCGCCATCGCGCAACCCCACGTGACCGCCATCCATTCCAAGACGCTCGCAGAGCGCATCGAAGACCTGCTGCCGCAGACGCAATGCACCAAGTGCGGCTATCCGGCCTGCCGGCCTTACGCCGATGCCATCGCCGCCGGCGAGGCGAGCTATAACCAGTGCCCGCCGGGCGGTCAAGAAGGCGCCGCACGCCTTGCCGCATTGCTCGGCAAGCCGGTGATTCCGCTCGACACCACGCATGGCGTGGAGCGCCCGCGGCCGCTCGCCGTCATCGACGAGAACATCTGCATCGGCTGCACGCTGTGCATGCAGGCGTGTCCCGTCGATGCCATCGCGGGCGCGGCCAAGCAGATGCATACGGTCATCGCGGAACTGTGCACGGGTTGCGATCTGTGCGTGCCGCCCTGCCCGGTCGATTGCATTGCGATGATTCCCGTCACCGGCGACGCCACCGGCTGGGACGCGTGGACTCAGGAACAGGCCGATGCGGCCCGCACGCGGCACGACCGGCGCATCGCGCGCATCGAACGTGAACGCGTCGAAGCGGAAGCGCGGGCGTCGGCGCGGCAGGCGTCGCGCTCGGCGCAGACGGCGCCCGAAGCCACGGAAGTCACGCAAGCCACCGCATCGAACGACGACGCCGAAGCCAAAAAACGCGCGATCATCCAGGCCGCGATGGAGCGCGCCCGCAAGAAGAAAGAAGAATTGGCGAAGCTCGGCGCCGGCCCGAAGAACACCGAGCACGTGAGCGCGGCCGTGCAGGCGCAGATCGACGCAGCGGAAGAACGCCGTCGCCGCCTGGGCGTGAGCGACCCCGGCAACGCATCGAGCGACACGAACAAACCCCGATGAACGCCAAGAAGCGACGCGCCATCTTCGAAACGCTGCAAAGCCTCGATCCGCATCCGAAGACCGAGCTGGAGTACACGACTCCGTTCGAACTGCTGATCGCCGTGATGCTGTCGGCGCAAGCCACCGATGTCTCCGTCAACAAGGCGATGCGCAAGATGTTTCCGGTCGCGAACACGCCCGAGGCCATCCTCGCGCTCGGCGAAGCAGGCGTGACGGAATATATCCGCACGATCGGGCTCTATCGCACGAAGGCGAAGAACGTGATCGCCGCGTGCCGCATGCTCGTCGACCAGTACGGCGGCGAAGTGCCCGACAATCGCGAGGCGCTCGAAGCGCTGCCCGGCGTCGGAAGAAAGACGGCGAATGTCGTGCTGAACGTTGCGTTCGGTCAACCGACCATCGCCGTCGATACGCATATCTTCCGCGTCGCGAATCGCACGGGGCTCGCGCCCGGCAAGGACGTACGCGCAGTGGAAACGGCGCTTGAAAAGAACGTGCCGGAGGAGTTCCTCCAGGACGCACATCACTGGCTGATCCTGCATGGCCGATACATCTGCAAGGCACGCGTGCCCGAGTGCTGGCATTGCGCGATCGAGCCGCTTTGCGAGTATCGTCCGAAGACGCCCGCGCCGGTCGAATAAGCGGCGGCCCGCTACAATACCGGCTTGAATGCCGCAATGGAATCAATCGCTTATGTTCAACCCTAGCCGCGACGAAGTCCGCCAGTTCTTCACCGAAACGTGGCGTAAGGAGCGCGCCGGCGAGATTCTGACGCCGCTCGAAAGCATGGCCGCCGACTGGATTCGCGAGCACCCCGAATATCAGACCGAACTCGCCGATCCCGACGCCCGCCAGGCCGACTACTCGCCCGACGCCGGCCGCACGAATCCCTTCCTGCATCTGTCGATGCATCTCGCCATCAGCGAGCAGTTGTCGATCGATCAGCCGCCCGGCATCCGCCGCGCGCACGACAGGCTGGCCGCGCGGCTCGGCTCGGCGCACGATGCCCAGCACGCGATCATGGAATGTCTCGGACAAGTGATCTGGGAAGCGCAACGCAGCAACACGCCGCCGGATACCGATGCCTATCTCGCGCTCATCGAACGCCGTGCTTCGAAAGACTAAGCATCGCTCCAAATGAAAACACCCCGCTCGATGCGGGGTGTTTCGTCTCTGCGTGCAACCGGACCGCGCTTACTTCTTCAGCACGAGGCTGCCATCGAGCGATTCGATATAAGCCGCGAGGTCTTTCAGATCGCTCTGCGACAGGTTCTGGACCTGCGCCGACATGATCGCGTTGTTTCGGCCGAAGTTCGGGTTGCCGTTGCCCATCTGATACTGGCGCAGCGCCCAGTAGATGTAGCTCGCGTGCTGACCCGCGAGCTTCGGATACTCGCCGCTCACCGGCTTGTTCAGATTCGGGCCGTGACAGGCCGCGCAGTTGTGGCTGTCGGAGAGCGCCTTGCCGTTGCCGGCGTCGGCTGCGTGCGCCGTGTTCAGCGCCGCCATGCCGATGAACGCCGCCGCCGCGCATGCTGCCTTGAAGCTGGATTGAAGTGCCTGAGAGGGCTTCATGAATTCTCCTGTCGGCCGGGTTCCGCTTGAACGCATGACCCTGCCCGATGCAATGTAGTCGCTGCCCCGCGTTGCCGGATGCGCTTCGAGCCGCGTATCCGTGTAACGAGGATCACTTGTCGGGATTGTTTTTCGATTCGGGCGTTTGCGCGGCGTAGTACGCGGCGATATCGGCGATATCCTGATCCGACAGCGTCACCGCGATGGCGCGCATCGTGTCGAAATGGCGGTCGCCCTTCTTGTACGCGTGCAGCGCGTTGGCGATGTACTGCGCGTTCTGGCCGCCGAGCATCGGCACTTCGTAGGTCTCGGGGTATGCCGTGCGATAGCCGGGAATGCCGTGGCAGCCGATGCACATCGCCACCTTGCCCTGCGCGGCCTTTGCGTTGCCCACGACGTCCGCCGACGCCTGGGTCGCGAAGCCGGCAAGACCCGACAGCGCTGCAATCACGGCACATTTGCCGACGAAATTGTTCATAGCTTCTAACCTAGCATGAGGGGAAATCCGGCGCTCCGAAGGCGCGGCCCGCGCCGAGCGCACTGCCTTCCACGCTGTTTCTTGAGCGGCCGATCGTGTGTCCGACGAGGTCCGACCGTGTCCGATGGCCGCGGGCTGGCCGCGCAGGCCAAAAAAATCGGGCTAATTGTACCGCGCGACCTCGGCACCGTCCATTATCGGAGACAGTCGCAAAGCCGCGATGGCAATGGGAAACGGCTGAAAGACGCACGCCGCGCCTGCGACAATTCGCCTCTTCCCGATCTGTTCTTCGCCTACCTGACCAAGCGTCAGCAAGCCGTGTGCATCGTTCCGAACGAGGCTGCAACGATAGCCGTGAGCCGTCCATCGGGAAAGGGCTTCTGACTTATACTGGGATTTTTTTCCTCACCGGATCTTCGTCATGCGCTTCGAAGGCTCATCGCAGTACGTCGCAACCGACGACCTCAAGCTCGCGGTGAACGCCGCGATGACGCTTCAGCGGCCCCTGCTCATCAAGGGCGAACCCGGCACCGGCAAGACCATGCTCGCGGAGGAAGTGGCCGGCGCGCTCGGCATGCCGCTTCTGCAGTGGCACATCAAATCGACGACCAAGGCGCAGCAGGGCCTGTACGAATACGACGCCGTCTCCCGCCTGCGCGATTCGCAACTCGGCGACGAGCGCGTGAAAGACATTCGCAATTACATCGTCAAGGGTGTGCTGTGGCAGGCGTTCGAGTCGGAGGAGCAGTCGGTCCTGCTGATCGATGAAATCGACAAGGCCGATATCGAATTCCCGAACGATCTGCTGCGCGAGCTCGACCGCATGGAGTTCTACGTCTACGAGACGCGCGAGCTCGTGAAGGCGAAGCATCGGCCGCTCGTCATCATCACCTCGAACAACGAGAAGGAGCTGCCCGACGCGTTCCTGCGCCGCTGCTTCTTCCACTACATCAAGTTCCCCGACGCCGCGACGATGAAGACCATCGTCGACGTGCACTTCCCCGGCATCAAGCAGGACCTGCTGGCCGCCGCGATGCAGAGTTTCTTCGAACTGCGCAACGTGTCGGGCCTGAAGAAGAAGCCGTCGACGTCCGAGTTGCTCGACTGGCTCAAGCTGCTGCTCGCCGAAGACATTCCGCCCGAAGCGCTGCGCTCGCCGGACGAGAAGCAGATCGTCCCGCCTCTGCACGGCGCACTGCTGAAGAACGAGCAGGACGTCGCGCTGTTCGAACGCCTGCTCTTCATGAACCGCAATAACCGCTGATCGTTCATCGACCACCAAAAGGAACCGCGAAGCATGAGCCGCTGGATCGAACCCGTCACGCTCGAAGGCGAGCACGTCAAGCTGGTGCCGCTGACCGCCGAGCACGAAGCGGCGCTGGCAAGCGCAGCCGCCGATGGCGAATTGTGGAAGCTCTGGTACACGAGCGTGCCCTCGCCCGATACGGCGCGCGCCTACATCGACGCGGCCATCGACATGCGCGAGCGGCTCGGCGCGCATCCGTTCGCGGTCATCGATCCGAAGAGCGGCGATGTCGTCGGCTCGACGCGGTACTTCAATGTCGAAGCGGCGCATCGGCGGCTGGAAATCGGGCATACGTGGTACGCGAAGCGCGTGCAGCGCACCGCGCTCAACACCGAAGCGAAACTGCTGTTGCTCGGCCATGCGTTCGAGCGACTGAAGGCGATCGCCGTCGAGTTCCGCACGCATTTCATGAACCACCAGTCGCGCGCGGCTATCGCGCGGCTCGGCGCGAAACAGGACGGCATCCTGCGCAATCACCAGATCGGCAAGGACGGCGCGTATCGCGATACGGTCGTGTTCTCGATCATCGAATCGGAATGGCCGGCGGTGCGCGCGCATCTGAAGCATCGGCTGGACCGCTGATTCACGTCGCCAAGGGGAGCGCGCCATGCTGATCGACTTCTTCTACTCGCTGCGCGACGCGAAGCTGCCCGTGTCGGTGAAGGAATACCTGACGCTGCTCGAAGCGTTGAAAGCGCAGGTCATTTCCCCTTCCCTCGACGAGTTCTACTTCCTCGCGCGCATGACGCTCGTGAAGGACGAGAAGTACTTCGACAAGTTCGATCGCGCGTTCGGCGCGTACTTTCATGGCGTGACGCAATTGCCCGACGAAGCCTTCGACATTCCGCTCGACTGGCTGAAGAAGCGGCTCGAGCGCGAATTCACGGCGGAAGAAAAGAAGCGCATCGAGGCGCTCGGCGGTATCGACAAGCTGATGGAGCGCCTCAAGGAACTGATGGACGAGCAGAAAGAGCGTCACGAAGGCGGCAACAAGTGGATCGGCACCGGCGGCACGTCGCCGTTCGGACATGGCGGCTACAACCCGGAAGGCATCCGCATCGGCGGGGAATCGGCGGGGAATCGCACGGCCGTGAAAGTGTGGGACGAGCGGGCGTATCGCGATTACGACGATCAGGTCGAAATCGGCACACGTAATATCAAGGTCGCGCTGCGCCGCTTGCGCCGCTTTGCCCGCGAAGGCGCGGCGGAAGAGCTGGACCTGCCCGACACCATCCGCAGCACGGCGGCAAACGCCGGCTGGCTCGATCTCAAGATGGTGCCCGAGCGTCACAACAACGTGAAAGTGCTGATGCTGCTGGACGTCGGCGGCTCGATGGACGACCACATCAAGCGCGTCGAAGAGCTTTTCTCCGCCGCGAAAGCCGAATTCAAGCACCTCGAGTTCTATTACTTCCACAACTGCGTCTACGACTATCTGTGGAAGAACAACCGCCGCCGCCACACCGAGCGCACGCCGACTTTCGACGTGCTGCACAAGTTCACGCCGGACTACAAACTGATCTTCGTCGGCGACGCGACCATGAGCCCCTACGAAGTCCTGCAGCCCGGCGGCTCCGTCGAATACAACAACGCCGAAGCGGGCGCCGTGTGGCTGCGCCGGTTCGCGGATCAGTTCCCGCATCACGCGTGGCTCAATCCCGAGCCGGAGCGTCTGTGGGAATATCGTCAGTCCATATCGGCGATCCGTCACGTGCTCGGCAACCGCATGTACGCCCTCACGATGGCCGGCCTCGAAAGCGCGATGCGCGCGCTGTCCAAGTAATCCACCACCACGACTCCGCATGAAAGCCATGCCTTCCGGCGCGCACGCCGTGCGCGCCCCGCTTCGCCCTTTCTCCGATACGTCCGTGTCCGCCATCGTCGCCGGCTTCGTCGCGATGATGACCGGCTACACCAGTTCGCTCGTGCTGATGTTCCAGGCAGGCGAGGCCGCGCATCTGACCGGCGCGCAGATCTCTTCGTGGATCTGGGCGCTGTCGATGGGCATGGCGCTCTGCACGATCGGACTGTCGCTGCGGTATCGCGCGCCGATCGTCGTCGCGTGGTCGACGCCGGGCGCGGCGCTTCTCGTGTCGTCGCTGCCGAACGTGCCGTATGCGGAGGCGATCGGCGCGTTCATCGTCTGCGCGGCGCTGCTGACGGCGGTCGGCCTCACCGGCTGGTTCGACACGCTGATGAAGCGCATTCCGGCGGGCATCGCGGCGGCGTTGCTGGCGGGCATCCTGTTCGAGATCGGCATCGAGATTTTTCGTGCGGCGGAGCATCAGACGGCGCTGGTGCTGACGATGTTCTTCACGTATCTCGCCGGCAAACGCGCCGCCCCGCGTTACGCGATTCCGGCAACGCTGCTCGCGGGCGTGGCGGTTGCGGGTGCGCTCGGCTTGCTCGACTTCTCGCACTTTCACGTCGCGCTCGCGCATCCCGTTTTCACGATGCCCGCGTTCTCGCTCGCGGCGACCGTCAGCATCGGCGTGCCGCTTTTTGTCGTCGCGATGGCCTCGCAGAACGTGCCGGGCATCGCCGTGCTGCGCGCCGACGGCTACGCGACGCCTTCCGCGCCGCTCATTTCGACGACCGGCATCGCGTCGCTCGTACTTGCGCCGTTCGGCTCGCATGGCGTGAATCTCGCGGCGATCACGGCGGCCATCTGCACGGGCCGCGAAGCACACGACGACCGCGACAAGCGCTATACGGCCGCGGTCTGGTGCGGCATCTTCTATCTGCTCGCGGGCACCTTCGGCGCAACGATCGCCGCGCTCTTCGCGGCCTTCCCGAAGGCGCTCGTCGTCTCAGTCGCGGCGCTCGCGCTATTCGGCTCGATCATGAGCGGCCTCGCCAACGCGATGCACGACGCCCGCCAGCGCGAACCGGCGCTCGTCACGTTCATGGTGACGGCCTCGGGACTCACGCTGCTGTCGATCGGCTCGGCGTTCTGGGGCCTGGTCGCGGGCGTCGTCACGCATGTCGTGCTGAACGCCTGGCGACGCTGACGCGGCCTACAATGCGGGAGCCGGCCGGGCTTGCTTCGGCCGTGCTCATGCAACCGCTTTTGGCATTTCATCATGGCTTTGATCGACAAACTGCTGGCGCGCACCGCGCCGTCCGGCGCGCAGAAACGTAAAACGATCGTCCGCGTCCTGCTCGACGACGCCGGGCACGTTCAGGACGTCGTCCTGAAAATGAGCTGCGGCGATGCCGCAAAGGACGCCCACGCGCTTGAAGAAGTCCGCAAGATGCGCTTCGCGCGCGGGCAGTTGGGCTCGGGCACGGTTCGCCGCTGGCACGAGCTGGCGTACGCCGTCGACTGACCGGGCGGCTGACCGGCGCGCCGCGCACGGGGAACGCGACGCCGCGCGCCCGGTCGAATCAGCCGCACCCAGCGCAGTTTGCCTGCCCGGGACTAGAATAATGGAATCGCTTCAAGGGCGAACCGCGCGTGGCAGCATGCTGCGCGGCATCGCGATCGAGGACAACCCGCGGGCTACCGCACTCTGACAAGGCGCACTGCGCCGACGAATCGACATGACATCCGCTCTCGACCAGCTCAAGCAATACACCACGGTCGTCGCCGATACGGGCGACTTCCAGCAATTCATCCAGTTCAAGCCGCAGGACGCGACGACCAATCCGTCGCTGATCCTGAAGGCCGTTCAGAAGGACGACTACAAGCCGCTGCTCGAGAAGACCGTGAAGGAGCACGCCGGCAAGCCGATGGGCCAGATCATCGATCACCTGCTCGTCGCGTTCGGCACCGAAATCTTGAAGATCGTGCCGGGGCGCGTCTCGACCGAAGTGGACGCACGTCTGTCGTTCGACACCAAGGCGTCGATCGACAAGGGCCGCGAGATCATCAAGCTGTACGAGAACGCCGGAATCAAGCGCGAGCGCGTGCTGATCAAGCTGGCGTCGACGTGGGAAGGCATCCGCGCGGCTGAAGTGCTGCAAAAGGAAGGCATCCGCTGCAACATGACGCTGCTCTTCTCGCTCGCGCAGGCCGCTGCCTGTGCGGATGCGGGCGCGCAGCTCATTTCGCCGTTCGTCGGCCGAATCTACGACTGGTACAAGAAGTCCGCCGGCGCTGAATGGGACGAAGTGAAGAACGGCGGCGCGAACGATCCGGGCGTGCAGTCGGTGCGCCGCATCTACGCGTACTACAAGAAGTTCGGCTACAAGACCGAGGTGATGGGCGCGAGCTTCCGCACCGTCAGCCAGATTATCGAACTGGCGGGCTGCGATCTGCTGACGATCAGCCCCGATCTGCTGAAGAAACTCGCCGACAGCGACGAGAAGGTCGAGCGCAAGCTCTCGCCGGAAGCGGTGGCGAACGAGAATATCGAGAAGATTGGCGTCGACGAGCCGACCTTCCGCTTCCTCCTGAATGAAGACGCGATGGCGACGGAAAAGCTGGCTGAAGGCATCCGCGCATTCGCCGCCGATGCGATCAAGCTGGAAAAGCTGATTACCGCGCTGCAGTAATGGCCCGGCGGGCGCGCCATGCGCCCGCCCTTCGCGCACAACCACGGAAACTGTGTCTTTCAGTGGCGCGCGACATAAATTGACTGTTTCAGCGCTGGCAGCGCATCCGGTTGCAATAGACTTTGATGCTTTGGCGGGACTCCGCCAAGCTCGGAGAAGTCAGTCATGCAGCTGGATACCTACGTTTTCTTCAACGGAAATTGCGCTGAGGCGCTCGCGCTCTATCAAGCCGCGTTCGGCGCTCAGATCGATACGCTGATCCGTTTCCGGGACACGCCCGACGCCGCCAACGTGCCGGCCGAATGGCACGACAAGGTCATGCACGCCATGTTCAGCCTCGGTTCCAGCGAGGTCATGGTCTCGGACGGCCAGTTCGGGCAACCGCCGAAGGAATATCACGGCTTCACGTTTTCCATCGCCGCTGACGACGCCGAATCCGGCGAGCGCACGTTCAACATCCTGAGCGAAGGCGGCACGGTCATTACGCCGTGGCAATCCACGTTCTTCACGGCGGGCTTCGGCATGCTCAAGGACCGTTTCGGCGTGCCCTGGCTCATCAACGTGGTGAACGCGGTCGAGGTTGCCGAAGACGCCAAACAAGCGCCGGCCGCACCCGAGCAGCCGTAAGCGCAGCACAATTTGCGAGGCGCGTCAGCCGTTGAACGGCCGCGCGCCTTCGATGTTCCACTGCCGTTCAATTTCACTCAGACGCAGCCGCAAGCGGTCCACCTGCTCGTTGAAACGCATCGCGAGCCAATGCATGCCCTGCTGCGTCGATTCCCCTTCCCCGCCTTCTTTTTTCGCCATTGCATCCACGCCCGCGTAAAGCAGGCCGACGCGCCCGAAGCGAAGCGCCCGCGCCATCTGCAAGAGCGTGTGCCGCGCTTCCAGTTCCCGTGGCGTGCAATCGAGCGCGAAGCCGTTCCTGTCGCGCGACGCCTCCGGCAGCGACGTGACGAGCATCTCGAGCGCCGCGAGTATCGAGCGATGCAGCCGCTGTATTTCCTCGAGCCGTGCGAGCGGCACGCCCGTTTCCTTCGCGACCGAATCCATCAGCGCGCGTGACTGCACGAGCCGCTGGCTCATCACGAGAAAGCGGCGCGTGGTTTCTTCGGCGATCAGCGGCTTGCCGTCCAGCAGCGCGCCATACAGACGCGCGCATTCGCGCAGGTTGTCGGCGAGGCGATAGCGCCATGAATACGTCGCGTATTGCGGCAGCACGAAGGAAAACGCCAGCGCGATCGCAATGCCGATCAGCACGTTCGCCGTGCGCCACAGGCCGACATCGAACGGGGAATCGCCGTGGCCGGCGACGATGACCATCGTGATCGCCGTCAGCAGCGCCACGTAGCCCGCCTTGCCGATGGCGTAATAAGCGCATGCGCCGGCAATCGCCGACATCAGCAGGAAGAACAGCATGAGCGAGCCGAACAGCATATGCACGATTATCAGCGCGAGCCCGATCGCAGCGCCGAGCGCCGTGCCGATCGCCCGTTCCGCCGCCTTCTTGCGGATGTTGCCATAGTGCTGCAATCCGCCGATCACGACGATCAGCGACACGGACGCCCACACGCCATGCGGCACGTCGATGCCCGTGGTGACGAGAAACGACGTCGCCATGCCGAGCGCGACGCGCACCGCATGAATCAGCTTCGCGTGCCGGTAACGGAAGAACGGCGACATGAGGCCGTGCCACAGCCGCTTCGCGCGCCCTTTGCGCAATGACGCCGATGTCGATGAAGCCATGATTCGCTCGCGTCGATGAGTGCGTGTCCGAACGATTGCCTGAAGGCAAAACGCCCGCAACGGCCGATGGCCATTACGGGCGTTAGCGTAGCAGACGCGATGCCGCGTCATGCCAGCGCGCGATCAGTTCTCCACGACGTCCAGATAATCTTCCGGCCGCGTGCGGTCGTCCGAGCGCTTGAGGCCGAGCACCCGCACGAGCACGCTGATCGCGATCGACACGATCAGGTTGATGATCAGCGCCCACACGGCCGCATAGCCCGGCACCGCATAGCCGAAGAAGTGCACGGTGAAGATCGAGCCCTTCAGTTGCAGCGATACCGCCATCCACGTGCCCGAGGCGATGCCCACCGCCCAGCCGATCAGCAGTCCGCGATGATCCAGCACGCGCGTGTAAAGGCCAAGCACGAGCGCGGGCAGCGTCTGAATGATCCAGATGCCGCCGAGCAGTTGCAGCTGGATCGCGTAGGTGAGCGGCAGCGCGAGGATGAACACGACCGCGCCGACCTTCACGATCAGCGATACCAGCTTGGCGACGTTGGTTTCCTGCTCGGGCGTCATCGAGCGATTGACGAACTCGCGATGCACGTTGCGCGTATAGAGATTCGCCGCCGCGATCGACATGATCGCCGCCGGAACCAGCGCGCCGATGCCGATGGCCGCGAACGCCACGCCCACGAACCATGACGGAAAGTAGTGCAGGAACAGCGCCGGCACCGCGAAGTTCGCACCGTACGCCTTGAAGTACGAGGCGTACTCCGGCATGTCCTTCACGCCCGAGGCGAGCGCCATGTAGCCGAGCAGCGCGAGCAGGCCGAGCACGAGCGAGTACGCGGGCAACAGCGACATGTTGCGGCGGATCGTATTGCCCGAATTCGACGAGAGAATCGCCGTCACCGAATGCGGATACAGGAAGAGCGCGAGCGCCGAACCGACCGCGAGCGTCGCGTACGCGCTGTAGCCGTTGAGGCTCGCCGCGTCCGGCGCCTTGAGGAGCAGCTTCGCGGGCGGCACCGAACCGAAGATGTGCCCGAAGCCGCCGAGCTGCGCCGGGATCACGATCATCGCGGCGATGATGGTGATATAGATCAGCACGTCCTTGACGACCGCGATCATCGCGGGCGCGCGCAGCCCCGACGTGTACGTGTACGCGGCGAGAATCGCAAACGCGATGATCAGCGGCAGATCGCCGACGAAGCCCTGCGTGCTGAAGCCGAGCGCCCCGATCACCACTTCGATGCCGACGAGCTGCAGCGCGATGTAAGGCATCGTCGCGACGATGCCCGTCACCGCGATCGCCAGCGCGAGCATGCGGCTGTTGTATCGAGCGTGGACGAAGTCGGCGGCGGTCACATAGCCGTGACGCTTCGCGATGCTCCACAGCTTCGGAAACACGACGAACGCGAACGGATAGATCAGGATGGTGTACGGCAGCGCGAAGAAGCCCGTCGCGCCCGCGCCGAACACGAGCGCAGGCACCGCGACGAACGTATAGGCGGTGTAGAGGTCGCCGCCGAGCAGGAACCACGTGACGATGGTCCCGAAGCGCCGGCCGCCGAGGCCCCATTCATCGAGCTGGGCAAGGTCGCCCTTGCGCCAGTGGGCGGCGATGAAGCCGAGTATCGTCACGCCGACGAAGAACAGG
The DNA here is from genome assembly GCF_000698555.1 of Caballeronia grimmiae. Taxonomy (GTDB): domain Bacteria; phylum Pseudomonadota; class Gammaproteobacteria; order Burkholderiales; family Burkholderiaceae; genus Caballeronia; species Caballeronia grimmiae. Next base: position 241,377 of record NZ_JFHE01000003.1, on the reverse strand, counting down.
ACGAAGACGAAGGTTGCGGTGGCGTTCATCATCGCGCACCTCCCTGGGGCGCACGGCCCGAAGGCAGCGCCTTGGTCTTCTTATAGACGACAGCCGTGATGACTGCGCTGATCAGCACCCACAAGAGCTGATACCAGTAGAAGAACGGAAAGCCCCAGAGCACCGGCTCGACCTTGTTGTAGAACGGCACCCAGACGACGCCGATCCACGGAAGGATCAGAAGCCAGAGCCAATGTTTGTTGCGCGGTTGTCCTGTGCGGCTTGGATCGGCAGCCATGACCGTTCTCCCCTGGCGGGCCAGAGCGGGCGTGCCCCGTTACTCCGGTCCCATGCAAGTTGTTTGATTCGTTTTGAGCATGCGCTTCTGAAGCCGTGGCCGACAAGGCCGGCAGCAGGCGGGCAGACACGCCGCTGAAAGCGCTCGGAAATAACAGGAGGAGTATAGGGACCGCCAAAACACGGTCAAGCAGGGGGAATCCCGACCATTCTCCTTATGTGAAAGGCCTTTGTAACGGGATTCGCGCCCTGCTCGTGTGCGTGTTCGCCGACGCGCTCAGATGGTGAACGAACCCTTCGCCGGGACACCGGCGCTTTCGATGAGGCCCTTCACCCACTTGCGCGCGGGCAGGCCGAGTTGCGCTTCAAGCAGCTTCGCGCGTTCCTGCAATGCGGCGAACGGCACGTCGAGCGCGGGGCCGGCGAACGCGAGCGCGACACGATTGCCGTCGTGCACTTCGGGCAACGCGATCACGCGACGATCGAACGCCTCGTTCAGATGACGCATGTTGCGCACGAAGCTCGGATGATCGCCGAACAGGTTGATGGTCACGACGCCCGCTTCAGGCGTGAGACACGCCTTGCACGCGCGATAGAACGACACGCTGTCGAGCACGGGACCGCGTGCGGTGGCGTCGTAGATGTCGATCTGCAGGGCGCCGATCGTGCCGTGATTCGCGCGGTCGTTGACGAACTCCCACGCATCGCGCTCGGTGACGGTGAGGCGCGCATCGTCGTACGGCAGTTCGAACATCGCGCGCGCCGCGATGACGACGGCCGGATTCAATTCGACCGCTTCCACCTTCGCGCGCTTCAAAAAGCGATAACAGAACTTCGTGAGCGCCGCCGCGCCGAGACCCAGTTGCACGATGCGTTCGGGCGTTTCGATGAACAGCAGCCACGCCATCATCTGCTGCGCGTATTCGAGTTCGATGTGATCGGGCTTTCTCAGACGCATGGCGCCCTGAACCCATTCGGTGCCGAAGTGCAGGAAGCGCACGCCACCCTCTTCCGAGAACGTGACCGGCGCGAAGCGCGGCTTGCGCGGCGCGTCGATGCGCGGTGCGTTGGCGAGGTCATCGTCGTCTTGCTTGTTACGGCGGGCTTGCTTGCCGCTTTCTTTCTTGCGGCCGAACGCGCGGGCTTCAGCCGACGCGCGCTTGATCAGATTCGTCATGGGTGAGGATGTCGCGCCAGATGCGCAATTTTTGGTCGAACGAGAGGATAGCATTGGCCGGACTCGACGACGGCAACACGAGCGTCGCGTAGCCCGCCGCGGCGATCACGGGCGCGAACTTGCCCGATGTCTTGCCGTTGAAGCACACCTTGCGCAGCATCGGGAAGCGCTCGTGGAACGCCGCAAAGTCGTTCGGGGAGGCATTGCGGATGGCGCTGTCGAGACTGCCTTCGCGATCGCACGCGGCGAGCACGTCCCACAGGCCGATGCCGTGTCCGGTCAGGCGCGCGAGCCGATCTTCATAGGCGAGTTCGTGCAGCGGTTCGTCGATGGCCGCGCCGACGAGCCGCCAGAACTGATTGCGCGGATGCGCGTAATACTGCGTCGCCGCGAGCGATGCGACGCCAGGGAAACTGCCGAGGATGAGCGTGTGCGTCGCGCGGCCGCCGATCGGCGGAAAGCCCGTGAGCTTCATTTTGCTTCCTCACGCACGGCGCGCTTCGCATGTGAAGCGAGATGTTCCAGAGCACGCGCATGTTCGCGATGGTGCCGCTCGCCATGCGATGCGGCGAGCTTGCGCCAGAGCGCATCGAGCATGCATTCGGTGACCATCAGCGGGGCGCCGTGACGCACGAAAATGGATCGGCGCGCGGCGAGTGCGTGGCTCGCATCGGCCTGGCCGATCGCCAGCCGATGAAGCGGATGCCGCGCGGTCAGCACGCGGCTGACGAGGATCGAGCGTGACACGCTGCTGTCGCTATAAAGCAGTTCAGCGAGCGGTCGGGTGCGAAGACGGCGTATCGACTGCCACACGCCGTTGCTGTCCGACAGCGCGACGATGCTATGCGCGACGACGAACGGGACGTCATCGACCTTTAGCACCACTTCGCGTGTCCAGACCGGCGTCCGAGGCGTGACGCCGAGTGCGCGCCATTCGTCCTGCCCGGGTGTATCGACGGCTTCGCGCGTGACATCGACGGTGACCGCGCCGAGCGTATGCAAGTGAGCGGTGAGCGAGCCGGTGCGCGTTAGCCAGTCCTTCTGATGGGCGCTGAAGGACGGGAGCGGTGTGGCGCGCCAGTGGTGGTCGACAGGATCGTTGGGGATCGACATGGCGGCCATTATAGGACCGGGTCGCGATTCGGAAAAATCGTATGGTGACTGGAGACTTCGCGCACGAGACTGTGGAAGCCGCGCAGTGTTTGACGCCGGCTATCCAAGAGACACAACGAGGAACGTCAATGACGAACAATACGAAGCAGACATCGAAGAAAGTCGCTCACCTTGCCAGCAAAACGCTGCATGACCCGAAGGCTTCCGCGACCGCGAAGAGCCTTGCCGCGTCGGCACTTGCCCAATCGCATTCGGCCAAGCAGACCAGCGGCAACATGGAGCATAAGGCAAGCGAAGTGCTCCACAGCAACAAATACTCGCAAGAGACGAAGACACTCGCCGCATCAGTGCTCGCTCAGTCCAACAAGGACCGCACGAGCAAATAAAAACGCGCCGCCGGTCTCCCGGCGGCGCGTTACGCAACAAACTCACCCGCTAGCGACTCAACGCGCCAGCAACAACGCGTTCGTCCGCTTCACGAAGCTAGCCGGATCTTCGAGCACTCCGCCCTCCGCCAGCATCGCCTGATCGAACAGCAGATGGCACCAGTCGCTGAAATTCGCGTCGTCGGCCTTGAGCGCCTTCACCAGCGGATGATCCGGGTTCACCTCCAGAATCGGCTCCGCCTGCGGCGCCTTCTGCCCGGCCGCCTTCAACATGCGCTGCAAGTAACCGCTCATGTCGCCCTCGTCGGCGACCAGGCAACTCGGCGAATCCGTCAGGCGGAACGTAAGCCGCACGTCCTTCGCCTTGCCTTCGAGCGCTTCCTTCATCTTCTCGACGAGCGGCTTCATGTCTTCGCCGATCTTCTCCTGCTGCTGCTTCTCCTCGTCGTTGAGCGCGCCCAGGTCGAGATCGCCGCGTGCGACGCTCGCCAGCGGCTTGCCGTCGAACTCGTTCAGGAACGACAGCATCCACTCGTCGACGCGATCCGTCATCAGCAGCACTTCGACGCCCTTCTTGCGGAACACTTCCAGATGCGGGCTGTTCTTAGCGGCCTGCCAGTTGTCGGCGGTGACGTAATAGATCTTCGTCTGCTCGGGCTTCATGCGCGAGATGTATTCGGCGAGCGATACGTTCTGCGCGTCGCTGTCGTTATGCGTCGATGCAAAGCGCACCAGCTTCGCGATGCGTTCGCGATTGCTGAAGTCCTCGCCGATGCCTTCCTTCAGCACCTGTCCGAACTCGTTCCAGAAGGTCTGATACTTCTGCTTGTCGGCGTCTTCCGTCGCTTCGGCGGACGAAGTCGCGATCTCTTCCAGCATCGACAGCACGCGCTTGGTCACGCCTTCGCGAATCGCCTTTACGTCGCGGCTTTCCTGCAGGATTTCGCGCGAGACGTTAAGCGGCAGATCGGCGGAATCGACCACGCCCTTGACGAACCGCAGATACGCCGGCAGCAACTGCTCGGCATCGTCCATGATGAAGACGCGCTTCACGTACAGCTTGAGGCCGCCGCGATGCTCGCGGTTCCACAGATCGAACGGCGCATGCTTCGGCACATACAGCAGTTGCGTGTACTCGCTGCGGCCTTCGACGCGGTTATGCGTCCATGCGAGCGGTTCGTCGTGATCGTGCGAGATGTGCTGATAGAACTGCTTGTACTGCTCGTCCGTGATGTCGTTCTTCGGGCGCGTCCACAGCGCGCTCGCCTGATTGACGGTCTCGTCCTCGTCCTTCTCGACCATCTCGCTCTTCTCGGCGTCCCATTCGTCCTTCTCGACCATCTCGCTCTTCTCGGCGTCCCATTCTTCCTTCTTCATCAGGATGGGCAGCGCGACGTGGTCCGAATACTTCTGGATGATCGACTTCAGTCGATACGACGACAGCAGTTCGTCCTCGTCCGCGCGCAGATGCAGCGTGATGGTCGTGCCGCGTTGCGCGCGCTCGATGTCCTCGATCTCGAAGTCGCCCTCGCCCGCGCTCGTCCAGCGCACGCCCTGGTTCGCCGGCAGACCGGCACGGCGCGTCTCGACCGTGATCTTGTCCGCGACGATGAAGCCCGAGTAAAAGCCCACGCCGAACTGGCCGATCAGCGCAGCATCTTTCTGCTGGTCGCCCGAGAGCTTCGAGAAGAATTCCTTCGTGCCCGAACGCGCGATGGTGCCGAGATGCGAAATGGCCTCGTCGCGGCTCATGCCGATGCCGTTGTCGTCGATGGTGACGGTGCGCGCGGCCTTGTCGAACGAAATGCGGATACGCAGTTCGGGATCGTTCTCGTACAGCGCGCTGTTCTCGATGGCCTCGAAACGCAGCTTGTCGGCGGCGTCGGACGCGTTCGAAATCAGCTCGCGCAGGAAAATTTCCTTGTTGCTGTACAGCGAATGGATCATCAGGTGCAGAAGCTGCTTCACTTCCGCCTGAAAGCTCATGGTTTCTTGCGCCATGGTCGGGTCCTCTAAGTTGGGTGTCGTCAATGCTGTCACGCCGCCGGGCTCGCGTGGCGCTGCCCGGCGAATTTGTCCGATATGAGGACGGTCCAAACCTTTTCAAGAGCCGATGCCGATGCGCTTCGCTAAGATGCGCATCCCGAATCATCGAGACGACCGACATGCTTGCGCCGCACCCGCCCGATCGACGCGCCCGTCCGCTGACGCCGAACGAAATCGCGATCGCGCGTCTCGTCTTCCGCGATGCGATCGACTATTCGACGGTCCGCGTCCACGCGCGGCCGTATCTGCCGTTCGGGCTGCAGCCCGCGCACACCGCGATGGCGCCGAACGGCAGCCTCTATTTCCCGCCGGCCTGCCATCAGGATGATTTCGCCGCCTGCGGCATCTCCGATCAGATGTGGTTCATCCACGAGATGACGCACGTCTGGCAGTTTCAGCTTGGCTATTGGGTGCGCACCCGCGGGGCGATCCGCATCGGGCTGAATTACGGCTACACGCTCGGCGCGGGCAAGCGCCTGTCCGACTACAATATGGAAGCGCAAGGCAACCTGCTCGCGGATTACTTCGCGCTGCGTTTCTGCGACGCCCAGAGCCGGCTGTACGAACGGCGTTACCGCCACACGCCCGATGCGCTCGCGCTCTATGAAACCGTGCTCGGGGGTTTCATCGACGCGCCGTCCGATCGCCGTCATCTGCCGAAACGCCGCGCCGCGCGACTTTCTCCAGATGGCTCGAGATGAGCCCGGGCAGCGCCGGATCGCCGCAATTGGCGATATTGAAGCGCATCCACGTCGTCGGCGACTGCTGCGGCGAAAACAGGCTGCCGGGCGTCAGCAGAAAGCCGGCTTCGTGACCCGCCGCCGCGAGGCCTTCGGAATCGACGCCTGCATCGGCCCATAGGAACATGCCCGCGTCGGGCGTCGTGAACAGCCTCAGGCCGGTCCTTTCCAGCATGCGCGCGGTCTTGTCGCGCACGCCGTCGAGCCGCCCGCGCAAGCGCTCGACGTGCCGCCGGTAATGTCCCTCGGTCAGCACCTTGTAGACGACGCGCTCGTTCAGCTCCGGACTCGTCATGCCGACGAGCATCTTCTGGTCGGCGAGCGCCTTCGCCACGTCCGCCGATGCCGCGATATAGCCCACGCGGAGATTCGCCGCCAGCGTCTTCGAGAAACTGCCGAGAAAGATCACGCGCTTCAGTTGATCGAGCGATGCCAGGCGCGTCGCGGGATAACCGGTCGGGCAGAGATCGCCGTAGACATCGTCCTCCACGACGATGAAATCGTACTGCTGCGCGAGTTGCAGGATGCGGAACGCCTGCGCGGCCGTCAGCGACGTGCCGGTCGGATTGTGCAGCACCGAATTGATGATGAGCATCTTCGGCCGCCACGTCGCGACGAGCGTTTCGAGGGCGTCGAGATCGGGACCATCGGGCGTGTACGGCATGCCGACGAGCCGCGCGCCCTGCGACGCGAAGCGCCCGAACATCTGAAACCACGCCGGATCGCCGACGATCACCGCGTCGCCCGGCTTAACGTAAAGTCGCGCGATCAGGTCGATGGCCTGCGTGATGCCCGACACGAGCACCAACTGCTGCTCCGACGCGCCGATCTCCAGTTCCGCGAGCCGCGTCTGCAATTGCTGGCGCAGCGGCAGGAACCCTTGCGGCGTGCCTAAGCCGAGCATCTGCGCGCCGGAAAGCCGGCTCATCGAGCGCAGCGCATTCGTGATGAGTTCGCCGTCGAGCCAGCGGCCCGGCAGATAGCCGAGGCCCGGTCCCTTTTCCGGACTCGCCGTATGCAGCATGTTGCGCAGCAGCCAGACGACGTCGATGGCGCTCTGCACCGGTTCGCTCTGCGCCGCCACGCCCGCCGCCGGCGACGCCGACACGATACGGTCGCGCACGTAGAAGCCCGAGCCGCGCCGCGAGTCGAGATAGCCGTGCGCGACGAGCCGCTCATACGCTTCGACGACGGTGAAGCGCGACACGCCCTTGTCGACGGCGAGCTTGCGGATCGACGGCATGCGCATGCCGGGGCGAAACACGCGTTCGTCGATACGCCGCCGGCCCCATTGAACCAGTTGATCGACGAGCGTGAGTTGCGTGGCGTCGTGCGGGGCGGGAATCAGATCGAGCGGGACGGACATGGCGGTTCCTCGCGGGTTCCTGATGAGCAGTGCAGACGTCGTCGGCTGACGAACTGTACCGAATCCAATCTGGCCGATTGTACCGTTACTGTTCTGGTCATTACCGTTACATTTTCCGTTCCGGCGACCGGACGGCAAGGCTTCTCGCCCCGGTTGGCGAACGGTTATGCTAACGCCCCGACTTCGCTCCATCCGTTGACCATGACCGCTCATCCGCTAAAACTTGACCATCTCGTGATCGCCGCGCGCACGCTGGACGAAGGCGCGCAGTTCGTCGCCGCGAAGTTCGGGGTCGAGTCCGAGCCCGGCGGCGCGCATCCGCTGATGGGCACGCACAATCGGCTGCTTGGCCTGTGGGGCGGCGCATACGTCGAAGTGATCGCCGCCGATCCGGCCGCCGCGCCGCGCGAAGCGCCTCGTCCCCGCCTCTTCGCGCTCGACGATCCCGCGATGCAGGAACGCCTCGCGAGCGGCCCGCAACTCGTCCACTGGGTCGCGCGCGTGGACCGGCCGAAGTCGCTCACGCGCTGGCGCGAGCAGTATCCGGAGCGCATCGCGCCGGTCGTGGCGATGTCGCGCGGCGGCAATACCTGGAATCTCACCGTTCCCGACGACGGCGCGTTCCCCGCATGGCAGGCCGCCGGCGATGGCGTGCTGCCGTCACTGATTCAGTGGGACACGCCGCGCCATCCGGGCGATGCGCTTCCCGCCACCGGCATCGCGCTGCGCGCACTGACGGGCTTCCATCCGAACGCGGATGTCATCGCGGAACAGCTTGCGTGGCTCGGAGCGTCGCATCTGATGCGCGTCGAATCGACGGCCGGCGCGCCGGTGCTCGTCGCGGAATTCGAACTGCCGGACGGCTCGACGCTGACGCTCGGCGAAGCGGCGGAAGCCGCCGAAGCCGCGCGGCGCGCGCAGCAGGACGTCGCCAAGCGCCGCCGCGTCAAGAGCAAGAAAATCGAGGATGCGCAGGCGGAACCCGAACTGCCGCTTTCACACGACACACCCGACTGAGCGCCCGGCGCGCTGCAATAAAAAGGAGACGCCGCACCATGAAGACCTGCGAAACCGAAGGCATGCTGCTTGGCCTGATCGGCGTCGTCATTTTCAGCCTGACGCTGCCGATGACGCGCATCGTCGTGCAGGAAGTGCATCCGCTTTTGAACGGCCTCGGGCGTGCGCTTGTCGCGGCGATTCCGGCGGCGCTGCTGCTCGCGTGGCGTCGCGAAAAGCTGCCGACGTGGCCGCAAGTCAAGAGCCTGGGCGTAGTCGCGCTGGGCGTGATCATCGCGTTCCCGGTGTTTTCCGCCTGGGCGATGAAAACCGTCCCCGCCTCGCACGGCGCGGTAGTCAACGGCCTGCAGCCGCTGTGCGTCGCGATCTATGCCGCGTGGCTTTCGCACGAACGGCCGTCGAAGGCCTTCTGGGCAAGCGCGGTGGCGGGCAGCGCGATCGTCGTCGCGTTCGCGTTGCAGGCGGGCGGCGGCGGTCTTCAGGCGGGCGACCTGCTGATGCTCGTCGCGGTCGGCATCGGCGCGCTCGGTTATGCGGAAGGCGCGCGGCTCGCGCGTCAGATGGGCGGCTGGCAGGTCATCTGCTGGGCGCTTGTGCTGTCGGCGCCGTTTCTGCTGCTGCCGGTCGGCTGGCTCGCGTGGGCGCATCATGCGGCGCATCCGGAGCCGCTCGCTCTGCGCACCTGGCTCGCGTTCGGCTACGTGACGCTCTTCTCGCAGTTCATCGGTTTCTTCGCGTGGTACGCGGGCCTTGCGATGGGCGGCATCGCCCGCGTCGGCCAGGTGCAACTGCTGCAGATCTTCTTCACAATGGCGCTCTCCGCGCTCTTCTTCGGCGAGCACGTGAGCGCGTCGACGTGGCTGTATGCGGCGGCCGTCATCGTGACCGTCGTGCTGGGCCGCAAGACGGCGGTGCGCGCCGCGCCGGCAGCGGTCGCGACGCCGGCAGCGCATCCGGTGACGGCTGCCCGCCACGCCAAGTGACGCAGTGACGCGCCCGGGCGATAATCGCTGTTTGCGCGTCCCTCGTCACGCGATACCCAGAACCAAACCCAGAGACAACCGAGGCACTTCATGAATCAAGCCGATCTCCGCGCCACGCCGTGGCAACTTTCCGAACGCGCCCGCAAGCTCACCAGTTCGGCGATTCGTGAAATCCTCAAGGTCACGGAACGGCCCGAAGTCATTTCTTTCGCGGGCGGGCTGCCTTCGCCGGCGACGTTTCCCGTCGAGCAGATGCGCCACGCGTCCGAGCGCATCCTCCGCGACCAACCGGCAGCGGCGCTCCAGTACAGCGCGACCGAAGGCTTCATGCCGCTGCGCGAGTGGGTGGCCGCGCGCTATTCGGTGAACGGCGCGACGATCCGCCCGACGCAAGTGCTCATCACGACCGGCTCGCAGCAGGCGCTCGATCTGCTCGGCAAGGTGCTCGTCGATCCGGGCAGCCGTGTCCTCGTCGAAACGCCGACCTATCTCGGCGCGCTGCAATCGTTCTCGATGTTCGAGCCCACTTACGTGCAGGTGCCGACGGACGAATCCGGCCTGATTCCCGAGCGGCTCGATGCCGCGCTCGTCGCGAACGCGCGCCTGCTGTACGCGCAGCCGAATTTTCAGAATCCGACGGGCCGGCGCCTGCCGCTCGAACGCCGCCGCGCACTCGCCACGTTCGCAAACGAAGCCGCGTTCCCCGTCATCGAAGACGATCCCTACGGCGCGCTCGACTACGCCGGCGCCCCGCTTCCGACGCTACTCTCGATGGCGCCCGATCACATCGTGCATCTCGGCTCGTTCTCGAAGGTGCTCGCGCCGGGCTTGCGCGTGGGCTACATCATCGCGCCCGAGGAATTGCACTTCAAGCTCGTGCAGGCGAAGCAGGCCACCGACCTGCACACGCCGAGCATCACGCAGCGCATCGTGCATGAAGTCGTGAAGGACGGCTTTCTCGACGAGCACGTGCCGACCATCCGCGCGCTGTATCGCGATCAATGCGCGGCGATGCTCGCGGCGCTGGAACGTCACATGCCGGCGGGCGTCGAATGGAACCGGCCGGAAGGCGGCATGTTCGTATGGGTCAAGCTGCCGCAGCAGATCGATTCGATGAAGCTGCTCGAGCAATCCATCGCGCAGAACGTGGCCTTCGTGCCGGGCGGCCCTTTCTTCGCGAATCATGCCGAACACAACACGATGCGCCTTTCCTTCGTCACGGTGCCGCCCGCGACGATCGACGAAGGCGTCGCGAAGCTCGGCGCGCTGATTCGCGCGAGCCTCTGAATCTCTGCAACGCAATCAAGGAGCAACGATGGCATCGAACGTGTATGACAAGCTGAAGGAACTGGGCATCGAATTGCCCGTCGCGGGCGCGCCGGCCGCCGCCTACGTGATGAGCGCGCAAAGCGGCAACACCGTTTATCTGTCGGGGCATATCGCGAAGAAGGACGGCAAGGTGCACGCGGGCAAGCTCGGCGCGGACATCGCGACCGAAGAAGGCAAGGCCGCCGCGCGCAGCGTGGCCATCGACCTGATCGCGACACTGCATGCACACACGGGCGACCTGAACCGCGTGAAGCGCGTCGTGAAAGTGATGAGCCTCGTCAACTCGACGCCCGATTTCACCGAGCAGCACATCGTGACGAATGGCGCATCGGAACTGATCGCGGAAGTGTTCGGCGATGCCGGCAAGCACGCGCGCTCCGCATTCGGCGTCGCGCAGATTCCGCTCGGCGCGTGCGTCGAAATCGAGCTGATCGCCGAAGTGGGCTGAGCGCGGCTGCATCGATTCCAGCGAAACCCGACGTGTCCGCGCGTCGGGTTTTTTTTCGACCCCTCCCTTTCTCGCGCATGACCTTATCCACTCGCACCGTCCGCTTCAAACAGGTCGATGTCTTCACGTCCGTTCCGTTCAGAGGCAACCCGCTCGCCGTGATCTTCGACGCCGACGATCTCACGACCGAGCGCATGCAGGCCATCGCGCGCTGGACGAATCTGTCGGAGACGACCTTTATCCTGCGCCCGACCGATCCGCGCGCCGACTATCGCGTGCGCATCTTCACGACGGCGACGGAGCTTCCCTTCGCCGGGCATCCGACGCTCGGCACGGCGCACGCGCTGCTCGAAAGCGGCTATGCGCCGAAGGTGCCGGGCACGCTCGTGCAGGAGTGCGGTGTCGGGCTGGTGAGGCTCGCGAAGCGTGCCGACGCGCAATGGGCGTTCGCCGCGCCGCCCGCGCGCATCGCGCCGCTCGACGACGATCAGCAAAAGCGTCTCGCCGATGCGCTCGCGCCCGTGGCCATCGACTTCAGCGCGCCGCCTTGCGCGGTCGACAATGGCGTGCCGTGGCTCCTCATCCGCTTGCGGGACGCGGCGCAATGCCTTGCGATGACGCTGTCGCCCGCCGCGCGGCAGGCGCTCACCGCGCTCGTCGCGGAAGTGGGCACGCATGGAATCGTCGTCTACGGTCCGCACGACGGCGGCGCGCCCGCGACGTTCGAACTGCGCACGTTGCTGCTCGGCGCGGAGAACATCGAGGACCCGGTGACCGGCAGCGCGAACGCGGCGCTCGCCGTGCTGCTGACGGCGCAAGGCAAGCGCCCCGGCGATGCCTATACGGTGCGTCAGGGCACGGCTCTCGGTCGCGAGGGTCGCGTCAGCATCGCCTACGACGATCGCGCGAACGGCGCGCCGGTATGGATCGGCGGCGATTCCGTGACGGTCGTCGACGGTACTTTCCGCTTCTGAAACAATGACCTGCGTGCGCAGGGCGTAAACCCCGACGCCGCGCCGTTGCCCTTCCTTAATTCGTGCGCCTTCAGTACTATCCGAACATTGGGGACCGGATGACAAGCGCGGCGGGCGGCGATCGGTATGAATCGCCACCGGCACAATCAAGGCGTCATCACCCGAACGCAATCCCGCGAGCGCGCCAGCCGGATGGGCGCGGCATCAGGTTTCCCGGTCCCAAGGCGCGCAGACTACGCTCGATTGATCCGTTTCGGGGAACGCCTCAGCACATGCATCACCCTTTACATTTCGCGCGGTCGCCGGCACGGCGGGCGCCGTGCGGCGTTTTTACCTCAGGCGCTTTATGAAGCGTGCGCGCTCCCACGCAGCAACCGATTCCCGCGCGAGCGCCCCGGCCATCCGGCGGCGCCGCGCGCTGCTCGCGATTCCGGTGCTCGGCACGCTCGTGCTCGGCTTGCTGTGGGCGGTGATCTTCGCGCGCCTGTCGGTCGAGCGCGACGCGACCACGCATGAGTCGACAGCCTCCGCCGCCATTCTTTCTTCGGCGCTCGAACAGCACACCATCAAGGCGATCCATCAGGTCGATCAGATCACGCGGTTCGTCAAGTACGAATACGAGAAATCGCCGGGCGACTTCGATCTCGCCGCCACCGTCGACAAAGGCGTCGTGCAGAGCGATACGCTCGTGCAGGTCTCGCTGATCGGCGCGAACGGCAAGCTGGTCGCGAATACGTCGGACCGGCGGCCGAAGCCGATTGACCTGTCGGATCGCGAACACTTCAGGGTGCACGTGCATTCCAACGACGACCTGCTCTACATCAGCCGCCCGGTGCACGGACGCCTCTCCGGCAAGTGGACGCTGCAAATCACGCGGCGGCTCAATCATCCGGACGGATCGTTCGCGGGCGTCGTGGTGGTTTCCGAAGATCCGACTTACTTCACCAACGACTTCTACAACGTCGCGTCGATCGGGCGCGAAGGCGTGATCGCCGTCGTGTCGGACAACGGCGCGGTGCTCGCCCGTAGCGCGGGCGGCACGCTGACCGAACGCCCGTCGCCCGGCGCCGTCACGAAAGGGAGCGCGAGTAGCGACGCGGCGCCCGCTCAGGCGGAATTCAGCGCGAGCGGCGTCTACCCCACTTCGGGCCACGCATCGGGCATTTACGTCGATCCGATCGACCACGTGAAGCGCATCGTGTCGTACCGGCATATCGACGGCTATCCGCTCGGCGTGCTCGTCGGTTTGTCGGAGCGCGAGGAGTTCGCCGACTATCACCACACGCGCAACGTCTATCTGCTGATGGCGAGCTTCATTTCCCTCGCGATGCTCGGCTTCTTCGCGGTCGCGACCGGCCTGATCGGCAAGCTGCTCGGCCGCGAACGCGAGATGACGCATCTCGTCGAATACGACTTGCTCACCGGCCTGCGCAACCGCTATTCGACGCTGCGCGCGTTGCGGCAGGACGTGGCGCAGACCGAGAACATCGGGCGGCTCGCGCTGCTGTTCATCGACCTCGACAACTTCAAGACCGTCAACGACACGCTCGGCCACAACGCCGGCGACATCGTGTTGCAGATGACCGCCTCGCGGCTCGCGGAGACGGTGGGCAACAGCGGGACCTTGTCGCGCATCGGCGGTGACGAGTTCGTGGTCGTCGTCAAGGGGGACGATGTCGAGCAGCGCGCCGTCACCCTCGCCAACGACATCGCAACGATGTTCGCGACGCCCTTCGACGTGCGCGGCAGCGCGTTCGTGCTGCATGCGAGCATCGGCATTGCGCTGTTTTCCGTGTCGAACGAAAGTGAAATCGACCTGTTGAAGAAAGCGGACCTCGCCATGTACAGCGCCAAGGACGCGGGCAAGAACTGCTATCAGTTCTATTCGCCGCAGTTGTCGCATCGCGCGGATCACCTGATGAAGTGGGAGCAGCAACTGCGCGTCGCGCTGACGGAGGAGCAGCTGTTCCTCGTGTATCAGCCGAAGATCGATCTGGCGCGCCGCTGCATCACGGGATTCGAGGCGCTCGTGCGCTGGAACCATCCGCAGCACGGACTGATACCGGCCATCGAGTTCATTCCGGTGGCGGAATCGACGGGGCTGATCGTCGCGGTCGGCGATTTCGTGATTCATACCGCGTGCGCGCAACTCGCCCAATGGCAGCGCGAGGGTTATTCGGGGCTGTCGCTCGCGGTGAACATTTCGGCGGTGCAGTTCTGGCGCGGCGATCTGCTGGAGACGGTCGCGCGCGCGATCACGTCGAGCGGCATTCCGCCCGACAAGCTCGAACTCGAGATCACCGAGACCGTGATGGTCGAATATCCGGAGCTGGTGGAGGAGAAGATCGTTGCGCTGAAGCGGCTGGGCGTGCGCATCGCGCTCGATGACTTCGGCACCGGATATTCGTCGCTGTCGTATCTGAACCGCTTTTCGGTCGATACGCTGAAGGTCGATCGCTCGTTCATCCAGGCGATTCCCGAAGACCGCAGCGTCTGCGTGATGGTATCGGCGATCGTGAATCTCGCGCGCTCGCTCGGGCTGACTGTCGTCGTCGAGGGCACGGAGCGCGAAGAGCAGATCGCGTGGCTGGCGGCGCTCGGGCCGGTGGAAGCGCAAGGCTTCCTGTTCTCCCGTCCGGTTCCCGCCGATGGCGTGCAGGCCCTGCTCGACCGCTTCGGCGTCTGCGGCTGGCCGGTCGGACGGACGGCGCGCGGGCGCAAGCATCCCGCGCTCAGCGACGAGCGCGGCGGCTGATCGGCGTCTGTCGCGGCTGCGCTCAGAAGCCGCGGGACAGGACCGCGGTTCCGATCGTGACGATCCCCAGCACGAGATTGACGACGACCAGCCGCCGGACGGTGCCGACGGCTCGTGCGCCATCGGGCCAGTTCTGCGCCTGCACTGCGCGGCGGATGCGCGGAAACACCCCGAAGCGGATGTGCCCGAAAATCAGCATCATCACGATGCCGAGGCCGGCCATCGCGTGAAGCGGCCAGGCCGCGTGACCGCCGCCGAATTGCGCGAGCAGGAAGCCGCCGGTGAGGAGGATGACGATGACCGCGCCCGCGACCCAGTTGAAGAAGCGCGCGAACACGGCTTCCCAAAGCGGCAGGCGCAACTGCGGCGCGAGATCGCCGAGCGCGGGACGCAGGCAGAAATGCGCGAAGACCATCCCGCCTATCCACACGGCCACGCCGAGCAGGTGAAGGAAAAGCGCGGCTTCGATGGCTTTGGTCATGGGGGTTCCGGGGAATCGATGTGACGGATGAAGGTTGGGCGTTCGACTAGGGTGCGGGCCGTCAGTTCCTGGGGAATGTGATTGGGGCTGTGGAGGAGGCGTTGGGTCGGCGGGGCGCGCTTGTCACCGGTATGGTTTTGGGCTTCTGATTACACGGATGAAGCGGACGAGAAACCTGTCCCATAAGCAGACTATCTCGCGCTCCGATTTCGAGTCTATTCCGATGGCTGAGAGCGAAGCGGGTACGTTCCAATCGCAGGTCGAATCCATCCGCCAATCAATAAGGAAACCAAAGGATGAGAGACGTGAAAGGGCGTGACGATTTCTCCGCGCTGCGCTTCTCGCCGACGATTACTACGGCACGTCCTTATCCCGCAATTGAACCGCCGCATCCCCGGCGCAGAACACCGCGCAACCCCCGCATCAAATCCAAAACCAAAAACGCCTCGCAACTCCCGCTGCGAGGCGCCTTTCAACCCCAACCCTACCCCTCAAAAACCGGCCGCATCTCACTGACCTTCAACGTCGTATCCGGCACGCGGCCCTTCCTCGCCCGCTTGCCGATATGCAGTTGCAACTGCGCCCCCGCGAGCTTCTCGTCTCTCACCTTGCCCCCGCGTCCCGTCCCCGTCAGCACGACGCCGCGCGAATCGATCGCCAGCGCCTGACGCAGCGTTTCCTTCGGATCGAGCGCCATCAGCGTGACGCCGCGTCCGCCGCCCGACAGCGTCTTCATTTCGTCCATGCCGAACACCAGCAGGCGGCCCATGCTCGACAGACACGCGACATGAGTCGCGCCCGGCACGACCGGCATCGGCGCGAGCGGCGTCGCGCCCTCGTCGATCGTCATGAACGCCTTGCCCGCCTTCACGCGGCTCACCATGTCGCCGATCTTCGCGATGAAGCCAAAGCCATTGCTCGATGCCAGCAACAACGGCTGATCCGCCGATGCCGCGAAGTAATGCAGCAGATGCGTGCCCGATCCCAGCTCGATCAGCGACGTCACCGGCACGCCATCGCCACGCCCGCCCGGCAGCGCCGCAACCGGCACCGAGTACACGCGCCCATTGCTGCCCCACGCGACGAGCGTATCCGGCGTGCGCGCCTGAAATGCCGCGTAGAGGCTGTCGCCGGCCTTGAACGTGAAGCCGGCGGGATCGAGCCCGTGTCCCTTCAGCGCGCGCACCCAGCCCCGTTGCGATACGACCACCGTCACCGGCTCATCGACGACACGCGCTTCGAACGTCGCGCGCGTCGCCTGCTGAATCAGCGTGCGCCGGTTATCGCCGTACTGCTTCGCATCGGCTTCGATCTCCTTGATGAGCAGCCGCTTCATCGCCGCATCGCTGTTGAGCAACTCTTCGAGCTTCGTCTTCTCGTCGCGCAACTCGGACAGCTCCTGCTCGATCTTGATTGCTTCGAGCCGCGCCAACTGACGCAAACGGATTTCGAGAATGTCCTCGGCCTGCCGGTCCGACAGTTTGAAGCGCGCAATCAGCGCCTGCTTCGGCTCCTCGGCTTCGCGGATGATGCGAATGACTTCGTCGATATTCAGGAAGACGATCATTCGCCCTTCGAGAATATGGATGCGGTCGTTCACCTTGTTCAAGCGATGCTGCGTGCGGCGCGTCACCGTCACGAAGCGGAAGCCGACCCACTCGTGCAGGATCTCGACGATGCCCTTCTGCCGTGGCCGGCCATCCGCGCCGATCATCACCAGGTTGATCGCCGCATTCGATTCGAGGCTCGTATGCGCGAGCAGCGAATTGACGAACTCCGTCTGATCGATACGGCTCGACTTCGGCTCGAACACGAGGCGCACCGGCGCGTCCTTGCCGGATTCGTCGCGCACGGTGTCGAGCAGACCCAGCAGCGTCTGCTTGGTCTGCAACTGGTCGGGCGTGAGCGTCTTCTTGCCGAGCTTGATCTTCGGATTCGTCAGTTCCTCGATTTCTTCGAGCACCTTCTGACCCGACGTATTCGGCGGCAGTTCGGTGATGACGAGTTGCCACTGGCCGCGCGCGAGGTCTTCGATCTTCCAGCGCGCCCGCACTTTCAGGCTGCCGCGCCCGCTTTCATATGCAGCGGAAATTTCCGCCTGCGACGAGATGATCTGCCCGCCGCCCGGAAAGTCCGGACCGTTGAGCTTTTCCATCACGCTCGCATGGCCGAGCTTCGGATCGCGAATCATTGCGACGGCGGCAGTGGCCACTTCGCGCAGGTTGTGCGACGGAATCTCCGTCGCGAGGCCGACCGCGATCCCCGACGCCCCGTTCAGCAGCAGGAACGGCAAACGCGCAGGCAAGAGCTTCGGCTCTTCGAACGAGCCGTCGTAATTCGGCATGAAATCGACCGTGCCCTGATCGATTTCATCGAGCAGGAGGCGCGCGATCGGCGTGAGGCGCGCTTCGGTGTATCGCATGGCCGCGGCGCCGTCGCCGTCGCGCGAGCCGAAATTGCCTTGCCCGTCGATGAGCGGATAGCGCATCGAGAAGTCCTGCGCGAGACGCACGAGCGCGTCGTACGCCGACTGGTCGCCGTGCGGGTGATATTTGCCGAGCACGTCGCCGACCACGCGCGCCGACTTCACCGGCTTCGCGGTGCTCGCGAGGCCCATCTCGCTCATCGCGTAGAGAATGCGGCGCTGCACGGGCTTTTGCCCGTCCGATACATCCGGCAGCGCGCGGCCCTTGACCACGCTCACCGCATAGTCGAGATACGCGCGTTCGGCGTAATCGCCGAGCGTCAGTTGGTCGCCGTCCGGTGCGGTCTGCGCGGCGAAGAGATCGTCTGTGATTCCCATCGAATTTCCGTTCTTGAAGCGTTGCGTCGGTTAAGCGTCAGATGTCCGCTTCGACTTCGTTGCCCTTCTCTTCGAGCCAGCTTCGGCGCGATGCCGCTTCGCCCTTGCCCATCAGCATCGTCATGCGCGACACCGTGAGATCGAAGCCGAGATCGCCCAGACCGACCGGCATCAGACGGCGCGTGTCCGGGTTCATCGTCGTGTCCCAGAGCTGTTCCGCGCTCATTTCGCCGAGACCCTTGAAGCGGCTGATGCTCCATTGCGTCTCGCGCACGCCGTCCTTGCGCAGCTTGTCGAGGATGGCTTCGAGCTCGCCCTCGTCGAGCGCATAGAGCTTCTGCGCGGGCTTCTTGCCGCGTGCGGGAGCATCGACGCGGAAAAGCGGCGGACGCGCGACGCACACATGGCCGCGTTCGATCAGTTGCGGGAAGTGCTTGAAGAAGAGCGTGAGCAGCAGCACCTGAATGTGCGCGCCGTCGACGTCCGCGTCCGACAGGATGCAGATCTTGCCGTAACGCAGATTCGACAGGTCGATCTGATCGTCCGGGCCATGCGGATCGACGCCGATCGCCACCGCGATGTCATGCACTTCGTTGTTCGCGAAAAGCCGGTCGCGCTCGGTTTCCCACGTGTTCAGCACCTTGCCGCGCAGCGGGAGGATCGCCTGAAACTCCTTGTCGCGGCCCATCTTCGCGGACCCGCCCGCCGAATCGCCCTCGACGAGGAAGAGTTCGTTGCGCGCAATATCCGTCGATTCGCAATCGGTCAGCTTGCCCGGCAGCACGGCCACGCCCGAGCTCTTGCGCTTCTCGACCTTCTGGCCCGCACGCGTGCGCGCCTGCGCCTGGCGGATCACGAGTTCCGCCAGCTTCTTGCCGTATTCGACGTGCTGATTGAGCCACAACTCCAGCGCCGGCCGCGAGAACGAGGACACGAGCTTCACGGCATCGCGGCTATTGAGACGTTCCTTGATCTGCCCCTGGAACTGCGGATCGAGCACCTTCGCCGACAGCACGAACGACACGCGTGCGAACACGTCTTCCGCAAGCAGCTTCACGCCCTTCGGCTGGAGGTTGTGAATTTCGACGAAGTTCTTGACCGCCTGAAAGAGGCCGTCGCGCAAGCCGGATTCATGAGTGCCGCCCGCGGGCGTCGGAATCAGGTTCACATACGATTCACGCATGAGCGGCCCTTCCTCGCTCCACGCGACGACCCACGACGCGCCCTCGCCTTCGGCAAAGGTCTCTTCGGTGTTCTTCGAGCTTTCGGCGTAGCGTTCGCCTTCGAAGAGCGGAATCAGCAGTTCGCCGCCGCCCATGCCTTCCAGCAGATAGCCGCGCAAGCCGTCTTCGTACTTCCACGTCTGACGCTCGCCGCTCTTCTCGATGACGAGCGTGACTTCGACGCCCGGCAGCAGCACCGCCTTCGAGCGCAGAAGCCGCTGCAGTTCGCCGAGCGGCAGATTGGGGGAATCGAAATATTTCGGGTTCGGCCAGGCGCGCACGCGCGTGCCGGTCTTCTTCTCGCCGCGATCGGCGGAGCGCACGGTGAGCTGCTCGATGACATCGCCGTTGGCGAACGCGAGTTGCGCGACCTTGTTGTCGCGCCAGACCGTGACTTCGAGCCGTGTGGCGAGCGCGTTCGTCACCGATACGCCGACGCCATGCAAGCCGCCCGAGAAGGTGTACGCGCCGCCGGCGGCCTTGTCGAACTTGCCGCCCGCATGCAGGCGCGTGTACACGATCTCGACGACCGGCACGCCTTCCTCGGGATGCAGGCCGAACGGAATGCCGCGGCCGTCGTCTTCCACCGACACCGAGTTGTCCGCATGCAGCGTGACCATGATCTGCTTGGCGAAGCCGCCGAGCGCTTCGTCGGACGCGTTGTCGATCACTTCCTGAATGATGTGCAGCGGATTCTCGGTGCGCGTGTACATGCCGGGCCGCTGCTTGACCGGCTCGAGCCCTTTGAGCACCTTGATCGATGCTTCGCTGTAACCGGCCGCCTTCGCGCTCATGGTGCGCTTCACGGGGACTGCTTCGGCCGCACTGGATTTTTTCGTGGACATAGCTGAACGTTGGTCCGGCATCGATGAACGCGCGGGAAAGGTCACTGTGCGTCTGCCCGGATGCCGGGAAATGCTTGATCGAATGCTCGATGATTGCCTGACGAAGCCGGCGTGAACGGACTGGGTCGCATGCACGGGCCGCGCCGCGCTAGGAGAATAGCGGTTTTCGCGGGCCGCGCCCATCTTGACGGCGGCCCCGAAGCCGTGCAAGCCCGGCTTACTTGCGCTTTGCTTCCAGCTCTTCCCATCGTTCCAGCGCGACGAGCAGTTCCTCTTCGATCGCCGCGTGACGCTCGGACAGCCGCGCGCCTTCCTTCGCGTCCGTGGCGAAGATTGAGCCATCTTCGAGCTGCGCGCCGATGCGCTTCTGCTCCTCCTCCAGTTCCGCGATACGCCCCGGCAGCGCTTCGAGCTCGCGCTGTTCCTTGAACGACAGCTTCACCGTGCGTTGCGCGTTGCGGCCCGCTGCACTGTCCTTCGGCGCGTCTTCCTTCGGCGCTTCGCGGGCGGTTTGCCGCGCCGCCTCCTCGGCGATGCGATCCGAACGTTCGCGCTGAACCTGCCAGTCCGAGAAGCCGCCGACATACTCGCGCCACTTGCCGCCGCCTTCCGCCGCAAACACCGAAGTGACGACGTTATCGAGAAACGCGCGGTCGTGGCTGACGAGCAGCACGGTGCCGTCATAGTCCGCGAGCAGTTCTTCGAGCAGTTCGAGCGTGGGAATGTCGAGGTCGTTGGTCGGCTCGTCGAGCACCAGCACGTTCGCCGGACGCGCGAAGAGCCGCGCCAGCAGCAGGCGATTGCGCTCGCCGCCCGACAGCGACCGCACCGGCGAGCGCGCGCGTTCGGGCGCGAACAGGAAGTCGCCGAGATAGCTCATCACGTGCTTCTTCACGCCGTTCACTTCGACCCATTCGCTGCCGGGACTGATGGTGTCCGCAAGCGACTTGTCGAGATCGAGTTGCGCGCGCATCTGATCGAAATACGCGGTCTGGATGTTCGTGCCAGTGCGAACGCTGCCTTCGTCGGGCTGAAGTTCGCCGAGAATCAGCTTGAGCAGCGTGGTCTTGCCCGCGCCGTTCGGCCCGACAAGACCGACCTTGTCGCCGCGCATCACGGTGGCCGTGAAGCTGTCCACCACCGTGCGCTCGCCATAGCGCTTCGTCACATCGGTCAGTTCCGCGACGATCTTGCCGGACTTCTCGCCCTGCCCGACATCGAGCCTTACGTTGCCCTGCACGTTGCGGCGTTCGGCGCGTTCGTTGCGCATTTCGACGAGCCGCGCGATGCGTCCGACGCTGCGCGTGCGCCGCGCCTCCACGCCCTTGCGAATCCACACTTCTTCCTGCGCGAGCAGCTTGTCGAACTTGGCCTGCTCCACCTGCTCGACTTCCAGTTGCTGCGCCTTCCGAACTTGATACGCGCTGAAATTGCCGGGATACGACAGGAGGCGTCCGCGATCCAGTTCGACGATGCGCGTCGCCACGCGATCCAGGAACGCGCGATCGTGCGTGATGAAGAGCAAGCCCGTGCGCAAGGTGACGAGCAAATCCTCCAGCCAGCGGATGCCTTCGAAGTCGAGATGGTTGGTCGGCTCGTCCAGCAACAGCACGTCCGGCTGCACGACGAGCGCCCGCGCCAGCGCGACGCGCTTTCTCATGCCGCCGGAGAGCGAGCCTGCGCGCGCGTCGCCGTCGAGGCCGATCTGCGCGAGCGTCGTCGCCACGCGCGTGCGCCAGTTCCACGCGTCGCGGGTGTCGAGTGCGGACTGCAGCGCGTTCATGCGGGCGAGCAGCGCGTCGTGCTCCGCGCCTTCGGGCGTGTCCGCAAGGCGATGCGCGACGCTGTCGTATTCGTCGAGCAGCGAGCGCGCATCGGTGAGACCGGAGGCGACGACATCGAACACGGAGGCGTCGAGATCGAACTCGGGTTCCTGGGGCACGTAGACGGTCGACAGCTCGTTCTGGCGCGTGACGAGACCATCGTCGGGCGCGGCGAGCCCCGCGACGATCTTCAACAGCGACGACTTGCCCGCGCCGTTACGGCCGATCAGTCCCACGCGCTCGCCCGCTTCGAGCGAGAAATCCGCGTGATCCAGCAATGCGACGTGACCGAACGCAAGCTGTGCGTCCGAAATGGAATAAAGCGACATGGGGATGAATGCGAACGAACGGTGAACGATACGCCAGTCATGGCGATACCGTGGAAGCGGCCATTGTACCGATGTTGACCGGCGCGTTCGGCCGCTTCTCTGCGCATCGGCCGAATGGCCGATGCCTCGCGGCTACTTCACGTGAACCTTGATCGTCTGCGCCATCTCCGGCCCATACGAGCGATGCGCGCCGTCGCCGAACTGCATCGTCAGCGTGTGATCGCCGGGCGGCAGCTTCACGTCGGCCTCGGTCTGGCCTTTGCCGTAGTGAAGCGACGTATCGCTGGCCGGAATCACGGTGCCCTTGGGCAGCGGGCCGCTGTCGATCAGCAGATGATGATGGCCCGTGCCTTCGGTCATCGTGCCGGCCGGCGCGATCTTCATGCCTTCGACGGCGAACTTGACGTGAACCGGACTGGTGACGGTCGCGCCGTCCTTCGGCTCGACGAAGCTGACGTGCGATTGCGCGTGAGCCGCGCCCGGGAAAGCGGTGAGCGCGAGCGCGCCCGACAGCGCGGCGGCGCAAAACATGTTTTTGAGCATCGTATTCTCCTGGTCGATGGCAGCCACAAACCGCGACCAAGCATACACCGCTCCGCGCGTCGCGGATCGGGAACGCGCCCGCCGATTCGGGTAAGATGCCGGCTCGCCGGATGCCGCGCGCCATGCGCGGCGCGGGCGGCCTGTTTCCATTTTCAGATCAAGAGTTTGTCGTGAGCGAAGTCATCGAATACAAAAGCTGGGTGTGCCTGATTTGCGGCTGGGTCTATAACGAGCAAGACGGCCTGCCGAACGAAGGCATCGCGCCGGGCACGCGTTTCGCCGATATTCCCGCCGACTGGCGCTGCCCGGAATGCGACGTCGGCAAGGAAGATTTCGTCGTCGTCGAGTTCTGATGTCATGGCGTCGCTGCAAACGCGACGCCTTCCCTAGCGCGCCACCGCGATCAGCTCGCGGCTCGTTGCATCCACCGGCGCGCGATTCCAGTCCCCGTACCAGTCGATGTGCGCAAATCCGGCCTGCGTGAGCAGTTCCGCGAGTTCGTCGCGGCTGCGAAAACGCAGCTCGCTTTGCGCGCTCGATGTCTCGTCACTCTCGCTGAAGCGATAGTGCGTCGTGAACGCGACGCGGCTCGTCGCGTCCGGGTCGGGCGCTGCATGCCGCTCCTGCCATACCTCGACGATGCGTCCATCGGCGGCGCGAACGCGTCGCAACGAACGCGCCGGCGTCCAGTCCTCCCACGCCCGCGCGGCCGGGTTGCGGCTGTCGAACGCGATCCGCCCGCCGGGCCGCAGTGCGCGCCGCGCGGCGACGAGCGTCGCGAGCAGCGCGGCATCGTCGAGGAAGATCTGCGCGACGTGGCCCGTCATCACGAGCAGGTCCGCCGCGCCGACGAACGGCAACGCCGCGGCATCGCCTTCGATCCACGTCACGCGGTCGCCGTGCGGCCTGCCCCGCGCGATGCGCAGCATTTCCCGCGACGGATCGATGCCGGTCACGCGATACCCGCGCTCCGCCAGTTCGCATGCAAGCAGTCCCGTGCCGCAGCCGAGATCGACGACATGCCCCGCCGATTCGGCCAGCGTCGCGTAGAACGCGGTATCGGGACCGGCGGGATTGAGCGCGTCGTAAAGGGCGACGATGCGCGGGTCGGAATAGAGCGTGGAGGACGTCATCGGCTTTGATAGCCGAGCGCTTCGCGCATTGGCTCGCTGTGAATCATGATCGGTCCGGAGAATGGCGTATCGAGATCGAGAATGACGAGCACGGCGGACGCAATCGACAGCGCGCCGAGCGTGATCGTCACGAGGGACAGCGCGTTGCGCGGCGCGATCAGCCCGAAGCACAGAAAGATGATCAGCAGCCAGCCGACGAGAATCCGGTCGAACGGATAGGAAATGGAGCCGTGCGCTTCCTCTATCAGCTTCCAGCGCAGCGCGATGAGTTGCTCGAAGCGCGTGGCGGCGTCGTCGGCGAGCTTGTGGTGATAGGCGTCGGCGGGTTCCAGAAGCCGCACCTGACGTTGAGCGCGTTCGAGCATCTCGCCGAGCGCGCGGCTCGCGAGCTTGCCGCTTGCATGTGGCGACGCTTCGACTTTGGGATAGTAATCGCCGGGCGGCGGGGCTTCGGCGGGCCAGGTGCTCGCGACGGCCGCCGCGGTGTAGGCGCGCAGCAGCGCACGGGTGGCGTCGAGGTCCGCGCCGTAGTCGCGCATCATGTGATCGAGTTCGATGATCGCGGCGGCGTAGCTGCGCACGTCGTTATCGGTGGTATCGAAAACCGTTTTCGCCGATGCCGTCAGAAGGCCGAGCACGAGCGCCGCGAACGTCACCAGCATGCCGACGACCAGCTGCACGAGTTGCACGGTCTCCTGCGCCTTGTGTTCCTCGGGCAAGAGCGGCCGCACGACCACGCCGACGCCGGTACTGGCGAGCAGCAGCACGAAGACGAGCACGGCGGATTGAATTTCGGTCATGCAGGCATGAGCCGCGAGGCGCGATGAGGAGTCGACGCATTATGAGGGAATTCGGCGGGCGCGTTCCATGTCGCCGGAGCTTCGGCGCATCGGGGCGTGCGATGGCGCGGCGGGCGAAGCGGGCGCAAGAAGAAGCGTGAAGGTGTGGGAGGTGCTGCTGTGCTTCGTGGACACAAGCCGATGAAGCATCGTGATGGTCCCCCCGGCAGGAATCGAACCTGCATCTAGCGCTTAGGAGGCACTCGTTCTATCCATTGAACTACGGGGAGCGGACCGTGCGACTCGCCTGGGTGGCGAGAGCGCAGAGTATAGCAAAACGCTCCTCTGAATCGGGATCGGCCTGCGCGGCCGGATTAAGGGTTTGTGCCTATCAATTTTCGCCGTGCGATGCCGCCATCGGAATAATGGACCTTATTCCCCACATCAAGCCGCACGGCGCATTCTCCGCATTGCTGGCCGATCAGGACCTCGCGCACCTGCAAAGGGTGATGCGCCGTTCGTTGTCGTGCGATCTCGGCGGCCCGTTGCTGCCGCTCTCGTACTGGCGCGAGCGGCTCGCCGCCATCACGCGGCAGGCACATCTCTCGCCCACGCAGATTCAGACCGTGCATCGGCTCTATCTGTACATCGATGCCTACGAAGCCCAGTCTTCGGCATCCGCCGACGAGCCCGTCGCCATCTCAGCCGCACGAGTCAATGCCGATGCCTGAGCCACCAGTCGCGCAGCGGATGACGCCGCTCGCGCGCGTGCATCGGTTCGCGTGGACGAGCGTCGATTCGCCAGTCCTGCGCAAACAGCACGATGCCGAGCGCAGCGAGTCCCGCAACGCCGATCAAAACGCTGGTCAAGTCCGTCATGGCGCTCTCCCGCTATCGATTGCCATGATTCAATGATAGTCACGCGCGCCGCGCACGACCGTCCGTAATCCTTCAGACGGCCGCCGCCTGCCGCGCGCGTTGCTGCTGCGCATGCGCCGCAAGACGCACCGCCGCGTTCGCCGCGCCGTACCCGTCATAGCCGCCGCGCCGCTCGATCACTTCGAGAAAGAAACGCTGATCGAGCTGCTCGGTGTACGCATGAAAAAACTCGCCGCCGCGCTCGTCGCGGTCATACAGGATGTTGTGCTCGCGCATCGCGTCGATCTGCTCGTCGGGCAAACCGTAGCGCGCGGCGAGATCATCGTAGTAGTTGCGCGGAATGCGCAGGAAGGCGACGCCATCGGCGACGAGGCGCGGGATCGCATCGAAGATGTCGGGCGTGCTGAACGCAACGTGATTCAGCCCTGAACCGCGATACATCGACAGCGATTCGCCCACCGCCGTATACCGATCGACCGACGCATTCAGCGCAATGCGCACGGAGCCGTCGCGGCTGCGCACCGCACGGCTGCGCACGAGGCCATACGGATCGGGCACGAGCACGCCCGGTTCCGTCTCGAAGCCGAACGCGCTACGGAAAAACAGCACCCACGTATCGAGCGCTTCGGCGGGCAGCGACAGACACACATGATCGATGCGCGAAAGCGGACCCACTTCATAAGGGCCGTCGATATCGGTCAGGACGAAATCGGACTCCCAGAGCGTCGGCGCGCCGGGCGCTTCATCGACGAAGTAATCGAGGCTGCCGTCCGGCGACTGCACGCCCGGCACGACGCGCTCGTTCGGCCCGACCTGCCCCGAGAACGGCTTCGATCCGTAGGCTGCGGCGCGCTCGAAGGCGAGCTTCGCGTCATCGACATGAAACGCCGACGCGCAGAGCGACAAGCCATGCTGCTGATAGAACGCGCTCGCGAAGGAATCGGCTTCCGCGTTGAGCACGATCGACCCCGCGCCATGCCGATACAGCGTCACGTCCTTCGAGCGATGCCGGCCCGCGAGCCGGAAGCCGAGCTTGCCGAGCCAGCCGGCGACGTGCTCGCGCGTCGTATCGTCGACCGCGAATTCGAGGAACTGGAAACCGATATGCTCGGGCGGCGCGGGCGGATCGAAGAGCGCGGCGGGCGCTTTGTCGCCCATGATGGCGCGCGTCTGTTCTTCGAGGAACCGCAACGAGCGATGCCCGTCCGCCGCGGTGATCGCGGTCGGCGCGGCGCGAAAGCCGTCGTTGAAAATTTCGAGCGACAGCGGCCCGGTGTAGCCCGCTTCGAGCACCCGCGCCGTGAAGCCCGCGACATCGAACGCGCCCTGCCCCGGGAAGCAGCGATAGTGGCGGCTCCATTCGAGCACGTCCATCGCGAGGACCGGCGCATCGGCGATCTGCACGAACGCGATGCGATCGCCCGGAATCGAGGCGATCTCATCGACGGAATCGCGGATGGAAAGCGTATGGAAGCTGTCGAGCACGAGACCGAGGCTCGGTTGGTTCACGGCATCGACGAGACGCCATGCATGCTTGTACGAGTTGACGTGCCGGCCCCACGCGAGCGCCTCGTAGCCCACGACGACGCCCGCTTCTTCCGCGAGCCGCGCGAGCGTGCCGAGCTGATCGACGATCAGCGCATCGTCGCCGATCGTCTCGGGCGACACGTTGCTGCACGCGAGCATGCGGTCCGCGCCCAGCTCGTGCATCAGATCGAACTTGCGCTTCACGCGCTCGATGTTCTTCGCGAACCGGTCGGGGTTCACACCCTCGAAGTCGCGGAACGGCTGAAACAGGTAGATGCCGAGGCCGAGATCCTCGCAAATGCGCCGGACATCGGCGGGCGTGCCGTCGAAGTAGAGAAGATCGTTCTCGAAGATCTCGACGCCGTCGAAGCCCGCCGCGCGGATCGCCTTCAGCTTTTCGACGAGCGTCCCGCTGATCGACACGGTCGCGATGGATGTGGGAATTGAACGCAGCATGCTGCCTCCTCGTTGCATTCGGTGTGATGCGGGATGATTCGATTCAGTGTAGGCGCTGCGCACGCATTCCACGTCATTGTGCGCCAGCATAACAAACTAACTAGACCGTACAAAATACGTGTAAGTACGGACGGACAGCGCGCGCTCGCGCGGTCAAACTGCGGTCTTCGACTCTGTCGCGATGCAACATCGCGTTCTCATTTTCTGCTGTACGCTAGGCTCTGTCGCCTGGCTTCTTTCGCGGGAGCAGCTCGCATGACCAGCAAAACTTCATACCTCATCGGACTGATCGGCTCGGGCATCGGCGGCTCGCTCACGCCCGCCATGCACGAAGAGGAAGGCCGCGTCCTCGGGCTGAACTACGTGTACCGGCGCATCGATCTTCAGGCGCTGAACCTCGAGCCATCGGCGCTGCCCGATCTGCTGGCGGCGGCCGAACGCATGGGTTACGACGGCCTCAACATCACGTATCCGTGCAAGCAAAGTGTGATCCCGTTGCTCGACGATCTCGACCCCGACGCGCGTGCGCTCGGCGCGGTCAACACGGTCGTGCTGAAGGACGGCAAGCGCATCGGCTACAACACGGACTGGTCGGGCTTTGCGCGCGCGTTTCAACGCGGTTTGCCCGATGCCCCGCTCGATCGCGTCGTGCAGCTCGGCGCGGGCGGCGCGGGCGCGGCGGTCGCGCATGCCGCGCTGACGATGGGCGCGCGCGCGCTCACGCTGTTCGACTCCGACGAGGCGCGCGCATCGTCGCTTGCGCAAGAGCTTGCGGCACGCTTTCCGGATCGCGAAGTGACGAGCGGCGGCGATCTGCGCGAGACGCTGCGCGCGGCGAACGGCCTCATCCACGCGACGCCCACCGGCATGGCGAAGCTGCCCGGCCTGCCGTTGCCGGCCGAGTATCTGCACAAGGATTTGTGGGTCGCGGAGATTGTCTATTTCCCGCTGGAAACGGAACTGCTGAAAGCGGCCAAGGCGCTCGGCTGCAAAACGGTCAGCGGCGGCGGCATGGCCGTGTGTCAGGCCGTCGATGCGCTGCGCATCTTCACGGGCCGCGAACCGGATGCGGAGCGCATGTTCAAGCATTTCCAGCGCCTCCTGGAAGCCTGATTCGCTTCGACCATCGACGCCATGAAAAACGGCGGCCTCGCAAGAGAGCCGCCGTTTTCTTTTAGCCGTCGCGCCGCATGAAGCACAGCACCGCTTCGATGATCATCTCGCGATGCCGCGCCCGCGATCGCGGACCGGACGGATCGCGCCCGAACGCCGCGCTCCACGTATGGCGATTGGCCACGCGATGAAAGCAGAACGAGCTGATCATCAGATGCAGATCGATGGGATCGACGTCATCGCGAAAGCGCCCCGCTTCGACGCCCCGCGCGATCAGATCCTCGATGGTCTTGACCACCGTCGAATTGCGCGTCTTGAAGGTCTTCGACTGCTCGATGTACTTCGCTGAATGCACGTTCTCGATCGTCACGAGACGCACGAAGTCGCGATGCTTGTCGTGATAATCGAACGTGAAGCCGACGAATTCACGCAACGCTTCCTCGGGGTCCATCTCCGCGAGATGAAGCTCCTGTTCGAGCGCGCGGATGTCGCCGTAGACCTGCTCGAGCACCGCTTCGTACAGCCCTTCCTTGCTGCCGAAGTAGTAGTACAGCATGCGCTTGGTCGTGTTCGTGCGCTCCGCGATGGCATCGACGCGCGCGCCCGTCAGGCCCATCGCCGAAAATTCCTGCGTGGCGATGTCGAGGATATTGCGTTTGGTTTCCTCAGGATCGTACTTGCGCCGCCCTTCCGACCCGGTGGGCGAGGGCGCAGCACTGACGGGCGTCGCGGCCTTGCTTCCTTTTTTCATTGTCGTGTCTGAGAACGGCGGTGGGGAAGGATTCTAGCATGGGGGTCCTGAGCTTCCGAGCCAATGAGGACAAGGGTTTTCAGGGGCTTCATCTATACTTTTTCGATCATCCAACGTCCCCGGTCATCGCATGCCGCACTTGAAAGTCGTCGCCCTGTCGTTCGTTCTGTCGGCGCTCGCCGCCTCCGCGCTGCCTGCCGCCGCTCAGACGCAATTGCCGCCCGGCCATCCATCGTCGCCGCAACTGCTCGCCGCCGAAGGCGTGATGACGAGCGCGAACATCGCGCGAGGCGCGGCCGATGTCTGTCATATCGATGCAGCGAAGATCGCGCACTTCAAGGACGCCGCGCGCGCCAATTTCCGCGACGCGCCCGACTTCGATGCCGAATGGGCGCTCGGATACCGGCAGGCGCAGGCGACGGTCGATCGCTTCGACAAGCTGAAGACGAGCAATCCGGCCGAGTACAAAAAGGAAATCGACGAGGCGTGTCCCGCGCTCGATCGCGGCATCGACGAAGTGACGCGCTGACGAGCAGCGCGCCGCGCGTGCGTGCTCGAATTGAGGGGCGGATGCTACACTCGACTGGCTATCGCGGTCCCTTGCGCACGAACCGTCGGGCACGTTCGCTGCACGGCATCGGATCGCGTCCTCATCGCTCGTAAGGTTCACAAGGAGGCATGACTCTCATGGCTGATTTCCGCATCTGGTCCGACGAATTTCCGGCCAACGGCTTTCTGACGCGCGCGCAAGAATTCGATCAGCAGGCCTTCGGCGCGTCGGGCGAAAACATTTCGCCGGCGTTGCAGTGGGCCGATCCGCCCGCCGAAACGAAAAGCTTCGCGCTTACCGTCTACGACCCCGACGCGCCCACCGGCAGCGGCTTCTGGCACTGGATCGTCGTGAACATTCCCGCCGATATCCGCTCGCTGCCGCGCAACGCGGGCAAAGCCGACGGCAGCCTGCTGCCGGCCGGCGCGCTCCAGCTGCGCAACGACTACGGCACGGTCGGCTTCGGCGGCGCGGCGCCTCCGCGCGGCGACAAGCCGCATCGCTACATCTTCCGCATTCACGCGCTCGAAGCCGAGAACCTTCCGCTCGATCCGAGCACGACCAACGCCGTGGCGCGCTTCATGACGCATCTCAACGAGATCGATTCGGCGACCTACACCGGTCTTTACGAACTGAAGTGAAGCAAGGCGTGGCCACGGTGACCTCCGTGGCCACGCCGATCGCAGCCACAAGCGATTTGAAAACGGCGCGACATACAATGCGCCGCCCGCCACTCACCGCCCTCCGATGGACTCCGATCAAGGCCTTCCCGTCCCCCAACGTTATTGGGCGATTGCCGTCGTCGCGCTCGGCATCACCCTCGCCGTGCTCGACGGCGCCATCGCCAACGTCGCGCTGCCGACCATCGCGCGCAATCTGTCGGCCTCCCCCGCCGACTCCATCTGGGTCGTCAACGCATACCAGCTCGCGATCACCATCTCGCTGCTGCCACTCGCCTCGCTCGGCGATCGCATCGGATATAGCCGCGTGTACATGGCGGGGCTTGCGCTGTTCACGGTGTCGTCGCTGGCGTGCGCGCTGTCGGGCTCGCTCGTCGCGCTGACGGTCGCGCGCGTGGTTCAGGGCTTCGGCGCGGCGGGCATCATGAGCGTGAACACGGCGATCGTCCGCATCATCTATCCGCAGAAGCTGCTCGGACGCGGGGTAAGCATCAACGCGTCGGTGGTCGCGATCTCGTCGGTGATCGGACCGACGGTCGCCTCGGGCGTGCTGGCCATCGCGCCGTGGCCGTGGCTCTTCGCGATCAACGTGCCGATCGGCATCGCCGCGCTGATCATCGGCGCAAAGGCGCTGCCGCGCATCGAGGGCCATCGGCAGCCTTACGACTTCGTGAGCGCGGTGATGAACGCGCTGTTCTTCGGCATCGCGATCGTGGCCATCGATGGCCTCGGCCACGGCGAGCATCGCCCGTATGTGATCGCTGAATTCGTTGCGACCGCGATCCTCGGCTACTTCTTCGTGCGGCGGCAACTCACGCAAAGCGCCCCGCTGCTGCCGGTCGATCTGCTGCGCATTCCGGTGTTCGCGCTGTCGGTCGGTACATCAGTCTGTTCGTTTTGTGCACAGATGCTGGCGTTCGTTTCGCTGCCCTTTCTGCTGCAGAACGGCTTCGGCATGAGTCAGGTCGAGACCGGATTTCTGATGACGCCGTGGCCGCTCGTGATCGTCTTCGTTGCGCCGATCGCGGGGATGCTCGCGGACCGCTATTCCGCAGGCTTGCTCGGCGGCATCGGGCTCGCGATCCTGACCGTCGGCCTCGTTCTGCTCGCAACCGTCGGCGCGCATCCAACGCCGCTCGACGTGGGCTGGCGCATGGCGGTATGCGGACTCGGCTTCGGGCTGTTCCAGTCGCCGAACAACCGGCAGATGCTGTCGTCGGCGCCGCGTCATCGCAGCGGCGGCGCGAGCGGAATGCTGGGCACCGCGCGCCTCACCGGACAGACGCTGGGGGCGGCGTTCGTCGCGCTGATTTTCGGCGTTGAGACGCAGCGCGGGGCCGTCATTGCGCTGTCGCTGGCGGCCGTGTTCGCGGCGGCGGCAGCCGTCGTCAGCATGTTGAGACTCGCGGGCAAGCGGCGCGTGGAGACGGCTTGACCCGTATGCACGCGTGCATGCGCGGCACGCGTTGCGGCTAGACGCTTTCCGCTATTGGGCACACACCTTGCTGCCGTTCGAACATTGATCCGCAGGCGATCTTCTCGCCGCGCGGAGGTCCGAACAAGCAATGAAATGGAGGTGCGTTCATGGCAATTTCCCTCAACGGCCGCAAGGTCGCAATGCTCGCCGTCGACGGATTCGAGCAGGCGGAACTCGTCGAGCCGCAGCGTGCGCTGAAGGAAGCCGGCGCGCAAGTCGACGTGATCTCGCAGAAGCCCGGCCAGATTCAGGGCTTCAAGCACGTCGATAAAGGCGATACCGTCCCCGTCGATCGTACTTTCGACGAAGCCACCGCCGCCGAATACGATGCGGTCGTGCTGCCGGGCGGCGTCGTCAATGGCGATGCGATTCGCCTCGACGCAAAAGCGCAAGCCTTCGTGAAGGAAGCCGATCAGGCGAAGAAGCCCATCGCGGTGATCTGCCATGGCGGCTGGCTGCCGATCTCGGCGGGCATCATCGCGGGCCGCACCATCACGAGCTGGCCGAGCCTGCAAGACGACGTGCGCAACGCGGGCGGCACATGGGTCGATCAGGAAGTGCAGATCGACGGCAATCTCATCACGAGCCGCAAGCCCGACGATCTGCCCGCGTTCAACAACGCGCTGATCGAGGCGCTCGGCAAGACGCGCGCCGCCTGATCGCGCTGAGCGGATAAACACGACCACCGGAGCCCCGCCGATGCCACGCGTTTCATCGTGCTTCATCGCCCTCGCACTTGCAGCGTTCGCCACGCTTCCCGCGGTTGCGCCTGCGCAGACGCAGGACGGCGCGAGCGCGGGCAAGATGCAGACGCAGAAACTCTCGACCGTCGACCAGCAGTTCATGCAGGACGCCGGCGCCGCGAGCGCGACCGAAATCGCCGCCAGCAAGCTCGCGCTCACGCGTTCAGGCGACAAGCAAGTCAAGGACTTCGCACAGCGAATGATCGCGGATCACACGAAGCTCGCGCGCAATCTCGACGTGATCGCGAAACGCCACGGCATCACGACGCCGCCGGCATCCGATTCGTCGGTCGTCGGCAGCCTGCAAAATCTCGAGGGTGCCGAGTTCGACAAGGCCTATATTGAAAAGGTCGCGCTGGCCGGACATCAGAAGGCCGTCGAGCTGTTCACGAAGGAGAGCGAAAACGGCAACGATGCCGCGCTGAAAGCCGCCGCCGCGAAGGCGCTGCCGATCATCCGCCATCACTACGCGATGGCGCAGCAACTCGCGAAAGCCAAGTCCGCGCCATGACCGCCCGGCTCAACACTGATCGCGCGGGCGGCCTGCCCGTTCGCGCGCCCGCCGGACCACGACCGGCTTATGAGGACTCGACCATGCACATCACGTTTTCGGAAGAACGCCCCGTGTTCGACGGCGACGACCTCGCGATTCATTTCACCGCGCTCGTCGACGGTGAAGCAGTCGTCTGTTCCATCAGCGCCGAGGCGCTCGAAGATCACTTCGGCGCGGCATCGGCACGTGAAGAGGATTTGATGCCCGCATTCGAAAGCGGCTCGGCGCGCATCCGTGCGGTCTGCGCCGAAGCGCTCGACGACAACGGCGGCCAGCCCGTCGTGCTGCGCAGCGGACTGTTCCGCGTCGCGGGACTGGAACCGGAATGATGCCGTCCGTCCCGTTCGATCACCGAAGCGCCCGCGCGACGGTCCGCGCCGTGGCCGATTCCACGCCAACCACATCTCTACAGGAGGGAACATGTCCCTGATCATTGCCGGCCGATTCGAGACCTTTCCCGCCGCGGAAACGGCCGCTCAACGGCTCTTCGCAAACGGATTCGTGGAAGAAGACGTGACGCTCTTCTTCGTCAACCCGAGCGGACAGCACGCGCGGTTTCCCATCGGCGGCGACGTCCATACCGATAAAGGCGCGGGCGCCGCACCGAAGGGCGCCGGCAAGGGCGTGACGATCGGCGCCGTCATCGGCGCGATCATCGGCGCGGCGATCTTCGCCGTCTTCAAGGCGCCGCTGTTTGTGTCGGTCGTGGCGGCGGGCGTCGGCGCGTATATCGGCTCGCTGGCCGGCGCGATGTCGCATACGAAGCAGAAGCCGAATACCGCGGCGCAGGCCGAGGAACCGACACGCACGTCGGGCGTGCTGGTCGCCGTGCATGTATCGCCGGAGACGCACGATCGCGCGGCGTCGATATTGCGTGAGTCGGGCGGGCTGGATATCGAACGCGCGTCCGGCCGCTGGAAGCAAGGCCGCTGGAGCGACTTCGATCCGCTCAAGCCGCCCCAGCCCGTCAAGGAATTCGCCCAGCCGCGTGCGTGAGGCGAGCCGGTCCCGCTCGTCGAAAAAAGACGCCCCGAACCGTTCGCGGTCGGGGCGTCTTTTTATTGCGTCACACCCACGGGCGCGCGACCGTCTCCGGATGCGCACCGGTGGGCACTGCGCATTCGGCGGATTGAAGTTTCGCCTTCTTCGATGGCGCCGCGGAAGGCTCGCACATGAGCGCGTAGTTTGCATGCGACGTAGCGGGTTCGTCGATGACCCGCTCCCGCACATGCAGCGTGATCGCCGATGCGGCGATCGCCACGAGCACTAGAAACTCGCGGTTTGCGAGCGCGTTCAGTCGCTTCATTCGGTTCTCCCTATTGCCTTGTCGTTGCGCCGTCCTGCGTGGGACAAGCGTCTGGTGCATCAGAAAGAGCAAGCGACGTGCCGACGAGCGACGGCATTCGGGCACGGGACGTGCGACAGGAAAAGCAGGCGCATCCCTGAAGGGACGCAGCGCTCAAACCAATTCGTCAACAAAAGGAGGTATCCCTATGAGCACAAGCGTCGTCTCGGTACTTAATGATCTCATCGAAACCTCGAAGGACGGAGAGAAGGGCTTCCTCAAGGCCGCGGAAGATACGCGCGATCCGAGTCTCAAGCTCTTGTTTCAGAACCGCGCGGAAGCCTGCGCGCAAGGCGCGATCGAGTTGCAAGATGTCGTGCAGCGCCTGGGCGGCAAGCCTGAAACCGGCGGCTCGGTTACCGGCGCGCTGCATCGCGGCTGGGTCGATGTGAAGTCCGCAGTCAGCGGCCATAGCGACCATGCGGTGCTCGCCGAATGCGAGCGCGGTGAGGATGCGGCGAAGAAGAACTATCGCCAGGCGCTGGAGAAGGATCTGCCGGCCGATGTGCGCGCCATCGTCGAACGCCAGTATCAGGGCGTCCTCGAGAACCACGATCGCATCCGCGATCTGCGCGATCAGTACGCAGCAGCAAAGTCCTGATGCGCTGACGTGGCGTGCCGGCCTCGGGCCGACGCATCGCGTTGAGAGCATGACCTCGCCGCCTTCGGGCGGCGTTTTTCATGGCCGATCCGCACGAACCCGCGCGACGCCCGGAGCAAAAAAAACGGCCACTTGCGTGGCCGTTCGACAGGCTGCGGCAACCGCTATTACTGCGGCTGTCCCTTGTCGTTGGTGCCGAGCGAGGAAGCAGCCGCAGCCGCCGATGCGCCCTTCAGCTTGTGCGCCTTGTTCTGCTGATGCAGCGTCGTGCCCTTGGACTTCGCGTGAGCGCCGGAAGCCGGAGCTGCCGTGCCCGCCGCATCCGATGCCGCTTGTGCAAACGCGGTCGTCGAGAATGCAAGAGCCAGCGCGCCAATCAATGCCATCTTTTTCGTCTTCATGAAGAGCTCCTTTTGCCGGGGCCTTCGAGCGCCGTATGAACGACGCGTCGTGAGCCGCCTGTGAGTAACGACCTTAGGCCGTCCTTCGTTTTTAGGGTTTCCAACATGCTGCGAGGTGATGCACGTGCCAGGTGAAGCGAGCAAAGGCGACAACAAACCGACGCACGATGCAATGAACCCGCGCTAAAGGCCCGATGGCTCGCCGCGACGACGAATCATCGAACCCCGCGCGGGTTCCGGTGCTGCTGTTTCGAGCGCGACCCGCCTTCAGCGAGCCGGGCATACGAACTATGCCATCACTTCCGCGTTACTTGGCAGAGATTTTGAGATGGTTCTTCACGGATGCAACACCCGACACTTCCTTCGCGACTTCAGCCGCAGCGGTCTTGTCTTCCGCCGACGGCACGGTGCCGGTCAGCGAGACGACGCCGCCGCGCGTCTTCACGTGGATGTGCGTCGACTTGACGTTCTTCGCGCTCAGCAGTTCGGCCTTGACCTTTGCCGTGACCGCGCTGTCATCGACCTTCTGGCCGACGGACGTGTCCGTTGCGCCCGACGAGGACGCCGCCGAGTTGGTCTGCGCGCCTGCGTTCAGCGCGAACACCACACATGCGATACCGCCGGCTGCTTTGAGGAATTGAGTCGTCTTCATGGCAATGCTCCTTCTTTTCAGTTTTAGTGTTGCGCGCCCCTGTCACGCTGACTTGTTCCGCGTGTTTGCGTATCCGATACGCGCAACACGCGCACGAGGCGCCCCGCTTGTTCGTGATGATCGTTGTTGCCTCGGCGCGCCCGCACGTTGCCGCACGAACGCATCAGCACTGATGCAACTTGCGTGCCGGGTCGCTTTCTTAAGACCTCTTCGCAGGCGATTCTATGGCCCGCCGCCCTTGCGACACGGGCTTTAACGGGGACAGCAACAAACTCTGGACACGCTGCCTCGAGCCACGGGACAGCAGGTCGCGCGACCCCCGCAACCCGCGTTCCTTTTGTCTGAGGCCGTGTAAAAAAGTCGGTGAAAGTGAGTG
Organism: Caballeronia grimmiae; assembly: GCF_000698555.1. Taxonomy (GTDB): domain Bacteria; phylum Pseudomonadota; class Gammaproteobacteria; order Burkholderiales; family Burkholderiaceae; genus Caballeronia; species Caballeronia grimmiae. Next base: position 204,704 of record NZ_JFHE01000003.1, on the reverse strand, counting down.
CCTTCGCCTTCGGGGCGAACTTGTGTCCATGCAAAAACGTAAACGAAGCATGGCCTTAGCCATCGTTGGCACGGACGTTGCTCTGAGTGTGCTCGCGAACACATTGATCACGTAAAAACCTTCGAGGATTAGCAAGCAATGCCGCCTTCACTCGAACTCCGCACCAAGCAAAGTCTGGCCCTGACGCCACGGCTGCAGCAATCCGTCCGCCTTCTGCAACTCTCGTCGCTGGAGTTTCAGCAGGAACTGCGGAACGCCCTCGACACGAATCCTTTCCTCGAATACGACGAATCGCAAACCGAAGACAACGCCCTCGGCGCCGATAACGGCAGCTCGATGAGCGACAACTCGTCCTCGACTTCCACCGACACCGCAACCGAAGCACCTCTCGCCGCCGAATCGAACATGGACGGCGACGCCAATGCAGACTCCGGCTCGCGCGACGATTCCATGAGCGATTACTCGTCCGACCCGTTCGGCCGCAGCGGCTCACGCAACAACGGCGACGGCGAAGGCTCCGATCCCGCCGACTGGGTTCGCATCGAACCGTCGCTGCACGAAACGCTGCACGATTCGCTGCGCATGTATCAGCTCAACACCCGCGATCGCGCGGTCGCGCAACTGATCATCGAAGCGCTCGACGACGACGGCTATCTGCGCCAGGAGCTAAGCGAACTGGCGGACGTCGTCGATATCGAACCCGCCATCAGCGAAGACGAACTCACCATCGCGCTGAAGCTCGTGCAATCGCTCGACAAGCCGGGCGTCGGCGCGCGCAATCTCTCCGAATGCCTGACGCTCCAGCTCGACGCGATGCCGCCGGACACACCCGGCCGCGACGTGGCGCGCGAAATCGTCGGACATCATCTCGAACGTCTCGCGCGCCGCGAGCAAGCCGAATTGCAGAAGAAGATCGGCTGCAGCGCGGAGGAACTCCGCATCGCCTGCGCGCTGGTGCGCCGTCTCGACCCGAAGCCGGGCGAGAACTACGGTCAAAGCGAGGACAACTACGTGGTGCCGGACGTCATCGTGCGTCAGGTCAAAAAGCAATGGGTGGTGACGATCAATCCGGCGGTGCTGCCGCGTGCGCGTATCCATCGCATGTATGCCGAACTGTTTGCGCAATCGGCGGGCGCGAGCCGCTCGCCGCTCGCGCAGCAGTTGCAGGAAGCGCGCTGGCTGATCCGCAACGCGCAGCAGCGGTTCACGACGATCCAGCGCGTGGCCGAGTGCATCGTCTCGCATCAGAAGGCGTTCTTCGACTACGGCGAAATCGCGCTGAAGCCGCTCGTTCTGCGCGATGTCGCGGACGAACTGGGCCTGCACGAATCGACGATCTCGCGCGCCACAGGCAACAAATACATGTCGACGCCGCGCGGCATCTTCGAGTTCAAGCACTTCTTCCCGCGCGAGCTGTCGACGGAAAGCGGCGGCACGTGCTCGGCCGCAGCCGTGCGCGCACTGCTCAAGGAAATGATTTCGAAGGAAAACTCACGTGATCCGCTTTCGGACGTGAGTCTCGCAAAGATGCTCGCCGATCAGGGCGTGATCGTCGCGCGCCGCACGGTGGCGAAGTATCGGCATCTGATGAAGGTGCCGCCGGCGGAACTGCGCAGACAGGCATAAAGCACCGTTAGAAGTTTCACGCTCCAGCGTTCAGCGAGGACCCGGTCAAGCGAGTCGCATGAGCGAGAGTAACGGAGCGTAGCTGTCGGGCCGCCTTTCAACAGGCGGCCTTTTTTTCGTCCGGGCCTTGCCCGCTAGCGCCAGCCCGATTCGCGGTGCGTGCGCTTGCGCGCCGCCGTCGCGGACAGCTCCGCGCCGAGCAGGAACACCGCTGCCGAGTAGTAGAGCCACATGAGAATGATCGCGAGCGATCCCGCCGCGCCGAACATGTTCGCCGTCCCCGCGTGCTGCAGATAAAAAGCAAACAGGCGCTTGCCGCCCTCAAACAGCAGCGCGGCGGCTGCGGCTCCGAGCGCGGCATCGCGCCAGCGCATGCGTGTCGTCGGCAGGAACTTGAGCAGGACGGAAAACGCAAGCATCAGCATCGCGAGCGATATCGCGCGGCGCGTCAGCGTCGACAGGACGACGAACGGATTGCCGTCGCCGAAGGCCCAATGGCCGAGCACTTCGACGAGCGCATCGAGCACCAGCAACACGACCACGAGCAGCCCCGCACCCACGACCAGCCCGAACGACATGAGCCGCACGCGCAGCAGCGCGAAGAGGCTGTCGCGCGTGCTGACGGCCGGCGTCGGCCAGATCACGTTCAGCGCGCTATGCAGCGATGAGAACGTCGCCGATGCGCCGATCAGCACGCCGGCGATCGACAGCACCGCCGTGCGCCGCGCCATGTCGGCCTGCCATGCGTTGGCGACGATCGCTTCGAGCGCGTGAGCGGCATCCGCACCGACGACGCCGCTGATTTCGTCGAACAGGCGGCCCTGCACGGCATCGGCGCCGAAGAAGACGCTCGCAACCGAGATCACGATGACGAGCGTCGGTGCGAGCGAAAACGCGGCGAAGAAAGAGATCGCCGCCGAGAACATCAGGCAGTGGTCCTGAAGCCACTGCGCGACGGGATCGGCGATCCACGAGAGCCAGCCGAGCCGCGACGTGCGGCCTTCAGCGAGCGGAGCGGACGGATTGGGGACTTCGCGAGTCATCGGCAAGGAGGCGGCGTGTGATGCGTCAACCGCCGATGTTAGCGTCCCCGCATGCGATGCGTGTAAAAAAGGCGCGGGCGGAATCGTCCGCTCGCGCCTCGCTTTTAGCCAATGGCTTCAGACGGGTTCGTCGTCGGCGGCCGGGTCCGCGCCGTCGTCGGCCAGGGATTCGACGTCCTCATCCTCGACCTGGTTCGGCAGGATGTCGCCGTCGACTTCGAGGTTGTTGTCGCCATCGGCGGATGCGTCTTCGCCGGTGCCGGCGCGATCGGTGTCGCTGTTGAGCTGCGCATCCGACAGGCCGAGCGCGTGGGCGTCCAGCTCGTCTTCGATATCGCCCGGACGGCGCATTTCGCCCTGCACGTCCGAACCGCTATCGGATGAATCGCTCGGTCCGAGCGCGCCCGTGCCGTGCCCCTTGCCCCATTCCACGCCGCCCTCATCCGGCGGATTCAGTGTGCTTCCCGTCATGATGACCTCCTTCGATTGTGTCGATAACGAGACCGCAAGTCCCGTTCCGCGTTCGCTGGCCAAAGAAAAGCCCCGCGCTCTGTCGAGACGCGGGGCTTCATCGAACCGTGCGCTCGCGCGCGGGCGGCGCGCTTTTCATTTATGCGCGGGCGGCGCGCTTTGCGCTTATGCGCGGGCGGCGCGCTTCGCCGTCGCGGCGCCCTGCTTCACCGTCTTGACGGTCTTCGCCGTGACGGAGCTTGCCGTCGCGACACTGCGCAAATCCGACAGGAACGAGTCGCGCCACACGGAGAGATTGTTCTCGCGCAGCGGTGCCATCATGTCGGCGTGGCGCGCCTGACGTTCGGCGAGCGGCATCGACAATGCGCGCTCCAGCGCCTCGGACATCTGCGATAAATCGAACGGATTGACGACGAGCGCCCCCGGCAGTTGATCCGCCGCGCCCGCGAATTGCGACAGCACGAGCGCGCCCGGATCGGCCGGGTCCTGCGAAGCGACGTACTCCTTCGCGACCAGATTCATGCCGTCGCGCAACGGCGTCACATAGCCGACCTGCGAAAGACGGAACAACGCCATCAGCAGGTTGCGCTCGTACTTGCGATTCAGGTACTGAATCGGCGTCCAGTCCAGCTGCGCGAAGCGTCCGTTGATGCGTCCCGCCTCGCCTTCCAGATTCTGGCGGATGCGCTGATACGTCTGCACGTCGGAGCGCGTCGGCGGCGCGATCTGCACGAGCGACACGCGCCCATGCCAGCCCGGCGCGGTCAGCAGCAGGCGCTCGAACGCCTGAAACCGCTCGACGAGGCCCTTCGAATAATCGAGGCGGTCCACGCTCATGATGAGCTTGCGGCCTCGCATGCTGTCGCGCAGGCTCTTGACCTGCTTGCGGCCGGAGAACTGCTCGGCGGCCTTCGCGATCGCGTCGGGATAGATGCCGATCGGGTACGCGCCGACTTTCAGCATGCGGCCGAACGCCTGCAGCATGCCGTCTTCGCTCGAATGGCCGCGGCCGCTGCGCTCGATGTAATCGACAAAAGACTGCTTGTCGTTGTCCGTCTGGAAGCCGACGACATCGTACTGGCACATCGCTGTCATCAGTTCTTCATGCGGCGGCACGGTGCGCATGACTTCGGGCACCGGAAACGGAATATGCAGGAAGAAGCCGATGGGGTTCGTCACGCCGATTTTGCGCAGTTCCTGCGCGAACGGCAGCATGTGATAGTCGTGAACCCAGATGATGTCGTCGGGTTGCAGAAGCGTCTTGAGCTTGGCCGCGAGCGTCGCGTTGACGCGCATATAGCCGGCATATTCCTCGCGATCGAACCGCGACAGGTCATTGCGATAGTGGAAGGTCGGCCACAGCGTCGCGTTCGAGAAGCCGCGGTAATACTGGTCGTAGTCGCGCCGGGTCAGGCCAACGGTCGCGTAAGTCACATTGCCGTTCTTTTCGACGACCGGCGCAGCCGATTCGCCGACGATCTCGCCGCTCCAGCCAAACCACACGCCGCCCGTTTCCTTGAGCGCATCCAGCACGCCGATAGCGAGACCGCCCGCGCTGGGCTTACCCTCCTGAACCGGCGCGACGCGATTCGATACCACGATCAATCTGCTCATTACAGGCTCACCTCTTCAGTTGTCGTTGCATGCCCGAAAGGACGCCTTAGGGGATGCAAATCCTATGCCGATCTGCGCGTTATCCGATTCATAAATTCGTATCTAGATGTTACGGACGAATAAAAACGCGCGGCACAAGGCCGCTGCGTAGAACTTTTATGCTGTGTTGAGTCACGCTCGCGCAAGCGGCGATCAAGCGTCCTGCTCGGAGCCGAGATCGCGCTGATAGTCGATGCCCTCGCGCCGGACGCCGCCCTGGTTGTGCTGGCCATCAGGCGGAGCGTCAGGTGCGGGGCGGTTCTGACCGGCCGGGTCGTGTTCGGCGGCCGGCGGCGACGCGTTTTGCGGCGTGCCGTTCTTGGCTGCCTCAGCGCGCGCTTCGCGTTTGGAAGAGTGACGCGCGGAGCGTCGAAGTGCGGGGTGTCTCATGGTGCCTCCAGAAAGAAGGCCGTCGTGAATGGACCTCGGCGGCGTCGGACCAACGCACTTTTCCGTCGCGTGCAATGGCGGCGGATCAGCGCGTCCTCGGAAAAATGAACCGGCCACGTGATGCGCGGCCGGTCATCCTTGCGTCATTCGTTGTAATCCCTACCTTCAAATTGAAAACTTATGCAGGCTTTGCACGAATTCGGTGAATCGGTCCTAGAGACGCCGTCGGCCGGTCAGGCTACGGGAGGAGCGTCGCCCGGTCCCGGTGGCGGGTCGCCGATGGGCTGCATCGGCTGCTCGGGGGGATCGCTCGTCGGGTCCGGGTTCGTGTCCGGCGGAATCGGAGTCGGCGGCGGCTGATCGGGCGGCGTCACCGGCGGGTCCGGCGGCTGAGGCGTCTGCGCACTGATGGGCGCGCGTTCGGAATCGGACATAGCGGGCTCCTTGCGGTCTTGTGATCATGGATGCGTGCGTCATCGACGCAGGCATTTACCGTCACGCAAGGCGCGTTCCCTTTTGTTCGACACGATCGCGTCCATCGACCCCATTATGGTGGCTGAAATCGCGCCTGCCAACAAAAACGCCCGCGCTTTTTGCAAGCAGCGGGCGTCTTTTTCGTGTGAAGATAACCGACGTTCAGGGATTTTCGCTATCGGCGTCGTTCGCATCGGCGCCTTCGCCGACAGCCGCCTTATTGGCATCCTCGCCGTATTCCACGAGCCGGTTATAGAGCGTCTTGAGACTGATGCCCAGAATTTCCGCCGCCCGCGTCTTCACACCGCCGCATTGCTCGAGCGTCGCCAGGATCAGTTGCCGGTCGGCCTGCGCGAGCGACGTGCCGAACGGAATCGTCACCGCCGTACCCGCCGACGGCTTCGATAGCGAAATCTGCAGCGGCACCGTGGCCGTGCTGTCCGAATCCGCCCCCGACATGATGTACGCACGCTGAACGTAGTTCTTCAGCTCGCGCACGTTGCCCGGCCAGTTATACGACGCGAGCATGTCACGCACGGCTGGCGGGAAATCCTTGCGCGTGTTGTAGCGGGAGTTCAGTTCGTCGAGGAACGCCTGCGCCAGCAGTTCGACGTCCTTGCCCCGCTCACGCAGCGGCGGCAAGTTGATCGGGAACACGTTCAGCCGGTGATAGAGGTCGAGGCGCAGCTTGCCTTCGAGCACGGCCTGCTCGGGATCCCGGTTGGTCGCGGCGATCAGACGCACGTCCGTCTCGAGTTCCTTCGTCGTGCCGACGCGCATGAACATGCCGGTTTCCAGCACGCGCAGCAGCTTGACCTGAAGCTCGATCGGCATCTCGGTGATTTCGTCGAGGAACAGCGTGCCGCCGTTCGCGCGCTCGAAATAGCCCTTGTGCTGACGATCCGCGCCGGTGAACGACCCGCGCTCGTGACCGAACATTTCGGACTCGATCAGATTCGGCGAAATCGCACCGCAGTTCACCGCGATGAACGAGTGCTTGCGGCGCAGGCTCAGCTCGTGCAGCGTCTGCGCGGCGACTTCCTTGCCGGTTCCCGATTCGCCGATCAGCAGCACCGACGCCGCCGTCGGCGCGACGCGGCCGACCTGGTCGTAGACCGTCTGCATCGCGGGGGAATTGCCGAGCATGAGGCCGAAGCGGCCCATGCGGCGCAATTCGCCGCGCAGCGTGCCGATTTCCGCCTTGAGGTCGCCGGGGCGCGGCAGGCGCGAAAGAATCGCCTTGACGCGCTGCATGTTGATCGGCTTGACGAGATAGTCGGTCGCGCCCATCTTGAGCGCGCTCACGGCCGATTCGACAGTCGCATGGCCGGTGATGACGATCACCTCCACGCCCGAACGCGGATCGAGATCCTCGAAAAGGTCGACGCCCGTGCCGTCGGGCAATTTGAGGTCCGTGAACACGACGTCCGGCGTCTGCCTCACGAGCTGAATGCGCGCCTCGCGCAAATCGCTGGCGGTCGCTGTCGTCAGTCCATCTTCGCCGATGATCGCGGCTAGCGCCTCGCGGGTACTGGGATCGTCATCGACAATCAATACGTGTGGCATTGCGTCTCGAATTCTTCCAAAGCGTTTCAGGGTCACACACCGCGTGGCGGCGTGGTCGTCTCCGGGCGGCGGGGCGCCATCCGGGCCGGTGCGTCTTGCGGCCGGGCGTCAGGAAGTGACGAGCCGGTTCAGGCGCAGAAAATAAAATAATTTCCGAAACTTCCGCACGCTTGGGGCTGCCGCCGTAAGTATTGCCAATTAGGCCACTTATGGCAGAGGTTTCTCAATTATAAGGGTTTATTAAGATAAAAACGCACGCCGGGGTGGCGTGCGTCTGCATTAGGGATGCGGTAAATCGTCCGATTCGAGCCGGGTTGCCCGCTCGACCCGCAGTCAGCTTCGCGGGAAATGCCACGCGTCGGCGGTGCCGCCGACGATCTCGTCGCCCTTCACCGCCGAGCGCCGCCGCGAAGACGATACCGTGCGCCGCGCGTCGCGTCCGAAGCGGCGCGCGGTCCCGTCCTGCGACTGCATCCACTTCCACGCAAGGACGCTGCCGACAGCGAACAGCGCCCCGAACACTCCAATCGAAGAACGTGCCATTTCGTATTCTCTCCTGCCGTTAATGAGTTTCGATGTCAAATCAGCGCGAGATCAGGACCGCCAGCAGAAAGCCGGCAGCAGCAGCCAGCCCCAGTGAATTCCACGGGTTGTCGCGCACGTATTTCTCCGTGCAGTCGATGCCCGCCCGATAGCGGCTTTGCGCGTTGGCCTGCGCGTCTTCGAGCGCGGCGCGGGCGGTATCGGTGTGATCGCGCAGGCGGGAGCGCAGCGCCTCGACGCCTTCGCCCGGCAGCGTCGCCGACAGCCGCAGCAACTCTTCCGAGTCGTTCAGCAGCACCTTGATGTCTTCGATGATCTTCTGCTTGCCCAACGCAAGCTGGACAGTCGTTTGACTCATGGAATCAGTCCTCCACATTGGGTTTGCTATCAGTGATTGTTACGTTGATGCAGTCGTTACTGCGATTCGGCAACCGTCACCGCCAACGGTTTGCCCGGCCCGTTCGCCGTCAGCCGGGCGCGCAGCCGGCGCACGATGCCGCTTGCAGTCAGCATGCCGCCCGCGACGCCGAACACGAGGCTCGTCATGTTCGCGGCACGCGAAAGCGCAGGCGTGCCGGCCGCGTAGCCGAGCACCGCGCACATCAGCGCCGTCACCAGCGCGACCGCCGCCCAGTGATAGATGTCGATCGCCTCGCCCGCCGCGAGTTCCTGACCATCGCTCGATGAACCACTTCGCACGCTCCGCGCGCCCCGGATGGACCGCGCAACGCCCGGTGAAGCCCGGCGCTCCCCGGCGGCAATATCGAAATCGAAAATGTCTTCCATGATGTCTCGGCCCCTCGCACTGCCCTGCACTGCCCCGCGCTTCGGCGTTGATCGGGCATTCGAATAAGGATGCACAGCGAAGAGCAGCATTCGTGCCAAGCGGACATGCGGGCGTGAGGCGCTCGAGCGGCGCGCCGGCGGGTAAGTCTTACGCCGTCGGCTTGTAAATTCGCGGCGCATGCGGCGAACCTTTCCGGAACCGTCTAACGTCTTCAACGCAATCAGACAAATTGCCATCCCGTCGTCAAGAGCGCATTGCCGCAATATCGTTGCGAATGGTTAAATAGCGTTTATGAGATGGAGTCGTCGGCGGCGAAGCGCGATGAACGCGGCAATTTCGCGCGCGATGCGCGCCGCGCGACTCCGGACCGACGCATAGAGAGGAAATCGGCTCATCGCCACTGCGAGCACGGCAGCAGCGCCCGCGCGTTATCGCTGATGCGGACGGTCACCATGGCGCGTGCGCCATGCGCGCGAGGAAATCCAACGCACGAACGCGGCTCGTGGCTCGCGCGCGACTGCGATCGCGCCCTGCCCGCTTCGGCGGCGCCTGCATCGACTGCTGCGACGCTGCCCGCCCAACCACATTCGCAATACTCAGGAACCACCAGGACCTATGGCGTCAACCGATCTTGACCCGCCGCTCGTCGCAGGCGATACACCCGCGCAGAAGAAGCGCAATGCGGGCGATGTGCCGGGTTTGAAGTCTTACGGACTGCTGTACGGCTCGTCGCCCGTGATGCTCGAGCTGTATTCACAGATCGAGCGCGTCGCCGGAACGGATGCGACGGCGCTCATCATCGGCGAGTCCGGCACCGGCAAGGAACTCGTCGCGCGGACCATTCACGACCAGAGCGCGCGCAAGGACGCGCCGTTCATCGCCGTGAACTGCGGCGCGATTCCCGACAATCTGATCGAAGCCGAGCTTTTCGGCCACGAGAAAGGCAGCTTCACGGGCGCGGTGCAGGGGCGCGTCGGCTACTTCGAACACGCCAACGGCGGCACGCTGTTTCTGGACGAAGTGACGGAAATGTCGCCGGTCCGGCAAGTGAAGTTGCTGCGCGCGCTCGAGACCGGCACGTTCTTCCGGGTCGGCGGCAACGATCTCATCCGGTCGGACGTGCGCGTGATTGCCGCGACCAACCGCGATCCCATCGCCGCTGTGAAAGAGAACGGACTGCGCGAGGACTTGATGTATCGCCTTGCGGTTTTCCCGCTGCGCGCGCCGCCGTTGCGCGAGCGCGATTCGGACCGCGAACTGCTCGCGCAGTATTTCCTGTCCGAGATGAACGCGCAGGAAGGTACGAACAAGGCGTTCAGCAAGCGCGCGCTCGACGTGCTGCGTACCTATTCGTGGCCGGGCAACGTCCGTGAGCTGAAGAACACGGTGTATCGCGCGTTCATTCTGGCGGAGAAGACGGTGGAGATCGCGCATCCGCATCTGGCGTCGCGGGTGAAGAAGCCGATCACTCAGGGCGATGCGATGAACGTCTGGGTCGGCACGCCGCTCGCCGATGCGCAAAAGCAGATCATTCTCGGCACGCTCAAGCATTGCGGCGGCGACAAGCGGCGCGCGGCGAAAGCGCTCGGCGTGAGCCTGAAGACCTTGTATAACCGCCTCGGCGCTTACGAGAACGAGGACACCGAAGGCGGCGACACGGCTTCGTCGGCTGGCGAAAGCTGATTCGCGCCAGCGGATCGGACCGGAGGCGTTATCGGCATCCGGTCCTCGGCGGCGCTTCCAGTGTTACGCGCCGCGCAACACGTTCCCCGCGCTTGCAATTTCTTGCAATTTTCCCGCACCGGTAATTAGAGGCTTGCTTCAAAATGCGCGAAGCCCGCGATGCGTCGCGCCTGTTCGCTCGTCGCGGGCAATCGTTCGGAACAAGACTTAGCCGCGTGCGTTCGATCGCATCGTTAGAAAAACGGCAGACGAAGGAAAAGCAACATGCAGATCTGTGTCCCCCGGCGCGGCCGTCGCGTCGCCGCGCTCACCGCGATCGTCTCCGGCGCCATCGCGTGCCTGACCTTGAGCGGGTGTAACTCGCTTTACAGTGAAGGCGCGACGGCGGGCGCGGGTATCGCGGGCGCGGCCATCGCCGCGAAGGTGACGGACAACGCGGCGGTCGCCACCGGCATCGGTCTGGGCGCAGTCGCGGCGGCACGCGCGGGCGTGCAGTACACGCAACGTGTCATTCACACGGATACCCAGGACAAAATCGCCGCGGCTGCGGGCCCGCTCGGCGTCGGCGCGGTTGCGCCGTGGGTGTCGGTCCACTCGATCCCGCTCGAAGCAGACGAGAAAGGCCGCGTGACCGTCAGCCGCGCGATCAGCAGCGGCACGCTGGATTGCAAGGAAATCGTGTTTTCCGTCGATCGCGACGCCACCACGGATCGCGCCGCCGACAGCGCGTTTTACGTCGCGTCCGTCTGCCGAGATGGCAACAAGTGGAAGTGGGCGTCGGCGGAACCTGCCACGCCGCGCTGGGGCTCGTTGCAATGACGGTGCGGCTGATGAATCCGGCGGCGCTGCGCCTTGCGCTTCTGGCCGCCGTTGCAGCGGCGTGCGCGGCCATGAGCGGATGCGCGTCGATCGGCGCGGCGACCGGCGCGGTCGCGGGCGTGGCGACGGGCGCGGTCACGACCAATCCGGCAATCGGTATCGGCGTGGGTATCGCGGTGCAGGCCGCCACGGACGAAGCCGTCAAGCGCGTGTCCAAATCGCTCCATACCGATCAGCAAATGGCGATCGCGGCGACGGCGGGCGACTCGGCGGTGGGCGAAACGCGCCCGTGGAAGGTCAAGCACACGCTGCCGATCGAGAACGGCCACGGCGACGTCCGCGTGCTGCGCGTGTTCGACAACGCGCTCGCGAGTTGCAAGGAGTTCGCGTTCTCCGTCGCGGACGGCGACGAGCCCGATGCGCATGCGGACTGGTTCCTCGCGACCACATGCAAGCAGAGCGAAGGATGGAAATGGGCGTCCGCCGAGCCTGCCGTCGAGCGCTGGGGCACGCTGCAGTAATGACTGCTCGGGTGTGAAGACGAAAGCGCGGTTCCCGGTAACGGGACCGCGCTTTCTCGCATGGGTCAGCCGTGCGCGATCGCTTCCAGCGCGGCACGCGCGAGAAAGCCGCTGCGCGTCTCGTGCCGGGCTTCGACGTAACTGTCGATCTTGTGCAGTACGAAACGCGGCAAGCTGATGTTGATGCGCTCGGGCTTCGAGTCGAGCTTCGAGAGATCGACTTCGACGAAGGCCCAGATGGCGCCTTCGTAGTCGGGGTGGGTAATCAGTTCGTCCATCGACGAATTTGTGATGCCGACTTCTTCCCCGAGTTCTATCAACGTTGCGACGTGGCCGAAGATGGCCTCTTTCGTATTGTCGATTGCGTGGTCGATGGTCTCGCCCCAAGAGAAAACGCCGGGAATGTCCGGGACGATCACGCCGTAGACGCTCCCTTCGTCCTTGTGGATAGCGATGGGAGATTTCATGTCCAGTTTCTCCGTTCAGTGCCGACGGTCCAGCAAGCCAGCGCGTTTGAGGATCGGTCTATATGTCCCGATGCTCAGATCCTTCTTCGGATGCGGCACGGTTACCAGCTTGTTCGCGTTTGGATGTTTGAAAGTGTGGTGACTGCCACTGATGCGCATCAGTTGCCAGCCAATCTCCATGCGCATCCGTATCAGGGTTGATGAATTCATCTCTTCTTCGGATGCCGCGTGTGTAGTTTTACACACACGGCACAGTATCGGAGATGAAAATGTATGTCGCCTTGCTGTTTGCCGACACTCAGCCATTCGGCCAATCCCAACGCAAAAAAGCGCGGCGCCGTCCCCGGCCACCGCGCTTTCTGATCGAATCAAACAGAACCCCTAACCTTCCACATCCTCCAGACTGAGCATCTCCGTCTGGTCGTTGTACGAGAAGATTTCCCCATACCGTCCCCAGTCGATGACCGCATCCAGCGTCTCCTGCGCGGCCTTATCGGAGAGAAAGTCCTCCAGTTCCTGTTCGAAGCGCACGCGCGGCGCGCGATGCCCCGGCCGCTCGTTGAGCACCTTCTTGATCCGCGCGGCAAGCGGCACGTGCCTCAAAAGATGTTCCGCGAACATCATCTTGCGTTCCTGCGTGCCGAATTCCGCGAACACGCGCGCCTGCGGCGTCAGATAGATGTCGCCCTCGCGCACGTCCGCGAAGCCGAGATGCTGGAGCACTTCCGCGATCGGAAAGAGATCGTCCACTTCGAGATGCAGCGACCGCGCAATTTCCGGCATGTCCGCGCGCCCGTGATACGGCTCCGCAGCCAGCGTTTCGATGAGCCCGGCCATCAGGTTCGTCGACACCGACGGCAGCCAGCTTCCAAGCTCCAGCCCCTTCTTCTTCGATTCATCGAGCTGGCGCGCGGTCATCTTCGCGTAGATGTCGTCGACGAGGCGGCGGAACGCCGGATCGAGCCGGTTGCGCGGATGCTTGAACGGCACCTTGATTTCGGCCATCACGCGCCCCGGATTCGACGACAGCACCAGAATCCGGTCGCACATGAACACCGCTTCCTCGATGTTGTGCGTGACGATCAACACCGACTTGATCGGCAGCCGCCCCTGCGTCCACAGGTCCAGCAGGTCCGTGCGCAGGTTTTCGGCGGTCAGCACGTCGAGCGCGGAAAACGGTTCGTCCATCAGCAGCAGCGTCGGATCGACGACGAGCGCGCGCGCAAAGCCCACGCGCTGGCGCATGCCGCCGGACAGCTCGCGCGGATAGGCGTTCTCGAAACCGTCGAGGCCGATCAGATCGATCGCGGCCAGCGCCCGTTCACGACGCTCCCGCGCGCCGACTCCCTGCGCTTCGAGACCCGCTTCCACGTTCTGCAGCACGGTCAGCCACGGGAACAGTGCGAAGGTCTGAAACACCATCGCGACGCCCTTCGCCGGGCCGCGCAACGGCTCGTTGAGATACGTGACTTCGCCGGCGGTCGGTTCGATCAAGCCGGCGATGATGCGCAGCAGCGTCGACTTGCCCGATCCCGAGCGCCCCAGCAAGCCGACGATTTCGCCCTGACGCAAGGAGAGGTTCGCGTCGTCGAGCACGAGCAGTTCGCCCTGCGTCTTGTTAAAGCCGCGGCTGACGTTCTGCACGCGCAGGATTTCGGCGCCCGGATGCGGCGGCTTCGCCGGCGTTGCGGCCGCGCCCGTGCGCGGAGCGGTCTGCGCGCCGGGCGTCTGCGTGTTCTTGAGGTTCTGCATCGGAATTCGTCCTTAATCCAGTCGAAGCCTGGCTTCGGCGTAGGCGTACAGCGGACGCCACAACAATCGGTTGAACAACGTCACGAAGAGCGACATCACGGCGATGCCGAGAATGATCTTCGGATAGTCGCCATTGGCGGTGGTCTGCGCGATATACGCGCCGAGGCCGTGCGCGACGACCTTCGTATCGCCCCACGACACCGCTTCCGCGACGATGCTCGCGTTCCACGCGCCGCCCGACGCAGTGATCGCGCCGGTGATGTAGTAAGGGAAGATGCCGGGCAGCATGACCTTCTTCCACCACTGCCACCCGCGAATCTGGAAGTTGGTCGCGGCTTCTCGATAATCGTTCGGATAGGCCGACGCGCCCGCGATCACGTTGAACAGGATATACCACTGCGTCCCGAGCACAATGAGCGGCGAAAGCCAGATGTCCGGGTTCAGATGCCAGCGCACGATCGCCACGACGAACACCGGAAACAGCAGGTTCGCCGGAAACGCCGCGAGGAACTGCGCGAGCGGCTGGAATTTTTCGGCGAGCGCGGGACGCAGCCCGATCAGCACGCCGACCGGCACCCACACGACCGATGCAATCGCGATCAGCACCACCACGCGAATCAGCGTGATGAAGCCGAGCACGAACACGTGGCCCACTTCGCCCCACGTGACGCCCGTCGCGACGAACGACACCACTTTCCACACGACGAACACCGTCAGCACCAGCACGACCGCGCCCCACGCAATATCGCCCGCGCGCGTCGACTGCAGCGGCGCGCGCAACGGCAGGCGCACGCGTTGAATCGACGGCAGGCGGATCGGCACGCGCGCCGCCTTCGAGAGAATCCATCCGGCCGGCACGAGCAGCCGGTGAATCAGGCGCGTACGGCGAATGAGGTCGAGCAGCCACGATCCGGGTGCATTGCCCGAACTCGTGTTTTCCATGCGGAACTTGTCCGCCCACGCGACGAGCGGGCGGAACATCAACTGGTCGTATGCGAGGATCACGATGGTCATCGTCAAAATCACCCAGCCGATCGCGCCAAGATTGCGTTCGCCGATAGCGGCTGCCAGATACGCGCCGATGCCCGGCAGCACCACGGTGCGGTTGCCGACCGTGATCGCCTCGGATGCGACCACGAAAAACCAGCCGCCCGACATCGACATCATCATGTTCCAGATGAGGCCGGGCATCGAGAACGGCACTTCGAGCTTCCAGAAGCGCTGCCAGTTGGTGAGATGAAAGCCGCGCGACACTTCGTCCAGGTCGCGCGGCACCGTGCGCAGCGACTGATAGAAGCTGAACGTCATGTTCCACGCCTGGCTCGTGAAGATCGCGAAGATCGCCGCGCATTCCGCGCCGATCACGCGCCCGGGGAACAGCGCGAGAAAGAACGTGACGGTAAAGGAAATGTAGCCGAGCACCGGCACCGACTGGAGGATGTCGAGGATCGGCACGAGCACGATCGACGCCCGCCGGCTCTTGGCCGCCAGCGTGCCGTAGACGAGCGTGAAGATGAGCGACGCAACCATCGCCGCGAGCATGCGCAGCGTCGTGCGCAGCGCGTATTCGGGGAGATTCGCGGGGTCGAGGGAGATGGCCTGCGTCTGCAGCGTCGAGATCGGCGCGAGGGTCTCGTGAAAGCCGACGGCGGCGAGCGCGATGATGCAGATGATCATCGGGAACGCGACGAAGTCCCACCGGTTGGGCAGGAGCCGCCACGCCGACGCATTCGCCGTGCGATTCAGATTGAAACCAAATTCCATTCAAGGCCCTCCCCGTAAGGCTTTGTTCCAACCGCGCGAGGCGCGGGTAATGCTCGAGACGGCCAGCGCCGTCGCGCGGGTCAGAGGCCTCCCGTTGGCCGCTGCGCGGCGCCCCGGCATTCAACGCGGCTGCCCGCCGAATCGACTACAGGTGCGGCCCGCCGAACCGAGCGACACTACACCATGCACGATGACGGGCACAACCTCCTCTCCCGTACTTCGCCCATTCATGCGATGCTTCTGTTGCTCTTCGGCACGACGAAGGCAAAAATCAAGGCGCGGTTCCCCGGAGCGTCGGCGTGGCGCAACGGCATTCCGGCGCGCTTCGAGCCCGCCAGCCACGGCGGCAAGCGCGGCGCAAGCTCCGCGCAAGCACGGCGGCGCGGCATGGCGTTGTGTTGGACAGACGTCGCGCATGACGAGAAGGCGCTTGATAGACGACTAAAAACATCGTCCAATCTTGGCTTACCACAAACAATAAATTGAGCGCCGATGCAATGCGTGACGCCAAAATCAAGTCGGAAGGCCGTCCGACAGACTCGAGAGACTGCTTCTGCCGCATCGCCCGGCCCGGTGCGCATGCACAGACCGCGACCGCAGCCCTGACGCGACGCAATGAACGCGCCCGCCGCACGCTGCCGCCCGGCGCGGCCATGCCGGCGATCAGCCGGTCATCGACTGACGGCGGCGCGCCCTGGCGCGCGTCCGGACGTGCGACCGGCATGTTCGCCGCGAGCGGCGCGCTTCACTCGCGCCCGATGCGTGCGGCGTGACCGTTCGCACCCGCCGCATGATGAACAGGCTCAACCTGCACCGCGTGATCGCGACGCTCGGCCTCGCGCTGATCGTGCTCGCGTGCTGGATCGCCGCCGGCCTGCTGTCGGACCGAATGGTACAACAGGAGATGACCGGGACGGTGCGCACCGAGCGGCAGATGGCCGCTTCGATCGTCGACAACATGGCGCAGATCATCGCGAGCGATCTGGCGATGTCGCGCGCCATTCCGGCCACGCTCGCGCAGATGGATCTGATGCAGCGCGCCCTCGCGGAATCGCGGCATTATGCCTTGAACGCGAATGCGACGGAAACCGCCCGCCGCGCCCAATGGATGGCCTTGCCGAGCCTCGCCAAGGTCGATGCCTTCCTGCACGATGCCCAGGGCTTCTCCGGCCTCGACTCGATCTGGCTCGTCAACGACCGGGGATACTGCATCGCGTCGAGCAATGCGGCCGATCCGAACAGCTTCATCGGCTATGACATGAGCGCACGCGCCTACGTCGGACGGGCGCTGCTCGGCGGTTTCGCGGAAATGTACGGCGTCGGCAGGCTGTCCGGCGAGCCGGGCATCTTCATCGCCGCGCCGGTGTACGAGGACGGACTGCTGGTCGGCGCGGTCATCGCGAAGGTGAGCATCGACCGGTTGCGGCATTGGGTGTCGCGAGCGGGCACCTTCGTCACCGATGAAAACGGCGTCGTCGTGATGGCTCACGACGGCCGTCTCGAATATCAGGCAATGCCCGATGCCCCCGTCGCCCGAATGACGCCCGGCGAGCGCTTCGAGCATTACCGCCGCGACGCGTTTCCGCCGTTGCGCGTCGCACCGGTCGGCGAGCGGATGCGCGAGGCCGCGCCGTGGCTTGCCCCGACGCTCGCGCAAGGCTTCTATACCGCCAACGGCGACGCGTCGCCCTCGCTCTACGACGAGCGCACCGGACTCAATTCCGGGCTGTCGGCGCATATCATCCATCCGCTCACGAGCTGGCCGGAGATCAGCCGCAACCATGATCGCGACCGCCTGCTCGTCTTTCTGACGATGCTCGGCGTAGTGACGCTGGCCGTGGTGATCGCGACGTCGTATTCCCGCGAGCGCCGGCTGCATCGCGCGACCCGCGATCTCGCCGAGCAGTTGCAGGCGGCCAATACGCTGCTGTCCGCCGAGGCCCGCCACGATGCACTGACCGGCGCGCTTTCGCGTCGCTATTTTCTCGATACGTTACGTCACGAGGTCGAGCTGGCGCGTTCGGCGGGCGCCCCGCTATCGGTGGCGATCGCCGATCTCGATCACTTCAAGCAGATCAACGACCGCTACGGCCATGCTTCCGGCGACCGCGCGCTCGAGCATTTCGCGGAAGTGTGCCGGGCGCAGCTTCGTCCGAGCGATGCCGTCGGCCGGCTCGGCGGCGAGGAGTTCGGCATCATCCTGCCGCAGACTTCGCTCGCGGACGCGCAAGCCGTGCTCGAGCGGCTGCGCAAGCGCTTCCATCACGAGCACTGCGCGCATCTGCCCGACGACGCGGAGTTGTCGGTGAGCATCGGCATTACGGAGCTGGCTGGCGGCGACGCGCTCGAATGGATTCTTTCTCGCGCCGATCTCGCGCTCTATGAAGCGAAGTCGCGCGGGCGTGACCGCAGTGAAGTGCGCCCTGCCGATCCGGTCCCGCCGGCGCGTCATCCCGAGAACTGGCTCGCCGGCAAATAGGCGCTTCGGTCGCGCCGTCTGCGCGCCGGTGAACCGGGCGCGTGCGCGTGCGGGCAGGTATCATCGATGTGGATATCGATTGCTTGCCGTCACCGGGAGGATTGCATGAAGGGAAATCTGGTCATCGTGTGCCGCGATCAGGACGCTGAAACGTTCGACCAACTGCTTGCCGAGTACGGGTCGTTCCAGACGCGGCTCTCTTCCACCGCGTGGTATCTCAAGATCAACCTCGCGCCCGAAGTGATTCAGGAAGAAATACTCGCGCGGCTCGGCAAGTACACGACGCACTACATCTTCGAAGCGTCGACGGTGACGTACAACACGGTCGACAGCGAGGCGGCTTCGGCGCTGGAAACGCTGTTCGACTGACGCCGCCCCTCGCTACAGCGCGCGTTCCTCGTGCTGCGATCCGGCGCGGCGTTCCGTGACCGGCTGCGTCGCGACATCGAACGGAAAGCTCATTCGCACCTGCAAGCCGCCTTCTGCATGATTGCCGATCTCGCATTCGCCGCCGGCGCGCCGCGCGAGCCGCTCGACGATGGCAAGGCCCAGCCCGCTATGCCCGCTGCCGCCGCGCGCCGGATCGAGCCGCACGAACGGCCGGCTCGCCTTGATGAGATCGACCGGCGCGATGCCCTTGCCGTGATCCGCGACGCTCAAACTCCAGCCATTCGGCCCGCGCCGCGTCTCGATGACGATCGGCGGCGCGCCGTAAGCATGCGCGTTGTCGAGCAGATTCGATAACAGGCGATCGAGCGTCGCCGCCGGGAGCACGAAGCTCGGACCCGCTTCGAGCACGAGGCGGATCGATTCGGTTCCCGGCGGCGTCTGCCGGTACGCCCGATACGCCCGCGCGATGCGCTCGCAGTGCTCGTCCACCGGCACCGGCTCGCTGCCGTCCGGGCGGTCGTGCGCGAACACCAGAAACTGATCGACGATATGCGCCATCGAATCGACGTCGCGCACGACGCCGTCGCGCGCTTTTTCGTCGTCCATCATCTCGGCGCGCAGACGCAGGCGAGCGAGCGGCGTCTTCAAGTCATGCGCGACGCCCGCGAGCATCACGGCGCGATCGCTCTCGGTCTGCGAGACCTCGCGCACCATCTGATTGAAGCCATGCGTCAGCTGACGCAGTTCGCGGGGCCCGCGTTCGGGCACGGGCGGCGTCGGCTGGCCGCGTCCGAAGCGGCCGACCGCCTGCGCGAGCGAGCGCAGCGGCGATTGCAGTTGCCACGCGGCGAACAGCGCGGCGAGCACTGCCGTCGAAAAGATGATCGCGAGCCAGACCAGCATGCGGTCGCGCGAGCGAGGCGGACGCAACGGCTGCACAGGCACGACGATCCAGCCGGCGTCTTTCACGCCGTGCACCCATACGCTCGGTGGCGCGCCGGGTTCGCCGGGACGCACATCGGTGTTGTCGGGCAGACGGTCCTTCATGTCTTCGAGAAAACGCGACAGCGGCCGCGGAATGTCTTCCGCAGCGGGCTGGGGCACGTCGGATGCGTTGAGCGGAACCACGCGCACCCGCGACGGCAGCGGCTGATCCGGATTGTTCGCGATGTGCTGGCGCACGGCCTCGACGAGAAACGCCGCCTCTTCGACCGCATAGCGCGTCTGCGAGTTGTCGCGCTCGACGCGGATGACCGCGAACCACGCGAGGTGCGACAGCACCAGCACGCCGATCACGAGGACGACGAGCCGCCCGAACAGCGAATCAATGGGCCGGCGCATTGTGCTCGCCGTCAGGAACGAAGACGTAGCCGCGCCCTCGCACCGTCTGAATGAAGCGCGGCGCGGAAGGATCGGTTTCCAGGATGCGGCGCAGGCGCCACACCTGCACGTCGATGCCGCGGTCCGTGCCGTCGTATTCAGGGCCGTGGAGCAGTTCGAGCAGGCGTTCGCGCGTGAGCGTGCGCATCGGATTGTTGACGAAGATCTTCAGGAGCGCGAACTCGCTGCCGGACAGCGTGATGGGCTTCTCGTCGTGCTGAAGCGTGCGCGACTGGAAATCCAGCCGGAAGCGGCCGAACGAATACGGCTCGCGCTGCTCGGGCGCCGCGGATGGAATCGTGCGGCGGCGGCGCAGCACGGCCTGCACGCGAGCCAGCAGTTCGCGCGGGTTGAACGGCTTGCCGAGGTAATCGTCCGCGCCGAGTTCCAGGCCGACGATGCGGTCCACGTCGTCCGCGCGCGCGGTGAGCATGATGACCGGGATGTCATCGCCGGATGCGCGCAGCTTTCGCAGCGCGGTGAGGCCATCGACGCCAGGCATCATCAGGTCGAGCACGATGAGGTCGGGGCGTTCCCGCTCCAGACGGCGTTCGAGCGAGCCGGCGTCATGCAGCACGGAGACTTCGATGCCCTGCCGGACCAGATAGTCACGCAGAAGGTCGCGCAGTTCGGCGTCGTCGTCGACGACAAGGATTTGTGTAGTCATGTGAAGAAGTTTAGCGCGTGAGCCGAGACGGTTTGACGGTGCATCCGCCCCAAAGGGTTACGGGGTGTTACCGCGAAAGGAGTGCGTAAACCAGCGTAATACGAAACGTCGTGGGCGTAACACGCAAGCCGCCGCAAGCCTCTACGCTGTGTCTCACCGGAAGCGCAAGACCTCGACGAGGCCTCGCAATTCGGCTCCGACAACAAAGAAAGGGAGTCTTCACGATGGGCAAGCAATATCGCATCCTCACCGCCGCCGCTACCGCACTCGCCTTGACCTTCGGCTCGGCCTATGCCGCCACGAACGACGCGCCCAGCGCGCCGCCCGCCGGCGGCCCGGCCATGATGGGCGCTCCCGGCGGCCTCGGCGGTCATCGCATGGAAATGCGCATGCAGAAGCAACTGGAGCAGTTGCATAGCCAGTTGAAGCTCGACGCGCAGCAGGACAAGCTCTGGCAAACCGCGATCGACACGATGAAGCACAACCGCGACACGATGCGCGACAGTCATCGTCAGATGCATCAGCAGTTCGAGTCGATGGCGAATCAGCCGATTCTCGACCTGAACGCGATGCACGCGGCGCATCAGAAGCTGGAGCAGCAGCAGGCGCAACTGCGCGAAGAGACGGCGACCGCGTGGCTCAACTTCTATAACTCGCTGAACGACCAGCAAAAGACGACAGTCAGCACCGCGCTCAAGAAGCACTTCGCCAAGATGCGCGAGCACGAGCACAACATGCACGAGCGCTGGGGCAAGCATCGCGGCGCGCAGGATGGCGCACCGGGTGCGGCTGCCGGTGCATCGGCCACGGCAAAGCCTTAAGCGCTTCGCCGGCCCGGAGCGGCGTCTCGGCGCCGCCCCCGGCGTGATGAATTCCTGCGACGCAAAAAAGCCGCGGGCGCTTGCGCGCTCCGCGGCTTCATCACGACTGTGGCAACACTAACGCAGCCTAAGGCAAGCTCACGCGAGGTCGAACAGCAGCACTTCGGCGTTATCGCCGGCGTCGAGCGTGACCTTCGCGACATCCTCGATCTTCGCGGCATCGCCCGCACGGAGCGGCTCGCCATTCACCGACACATTGCCGCGAGCCACGTGCACATACACGCGACGCCCCGCCGGCACGTCGAAGTCGGCGCGTTCGTCGCCGCTGAAGAGTCCCGCGAAGATGCGGGCGTCCGCGCCGATTCTGACCGACCCCTCCGCTCCTTCCGGCGATGCAATCACGCGCAGGCGGCCACGCTTTTCATCGTCGGCGAAGCGCTTTTCCTCGTAGCCGGGCGCGCCGCCCGGTGCATCCGGAATGATCCAGATTTGCAGGAAGTGCGCAGTCTCGCTCGGCGAGCCGTTGAACTCGCTATGACGCACGCCGGTGCCGGCGCTCATGCGCTGCACGTCGCCGGGACGGATCGTCGAGCCGTTGCCCATGCTGTCGCGGTGCGCAAGCGCGCCTTCGAGCACATAGCTCACGATTTCCATATCGCGATGGCCGTGCGTGCCGAAGCCTTGTCCGCCCGCGACGCGGTCTTCGTTGATCACGCGCAGCGCGCCGAAGTGGACATGCTCCGGATCGTGATAATCGGCGAACGAGAAGCTGTGATACGAGTCGAGCCAGCCGTGGTTGGCATGACCGCGTTCGTTGCTGCGGCGAATCTCGAACATGATGATTGCTCCCGGTAAAGACGTTGAACTGCGATGGACAGAATGTAAGGGCGGCGGCCGCCTGGAACAACGAGCGCCCCGGCACTACACCGTCCCGCCGGTGGAGGTAATCGGAAACGTCCTGACATCGCGCCGCGCGCGATCTCGGTTCGGGTAAAATACCGCGCTTTTCGGCCGGCGGCGTCGTTGTATCGCCGCGGAAAGCCTGCGGGGCCGTCATCGTTGCAGGTGTTGGCGCGCAGCGGACCGGCGCACGGCGGGACGCTCGCCAATTTTGGCCACCTAGAATACGCACCGCCGGCGCTGAAGCCCGAACCAGCCGGTCGCCGAGCACGACGCTTGCGAAACGGAGGCCGTCCCGGCGCGGTCCATTGCGCGCCGGTCATATGTGGCGCACCTTACGAAGGAATCACCATGTTGCAAGGCTACGGTCCGCTGATCCTCGCGGGCACCTGGCAGACCGTCAAGCTGGCGGTGCTGTCGCTCGGGTTCGCCTTCGTGATCGGACTGATCGGCGCGGCGGCGAAGCTGTCCAGGAACCGGATTGCGTCGGGCATCGGCACCGTCTACACGACGCTGATTCGCGGCGTGCCCGATCTCGTGCTGATGCTGCTGCTCTTCTACAGCATCCAGATCTGGCTGAACCTTCTGACCGATCAGCTCGGCTGGGATCAGATCGACATCGATCCGTTCCTCGCGGGCATTCTCGTGCTCGGCTTCATCTACGGCGCGTATTTCACCGAGACGTTTCGCGGCGCGTTCCTCTCGGTGCCGCGCGGTCAGCTCGAAGCGGGCGCGGCCTATGGCATGACGCCCTGGCAGACCTTCTCGCGCATCATGTTTCCGCAGATGATGCGTTTCGCGCTGCCGGGCATCGGGAATAACTGGCAGGTCATGGTCAAGGCGACGGCGCTGGTGTCGATCATCGGCCTCGCGGATGTCGTGAAAGCCGCGCAGGACGCCGGCAAGGGCACGCAGCGGTTCTTCTTCTTCACGCTGCTCGCGGGTGTGATCTATCTCGCGATCACCACGATCTCGAACTTCGTGCTGATCTGGCTCGAGCGGCGCTATTCCATCGGCGTGCGCAAAGCGGATCTCTGACCGGCCCTTAATCAGCCCTGCAATCAGCCATCTCCAGCGAACAAGAGCGGCGGACTTCATGATCGAAATCATCCAGGAATTCTGGAAGAACTACCTTTTCACCGACGGCTATCGCACCACCGGTCTCGCCATCACGATGTGGCTGCTGGTCGTGTCCATCGGCTTGGGCTTTTGCCTGTCCGTGCCGCTCGCCGTGGCGCGCGTCTCGAAGAACAAGCTGCTGTCGCGCTCGGTGTGGCTCTACACGTATGTCTTTCGCGGCACGCCGCTCTACGTGCAGTTGTTGCTCTGCTATACGGGCCTCTACAGCCTGCAGGTCGTGCGCGATCATCAAGTGCTCGGCGAATTCTTCCGCAGCGGGATGAACTGCACGCTGCTCGCGTTCACGCTCAACACCTGTGCCTATACGACGGAAATCTTCGCCGGCGCGATCAAGGCGACGCCCTACGGCGAAATCGAAGCGGCGCGCGCCTATGGCATGTCGAGCTTCACGCTGTATCGCCGGGTGATCCTGCCGTCCGCGCTGCGCCGCGCGCTGCCCTACTACAGCAACGAAGTCATCCTGATGCTGCACGCGACGACCGTCGCGTTCACCGCGACCGTGCCGGACATTTTGAAAATCGCTCGCGACGTGAACTCGGCGACGTATCAGTCGTTTCAGGCGTTCGGCATCGCCGCCCTGCTCTACCTCGTCATTTCGTTCGCGCTCGTGTGGCTCTTCCGCCGCGCCGAGCACCGCTGGCTCGCGTACCTGCGGCCTCAAGGCAAATAAGTCAGGCAATAGTCGCCCCAGGACCGTTCATGAATTCCCAGAAGCACAAGCTTTTCGTCGACGACATCCACAAGCAGTACGGCAGCAATGAAGTGCTGAAAGGCGTATCGCTGAAGGCGAACGCCGGCGATGTGATTAGCATCATCGGCTCGTCGGGCTCGGGCAAGAGCACGATGCTGCGTTGTATCAACTTTCTCGAGCAGCCGAATCGCGGGCGCATCTTCGTCGATGGCGCCGAAGTCCGCACGATGATGGACAAGAGCGGCGCACTGAAGGTCGCTGATCCGAAGCAGTTGCGTCAGGTCCGCTCGAAACTGTCGATGGTGTTCCAGCACTTCAATCTCTGGTCGCACATGAACGTGCTGGAGAACGTGATGGAAGCGCCCGTCAACGTGCTCGGCCTGCCGAAGAAGGAAGCCGAGGACCGGGCGCGCACCTATCTCGAGAAAGTGGGCCTCGCTCCGCGGCTCGAGAAGCAGTATCCGTCGCATCTCTCGGGCGGACAGCAGCAGCGCGTGGCGATCGCGCGGGCGCTCGCCATGCATCCCGACGTCATGCTCTTTGACGAGCCCACGTCCGCGCTCGATCCCGAACTCGTCGGTGAAGTCCTGAAGGTGATGCAGACGCTCGCCGAAGAAGGCCGCACGATGGTCGTCGTCACGCATGAAATGGCGTTCGCGCGCAACGTGTCGAATCACGTGGTGTTTCTGCATCAGGGACGCATCGAAGAAGAAGGTCATCCCGATGCGCTCTTCGGCAGCCCGAAGAGCGAGCGCCTGAAGCAGTTCCTTTCGGGCAGTCTCAAATAAGCAGACGAAACCCAGTCAAAAAGCGCCGAAAGGCGCTTTTTTTACGCCTGTGAGCCACGAACGAGGCACTTACGCGGACTAGCGCCACCGCGTTTCCACGTCAATAGGCGTCATACCCGACTCCGAAAACCAGCCGGTCCAGAAGCCTTGTGTGGCAAGGATTTCCGGACCGTTTCCCAAGCTGTGGGTAGCGCACCCACCACACTAGCATTGCGTTTTCGATACACAGTCCGCTCAAACGTCAATTTCTTTTGGCGTCTGTGATGTATTTTGTTAAATTGGTAACTAAAGTACCAAAACGAAGTACCCAAAAAGTAGTTTTACTTCAAAACAAAGTGAGGAGACACCGATCGACGGGTCGGCGTCACGTTCGCGCGGCCGACGCGTGATCGCCATGAGCACTACTGCCCGAGCGTGTGTCTTTCTCTGAAAACAATTTTCGGTTGGGTGCCCTCGCATCGAACCGCACACGGCAGCACTTTGGGTTCTATTTCTTGACAGGGTTGGAGGAGATGATGAAGAAAGCTTTGCTCGCGGCAGCAGCACTGCTGACGTTCAGCGCGGTGGCTCATGCTCAAAGCAGCGTGACGCTTTACGGTCGCCTGGACGCGGGGCTCGAGTACATGAACGGCGTGCCGACCGGCCCCGCCGGCGCACCCGCCACCGGTTCGTCGCACCGCTTCCGCGCGGAAAGCGGTGACTGGGGTACGAGCCTGTGGGGTTTGAAGGGCGTCGAAGATCTGGGCGGCGGCTATCGCGCCGTGTTCCAGTTGGAAGGCAGCTTCAACACCATGACGGGCCAGGGCCCGGGCAATAACGGCATCTTCAATCGCTGGGCGACGGTCGGTATCGCGAACAACCAGTTCGGTACGCTGTTGCTGGGCCGTGAGCTCTTCATCGCAAACGGTGTGTGGGACTTCGATCCGTTCGGCCAGTCGAACTGGTCGTCGGCATCGCTGGTTCGTGGCCGCAACTGGCCGCAATCGAGCAACAACATTTCGTACCAGTCGCCGAAGTTCGCGGGCTTCGACTTCTACGGCCAGTACTCGCTGTCGAACGCGACGAACTGGAACGGTAACGGCACCACGCCGCAAGGCCGTGAAGCCGGCGCGTACATCACGTACACCACGCCGCTCTTCCAGATTCGCGGCATGTACGATGAAATCCGCAATCCGGCCAACGGTACGCTGGGCGGCGTGTACAACGCCATCGACGGCGGCGCGGGCGGCAACGGCGCCTACGCGTACTCGCGTGAGTACACGGCGATGTTCAACGTGTTCCTCGGCCAGTTCAAGGTTCAGGGCGCATACCAGGCGATCCGCTCGTCCGGCATGACGGGCCAGCTGCCCGGCCAGCCGACCACGCTCGATCACGAATGGGGCGGCGTGACGTGGCAAGCGACGCCGGCAGCCGCGCTGATCGCGGCCGTCTACCACGTGAACGGCAACAACGGCGCGGGTAACGCGACCATCTACACGGTCGGCGGCTCGTACAACCTGTCGAAGCGCACGCTGCTGGACCTGCAAGTCGCAACGGTGCAGAACAGCAAGACGGCAAACTACGGCCTGAACGCCAACAACTACGGTTCGGCGGCATCGACGGACAACCCGTTCCCCGGCCACAGCCAGACGGGCGTTTATGCAGGCATCCAGCACTCGTTCTGATCGTTTAAATCCACGAGGCTGAATCAAGAATAGTTTTATAGAGTTTTCACGCTGCTGCGAGAGGCGCGTATCGGTGCGATGCCCGAAAGGGTATCGCACCGTTTTTTATTTGTGACCGGATCTGTCATATTGAATCAAAAGTACAGGTTTGACCCCTTCCAAAAAGTAGTTTTCCTTCAGAATTCCGTCAAAAAAACGGGCCGCATCCGCTTGCCTTTGCGCAGCGCGGGCTTCCCGTCGAACGAGTTCCGGTCGATGCAGCGGCATCGAACCGTGCAGCAGTAGTGAGTTCACTTTGACGGAGTTGGAGGAGATATGAAGAAGGCTTTGCTTGCAGCGGCAGCGCTGTTGACGTTCGGCGCCGCGGCGCATGCCCAGAGCAGCGTGACGCTGTACGGCCGGCTCGACGCGGGTCTCGAATACATGAACGGCGTGCCGACCGGCAACCCGGCGAACGCAACCGCAAGCCGCTTTCGCGCGGAAAGCGGCGACTGGGGCACGAGCCTGTGGGGCCTGAAGGGCGCTGAAGACCTGGGCGGCGGCTACCGCGCCGTGTTCCAGTTAGAAGGCAGCTTCAACACGATGAACGGCCAGGGTCCGGACAACAACCGCATTTTCAATCGCTGGGCCACGGTCGGTCTCGCAAGCGACCGCTTCGGCACCGTCCTGCTCGGCCGCGAACTGTTCGTGTCGAACGGCGTGTGGGACTTCGATCCGTTCGGCCAGTCGAACTGGTCGTCGGCATCGCTGGTGCGTGGCCGCAACTGGCCGCAATCGAGCAACAACATCTCGTATCAGTCGCCGAAGTTCGCGGGCTTCGACTTCTACGGCCAATATGCGCTGTCCAACGCGACGAGCTGGAACGGCAACGGCACGACGCCGCAGGGCCGCGAAGCCGGCGCGTACATCACGTACACGTCGCCCTACTTCCAAGTCCGCGGCATGTACGATGAAATCCGCAATCCGGGCAACGGCACGCTCGGCGGCGATTACAACGGCAACAACGGCGTCTACGACTACTCCCGCGAATACTCGGCGATGGCCAACGTGTTCCTCGGCCAGTTCAAGCTGCAAGCCGGCTATCAGGCCGTCCGTTCTTCCGGCATGGCGGGCCAGTTGCCCGGCCAGCCGACCACGCTCGATCACGAATGGGGCGGCGTGACGTGGCAAGCCACGCCGGCGGCTGCGCTGACGGCCGCGGTCTACCACGTGAACGGCAACAACGGCGCGGGCAATGCGACGATGTACACGCTCGGCGGCTCGTACAACCTGTCGAAGCGCACGCTGTTCGACCTTCAGGTCGCGACGGTGCAAAACAGCAAGACGGCGAACTATGGCCTGAACGCCAACGGCGTCGGCACGGGTCCGGCGACCGACAACCCGTTCCCTGGCCGCAGCCAGACGGGCGTGTACGCGGGCATCCAGCACTCGTTCTGAGCGGCCTTCGGGCATGACGGCGCGGCATCTTTCGGATGCCGTACCGTTTGTTCAGCGAAACGCGCATGAGAAAAGGGGCTGCCGATTCACATCGGCGGCCCCTTTTTCACTGCACGCAATCCAGCCGGACGCTAGTCCCTCGCCACGCCCGATGCACCGTGACTGAGCCAGTCGAGCACGGCGGCGGCGTCATCGTCGCCCGATTGGCGCGCCTTCGCGACCGTCTCGCTGAGCGTCGCGCCCGGCTTCGGCGCGGCACGCCGGATCGCCACGCCGACCGCGAGAATGTCGATGATGACGAGATGCAGGATGCGCGAGATCATCGACAGTTGCGATTCACGGATCTCGATGTGATCGGTCTCCAGCGCCACGGTCGCGCGCTTGGCGAGCGGCGTGTTGCTCGATGTGATCGCGATCACGGTCGCGCCCTGCTGCATCGCCACTTCGAGCACGCGCAACAGTTCGGGCGCGCGGCCCGACTTCGACACGGCGACGATCACATCGCCCTTGCCGAGCAGCGCCGCCGACGCGGCCTGCATGTAGAGATCGCCGTACGCGATCGTCGGGATGCCGAAGCGGAAGAACTTGTAGTGCGCGTCCTGCGCGACGATATTCGAGTTGCCGAGCCCGTAAAACTCGATGCGACGCGCGCCGTTAAGAATGTCGATCGCGCGCTCGACGTTGTCGAAGTTGAGATGCTCGCGCAGTTGCAGGATGGCGGACACGGTGTTGTCGAGCACCTTTGCGCCGAAATCGGTGGCAGTGTCGCCGAGATGCACCTGGCTGTGGCTGACGGGAATGGTCCCTGTCAGGCCCGTCGCGAGCTTGAGCTTGAAGTCGGACAGACCCTGGCAGCCGAGCGAGCGGCAGAAGCGGATCACGGTCGGCTGGCTCACGTCGGCCTTGCGCGCGATGTCGATGATCGGGTCGTTGATGATCGAGCGCGGATGATTCAGCGCGAGGTCCGCCACGCGCCGCTCGGCGGGCGTGAGTGCGTCGCGCATCTGGCGGATGCGCTCGAACACCGCCGACGAGCCGCTGTTCGCGCGATTCGACAGTTGCTCCGCGAGAATCGCGGACACGCCCAGAAACGCCGGATACTCAGCGGTGATGACGTAAGTCGGGATGCCGGACAGATATTGCTGGAAGCGCCCTTTCGCCTCGAATCGTTCACGAAAAGGCGACGCGTGGAACAGTTCGCCCAGCTTCAGCACCACGCCGCCGCCGATATAGATGCCGCCCAGCGCGCCCAGCGTCACCGCGATATTGCCCGAGAACGTGCCGAGGATGCCGCAGAAGCAGTTCACCGCCTGAAGCGCGAGCGCTTCGCCTTCGTGGGCGCGGCGGGTGACGTCGGCGCTGCTGAAATCGTCCGCGACCGCGACGCCATCACGTTCCGCGAACGCGCGATAAATCAGTTCGAGGCCGGGACCGGCGCACACGCGTTCAAACGACACATGCGGCCACTTGCGGCGCGCGTATCGCATGACCAGATCTTCGTCTTCGTCGAACGGCGAGAACGTCGCGTGGCCGCCTTCGCTGCCGAGCGCAATCCAGCGGTCGTCGGCGGGAATGAGGCCCGACACGCCGAGACCGGTGCCGGGGCCGAGCAAGCCGATCACGCTGTTCTGCCGGCGCGCGCCGCCGCCGATCTGCACGCGCTGCGCATCGGTGAGGCCGGGCAGCGCCATCGCCAGGGCGGTGAAGTCATTGACGACGAGCAGCGTATCGAAGCCGAGCGCGCGTCGCGTCGCTTCGATCGAGAAGCTCCAGTCGTGATTGGTCATTTTCACGTGATCGCCGTCCACTGGATTCGCGATCGCGATGGCCGCATGGTTCACGCGGCCGACCTTCGTGTCCTTCAGATACTGCTGCATCACTTCCGCGATGCCGGGATAATCGGCGCCCGGATAAACGCGGATTTGCGTGATTTCGCCCGGCGCCGTCTCCAGCGCGAAGCGCGCGTTCGTGCCGCCGATGTCGGCGAGCAGCCTCGGTCCATCGGCGTGGCTCGCGGCCTGCGCGACCTTATGCACACCAGTAGACATCGAGCTTCACTCCTTCATCGTTGGCCAGCGTCGAGATGGCGTTCTTTTGGCGGGCGGCGAGCGCCGCATTGAGTACGTCGAGCTTCTTCTGGCCGGAGATGAAGAGAAAAAGCTGGCTGACCTGTTTCAGCGCGGACATCGACAGGCTCACGCGCGCATGCGGCGCGCTGCCCGGATGCACGGCGACGAAGCGGTTCTGCGTGGAAATCGCGAAGTCCCATTCGGGCGCGTCCGCGAAGATGGACGCCGTATGGCCGTCCTCGCCCATGCCGAGCACGGCGACATCGGGCAGGCGGCGGCGCGGGTCGGCGTTCAAGGCCGCGACGTGCGCTTCCAGCGTGGCCGACGTATCGACGAGCGGCAGGAAGTACGCCGCCGCCGCAGCGTTCTGCAGCAGCGTGCCGCGCACGAGCTGCGCGTTGCTGGCGGGATCCGATTCGGGCACCCAGCGATCGTCGACGAGCGTGACGTCGATATGGGCCCAGTCGAGCGGCTCTTGCGACAGCGTCTGCAAGAACGGGCGCGGGCTCGTGCCGCCCGATACCGCGAGCGTGGCGTGCGCCGGCTGTCCGGTGGGCTGCGCGCTGGCATCGGCCGATGCGGCGCCTCGTGCCGCGAGCGACGCGGCAAGCGCGTCGCTGACGGCTTTCGCCAGCGCGTCCGAGTGGGCGCGCGGGTCGTCGAAAGTGCGAAGCTCGATCACTGCTCCTCCATCCTGCTTGTCTGGTTTATCGACCCGCTTTTGTCGCGAAGCCGCGAACGGTCCGCGAAGCGGTGTGGGTGCTGACGTTCGCGCCGCGTCCCTCTGTGGGAGACCGTCGGCGCGACGCCCTTAATTCTCTTCTTCCAGCCAGCACGTGCCGTGTTGCGCGAGCATGGCGCTCGACGCCGCCGGCCCCCACGTGCCCGCCGCATAGGGCTTCGGCTTGTTGGTGGACGTGGCCCATGCGTTGAGGATCGGTTCCACCCAGCGCCACGCGGCTTCCTGCTCGTCGCGCCGCACGAAGAGCGCGAGCCGGCCGCGGATCACGTCCAGCAAAAGCCGCTGATACGCCTCCATCTGCCCTTCCTTGAAAAACTGGTCGAACGCGAGATCCAGATGGACGCTTGCCAGATTCATGCCCTCGCCCGGCTGTTTGGCGAGGCAATACAGGCGGATGGTTTCGTTCGGCTGCAAGCGGATCACGAGCCGGTTCGCGCCGGCGCGCAACGCGTTCGCACCGAGCGCCGAGTGCGGCACCGGCCGGAAATTGACGACGATTTCCGCGACCCGGTCGGCGAGCCGCTTGCCGGTACGCAGGAAGAACGGCACGCCGGCCCATCGCCAGTTTTCGATTTCGACCTTCAGCGCGACGAAGGTTTCGGTATTGCTGTCCGGACGCACGCCCGGCTCGGTGACATACGCCGGCACGGCTGCGCCGCGAATCACGCCCGCATGATACTGACCGCGCACCGCGACGCGGCTGATCTCGCGCTCGTCGATAGGCTTCAGCGCGCGCAGCACGCGCAGCTTTTCGTCGCGCACGGAGTCGGAATCCATCGAGTGCGGCGGCTCCATCGTCACGATGGAAAGCAGTTGCAGCAAGTGGTTCTGCACCATGTCGCGCAGCGCGCCGGTGTTGTCGTAGAAGTCGCCGCGCGCTTCGACGCCCAGTTCCTCGGCGATGGTGATCTGAATGCTCTCGACCCATTCGCGCCGCCATAGCGGCTCGAACAGCGCATTGCCGAAGCGCAGCGCGAGCAGGTTCTGCACCGGCTCCTTGCCGAGGTAATGGTCGATACGGTAGATCTGCTCTTCCTGGAAGATCTCGCCGACGGCGTCGTTGATGGCGTTCGACGATTCGAGGTCGTAACCGAGCGGCTTTTCGAGCACGATGCGCGCGTTCTCGTTCAGCCCCACTTGCGCCAGCGCCCGGCAGATGGGCACGAAGAGCGACGGCCCGGTCGCCAGATAGAAGACGCGCGTGCCGTCATGCTGGGACAGCGCGTCGCGCAGCACGACGAAGTCTTCGGCGCGGCCCAGGTCGAGCTGCACGTACTGAATGCGCTCGAGAAAGCTGCGCCACGCCGATTCGTCGATCCCCTTCTTCGACACGTGCGGTTTCACGTGCTCTTCGACCCACGCGAGGTATTCGCCCGGCGCCTGTGCGCCCCGCGCAACCGCGACGATCTTGCCCGACGGCGCCAGCATGCCCGCGCGATGGGCCTCGAACAGCGCAGGAAGAATCTTGCGCATCGACAGGTCGCCGGTCCCGCCGAACAGCACGAAGATGAAATTCGAGTCGGTTTGCATGGGTCTGAAGGCCGCGTATGTAGTCGGTGGGACGTCGAACAGAGAGCTAGCGTAGTTCGACAAAATTTTTTTTGACACTGAATTGTAGTTTAACTACAATCCAAATCAAGAGGAAATGTCATCCGGGAAAAAAATGGCTTGTCAATCAGAAGCTGAGTGTTTTCCCTAGGACATTGTTCTGAACGCATGTTAACGGAGTCCGGACATCGCTGCTTTCAAGCACCTTCGGGCTTCGCGTGCAAACCAGCCTCGCGCCTGTACGCCTTCGCCCGCAATGCATCGCGGCCGCTGGCGCCGGCAAAAACCAGAAGCAATTACTTTGCATGGAACCGGAACAGGCGCGAAACCGCCGGCTTCGGTCGAGAGGAGACAGTCGTTGCGATCCAACTCACTCATTCCTTGAGAGCCGTGCGGCCGAACATCGGTCTGCCGGCCCTGCCCGCGCGTGCGCGAATCATCATGCGCGCCGCACGCTCTCCCGCCGACACCGCCGATTCCCCGGCCACCGCTGCACCGTTTCACCCTTCTTTTTTCGACGCTTCTGGCGACATCAGGGGCCAATCGTTTTTTGTTCAGGTGTCTGGAGGAGATAAACAATGAAAGTCCGTAAGCTCATGGGCGCGCTCTGCGCCGCAGGTCTTCTGTGCGGCGCGACGGCGTCGGCGGTGCAGGCTGCCGAAGCCGTGTCCGTGCTGCACTGGTGGACCTCGGGCGGTGAATCGAAGGCGGTCGGCGTGCTCAAGGACGACATGACCAAGCAGGGTTACACCTGGAAGGACTTCGCCGTCGCAGGCGGCGCGGGCGCTGCTGCAATGACCGCGCTGAAGACGCAGGTCATCTCGGGCAATGCGCCGACGGCGGCCCAGATCAAGGGTCCGCTGATTCAGGAATGGGCGGAGCAAGGCGTGCTCGTGCCGATCGATTCCGTCGCCGGCGACTGGAAGAAGAACCTGCCGCCTGAAATCGACAAGATCATCCACGCGGACGGCAAGTACGTCGCGGCGCCGTTCTCGGTGCATCGCGTGAACTGGCTGTACATCAACAAGGCCGCGCTCGACAAGGCAGGCGGCAAGGTGCCGACGACCTGGGCCGAGTTCTTCCAGGTGGCCGACAAGATGAAGGCCGCGGGCATCCAGCCGGTCGCGATGGGCGGCCAGCCGTGGCAAGACCTGACGCTGTGGGAAGACGTCGTGCTGTCGGAGGGCGCGGACTTCTACAAGAAGGCGATCGTCGACCTCGACCAGAAGACGCTGACCTCGGACAAGATGGTTCAGGTGTTCGACACGGTCCGCAAGATTCAGGGTTACTTCGACAACGGCCGCACCGGCCGTGACTGGAACCTTGCAACCGCCATGGTCATCAACGGCAAGGCCGGCATGCAGTTCATGGGCGACTGGGCGAAGGGCGAATTCGCCGGCGCGAACAAGAAGGCCGGCACGGACTACATCTGCGCCGCAGTGCCGGGCACGGAGAAGTCGTACACGTTCAACGTCGACTCGTTCGTGTTCTTCCAGCAGAAGGGCCAGAAGGCCGCCACGCCGGGCCAGCTCGCGCTCGCGAAGACCATCATGTCGCCGGAATTCCAGGAGCAGTTCAGCCTGAACAAAGGCTCGATCCCGGTTCGTCTGGGCGTGAAGATGGACAAGTTCGACGACTGCGCGAAGAAGTCCTACTCTGATGAACAGACGGCGATCAAATCGGGCGGCTATGTTCCGTCGCTCGCTCACGGCATGGCTCAGGGCGACGCGACCGCTGGCGCGATGACCGACGTCGTGACGAAGTTCATGAATTCGTCGCAGGATTCCAAGAGCGCCGTCGCTGCGCTCGCGAACGCCGCCAAGACGAAGTAAGCACGAAGCCTGAAGGACGGGCGGCGCGCGGCGGATCATCGCCGTGCGCCGCCCGACCGGCGATACGCCGCATCGAGCGTCGCTTGACGCTCCAAGCCAGCCCAATCCGAAAGCACCACCTGTCGCCACAAGCGCGCGAGTCAGTGTTCATCAGCGCGCAAGAGCGCCAACAAGCGCCGGCGCATCTTCCAGGAGTCGAGTTGTGACTGCCTCCCTCAGCGGTACCGCGGAAAAGAGTCCGCACCAGCCTCGCCGCGCCTCGCCCACGGCGGCGCTCGCCGATCGCTGGATTCCCAAGCTGGTGCTCGCTCCCAGCATCCTGATCGCGCTCGTGTTCGTGTACGGCTTCATCCTCATCACGGGCTATCTGTCGCTGACGAATTCGCGCCTGATGCCCCGCTACGAGTTCTCGGGCCTCGACCGCTACCGACAACTTTTCGACAACGACGTCTGGTGGACTTCCGCCGCCAACCTCGGCTGGTTCGGCATTCCGTTCATCGGCATCTGCGTGGGCCTCGGCCTGTTCCTCGCGATCCTGCTCGATCAGAGGATCCGCAACGAAGGCGCACTGCGCGCGATCTTTCTCTATCCGATGGCGCTCTCGTTCATCGTGACCGGCACCGCGTGGCAGTGGATTCTCAATCCCGGCCTCGGCATCGAAAAGGTGTTCCACGACTGGGGCTGGACGAGCTTCTCGTTCAACTGGCTCAACGATCCCGACAAGGCCATTTTCTGCGTCGTGATCGCGGCGGTCTGGCAATCGACCGGCTTCGTGATGGCGCTCTTTCTCGCGGGCCTGCGCGGCGTCGACAGCGAAATCTTCAAGGCTGCGCAAGTGGATGGCGCGACGCTGCCGACCATCTATCGCAAGATCGTGATTCCGAGCATGCGGCCGGTGTTCTTCTCCGTGCTGCTGATTCTCTGCCACATCACGATCAAGACGTTCGACCTCGTCGTCGCGCTGACGGCGGGCGGTCCGGGCACCTCGTCGTCGCTGCCGGCCATCTTCATGTACACGTTCTCGTTCAACCGGGGACAACTGGGCGTGGGCGCCGCTTCGTCGATGATGATGCTCGCCACCGTTGTCGCGGTGCTCGTGCCGCTGATGTATCTCGAATCGAGGAGCACCCGCAATGCAGCCTAAGATGACGATCAGCCGCGCCGTCATTTACGCGGTGCTCATATTGTTCGCGCTTTACTTCCTGTTCCCGATCTACGTGATGCTGTCCACGTCGTTCAAGGATCTAGACCAGCTTCGCACGGGCAACCTGCTTACGCCGCCCACGCACTTCACGTTTGCGCCGTGGGTGAAGGCGTGGCAGGAAGCGTGTACCGGCGTGCGTTGCGACGGCATGCAGCCGTTCTTCATGAACTCGGTGCGCATGGTGATTCCGGCCGTGCTGATCTCGTCGATCGTCGGCGCGTTCAACGGCTATGTGCTCACGCACTGGCGCTTTCGCGGCGCGGATGCGTTCTTCACGATGCTGCTCGTCGGCTGCTTCATCCCGTTCCAGGCCATTCTGCTGCCGATGGCGCGGCTGCAGGGCTTCCTCGGCCTGTCGAACACGACCAGCGGTCTCGTGCTCGTCCACGTGATCTACGGCATCGCGTTCACGACGATGTTCTTCCGCAACTTCTACGTGAGCATTCCGGCTGAGCTCGTGAAGGCGGCGCGCATCGACGGCGCGGGCTTCTTCACGATCTTCACGAAGATTCTGCTGCCCGTCTCGCTGCCGATTTTCATGGTCTGCCTGATCTGGCAGTTCACGCAAATCTGGAACGACTTCCTGTTCGGCATCGTGTTTTCGGGCGTCGATTCGATGCCGATCACGGTCGCGCTGAACAACCTCGTCAATACGTCGACGGGTGTGAAGGAATACAACGTCGACATGGCGGGCGCGATCATCGCTGCGTTGCCGACGATTCTCGTCTACATGATCGCGGGACGTTATTTCGTGCGCGGCCTGACGGCGGGCGCGGTGAAGGGTTGAGCGCGCAGCGGCGCGCGTCCCCTGCTGAACAGACAACATAGAGGATTCAAGCATGGCAAGCCTTTCCATCCGTGACGTGTACAAGACCTACCCGAACGGGGTGCCGGTACTCAAGGGCGTCAATATCGACATCGAGGACGGTCAGTTCCTGATCCTCGTCGGCGGCTCGGGCTGCGGCAAGTCCACGCTGCTCAACATGATCGCCGGTCTCGAGACCGTGACCAAGGGCGACATCATGATCGACGGCAAGACGGTCAATAACCTCTCGCCGAAGGACCGCGACATCGCGATGGTGTTCCAGTCGTATGCGCTCTACCCTTCCATGAGCGTGCGCGACAACATCTCGTTCGGCCTCAACATCCGCAAGGTGCCGAAGGACGAGCAGAAGAAGATCGTCGATCGCGTATCCGAGACGCTGCAAATCGGCCATTTGCTCGACCGCAAGCCCGGCCAGTTGTCGGGCGGCCAGCGTCAGCGCGTCGCGATGGGCCGCGCGCTCGCCCGCGATCCCGTCATGTTCCTGTTCGACGAACCGCTGTCGAACCTCGACGCCAAACTGCGCATCGAGATGCGTTCGGAAATCAAGCTGCTGCATCAGCGTCTCGGCACGACCATCGTGTACGTGACGCACGACCAGATCGAAGCGATGACGCTCGGCGACCGCATCGCCGTGATGAAGGATGGCGTTGTGCAGCAGTTCGGCGCGCCGCAGGAAATCTACGATTCGCCGTCGAACCTGTTCGTCGCGGGCTTCATCGGCGCGCCGCCGATGAACTTCATCACCGGCAAGCTGGTCGAGTCCGGCTCGGGCGTCGGCCTGCAGATCGATACGGGCGTCACGCAGAAAACGCTGAACCTGCCGTTCGATGCATCGCGCCTGCGCGGCAAGATCGGCCAGGACGTGGTGCTCGGCCTGCGTCCGGAACGCATCACCGATGCGCGCAGCGCCCACGACGTGTCGGACGCGGCCCTGCAACCGATCGACGTGCGGGTGGACGTCATCGAGCCGACCGGCCCGGACACGCTGGTGTTCGCGCAGGTGAACGGCAAGCGCATCGTGTCGCGCGTGCACCCGGCGTCGAACCCGCAGCCGATGTCGAACACGACGCTGCTGTTCGACGTCTCGAAGGCCGTGCTGTTCGACCCGCAGACGGAAGAGCGTCTTGCCTGAACGTTCGCGCTAACCGCATCGCTTTCGAAGCCGCGCTCATCGCGCGGCTTTTTCTTTGCGCGTCGGTTTTTCGCCGCGTGCGGCACAATCACCGCTTCGACATTCGCCTGAAGCTCCACGCGCAGCCATCGTTCATGACCTTGCTTCCCACGTATCCCGCTCCCGCCTGGCCGCCTTCCGACGGCCCCGATCCTTTCATCGGCCTCGAGTCGCTCGACGATCCCGCCGTGCAGGACTGGATCGACGCCCAGAACCGCCGCACTAAAGCCGCCTTCGGCGAAACGCCCGAGGCGCGCGCCCTGGCCGCGCGGCTCGAAGCGGCGTACACGTCGCAGGACCGGATCGTGACCTGCTCTCGCTACGGCGACTGGGCCTACAACACGTGGCAGGACGACGCGCATCCGCTCGGCATCGTGCGCCGCACGCCGTGGAGCGCGTGGCTCGCCGGGACGCCCGACTGGGACATCGTGCTGGATGTCGACGCGCTCGATCTCAACACGAACGAAGCCGACGGCACGCGCTGGGCGCTCGCCGACTTCGACATGCTCTACCCGACCTACGATCGCGCGCTCGTGAGCCTGTCGCCGGGCGGCTCGGACGCGTGCATCGTGCGGGAATTCGATATCGCGGCGCGCCGCTTCATCGACGATGGCTTCGTGCTGCCGGATGTCGGCAAGCACGATGTATCGTGGATCGATCGCGATACGGTCTACGTCGGCTGGGACGACAGCCGGACCAACGCGCGCCCCGCGCTGACCACGTCCGGCTTTCCGCGTCAGGCGCGGCGCTGGGCGCGCGGCACGCCGCTCGCCGATGCGCCGGTCGTGTTCGAAGGCAAGCGGCGCGACGTATCGGCGGGCGCGGACTACGATCCGCTCGAAAAGCTGCATCTGGCCTCGCGCGCCGTCACGTTCTGGGACACGCTGCATTACTGGCTCGACGAAAGCGCGAACGAATGGCGTCAGTACGACCTCCCGGCGCACGCGGAAATCGAGCATTGGGAAGGCTGGCTGTTCGTCACGCCGCGCAAGATGTGGACGACGGGCGGGCGGCGGCACGCGGCGGGTTCGCTGCTCGTCATCCGGCGCGATGCGTTTCTCGACGGTGCGCGCGATTTCACCGCGCTTTTCGTGCCGGGCGCGCGGCGCGTGCTGGCGGGCATCGACTTCACGAAGCACTGGCTGATTGCCTCGCAGATGGACGACGGCGCCCCGCGCGTCACGCTCTGGCGCCCGCCCGCCGATGCTGCGCCGGGCGCCGAATGGGCATCGCGCGAATTCGCGTTGCCGGAGGCAAGCCAGTCGTATGTCGATTCCATCGATAGCGAACAGGACGACACGGTACTGATCCACGTCGAGCATTTCCTGACGCCGCCGTCGCTCTATCACGCCGACCTCGCCACCGACTCGCCGTGGACGCTGCTCGCGCGCCTGCCCGCGCAATTCGACGCCTCCGGGCTGTCGGCCGTGCGCCGTCACGCGATCGCGCCCGACGGCGAGCGCATTCCGTACTGGCTGATCGGCCGCGATGTGGAGGCAGAGCGGTCATCGCAGCCGCGCCCCTGCTTGCTGTACGGTTACGGCGGCTTCGAAGTGGCGCTCGATCCGAGCTACGACGCGACGACCGGCATCGCGTGGCTGGAACGCGGCGGCCTGTACGCGGTGGCGAACATCCGCGGCGGCGGCGAGTTCGGACCGCAATGGCATCAGGCTGCGCTGCGCGAGAACCGGCAGGTGTCGTTCGACGATTTCATCGCGGTCGCGCAGGCGCTCGTCGAGAGCGGCTTCACGAGCGCGAAACAGCTTGGCATACGCGGCGCGAGCAATGGCGGGCTGCTGACCGGCGTCTGCATGGTGCAGCGCCCGGAATGCTTCGGCGCGGTGCTGTCGGAAGTGCCGCTGCTCGACATGACGCGCTTTCATACGCTGCTTCAGGGCGCATCGTGGATCGACGAATACGGCGATCCCGACGATGCCGCCGACCTCCGTCATCTCGTCGCGTATTCGCCGTATCACAACGTCAGCGCGAATGCGGGGTATCCGCCGGCGCTCTTTACGTCATCGAAAAGCGATGACCGCGTGCATCCCGGCCACGCCCGCAAGATGGCGGCGAAAATGCAGGCGCAGGGACACGAGCGCGTCTGGTATCAGGAAACGGGTGAAGGCGGACATGGCGCGGGCGTCGAGCCTGAAGCGGTCGCGCAGGCCGAGGCGGTGGCGTTCGCTTTCCTCGCGTCGGCGATTGGTCCGTTGCCGTCTGGCAAGTGAGTTACGTCAGCGAAACAACGGTATCGCTCACCAATGGCGTCGAATCCTTGCAATTCGAAATCGTTCGATATAGGCGGCCGGGCAGGCGGCTTATAGTTCAGACACTCCTTGCTGCATCGGCGAGTCGCCTCCCACAGAGAAGCGGCGAGCCAGGGAACCGGTACGTGCACAGCACCAGTTCGTCCAGCCGGGAGTGATACGAAGTACTGACTTATTCGACTGAAGCAAACCGATCGGAAACACCTCTGACCCAGCAAGTACCGATCCAATACAGGAAGAGACGCCTATTGCCCACACCGAAGCGACCAAGAATTCACCTCTGACCCAGATGAATGACTGAATTTAGACCGAATGCAACACCTGAGCTCTTAGACCTCGCCATCGCGCGAGGTTTTTTTTCGCCCGCGCGCGTCGCAACGATTGTCAGACGCGTACCGGCGTAGCGTGCGAACGCATCACGAGCGTGCGCCCCGCGAACGTCAGCACGCCGCACACGCCGATGACGATGCCCATGCCGTGCGGTGTGACATCGTGAAAGAGGCCGACCGCGAGACTCGCCAGCGCGCCGAGCGCGAGCTGCATCGCGCCGAAGACGGCCGCCGCCGCGCCCGCGTTGCGCGGATAGCGATGCATGAGTTCGGTCGTGCAGTTCGCCGACAGCAACCCCACCACGCCGACCACGAAAAACAGGCTCGCGACGATCGACCACAGCCCGCCCCACCCCGTCAGCGCGACGAGCGCCACCACGAGCGCCGCCGCGACGCTGACGATCGCCGCGCCCGAAATCATCCGGATCGGACCGACGCGCCCGACAAGCTTCGTATTCAGCACATTGCCGGCGATGATGCCGACGATATTCAGCCCGAACAGCAGCCCGTAATGCTGCGGCTTGACGTGAAAGTAATCGATATAGACGAACGGCGTCGCCGTGATATACGCGAACATCGACGCGAACGCCATGCCGCCGCACAGCACATGGCCCCAGGTGACGGGATCGGTGAGCAGATGTCCGTAGGCCGCGAACGACTTGCCGAGCGCCGCGTTCGCGCGCTTTTCCTTCGGCCAGGTTTCGGGCACGCGCAGGAACGCGGTCACGGCGCAGACCGCGCCGAACAGCGTCAACGCGACGAACACGACGCGCCAGCCGCCGAGCAGCAGCAATTGCCCGCCGATGAGCGGCGCGAGCAGCGGTCCTATCGACGTGACGATGGAGAGCATCGACAGCACGCGGGCGGCATCGGTCGGCTGATGCGCGTCACGGGCGATGGCGCGCGCCAGCACCGACGCCGCGCCCGCACCGAGCGCCTGCAGGAAGCGCACGAAGACGAGCGCGTCGATGGAGAATGCCGCCGCACAGCCGACGCTTGCCAGCGCGTAAAGCGCGATGCCGCCGAGCAGAACGGGCCGCCGGCCATAGGCATCGGACAGCGGACCATAGAGCAGCATGCCGAACGAGAAGCCGAACATAAAGCTCGTCAGCGTGCTTTGCGCGGCGGCCGGGCTCGTGCCGAACGCGGCGGCGAGCGACGGCAGGCTCGGCAGGTACATGTCGATGGACAGCGGGCCGCACGCTGCAAGCGCGCCGAGCAACAGAATCAGCCGGCGATCGGGCCGGCGACGAGTGGTGTCTGACATCGGGTGCGCTGGAAAAGGACGGAGCGCTTCGTGGCTTTTAGCCTCGAAGGCGAGCGGCCCATTGTACGCGACCTCTTTTTCGGCGTTGCGCTAAGCTCGGCGCATGACCGCCTTCCTTCTGATCTGGAGCCCGCGCAAATGGCCGTGGCCCGAGTTGCCCGATGTCGCGCGCCGCGTCGCAGCGGGCGAAGCGGTCGCCGATGTCTGGGGCTGCGGCACCGCACGCGGCCTCCTGCCGGGCGACCGCGTGTTCGTGCATCGCGTGGCGCAGGAGCCGAAGGGCGTGTTCGCGTCCGGCTACGTGACGCGCGCGCCCTATGAAGTCCCCGATGCGCAGTCGAAGCGCGGCTACCGGCTGTGCATCGACTTCGTGTACGACTGGCTCGTCGATGCGCGTGAGCAGGTCGTCGTCACGCGCGACGAGTTGCGCGCTCATCCCTTCTCCGTGCAGACGTGGGATGCGCAAAGCTCGGGCACCCTCATCAAGCCGATGGCCGAAGGGGCGCTCGAAAAGCTCTGGACTGCGCGCACGGGCCGGCGCGGGCATCCTCATGCGGGACTTCTTCCCTCCGGCGATGCGGACCGTTGACGGCCGCCGCCGCCACGCCCGACCCCGCCCGCTTGCAACGACTCCGGTACAATTTCAGCAACAATCGTCGCGCCGGACGCCGGGCATCGGCCACGGGCGAACGCCCGGTTCCGCGCGGCTCGCATCCACTTTCAGCAGGCCTTCATCCATGTCCAAGAA
The DNA here is from genome assembly GCF_000698555.1 of Caballeronia grimmiae. Taxonomy (GTDB): domain Bacteria; phylum Pseudomonadota; class Gammaproteobacteria; order Burkholderiales; family Burkholderiaceae; genus Caballeronia; species Caballeronia grimmiae. The sequence goes on along the minus strand of NZ_JFHE01000003.1, from coordinate 162,785 downwards.
TCAAGCTCTCTTCGAACGGGCCCAGCGAACCATCCCCGGTGGCGTCAATTCGCCGGTGCGTGCGTTCCGGTCGGTCGGCGGCACGCCGCGCTTCATCGAGCGCGCGCAGGGCCCGTATTTCTGGGACGCGGACGGCAAGCGCTATATCGACTACATCGGCTCCTGGGGCCCGATGATCCTCGGCCACGTTCATCCCGAAGTGCTGGAAGCGGTACAGCGCGTGCTCGCCGACGGCTTCTCGTTCGGCGCGCCGACCGAGGCGGAAATCGAGATCGCGGAGGAAATCTGCAAGCTGGTGCCGTCGATCGAACAGGTGCGGATGGTGTCTTCCGGCACCGAAGCGACGATGAGCGCGCTGCGCCTTGCGCGCGGTTTCACGAACCGCAGCCGCATCGTCAAGTTCGAGGGCTGCTATCACGGCCACGCGGACAGCCTGCTCGTGAAGGCCGGCTCGGGCCTGCTGACGTTCGGCAATCCGACTTCGGCCGGCGTGCCGGCCGACATCGCGAAGCACACGACGGTGCTCGAATACAACAACGTCGAGCAGCTCAACGAAGCGTTCGCGGCGTTCGGCGCGGAGATCGCGTCGGTCATCGTCGAGCCGGTCGCGGGGAACATGAATCTGGTGCGCGCGACGCCCGAGTTCCTGAACGCGCTGCGCGAGCGCTGCAATGAGTACGGCGCAGTGCTGATCTTCGACGAAGTGATGTGCGGCTTTCGCGTCGCGCTCGGCGGTGCGCAGCAGGTCTACGGCATCCAGCCGGACCTCACGTGCCTCGGCAAGGTCATCGGCGGCGGCATGCCGGCGGCGGCCTTCGGCGGGCGGCGCGACATCATGGCCCATCTCGCGCCGCTGGGCGGCGTCTATCAGGCGGGCACGCTGTCGGGCAACCCGATCGCCGTGGCGGCCGGCCTCAAGACGCTGCAGCTGATCCAGCGCCCCGGCTTCTACGACGACCTCGCGAAACAGACGCGCAAGCTCGTCGATGGCCTCGCCGCCGCCGCGCGCAACGCGAACGTGCCCTTCTCCGCCGATTCGATCGGCGGCATGTTCGGCCTCTACTTCATGGACAAGGTGCCGGGCAGCTTCGCGGAGATCGCGCACGGCGACACGAAGCGCTTCAACGCGTTCTTCCACGCGATGCTCGATGCCGGCGTGTACTTTGCGCCGTCCGCGTTCGAAGCGGGCTTCGTGTCGAGCGCCCACGACGACGCCGTGATCGCCGCGACGATCGACGCCGCGAGCGGCGCGTTCGCGTCGGTCGCGGCCTAGCCCCGCCGCACGGACCGGCGCGATGTTCTCGCAATCCGACTTCACCTACATGGAACGCGCGCTCGCGCTCGCGTCGCGCGGCATGTACACGACGACGCCGAATCCGCGCGTCGGCTGCGTGCTCGTCAAGAACGGCGAAGTGATCGGCATGGGCTTCACTCAGCCGGCCGGCCAGGACCACGCCGAAGTCCGCGCGCTGAAAGACGCCCGCTCGCGCGGCAAGGACCCGCGCGGCGCAACCGCCTACGTGACGCTCGAACCGTGCAGTCACTTCGGACGCACGCCGCCGTGCGCGCATGCGCTGATCGACGCGCGCGTCGAGAAAGTGATCGCGGCGATGGAAGATCCGAACCCGGCCGTCTCCGGACGCGGTCTCACGATGCTGCGCGACGCGGGCATCGACGTGCGCTGCGGGCTGCTCGCCAACGAGGCCTACGAGATGAACATCGGCTTCGTCTCGCGGATGACGCGGCGCCGTCCGTGGGTGCGCATGAAGGTTGCGGCGACGCTCGACGGGCGCACCGGGCTGCCATCGGGCGAAAGCCAGTGGATCACGGGCGAGGACGCACGCGCCGATGGACACGCCTGGCGTGCCCGCGCCTGCGCGATCCTGACGGGCATCGGCACGGTGCGCGAGGACGATCCGCAACTCACCGTGCGCGCGGTCGACACGCCGCGCCAGCCGCAGCGCGTCCTGATCGACAGCCGGCTCGACGTGCCGCTCGAGGCGCGCATCCTCGAAGGCGCGCCGCCGTGGATTTTCCATGCCGCCGATGCCGATCCCGCCCGCGCCGATGCGGTGCGCGAGCGAGGCGCGGAACTCACCGAATTGTCGAACGAGCACGGCAAGGTCGATCTTCCCGCGATGCTCACCGCGCTCGCCGATCGCGGCATCAACGAGTTGCATGTGGAAGCGGGGCACAAGCTGAACGGCTCGCTGCTGCGCGAAGGCTGCGTCGACGAACTGCTGGTCTATCTCGCGCCGAGCCTGCTCGGCAGCGCGCCCGGCATGTTCGACTTCGCGCCGCCCGACACGCTCGATGCGCGGCCGCATCTGAAGTTTCATCGCATCGACCGGCTCGGCGATGATCTGCGCATTCTCGCGCGGTTCGCCGGGGCGCATGCCGCGAGCGAAACGCGCTGAATCTGACCGAACAAAGGAACGCACTTCATGTTTACAGGAATCGTCTCGGCGGTGGGCCGCATCGAGAAAGTCACGCCGCTCGGAACGGAACCGGAAGCGGGCGTCCGCCTGACGGTCGCTGCGGGCGGGCTCGATCTCGCGGACGTCGAGCTGGGCGACAGCATCGCCATTCAGGGCGCATGCATGACGGTGATCGAGAAAGCGCCGGATTCGTTCGACGTCGATGTGTCGCGTGAAAGTCTGAACAAGACCGTTGGGCTCGGGAACGCCGGCGCGGAAGTGAATCTGGAGAAGGCATTGCGCGCGCATGACCGGCTCGGCGGCCATCTCGTGTCCGGTCACGTCGATGGGCTCGGTGTCGTGTCGCGCTTCGAGCGTGTGGGCGAATCGCACGAGTTGCGCGTCGTCGCGCCGAAGGACATCGGCAAGTATCTGGCCTATAAGGGCTCGGTCACGGTGAACGGCGTCAGTCTCACGGTCAACTCGGCCAGCGATCAGGCAGACGGCTGCGAGTTCTCGATCAACCTGATCCCGCATACCGTGGAGGTCACGACGCTCAAGGCGCTGCACGCCGGAGCGAAGGTCAATCTGGAGATCGATCTGATCGCGCGGTATGTCGAGCGGATGATGAGCGGGGCGTGACGGCGGCGGGTTCCTCGGCGTTTGGGGTTGCGGAGTTGTTTGGTGTGCCGGATCGATGTGAGCAGTAGCGTCGCTAAAGAGTAGATAGACGACCCGCTGCGTCGCGCGTTCCGTTTCTTCGCTCAGTTCGTCGCAGGCCCGCAAAGCGTCCTTCGTGTGCGGGCAAAGTTCTGGAGCAGGCGGCCACAATCGCCGGAAATTGCTGGAGCGGAGGCTGGGCTTTCGTGTGGAATGCATCGCCCATGCGCTCAACGCTTCGCGGCTGGTTTTGCCGCCGCTAGCCACGCTCGTGATTCGCGACTCCGACCTTGAATGGCATCAGGATTCGGACAGTCGCGCGCTTGAGTGCATCATTCGTCGTCCGCGCGTCTCCTCTGCGGCCGGTTTTCCTCGCGCGCTTCGCGTCGTGCACGCAGACGTCCGGGCAATTCACCGGCGTGTTCGATGCGTTTTCCACGCTGCCACCGGCCTTCTCAGCGTCCCAGGGACGATAGCGAATGAACACGCGCCCGCTCAGCGCGGTGGCGGTCTTCCAGCTCTTCGGTGCTAATCAGCGCGATTCACACCGCGTTCTTCGCGATGACCTCGTCTGCGCCCTTCCCCACTTCATCGATGAGTTCCGACAGTTCCTCGCACCTGCGCAATGGCGATGACTTCTTCTGCGTGAAAGCCATTCCCGGCTGGGTAGTATGTACTGTGCGCACGCTTCGAAATCGGCAGGAATTCGGATCGTCGCAAACATCCCGCCAGCGCAACAGTCGGCCAACCGTCATAAGCCAACTCCGCCACCCCGCCCGCGGCGATTTCAACGCCTGTCCATCGGCCGTGGCGTAAAATACGCCCTTTCCCAAACGCACCCATCGGGACGCACCATGTCGATCGCCTCCACTCCAGAAATCATCGCCGAGCTGAAAGCCGGGCGCATGGTGATCCTCGTCGACGAAGAAGACCGCGAGAACGAAGGCGATCTGATCGTGGCCGCCGACTTCATCACGCCCGAAGCCATCAATTTCATGGCCCGCTACGGCCGCGGCCTCATCTGCCTGACGCTCACGCAGGAACGCTGCAAGCAGCTGAACCTGCCGCTGATGACGCAGCGCAACGGCACGCAGTACGGCACCGCTTTCACGGTCAGCATCGAAGCCGCCGAAGGCGTGACTACCGGCATTTCGGCAGCCGACCGGGCGCGCACCATCGCAGCAGCCTGCGCGCCGGATGCCCGCGCCGATCACATCGTTCAGCCGGGTCACGTGTTCCCGATCATGGCGCAGCCGGGCGGCGTGCTCGTGCGCGCCGGACACACGGAAGCGGGCTGCGACCTCGCGTCGCTCGCGGGGCTGTCGCCGGCGTCGGTCATTTGCGAAGTCATTCGCGACGACGGCGAAATGGCGCGCCTGCCCGATCTGATCGAATTCGGCGAACAGCACGGCATCAAGATCGGCACCATCGCGGACCTGATCCACTATCGCAGCCGCACCGAATCGATCGTCGAGAAAGTCAGCGAGCGCACGATGCAGACCGCGCACGGCCCGTTTCGCGCCGTGCTGTATCGCGACGAGCCGAGCGGTTCGCCGCATATCGCGCTGGTGCGCGGCACGCCGTCGCCCGATACGGAAACGCCCGTGCGCGTGCACGAACCGCTGTCGGTGCTCGACCTGCTCGAAATCGACGCGTCCACGCACTCGTGGACCATCGACGCCGCCATGCGCGAAATCGCCGCCCGCGATCTGGGCGCGATTGTGATGCTGAATTGCGGCGACACGAAAGATCATCTCGTCGACGCCTTCCGCGCACTCGACGAGAGCGACAAGGCCGCGAAGCAGGCGCGCCGCCCGATCGACTTCAAGACCTACGGCATCGGCGCGCAGATTCTGCGCGATCTGGGCGTCGGCAAGATGCAGGTGCTCGCGACCCCGCGCAAGCTCGGCAGCATGTCGGGTTACGGGCTCGAAGTAACGGGCTTCGTTCCGATGCCCGGATCGCCCGCCACGGCAGCGAACGCCGCCGGTGCAGCCGACGCGGCTGTCCCGCATCTTCGCTCGGCCTGAACGCCCACCCTATTCCAAACCAACGGATCTCTACATGGAAATCGGACAATATCAGCCGAATCTCGACGGCGACGGCCTGCGCATCGGCATCGTCCAGTCGCGCTTCAACGAACCGGTGTGCAACGGCCTCGCCGATGCGTGCATCGAAGAACTCGAACGCCTCGGCGTGATCGGCCAGGACGTGCTGCTCGTCACCGTTCCCGGCGCGCTCGAAATTCCGCTCGCGCTGCAAAAGCTCGCTGAATCCGGCCAGTTCGACGCGCTGATCGCGCTCGGCGCGGTCGTGCGCGGCGAGACATATCACTTCGAACTGGTATCGAACGAAAGCGGCTCGGGCATTTCGCGCATCGCGCTCGACTTCGGCATTCCGGTGGCGAACGCCGTGCTGACGACCGAAGACGACGAGCAAGCCGTCGCCCGTATGACTGAAAAGGGGCGCGATGCGGCGCGCGTCGCGGTCGAGATGGCGAATCTGTCGGTCGCGCTCGAACAACTCGGCGGCGACGATGAAGACGACGAAGATGAAGACGAGGACCGCGCATGAAGAGCGCACGACGCCGCTCGCGTGAACTCGCGACGCAAGGGCTTTACCAGTGGCTGCTGTCGGGCGCGCCCGGCGGCGAAATCGACGCGCAGTTGCGCAACGCGCAGGGCTTCGACAAGGCTGACCACGCGCACCTCGACGCCATCCTGCACGGCGTGATCAAGGAAGCCGACGCGCTCTCCGCGCAGTTGCAGCCGTGTCTCGACCGGCCTATCGAACAGTTGTCGCCGGTGGAGCGCGCGGTGCTGCTCGTCGCCGCTTTCGAGTTCAAGCATCACATCGACATTCCGTATCGCGTGGTGATCAACGAGGCGGTCGAACTGACGAAGACCTTCGGCGGCTCGGACGGCTACAAGTACGTGAACGGCGTGCTGGACAAGCTCGCCGTCGCGATGCGCCCGGCCGAAGCGCAGGCGCGCCGATGAACAACGTGTCCGAGCCGCTCTTGCGGCTCGCGTCGCGCGTCGACGCGATCGAGCCGTTCTACGTGATGGAACTGATGAAGGACGCGCAGGCGCTGGAACGCACCGGGCGCGACATCATCCATATGGGCATCGGCGAGCCGGATTTCACGGCGCCCGAACCCGTCACGCGCGCCGCCGCCGATGCGCTGCACCGCGGCGTCACGCAGTACACGAACGCGCTCGGCGTCACGGCGCTGCGGGAAGCCATCGCCGCGCATTATCGCGATGCGTTCGGCCTGACCGTCGATCCCGCGCGCATCGTGGTGACGGCGGGCGCGTCGGCGGCGCTGCTGCTCGCGTGCATGGCGCTCGTCGATCACGGCGACGAAGTGCTGATGCCCGATCCCTGCTATCCGTGCAACCGCCATTTCGTGTCGGCGGCGGATGGCAAGCCGGTGCTGATCCCGAGCGGCCCGGCCGAGCGCTTCCAGTTGACGGCCGAGCAGGTTCGGGCGAACTGGAACGACAGGACGCGCGGCGTGCTGCTGGCGTCGCCGTCGAATCCGACCGGGACGTCGATCGAGCCGGGCGAACTGAGCCGTATCGTCGATACGGTGCGCGAACGCGGCGGCTTCACGATCGTCGACGAGATCTATCAAGGCCTGAGCTACGACGCGAAACCGGTGTCGGCGCTTTCGTTCGGCGATGACGTCGTCACCGTCAACAGCTTCTCCAAGTATTTCAGCATGACGGGCTGGCGGCTCGGCTGGCTCGTCGTGCCGCACGCGATGATCGGCGCCGTCGAGAAGCTCTCGCAGAACCTGTTCATCTGCGCGTCGGCGCTGGCGCAGCATGCCGCGCTCGCGTGCTTCGAGCCGGAGACGATCGCGATCTACGAAGCGCGGCGGCTCGAGTTCAAGCGGCGGCGCGACTACATCGTGCCGGCGTTGCGTTCGCTCGGCTTCGGCGTGCCGGTGGTGCCGGACGGCGCGTTCTACGTCTATGCCGACACCAACGGCGTGCATCACCCCGCCGCCGGCGACAGCGGAGCCCTCACGCGGTCGATGCTGCACGACGCGGGCGTCGTGCTCGTGCCGGGCGCGGATTTCGGCGTTCATGCGCCGGAACGCTACATCCGGCTGTCGTATGCGACGGCGTACGCGAAGCTCGAAGAAGCCGTGGCGCGGCTCGGCGACCTGTTCAGACGCTGATGGCGGCTGTCGCGGAACCATGAAAAAGGGCGCCCTCGGGCGCCCTTTCTTCGTTCTGGCTAATACGACCTGCCGATCAGGCGCCGTATTCCGCCGACGGAACGTGCTTCGCTTCGCCAATGTCGCCGCCGTCCTGAGCGTCGGCCTTCTTCGGCGCATCCATCGTCATGTGGACGCGCTTGGCCGCATCATCCGTCGCCGATGCCGATGCCGATGCCGATGCCAGCACCTGCTTCGGCGCGGCCTGGACAGGCGCCTGAGGCCCGTTGACCGGCACGTTGCGGCCACGTGCGACATCGCGCAGACGCGAACGCTCGGCCAGCACCTTCGCGCCGTAACCGCCGTCGTCTTGCGACGTCGAACCGACGTAGTAACGCAAGCCGCCCGCCACCGAACCGCCGCGTGCGATGCAATCCTTCAGCACCAGCGCGCCGACCTTGATGTTCGCGAGCGGATCGAGCGCCGCGTGCGAGCCGCCGAAGTACTGGAACTTGTCGGAATGCACCTTCGACATGACCTGCATCAGGCCCTGAGCGCCGACGCCGCTTTCGGCGTACGGATTGAAGCCCGATTCGATCGCCATCACCGACAGCAGCAACAGCGGGTCGAGACCGACTTCGCGGCCCGTATCGAACGCGGCGCGCACGAGTTCGCTCACCGGTTCCTGCGCCACGCGATACCGCCGCGCGATGAAGGTGGCGACGAGCTTCTGCTCGCGCGTCGAGACGAGCGCCCGATCGTCGCGCGCATCGGCGACGACGCGCTGCGCCGGAATGGCGTTGGCCAGCACGGCGACCGAAGGCATCGTGCGCGGATCGAGTCCGTTCGGGGACACGGCGAGGCTGATGCCGCCGGTCAACTGGCGCGTGCTTTCGTCGTCGGTTGCAGCCGCGCCGAGCGACGGCGTGAGCGGCGACGGTGCGGCGGGCGCGCCGGCATTCGCAGCGATCCGGATGGACGAGCCATCAGCGCCCGGCGGCCGATGCACCGCCGCGAACGGCGGCAACGGCTGACCGGCGAGCAGACGCGCGGGTCCCGCCTGGACCGCTGCGGACACGAAAGGCATGATCCGTGCGGCAAAGGTCGTGCGCCAGGATGGCAGCAGCCAGAGCGCGAGCGCCGTGACGACGGCCGCGCAGCCGACCAGACTGAAAAGATAGTGACTCATTCGGCTGCCACGACGCAGCGCGGCGCGCATCAACTGCGCGGCGCGAGTGTCGGGACGCCATGTCAACCAAGCGTTCATCGATGCTCCCAATGTTGCATGATTTACGCTGATGATTGCCGGCAAGCCAGGAAATCGAAGCGTAAATCAGACACCGCTCGCTCTTGGCAAGGCATAAGCGGCATCGGGGAAACGGCATGCGCCGTCTGGAAAACCGATCCGGCAAGAGACGCCGGGTTGCGCGGCACGAACAGCGTGCCCTTGGTGCGCAGGTGGCTTTCCACGCGAAAACCGGCGCAAAAACGCCGGCAGTGACAACCAACAGCCATGAATCGCCGGGCAGGTACGGCGCAGGCGACGCACAGCGTCTGAAGAAAACCTGAGGCAGAGGTAAAAAGTTTCAAAACCTGCAACTGATGCGAAGCGATTCTAGCAGGGTTTAATGATCCGTCAATGCTATAGCTTTGCGTTTCAATTACTTACAGTTATGATGAACACTGTTTAGGAGCGACAACGCACATCTGCCGGGCGGTTTCGAGGGGAATTCACTGAATGTCTCCCAGCGCACGGACGCACGCGCAGGTAAAATCGACAATCGCCAAGCGCGCAGCCGTCCCGCTTCCCGGCTTCTCTGGTAGCGGCCTCGAGTCTTCAATCGACCATCGATGAAATATAAAGATCTGCGCGACTTCACCGCCCGCCTCGAAGCGCTCGGTGAACTGCGCCGCGTCCGCCAGCCTGTCTCCCCCATCCTCGAAATCACCGAACTTTCCGATCGCGTTCTCCGCTCGGGCGGCCCGGCCTTGCTGTTCGAAGCGCCGGCTGGTCACACGATGCCGGTGCTTGCCAATCTGTTCGGCACGACGCGGCGCGTGGCGCTCGGCATGGGTATCGAAACGCAGACGACAGCAGGCGCGAACGCGGAACTCGGCAGCGATACCGCCGCGCTCGATTCCCTGCGCGACGTCGGCCGTCTGCTGTCCGCGCTCAAGGAGCCGGAGCCGCCGCGCGGCCTGAAGGACGCCGGCAAGCTGCTGTCGCTCGCGAAAGCCGTGTGGGATATGGCGCCGAAATCCGTGAGTTCGCCGCCTTGCCAGGAAATCGTGTGGGAAGGCAACGACGTCGATCTGGCGCGCCTGCCGATTCAGACCTGCTGGCCGGGCGACGCGGGACCGCTGCTCACCTGGGGGCTCACGGTGACGCGCGGGCCGAACAAGCCGCGTCAGAATCTCGGCATCTACCGTCAGCAGCTAATCGGGCGCAACAAGCTGATCATGCGATGGCTCGCGCATCGCGGCGGCGCGCTCGACTTCCGCGAGTTCGCGCTCGCCAATCCGGGCAAGCCGTACCCGGTGGCGGTCGTGCTCGGCGCCGATCCCGCGACGATTCTCGGCGCGGTCACGCCCGTGCCCGATACGCTCTCCGAATATCAGTTCGCCGGTCTGCTGCGCGGCTCGCGCACCGAACTGGCGAAGTGCCTGACGCCGGGCGTCGACACCTTGCAGGTGCCGGCGCGCGCGGAAATCGTGCTGGAAGGCTTCATCTATCCGCAGGAAGGCGCATTGCCTCCGGCGCCGGAAGGCGCACCGCCGCGTCCGGCGACCGGCGCCGCCGCGCGCTACGAGCACGCGCTCGAAGGGCCGTATGGCGATCACACCGGCTACTACAACGAGCAGGAGTGGTTTCCGGTCTTCACGGTCGAGAAGATCACGATGCGGCGCGACGCGCTCTTTCATTCGACGTACACCGGCAAGCCCCCCGACGAACCGGCCGTGCTCGGCGTCGCGCTGAACGAAGTCTTCGTGCCGCTGCTGCAGAAGCAGTTCCCCGAAATCACCGACTTCTACTTGCCGCCCGAAGGCTGCAGCTATCGCATGGCCATCGTGCAGATGAGGAAGAGCTACGCCGGCCATGCGAAGCGCGTGATGCTGGGCGTCTGGAGCTTCCTGCGACAGTTCATGTATACGAAGTTCATCGTCGTGGTGGATGAAGACGTCAACGTGCGCGACTGGAAGGAAGTCATCTGGGCGATCACCACGCGCGTCGATCCCACGCGCGACACGGTCATGGTCGACAATACGCCGATCGACTATCTCGACTTCGCATCGCCGGTGGCGGGCCTGGGATCGAAGATGGGACTCGACGCCACCAACAAGTGGCCCGGCGAAACGCATCGCGAATGGGGGCGGCCGATCGTGATGGATGCCGCCGTCAAGCGGCGCGTCGATGCGCTGTGGACCGAAATCGGTCTCGACGATGCGGGGAGCAACGCATGATCGCGGCGACGCTCTATCGTGGAAACGCCATCGAGAACACGCACCGGGCGCACGTCGCCGTCGTCGATGCAAATGGCGACGTGCTGCATGCGTTCGGCGATCCGCATCGCATGACGCTGCCGCGCTCGGCCGCCAAACCGGCGCAGGCGCTTGCGATCATGGAGACGGGCGCGCTCGAGCGCTTCGCTTTCGACGACGCCGATCTCGCGTTGATGTGCGGCTCGCACAGCAGCGAGCCGCGCCACATCGACCGCGCCCGCGCGATGCTCGCCAAGGCCGACGCGCACGAAGCCGATCTGCGCTGCGGCGGCCATCCGCCGATTTCCGACGCCGTCTATAAGGACTGGATTCGTCGCGACTTCACGCCGACGCCCGTGTGCAGCAACTGCTCGGGCAAGCACGCCGGCATGCTCGCCGCGGCCCGCGCGATGAACGCGCCGCTCGACGGCTACCACTTGAGCGCGCACCCGCTGCAAGCCCACGTGAAGCGGACGGTGGCGCACGCGGTCGATGTGCCCTCCGATGAAGTGCAATGGGCCATCGACGGCTGCAACCTGCCGACGCCCGCCTTCCCGCTCGACCGGCTGGCGCGGCTGTACATGAAGCTCGCCGCTGCGCCCGACGATTCGCCGCTCGGGCGCATCCATCGTGCGATGACGACGTATCCCGAACTCGTCTCCGGCGAGGGCCGCTTTTGCGAGCGGCTCATGCGCGCGTTCGGCGGCGCGGTCGTCGGCAAGACCGGCGCGGATGCGAGCTATGCGATCGGCGTGAAGCGTGCGGAAGGCGCGCTCGGTATCGCGTTAAAAGTGGAGGACGGCAACCTTGCCGTCATGCACGCGATCGTCGCCCACGTGCTGCATCTGCTCGGCATCGGCACGCCGGAACAACGCGCGGCGCTCGACGACTTCCGCCATCCGCCGATGCGCAACACGATGGGCGTCGAAACCGGACGGCTCGACGTGACCCTGACACTGACCGGGCAGCGATGATGCATTCCTGGTCGTTGATGTCGGACGGGTTCTTCCTGTCGCTGTCGCTGTGTCTAGATATCGGTATCGCGAACGTCGCGATCATCTCGCTCGCGCTGTCGCACGGCTTCAAGCCGGGACTCGTGCTCGGACTCGGCACCTGCTTCGGCGATCTGCTCTATGCGGCGCTCGCGCTCGCCGGCATGTCGGCGTTGCTGCAGTTCGAAGCCGTGCGATGGGTCGTGTGGATCGGCGGCGGCATCGTGCTGCTGATGCTCACCTGGAAGATGGCGCGCGAGGCGCTGAAGCCCGAGACCGCGCCGCCCGTCGCCGGCGAAGCGGACCCGCACGCGCCGCGTCAGAGCCACCTGAAAAGCTTCCTGCGCGGATGCCTGCTCGCGGTATCGTCGCCGAGCGCGATTCTCTGGTTTGCGGCGGTCGGCGGCGCGCTGATCGCGAAGGCCGGCGCGACGAGCACGGTAAGCGCATCCGTCTTCCTGCTCGGCTTCTTCTGCGGCGGGCTCGGCTGGACCATCTTCATCTGCACGCTTGCGAGCCACGGCCGCAAGCGCGCCGGCACGCGCCTGCTGCGCGCGTGCCACGTGCTGTCGGCGGTGCTGTTCGCTTACTTCTCGTATAGCGTGATCGTCGACGGCTACCGCGATCTCATCGTCCACGCGGCATCGTGACGATCGCGCTTACGCGATGAACTGCGCGAGCCGCGCCAGATCGACGTTGCCGCCGCTCACGATCACGCCGACGCGCTTGCCCTCCACCGGCACGATCTTTTGAAGCACCGCCGCCGCCGCGAGACAGCCGGTCGGCTCGACGACGATCTTCATGCGCTGCGCGAAGAAGCGCAGCGTGTCGATGAGCTGCGCATCGCTCACGGTGACGATGCGGTCGACATGCTTCTGGATGATCGGAAAGTTGTATTCGCCGACATGCGTCGACGCCGCGCCATCGGCGATGGTGCGCGGCACGTCGATATGCACTATCTCGCCGCGCGCGAGCGACTGCTGCGCGTCGTTGCCCGCTTCGGGCTCCACGCCGATCACCTTGCACGACGGCGACAACGCCGCCGCCGCGAGCGCGCAACCGGCGATCAGCCCGCCGCCGCCGAGACACACGAACAGGTAATCGAGCGGCCCGGTTTCCTCGATCAATTCCTTGGCCGCCGTGCCTTGCCCCGCGATCACGTGCGGATGGTCGTACGGCGGAATCAGCGTCATGCCGCGCTCCTCGGCGAGCGCGCGGCCGATTTCCTCGCGATTCTGCGTGTAGCGGTCGTACGTGATGACTTCGCCGCCGTAGCCGCGCGTCGCTTCCATCTTGGCGGCGGGTGCGTCTTCCGGCATGACGATCGTCGCCCGGATGCCCGCCAGCTTCGCCGACAACGCAATGGCCTGCGCGTGATTGCCCGATGAGTACGTGATTACGCCGGCCGCGCGCTGCGCGTCGTTGAAATGAGAGATGGAGTTGTATGCGCCGCGGAACTTGAACGCGCCCATGCGCTGGAAGTTCTCGCACTTGAAGAACAACGACGCGCCCGCGATTTCGTCCGCCGTGCGGGACGTGAGGACGGGCGTGCGATGCGCGAAACCCTCGATGCGGCGGGCGGCATCGGCGACATCGTCGAAAGTCGGAGAAGAAAGAGTGGGCATCGGACCGAGCGTGATGTGAAGGATCCACCATTCTCCGCAGTTCCGGTGCGAACCGGAATAGGCTGGCCGCGCCGCACATAAAAAAACGCAAGTCCCGGACGGGACTTGCGTTATCGGTTCGCGCGGCGGCGATTACCTGTGATAGCCACCATAGCCGCCATAGCCGTGGCGGTAATAGCCGTGCTGGCGCCAATACGGACGGCCATAAGGGCGGCCATAGTATCCATACGGATAACCGCCAACGACGACCGCAGGCGGCGGCCCGTACACGACCGGCGGCGGGGGCGCCATATAAACGGGCGCGGCCGGGGCGACATAGACCGGCGCAGGCGGCGCCTGATAAACCGGATACGCCGGCACCCCGATGCCGACACCAATCGATACTCCGCCCGCTTGCGCCGCACCTGCCGCGCCGAGCGCGATTGCACCAACGACCAGAAGACCACTGAGCTTTTTCACTTTCTTTCTCCTCGCCGCTTTCACCGGCCATCCGGCGCGCGACGTCACAGGATCAATTTTACGAAAAAACCGGGGCGGTGCTTAAACCATGTGTTGCAAATTGCAAGTTCTTACGCGCACTCCGGTCGAGCGCCAGCCACTACGCGAGCGCGCTTCGCCGATGCGTACGCCCTGGCCGGGCGCTCGCCCCTTTTGTCGATCCAGTGTGCTTCCGCAGCGGGTAACGTCTCATTACAAATCAGCGTTCGGTAATTGAAAAGCCCCGCCGAACGTGAGGTCCAGCAGGGCTTTTAATGTTTTACGCTAACTCGATTATCGGTCTCAGCCGACTTTCACATAAGCGAATTCACGCGATACGTTCGGCGGAACGTAAGCCCCGCCAATGACGACACGCGGCGTCAAGCGCTTCTTTTGATCCCACCAGCGGCGGCGTTGAGCCTGACTCAAGAACCGCAGATGCTTTCGATAAGCGAAAATGCTCATGCGACCTCCGAACGTAGCGAATAAAAATCTTGAGGAAACGCATCCATTTATGACCTGAGGTGGTTTCCCGTTGAATTCCGTCTTCTCTTAAGTATTTCGCGTCCTGTTCGTCCATCAATGTACGCAAGGGAACCAAAACCCGCGATCGACGTGTGCTGAACCACATTTCAGCAGTAACCATGCCGATCATTAAAATCGATTTCTAATTGCGGGGCGGGTCTTGTGTCGTTTGCTGTCATCGTATCGTGGCACTTTTCGCTTTTCGAGACAGTATCGCTTTGACAACATCAGGGTTTTCCGATGATGCCAGCGCCCCACGCACGTGCTTGCAGTCAGCTTTCACCGAGTCATGGCACAATCGCTGCCGCCTGTTCGCGAACGCTCCCCAAGCGGCGCGCAAGCCATGTTAAGGTGACGTCCGGCGCCCCACCGGCATTGACGGTGGGCGGGGAACGCAAGCCGCCGGCCGGCGAGGACTTCGGCATGACATTCAGCTCAGAGAACGAACAATGAACAAGGTCAGCCTTCACGACTCGCACGGTCTCGCACATCGCATCGCCCGAGCACATCGGCTTCGCGCGCCCCGCTAGCGGCATCGCCCTTTCGCTTCTTTCTGGCTTTCTTTTGCTTTTCCGACCCCGGCGCGGCGCGTATGCCGCGCATGTTTCCAAGAGGACCCGAGATGTTCGGCGATATCGCCCGTTTTCTGCTCAACACCGTTTTCACCCTCTTCGGCGCGGCGCTTTTGCTGCGGGCCTGGATGCAAGTCGTGCGCATGCCGCCATACAACCCGGTATCGAATGCCGTGATGCAGGCGACGAACTGGATCGTGCTGCCGCTGCGCAAGATTCTGCCGGGCGGGAAGATCGACTGGGCGAGCATCGTCGCGGCGTTTATCGCAGCGGCGGTCTATGTGACGCTGATGGTCGTGCTGGCGGGCGTCGACCCGACGCTGATGGCGCCCATGCTCTTGCTCGTCGCGGTGCTCACCGTCGTCAAGTGGGCGCTGAACCTCATCATCTGGATGACGATTCTGATGGCGCTGCTCTCGTGGCTCAATCCGCAATCGCCGGCGATGCCCCTGCTCTTTCAGATCACCGCGCCGTTTCTGGATCCGCTCCGGCGCATCCTGCCGCGCCTGGGCGGCATCGACCTGTCGCCGATCCTGCTGTTCGTGATCGTGCAGGTGTTGCTGATGGTGGTGACGCGCCTCGCCGTCTCGATGACGCTGTTCGGCATCTGAGTCCGCCGCGCCGCCGCAATTGCGCGGCGGCGGTTCTTGCGCTTACAATAGCCGACTCACGCGGGCGTCGTATAATGGCTATTACCGTAGCTTCCCAAGCTACTGACGTGGGTTCGATTCCCATCGCCCGCTCCAGCATCACAGTGAAAGCCGCCTTCCGTCATCGAGGCGGCTTTTTAGTTTCCCGCGCAGCATTCCCGCATCCGCATTCAATCTCGCCATGAATCACGATTCCCAGGACGACGACAACGCCGCCGGTCAACTCGCAGAGGGCGTTGAATCGACGCTGCATCATCGCCGCATTCGCAGCTTCGTCACGCGTGCGGGCCGCGTGTCGCCGGGTCAGCAACGCGCGATCGACGAGCTCAGTCCGCGCTTCGTCGTGCCGTACACGCCCGAACTCGCCGATTGGGACGCCGTCTTCGGCCGCCACGCGCCGCGCGTGCTGGAAATCGGCTTCGGGATGGGCGCGACGACGGCGGAAATCGCCGCCGCGCGTCCGGGCGACGACTTCATCGGCGTGGAAGTGCATGAGCCGGGCGTCGGCGCGCTGCTGAAGCTGATCGGCGAGCAGCAACTCGGCAACATCCGCATCCTTCAGCACGATGCCGTCGAGGTGCTGGAACACATGATCGCGCCCGAGAGCCTCGACGGCGTTCACATCTATTTTCCCGATCCGTGGCACAAGGCGCGTCATCACAAGCGCCGCCTGATTCAGCCGAAATTCGTGTCGCAGCTCGTCTCGCGGATAAAGCCGGGCGGCTATCTGCATCTGGCGACGGACTGGCAAAACTACGCCGAGCAGATGCTGGAAGTGCTGTCGGCCGAGCCGGCGCTCGAAAATACCGCCGACGGTTATGCGCCGCGGCCCGACTATCGCCCGGTGACGAAGTTCGAGCAGCGCGGATTGCGTCTCGGACATGGCGTCTGGGACCTGCTTTTCCGGCGCAAGTAACGCGTGCATCAACGAAAACGCCACGGCAAGCCGTGGCGTTTTCACATGCGCGATGGGCGGCGAATCAGTCCGCCCAGCTCAGCCCGCCGCTATATCCGACGATCAGAATCAGCAGCCCGAAGCCGATCCGATACCACGCGAACGCCGTGAAATCGTGTGACGCGACGTAGCGCAGCAGCCACCGCACGCAGATGAAGGCGCTCACGAACGCCGACACGAGGCCGATTGCGAACAGCCCGAGATCGTCGACGGTCAGCGTGCGCCAGTACTTCGCCATCTCATAGAGCGTCGCGCCGAAGATGATCGGAATGGCGAGGAAGAACGAAAACTCCGTCGCCGCGCGCCGGTCGAGACCGAACAGCATCCCGCCGATGATCGTCGCACCGGAACGCGACGTGCCCGGAATCAGCGCGAAGCATTGCGCGAGGCCGACCTTGAAGGCGTCGGCGTAAGTGAGGTCGTCGACGGAATGCACGCGCGGCGGCACCGCGCGGTCTCGCTGGCGCGCTTCCGCCCACAGAATGACGATACCGCCGATGATCAGCGCCACCGACACCGGCACCGGCGAGAACAACACCGCCTTGATCTTCTTCTCGAGAAGCAGCCCGAGCACGATGGCGGGAATGGTCGCGATGATCACGTTCACCGCGAAGCGCCGCGCGTCGGGCCGCGTCGGCAAACCGCTCACGATGGAGCCGATCTTCGCGCGGTATTCCCAGCAGATCGCGAGAATCGCGCCGAACTGGATAACGACATCGAACGTCTTCGCCTGGGCGTCGGTGAAATTCAGCAGACTTCCCGCAACGATCAGGTGCCCGGTGCTCGAGACCGGCAGGAATTCGGTCAAGCCTTCTACAACGCCCAGAACGAGCGCCTTCAACATGAGAATCCAGTCCATCCGTCAGCCCTTGTTAGCTGTTTTCGCTGTTGGCGTGGAGCAAAGCGCGCGAAGATTTCGACTCACTTCTCGACGATCTGAACGCGTATGCCGTTTGAAAGGACTGTGATTGTACCGGGTTCGTAAGAAACACCGGCAAACTGCAATTCTTCGGGCTTGAACGTGTAGATCGGATAGCGGTCGAGCAACTGCGCGGCAAGCAGCGCGCCGGCGGCCGCAATCTGTTGGTTGTACTGCGCAGCGTCGCCAGTCAGCTGCGAGTCGTCAACTGTCGGCGACATGAGAATGACCGAGCGGCTCGGGGCATCGTAGGCGAGTTGCGTCGACAGCGTGAACGCGCCGTTCACGGGATTCGGCATGAAAGGCGTGGAGAGTCGCGCATCGACATGCACCGTCACGCGATTGCGATCCGCCGCCATGCCGACGACCGGATTGCTTAGTACGACATCGAAGATCTGCCGCGCCGTGCGCTGCAGCGGAAACTTGCGCGCGACGGCTTCCTGCACCTGCTTTTGTTGAAACGTGTAGTGATCCGGAATAAACGGAAAGATGGACGCGGCCCGCGCCGCCGATGCTAACGCGCACACCGGCAAGGCGGCGAGCCCGGCCAGCACGATCCGGCGCCGACGCGGCGCGACGGGGTATGTCATGCGGGGTTTCCTCGATTCGATGTTGGAACGGTGCTTGGACAGGCGAACTTCATTGCGGTTGCGTCTCGACCTCAAGCCGCGCGAGCCATGCGATGGCGTACTCGCGCGTGTCGCCGCACATTTCCGCGGAAGGTTGCAGCCCGCCGCAGCAGCCTGGCCGGCGCGCATCGCCGAAGATCTTGCAGCGCAGGTCGCCGTCGAGCTGAACGCACGGCTCGCCCGCGCGCTTGCCGCCGGGCATGCCGGGAATCGCGCTCGTGATGGAAGGCGCGATGCAGCAGGCGCCGCATCCTTCGCGGCAGGCATGGGCTGAGGAAGACTGCAAGGGCATGGCGATAGAAAAAGGACAGCCGGCGAAGCCGTCATTGTCCCACGCCCGCGCGGGCTGCGACGTTATCACGCAACGCCGGTTTGCCTGCGCTCGCTAAACTCGGCGCAACGCATAGGCTCGCCATGACACCCGTCGACACTCTCTTCCGCCCGGACCTGCTCGCCCGCTACGACGCACACGGCCCGCGCTACACGTCGTACCCCACCGCCGTCCAGTTCACGGATTCGTTCGATCCCGCGCATTACTTCGAAGCAGCCGCAACCGGCGGCGCATCGGCGGATTTGTCGCTGTACTTCCACATTCCGTTCTGCGACACCGTTTGCTTCTATTGCGGATGCAACAAGGTTGCGACGAAGAATCGCGCGCACGGCCGGCCGTATCTGGATCGCATGAAGCGCGAGCTGGCGATGCAGGCCGCCTGCTTCGACACCGCCCGTCCCGTCACGCAGCTTCATTGGGGTGGCGGCACGCCCACGTTCCTGTCTCACGACGAAATGGCCGAACTGATGGCCGAGACAGCCGCGCATTTCAATCTCGTCGCGGACGAGCGCGCCGAATATTCAATCGAAGTCGATCCGCGCGAGGCGTCGCCGCAGACCATCGCGCTGTTGCGGCAACTCGGTTTCAACCGGCTGAGTCTCGGCGTGCAGGACTTCGACGAGCGCGTGCAGCAGGCCGTCAACCGCATCCAGCCCCGCGCGATAACCGAGGACGTGATGCGCGCGGCGCGTGACAACGGCTTCCGCTCGGTGAGCGTCGATCTGATCTACGGCTTGCCGCATCAGAGCGTCGAGAGCTTCACGCGCACGCTCGATGCGATCATCGCGCTCGCGCCGGACCGCGTGTCGGTGTTCGGCTACGCGCACATGCCGTCGCTCTTCAAGATGCAGCGTCAGATCGACGAAAGCGCGCTGCCGTCCCCCAACGTGCGGCTCGCGATCCTCAGGCGCGTAATCGAGCGCATGAGCGACGCGGGCTATGTGTACATCGGCATGGATCACTTCGCGCTGCCGGGCGACGAACTCGCGCGCGCGTACGAAGCCGGCACGCTCCAGCGCAATTTCCAGGGTTACAGCACGCACGCCGACTGCGATCTGATCGGCATCGGGGCGTCGTCGATCGGCAAGGTCGGCAATGTGTATGCGCAGAACGCCCGCGAACTACCCCACTACGCCGCCGCCATCGACGCCGGCCAGTTCGCGATCAGGCGCGGCGTGCGGCTTTCCGCCGACGACCTCCTGCGCCGCGACGTCATCATGCGGCTGATGTGCGGCGGCACGCTGCGTTTTGGCGACATGGAAGCAGCGCACGGCATCGCGTTCGCGGACACTTTCGCCGATGAACTCGCGCGCCTCGCGCCGATGGCCGACGACGGCCTCATCGACATCACCGGCAACGCCATTCGCGTGCTTCCCGCAGGACGGATGCTCGTGCGCAACGTCGCATCGGTATTCGACCGCTATCTGGGACAAGCGGGCGTCGCGACGCTCAAGCGCTTCTCGCGCACCATCTGAAGCCAGAAATACGTGACGGCCTGCGCACGATTACGCCGTTGCACGCGTATTTATTACTGCGCTGGCTTAGAATGACAGCCACCTTCGGCGCCCGGCCGCAGCCCTGGCTGACGACCGCGCCCGCCCTTACACCGCCGATGCGCCCGCTCGAAGCGACGCATCGGACGCCGACCGGCATGCGTGAAGCGAAGCCTGCCGCCGGCAAGCTACTGCCCGACGCCATGCCAACCACTTCGCCGCAGTTCGCCCCGCTTGCCCTCCTCGCCGCCGACCTGAAATGCGGCCGCACGACCAGCCGCGCGCTGATCGAAACGGCGCTCGAACGTATCGCCGATCCGAACGGCCAGGGCTCGACCGTCTTCACGCACGTCGATGCCGACCATGCCCGCGCCGCCGCCGACGCCCACGATGCGCTGCGCCGCGCCGGGACCGTGCTGTCGCCGCTTGCGGGCATCCCGGTGTCGGTGAAGGACCTGTTCGATATCGAAGGCCAGGTAACGCGCGCCGGATCGCGCGTGCTGGCCAACGCCGCGCCCGCGAAAGCCGATGCCGTCGCCGTCGCGCGGCTGCGGCGGGCCGGCGCGGTGATCGTCGGGCGCACCAACATGAGCGAATTCGCGTTCTCGGGGCTCGGCCTGAATCCGCACTACGGCACGCCGCGCTCGCCGTATCGCGCCGACGTGCCGGGCGATGCGCGCATCGCGGGCGGATCGTCGTCGGGCGCGGCGGCATCGGTGGCCGATGGCATGGCGGCCGTCGCGCTCGGCACCGATACCGGCGGCTCCATCCGCATTCCGGCGGCGCTCTGCGGGCTGACCGGCTTCAAGCCGACCGCGAGCCGCATCCCGAAACAGGGCGGCATTCCCCTTTCGAAGACGCTGGATTCGTTCGGGCCGATCGGCGTGTCGGTCGCGTGCTGCGCGCTCGTCGATCGCATTCTCGCGGGCCGCGAGCCGGATGTCCCCGCCACGCGCCCGCTCGACGGCGTGCGCCTCGGCGTGTTGACTCATTACGTGACGGACGGCGTCGAAGCGCCGGTCGCGCAGGCGGTGCAGGCGGCCATCAATCATCTGGCGGCCGCGGGCGCGCTCGTCGAAGACGTCCGCTTCGCCCCGCTCGACCGCCTGCCCGAATTGAACCGCTTCGGCCTCGTGTCGATCGAAGCGTATGCGTGGCATCGCAAGCTGATTGCCGAGCACGCCGCCGAATACGACCCGCGCGTGCTCGCCCGTCTGATGCGCGCGGAAACGGCGAGCGCCGCCGATTACATCGAACTCTGCGAAGCGCGCGCCGCGATGATCGAGGCCGCGCGCACGACGCTCTGGCAGCGCTTCGACGCCATCGTCTGCCCGACCGTGCCGGTGCTGCCGCCGCGCATCGCGGAGCTGGAAGGCGACGACGAGCTTTTCAACCGGACCAACGCGCTGATTCTGCGCAACCCGACCGCCTTCAATTTTCTCGATGCATGCGCGCTGTCGCTGCCGTGCCATCCGCGTGGCGGCGCGCCGGTCGGTCTCATGCTCGCCGGCGCGCCCAACAACGACGACACGTTGCTCTCGATCGGCCGCGCCGTCGAAGCCGTGCTGGAAACGACGCGCTGAACGCGCTGTCCCGTCTCACCCGCGCCCTCGGGCGATCGCGCTAGAATTCCTGCGCGAATCCCCGAGGCTTAGGGCACTTTTTTCTCGAATCGTTGCGTAATAATGAACAACCATCTACATCACTTCACGATGCACGAGGATGACCGCGTCCTGCGACGCGAGCGCCGGCTTCTCACGCTGCTCGGCTTCGTGTGCCTCGGGCTCGTCGGCGGTGCGCTGTATCTGCAGTTCTTCCACGGCGAAGACCCCTGCCCGCTGTGCATCATCCAGCGGTATTTCTTCGTGCTCGTCGCGGTGTTCGCGTTTCTCGGCGCGGGTCTGAACGGCTGGCGCGGCATAGCGGTGCTCGAAACGCTGGTCGCGCTGTCGGCGCTCGGCGGCATCGCCACGGCGGTGCGGCACGTCTACGTGCAGGCCCATCCGGGCTTCAGTTGCGGCTACGATGCACTGCAGCCCGTCGTCGACGGCCTGCCGCCCGCGCGCTGGCTGCCGCAAGTGTTCAAGGTCGCCGGGCTGTGCGAAACGCCGTATCCGCCCATCCTTGGACTGACGCTGCCGCAATGGTCGCTCGTGGCGTTCGCCGTCATCTTCGTGCTCGTGGCCGCGAGCCTGCTTTCCAAACGCAAGCTGCGCGCCGCCACGCGCTGATTCGCCCCTCCTGCGCGGGCCATCCGGCGCCCGCGCACACCGCTTCCCCCGCTTTTCGCTTCCCCGCATCAGCGCTTCCGCATAACCTAGATACCGTCCCAATAATATTTTTGGGATATTGCGGTGCTATGGTCGAGGCTGGATGGCGATCTACGTGCGCGCAGTCCGTTTGGCCGGTGCATGACCGGCAACGGAAACCGCGTAACGCGCGCCCGGTCCGCAATGTCCCTGCTCGCCCATGACAACGCAAACCATCCGCTTCTTCTGGCGCGGCGCCGTCCGCGAAATCGCCGACGCGCCGCCCACCCGCACGGTGCTTCAGCATCTGCGCGAAACCGAGCTATGCACCGGCACCAAGGAAGGCTGCGCGGAAGGCGATTGCGGCGCGTGCACGGTCGTCGTCGGCGAACTGGGCGAGACCGGCGAACTCGCGCTCAAGGCCGTCAACGCGTGCATCCAGTTCCTGCCGACGCTCGATTCCCGCGCGCTGTTCACCGTCGAGGACCTGCGCGGCGCGGATGGCGCACTGCATCCGGTGCAGCAGGCGCTCGTCGATTGCCACGGCTCGCAGTGCGGCTTCTGCACGCCGGGCTTCGTGATGTCGCTGTGGGCGCTGTATCACGCGCATCCCGCCGATGCCGGCCCGCCTTCGCGCGATGAAATCGCCACTGCCATCTCGGGGAATCTGTGCCGCTGCACCGGCTATCGGCCGATCGTGGATGCCGCCGAGCGCATGTTCGACCCTCCGCGCCCGCCGTTCGATCGCGAGGCGGTCAGAACCGCGCTGGCCGGCTTGCGCCGCACGCAGACCTTCGAATACCGGTCAGGCTCCAGCACGTATCGAGCGCCCGTCACGCGCGCCGACTTCGCGCGCTTGCGGGCGGAGAATCCGAACGCGCGGCTGCTCGCGGGCAGCACCGACATCGGCCTGTGGGTCACGAAGCAATTCCGCGATCTGGGCGACATCCTGTTCATCGGCAATGTCGACGAACTGAAGCGCATCGAGCGCGACGCGCGGCATCTGACGATCGGTGCGGCGGCATCGCTCGAAGACGCGTATGCGGCGCTTGCCGTCGATTACCCCGAGCTCGCGGAGTTGTGGACGCGCTTCGCATCGCGGCCGATCCGCAACGCCGGCACGCTCGGCGGAAACGTCGCCAACGGCTCGCCGATCGGCGATTCGATGCCCGCGCTCATCGCGCTGAACGCCGAAGTCGTCCTTCAACACGGCGACGCGACGCGCACGCTGCCGCTCGATGCGTTCTACCTCGCCTATCAGAAGACCGCGCTTGCGGCGGGCGAGTTCGTCGCGGCGATCCGCGTGCCGCGCCCGGCCGCCAATTTGCGATTCCGCACCTACAAGGTATCGAAGCGCTACGACCAGGACATCTCGGCCGTCTGCGCGGCTTTCGCGATCCGGCTCGATGACGCAGCGCGCGTGACGGACGCGCGCATCGCGTTCGGCGGCATGGCGGCGACCCCGAAGCGAGCGGCGAGCACGGAAGCCGCGCTGATCGGCCAGGACTGGACCGAAGCCAGCGTGCACGCCGCGATGAACGCGCTCGACAGCGATTTCCAGCCGCTCACCGACATGCGCGCATCGAGCGCGTATCGCGCGAAAGTGGCGCGCAACGTGCTGTTGCGCTTCTATCTGGAGACGCGTGCCGACACGCCACTGGCGCTCGCTGAAATCAACGCGTTCGCCTACGGCGCGCACGCATCGGCCGCCGAGGAGCAGCCATGAACAAGGTGAGCGAGCCCGTCGGACTGAACGCCGCCGCGCAACAGGCCGCCGGCGCGGCGCTGCCGCACGAATCGGCGGCGCTGCACGTGAGCGGCGAAGCCATCTATACCGACGACATCCCCGAGCTGCGCGGCACCCTGCACGCGGCGCTCGGACTGTCGCGGCACGCGCATGCGCGCATCGTTTCGCTCGATCTCGACGCCGTGCGCGCCGCGCCGGGCGTGATCGCGGTTCTGACCGCTGCCGACATTCCCGGCGAGAACAACTGCGGCCCGGTGCTCCACGACGATCCGATCTTCGCCGCCGGCGAAGTGCAGTACCTCGGCCAGCCGGTGTTCGCGGTCATCGCCGAGACGCACGATCTGGCGCGCCGCGCCGCCGCGCTCGCCCGCAGCGAGGACGTCGTGCGTTACGAGCCGCTGGAGCCCGTGCTGACGCCGCAGGAAGCCAAGACGCGCAAGCAGTTCGTGCTGCCGCCGCTGCATCTGAAGCGCGGCGATCCGGAAGCCCGCATCGCGGCAGCGAAGCATCGCATCGCCGGGGAATTCGAAGTCGGCGGACAGGAACAATTCTATCTCGAAGGACAAGTCGCCTACGCGGTGCCCAAGGAATCGCACGGCATGCTCGTCTACAGTTCGACGCAGCATCCGAGCGAGATGCAGCAAGTCGTCGCGCACATGCTCGACTGGCCGTCGCACGCGGTCGTGTGCGAGTGCCGGCGCATGGGCGGCGGCTTCGGCGGCAAGGAGTCGCAATCGGCGGTGTTCGCCTGCGTGGCGTCGCTGGCGGCGCATCTCTTGAAGCGCCCGGTCAAGCTGCGCGCCGATCGCGACGACGACTTCATGATCACCGGCAAGCGTCACGACGCGGTCTACGAATACGAAGCGGGCTTCGACGACGACGGGCGCATCACCGGCGCGCGCGTCGAAATCGCGCTGCGGGCGGGCTACTCGGCAGACCTGTCGGGCGCGGTCGCGACGCGGGCGGTCTGTCACTTCGACAACGCGTACTACCTGAGCGATGTCGATATCCGCGCCTACTGCTGCAAGACGAACACGCAGTCGAACACGGCGTTTCGCGGCTTCGGCGGTCCGCAAGGCGCGCTCGTGATGGAAGTGATGCTCGACGAAATCGCGCATCGCCTGAAGCGTGATCCGCTCGACGTGCGGCGCGCGAATTTCTACGGCATCGGCGAGCGCGACGTCACGCCGTACGGCCAGTCCGTCGCCGATAACGTGCTCGCCCCGCTGACCGATGCGCTGATCGCATCGAGCGATTACGCCGCGCGCCGCGCCGCGATCGCCGCGTTCAATGCGACGAGCGCCGTGCTCAAGCGCGGCATCGCGTTCACGCCGGTGAAGTTCGGCATCTCGTTCAACGTGCCGTTCCTGAACCAGGCGGGCGCGCTCGTGCACGTCTACAAGGACGGCTCCGTGCTCGTGAATCACGGCGGCACGGAAATGGGCCAGGGCTTGAACACGAAAGTGGCGCAGGTCGTCGCGAGCGTGTTCGGCATCGGGATCGCGCGGGTGCGCGTGACGGCCACCGATACGTCGAAGGTCGCCAATACCTCCGCGACGGCGGCATCGACCGGCAGCGATCTCAACGGCAAGGCCGCCGAAGACGCCGCGCTCGCGATCCGCTCGCGGCTCGCCGAACTCGCCGCGAAGCATCTCGGCGGCGCGGCGGCGGACGTGCGCTTCGGCGGCGGCGTGGTCGAAGCGAACGGCGGACAGATGCCGTTCGATCAGCTCGTCGCGGCCGCTTATCTCGCCCGCGTGCAATTGTGGTCGGACGGCTTCTACGCGACGCCCAAAGTTCACTGGGACGCGAAGACGCTCACCGGCCATCCGTTCTATTACTTCGCGTATGGCGCGGCGGTGTCGGAAGTCGTCGTCGATACGCTCACCGGCGAATGGAAGCTCCTGCGCGCCGACCTGCTGCACGACGCGGGCCGCTCGATCAATCCGGCCATCGACATCGGGCAAGTGGAAGGCGGCTTCATTCAGGGCATGGGCTGGCTCACGACCGAGGAACTGTGGTGGAACCGCGATGGCCGGCTGATGACGCACGCGCCGTCCACGTACAAAATTCCCGCCGTCAACGATACCCCCGCCGCGTTCAACGTCGCGCTGTACCGCAACGACAACGCCGAGCCGACGATCTTCCGCTCGAAGGCGGTCGGCGAGCCGCCGCTGCTGCTCGCGTTCTCGGTGCTGCTCGCGATCCGCGCCGCGATTGCGGCCACGGCGCCAAACGCGCCAGACGCGCCGAAGCTGCGCGCGCCCGCGACGCCGGAAGCGATTCTGGACGCGCTCGATGCGCCCGGCTTCGAGGCGCAGGCGAGCGCCCGGTAAACTAGCGCCTGCGACGACGCAAACACGATCCTTTCCCGGAGCTCCACCGATGCAAGTTTGGCTGACCGACCTGCAACACCTGCTCGCGCACGGCGACGCCGCCGTGCTCGTGACGGTCGCGCGTGTCGAAGGCTCCGCGCCGCGCGAGCCGGGCACGAAGATGATCGTCACGCGTGAGGACGCCCGCTACACCATCGGCGGCGGCCATCTCGAATGGAAGGCGATCGAAACCGCGCGGCAAGTGCTGAAGGACGGCATGCACATGCAGCGCATGCGCCGGCTCGAGCGTTTCGCGCTCGGCCCGAGCCTCGGCCAGTGCTGCGGCGGCGCAGTCGTGCTCGCGTTCGAGCGGCTCGACGTGTCGGACCTGAACTGGGTGACGTCGCTTGCCAAACGCACGGCGCAAGGTCTGTCGACCGTGCGCAGCGTTTCATTCGCGCCGATGCCCGACGCGGTGATGCTGTCCGATCCCGAGCCGGGCGCGGAAGACACCGACTGCCTGTTGTGGGACGGCGCGGGTTTCGATGAAAGCGGTGCATTGCTCACCGAAACCATCGCGCCGCGCGACTTCAAGGTGGTGCTGTTCGGTGCGGGTCACGTGGGCGCGGCGCTGGTGCGCGTGCTCGCGACGCTGCCGTGCCACGTCGTCTGGGTCGATGAACGCGACGCCGCTTTTCCGGCTGCGCCCTTCGTTCCCGCGAACGTGACGATCGAGCCGAACGACGCGCCCGACGAAGCCGTCGACAACGCGCCGCCCGGCACGTATTTCATCGTGATGACGCACAACCATGCGGTCGATCTCGTGCTCGCCGAGCGCATCCTCGCGCGCGGCGACTTCGCGTTCTTCGGCATGATCGGCTCGCATACGAAACGCAGGCAGTTCGAGCACCGGCTGGCGGCGCGCGGCATCGACCCCGCGCGCATCGGACGGATGGTGTGTCCGATCGGCATCGACGGCATCGTCGATAAAGCGCCCGAAGTGATCGCCGTCGCAGCGGCAGCCCAGCTGCTGCAGGCGGTCGAAGCCAATATGGCGCATGCGTCGTCGCACCAAACCGTTTAACTGCCCCAACCACAAAGCCCCCATGAATCCCACACTCGCCGACAAGATCGCGCACGCGCCGAAGGCGGAACTGCATATCCATATCGAAGGATCGCTCGAGCCCGAGTTGATCTTCGAACTGGCGAAGCGCAACAACGTGAAGCTCGCGTACGACTCCATCGAAGCCCTGCGCGCCGCCTACGCATTCACCGACCTGCAGTCGTTCCTCGATATCTACTATGCAGGCGCAAGCGTGCTGCTCACCGAGCAGGACTTCTACGACATGACGATGGCCTACGTCGAGCGCGCGCTCGAGGACCACGTCGCGCACACGGAAATTTTCTTCGATCCGCAGACGCACACCGAGCGCGGCGTGTCTATCGCAACGGCCGTCGCGGGCATCGAAGGCGCGCTAGCCGAAGCAGAGACGCGCGGCCTGAGTTCGCGCCTGATCCTGTGCTTCTTGCGCCACCTTTCCGAAGAAGACGCGCTCGCCACGTTCGACGAAGCGCTGCCGCTTTTCGACAAGTACGCGCACCGGCTGATCGGCGTCGGGCTGGATTCGTCGGAGCGCGGGCATCCGCCGTCGAAGTTCGAGCGCGTGTTCGCGAAGGCGCGCGAACGCGGGCTGAAGCTCGTCGCGCATGCGGGCGAGGAAGGCCCGCCGTCGTATGTCTACGAAGCGCTGGATCTGCTGAAGGTCGATCGCGTCGATCACGGCGTGCGCAGCATCGAGGATGCGCAGCTCGTCGCGCGTCTCGCCGACGAACGCATCGCGCTCACCGTTTGCCCGCTGTCGAACCTTAAGCTCTGCGTGTTCGACGACATGACGAAGCACACGCTGAAAGACCTGCTCGACCAGGGCGTCCGCGTGATGATCAATTCCGACGATCCCGCCTACTTCGGCGGCTACGTCAACGCGAACTACTTCGCCGTCGTCGATGCGCTCAAGCTCTCGGATAAAGAGGTCTACACGCTTTTGCGCAACAGCCTGGAAGCATCGTTCGTCAGCGCCGAGGAACGCGACGGGATGATCGCGCGCCTCGACGCGCACTGGAAGCAATAACCGCATCAACCTGCACTACATAGAAACAAGATGGATACCACAGTCACCACACAACGCGACACCACCGCGCTCGAGCGCTTTTTCGGCATCCGCGCGGCGGGATCGCGCACGAAGACGGAAGTCGTCGCGGGCATCACGACCTTTCTCACGGCGATGTACATCATCGTCGTCAATCCCGGCATCCTTTCGCAGGCCGGCGTGCCGTTTCCCGCCGCGCTGACGGCCACCGTCATCGTCAGTTTTCTCGGCAGTTGCGCGATGGGCCTCTATGCGCGCAATCCGGTGCTCGTCGCGCCCGGCATGGGCATGAACGCGCTCTTTGCGTTCGTGATGGTCCACGGCGGCAAGATGCCGTGGCAGACCGCGCTCGGCTGCGTGTTCTGGGCCGGCGTGATCTTCGCGATCCTCGCGCTCTTCAACGCGCGCAAGCTCGTCGTCGATGCGATTCCCGCGAACCTGCGGCATGCGGTGTCGTGCGGCATCGGCCTCTTCATCAGCCTGATCGGGCTGGTGAACGCGAAGTTCGTCGTCGGCGATCCGGTCACCATCGTGCATTCGGCATCGCTCAATCCGGTCGTCATCACGTTCCTCATCGGCCTCGCCGTCACGACGATTCTCGTCGCGCGCAAGGTCACCGGCGCGCTGATGCTCGGCATCGTGTTCACGACGATCATCGCAATTCCGATCGGCCGTGTGTGGGGCGACGGCACCGCGTACTGGCCCGCCGCGATCGCCACCAAAACGCTCGTCAACTGGAACGGCCTCATTTCCGCGCCGGACTTCTCGGGCATCGGGCAACTGGACCTGCTCGGCGCGCTGAAAGTGGTCTACTGGCCTTTCATCTTCGTGATGCTGTTCACGTCCTTCTTCGATGCGCTCTCCACCTTCATGGCGATTTCCGAGGCGGGCAAGCTCTACGACGAGAACGGCAATCCGCGCAACATCCGCCAGTCGATGACGGTCGACGCCTTCTCCGCGCTCATCTCCGCGCCGCTCGGCACGAGTCCGGCGAACGCGTACATCGAATCGGCGGCGGGCATTTCCGCGGGCGGCCGAACGGGGCTCGTCGCGGTCGTCGCCGGCCTGTGCTTCCTGCCGTTCCTGTTTCTGTCGCCGCTGCTGTCGCTGGTTCCGGCGATCGCGACCGCGCCCGCGCTGGTGCTCGTCGGCGTGTTCATGATGGAAGCGATCACGAAGATCGAATGGCATCGCTTCGATGAAGCCATTCCCGCCTTCCTCGCGATGATCCTGATCCCGCTCACGTACTCGATCACGGATGGCGTGGCCTACGGCTTCATCGCTTTCGTCGTGCTGAAGGCGGCCACGGGACGCGCGAGGGAAATCAAGCCGGCGATGTGGGTCATCGCGGCATTCTCGATTGTGCTGCTTTCGCAGTTGTAGACATCATTAGAAACCGGAGACGTTGCACCATGACTCAGACCGCCTACCGCGCCCAGTTGCTGACCTTTCGCGATGACCCCGCGCATGCCGCCGACGGCGCGGTGTACGAGGCCGACGGCCTTTTGATCGTCGAGGACGGCAAGGTAAGCGCGGCCGGCGCGTATGCGTCGCTGCGCGACACGCTCAGGCCGGATGCGACCGTCCACACGATGCGCGACAAGCTGATCGTGCCGGGCTTCATCGACTCGCACATTCACTATCCGCAGACGGACATGATCGCGTCGCCGGCATCGGGCTTGTTGCCGTGGCTCAACACGTACACGTTTCCGGTCGAACGCGGCTTCGAGAACGCGACGATCGCGAGGGAAACGGCGAGCTTTTTCCTCGATGAACTGCTCGCCTGCGGCACGACGACCGCGTTCGTCTACTGCACGGTGCACAAGCAATCCGCCGATGCGTTCTTCGCCGAAAGCGAGTCACGCAATCTGCGCATGGTCGCGGGCAAGGTGCTGATGGATCGCAACTGCCCCGAATTTCTGCGCGACACGGCGCAATCCGGCTACGACGATAGCGCCGAACTGATCGCGCGCTGGCACGGACGCGGACGCCAGCACTACGCGTTGACGCCGCGCTTCGCCCCGACATCGACGGAGGCGCAGCTCGAAGCGTGCGGCGCGCTCGCGCAGAAGCACAACGACGTGTTCATCCAGAGCCACGTCGCCGAAAACACCGACGAGATCAAGTGGGTCGAGAGCCTCTTTCCGGGGCATCGCAGCTATCTCGACATCTACGACCATTACAACCTTCTGCGGCGGCGCGCGGTGTACGGCCATTGCATCCATCTTGACGAGACGGACCGCCAGCGCATGGCGGAAACCGGCGCGGTGGCGTCGCATTGCCCGACATCTAACCTCTTTCTCGGCAGCGGCTTGTTCGACTTCGAGAAGGCGGGCGCGGCGAACATGCCGGTTGCACTGGCGACGGATGTCGGCGGCGGCACGTCGTTTTCGATGCTGCAAACGATGAACGAAGCGCACAAGGTCGCGCGCCTGACGGGCCATCATCTGACCGCGACGCGCATGTTCTGGCTCGCGACGACGGGCGCGGCGCGCGTGCTCGATCTCGACGACAGGATCGGCACGCTCGCGGCGGGCAGCGAAGCGGATTTCGTCGTGCTCGATCCGGCCGCGACGCCGCTGCTCGCGCGGCGCACGGCGCGGGTGGAATCGCTCGAGGAACTGCTGTTTGCGTTCGCGCTCCTCGGCGACGATCGCGCGGTGTTCGAAACGTATGCAGCAGGAAGACGCGTTCATTCGCGCGACAAGCGCAACACGGCGAAGCTGGAACTGGCGGCCTGACGCGCGCCTTTACAACGGCTTCGCGACGGCGCGACGGTATTTCTCCATCGCGCGGCTCATGCAGATTTTCTGCGTTGTCGTTAAAGTGCCTGATGCCATTCACGTCGCTTAAGCCATGATGCTTGCCGCTCGACTCTCTCGCCTGGCCGTGCCGTTCGCGTTCACCGCGTCCGCTTCGCTCGCGCACGCGACGGCCATCGAATCGCAGCTCGACTGCAAGTCCACGCCGCATGACTTCATCGCGCCGCTTCAGAAAGAAGGTCTGCTCGAAAAGAAAGCGATGCGCGTCGAGCCGAATTCGATCAACGCGTTCAAGCCGGTGAAAGGCACGGTGATGACCGCCTACGGCTTCAAGGTCTACGCGCTGGTGGCATATCAGAAGGACGATCCGCTCTTCAGGCAAGGCAAGGGCGAACCCATCGGCGATGCGGCGTATGGCGCCGTCGTGTGGGGCGGGGACGACGAAGTGGAGCAGCGCGTGCGCGAGGCGGGCAGCGACGCGGTGGTGCACCACGTCGCGCCTTTCATCACTGCTATTTTCTGCAAGCCCTGATCAGCGCAGAAGTTCGCCGACCGCCGCGATCAGCCGGTCCATGTCGGCTGCATCGAGCGCGCCCATCGTCGAGATGCGGAACAGGCTCTTCGACAAACCGCCCTGCCCCGCATAGATCACGAAGCCTTTGGCCTTGAGCACATCGTGCAGCGTCTCGTATGTGACGCCTTGCGGCAGCCGGTACGCACGCAACACCACCGACGATTCCTCCGGCGGCAACGCACTGTCGATCCCGAGCGCAGCCAGCCCTGCGCGCACCTGCTCGGCAAGCGCCGCATAACGCCGATGCCGCGCGCGCCAGCCGCCCTCGTCCTCGAACTCGCGCAGTGCTTCGACGAGCGCATAGTACGCATGCACCGACGGCGTGAACGGCGTATTGCGCTGGTCCTGCAGCTTCGCGAGCCGCGCGATGCCGAGGTAATAAGTGCGGCGCGCGGCCTTCTCCAGCGCATCGCGCCGGACGATCACGAACGCCGCGCCCGGCACGCCGTGCAGGCACTTGTTCGCCGTCGCCGCGACCGCGACGATGCCGCCGCCGTCGAAGTCGATCGCTTCCGCGCCGAAGCTGCTGACGGCATCGACGAGCAGCCCCACCCCGCGTGTGGCGCACGCGCGAGACAGCGCATCGATGGCGTTGAGGCGGCCAGTCGTCGTTTCGTGGTGGATGATCGCGACGTGCGTGAACGCTCGGGCGTCGATCATCGCGACGATCGCGTCGATGTCGGGCGCCTGCATCCAATCGTATTTCACGACTTCATGCTCGATGCCGTACTGCTTCGCGATCTGCGCGATGCGGTCGCCATACACGCCGTTCTCGACGACGAGCAGACGCCCGCCTTCCGGCACGATGCCCGCCACCATGCATTCGACGGCGGCCGTGCCGGAGCCGGTCATCAGCACGGCCGTCCACTTCGCGGGATCGAGCTCGTATGCGGCGACGAGACGCTTTCTCGCCTCGTCCTGGAGATCGAAGAACTCGGGCTCGCGGTGGCACAGGTCCGTTTGCAGAAGGCTGTTGCGCACGCGCTCGGTCAGCGTGACGGGGCCAGGATTGAGCAGCAGCATCAGCGTTCTCCGATATGTCGTTGCAGGCGCGCGCGCACGTCCTCGGGCGTGATCTTCGGGCGCGGCAGGTCGGCGGGCGTGCCGGTGCCGATCGACAGCCGGGCAAAGCGCGCGCCTTCGGGTGCGTCGGCGGCGAAGAGGCGATCGATCACGCCGATGTCGTCGCCATCGAGCGCGATCGCGTAGCCGCACGCCGACGCGATCGACGCGAAATCGACGCCGCGCGAGACGGTCGCCTGTCCGCCGGTCGATTCGTGCGCGCCGTTGTCGAGCAGCAGATGCAGCAGGTTCGACGGGCCGTAGGCGCCGAGCGTCGCGAATGCGCCCATGCGCATCAGCGCGGCGCCGTCGCCGTCGAGCGCGACCACGGTGAGGTCCGGGCGCGACAGCGCAAGCCCGAGCGCCATCGGCGTCACGCAACCCATCGAGCCGACGAGATAGAGCTGGTTCTCGCGGTCGTCGATCGCGTAGAGTTCGCGGCCGCAGAAGCCCGTCGATGCGAGCACGACGGTGGATTCCTTCGGCGTTCTCGCGATCACGCGTTCGAGTGCATCATGGCGCGACACGCGCTCGCCGTCGAAGCGGGCCACCGAAGCCCGCTCGCCGGCAGCGCGCACGCCGGACAAGCCGGTCCGCTTCAACTTATAAGGCGCGACGCTGCCCTTCTGCATCACGAGCGCGTACGGACGGCCCGTGCGGTCCATGTACTCGGTCGCGCGCTCGAGCGCCGGACCGATCGCATCGCTCTGCGTCGGAAACAGCTCCCACGGAATCTCCATCGTGTCGAGCATCTGCGGCGTGATTGGACCCATCAGCGCGTGCTGCGGCTCGTCCGCGACGCCTGGCTGGCCGCGCCACGTGACGATCAGAAGCTGCGGCAGGCGGAACGTCCACGTGAGCGACGTCAGCGGACTCACCGCGTTGCCGAGGCCGGAGTTCTGCATCATCGCGATGCCGCGACGCCTGACCGCGCCCTTTCCTTCTCCCTGAGCCGCGCCCAGCGCGACACCCGCGATCAACGCGACGGCATCGCCTTCATTCGCCGCCGACACGTAGTGCAGCGATTCGTCCTGCAGCACGTAATTGATGAACGGCGTGAGAAACGAGCACGGCACGCCCGCATACCAGTCGAAGCCATGCGCGCGCGCCGCTTCGACGAACTCGGCTGCTTCAATCACGCGCGTTCTCCGTTCCTTCCGAACCGATCGGCGTCTGGCCGTGTGCGAAATCGCCTGCGCGGCGGAAATCGTCCAGATCGTTGACGCCGCGCCAGTGACCGTGCACGTACTGCACTTCCACCTTTTCGCCCGCCGCGATCAGCGCGTTGAGGAGCGCGGCCATGTCGAGCGTGTCGAAGTCGGCGCGTTGCTGAAGCTGCGCGAGTGTCGCGGTGAAACGCTCACGCGCCGCCGCCCGGACGTAGATCAGACCCATCCAGCGGCCTTGCGGCGCACGGCCGCCATTCAACGCCTGGCCCGCGCCGACCACGCTTTCGAGCCACACCTTGTGGCCGAACAGCGCGCGGTCGTCGGCGGTCGAGCAATAGGCAAAGTCCGTTGCGCTCGCCGATGCGCCTGCCTGCGGCGTCTGCGACGAATCGACGACGACGCAGAAGTCGCTTTCCGACTCGACCAGATCGCGCAGGATGTAGCTGCGGAACAGCAGATCGCCGTAGGAGATGACCGTATCGCCGGCGATGTGCTTCGCCGCGCACGCGAGCGACGCGAGTTCACCCGTGGACTCGTGCTTCTCGTTGACGACGAGGCGGATGCCCGACGTGTCGATCGCGTCCGCGCGATATCCGCCCACCACGGTGATGTCGTTGATGCCTTCCTTCTTGAATGCTTCCGCAAGATGGCGCAGCAGCGGCTTGCCCGCGACCGGCAGCATCACCTTGGGACGATCCGCCGTCACCGCTTCGAGGCCCGCGCCGCGGCTCGCGGCCAGCACGACCGCGCTGCGCTTTTCGTTCGCCGCCGTCAGATAGATGTTCTCGGCGGCGGAATATTCGTCCGCGTCCTGCAGTCGGAAGATTTCGTTCACCGATGCGATGCGGTCTTCCACGTTGACGAGCGTCTCGCTGTCGTGGATTTCCTTCGCGATGGCCTGCATAGCCGACACCGCGCCGCGAATCAAATGGTTCGCCCAGATCACGGTGCTGATGCCCGCCTGACGGAACACGTCGGTCGGCGTGCTGTAGTACTTCGTCGGCACGATGACGAGCGGACCGCGCCCCGCCCATTCGCGTGCGAAGGTCAGGATTTCATCGGGCTTCGAAAGCTTGCTGTGAATGAGGATCGCGTCCGCCCCCGCCTGACGGTAGGCTTCCGCGCGCTTCAACGCCTCTTCCATGCCCCACCCCGCGATCAGCGCTTCCACGCGCGCGACGATCGAAAAGTTGGGATCGCTCTGCGAATCCTTGCCGGCCTTGATCTTGCCGCAGAATTCGTCCATATCGGCGAGCGGCTGCGCTTCGCCGTTGATGAAGCTGTTGGTCTTCGGGAACTGCTTGTCTTCGATACACACGCCCGCGACGCCGCGCTGCTCCAGCTTCTTCACCAGACGCCGCACGTTGTTGAAGTTGCCGTAGCCGGTGTCGCCGTCGAGCAAGATCGGGAGATCGCTCGCGTCGGCCATGAATTCGAGGTTGTCGACGACCTGCGTCCAGCTCGCCTCGTTGTTGTCGCGCACGCCGAACTGCGCGGAAATCGAAAGTCCCGAGCCCCAGATGGCCTTGAAGCCCGCTTCCTTCGCGATGCGCGCCGAGATGCCGTTGTGCGCTTCCATCAGGAACTCGAGGCGGTTGCTCGTGAGCATCTCGCGCAGGCGCAGCGTGCGCGAATAGCCAACGGGGATAGTGCGTGGTGCGTTCATTGTCGAATTGCTCCTCTTGTCTTTTTAGCCTGCGAACTGGCGCAGCGGGTTGAGCTGCGGCAGGACTTCATCGGCCGCGCGCTTCACGTCGTTCGGAAAGTCGATTTCGATCCACGGTGCGCCGGTCACATCGGCGATATCGAACACATGGCGCTGCTCCAGCAGAAGGTCGCGCACCGCTTCTTCATGCGGCATCTTCGCGCGGCCGGTCTGCACGTAATCCGCGACGATATCGGCAAGACGCGCGGCCGTCTTTTCATCGAAGCGAAAGAAGCCGACCGATTCGCCGATGGTGTCGTACTTCAAGCCCGCCGCCACCTGCTTGCGCAGTTCGACCGGCACGCCGTTTTCGACGCACAGTTTCACCGGCTCATCGCCGACTTCGAAGTCGCGGTCGATCAACAGACGGTTCACGGAGCCGCCCGCCACCAGCGGGTCGATGATGCGCTCGTCGTAGAGCACGTCGGCGTCCATCAGCAGCACGTCGCCGCCGCGCGTCATCGCGTCGCGCGCGGTGTGGACGGACAGCACGCTGCCGAGCGTGAATTCGCCGTTGACCATCGTTTCGGTCTGCGGCTTCCAGTCGATGGCCGCGAGTTCCGCATCGATCTGCTCGTGCTTGTAGCCCGTCACGAAGACGATCTCGTCGACGCCCGCGTTCTTCAGAAAATGCAGATGGCGTTCGAGCAGCGATGCATCGCCCGAACCGTCGCCGGTGCTGTCCTTGAAGCGCAGCAGACACTTTGGCTTTTGCTCGCCGTCGGGCTGGGCGAGACGCGAGCCCATCCCGGCCGCAAGAATGATTGCGCGCATGGTGTTGTTTCCCTTCCAGGGGTAGTCAGTCGATTTCCGGCACGCGCGCAAGACGGCGGCGCTGCCAGCCTTTCTCAACGAAATGCAGATAGACGATGCCCGGCACGCCCAGCAGCAGTTCCCGCGCGCGCTTGGCGAGCGACAGCGCGAGCGCTGCTTCCGGCGGCAGGCCGACGAGGCGAGCGAGCAGCAGATAACCGCCCTCCTGCACGCCGAGCGAGCCGGGAATCATGAAGGCCGCGCCGCGGATCGCCTGGCCGAGACTTTCGAGCAGCAGCGCTTCGGTCAGTCCAACGGGATGGCCGAGCACATTGAGCGCGAGCCACACTTCCCCCGTCCCGACGATCCATCCGAAGAGGCTCAGGGCGAAGCTCGCCGCGACCTTGCCGCGCTCGCGATACAGCTCGTGGACGGCGGTATCGACGGCTTCGGCGCGCGTCACGAGCGACGACCAGTCGCGCTTCTTCGAGAAGCGCGCGGCGATGCCGGAGACGAAGCGCATCGCGCGGCCGAACAGACCGCGCCGCTGCGCGAGATAGAAGCCGAAGATCATCGCGCCGATCACGCCGACGACCGCGAGCACCGCGATCGATACGACCGCCGACGATCCGCCCGCCGCGTAATCCGTGAGCAGCACGACGCCGACGAGCGCGAAGATCAGTTGCCCCACGGTCTGCATCGTCGTGCTGACGGTAATGACGGCGGCGGCGTCACGCGCGCGCATGCCACGCTGCGAGAGATGGCGGACCATCAGCATCGGCCCGCCGATCTGGCCCGCGGGCATCAGGCTATTGACCGATTCGCCGGCCCAGCGCGCGAGCAGCGCATCGCGCAGGGAGACATCGCGTTGCCTGTGGGAAAAGAGCACGCTGATGGCCGCGCTGTCGACGATGAGCGGCACGAAGTGAAACGCCGCGACCGCGACGAGACCCCAGCCCGCTGCGGCGAGCGTCGATGCGACCGAGCCGAAACCTTGCCAGCCGAGCAGCGCGATGAACAACACCACGCCGACCGACAGCATGAACGTGCCCGCGCGGCTCATGCCTGTCCGTTCTTGCCGCCCTTGCGGCGAAAGACCTGGCTGAAGCCGAAGTACGCGATCGAGTCCTTCATGTTCGAGATGAAGCGCTGAAACGGCCGCATGTTCGGATTCGTCACGTATTCGAACGTGAGCGACACGCGCATTTCGTTCTCGCGAAGCGGCGTCACGCGGTGGCGCAGCTTGTCGCCATCGAAGAACACGAGCGCGCCCGGCGGATACTGCACCGAGCCCGGCTCCGGCGTCGCGTTCGGCGTGCGCGTGTGCAGTTCGTAATCGAGCCGGCAGGAGGAATCGTCGATCACGCCGAGCAGCATCGTATAGCGGCGGCCCTTGTAGTACGAGGTGTCGTAATGCCAGCCGATGTGGTCGCCCGGACGCGTATAGAAGTACAGCGCGTAGGCGTGGGGATCGTCTTCGGGCGAAAGCTGCAGCTTGTCGCCGCTGATGGCTTCGAGCCACTTGATCAGCGCCTCGGACCGGTACAGGTCCGCGATGAACGGCGCGAGCCTGTCGAGCGTGTGACGGCTCACGCTGCCGCCCGCCTTGTGGCCCGGCAGATAGTTGCGGTTCACAGCCGGCGTCACGTCGTGCACGGCGGCGATCAGGCGTTCGGTGTATTCGCGCGGCAGGAAGTCGTCGAGATAAAGAAAGGAGCCTTGTTTCTCGTAATCCGCGTGGAGCTTCGGCGCGGGCAGCGCCGCGAGACGCGCGTGGAGCGTGGCGTCGATTTCGTCCCGCGTGGGACGGCCGGCGTCCGCCGGATGCCGCTCGTGATGCAGGTTGCTGACCGGGGTTGCCGTATCGCTCATCTCACCGCCTGAAAATCGTTGCCGTCCTTGGCCGCTGCGCCTTTCGTATTCGACTGCACACGCCGTACGACGCGCCGGTAGTCCACCGCGACATACACCGCGAAGAGCGGCGCGCCGATGCATGCGGCGATCAGAAACGGCGTCATGCCGTTCAGGATCGTCACGACCGGCAGCAGGTACAGCACGTCTTCGGTTTCGA
This sequence comes from Caballeronia grimmiae, assembly GCF_000698555.1. GTDB lineage: Bacteria > Pseudomonadota > Gammaproteobacteria > Burkholderiales > Burkholderiaceae > Caballeronia > Caballeronia grimmiae. Next base: position 124,338 of record NZ_JFHE01000003.1, on the reverse strand, counting down.
AACCGCCCATCGAAGCCTGCTTGGTGCCGGACTTGCCGACCATCGACTCGATGCGCATGCGCAGGAAGAAAATGATCGCGACCGCAACGCCGGCGACGCCGCCGAGCCACTGCGCCGCCGCGGCCATCGACGGATGATGCTCCGCCACGTAAAACCCGATGCCGAGGAACAGCAGCACGGTGATGAACGCGTCGGACGCGAGGTCGTAAAAGTGCCCGATTTTACTCGACTGACCACTGATGCGCGCGAGCTCGCCATCGGTGTGATCGACGAAATTCGACAGCGCGATCAGCAATGCGCCGAGCGTGCAGAGCCAGAAATCGCCGAGGGAAAGGTAATAAGCGCCCGCGAGGCCGATGGCCAGGCGCAGCGTCGTCAGATGATTCGGCGTAACAGGCGTGCCGACGAGCGGCGTGACGAGCACGCGGGCGAGCCGCGCGTCCCACGTGGCGGGCTTCGGGACGGTTTTGGGGTCGGGCGGACACGGTTTTGTCATGACCGCGAATATATCGCTAATCGGCCCGTGCTGCATGGATGCGGGCGGTCAGCGAAGTCTGCGAACGCCCGTTCCGACAAGGCTCGCAGCCTGTCACTCGACCCCTTTCGCCGCACCGCCGCCCGCGTTCGGTCCGGCCGATGCCGCCGTCTCGTTGCCGACGCCGCCGCTCTGATCGACCGGCAGCGTCACCGTGCGCACCGTGCCGTTGCCGAGCGGGAAATCCGCGAGCGCGCTGCGGACCAGAAACGGCATCGCGTGGAACAGCGACGCGTCGCCGGTCGAATTGACCGCACTCACCTTGTAGACCTCGCGGCCCGTCGTGCGATCCGTCATGCGAACCTGCAGCGCGTGGATGAAGACCGGATAGCTCTGATCGACGTAGCCGGTCGGGCCCCACGGGCCGTAGGGTCCCATGCCGCCCCACGGACCCCAGAACGGGCGGCCGTAATAGCCGTACATCGGCCAGGGATCGTAATAGACGGGCTGGCGCACGGTCAGCAGATCGCCGCGAACCGAATACGCGAGCGCCACCTCGTAGTGCGCGCTCGCTTCCGGAACCTGCTTGAACGCGTATCTCGCCAGTTCGTTCGCAACGAGCACTTCGTAGCTCGCCTGTTCGATGCTGTTCTGCTGCTCCGGCGTGCGCGCGAACGCGTAGGTGCGATTCGCGTCGCTGCCGGACCAGTCCGAGAAGGCGGTCACGCGAGTCTGGACGTAGCTCGTGCAACCGGCGAGCCACAACGCGCCCAGCACGCAGACGGCGCGCACAAGCGTGCTGGGAAACATCGAGAGATTCATGGTCTTCCTCACTTCGTCGAATGCCCTTCTCAGTTATAGATAGCAGTTGCCGCACTTGCCGGCTCGCATCCGACTCACGACGCCCGGCCGTTTTGTACAATGGTTCGACCCGCCTCGCCCGCATTCGTGCCTGTCTTCCCGCTTCCCGGCACGCCCATGCGACCGCGCCGCCATTCCACCTACACGATCTTGCCATGTCCAACACCGCACCGACCGCATCCGCTGTTATCCGCCGCGAGGACTACACGCCGCCCGCGTTTCTGATCGATTCGGTCGCGCTCGAGTTCGATCTCGTGCCATCCCGCACGGTCGTGAAGAACACCATGCGCCTGCGTCGCAATCCGGACGCCGCGAGCGCCGCGCCCCGCCTCGAACTGATGGGCGAACAGCTCGAATTCGTGAGCGCATCGATCGATGGCAAGCCCCACGCCGACGCTCATGTGACTGAAAACGGCCTGTCGATCGGCGATATTCCCGGCGACGCGTTCGAGCTGAGCATCGAAAGCATCTGCAATCCGGCTGAGAACACGACCTTGTCCGGGCTCTATGTGTCGAGCGGCAACTTCTTCACTCAGTGCGAGGCGGAAGGCTTTCGGCGCATCACCTATTTCCTGGACCGCCCGGACGTGATGTCGACGTACACCGTCACGCTGCGCGCCGACAAGGCGGCGTATCCGGTGCTGCTGTCGAACGGCAATCTGCTCGAAGAAGGCGATCTACCCGATGGCCGTCACTTCGCCACATGGGAAGACCCGTTCAAGAAGCCCAGCTACCTGTTCGCGCTGGTGGCGGGCAAGCTCGTGTGCATCGAAGAACGCATCAAGTCCAGTTCGGGCAAGGAAAAGCTGCTGCAGGTCTGGGTCGAGCCGCAGGATCTCGACAAGACGCGTCACGCAATGGATTCGCTGATCCACTCGATCCGCTGGGACGAAAAGCGTTTCGGGCTGGAACTGGATCTCGACCGCTTCATGATCGTCGCGGTGAGCGACTTCAACATGGGCGCGATGGAGAACAAGGGCCTCAACATCTTCAACACGAAGTACGTGCTGGCGAATCCGGAAACGGCCACCGACATCGACTTCTCGAACATCGAGGCGGTCGTCGGCCACGAATATTTCCATAACTGGACGGGCAACCGCGTGACCTGCCGCGACTGGTTTCAGTTGAGCCTGAAGGAAGGCCTGACCGTGTTCCGCGATCAGGAATTTTCCGCCGACATGGCCGCCGGCGATGCCGAAGGCGCGGCCAGCGCCGCCGCTCGCGCGACGAAGCGCATTGAAGACGTGCGCGTGCTGCGGCAGATGCAGTTCGCCGAGGACGCCGGCCCGATGGCGCATCCGGTTCGCCCGGAAAGCTATGTCGAGATCAACAACTTCTACACGATGACCGTCTACGAAAAAGGCTCGGAAGTCGTGCGGATGTATCAGACGCTGTTTGGCCGCGACGGCTTCCGGCGCGGCATGGACCTTTATTTCCAGCGCCACGACGGCCAGGCCGTCACCTGCGACGATTTCCGCCGCGCCATGGCCGATGCCAACAAGCGCGACCTCGCGCAGTACGAGCGCTGGTACAGCCAGGCCGGCACGCCGCGCGTGACGGTGCGCGCATCCTACGACGCCGCGGCCAAGCGTTACACGCTGACGCTCGCGCAGGGTTACGGCGAGACGTCGGAGGCGGCGCGCGCCACGCAGAAAGGGCCGCTCCTGATTCCGTTCTCGGTCGGTCTGATCGGCTCGAACGGCGCGGACTTGCCGCTGCGCCTCGAAGGCGAGCAACAGCCGGGCGGCACGACGTGCGTGCTCGAATTCACCGAGCGCGAGCAATCGTTCACGTTCGTCGATGTCGATGAACCGCCGCTGCCGTCGCTGCTGCGCAATTTCTCCGCGCCGGTCATCGTCGATTTCGATTACACGAACGAACAGCTCGCGTTCCTGCTCGCCAACGACAGCGATCCGTTCAACCGCTGGGAAGCCGGCCAGCGGCTCGCGACGCGCGAGTTGCTCGCGTTGGCCGCGCGGGCTTCAAAGGGCGAGGCGCTTGCCATCGACGATGAAACGATCGCCGCGTTCGCCCGCGTGCTCGACGACACCACACTCACGCCCGCTTTCCGCGAACTCGCGCTGATGCTGCCGTCCGAGAGCTATCTCGCCGAGCAGATGAGCGTGTCAGATCCGGCCGCCGTCCACGCGGCGCGCGTGTTCATGAGCCGGCAACTGGCGTCGCGGTTGCGCGACAAGTGGCTCGCGCTCTACGAGGCGAACCGCACGCCGGGGGAATATCGTCCGACGCCGGAGGATGCCGGCAAGCGCGGCCTGAAGAACCTCGCCCTCGCGTATCTGAGCCAGCTCGACGATCCGCGTGACGCCGTTCAGCTCGCGCAAAAGCAGTACGACGACGCCAACAACATGACCGATCGCTCGGCGGCCCTGTCGGCGCTGTTGCTCGCGAGCGCGACGGCGGGCGCGAGCGCAAGTGCCGCCGATGCCGCGCTCGAGGACTTCTATCGCCGCTTCGAGAAGGAGCCGCTCGTCATCGACAAGTGGTTCGCCCTTCAGGCGACGCAACGCGGCGGCGCGGATCGCAAGGTGATCGATATCGTGCGCAATCTCATGCAGCATCCGGCGTTCAACATCAAGAACCCGAATCGCGCCCGCTCGCTCATCTTCAGCTTCTGCAGCGGCAATCCCGCGCAGTTCCATGCCGTCGACGGTTCCGGCTACGCGTTCTGGGCCGAACAGGTGATCGCGCTCGATGCGTTGAATCCGCAGGTCGCCGCCCGTCTGGCGCGCGGACTCGAGATGTGGCGACGCTTCACGCCGCAGCTTCGCGAGAAGATGCACGCGGCGTTGACCGAAGTGGCGTCGAAGGTGAAGTCGCGCGACGTGCGGGAAGTCGTGGAGAAAGCGCTCGCGTCCTGAGCGCGTTCCACAGCCCTGACGGCCGCCGCGCGACGATTCGCGCGGCGGCCGTTCTCGCTTATGGCGGGCATCAGCGGGCACTGTCATAAAGAATGACCGAATCGAGCGGTTAGAATCGTGAACATTCGTCTAAACGCTCACGGAGCTTCGCATGTCCTCCATCTCCAGCCGTACCACGCTGACCAAGTATCTGATCGAGCAGCAGCGTGAACATCAAAACCTGCCGGCCGACCTGCGCCTGTTGATCGAAGTCGTCGCGCGGGCTTGCAAGCAAATTGGCTATCAGGTGAGCAAAGGCGCTCTCGGCGACGCGCTCGGCTCGGCAGGCAGCGAGAACGTTCAGGGCGAAGTGCAGAAGAAGCTCGACGTGCTGTCGAACGAAATTCTGCTCGAAGCCAACGAATGGGGCGGGAATCTGGCCGCGATGGCATCGGAAGAGATGGAAAAAATCTTCCCGATTCCCAACCGCTATCCGAAGGGCAATTACCTGCTGACCTTCGATCCGCTCGATGGCTCATCCAACATCGACGTCAACGTGTCGATCGGCACGATCTTCTCGGTGTTGCGCTGCCCCGACGGCGCCGATCCGACCGAAGCGGCGTTCATGCAGCCTGGCTCGGCGCAGGTGGCCGCGGGCTACGCGGTGTACGGCCCGCAAACGGTGCTCGTGCTGACCACGGGCAACGGCGTGAACTGCTTCACGCTCGACCGCGAACTCGGCTCGTGGGTGCTGACGCAGCGCGACATGCAGGTGCCGGCCGACACCAATGAGTACGCCATCAATGCCTCCAACGTCCGCCACTGGTACGAGCCGGTGCAGCGTTACGTAGGTGAGTTGAACGAGGGCAAGGACGGCCCGCGCGGCACGGATTTCAACATGCGCTGGATTGCGTCGATGGTGGCGGACGTGCACCGCATCCTGACTCGCGGCGGCATCTTCATGTATCCGGCGGATCGCCGCGACCCGTCGAAGCCCGGCAAGCTGCGCCTGATGTACGAAGCGAATCCGATGGCGTTCATCGTCGAGCAGGCCGGCGGCGCGGCGACTAACGGCGAACAGCGCATCCTCGATATCGTTCCGACGAGCCTGCATCAGCGCGTGCCGGTCTTCCTCGGCTCGAAGAACGAGGTGGAGCGCGTCACTGCCTACCATCTCGAAAAGAAAAATTGATTCAGGGTATTGTCAAAACGAGAAAGTGCTCGCTATAATCTTGTTTCTCTGATGCCGGAATAGCTCAGACGGTAGAGCAGCGCATTCGTAATGCGAAGGTCGGGGGTTCGATTCCTCTTTCCGGCACCATCAAGATTCAGCATCAAACAAAAACCCGCGTTCACGCAAGTGACGCGGGTTTTTGCTTTGGGCTGTCGTTGTGTCGTCGGCGACGAGCTCGCAGCGCACACTGCGCCTGGTCGAATGGAGCGTCGATTGCGCCCTTCTTGCGGTTTCGTTTCGCATCTGCTCAACCGCGCTCGCTAATTCGCTTCTTATGTGCGGTTTCATACAACGGCGACCCATTTTCCGCTCCGCAGCATGAGGCGGCAACGATGGTTTCCCGGTATCGTTATACCTATAGGGGAGCGGCTAAAGTCGAAAGCGTGTGATAGGCGCGTCGGCCGCGCACCCAGACGCCACGCCGCTTCGCGAGCGCTCACATCCATTAGGCAATGCGAAGTTTTTGCTGGAACACGCCGGTCCTTCGATCAAGCATCAAGCGCAAATTACCGAAGGACTCAAGAACGATCGTGCCGGATCCAACGCGCCGCTCAAGTCAGGCCGCGACGATCCGATAACGCATAAAGAGAAGGAAGTGGTATTGGATTAGTAAGGATGCGATCGCGCGAAAGCCGCATCCGTAGCAACGCAACAGTTGATGTCACCCGAGGAGAGAACCATGGACGCCAAACCGACGAAGATCCCGACGCCCGACAAAGTGTATTCCCCGGACCCGGAGCCGGTGGCCGTCGAGTTTCTCGCGACCGAGCTGCCGGCGCATGTGCGCGCGTTCTTCGACGAACAGCGCAAGATGGCGTCGTCGAACTAAGGGCGGCGAGTCTTATCGCTCCGTCGTCGACGTGATCGCGACGCCCGCGCGCAAGGCGCACCCGGACTACGCAGTCCGCATTTGGCTCGACGCCGAGGGGCGTCGCGCGCGCTCGAACATCGTCGAGCATCGCTGCCCGGCGCGCATCCGTCCCGCCGGCTGAAGTCGCTGCGCTATGCTGGCGCTTTCGTCAGCTTCCGCCCACGACCGATGCGCCGACCTTCCCTTCTCCGCCCGCTCCACGCGATTACCGCCGCTTCGGCGCTGTTCCTCGCCCTCGCCAGCCCGGCCCACGCCGACGGCGACGACACCGCGTTCACCAATCTCATCGCACTGGTTTCGCAACGGCTCGCTTTGGCCGAACCGGTCGCGCGCTGGAAATGGGCGAACCACGAGCCGATCACCGACGAACCCCGCGAGGCCGCGTTATTGAAACAGGTCGAACAGCGGGCACGCGCGGCGGAAGTGGACCCGGAATTCGCGCAACAGTTCTTCCGCGATCAGATCGACGCCAGCAAGGACGTGCAGAACGCCCTCTTCGCCAACTGGCGCGCGCTGCGGGCCGCTCCCGAAGGCACGCCGCCCGATCTCGCCAGGGACACACGGCCAAAACTGGACCAGCTCACGCGCTCGCTGTTGAGCGCACTGGCGCGCGTCGAGCCGATCCGTCATGCCGACGACTGCCCGCTTCGCCTCGCCGACAGCGTCGCGCGCTGGAAGCATCTGACGCGCTATGAATCGTCGATGAACGCGCCGCTTTCGCGCGCCCTGTCGCATGTTTGCGCGGGCGGCGGTGTGGGCGCCGTGGGTTGAATCCGGCGCGTCCAACCGGGTTACGTCGCGTCACGTCGCGCTGACGAGCGCATCCAGCGCGAGCGGCGTGATCGCCAGCCCCCGCGAAAGGCGCTCGGCGAGAATCCGATAAGTCGCCAGATCGAACGCATTGGGCTTGGCGGACGTGCATAACGTCCGCGCTTCGGCCAACGTGCCAGCCGTCCCGAGATACTGCCAGTTGTCGACGACATGCCACGCGGGTTCACCCGTCGACGCGTCGCGCTCCTCGATGCCGATCGCCCCGGCATGCAGCCACGGCGCACCGCGCGCATCGCCGGCTCGTGACTTCGACACGCGATTCAGCGACGGACGCAGCGTCGCGACCATGTGCGCTTCGGCAAGCATCGCGCCGATTTCGCCGCCGGTCGCCTTCCATTCGACACGCCGCACGAGCGCGGCAAGCCGCATATCCTTCGCCGACCGGCGCGGGCCCGTCAGGTGTGAGCGCACCCGCTGACGCAATCGCACGCTTCGGCCGACATAGAGCGGCAGATCGTCGTCGCCATAGAACGTATAAACGCCGCAGCCCGCCGGGATGCACTCGATTGTGTCTTCGTCGATATGCGCGGCAAGCTGGAACCGGCGCGTGACGCGCTCCATATGCGCGCGCAGCACGTCGGACGGATGCGCGCCATGGAGATGCTGCCAGAACTGCCAGAGCAGATCGGCGTCCGCGAGCGCGCGATGCCGCGCCGAAGGCAACAGCGCATGACGTTCGACGAGCGCATCGAGGCCATGCCGCGCTTCCTGCGGATAGATCGCGCGGGAAAGCTGCACGGTACAGAGCACGTCGGGCGAGAAGCGCATGCCGATACGCCTGAAATCGCCCTTCAGGAATCCGTGATCGAAGTGCGCGTTATGCGCGACGAAGAGCCGCCCGCTCATCCGCTCCATCAGGTCCGAAGCGAGTTGCTCGAACGTGGGTGCGTCGCGGACCATTGAATCGTGGATGCCGGTCAACTGGCGGACGAACGCGGGAATCGGCCTGCCGGGATTGACGAGGGTCGTCCATTGCGACACGCCTTGCGGCCCCGCCTCGACGATACCGATTTCGGTGATGCGGTCGACGCCGAAGGTGCCGCCAGTCGTTTCGAGATCGACGAAGACGACGGGGTCGGCGGGCAGTGCGGATTCAGGCAAGAAATCGGGGCGCATCGTGGGACGGCGGGTCAGGGGAAGATGGCGATCATGAGGGCGATCAGATCGTGCATTCTAACGTACAGTGTTTTGCACGCGGCGGCGGGCTGGAGCGCGTTGGCGTCGGTAAAAATGCGGTGTCGGCGGATATGATTTTTTATTGATTGGTAGTTACACCGATTTACGACGCAGGCGAACGCGACTTTCGGGATTCAACTTCATTGAACCAAAATTCGAATGACGGGCAATTCGGATAACCCGATTGTAGAAAAACGTTAGCGTCGCATCGAATCTTTTTTGTCGTCAATTTCGGTGTGATATATGGCGCGCGGCATTCCCGCGAACTTGACCCAACGCCGCCGCCGCGCCTTCCTCAGCCACGCTGGCTAGCCCGCAGGACGCCGCGCCCACCAAGCCAGGCGCGGCTGTAGTGGTTCCCTGCGCGAACGTCTTTGGATTCAGCGCCGCTTTCCGTTAATAAAAAATTGAACGTTCGCCGGGGTTTATCGTCCATTGTTTTTTCTTAATAACGACGACGATTTTTTATTATCGGATTCGCAGAACCGCTCATCTTCTTTTAAACGCATCTCGGATTAATTCGGCGTCCGATCTTCTCCGTGCTTTAATCACGAAATTGCTTAATCGGACCTGAAGCGCTCAGTAACTTCATTAGCCCATTTCTCCCGCCTCTTGCGATTCTCACCAGTGAAGCAAATTCTGCTTGCAAATAACTCCCCGCGTCTCGGAAGATTTTTGGCAGAACTTGCCGCTTACCTCGAAAGATAGGTAACGATATCACGCGGACTTTAAGGCAAGCCACCTCTTACGCGGCCTGTTCGCTAAAGGCCGCTGCCCGCCTACGCCCCGCCCGGCTTGACGCTCGGGCGCACTGGCGAAAAAAAAAGCGCGACCGGGAAGTCGCGCTGACAAAGTTTGGAGATCTTTTCCGTCAACGAAAAAGTCTGCTTCGGAAAGCAGAAACCGCAGTATAGCGATAACCCCATCGAGCATTACGTTCGGAACGCACAAACGTCTGTTTCTTTAAGCTCAACAATCAACACTTCGGCCGTTTCCCATTGCCGACGCCTTAGTTTCATGTAGCACTTCCGCAACGTCGTTCTGTTGACACCGTGGTCTTTACGACTTTATTCGCCGATAACCCATTGTGAATAAAGGGAAAACAGGCGCGATTCGATCATTGCTGATCGGAGAATGATTTATTGCGGAAAGTGGAACGCCCCATCTGTAACGCCGTCTTTACACTTCGTCTGGTCCGGAAACAAATGTGTCGCACCTTCGGACGCATTGCTCCCCGACAGCGCCTCTCGCAGCGCGTCGCACGGAGGTTTCCTCAAAGCCTGGGACCCTTAGGCCCAATCTGCTCTCGGAGTTACAAAGATGAAAAAGACTCTCATGGTCGCTGCCCTGTCGGGCGTCTTCGCTACCGCCGCCCATGCGCAAAGCAGCGTCACGCTGTACGGCCTGATCGATGCGGGCATCACCTACACGAACAACCAGGTGACGACGGTCGGCGGCCCTGGCCACAGCAACTGGAAGGCGACGAGCGGCTCGGTCAACGGCAGCCGTTGGGGCCTGCGTGGTTCGGAAGACCTCGGTGGCGGCCTGAAGGCGATCTTCACGTTGGAAAACGGCTTCAACATCATGAACGGCACGAACGGCCAAGGTGGTCGTGAGTTCGGCCGTCAGGCATTCGTCGGTCTGTCGAGCAACCAGTTCGGCGCCGTGACCCTCGGCCGTCAGTATGACTCCGTGGTCGACTTCCTCGGGCCTCTGGCTCTGACGGGCACGCAATACGGCGGCACGCAGTTCGCCCACCCGTTCGACAACGACAACCTGGACAACACGTTCCGCGTCAACAACTCGGTCAAGTACACGAGCGCGAACTACGCTGGCTTCAAGTTCGGCGCGATGTACGGCTTCTCGAACGAAGCAGGCGGTTTCGCGGATAACCGCGCTTACAGCGCAGGCGTGTCGTACAACTACGGTCCGTTGAACATCGCTGGCGCGTACATGCAACTGAACAACGTCGGCTCGGCGAACGCCGCTGGCGCAGTCACCGGCGACAACACGCCGTTCGTGGCTGGCCGTCAGCGCATCTTCGGCGGCGGCATCAACTACGCGTTCGGCCCGGCGACGGTCGGCTTCGTGTTCACGCAGACGATGCTGGACAACGCAACCAGCATCACCAACGGCGGCACGCAAGGCGCAGGCGCCTTCCAGCTGACGAACGGTCACGTTCGCTTCACGAACTACGAAGTCAACGGCCGTTACAACCTGACGCCGGCTATGTCGCTGGCTGCGAACTACACGTACACGAACAGCCGCATCAACGGTATCGCACCGAAGTGGCATCAAGTCGACCTGCAAACGGCATACGCGCTGTCGAAGCGTACCGACGTGTACCTGCAGGGCGAATACCAGCACGTGACCGGCCTCGACGGTTCGGATCTGGGCGCGACGATCAACGGCGTCGGTATGTCGTCGTCGTCGAACCAGGTTTCGGCAACGGTTGGCGTCCGTCACCGCTTCTAAGCCGTATCCGCAGCACAGTTGTGAAAAAGCCGCTCTTCGGAGCGGCTTTTTTTCGTCCTGCGCCCTTCTCCGGGTGATCAGCGCGGGTAACGCACGTCGAGGATGTCGATCTGCTGAACGCCCGCCGGCGTGTGCAGCGGCACCGTATCGCCGATCTTCGCCTTCAGCAGTGCACGCGCGACCGGCGAGATCCAGCTGACGTGGCCGCGATCGAGATCGACCTCGTCGATACCGACGATCGTCACGGTCTGCACGATGCCGTCGTCGCCCGCGTAATCGACTGTCGCGCCGAAAAACACCTGATCGACGTTCTCCTGCTTGCGCGCATCCACGACTTCGGCAAGATCGAGCCGCTTGGTCAGAAAGCGGATACGCCGGTCGATTTCTCGCAGACGCCGCTTGCCGTAGATGTAGTCGCCGTTCTCCGAGCGATCGCCGTTGGACGCCGCCCAGGACACGAGCTTGACCACTTCGGGACGGTCGTTGTCGAGAAGTCGCAGCAACTCGCTTCGCAGCCTCTCATGGCCTGCTGGCGTGATGTAGTTCTTCGAGCCGGCCGGGACATCGGGCTGGTTGAGTTCGAGGTCGTCGTCGCTCTCGTCGGATTCTTTGACAAATGCCTTGTTCATCGTGCAAACCGGTTTCAGGGTGCCGCAGTTGGATTCAGACCATCAACTTACCACGTCGCAAGAAGCGGGCGCGGTGAGGCTCGTCCGGAGGCTGGAAGGACAGCGTTTGAATGAAGAGGCAGCAGCGATTTTCCGGTCGAAAACGCTTCCTTTTTGAAAACGGCTTCGCTATAATTCCGCTTCTGCGTGCGGCTGTAGCTCAGTTGGATAGAGTACTTGGCTACGAACCAAGGGGTCGTGGGTTCGAATCCTGCCAGCCGCGCCACTCATTCCGGTGTTTTCGTTTCGAGCGAAGGCATCGAGCGCTTAACCAAAAGCGCATTGAAGTAATATAGCAGTACCGTTTTGCGTGCGGCTGTAGCTCAGTTGGATAGAGTACTTGGCTACGAACCAAGGGGTCGTGGGTTCGAATCCTGCCAGCCGCGCCATTTTTCGAAGGGCCTTCCAGATGGAAGGCCCTTTTTGTTTTGGGGCCCAGATATTGGCGCGTGATCGAGCCTTGCGCCGGATGGCAGCGCGACGCGCTGTTCCGCACTCGCGCCGTCAGACTGGGAGATTTCCGCGCCAAGCCCGGCTGCGCCACGAGGCGACGCGTCCGCCGCCCACGGATGCTATGGGCGGTGTAGATGCTGCTTCGTTGCATGGGATCGGGCAGAGACGCCAAAGCGCCACCTCAATCAAGTGCCTCGCCGGCGACGGACGCATCAATAGTCCGCCACGGGACAACCTCCCCGCCGCACCCGAACATCAAGAAAGCTCAAGGCCGCGGCGCCGACCGCACATCCCCGATCCGCCCTTCAGGAACAGGAACATCCCCCGCCGTGCTAACGGCGGTCTGCTCCGAGATCGATTCAGCCCGCGTACCAAGCAAAGTCTGCGGATGCCGCAGATAAACATCCTCGACAGTATCGCCGAAAGAATGCTGCACGAACGCGCGCAGCAGCGCGATGCGCAGCGACGGCCCGCGCCCTTGCACCGGCTGGCCCTGCGCGCCGAACGTCACCGTGCATTGCACCTCGCCACGCCCGTGATCGCTCATCTCCAGCCGGCAGGCGCGCTCCAGTACGACGGAAGCCGCCTCCCATGACGTCGATGGAAGGAATCGCCCGTCCCATGCCTTGCCGCGGTCAGTGCCGCGAATGGAGAGCGTCTCTCCGCTGTCGGTGAAGTAGATTTCGCGGATAAAGTCGTGCAGCCCGCGCGCGACCCAGTAGTCGAGCGTGGCGCCTTCGAGATCGGAAGTTTTCATTGCGGCGTTTCCCATGCTTTCGGTCGAATGACGAAAGGCATGCACGCCGCGTTCCCGCCGCTCAGTAGTCGGCGCGTTCCCGGTCGACACGCATGCCGCCGTCCTGATTGCGATGATGCGGCTCGTCGCTCGGACGCTCCCGCGCAATGCGCATCACGTCCAGGTTCGTGCGCACGCGGCGCATCACGTTGGCGAGATGCACGCGGTCGCTGACCTGAATCACGAAACGCAACAGCTTGGCTTCCTGCGAGACATCTTCGTCCATCGCGATATGCACGATGTTCGCATCCGCCGACGTGATGTCCGCCGCGACGCGCGCGAATACGCCCTTGGTGTTCCGCACGAGCACCTTCACGGCAACATCGAAGAGACGGCCAGGCTGCGGCGCCCACGCGACGTCGATCCAGCGGCCCGGATCGCGCCGATGAATGCGTTGCGCGACGCGGCACTCCGTCGTGTGAATCGCCATGCCGAGCCCGATGCCGATATAGCCCATGATGTTGTCGCCGGGAATCGGGCGGCAACACGGCGACAGTTGCACCGACATGCCCTCGGTGCCCGTGATCACCACCGGCGGCGCGGTATTCGTGTTGTGATGCTCGCGATGCGGATGCTCGTCGTCATCGGCGATGCCGTTCATCAACACTTCGATGCGCTTCGCCATCACCGCCGCCACGCGACGGCCAAGGCCAATGTCCGCGAAAATTTCCTGGCGCGTCTTGTTGCCCGTCCACTGCACGAGCTTTTCCCACACTTCCGGCGTGACTTCGGACAATGCGAGGCCGTAGCCCTTGAGACTCTGGTCGACGAGCCGCTCGCCCAGTTGCACCGACTCGTTCAACCGCATCGTCTTGAGATAGTGACGAATGGCCGAGCGCGCCTTGCCGGTGCGCACGAAGCCGAGCCACGCGGGATTCGGCTTCGAATACGGCGCGGTGATCACTTCGACGATATCGCCGCTCTTCAGCTCCGTGCGCAGCGGCAGCAACTCGTTGTTGATCTTCACCGCGACGCACTGATTGCCGAGGTCGCTGTGGATCGAATACGCGAAGTCGAGCGCGGTCGCGCCGCGCGGCAGCGGCATGATCTTCGACTTCGGCGTGAAGACATAGACCGCATCCGGGAACAGGTCGATCTTGACGTGCTCAAGGAATTCGCTCGAATCGCCGGCTTCGCTTTGAATGTCGAGCAGGGATTTCAACCACTGATGCGCGCGCTTCTGCACATCGTTGAGGTCCGCGCCGCCGTTCTTGTAGAGCCAGTGCGCCGCGACGCCCGCTTCGGCGATCTCATGCATCTTGCGCGTGCGAATCTGAAACTCGATGGGCGCGCCGAACGGCCCGACGAGCGTCGTGTGCAACGACTGATAGCCGTTGACCTTCGGAATCGCGATGTAATCCTTGAACTTGCCCGGCACGGGCTTGTAGAGCGCATGCAGCGCGCCGATGCACGTATAGCATTCCAGCGCGCTCTCGACGACGACGCGAAAGCCGTAGACATCGAGCACTTGCGAGAACGACAACTGCTTGTCGCGCATCTTCTTGTAGATGCTGAAGATGGTCTTCTCGCGGCCGGTGACTTCGGCGCAAATTTTCGCATCCGCGATAGTGCGCTGCACCGCTTCGAGAATCTTGCCAACCACTTCGCGCCGGTTGCCGCGCGCCGACTTCACCGCTTTTTCAAGCGTGGCGTAGCGATTCGGGTTGAAGTTCGCGAAGCTCAGATCCTGCAACTCGCGATACGTGTTGTTCAGGCCGAGCCGATGCGCAATCGGCGCGTAGATGTCCAGTGTTTCGCGTGCCACGCGGCGGCGCTTTTCCGGCGGCACCGCGCCGAGCGTGCGCATGTTGTGCAGCCGGTCCGCGAGCTTGACGAGAATCACGCGGACGTCGCGCGCCATCGCGAGCAGCATCTTGCGGAAGTTCTCCGCCTGCGCTTCCTCGCGATTGCGAAACTCCATCTTGTCGAGCTTCGACAAGCCATCGACCAGTTCCGCGACTTTCGCGCCGAAGCGCTCCGCGATCTCCGTCTTGGTCACGCCCTGATCTTCGATCACGTCGTGCAGGAGCGCCGCCATGATCGATTGCGCGTCCAGCTTCCAGCTCGCGCAGATTTCCGCGACCGCAACCGGATGCGTGATGTACGGCTCGCCGCTCTGGCGATACTGCCCGAGATGTGCTTCGTCGCTGAAGTGGAACGCCGCCTTGACTTCCTTGATCTCGTCGGCCGAGATGTAGCTCGCGAGCGCGTTCGTCAGGTTCGCGATGGAAACGACGTCGTGCTTGCGCGGCTGCTCCGGCGTCGCGGTCGGGCCGAACAGATGACGGAAAGACTGTTCGAGGACTGCATCGATGTACTTGCGCGCGGCGTGCGGCTTGTCGGCGTCGAGAAGCGCGTCCTGGTCGATGTCGGAATCGGTCTCGGGGTCCACGGACGCGGAGACGGGCAACGGTGTCTGACTCAAGTTCGCCTCCGTGTTCGTGTGACGCGCCGCCTGACGATCTGTCGCGCCGGTTGCAAGAAGTGAAACACCGATGAAGCGATAAGACTCTGAAGCCGGCGGCCCTTAAACGGGCACCTTCTTCAGCATTTCGACGCCCACCTGTCCGGCTGCGATCTCGCGCAGCGCGACGACGGTCGGCTTGTCGCGGCTTTCGATTTTCGGGGTGTGGCCTTGCGCCAGTTGGCGCGCGCGATACGTTGCCGCGAGCGCGAGCTCGAAGCGATTCGGAATTTGTTTCAGGCAGTCTTCGACGGTAATGCGGGCCATGTTTGTTTCCTTCTCAATATGAGTTTTATTCTACCTTATGTGACCGGTACGGCTTGGCCACGGCTCGCGTCAGGACGCGTGCGAGGGATGAATGCCGAGGTCGACGAAAAGCTGTGTATGACGCGCGTATTGCGACGTGAAGCGCAGCCGCGTCGCGGTGACGAGGCATTGCAGTTCGGTGAGCGCGCGATCGAAGTTTTCGTTGATGACCACGTACTCCGCTTCCGATGCATGCGCCATCTCGCTGCCCGCCGCGAGCAGACGGCGCACGATGACTTTCTCCGAGTCCTGGCCGCGCTTCTTGAGCCGGTCCTCGAGCGCATCCAGCGACGGCGGCAAGATGAAAATCTCCACCGCGTTGCGGAACTGCTTCTTCACCTGCTGCGCGCCCTGCCAGTCGATTTCGAGCAGCACGTCGTGGCCCATCTTCATCTGGTCTTCGATCCACAGGCGCGAGGTCGCATAGTAGTTGCCGTGGACTTCGGCGCTCTCCAGGAACTCGCCCTTGCCGTGGCGTTCCATGAAGTCTTCGACCGACACGAAGTGATACTGCACGCCGTTGGTTTCCGTCGGACGCGGATCGCGCGTCGTGTACGACACGGACAGGCGAATCGCCGGGTCCTGTGCGAGCAGCGCGTTGACGAGCGTGGACTTGCCAGCGCCCGAAGGCGCGACCACCATGAACAGGTTGCCGGGATAGACGCCCGTGTAGTTGCTATGCGAGCGGTGTGCGGTGTTCGGCATGATGTTGCGTTACTCCAGATTCTGTACTTGTTCGCGCATCTGTTCGATGAGCAGCTTGAGCGTCATCGATGCATCCGCGAGTTCCTTCGCCGCCGCCTTCGAGCCGAGCGTGTTCGCTTCGCGATTCAGCTCCTGCATCATGAAGTCGAGCCGCTTGCCGACCTTGCCGCCCTTCTGCAAGACGTGACGCGTTTCAGCGAGATGCGCGGTCAGGCGCTGCAATTCTTCGGCGATATCGATGCGAATGCCGTACATCGTCACTTCCTGACGGATGCGCTCCGCGATCTCTTCGCGCGGCACGCTCGTCGTGGCCGTGTTTTCGGCGGTCGCGACGCCGAGCGCGTCCTGCAATCGCTCGACGATCTTCTGCTGATGCTTGGCAATCAGTTCCGGCACCAGCGGCGTGATGCGCGCGACGATGCTTTCCATCTCCGTCACGTTGTTGATGAGCACGTTGCCGAGCGCCGCGCCTTCACGCGCGCGCACGTCGATGAGATCGGCGATCGCCTGCTTGCCGCATGCAAGCACCGCTTCACGCAGCGTTTCCGGCGACACGGAGCTTTCCGCCAGCACGCCCGGCCAGCGAAGAATCTCGCCGGTGCGCATGCGTTCGGCATCCGGGAAGACGTCGAGCACTGCGCGTTCGAGCGTCGCGAGTTGCGTGAGCGCCTCGCGATTGAGCGCGCCCGCATTGGCCGTCTGCTCGACGCGATTCAGGTTGATGCGAATATCGACCTTGCCGCGCGAGAGCTTCGTCATCAGCATTTCGCGCAATTGCGGTTCGGTCGCGCGCACGTCTTCGGGCATCCGGAAATTCAGGTCGAGAAAGCGCGAATTCACCGTGCGCAATTCCACCGAAACGCCGACGCCGGAACCGCCGGCGCCATTGGGTCCGGCGCCATCCGCGACGACTTCGCGCGTCGCGCTGGCATAGCCTGTCATGCTGTAGATCATGGTCCGTCTCGCGATGTGAGCCTTCCTTGCGAAGGCCGGTTCAACGAAACGCCCGGCGCGTCTGAAGGTGCTTTGGGATGAGCACGCGTGTGCCGCCGGGCGATGAATCGGCATTATCCCATTTTTGCCGCGCGGGCCGCCCGGACAGGCGCTCCCGGCACCCGTCGCGCCCGGCAACGTCACGCGTTGAATGACGATAAAATCGCTGCACCCGGCGCGATCGGCTTCGAACCCGCGCCTGACCTCTCCTACTCCGGATCACCATGACCGACTCTCTCCTGCTGAAGCCTTCCATTCCACGTCCGAGCGGCCGCCGTGACAGCCAGTTGCGCGATGTCCGCATCACGCGGCATTACACGAAGCACGCGGAAGGTTCGGTGCTCGTCGAGTTCGGCGATACCAAGGTGATCTGCACGGCGAGCATCGCCGAGCGCGTGCCGGCGTTTCTGAGCGGACGCGAGCAAGGCTGGCTGACCGCCGAATACGGCATGCTGCCGCGCGCGACGCACACGCGCAGCGACCGCGAAGCCGCACGCGGCAAGCAGACCGGCCGCACGCAGGAGATCCAGCGCCTGATCGGCCGCGCGCTGCGCTCGGTGTTCGATCTGAACGCGCTCGGCCCGCGCACGCTGCATATCGACTGCGACGTGATCCAGGCCGATGGCGGCACGCGCACGGCGAGCATTACCGGCGCGTTCGTCGCCGCGCACGACGCGGCAACGAAGCTGCTCGCGAGCGGGCGCATCGCGCAATCGCCGGTGAAGGATTTCGTCGCGGCGATTTCGGTCGGCATCTTCGATGGATCGCCGGTGCTCGATCTGGATTACGAAGAAGACTCGCAGTGCGATACCGACATGAACGTCGTGATGACGGGCGCAGGCGGTTTCGTCGAAGTTCAGGGCACGGCGGAAGGCGCGCCTTTCTCGCGCGACGAAATGAACGCGCTGCTCGATCTCGCGGACAACGGCATCAAGGCGCTGATCGCGAAGCAGAAGGCGGCGCTGGAGATCGAAGGTGTCTGATACGCATGGCATGAAGCGCGTGGTGCTCGCGTCGAACAACGCGGGCAAGCTGCGCGAGTTTGCATCGCTGCTGGATGCGGCGGGCATCGAACTGATCGCGCAGGGCGAGCTCGGCGTGCCGGAAGCGGAAGAGCCGCACGCGACGTTTCTCGAGAACGCGCTGGCGAAGGCGCGTCATGCATCGGCGTTGACGAACCTGCCCGCGCTCGCCGACGATTCCGGTCTGTGCGTGCGCGCGCTGAACGGCGCGCCGGGCGTTTATTCGGCGCGCTACGCGATGATGAACGGCGGCGACAAAAGCGACGCCGCCAACAATGCGCGGCTCGTCGCGGACCTCGCGAACGAGGCGGACCGCCGCGCGTACTATTTCTGCGTGCTCGTGCTGGTGCGGCATGCGAACGATCCCGAACCGCTCATCGCGGAAGGCCGTTGGCACGGCGAAGTAATCGATGCCCCGCGCGGTGCGAATGGCTTCGGCTACGATCCGCATTTCTTCCTGCCGGCGCTGAACGCGACCGCCGCCGAACTCGATCCCGCACGGAAGAACGCGCTGAGCCATCGCGCGCTCGCGCTGCGTGACCTGCTGCAACGGCTCAAGGAACTTGCGTGAGCACCGGACCCGACAGCACCAAACGCACGATCAACGTCGTCCAGGCGTTCACGTCGCCGGGAAGCATCCGGCTGACGTCGCTGCCGCCGCTCTCGCTCTACGTGCATTTTCCGTGGTGCGTGCGCAAGTGCCCGTACTGCGATTTCAACTCGCACGAATCGAAGGACGACACCTTCCCCGAAGACCGCTATCTCGACGCGTTGCGCGCCGATCTCGAAAGCGCCTTGCCGCTGGTATGGGGACGTCAGGTCCACACGATTTTCATCGGCGGCGGCACGCCATCGTTGCTGTCGGCGAAGGGACTCGACCGGCTGCTTTCCGATGCGCGCGCCCTGCTTCCCATCGACGCCGACGCCGAGATCACGCTCGAAGCCAATCCCGGCACGTTCGAAGTCGAGAAGTTCGCGCAGTATCGCGCGAGCGGGGTGAATCGCCTGTCGATCGGCATTCAGAGTTTCAACGAGGCGCATCTGAAGGCGCTCGGCCGCATCCACGATGCGAGCCAGGCGCGGCGCGCGGTCGAGATCGCCGCGAAGCACTTCGACAACTTCAATCTCGATCTGATGTTCGCGTTGCCGCAGCAGACGCTGGATGAATGCCGGCAGGACATCGAGACGGCGATCGCATTCGCGCCGCCGCATCTGTCGCTGTATCACCTGACGATGGAGCCGAATACGCTCTTCGCGAAGTATCCGCCCGCGCTGCCGGACGACGATGCCGCCGCCGACATGCAGGACTGGATTCAAGAGCGCACGCGCGATGCGGGCTATGAGCGTTACGAAGTGTCGGCGTATGCGAAGCCGCACCGGCAGAGCCGGCACAACCTGAATTACTGGCGCTTCGGCGACTATCTCGGCATCGGCGCGGGCGCGCATACGAAGCTGTCGTTTCCGCAGAAGATCGTGCGGCAGGCGCGCTTCAAGCATCCGTCGACGTATATGGATCAGGCGCTGTCGCCCGGCGAAAGCGCGATTCAGGAAGAGCGCCAGGTCGGTCCGCGCGATTTGCCATTCGAATTCATGCTGAATACGCTGCGGCTCGTCGAGGGCTTTCCGGTCCACGCGTTCGTCGAGCGCACCGGTGTCGCGATGTCCGCGATCGAGCCTGCGCTCGTCGAAGCGGAGAAGCGCGGGCTCATCACGCGCGATTTCGAGCGCATCGCGCCGACTGAACTCGGCCAGCGTTTTCTGAACGATCTCCAGGAGTTGTTCTTGAAGCACCCGCACAGTTGAGCGCGCCCGCGATGGCGCCAGGCTCGGTGATGCGGCATCGTCCTTTCGCGCTTTTCTGGAGCGCGCGGGTGATGTCGTCGGCGGCGTTTCAGATGATGTCGGTCGCGATCGGATGGCAGGTCTATTCGATCACGCACAGCGCCTTTGCGCTCGGCCTCGTCGGACTCGCGCAGTTTCTGCCGATGTTCGTGCTCACGCTCGTCGTCGGTCATGCCGCGGATCGCTACGACCGGCGCACGATTGCGTATGTCTGTCAGACGATCGAGGGCATCGCGGCGCTCGTGCTGTGCTTCGGGGCGTGGCGCGGCTGGGATCACGTCGGCCCCATCTACGCGATCGCGATGATCACGGGCGCTGCGCGCGCGTTCGAATCGCCATCGATGGCGGCGCTGCTGCCGAATCTCGTCGCGCGCAATCAGTTGCAGCACGCGAGCGCGTGGTCGACATCGGCGAATCAGACCGCGCAGATCCTCGGCCCCGCGATGGGCGGCCTGCTGTACGGTCTGGGCGCATCGACCGTGTATGGCGCAGTGACGGCCGCTTTCGTGGTCGCGGCGTGCGCGGTCTCGGCGATTCGCATCGATGACGCGGTGCGCATGCGTGCGCCCTTGTCGTTTGCGGCGTTGTTCAGCGGGATCGGCTTTATTCGAAGCAAGCCGGTGATCCTCGGCGCGTTGTCGCTCGACCTGTTCGCGGTGCTGCTTGGCGGCGCGACCGCGCTGCTGCCCGTGTTCGCGCGTGACATCCTCCATACCGGTCCGTGGGGATTGGGCGTGCTGCGAGCGGCGCCGGCGGCGGGCGCGCTGGCCGGATCGATCTGGCTCGCGCATTTTCCGTTGCGACGGCGCGCGGGCACGGCGCTGTTCGGCGGCGTGATCGCGTTCGGCATCGCGACGATCGTGTTCGGGCTGTCGAGCAATCTGTACGTGTCGCTGATCGCGCTCGCGGCGCTGGGCGCGTCGGATGTAATCAGCGTCGTCGTGCGGATGTCGCTCGTGCAATTGCAGACGCCGGACGAGATGCGCGGACGCGTCGGCGCGATCAATTCGCTGTTTATCGGAACGTCGAATCAGCTTGGCGAATTCGAATCGGGGATGACGGCGGGGCTGTTCGGCGCGGTGCCGGCGGTGCTGATCGGCGGCATCGGCACGATTGCGGTCGCGTTGCTGTGGATGCGGCTGTTTCCCGCGCTAAAGGCGACGCGCACGCTCGAAGGCTGACCGTTTCTTGCGGCCTGCGAGTTGCGCTACAATACGCGCCTTGCTGGAGGTGTGGCCGAGCGGTTTAAGGCACCGGTCTTGAAAACCGGCGAAGGAGCGATCCTTCCGTGAGTTCGAATCTCACCGCCTCCGCCAATGCATTAATGAACCCTGTAAGTCTGATGACTTACGGGGTTTTGTTTTTTGGCCGGGCGATATCGTGGGTTTGTTTCGTTTCAGCGTTCCCTATGTTCTCCTCTGCGCCATCCCTCAAGAGGGAGAGAAATAACACGCAACAACAGAAGGAAACCAGTGCGTCATTCTGAATAACCACCATGATGACGTTCGGAGAATCGAGACAAAGTTTCAGTTCTTGCCAAGCCCTGAGCAACCTCGACACCCACGCAATACCCCGCGCCCACCGTCAACCAATGAACCCCTCCGACCGCACGCCCTCTAACCCGCCTTAGCCCACGGAGAACCGCGCATGAAAATCCCAGGCGGCATAGCGGCGCTCCTGTTAGCCCTCGCTCTTAGCAACCTCACACCGTCCGCGCACGCCGAAACCCTGCCGAACTCCCAATGGCGCGCATCCGACATCACCTTGTTCGACCTGATCCAGAACGGATACACGATAACCGGCACGACGAGCGTCGCCGCGCGCAGCACTGGCCTGCCCGAGGACACCTACATCCTGCAGAAGACAAACAGCGTCTACCGCTGCGTCGAAACACGCGCGACGGATTCAGCCGCGACGCGTTCAATCACGCCGCTGCGTTGCGCCGAACTGGTCCAACCCTACCGCGACTGACGCAGACGCCCGCGTCAGTTGTCGTCCGTTCTGACCGGACGTTCATGCGGCGCGGGCTCGGCCTTATCAGCATCGGGGACCGATCCGTTCTCGTTGGGTGACGGCGGCGGCTGTTCAGGCGCGCCGTTGGAAGGGGGGATCGTTTGCGGTGACATAGCTTTCTCCCAAGAGGCGCGGGACGCCTCTCTCCTACCTTAGCACCGCGTCCCCAGTGCGCTCAACCCACCGGCGGCTCGCCCGCGCCCGGCTCTTTGCCCGGCTGGTCGTTCGGAGCCTGCTTGCGGCCTTCGTCGTTACGCTCCGGCAACTTGCTCTTCTCGTTGTCGCTATGCTCGGCCGGCTGTGCATCTTCAGGGCGATTCGGTTCGCTGCTCATGACTTCCTCCGTTCTCCGTTCGATGTACAACCATCGTTAGCAAGTTATGCACCCGTCGACGCAATCACCGACTACTATTAAATCATCGGGTCACTCGTGCTTTCGTTCCATGTGCGCCTCATTCATACGACGGTCGGGCATCTGCGTCGCGTCGATACTCCTTCTCGCCACCACCGCCTGCACATTCACGCCGCCGCCGAGCGTCGTGCAGGCGCGCGCCGCCGCGCCCGCGACGCCCGCGCCCAGTCCCGCGCTCAATGACTACAAAGCGCGCATCGCGGAGCGCATCTTCGAGCGCAATCCGTCGCTCGTGCTCCGAGGCACCCCGCAAGCGATGCTGCGCTCGTTCGTCCTCGTCTCGTTCACCGTCGATCGCAGCGGGCGAGTCCTGCATTCGTCGGTGTATCGCACGAACGGGGACGATGAAGCCGAAGCCACCGCGCTCGCGTCATTGCGACGCTCGGCGCCCTTGCCCGCGCCGCCCGCGCGGCTCCTGAACGGCAGCGGCCAGATCGAACTCTTCGAAGGATGGATGTTCAACGACAACGGCCAGTTCCAGTTGCAGACATCGCACTCGCCGCAGGCGACGACCATCGACTAGCGCCCGCCGGCGAACGAGTTGGCGCTCTCCGCGCCCGGTCGATATACTTTTGACACCCCTGCCGGCTCCGACCGGCGCCGCCTTCGCCGCGCGCCGACCCCGCGCGCCGCGCGAAGCGCTCATGCGGCCACGCCGCACCCGCCTTGCGCACACTCTCGCGCAGCCCGAGGCATCGTTTTTCATCCCTATAAAAGCATGACCGAGCGCCATCGTCCATTTGCGGCCGATGCGCCCAACAGCGCTTCATGAAACGGAGACACCATGTCCTCAACCCCGCTTTCCGCCGCCAACCCCGGCGATAAAGCCCAAAGCACCTCGCGCGTGATCTTTGCGAGCTTCATCGGCACCGCGATCGAGTTCTACGACTTCTACGTGTACGCCACCGCCGCCGCGCTCGTCATCGGGCCGGTGTTCTTTCCGCATGGATCGCCGGCGGCGCAGGCGCTCTCGGCGTTCGTCACCTTCGGCATCGCGTTTCTGGCTCGCCCCATCGGCTCGTTCCTGTTCGGGCATTTCGGCGATCGCGTCGGCCGGAAATCGACGCTCGTCGCGTCGCTGCTCGTGATGGGCGTCTCCACGACGCTCATCGGCTTCGTGCCCGGCTACGATTCCATCGGCAGCCTCGCGCCCGTGCTGCTGTGCATCCTGCGCTTCGGCCAGGGCATCGGGCTGGGCGGCGAATGGGGCGGCGCGGCGCTGCTCGCGACCGAATACGCGCCCAAAGGCAAGCGCGGTCTCTTCGGGATGTTTCCGCAGCTCGGGCCGTCGGTCGGTTTTCTGGCATCGAACGGACTGTTCTTCGGCCTCGCGCTCTCGCTTTCCGACGAACAGTTTCGCAGTTGGGGCTGGCGCGTGCCGTTCATCGTCAGCGCGGTGCTGGTGGCGCTCGGCCTCTACGTGCGCCTGAAGATCGCGGAAACGCCCGCGTTCCGCGCCGCACTGGAACGCCAGGAGCGCGTGCGCGTGCCCGTCGCGACGCTGCTTGGCCGCTATCTCGGGCCGACGCTGCTCGGCGCACTCGCGATGGTCGTCTGCTATACGCTCTTCTACATCTCGACGGTCTTTTCGCTGTCGTACGGCGTCGCCACGCTGCACTTCTCGCGCGAGAAGTTCCTCGGCCTGTTGTGCTTCGCCGTGCTGTTCATGGCGATCGCCACGCCGATCTCCGCCATCGCCAGCGACCGCTTCGGCCGCAAGCCGGTGCTGGCCGTCGGCTGCATCGCGGCGATCCTCTCCGGCTTCGCGATGGCGCCGTTGCTCGGCAGCGGCAACACGGCGTACGTCGCGCTCTTCCTCGTCATCGAACTGTTCCTCATGGGCGTGACGTTCGCACCGATGGGCGCGCTTCTGCCCGAACTGTTTCCGACCAACGTGCGCTATACCGGCGCGGGCGTCGCGTACAACCTGGGCGGGATTCTGGGAGCGTCGGTGGCGCCGTATATCGCGCAACTGCTCGCGAATCGCGGCGGACTCGCGTGGGTCGGCGGCTACGTGTCGGTCGCGGCGGCGGTGAGCCTCCTCGCCGTGCTCGCGATGCGCGAGACACGCGACATCACGCTGGAGTGACCAAGGCGCGGCGCGGCGACACGTTCAACGCTCGCGCCGCCGATCGACGGCGTGCGCGGGCGCCGGCCGCCGCTCGATGACGGGCAGACGCGGTGACGGCTTTGCCCCGGCGCGGGCCGCCTCCTTCGCGCGGGCCGCCTTCGCCGCCTTGCGATCCGCCCAGAAGCGCGCGAGCCAGAGCAGCGCGCCGATGGCGAGCGCATCGGCGGCAAGTCCCGCGAGCCAGTGCGACGGCGTCCGTCCCAGTTGATCGACGCCCATCACGCGCAGCGCCGAATCCAGCACCAGCGACACGCACGCGCCCGCGATGAAACACACGAGCCCCTGCTGCCCCACCGTCACGACGCCCGGCAGCCTGCGCGCCAGATCGCCGATCCATCCTCGATACACCGCCCGCGCGACGATCCACGCCACCACCGCGAAACTCACGATGCGCAGCGTCGCGAGATTCTGCTTCATGTATCCCGGCGGGGCTTGCGTCTCGAGGAACAGCTTTGCAAACGCGAATGTCAGAGCAAAGGCGACCGCGAAACACGTGAGCCAGCGCGCGGTCCGGCTCGCGTGGAACGTGTCGCTGATCGGCTGCACGCGCGCCAGCACGCCCGCCGCGAACATCAGTTGCCAGGCGAACGGGTTGAAGGACCATGCTTGCACATATGACGCCGGCAGCGCGTGCGCGAGCGGCGCGGCGGCGAGCCACAGCAGCAGGCTGCCGAACATCACGACGACAGGCTTGCGCTGCGCAAGCGGCGCCACGACCGGCATGGCCAGCGCGAAAAGCGCGTACATCGGCAATACCGACGACAGATACGGCTGCTGGCGCAACGTCGCGACATCGAGCGTCAGACCGAACGGACGCCCGAGCAGTGCGGGCCATTCGGTGTATTGCAGCATCGGCGAGTCGATCTGGAGGAGCATCAGCAGCGCGCCGCCCAGCAGCATCAGCACCGCCGTCAGCAGATACGCGCGATAGATTTCCCAGCTTCGCTTGAAAAAGCGTCGGCGAGCGGCCGGATGGCCACGGCGAGTCGCGAGCGCCGTGTAAGCCGCCGCCGACGCGTAACCGCCAAGAAACACGAAGACTTCAGCTGAATCGCAGAACGCGTATCGATGCAACGTGAAATGCGACAGCACGCTTCCCGATATATGGTCGACCGCGATGACCAGCAGCACGATTCCCCGGAAGAAATCGACTTCTAGTGAACGTGTCGTCGGGGAAGTCATCGATCGATTGCTCCACGAACTGCTGTCGGGCGCGCCTCTCACGGACGATTGCGCGTATTCGGGTTGGTAAGCGGCGCTGCAAGAAGATTCCCTGAAATGCGTGCATCAAAGCTAACACTCGAACGCCGTCCGCAAGCTGGCGGGAAAATGGCGTTTCTGCCGGTTTCACGTGCGGCGCGGCATGCCTATACTCGACTGCAGCAAGGCACTTCAGCGGAGACCACCATGCGCCTCTATCTGCAAAGCTCGCACCTCGTCGCGATGATCGCCATCGCGCTGTCCGTCGCCCTGCTGCTTGCAATCCGCTTCCGGCCCGCGACATGGCGCGGAGTCCTATGCGAGGCGGTCGTCGCCAATCTCGGCGCAATCGCCGCCGTGATTGCTTTCGAAGTCCTTACGGCTTGAACGTCCAGGCGACGAAGTTCGAAACTCCGTTGAACTTCCATCGCGTGACCCAGTCGGAACGATTAATGCCGCGCGTGCTCGGTCATATTTCCGGCGCGTGCGGCGCTCTTCTCCTCTCCGCTCCTGCTTTGTGGGAGCGTTTCCTGGGCGCCCGGCGCAAGCCTCGCGCCTGTTCTTTTTTCTGGCGGCCGTTCTGCCTTCTCAGCCAGCGCGCCCGTTTATGAGATGGTCGTTATAATCGGCGCTCTTCAGAAAGCGACGGCTACCGCATGCTCCGAGCGCTCCGCTCTCTCTCGACCCTGACCACGCGCCGCACGCGCAGTCTGTGGCGGCGCTACGGCATCTTCTGGCTGGGCGCGATTCTCGTCGGTCTCGTCGCGGTGTATTACGCACGACTCATCGACTGGGGCTACGGCCTCTTCATGCACTATCGCGCCGAGCATCCGTGGCTGCCGCTCATCGTGACGCCGGCGGTCGCGGCGCTGTGCGTCTTTCTTACGCGCAGCTTCTTTCGCGGCTCCGAAGGCAGCGGTATTCCGCAAGTCATCGCCGTGCTGCACAGCCCGACGGCGGCGGCAGGCAAGCGGCTTCTGACGCTCAAGATCCTCGCCAGCAAGATCGCCGTTTCCTTCATCGCGATTCTCGGCGGCTTCACGATCGGACGGGAAGGGCCGACCGTGCAGGTCGGCGCGGCGCTGATGTTCAACATGCGGCGGTTTTATCCGCGCTCGAATTTGCTGATCGAGCGGCAACTCGTGCTCGCAGGCGCGGCGGCGGGTCTGTCGGCGGCGTTCAACACGCCGCTTGCCGGTATCGTGTTCGCGATCGAAGAACTGACACGCAGCTTCTCGACGCGCGCGAGCGGCGTGCTGATCACCGGCATCATCATCGCCGGCATCGTGGCGCTGGGGTTGAACGGCAACTACACGTACTTCGGCACCATCGACGTCGGCGCGCATTTCCCCAGTCTGCTGGCGGTCGCGGTCGTCGTAACGGCGATCATCACCGGTATCGCGGGCGGCGTGTTCTGCTGGCTGCTGCTCAACACGGCGAAGTGGATTCCCGCGCCGCTGCGCACGCTGCACGCATCGCGTCCGGTGGCGTTCGCCGCGCTGTGCGGACTCGTCATCGCGGTGGCGGGCATCGTATCCGGCGGCACGACGTTCGGCAGCGGATACGCCGAAGCGCGCGGCCTGCTCGAAGGACGCGAGCATCTGTCGGTGTTTTATCCGCTGCTCAAGATGGTGTCGATGATCGGCTCGTATCTGCCCGGCATCCCCGGCGGCATCTTCGCGCCGTCGCTGTCGATCGGCGCGGGCTTCGGCAATGTGCTCCACATGTTTTTCACCGACATGCCGCTGCCGATGCTCATCGCGCTCGCGATGGTCGGCTATCTCGCCGCCGTCACCCAGTCGCCGATCACCGCGTTCGTCATCGTGATGGAGATGATCAACGGCCACGCGCTCGTCATCTCGCTGATGGCGACCGCGCTCATCTCGAGCCGGGTGTCGCGTGCGTTCGCGCCCCCGCTCTACGAGGCGCTGTCCGAGCGCTATGCGACGCCCGTCGCCCCGCACGCGCCGTCGCCGGAAGTGCCCGCAACCAAAGCGGCGCCCGTCGAAAAACAGGCGTGAACCGCGGCGCGCAAACGATAGCGCGCATAAGCAAAAAGCCAGGATCGCCGGATCCTGGCTTTTTCATATCACAACTCACCGCGCGGGCGTACGACGCCGCGCGGTGCGCGATGGCGCGTTACGCCTGCGGAATTTCGATCTTCACTTCCAGCACTTCGAGATCGTCCTGACGTTCGAGGCTCACTCGAATATCGTCATCGGAAATCTTCACGTACTTCGAAATCACGGCAACCAGTTCTCGTTGCAACGCCGGCAGATAATCGGCGGCGGCTTTGCCACCCGCGCGCTCGTGCGCAATGATCAACTGCAAGCGTTCCTTCGCGACCGTAGCGGACTTCTTTTTCTCGCCCAGCAAAAACGAAAGAATCGACATTGCGTCCCCTTACTTGGTGCCGAAGATGCGTTGCAGCAGGCCAGGCTTCTGGTAGTCAGTGAAACGCAGCGCCTTTTCCTCGCCGAGGAAACGCGACACCACGTCCTTGTAGGATTCCGCGACATCGGTGCCGTCGAGATGCACGGCCGGCAAACCTTGATTCGATGCATGCAGCACCGCTTCGGATTCCGGAATCACGCCGATGAGGTCGATGCGCAGGATCTCCTGGATATCGCTGAGCGACAGCATCTCGCCCTCGGAGACGCGCTTCGGGTTGTAGCGCGTGATCAGCAAGTGTTCCTTGACCGGCTCCTTGCCTTCCATCGCGCGCTTCGTCTTGGATGCGAGAATGCCGAGAATGCGGTCCGAGTCCCGCACCGACGACACTTCCGGATTCGTCACGATGAGCGCTTCGTCGGCGAAGTGCATGGCCATCAGCGCGCCCGACTCGATGCCCGCGGGCGAATCGCAGACGATGTACTCGAAGTCCATCTTGATGAGTTCGTCGATGACCTTCTCGACGCCTTCGAGCGTCAATGCGTCCTTGTCACGCGTCTGAGACGCCGGAAGGATGTAAAGGTTCTCGCATTTCTTGTCCTTGATGAGCGCCTGATGCAGGTTCGCTTCGCCCTGAATGACGTTGATCAGGTCGTACACGACGCGGCGTTCGCAGCCCATGATGAGGTCGAGGTTGCGCAGACCGACGTCGAAGTCGATCACGGCCGTCTTGTGGCCGCGTATGGCAAGCGCCGATGCAAAGCTCGCGCTGGTGGTCGTCTTGCCGACGCCGCCCTTCCCCGAAGTCACCACAATGATTTTTGCCATACAAGTACCTTGTGTTCGTCAATAGGTCCGCTCGCGCCTCATGCATGAGCGCGCGCCATACGCAACGGGCGCGCGGCTTCAGGTCAGCCGCAGCGGTTCGATCATGAGCTTTTCTTCGTTGAGCCAGATCTGCACGGGCTTGCTCTGCACATCGGCTGCGAGCGGGTTCTCGGTCGTCCGGTAGATCCCGGCGATGGAAATCAGTTCCGGCTCGAGACACGTGCAGAAGATGCGCGCTTCGAGATTGCCGTGCACGCCTGCGAGCGCGCGGCCACGCAACGGCGCATAGATATGGATGTTCCCTTCCGCGATGACTTCGGCTCCATACGACACGAGCCCGAGCACGATGAGATCGCCCTTCGCGTACACCTGCTGGCCGGAGCGAAGCGGCCTGTCGATGATGGTCGCCGGCTGCGGCAGCGCGGGCGGCGGCTCCTTCGCGACGGCTGCTTCGATGACAGCGGCGGCTTCGGTGTTGGGCTTCGCTTCATCGACGGAGGGCTTCGGCGCGCCCCGGCGGTCGCGTGCTTCCAGAATGGGCAGGCCGCCCGCGTTGGCCCATTGAATCGCCCAGGCCTGCGACGGCAACGCGACGACGCCAACGGGACGCATGCGCACGCTTTTCAAAAGCGTCTCAAGCTCCGCAAGCGATACACGCTCGCCTTCGCCTACGTCAGCCGAGGCAAGGCGCCGCACGTCGATGGCGACGACGTCGTTCGCGAAGAATTCGGGAGTCGCTTCGAAGCGCCGCGTGAGTTCGGTGCGAAGGACGTCGAGGTCGGGAGTCTTGACGACGAAGAGAAGCGTGTCGACGGAGCCGCTGCGCAGTTCGAAGAAGGGCGTTTTGTTGAGCGACATAGGAACGGCCAAAAATTTTGCGTATTTTACAGGCGTACACGCTTGCGGCCATAGTTTTTCAGGCCGATTTTCTGGCATCGAACAGATGAGTGCGTGCGGCGCGCACGCCATGCAAAGGCTGGACGTGGAGGGCTTAAGCGTCGTGTCCGGACTTCATGTGACGCACGTAGAGCGATTCCGCTTCCTGCTCGTGCATCGGCATCGCGCGTCGATCGCCGGTGGGGCCGAAGCCGAGGCGTTCGTAGAAGCGCATCGCGTTGCGGTTTTCATCGGCGATCCATGCATGCACTTCCGATGCGCCCTGCTCCGCGAGCCACTGCGATGCGAAGTTGACGAGCAGTTCCCCGCCCCGCAGATGACGAACCGCCGGCGCGACCCACAGTGCGCTCACGAATGCCCGCTTGTCATCGGTCTCTTCGATATACGCATGCACGAGCCCGGCCGGATGCCCTTCGGTGTACAGCAGAAAGGTGGCGAGCCGGGGCGAGCTGGCGTGCAGCGTGGCGGTATCGTCGAATGAAGCGGGATCGACGAGCAGTGCGTCTTCGAGTGTTTCGCCGAACGCGTACGGCGCTTCGCGCAGCGATGCCGTGCGAAGCTCGCGCAAAACCGAACCTTGTTGCGCGCCGATGCGGCTGACGGTCAGTGAGGGACTCATGCGGGCGATTATCTCTCTGGCTTTCTGGCTTTGCCCGGGCGCCTTGCGGCGGCCCGGGCGCAGGCCCATTCGCGTAGCTTCATCCGAACGGGCGTACCCGTCAATTCCTAAATCCTGGAAAGTGCTTAACAGCGCACGCTTTCGAGGCTTTGCTGGCGCTGCCCGCTCACGGTTGCGCGTAAGCGCCCGTGCCATCCGGCCAGGGCGTAAGCAGCTCGAAGCCTTCCTCGGTGACGGCGACCATGTGTTCCCATTGCGCCGACAGCGAACGATCCTTGGTGGTGACGGTCCAGCCATCGCGTGATTGCTGCGTGGCCGCGCGGCCCGCGTTGATCATCGGCTCGATGGTGAAGACCAGGCCGGGCTTCAGACGCAGCCCCGCGCCGCGCTGGCCGTAATGCAGCACTTGCGGGTCTTCGTGATACACCCGGCCGATGCCGTGGCCGCAGTACTCGCGCACCACCGAAAAGCCTTCGCGATGCGCGACCGACTGGATCGCGAAGCCGATATCGCCGAGCGTCGCGCCGGGACGCACCGCGCGGATGCCGGCGACCATCGCTTCGTAGGTGGTTTCGGTCAGACGCCGCGCTTCCTTTGCAGGCGTGCCGGCGTAGTACATGCGGCTGGTGTCGCCGAAGTAGCCGTCCTTGATGATCGCGACATCGATATTGATGATGTCGCCGTCCTTCAATTCCTTCGGCCCCGGAATGCCGTGACACACCACGTGATTGACCGACGTGCAAACCGTCTTCGGAAAGCCCATGTAGCCGACGTTCGCCGGCACCGCCTTCAGCTCGTCGACGATGAAGCGATTGCAGATGGAGTCGAGTTCGTCGGTGGTGACGCCGGGGCGCACGTGTTCGGCGATCATCGCGAGAACTTCGGCGGCCAGGCGGCCTGAGATGCGCAGCTTCTCGATGTCGGCGGGAGTCTTGAGGGTGATGGCCATTGAGCAATGCGGATGGTTTCGTGCCGCCTGCATGCGGGCCCGGAACCGCCTCTGGCGACTGCCGGAGGTGCGCCCCGCACGAGGACAATGGGCCCGATGATAGCATTGCCGCTTTCGGCAACGGGCGGCGGCCGCTCTGGACCACGGCCTTTTGCGCTGTTTCCGGCGTGCGTCGCGTCCGTGCGCCGACTTCGCGTTTTCTCACGGAGCGTTATGACCTTGCATCGCCTAATTCTCGTTACCGCTTTCGCTTCGGCTGCCGGGGCGCTTGCCGCGTGCGGCTCGACCAGTGGCCCGGAACTGCGGGCAGCGAAGCCCATGATCTATGTCTCGTCGGCGCGCGCGGCGTCGGACATATCGGACTGCCTGCAGCGGAGGCTGCCGTCGACGCAAGTGATCCGCGATCAGGGTTCGACGGAGCTTATCGTCGGATCGAATGCGTGGCTCGTGACGCTGACCCCTTCGGGGTATGGATCGACCGTGAAGGTGCAGCAGTCGGCGAGCGATGATGGCGGCGTGCCGGAGCCGCAGATGCGCTTCGATGTGGCGCGTTGCGTGGTCTGAGTTTGCTTGCCGGGGCGCGGGCCATACGGTCCGCGAGCTCTCTGAAACAGCGCCGGAAATGAAAAACCCCGCAAGTCTTATCGACTTGCGGGGTTCAAGAATTTTGGCGGAAAGGGTGGGATTCGAACCCACGGTACGGGAAAACCGTACGCCTGATTTCGAGTCAGGTACATTCGACCACTCTGCCACCTTTCCGTCTACCAGCTTACTGCTGCCGGCCTTCGTTAAACGGGTCGCTGCTCAACGAAGAATGAAAGTATATCGAAGCCGCTGAAGTTTTCAAGCACCTTTTTGCAAATAAACATCACGCCGATGCACGGGCTTCGATCCGTTCTGCACCGCGCATATACGGACGCAGCGCCGCCGGAATCGTCACCGATCCGTCCGCGTTCTGGAAGTTTTCCAGCACCGCAACGAGCGTGCGCCCGACCGCCAGTCCCGAGCCGTTGAGCGTGTGCACGAACTCCGGTTTGCCCTGCGCGTTGCGAAAGCGCGCCTGCATGCGGCGCGCCTGAAACGCCTCGGTGTTCGAACAGCTCGAAATCTCGCGATAGGTGTTTTGCGCCGGCAACCAGACCTCCAGATCGAAGGTCTTCGCCGCCGAAAAGCCCATGTCGCCCGTGCACAGCGTGATGACGCGGTAAGGCAGTTCGAGCTTTTGCAGGATGGCTTCCGCCTGGCCGACCATCTCGTCGAGCGCCGCGTACGAATGTTCGGGCGCGACGACCTGCACCATCTCGACCTTGTCGAACTGATGCTGGCGGATCAGCCCGCGCGTGTCGCGTCCATACGAGCCCGCCTCCGAGCGGAAGCACGGCGAGTGCGCGGTCAGCTTCACAGGCAGCGCGCTCGCTTCGAGGATGCTGTCGCGCACGGTATTGGTCAGCGAAATCTCCGACGTCGAAATCAGATACTGCGTGACCGTGTTCTCGTCGCCGCCCTTTTCCACGCGGAACATGTCGTCGGCGAACTTCGGCAACTGGCCGGTGCCGTACAAAATCTCCGGATTGACGATGTACGGCGTATAAGCCTCGGTATAACCGTGCTGCTCGGTATGCGTGTCGATCATGAACTGCGCGAGCGCGCGATGCAGCCGCGCAATCGGCCCGCGCAGCAGCGTGAAGCGCGCGCCCGAGAGCTTCGCGCCCGTCTCGAAATCGAGGCCGAGCGGCGCGCCGACATCGACGTGATCCTTCACTTCGAAATCGAAGGCGCGCGGTGCGCCCCAGCGCCGCACTTCAACGTTCTGCGTCTCGTCGTTGCCGACCGGCACGCTTTCGTGCGGCAGATTCGGCACCGTCAGCATCAGATCCGACAGACGCTTCTGCACGTCATCCAATTGCGCCGCCGATGCCTTCAACGTGTCGCCGATGCCGCTTACTTCCGCCATGACAGCGGACGTGTCCTCGCCGCGGCCTTTCATCGCTCCGATCTGCTTGGACAGGCTGTTGCGGCGCGCCTGAAGTTCTTCGGTGCGAGTCTGAATCTCGCGGCGCTCGGCTTCGAGCGCGGCGAAGGCGGCGACGTCGAGTGTGTAACCCCGATCGGCGAGGCGCTTCGCGACGCCGTCCAGGTCTTTGCGGAGGAGTTGAATGTCGAGCATGACGGGCTGCTTTTGTTAAGTATTCGGAAACGCCGATTCTAGCGTACGGACAGGCGAGGACTGACTGACGCACGTTCGCACGGAAACAGCCCGGGCCTTCGCGGGAACCGCCTATGCGCAGTCAGCGCCGCTTGATGAAATCACCGCAGAAGTCTAGTCCACCGTCAGCGCGAGTCACCGGGCGCGCCGCGCTCGCTTGGTGAAAAACGCGGCGCGCCGGAACGAAACACCCAGCGCATCAGCGCTTCTTTTCTTCCCGATGCTCGCGCCGCCATGCATCGTCGAGATCGGCGAGGCGTGAAAGTTTTTCGCCGATCTTGCCCTCCAGTCCGCGCGGCGTCGGCTTATACCAGTGCGGCTCGCGCATGCCGTCCGGCAGATACGTTTCGCCGGCTGCGTAGGCGTCGGGCTCGTCGTGGGCGTAGCGGTACTCGTGGCCGTAGCCGAGCTCTTTCATCAGCTTCGTCGGCGCGTTGCGCAGATGCACGGGCACGCCGCGCGACTGGTCCTTGCCGACGAACCGCCGCGCCTCGTTGTAGGCGTTGTAGCCGGCATTCGATTTCGGCGCGACCGCGAGATAGATGAGCGCCTGCGCGAGCGCCAGTTCGCCCTCGGGCGTGCCGAGGCGTTCGTAGGTTTCGGCGGCATCGAGCGCGATGCGCGCGCCGCGCGGATCGGCGAGCCCGATGTCCTCCCACGCCATGCGCACGATGCGCCGCGCCAGATACCGCGCGTCCGCGCCGCCGTCGAGCATGCGGCAGAACCAGTACAGCGCAGCATCCGGATTGCTGCCGCGCACCGACTTATGCAGCGCGCTGATCTGGTCGTAGAACGCGTCGCCGCCCTTGTCGAAACGACGCAGATTTTCCACGAGTGCGCTGCCGAGCAAGGCGCCGTCCACGTCCGTCGTCTTTTGCTGCGCCGCCGCCCGCGCGACGATCTCGAGGTTGTTGAGCAGCTTGCGCCCGTCGCCGTCCGCCGAACCGATGAGCGCGTCGCGCGCCTCGTCCGTGAAGGTCAAGCCGCCGAGTTCGGCGGTCGCGCGTTCGAGCAGTTGCTTCAGCTCATCGGCGTCGAGGCTCTTGAGCACGTACACGGCGGCGCGCGACAACAACGCACTGTTCACCTCGAACGACGGATTCTCGGTCGTCGCGCCGACGAACACGAACAGGCCCGATTCGACATGCGGCAAGAACGCATCCTGCTGGCTCTTGTTGAAGCGATGCACTTCGTCGACGAACACGAGCGTCTGCCGCCCGTTCGCGCGATGAATCTGCGCGGTCTCGACGGCCTCGCGGATATCCTTCACGCCCGACAGCACCGCCGAAAGCGAGATGAACTCGGCGTTGAACGCAGCCGCCATGAGGCGCGCAAGCGTCGTCTTGCCGACGCCGGGCGGGCCCCAGAGGATCATCGAATGCGCCTCGCCCGATTCGAACGCGACGCGCAGCGGCTTGTTTGGCCCGAGCAGATGCTTCTGGCCGATCACATCGTCGATGGTGCGGGGACGCAGGCGCTCCGCGAGCGGAACGTTGCCACGGTTTTCTTCGAACATGGGCGGTGGACGCAGTGGATGCAGGTTGGTGCGCTGATCGCACGCAGCAAAAACGCGGCGATAATCTTGCGCTTTTCACGGAGCGCGGGGCATTAGCCATTGGGCAGGTTTCCGCGCGGCCAGCCGTGGCGCAAAATGGGCAACGATTCCGGGAATTATGACAGCCGGACGCTGCTCATGATCGCGCCGGTCGAGAACGCGGCGGCCGTCACTCCGAACCGACACTATTTGGGGATCCAATCCGATGCAGCAAGACAACACGTCCACCTACGCGCCGCTCACGCCGGTGCCCGCCGAGCGGCGCGCTTTCGGCACGAGCGACGCCTTCGCGCTCTGGTTCTCGCTCGGCATCGGTCTCTTGGTCGCACAGGCGGGCGCGCTGCTCGTGCCGGGCTTGTCGCTGCCGCACGCGCTGGTCGCGATCGTCATCGGCACGGTGATCGGCGTCGTGCTGCTGGCGCTCGCCGGCGTCATCGGCACCGACACAGGGCTCGCGGCGATGTCGTCGCTGCGCCCGACGCTCGGCGTGCGCGGCGCGTCGGCGCCCGCCGTGCTGAACGCGGTGCAACTGGTCGGCTGGGGCTCGTTCGAAATCATCGTGATGCGCGATTCCGCCGACGCGCTCGCCCGGCAATCCTTCCATCTTTCGATGCCGCTCGTCTGGACGCTCGTGTTCGGCGCGCTTGCGACGCTGCTCGCGATAAGCGGCCCGCTCTCTTTCGTGCGGCGCTTTCTGCGGACGTGGGGCATCTGGCTGCTGCTCGGCGGCGCGGGCTGGCTGACCTGGAACCTGCTTTCGAAGCATGATCTCGCCTCGCTGATGGCGCGTCCCGGCACCGGCGAGATGGCGTTCGGCGCGGGCATCGATCTGGTCGTCGCGATGCCGCTATCGTGGCTGCCGCTCATTGCGGATTACACGCGCTTCGGGCGCAGCGCACGCGGCACGTTTCGCGGCACGCTGCTCGGCTATGGCATCGCGAACCTGTGGTTCTATGCGCTCGGCGCGGTCTATGGCCTCGCGGCGGGCGGCGGCGATGCGCTCCTGACCGTCGCGCTGGCGCAGGCGGGCGGCGGCATCGCGCTGCTGCTGATCCTGATCGACGAAATCGACAACGCCTTCGCCGACATCCATTCGGCCGCCGTGTCGACGGGCACGTTCTGGGTGGGCGCGAGCGTGCCGATGCTGTCGGCTGGCTACGGCGCGTTGTGCACGCTGGTCGCGCTCTTCGTCGCGATGGGCAAGTATCAGAACTTCCTGCTGCTGATCGGCTCCGTGTTCGCGCCGCTGTTCGGGGTGGTGCTGGCGGATCACTTCGTGGTGAGAAAGCGCCGAGTGGATGCCACGGCGCTCGGCCGGCTCGACGGGCGTTATGGCTACTCCGGCGGCTGGCACGTGAGCGCGTTCGTCGCGTGGGCAATCGGCATTGCCGCGTATCACGCGATCAATCAATGGCTGCCGAATCTCGGCGCGACGCTGCCGGCGCTCGCGCTGGGCGCTGCGTGCTATCTGCTGCTGGTGTCGACGCGGCGGGCGGCATTGGCTTCGTAAGCACGGGTTGGCCTCGTGAGCGCCGCGCCGCGTGGGCGCTTCGGGCAAACGACGCGGCGTGCCCGCGAGAACGAGCGCGTCCGCTTCGGCGCCTGATGCATCGGTAGCGCCGCGCGAGCGGTATCGTCAAACGCGCCTTTGCACACCCGGCAGCACGCACAACAACTCGAAGGCGAGATTCGCACCGAGCAGCGCGGTCGTGCCGAACGGATCGTACGGCGGCGCGACCTCCACCAGGTCCGCGCCGACGATGTTCAGCCCCCACGCGCCGCGCACGATCTCCAAAGCCTGCGGCACCGTCAGCCCGGCGATCTCCGGCGTGCCGGTTCCGGGCGCGAAGGCCGGATCGATGCCGTCGATATCGAACGTGATGTACACCGGCCCGTCGCCCATCTGCGCGCGCACTTCCTCCATCAGCGGCGCGAGCGACTTGTTCCAGCATTCCTCCGTCTGCACGACGCGAAAACCCCGCTCGCGGCACCAGTCGAAATCGCCCGCTTCGTAACCGGTTCCGCGCAGTCCGATCTGCACGACCCGCTCGCAATCGAGCAGACCCTCTTCCACCGCGCGGCGAAACGGCGTGCCGTGCGCGATCTTTTCGCCGAACATCGTGTCGTTGACGTCCGCGTGGGCGTCGACGTGAATCAGGCCGACCTTGCCGTGCTTCGCGTGAATCGCGCGCAGGATCGGCAGCGCGATGGTGTGATCGCCGCCGAGCGTGATCGGCTTGCAATCGTGTTCAAGAATCTCGCGATACGCCCGCTCGATCCGGCCGATGGAATCGAGCAGGTTGTATGGATTGATCGCCACGTCGCCGATGTCGGCGACACGCAGCGAATCGAACGGCGCGGCGCGCGTCGCCATGTTGTAGGGACGCAGCAACACCGATTCGCTGCGCACCTGACGCGGCCCGAAGCGCGCGCCGGTGCGGTTCGACGTGCCGAGATCGAACGGCACGCCGACGAAACACGCGTCGAGTCCGGCGGCGGAGGGCACGTGGGGCAGGCGCATCATCGTCGTGATCCCGCCGCAGCGCGGCATCTGGTTGCCCGATAGCGGCTGCGGCCGCTCGGCGCGATGATCCTGAAAATGCGAATCGAAGTGTTCGGCGGGAGCAAAGAGCGAAGATGTATTCATAGCAGTAAATGTCGGCTAAAAGGTTGACAAACCTCATTAGTACCGTCTTTCCCGCCAAGCTAAAATGCAACTGTCATCCACTTCACATCGATAAATATCGATCTATCGGCGGTCCGCATGTTCACTCACCTTTCCGATCTGGATTTGCGGCTCATCCGCGTCTTTCTGGCCATCGTCGATGCAGGCGGCGTTTCATCCGCGCAGGCGACGCTGAACGTCGGGCAGTCCACCATCAGCACGCAGCTCGCGACGCTCGAAACGCGGCTCGGCTACCGGCTTTGCGAACGCGGACGCGGCGGTTTCGCGTTGACGTCGCGCGGCGAGCAGTTCGTCGATGCCTGCCGCACGCTGCTCGTCGCCGTCGATACGTTCGATTCGACCGCGCGCAACGTCGGCAGGACGCTCGTCGGCACGCTCACGCTCGGCATGATCGGCACGACGCCGGTCAGCGCGAACGCGCGCATCAGCGAGGCCATCGCGCGCTTTCGCGAGCGCGACGAATCGGTGCGCTTCTCCGTGCTGGTCCGGTCGCCGAACGAGCTGGAGGAAATGCTGCTCGCCGGGCGCATTCAGATGGCGATCGGATATTTCTGGCATCGCGTGCCGTCGCTCGAGTACACGGAGATTTCCGCGGAGGACCAGCTTGCGTATTGCGCGCGGTTGCATCCGCTGTTCGCGCGGGCGGGCCGCGTGACGTTGGACGAAGCCGCCGAGCATGACTGGGCGTGGCGCAGCTATCCGTTGCCCGAAGCGGGCGCGCTGATGCCTCGCTCGATCAGCGCCGTCGCGGACAACATGGAATCGGTCGCGATGCTCGTACTGTCCGGGCGGCATCTCGGTTATCTGCCGGAGCATTTCGCCGCCTCGTATGTCGAGGATGGCCTGCTCGCCCCGCTGAACGAAGAGACGATGCGCTATCGCGTCGCGTTTCAGATGGTCACGCGCGCACGGCGGGATCGCGGGGAGCGACGCGAGATTCTCGACGCGTTCATCGACGATATGAGGACGTCGCATCGTCGGTGAAACGTTTATTGCGGCCTACAGGCATGTAAAGTCGGTTAGTCGCTGCCAAGTAGACAGGAATCCTGTCTATTTTGAGATGCGTGCACGAATGTCCTTGGCATCTTGTTCGGACTGTTCTTATTATTTTCTGACGTGCTGGTTCGCGGGATAAGAAGCATCTCGCGAACCGGGCGGCCAAGACAACGAACCGGGGAACGCGATGGGCAGATCGACGCTGCATGCAAGGAAGGCTGGACGTTTGGCAATCGCAGGGGCGGCCGCCTGCCTCGCCATTTCCGCGAGCGCAGTGACCATACAGGGAGGGACCATTACCTTCAGAGGCGCGCTGGTGTCCTCGCCGTTCGGACTTTCAATGCGCACGGCATCGGCGGAAGACAACGGATTCTCCACGCGCCGAAGCGCAAGCGGAGCGACGGCCTCGGTGATATTCACGCCCGCGCCGAACAGTTCGCCCAGCGCCGATGTTTCGCTGGCTATCGACAACCACCGGGCCGCGCCGAATGCGCTAGGCGCGACGTTCACGGACGGCAGCGGACATCCGATCAAGGCAGACGGCGCAGGCGCATTTCATGTGAGGCCGTCGGGCGGCGTGCTGTCGATGCAGGAAAAGCAGTTGTCCACGAGGGCCGTGACGCTTGTCACGAACTATCACTGAGCATCGCCGCCGCGAGCGACGCGCGGCTTTCAGGAGCCGCGCGGGGAAGGTGCATCGAGCTTGTGCGGCGGCGGGCCCTCAAGATGGGCAAAGCATCGTCGTCAGCCGGATGCGTTCGGCTTCCTGCGAAGAATGCCGGTAGCGAGATCAGGCGGACGCGGCGTCAGATCGAGTCACCGAAAGTCACTACGCGCGGCGTCTCATCACCCGTTGATCACATCCGCGCCCTTCGGCACGTTGAACTTGAAGGTATCGCCCTTGATCGGCGGGTTCTTCTGGATGTTCAGGAACGTCAGCAGCGTGACGTTGCCGAACACGTCGTGCAGTTCCATCGCTTGCAGATTGCCGTCCTTGAAGCCGATGCCGACCGTCTCGAACTGCGTGTCCTTTGCCTTCGGCGTCAGTTCCAGCCAGTCGATGCCGCCCTTCACGCCGGCATCGCGCAGTGTGAAGTTCTTGTCGAGATCGTTACTGCCGAAGAGAATCGCGGCGGGGCTTGCGCCGAGCGCGCCGCCGAGGCTGCGCACGGTCACCTGATTCAGGTCCTTGTCGTAGACGTAGAGCTTGTCGCCGTCCGCCTGCAGGACTTGCGAATACGGCTTCTCATACGACCAGATGAACTTGCCCGGGCGCGCAAACATGAACGTGCCGCTGGAGTTCGCACCTTTCGATGCCGTGGGCGTGGCCGACGCGCCGTTGTTCGCTCGGCCAGGCGCCCTCACCTCCTGCTGCGTGAATTCGCCGCGCGCAGCGTGAACCTGCGACACGAACTGCTTCAACTGCTCCGTGCCGCTCGCGAATGCCTGCGTTGCGAAAAGCATCGACGCCGACAACAGCATCGCGCCAAAAATCTTCCCCGTTCGCTGCTTCATAGTCTCGTTCTCCAAATGTTGCCCGCCGTGCGCGACGCTCATTCCGCTTCGCGCGCCGGCGTAAGAATCTCCCGGTTGCCGTTCGACGACATGGCCGAAACGAGACCCGAGTTTTCCATCTGTTCCAGAAGCCGCGCCGCCCGGTTATAGCCGATGCGCAAGTGCCGCTGCACCAGCGAAATCGAAGCGCGCTTGTTCTTGATGACGACTTCGACGGCCTGGTCATACAGCGGATCGGCCTCGCCGTCGGCCGAGCCCGCGCCCGCACCGGCCGCGCCTTCGTCGCCATCGCCCGCGAGCCCGCCTTCCAGAATGCCTTCGATGTAGTTCGGCTCGCCCTGTTCCTTCAGCTTGTCGACGACGCGATGCACTTCCTCGTCCGATACGAACGCGCCGTGCACGCGCACCGGCAACCCCGAGCCCGGCGGCAGATAGAGCATGTCGCCCATGCCGAGCAGCGACTCCGCGCCTTGCTGATCGAGAATCGTGCGTGAATCGATCTTCGACGACACCTGGAACGCCATGCGCGTCGGCACGTTCGCCTTGATGAGGCCCGTGATGACATCGACCGATGGCCGCTGCGTCGCCAGAATCAGATGGATGCCCGCCGCCCGCGCCTTCTGCGCAATCCGCGCGATCAGCTCTTCGACCTTCTTGCCGACGACCATCATCAGATCGGCGAGCTCGTCGATCACCACGACGATGTGCGGCAGGCGCGTCAGCGGCTCCGGCGCGTCGGGCGTCAGGCTGAACGGGTTCGGAATCTTCTCGTCGCGCTTCTTCGCTTCGTCGATCTTCGTATTGAAGCTCGCGAGATTGCGCACGCCCATCTTGCTCATCAGCTTGTAGCGGCGCTCCATCTCGGCGACGGCCCAGTTCAGCGCGTGACCGGCCTGCCGCATGTCGGTAACGACCGGACACAGCAGATGCGGAATGCCTTCGTAGACGCTCATTTCGAGCATCTTCGGATCGATCAGGATGAGCCGCACCTGATCCGCGCTCGCCTTGTAGAGCAGCGAGAGGATCATTGCGTTGATGCCGACCGACTTGCCCGACCCCGTCGTGCCCGCGACCAGCAGGTGCGGCATTTTCGCGAGGTCGGCGCAGACCGGATTGCCGCCGATGTCCTTGCCGAGACCCATCGTGAGCGGCGAAGCGCCGTTCGCGTACACCTCGGAGCCGAGAATCTCGGAGAGCTTGACGGTCTGCCGGCGCTGGTTCGGCAATTCGAGCGCCATGAAGTTCTTGCCCGGAATCGTCTCGACGACGCGAATCGACACGAGCGACAGCGACCGCGCCAGATCCTTCGCCAGACCGACGATCTGGCTGCCCTTCACGCCCGTCGCCGGCTCGATTTCATAGCGCGTGACGACCGGCCCGGGATATGCCGCGACCACGCTCACCTCGACGCCGAAGTCCTTCAGCTTCTTTTCGATCAGCCGCGACGTGTATTCGAGCGTATCGGCGGCGATGGTCTCCTGCACCTTCGGCGGCGGATCGAGCAGCGAGATGGCCGGCAACGTGGAATCGCCCGGCAGGTTGGCGAACAGCGGAACCTGCTTTTCCTTCTCGACGCGCTCGGAGCGCGCGGGCGTCGCGACCGGCGGCACGATCACGACCGGCTCGTGGTCCTCCTGCTTCACGCGCGAACGCACGACCTTGCCCTCGCGCTTCGACGCGGCTTCCTCGCCCAGCTTGCGGTCGCGGCCGGCTTCGCGCCGCAGCTGCGCGCCGGTGATCGCGTTCAGAATGCCCTCGCCGACCTTCTCGCACACGGAAAGCCACGAAAAGCGGAAATAGAGCGACAGCCCGATCGCGAGCGCAATCAGCAGAAAGAGCGTGGCGCCGGTGAAGCCGAGCGCATGCGACACATGACGCGCGATCAGGTCGCCGACCACGCCGCCCGGCGCGCGCGGCAGCGGCACCTTGAGCGACCACATGCGCAGCGCCTCGATGCCGTCGCTGGCGAGCAGCACGAGCACGAACGCGAATGCTTCGGCAAGCCAGGTGCGGTCGCGCGGCGCGTCTTCATCGTTCTTTGATGACTGCGCCGCCGGCTCGCTGATGCGCCGGTAATTCGCGATAATGCGCCGCCCGAGCAGCACGACGAGCCAGTACGACGACAGCCCGAACACGAGGAGCAGAATATCCGACGTGTATGCGCCGACGCGGCCGGCCCAGTTCGAGATGCGATCGACGCTCACCGCGTGGGTCCAGCTCGGGTCCTTGCGGCTGTAGGAAATCAGCGCCATGACGAGAAACAGCCCGAGTGCGACCTGGAGAATCCAGCGAATCTCGGTGAAGAGCCGCGACATGCGGTGCGGCAACGCCTGCGGGCTCGCGGAATAGGATGCTTTTGCCATTGATTCGGTGTCGCTTTTTGCGGCCCTGGGTGGATGAGCGCCGATGGCGCATGGGGCCGTACGAACGGTGGCCTATTGTAAACGCTGCATTGCGGGGAAAGGCGCAAAAACGGCCGCGTTCTTGCATCCTGTAACACTCCTCACGTGCCGCTTGCGTGGCGTTTCTGCGTCGAATCTGCGACTCGAGCCTATCAATGCGATTGAAAGGTTCACTCGGAACGCTTTCGCACGGACCTTTATAATCGGGGACTTGCATCCAACTACGGGTCATCGGAATGCGACGCGCGCGGGAAGTCGAACTTGCTGCGCTGGCGTCATCCCCTCGGCTTCCGCCAGACCATCAATAACGGACCATCGCCATGTCTTCATCCCAAAGCGCGCCCAAGCACGCCAAAGTGCTGATTCTCGGTTCCGGCCCCGCCGGCTACTCCGCCGCCGTCTATGCGGCGCGCGCGAATTTGTCGCCGCTGCTCGTCACCGGCCTCGCGCAAGGCGGCCAGCTGATGACCACGACCGACGTCGAAAACTGGCCGGGCGATCCCTCGGGCGTGCAGGGTCCGGAACTCATGCAGCGCATGGAAGAACACGCGCGCCGCTTCAACACCGAGATCGTGTTCGACCACATCCATACCGCGAAGCTCAACGAGCGGCCGTTCCGTCTGATCGGCGATTCGGGCGAGTACACCTGCGATTCGCTGATCATCTCGACGGGCGCATCGGCGCAATATCTCGGTGAGGCGTCGGAACAGGCGTTCATGGGCAAGGGCGTGTCCGCGTGCGCGACGTGCGACGGCTTCTTCTATCGCAACGGCGAAGTCGCGGTGATCGGCGGCGGCAATACGGCGGTCGAAGAAGCGCTGTATCTGTCGGGCATCGCGAAGAAGGTGACGGTAATTCACCGCCGCGACAAGTTCCGCGCGGAGCCGATTCTCATCGACCGCCTGCTCGCCAAGGAACAGGAAGGCGTGGTCGACATCAAGTGGAATCACGTGCTCGACGAAGTGCTGGGCGATGAATCCGGCGTCACCGGCCTGCGCGTGAAGCACACGGGCACCGGCGAAACCACCGACATCGCGCTGCAAGGCGTGTTCGTGGCAATTGGCCACAAGCCGAACACCGACCTCTTCACCGGCCAGGTCGAGATGAAGAACGGCTATATCATCACGAAGGGCGGCACCTCGGGCAACGCGACCGCGACGAGCATCCCCGGCGTGTTCGCGGCGGGCGACGTGCAGGATCACATCTACCGTCAGGCGATCACGAGCGCCGGCACCGGCTGTATGGCCGCGCTCGATGCGCAGCGTTACCTCGAAGCCATCGACGAAACGCCCACGCCGCACTCGATGAGCCACGAAAAGGATCGTTGAACGGCAAGCGATACCGCGCGCCGGGCCGCTAAAATGGGATTCGGCGCGCTGCATTCGACGCTTCGCGACGCCGACCACGCCGGCGTTTCGACGACAAAACGGGCCACGGCCCGTTTTTT
Organism: Caballeronia grimmiae; assembly: GCF_000698555.1. GTDB lineage: Bacteria > Pseudomonadota > Gammaproteobacteria > Burkholderiales > Burkholderiaceae > Caballeronia > Caballeronia grimmiae. Next base: position 80,061 of record NZ_JFHE01000003.1, on the reverse strand, counting down.
GTTTCCCGGCACGGCTGCGCGCGTTTCGGCTTCGCGCATGCGACGGCGGCCGCGCCCGTGGCACAATCGGCGCGCCGCGTCGATGCCGTCCTCAGCCGCTTGCTTTTGACCCGCAGCCGACTCTTCTGGCCGAACGATGCCCAAAAATCATCCGCACCCGAAGGAACCGAAAGCCCGCCGCCGGGAAGCGCCGCGCGCCGTCGCGCCCGCGCAGAAGCCGGCCGATCCGCGCGAGGTGTCGGCGGCGGTGAAGCGCGAAGGGCTTGCCGGTCTCGCGTCGCTGAAGACCGCGCTCAAAGCTGACGCGGACCAGCGCCAGGCCCAACGCATCGCGGCAGCGCGGGCCGAGCGCGAGGCGGTCGCCGACGCCGACGATTTTCGCCGCGCGATCGGTGCGGTCGAGCCGCTGAAGACGCCGCCGCGCACGACCGTGCCGCGCGTGCCGCCCTCGCCGCTGCCGCTGCAAAGCCTGCGCGACGAAGAAGCGGTGCTGCAGGAAGCGCTCTCCGACGAATACGATCCCGAAAGTCTGCTCGACATCGACGAAACGCTCTCCTATCACCGGCCGGGCGTGAGTCAGGAAGTCGTGAAGAAACTGCGGCGCGGCGCGTGGATCGTGCAGGCGCAGCTCGATCTGCACGGCATGCGGCGAGAAGAAGCCCGCGAGGCGCTTGCGGAGTTCATCCGCGAATCGGTGAAACGCGGGCTGCGCTGCCTGCGCGTGATTCACGGCAAGGGGCTCGGCTCGATCGGCAAGCATCCCGTGCTGAAGGGCAAGGTGCGCGCGTGGCTCGTGCAGAAGGCCGAAGTGATTGCCTTCTGCCAGGCGCGTCCGCACGACGGCGGCGCGGGGGCCGTGCTCGTGCTGCTGCAACCGGGCGGCACGCCGCGGCATCACAACCATCCACAAGACAAGACCCGCTGAACGGAACGCACGTGCATCCCAGGCTCACGCTCGCCATTTCCATCATGGAGGCGTTCGCGATTTTCGCGTATGCGCTCTCCGGCCTCATCGAAGCGAGGAAGCGCCGGCTCGACGCGGTCGGCGCTTTTCTCGTCGCGCTCGCCACCGCGTTCGGCGGCGGCACCGTGCGCGACGTGCTGCTGTCCCGCCGCCCCTTCTACTGGGTCGAGCATCAGGAATACGTAGTCGCGATCTTCGCGATGGCGATCTTCGCGCCATACTTCCTGCGCGTCACGACGCGTCTATTCGACCAGCGCGCGCTCCTCGTCACCGACGCCATCGGGCTCGGCCTCTTCAGCGTGTCGGGCACCTCCATCGCCCTCGATGCGCAGATGCCCGTCTTCACCGCGACGATGATGGGCGTCACGACCGGCGTGTTCGGCGGCATCATGCGCGACGTGCTGTGCAATGAAATCCCGCTGATCCTGCGCGATTCCCGGCCCTACGCGGTGTGCGCGTTCGCAGGCTGCTGGATCTACATCGGGCTGGAGCAGTTCGCCGTCGAACCGATCTATAACGTGCTGATGTCGACGGCGTTCATCCTCGTCGCGCGGCTCATCACGTTCAAGTTCGATATCCGGCTGCCGCATTAGACCCGCGCGGCGCGGGCGGCGAAAGGCATCGATTTGCTACAATCGCGAAGTCAATCCGCCCCGCTCCGCCGCTTCCCGCCGCGCATCGGGGCGTATGTTCCCGGTCGTCAACACGCACACAGAAAATGAACATCGAGCAAGCGCGTTTCAACATGATCGAGCAACAGATTCGTCCGTGGGATGTGCTGGACCAGGACGTATTGAACCTGCTGTCGATCGTCAAGCGCGAGAACTTCGTTCCCGCCGCCTATCGCAACATCGCTTTCGCGGACCTCGAAATTCCGCTGCCGGGCGGCGAACGCATGCTCGCGCCGAAGATCGAAGCGCGCATCCTGCAGGAACTGGCGGTGAAGAAGACCGAAACGGTCCTCGAAATCGGCGCGGGCTCGGGCTACATGGCGTCGCTGCTCGCACATCGCGGCCGCAGCGTGACGACGGTCGAAATCTCGCCGGAACTGGCTGAATTCGCGAAGCAGAACCTCGCCGCGAATGGCGTGACGAACGCGCAGGTCGTCGAAGGCGACGGCGCGCGCGGCTGGAACGAAGGCGCGCCGTACGACGTCATCTGCGTGTCGGGCGGTCTGCCGATCATGCCGCAGGAATTTCTCGAGCAGCTGAGCATCGGCGGGCGCATTGCGGCGTTCGTCGGCACGGCGCCGGTCATGAAGGCGCAGATCATCACGCGTGTCGACGAAAAGCAGTTCCGCGTGTCCGATGTGTTCGAAACGCTCGTCGCGCCGTTGAAGAACGCGGTGCATCCTTCGCCGTTCAGGTTCTGAACGTCAACCGGTCCGCGGCGCGGCGACACCGCCGCTGCGGATCATCATCGTCCGCTCACGTTCCCATGCAGAATCTCTCCGCTTCCGAACTCGCCGCGTGGCTCGCCGATTCGTCCCGCCCCGCTCCCGTGCTGCTCGACGTGCGCGAACCGTGGGAGCTTCAGACGGCGAAGATGGACAACATCGTGTCCATTCCGATGCGCGACATTCCCGCGCGCAGCGAAGAACTCGACGACGACGCGCAGATCGTCTGCATCTGCCATCACGGCGCGCGCAGCGCCCAGGTCGGCATGTTCCTCGAATCGCGCGGCTTCACGAACATCTTCAATCTGTACGGCGGCATCGACGCGTGGTCGCGTCAGGTCGATCCGTCCGTTCCCACCTACTGAGCCGCTCCGGTCGCCGTGCCGGTCGCCCACACGGGCTTGCCGGCCGTCGAATAGACGACGAGGTTGCCGTCGCGCTGCATGTAGGCGTAGCCGGCTGCATCCGTTTTCGTGCTCTGCCACACGCGTGCGCCGTTGGCGTTGTAGAGCGACAGCGCGCCGTCTTCCGCGAAACGCATCGCGACGCCCGGCTCTCCCGCAGCACTCGACGACCAGATTGCCGCGCCGTTGACCACGATGGCGAGATAACCGTCGCGGCCGAGCGTCAGCGAGAATCGTCCGTCGCACGAAGCGAGCGTCTGCCCGACCAATAGCCCTTCGCCCGGCGCGAGCCGGCCGCAGCCCGACGGCGCACGCACGGCGGGCAAGGCGGCGAACCAGCCGAGATTCGCCGCATCGGCGATGGCTTGCATGCCCGCATCGTTCGGATGCAGATTGTCGCCGCTATTGAACGCTGCCGCGAAGGCACTCGCGCCGATGCCCGCGCCGCCGAGTGCGAGCGCCTGATCGAGCAGGCCATCGCATCCGCTGGATTTATCGCGCAGGAAGGCGTTCACCGCTTGCCGCGTGTTTTCGATGCCGGGCGTCCATCGCGAAACGCCCTGAAACGGCGTGAGCGTCGAGCAGATGATCTTCACGTTCGCGGCGTGCGCTTGCGCGATCAGTTCGCGAAATGCGTCGACGAGCCGCTGGGCGGTCGGCGGATCGCCCCCGATCAGATTGTTCACCGCATCGTCGGACACGATGACCCACTTCACGTTGGCCTGTTGCAGCACGTCGCGGCCGAAGCGCGCGAGGCCCGCCTGGCCCGATGCAGCGCCGTCCGAGAAGAAGTTGTTGCCGCTGATGCCCTGATTCAGCACGCCCACGTTCATGCCCGCGCCGATGAGCCGCCCGGCCAATCGATTCGGCCAGCGCCCGTTCGTGTTCGGCGCCGACGAGAGGCCGTCCGTGATCGATGCACCGAACGTGACGACCGCGCCGGTCGCGCCCGCGTTGACCACATCGACATTGGTCAGGAAGTAATACGATCGCTCGCCCGCCGCATTGGCGACGCCGCCCGCGAACGATGCATCGCCGCTTGCGTCGCCGGGCGCGATATAGACATCCTGCAATCCGGCGACGTGTCCCGTTGAATTCGGCGGCGTCCTCGACGGCACGTGAACGCTCACGGCGATGTCGCCGAGCGTCGGCACCGGGAAGGCGATCGTATCGCTCGACACGGAGCTGCCCGCCGGTATCGTCACGTAGGACTGGCCGTTGAACGTCGCGACGCGATCGGTCGCGGCGACGGTCTGCGCGCCGCTCGCCCGCTGCGCGAGATGCACATTGCCGATGGTCACCGGCTGCGCACCGAAGAGATTGGAGAACCGCAAACGCGCCGCCGTTCCGCCGATGCTCGTGTGCACGATCTGGCGAATCGTCTGATTCTCGAAGCCGGGATCGCTGGTCACGGCGGGCGCGGCGGACCATGTGCCTGTCCATTGCGGCGCGCTTGTCTGCGCAAAAGCGGGCGACGATACGGCGCACGACAGCAAGACACCGAGCGCCCGCGCGGCGACGGTTCGAAGCCTGTTCGGTCTGTTCACTTCGTCTCCTTTAGCCGACTGTCCCGGCGGCTGAATGAGAATAGATCACGCTACGGCGGTCGCGGGCCGTGCGGCAACGAACGGACAGACGCGGAGAAATGAAAAAGCCGCAGGCGCTTCACGCGCCTGCGGCTTTCAAGGACTTCGGCTCGGAATTCGTCTTACACGACGTTCATCGCCAGTGCGCTCGCGCGATAGTGCTCGGCGGCCTTTTCGGCATCGCCGAGTTGCTCGTGCAGACGAGCCAGCGCGCGATGCGTCCGAATCTTCAGCGGTTCGTTATCGGCCAGCTTCAGCGCCGATTCGAGGAACGCCTGCGCCTTGCCCCACAACTGCTGATGCAAGCAGAGCCTGCCGAGCGTGAAGAGCAGATCCGCGTCCTCGGTGCGTTCCTTCTGCCACGCTTCGGCGCGCTGGATCAGCGGGACCGCGTCGCCGCCGACGATGCAATCCGGATAACGCCGCAACAGGCGCGCGTCCCAGTTATGCGCGAGCGCGTCTTCGACGATCTTTTTCGCTTCGGCACGGCGATCGAGCGCGATCAGCAGTTCGGCGGCAAGATCGGCGAGACGCGGCGACTGGCGCTCCGTCACCGACAGCGACTGCCAGAATTCGAGCAGCGCGTCGGGATTGTGCCGGCGATCGCGCAACAGATTCTCCGCCGCAACCTGACGCAGCCGCACCGCGACCGCCGGATGCAGCGCCTCGCGCTTCTCCAGCATCCGCACGAGCTTGAGCACTTCGCCCCAGTTCTTCAACTGCTGCTGGGCGCGCAACGCTATCTGCTGCGCGTGGATGCGCCGGCCGCCCTGCGCCTGCATTTCCGTCAACGCGACGAGCGCGCCGTCCGCGTCGCGGCCATCGGCGCGCATGTCGGCGGTGGCCATGAGGCGGGCATCCTGCCAGTCGGCGCCGGTGACGTGCGTGAGCCATTCGTCGCGGCGCGCGTATTCATGCAGCCGATGCGCCGCGTGCGCCCCGACGAGACCCGCGGCGCCCTTGTTGGCATCGACGGAAAGCGCATCGCGGGCGGCTTTCTCCGCCTTCGAGAAGCGGCCCGCGTACAGATGGCCGATGGCGTCGCGCAAGGACGCATTCGCCTTTGCAAGACGGCTGCGCGCCCGGTATGCGGCGACGCGCTCCGGCATTTTCCACACGCCGCGCGCCGCGCGAATCAGCGCATACAGCACGATGAACAGCACGACGAGCGCCACCGCGAACAGGTTCAGCGACAGGTCCACGCGATACGGCGGCACCACGAACAGAACCTGTCCGCCGTTGAAACCGCCGACCGTCGCGACGATCACCGCGACCGCGAACAGCAGCGCGAGCCAGATGAGTCCACGAATCGTCATCATCCGCCTCGCTTGAACTGGTGCACGGCGGCGAGGCTCGCGTTCAGGTTCGGCACGGCGAGCGCTAGCGACGCCTGTTCGACCTGCTTCACGAGCTCGCGCACGGCCTGCACTTTCTTCGACGACGGATCGAAGTAGCGGGCCAGCGACGCGTCGGCGGCCTGGAGATCGGACTTGAGCGTCGGTTCGCTGCGCGACAGCAAGGACAGACGCGCGGACAACAGCCGCAGCTTCACGTTCTCGCGCACGAAGTAGCCCTGATCGGGCGACGTGAGCATGGCGTCGGCGTTGTCGATGCGCCGCACCGACACGAGACTCGCCAGCTGCTGCCCGATGCCGGTCGTGATCTGCCGCCACAGCACCTTCCAGCGCGGCTCGCCGGTGGCCGCCGCGATCGACGCGCTATCGGCGGGCGTCGCGGCCTGTGCGCGCGCACGCTCGATCGGCGCTTCGCCTGCTAGCGGCAGCCCGTCGATCTGTTCGATGGCGGTATCGAGCTTGATGGCGAGGCCGGTGAGATCGGTCGTCGGCGCGGCTTTCAGCTTGTCCATGTCCTGCGCGATGGCCTTGCGAATGGACACCACTTGCGGGCCGGTCGTCGCGGCGAGGCGCGTGTCGGCGCTCTCGAGCGCGAACAGCGCGAGCTGCACGTTGCCGGTCAGTTGCAGCTGCTGGCTCGCGCTCGACAGAATCTGCTCGACTTCGGCCAGCGTCCAGTCGTCGCGATTGCTCGCGAGGTCCTGATACTGCTGCTGCAACGCCTGGCTGTGCGCTTCGGCATCGTTGAGCTTGCCTTGCAACTGGATGATCTGCGTGTTGAGCGCGCCGGTTGCGTTCGCGGCCTGTTCGGCCTTCGCGCGCAAATCGGCGTTTTGCGCATCGGCCTGCGCGACGCGCTGCGTCAGTTGTTGTTCCTTGCGGTCGACCTTGCGGTTCAGCGCGTAACCGCCCGCGCCCGCGGCAATCGCCACGATGGCGACGACGAACCACAACAATACGGTGCCCGCGTTGCCCCGCCGCTTCTGCTGCTCGTAGGGCGTGAACGGCGTATTGGGAGGCAGCGGCGGTGTCACGTTCGGCTGAGGTGAAGCTTTCTTGGAATCGTTCGAATCAGTCATGCGTGATTGAGCCGGTTGATGGGCCGGTGAGTTGTCCGGCGAATGGGCCGGTGCGTTGTCCGTCGATACAGCCGCCGATGACGGCGTCGATGATCCCGCGCTACGCGGCTGCGCGGCGGCATCCTGCGGAAACAGGGTTTCCAGCGCCTCCACGATGCGCTCATCGCCGGCGCCGGACACCGTAATCCTATCAAAACCCGTCTGGCGCGCGGCTTCGGCGATGCGCGGATGCGGGCAGAGCACCGGCGCACGCTTCAGCCGGGCGATCTCGTCGGCGGTGAGATGCTCGCGTGCGAGTTCGTCGAGATTGCGTACGCCTTCCGAACTGGTCAGCAGCCACGCGTGCGGTTCGCCGGCGAGCAGCGTGTGGATGCGCTCCCACTTCTGCATCGACGGCTCCGGCAACAGACGCCGGTACGCCGCCGCTTTCTCGACGCGCGCGCCCGCTTCCGCGAGGCGGTCGGCGAGCCACTCGCGCCCGCCGTCGCCGCGCACGATGAGCACGCGCTTGCCTTCGAGTCCGTTCGCGCCGAAGTGCGCTTCGATGGCTGCGTAGAGCGCCTCGGAATCGAAACGCGGATCGGCATGCTCCGCCGATGGACTGATCACGCGATGCCCCGGCGCGCTCACGCCTTGCCGCGCGAGCGCCGCGACGCTGCCCGGCCCGACTACCGCCACCGGCACGTCCGCCGGCCACGGCGCGAACAGGCGGCCGAACGCGTGATCGATGGCGTTCGGGGAAACGAACACGACGAGCGCGTAACGCTCGGGGCCGTAGAGTTCGTCGAGGGCGGCGCGCAGCGGGGCGTCGTCGGCGACGGGGGCAATGTCGATTAGCGGAAATTCGAACGCATCGAACTGCGCGCGATGAAGCCGCTCGATGAGCCCCAACGACTGCCCGGCCGGCCGCGTAATGACGACGGTGGCGCGGCGCTGGCTCGCCATCAGGACGGGTCCGCCGCCGACGGCGGCACTCGGTCGTCCCGCGCCGGGGCCGCGTTGGGCGCGTCGGCGCGGCTCATCGTCGAGAGCGCGTTGACGATGTCCATCGCGCCTTGCGCCTCCAGGTCCGCCGACACGCGCTGGCCGAGCGCGAGCGCACCCGCGAGATCGGGCGCGCGCACGTGCTCTTCGGCGCGCAGCACGCGCTTGCCATCGGGCAGCGATACCGCGCCGCGCAGATAGAGCGCGTCGTCACGCCAATGCGCGTACGCGGCGAGCGGCACTTCGCAGCTTCCGCCGAGCGCCCGCGACACCGCGCGTTCCGCTTCGACGGCGAGCGCGGTCGCTTCATCGTGCAGCGGCTGGAGCCACGCGGCGAGATCGGCGCGGTCCGCGCGAATCTCGATGCCGAGCGCGCCCTGACCGGCAGCCGGCAGACTCTCCGACGCATCGAGCAACGCGCGGATGCGCCCTTCCATGCCGAGCCGCTTGAGTCCCGCCGCCGCGAGAATGATGGCTGCATAGTCGCCGCGATCCAGCTTGCCGAGGCGCGTATCCAGATTGCCGCGCAACGGCCGCACTTCGAGATGCGGGAAGCGCGCGCGGATCATCGCTTCGCGGCGCAGGCTCGACGTGCCGACGACGCTGCCCGCCGGCAATTCCGCCAGCGATGCGTAATGCGGCGACACGAAGGCATCGCGCGGATCTTCGCGTTCGAGAATCGCGCCGAGCGTGAAGCCGTCGGGCAATCGCATCGGCACGTCCTTCAGCGAATGCACGGCCAGATCGGCGCGGCCTTCGGCGAGCGCGGCTTCGAGTTCCTTGACGAAGAGGCCCTTGCCGCCGACTTTGGACAGCGTGCGATCCAGAATCTGATCGCCGCGCGTCGTCATTCCGAGAATTTTGACGTCGCAAGATGGATATAATTTGTGCAGCGCACACCGCACGTGCTCGGCCTGCCACATGGCGAGCCGGCTTTCCCTCGACGCGATGATGAGCGTGGCGGGCGGTGTCGTTGAATGCGTCTCGGAATTCATTGATGCTCGATCGAATGACGGGATGAAATAACGAATAATGGTAGCACGCACGCCAGGGTCCATTTGGCGCGGGCGGCACGCCGGAGCCTTGTCTGGTGCGCCTTTCCGAGCGCCTGCGAGGTCGGCGCCGTGCGTGGCCGCGGCACGGGGAGACACGTGCGCCGCCACACCGCGCTTCGAGCACGTCCGCTTTCGCTGATCCGCATGACACGCCCAGGACGCCGGCCCCGGCCGCCGCGTCTGCCGATGTTCTCTGGCTTGCATCAAAGAGGAATCCAACGTGACGTCTTCCGCATCGGCCCGCCCGGCCAGCAGCAACGGCGCATTGCCTGACTCATCCTCTGACGCGCCGCTCGCGTTCGAGGCGAAGCCATCGAAGAAAGCGGACCCCGTGACGCCGCGCAAGAAGCCGAAGGCCGACGCCGTCATCGACGAAACGTCCGCCGAACGCGCGAAGCCCACGAACCGCGCCCGCGACGACAAGGACCGCCCGCTCTTCGAGGACATCCGCTTTCTCGGCCGGCTGCTCGGTGAAGTGTTGCGCGAGCAGGAAGGCGACGCCGTGTTCGACATGGTCGAGACCATCCGTCAGACCGCCGTGAAATTCCGCCGCGAAGACGATGTCGATGCGTCGCAGGCGCTGGAAAAACGCCTGCGCGCGCTGTCGCCGGAGCAGACGGTGAGCGTCGTGCGCGCGTTCAGCTATTTCTCGCACCTGGCGAATATCGCGGAAGACCGGCATCACAACCGCCGGCGGCGCATTCACGCGCTCGCGGGCACCGCGCCGCGTCCCGGCGCAATCGCCTATGCCATCGAGCGGATGCGCGAACAGAAGAACGTCAGCGCGACGCGCAAGTTGCTGCAGAAGTTCTTCGACGACGCGCTGATCGTCCCCGTCCTCACCGCGCATCCGACCGAAGTGCAGCGCAAGAGCATTCTGGATGCGCAGCACGACATCGCCCGGCTGCTCGCCGAGCGCGATCAGGAACTGACCGCCCGCGAACGTGCGCGGAACGAAGCGGTGCTGCGCGCACGGGTGACGTCGCTGTGGCAGACGCGCATGCTGCGCGACGCGCGGCTGACCGTTGCCGATGAGATCGAGAACGCGCTGTCCTACTATCGCGCGACCTTTCTGCAGGAAATTCCCGCGCTTTACGCCGATATCGAAGCCGCGCTCGCCGAGCACGGCCTGCCCGCGCGCCTGCCGCCGTTCTTCCAGATGGGAAGCTGGATCGGCGGCGACCGCGACGGCAATCCGAACGTCACCGCCGAGACGCTCGAAAACGCGATCACCCGGCAGGCGACCGTCATCTTCGAACACTATCTCGAAGAAGTGCACAAGCTGGGCGCGGAGTTGTCGGTGTCGGAGCTGCTGTCCGGATCGAGCGCGGCGCTGCAGGCACTCGCCGATGCGTCGCCGGACCGCTCGCCGCATCGCACGGACGAGCCGTACCGCCGGGCGCTGATCGGCATCTACACGCGGCTCGCCGCGAGCGCGCGCGTGCGGCTCGGCGAGGGCGCGGTGTCCGTGCGCAGCGCGGGACGCGGCGCGACGCCGATCCGCGCGACGCCCTACGCCGACGCCGCCGAGTTCACGCGCGATCTGCACGTGCTGATCGATTCGCTCGCGGAGCATCACGGCGCGTCCCTGTCGTCGCTGCGCCTGTCGCCGCTCGCGCGGGCATCTGAAGTGTTCGGCTTCCATCTCGCGAGCATCGATCTGCGGCAGAGTTCGGACATCCACGAAGCCGTCGTCGCGGAACTGCTGTCGCGCGGCGGCGTCGAGCAGGACTACGCGGCGCTTTCGGAGGAAGACAAGCGCCGCGTGCTGTTGAAGGAACTGGCGCAGCCGCGTCCGCTGCGTCTGCCCTATGCGCGCTATTCCGATCTCGCGACGAGCGAACTCGGCGTGCTCGAAGCGGCGCGCGTGACCCGCGAGAAATTCGGCGCGCGCGCCGTGCGCAACTACATCATTTCCCACACGGAAACCGTCAGCGACCTGCTGGAAGTGATGCTGCTGCAGAAGGAAACCGGCGTCCTGCAAGGCTGTCTCGGCAGCGACGACGATCCCGCGCGCGATGGCCTCATGGTGATTCCGCTCTTCGAGACGATCGCGGACTTGCGCAATGCGCCCGTCATCATGGGCGATCTCTTCTCGCTGCCGGGCGTCGATGCGCTCATCGAGAATCAGGGCGGCGAGCAGGAAGTCATGCTGGGCTATTCGGACAGCAACAAGGACGGCGGCTTCCTCACGTCGAACTGGGAGCTGTATCGCGCGGAACTGGCGCTCGTCGCGTTGTTCAAGCAGCGGCGCACGACGCTCAGGCTGTTCCACGGGCGTGGCGGCACCGTCGGACGCGGCGGCGGCCCGACCTATCAGGCGATCCTGTCGCAGCCGCCCGGCACCGTCGACGGCCAGATTCGCCTGACCGAGCAAGGCGAAGTCATCGCGAGCAAGTTCGGCAATCCGGAAATCGGGCGGCGCAATCTGGAAACGGTCGTCGCCGCGACGCTGGAAGCCACGCTCCTGCCGCACGAAAACGCCCCTGCCGATTTGCCGAAGTTCGAAGCAACCATGCAGACGCTTTCCGATGCGGCGATGTCCGCATATCGCGCGCTCGTCTACGAGACGCCCGGCTTCACCGATTACTTCTTCTCGTCGACGCCGATTGCGGAAATCGCGGAGCTGAACATCGGCAGCCGGCCGGCGTCGCGCAAGCTGCAGGACCCGAAGCATCGCAAGATCGAGGATTTGCGCGCGATTCCGTGGGGCTTCTCATGGGGACAGTGCCGCTTGCTGCTGACGGGCTGGTACGGCTTCGGCAGCGCGGTCACGGCCTATCTGGATCAGGCCGCATCCGACGCCGACCGCACGAAGCGCCTCGCCACGCTGCGCAAGATGCACAAGACGTGGCCGTTCTTTCAGAACCTGCTGTCGAACATGGACATGGTGCTCGCGAAAACCGATCTCGCGGTGGCCTCGCGCTATGCGCAGCTCGTCAGCGACAAGAAGCTGCGCAAGCTCGTGTTCGAGCGGATCGTCGCCGAACACGAGCGCACCTGCCGCGTGCTCGGGGAAATCACCGGCAAGAGCGAGCGGCTTGCCGACAACCCGCTGCTCGCGCGCTCGATCAAGAACCGCTTCCCGTATCTCGATCCGCTGAATCACCTGCAAGTGGAACTGCTCAAGCGTCATCGTTCGGGAGACCAGAACGTGCGGCTGCGGCGCGGCATTCATTTGACGATCAACGGGATCGCGGCAGGCTTGCGCAATACCGGCTGACGATCCCGCCGGGGCGAACGCGTCAGTTGCGGCGCTTCGCCTCGATCATCAACGCGTCCAGTTCGAACGAGCAGTCGTCCTGCACGCTGAAGTACTGGCGCACTTCGTCGGGGGCGCTCGTCCACATCGAGCGGATCGCGGTCACGCGCTCCGGCGGCGTGCGCATCCGCGCTACCCACGCTTCGAATTCCAGCGGAATGCGCCAGCGCTCGGTCACCTGCGCGTCGAAGCCGGCTGCGTCGAGCATCGCGATCCACTCGTTTGCGCGATAGTCGCGAATGTGCGACGCGTCGCGCAGCAATTCGATCGCCTGGATATGCGTGTCGTAAAGCGGATCGTCGATGCCCGCAATATCGATGAACTTCAGCCGCCCGCCCGGCTTCAGCACGCGATGCGCTTCCCGGAGCGCGCGCGGCACGTCGCGCCAGTGATGCGCGCTCATGCGGCTCACGGCCCAGTTGAACGATGCATCGTCGAACGGCAGCGTCTCGGCGGCGCCCTGCTGCGTGCGGATCGTCGCGAGGCCGCGTTCCTTCGCGGCGGCATCGACCGTGGCGAGCATCTGCGGCGCGATGTCGTACGCCACCACTTCCCGCACATGCGGGGCGATCGCAAAGCTCGCGTGGCCCGCGCCGCAGCCCATGTCGAGCACCGTCGCGTTGCCGCACGTGGCCGCGAAGGTCGCGGCGAGATTCTGCAAGTCCGCGCCGGTCGCGTGAACCTGGCTCGTGAGATACGCGGCGGCGGTCGAGCCAAAGGCGTCGGCGACCTGTTCGTGGTGTTTCATCGTGGGCTCCGTTTTGTCGTCGGCTGAAGTGCCTGCCGCTACAATAGAGCCCGCCTGGTACCAGTACAAGTTGAGTAGATATTCTGGTATCGGAACCACCTGTCGAAGTCTGAATGAACGCTGAGAAAAACTCTTCCGAGCCGTTGCCCGAGACGCCTGCCCGCGCACTCGGCGATTTCATCCGCACGCATCGCGAACGCCTGTCGCCGCTCGCCGTCGGCTTGCCGCCGGGACCGCGCCGCCGCACGCCCGGGCTGCGGCGCGAGGAAGTCGCGCAGCTCTGCGGCGTGAGCCCGACGTGGTACACGTGGATCGAGCAGGGCCGCCCGGTGTCCGCTTCCGCCGACGCCCTCGCGCGCATCGCGGTCGCGCTGCAACTGTCGCGGGCGGAGCGGGCTTACCTGTTCGAGCTCGCCGCCCAGCGCGATCCCGCCGAGCCCGATCCCGCCGCGCAGGACGTGCCGGCCGCGCTGCTGCAGACGGTTGGGCTGATCGGCGCGCCCGCCTACGTGCTCGACCGCCAGTGGAATGCGCTGCGCTGGAACGCGCCCGCCGCCGAGCTGTTCGTCGGCTGGCTCGACGGCGAGCACGACCGCAATCTGCTGGCGTACACGTTCACGTCGATGGCCGCGCGGGAATTGATCGTCGATTGGGAAACGCGCGCGCGGCGGCTCGCCGCCGAATTTCGCGCCGATTCCATCCGTCACCTGAACGACCCGCCCACGCGCGCGCTGATCGATTCGCTGACAGCCGCCAGCGATGCCTTCGCGCGTTACTGGGCCTCGCAGGACGTCTTCGAGCGCGAAGGCGGCGAGCGCGCGTTTCAGCATCCGGTGCGCGGGCGCATCGTTTTCAATCAGATCACGTTCAAGCCCGCGCATCGCGAGGATCTGAAGCTGGTGATTCTGGTCGGGTCGGAATAGTCCCGAATGTTAAAATCTTCGTCTTCCGGCTTGACGCAAAGCCGCTCCAACCGCTGACAACATCACCATGACGTCCCAACTCCACAAAAAAGGCGAAGCCTGGTCGGCTCGCTTCTCCGAGCCGATGTCGGAGCTCGTCAAGCGCTATACGTCGTCGGTGTTTTTCGACAAGCGGCTTGCGCTCGTCGACATTCAAGGCTCGCTCGCGCACGCATCCATGCTCGCCGCGCAGAAAATCATCAGCGCCGATGACCTCGCGGCCATCGAGCGCGGCATGGCGCAGATCAAGGGCGAAATCGAGCGCGGCGAATTCGAGTGGAAGCTGGACCTGGAAGACGTGCACCTGAACATCGAGGCGCGCCTGACGGCGTTGATCGGCGATGCCGGCAAGCGCCTGCACACCGGCCGCTCGCGCAACGATCAGGTCGCGACCGACATCCGCCTGTGGCTGCGCGGCGAGATCGACCGCATCGGCGGCCTGCTGACGGACCTGCGCGGCGCGCTCATCGACATGGCCGAGAAGCATGCCGACACGATCATGCCCGGCTTCACGCATTTGCAGGTCGCGCAGCCGGTGACGTTCGGGCATCACCTGCTCGCCTACGTCGAGATGTTCGCCCGCGATGCCGAACGCATGCGCGATTGCCGCAAGCGCTTGAATCGCCTGCCGCTCGGCGCGGCGGCGCTCGCGGGGACGAGTTATCCGATCGACCGTCAAGCGGTAGCGGCGTCGCTCGGCTTCGACGGCATTTGCGCCAATTCGCTGGACGCCGTGTCCGACCGCGACTTCGCGATCGAATTCACGGCGGCGGCCGCGCTCGTGATGACGCACGTGTCGCGCTTCTCGGAAGAACTGGTGCTGTGGATGAGCCCGCGCGTGGGCTTCATCGATCTCGCGGATCGCTTCTGCACCGGCTCGTCGATCATGCCGCAGAAAAAAAATCCCGATGTGCCCGAACTGGCACGCGGAAAGACGGGTCGCGTGAACGGGCACCTGATGGCGCTGCTGACGCTGATGAAGGGCCAGCCGCTCGCGTACAACAAGGACAATCAGGAAGACAAGGAACCGCTCTTCGATACGGTCGATACCGTCGCCGATACGCTGCGTATCTTCTCGGAGATGGCGGCGGGCATCACGGTCAAGCCGCAAGCGATGCGCGCCGCGGCGCTGCAAGGCTTCTCGACGGCCACCGATCTCGCGGACTATCTCGTGAAGCGCGGCCTGCCCTTCCGCGACGCGCACGAAGCCGTCGCGCACGCGGTGCGCATCTGTGACGATCGCGGCTGCGATCTCGCGGACCTGTCGCTAGACGCGATGCGCATCGAGTTGCCGAACGTCGCGCATCTGATCGGCGAAGACGTGTTCAGCTATCTGACGCTCGAAGGCTCGGTCGCGAGCCGCAATCATCCGGGCGGAACCGCGCCGGACCAGGTGCGCGCGGCGGCGAAGGCTGCGCGGGCGGCGCTCTGAACGCGCGCTTGCATCGAAGCATTGCATGAAGGGCCGTCGGATTCGACGGCCTTTTTTGTTGCCACGCGATCGCCGGCATTTCGGGATAATCGCGTGATCGTCCCTGGCGCTCCATCATGATCATTCGCCCCAAGCTGCACTGGTTCCGCCTGCTGTTCGTCTGGCGCGGCTCCGTGCTGCCGCAATTGCTGCCGCGCCTCGGGCTGATTTTCGCGCTGTCGGTCGCGGCGATCTTCATGCACGACCACATGCGCCACTACCCGATCGGGCTCGGCACGCCGCCGTTCGCGCTCGTCGGGATCGCGCTCGCGGTGTTTCTCGGCTTTCGCAACAGCGCGAGCTATGACCGCTGGTGGGAAGGCCGCAAGCTATGGGGATCGCTGCTGATTACGGCGCGTTCGCTTGCGCGGCAGGCGCTGGCGTTGCAGCATCCGCGCGATACGGAAGCGACACGGCGCTTTCTCGCCGCGATCGGCGGCTTCGCGCATGCGCTGCGGCACCAGTTACGCGGCACCGACGCGTCCGCCGATCTCGCGCCGCGCCTGCCGCCCGAATTGCTCGCGCGGGTGGACGCCGCGCAATACAAGCCCGCGACGATCCTGCTGTGGCTCGGCGAGTGGATCGCGGAGCGTAAGCGCGAAGCGTCGCTCGACGGCTACGCGGTGCTCGCGATGGACCACAACCTGAATGCGCTGTCGGTGGTCGTCGGCGGATGCGAGCGGCTTGCATCGACGCCGCTGCCGTTTTCGTACTCGGTGATGATCCATCGCACGATCTACGTGTTCTGCTTTCTGCTGCCGTTCGGCCTCGTCGATGGCGCGGGCGTGCTGACGCCGCTCTTCGCGCTGCTGGTGGCGTACGCGTTCATGGCGCTCGAAGCGATCGCCGCGCAGATCGAGGACCCGTTCGGGCTGGAGGAGAACGATCTCGCGCTGAGCGCGATATGCGCGACGCTCGAAGCCGCGCTGCACGATATGGCGGCCGATCCGGGGTTTGCTTCCGCGCCGCCCGCCGCGCGGGAGCCGTCGCGGATGTTCATCGTTGATTAGCGGCGGAGGCGCGGCGGGTTGACGAGGCGTTTGGTGAGGTGGTCGAGCGGCTTGCCGTCGAACAAGTCGATGCACTTCTTCGTTCCGAAAGACGAGTCGATCGAGCCGGTGTAATGCCGGTTCGCGTAGTCGGTCGCCAACTGATCGACTGCGCTGTACGCATCCGCCGGAACAATGCCGGCTTCGAGATAGATGCTGGCCGTGGCCTCGGCGTCCCGCTTCACTGCCGCGTCAGCGTAGACCTTCCCGAGGCATCGGCTCAATGCCCATCGCTTCAAAAGCGCCTGTTGTTCTACCATCGATGCAGAGTGCGCTGCGGCGACGGCTTGACTTAGTACGAAGAGCGCGACGCCTGCGACGAATGTGCGCATCAGTGCAACTTCCATAGCAATGCTGTTTCGGGAATAAACGTGCCGTTGTCGGGGTTGTGAAGCAGATGGCATGAATCCGAACACGCATTGCCGTCCCACAAGGTGACGTGCCCTTGCGCGTTGTCCCAGCCGTGTCCTCGAACAACGAGAATGCCCTTCTCGCCGCGGAAATCATCCTCCCTGGGGGACTTGACCGTTTTCTCCGGCTTGCCGAACTGACGTTCGAGATAAGCCATCATGTCGTTCACTCGAAACAGATACTGTGCACCGTCGGCGCCCGACACGGATGCATAAGCAGCGTCCTTCCTGACAGGGAAACCAGTGCGGTTCAATACATAGCTCATTCTGATCGGGCAGGCGTTCTGGAAAATGCCAGCTTTGACATTGTCGTTCACCCGGCCGCCGATTAGCTTCCCCACTCCCGCCACGCTCACGCGCACGTCAAGGAAAGCGAGCCATGCGCTCGCGAATGGTGGCCTCGCGCTCATTGTTGACCTTTCTTATCAGTGTTCGATTCGCCAGCGTAGTCGTTAGGCTTACGAAGTCATACACGATTTATCCGATTCGTCACCGCTTCGCACCACCCATCATTTCGCCCGACGACATGAACCATTCCTCACCCGTCACTGCCGGCTCCCATTCGAATCGTTCATAATGCTCCGCGATTTACTTGGAGATTCGAATGAAACTGTTTTACAAGGCCGGCGCATGTTCGCTTGCATCGCACATTGTTCTTGAAGAGTCCGGTCTGCCGTACGAGATCGAAGCAGTCGATCTGAAAACGAAGCTGACCGCAAGCGGCGCGGATTTCTCGGCGATCAACGCAAAAGGCTACGTGCCCGCGCTGCAACTCGATAACGGCGAATTGCTGACCGAAGGCCCGGCGATCATGCAGTACATCGCCGATCAGGTGCCCGCGAAGCATCTGGCGCCGCTCGCCGACGCCATGGCGCGCTATCGCCTGCAAGGATGGCTCACGTTCATCGGCACCGAACTGCACAAGAACTTCTCGCCGTTCTTCAATCCGGCCGCGTCGAGCGACTGGAAAGCGGCAGCGATGGCCAATCTCGACCGCCGTCTGGCTTACGTCGCGAAGCACATCGACGACAAGCAGTTCCTGCTCGGCAGTGAATTCGGCATCGCCGATGCGTATCTCTTCACCGTGCTTAGCTGGGCGCGGCACATCGATCTCGACCTGAACAAGTGGCCGGCGCTGGTCGCCTATCAGTCGCGCGTGGGCGCACGCGCTGCGGTTCAAGCGGCAATGAAGGCCGAAGGTCTGATCTGACGCATCGCAGCCCTTCAGCGATAAAAAAACGGCCCGCGCGGGCCGTTTTCATTTGCCGCATGGAGAGCGAAGGCGTCAATCACGCACGCAATCGACGAAATACTCGATGCGCCCGTTGATCATCTCGCCGACGAGCCCGTGGATATCCGTATGGAAGCCCGGGAAGCGCTCGTTGAACTCACGCGCGAAACGCAGGTAATCGACGATCGTGCGATTGAAGCGCTCGCCCGGAATCAGAAGCGGAATGCCCGGCGGATACGGCGTGAGCAGAATGCTCGTCACGCGGCCTTCGAGTTCGTCGATCGGCACGCGGTCGATCTCGCGGTGCACGAGCTTCGCGTACGCTTCGGACGGCTTCATCGCCGGCTCCATGCTCGACAGATACATCTCGGTCGTCAGACGCGCAATGTCGTTCGCGCGATACACGCTGTGAATCTGCTGGCACAGATCGCGCAAGCCGATGCGCTCATACGACGGATGCTGCGCGACGAATTCCGGCAGCACGCGCCACAGCGGCTGATTGTTGTCGTAGTCGTCCTTGAACTGCTGAAGCTCGGTGACCATCGAGTTCCAGCGGCCCTTCGTGATGCCGATCGTAAACATGATGAAGAACGAATAAAGCCCCGTCTTCTCCACGATGATGCCGTGCTCCGCCAGGTAGCGCGTCACGATGCCGGCCGGAATGCCGGTGTCGCCGAACTCGCCGTCGACATCGAGCCCCGGCGTGATGATCGTCGCCTTGATCGGGTCGAGCATGTTGAAGCCTTCCGCGAGCGGGCCGAAGCCGTGCCAGCGGTCGTTCGGCTTCAGCATCCAGTCCTCGCGATCGCCGATGCCTTCCTCGGCCAGCGCGTCCGGGCCCCAGACCTTGAAGAACCAGTCGTCGCCGTATTCGGCGTCGACCTTGCGCATCGCGCGGCGGAAATCGAGCGCCTCCGCAATCGATTCCTCCACGAGCGCCGGGCCGCCAGGCGCTTCCATCATCGCGGCGGCGACATCGCACGACGCGATGATCGCGTACTGCGGCGACGTCGACGTATGCATCAGATACGCCTCGTTGAAGCGATGACGGTCGAACGTGCTGTTCTCGCTGTCCTGCACGAGAATCTGCGACGCCTGCGAAATGCCTGCGAGCAGCTTGTGCGTGGAGTGCGTCGCGAACACCAGCGCGCCCGTGCGCGGCCGGCCCGCGCCGATCGCATGCATGTCCTGATAGAACGAATGGAACTCCGCGTGCGGCAGCCACGCTTCGTCGAAATGCAGCGTGTCGAGCATGTCGCCGAGCAGGTCCTTGATCATCTCGACGTTGTAGATCACGCCGTCATACGTGCTCTGCGTGATGGTCAGGATGCGCGGCTTCACCTTCGGATTCTTCGCCAGCACTTCGCGGGCGAACGGGTTTTCCTCGATCTTCTTGCGAATGACCTCGGGCTTGAACTCGTTGCGCGAAATAGGACCGATGATGCCGAAGTGATTGCGCGTCGGCGTGAGGAACACGGGGATCGCGCCCGTCATCGTGATCGCGTGCAGGATCGACTTGTGGCAGTTGCGGTCCACGACGACGATATCGCCCGGTGCGACCGTCGCGTGCCACACGATCTTGTTCGACGTCGACGTGCCGTTCGTCACGAAGAACAGATGATCCGCGCTGAAGATGCGCGCCGCGTTGCGCTCGGACGCCGCGACCGGCCCGGTGTGATCGAGCAACTGGCCGAGTTCCTCGACCGCGTTGCACACGTCCGCGCGCAGCATGTTCTCGCCGAAGAACTGATGGAACATCTGCCCGAGCGGATTCTTCAGGAACGCGACGCCGCCCGAATGCCCCGGACAATGCCACGAGTACGAACCCTCTTCCGCGTACTGCACCAGTTCCTTGAAGAACGGCGGCGCGAGCGAATCGAGATACACCTTCGCCTCGCGGATGACGTGACGCGCGACGAACTCCGGCGTGTCCTCGAACATGTGGATGAAGCCGTGCAGTTCGCGCAGGATGTCGTTCGGCAGATGCCGCGACGTGCGCGTTTCGCCGTACAGGAAAATGGGAATGTCGGCGTTGCGGCGGCGCACGGCGTCGATGAACGCGCGCAGCGCGACGATCGCCGAGGCCAGCTCGGGCGTATCGCCTTCGACGACGACGTTGTCGGCGTAAGGCAGCAGCTCGTCGTCATCGATCGAAAGGATGAAGCACGACGCGCGGCTCGATTGCTGCGCGAACGCGGCGAGATCGCCGTAGCTCGTCAGGCCGAGCACTTCGGCGCCTTCGCGCTCGATCGCCTCGGCCAGCGCGCGAATGCCGGAACCCGAAATGTTCTCGGAGCGAAAGTCTTCGTCGATGATGACGACGGGAAAGCGGAACTTCATGAGGCGAATCTCCAAATGGAACGACCGCTGCCCGAGCATCGGATCAGCGGTCTTTCAACTGCGTGCGCGTGTCTGACGATGCGAGGCTCAGGTCTTCGGCAGCGTCACGCCGTGCTGCCCCTGGTACTTGCCCCCGCGATCCGCATAGGACGTCTCGCAAATTTCGTCGCTTTCGAAGAACAGAACCTGGGCTACGCCCTCGTTCGCGTAAATCTTCGCAGGCAAAGGTGTCGTATTCGAGAATTCGAGCGTGACGTAGCCTTCCCATTCCGGCTCGAACGGCGTCACGTTCACGATGATTCCGCAACGCGCGTAAGTCGACTTGCCGAGGCACACGGTCAGGCACGAGCGCGGAATGCGGAAATACTCGACGGTGCGCGCGAGCGCGAACGAATTCGGCGGAATGATGCAGACGTCGCCCTTGAAGTCCACGAACGATTTCTCGTCGAACGCTTTGGGATCGACAATGGTGGAATTGATGTTCGTGAAGATCTTGAATTCGTCGGCCACGCGGATGTCGTAGCCGTAGCTCGACGTTCCGTAGCTCACGATCTTGCGGCCGTCCTCGGCCACGCGCACCTGATCGCGCACGAACGGCTCGATCATCTTGTGCTCTTCGGCCATGCGCCGAATCCACTTGTCGGACTTGATGCTCATAGGAACGCTACCCAGCGTTGCAGCTTGCGATCGCGCGATCCGACCGCAGGCCTTCGGTGAAACGGCGCATGACCCGGCCGGGCCAGACGAGAGACGAATGAAAACGAAGCGCGTATTTTACGCGAATGAAGTGCGGCACGAAGCCGGCTGTTCGGCCGGCGCGCTCAGCGCCGGATCACGCCGCAGGCAAGCGCCGGACCTACGTTGTGCGGGCTCATCGTATAAGACTCCGTGGCTTCGCGATGCAGCATGATCGCGCGGGAGATAACGGAGCGCACGCCGTCCAGCGACACGTCCGTCGCGACGATGAAGCCCGTGGCCGTGCCGTTTGCGTCCGCGTGAATGTTGCCGAGTTCGCCTTCGAGCCGCCCGCTCGCGCGTGCCCGTTCGCCGGGCAGCGCGAAGACCGGGCTTGCGTCGGCCCCGTTCACGGCGATGCAGTCGCCGCGTTCGTGCACCTGCAACGCGTGATCGCTGTTAGGCGGCATGTTGGTGATGCTGTAAGTGACCTGGACGCCGTCCGATCGCTCGATCAGCGTGATGGTGCCCCGCGCCGTGTTGCCGGGCGTGGGCTTCAGCGTGGCGTCCGCGATTTTCTCGTGATTCTGGAAGATGATGCCGCAGCCGCTCAGCGCAACGCTGCATGCGGCGGTGGCGAACAAGGCGGCAAGCGCCCTCCCGTCGAATCTGTCTCTCATGCGATCCTCTTGGCGGCCCGCCGACGCCCCGTGCGTCCACGTTGCCGCGCTTCGAAGGCGACATGATACCGCGAGCCGCACCGCACAAGGCTCGCGAAAGACACGTCCAGACGACCGGCGTCAGGTGTTCTGCACGACGATGCTCGGGAACTTCGACGTCATGTCGCGCTGGCGCTCGGCAATCGAAATCGCGACGCGCCGGGCGATCGCGCGATACGTCTCGGCGATGCGGCTTTCCGGCTCCGACACGACCGTCGGCTGGCCCGCATCGGTGCGTTCGCGGATGGAAATATCGAGCGGCAACTGCCCGAGAATCTCGACGCCGTATTCCTTCGCCATGCGCTCGCCGCCGCCCGCGCCGAAGATGTGCTCTTCGTGGCCGCAATTCGAGCAGACATGGGTGCTCATGTTCTCGACGATGCCGAGAATCGGAATGCCGACCTTCTCGAACATCTTGAGGCCCTTCTTCGCGTCGAGCAGCGCGATGTCCTGCGGCGTCGTGACGATCACGGCGCCCGTCACCGGCACCTTCTGCGACAGCGTGAGCTGAATGTCGCCCGTTCCCGGCGGCATGTCGACGACGAGGTAATCGAGGTCCTTCCAGTTCGTCTGGCGCAGCAGTTGTTCGAGCGCGGACGTGACCATCGGGCCGCGCCAGACCATCGGGTTGTCCTGCTCGATCAAAAAGCCGATCGAGTTTGCCTGGATGCCGTGGCCGGTGAGCGGATTCATCGACTGGTTGTCCGGCGATTCGGGGCGGCCGGAAATGCCGAGCATCATCGGCAGCGAAGGGCCGTAGATGTCCGCGTCGAGCATGCCGACCGACGCGCCTTCCTGCGCAAGCGCGAGCGCGAGATTCGTCGCGGTCGTGCTCTTGCCGACGCCGCCCTTGCCCGACGCCACCGCGATGATGTTCTTGACGTTCGGCAACAATTTGACGCCGCGCTGCACCGCATGCGCGACGACTTGCGAGGTGACATCGACGGAAACGTCGGTCACGCCCGGCACCTGGCGCAGCCCATCGGCAACGAGGCTGCCGATCGCAGCGAACTGCGTCTTCGCCGGATAACCCAGCACGACGCTCACCGCAACCTTGCCGCCTTCGATGGAAACGTTGCGGATGCTCTTCGTATCGACGAACTTGCGGTTGGTGTTCGGATCGGTCAGGGTAGCGAGTGCGGTGTCGATCCGCGCGCGGTCAATGCTCATTGAAACTCCAGGGAACGCTTGTTGCTAAATGGGCCGTCGCGTTGCAACAAACTGAGGAAATTGAAAGTAATTGTTAACGCCGTTGCGTGCGAGTCGTCCCGCGCTGCACTATCCCGCTGCTGTTGCTATCCGGGGACGCATTGCACCGGGCGCACGGACGTGTTTCTCAATATTCCCGTTATTGTAGAGGCTCGTCCGAAAGCCCGTCCGAAGACCCTTTCGCATTGTCGGCGCGTGTCGCCGAACCGCTTTTGAATCAAAAGGAGATCAAGATGAATACGAAGTTGTTGACCCGCCTGTCCGTTTTCGCCGTCGTCGGCGCACTCGTTGCCGGCTGCGCATCGCAGCAGGGTACCAATGCAGCCGTCGGCACGGGCGTCGGCGCGGCCACGGGCGCTGGTATCGGCGCGATTTTCGGCGGCGGCAAGGGCGCGGCGATCGGCGCGGCGACGGGTGCGGCGGTTGGCGGCATCACCGGCTACAACTGGCAGGCCATCCGCAACAAGATTTCCGGCGATTCGAAGGGTACCGGCACGCAAGTGACCGAGCAGCAAGACGGCTCGCTCAAGGTCAACATCCCGAACTCGATCTCGTTCGATACCAATAGCTACGCGATCAAGCCGTCGTTCGATCCGGTTCTGAACTCGGTCACGCAAACGTTGCAGCAGCATCCGGAACTGATCGCGAGCGTCGTCGGCCATACGGACAACACCGGCACGGCGGCTTACAACCAGACGCTGTCGCAGAACCGCGCGCAGAGCGTGGCATCGTACATTTCGACGCACGGCGTTCCGGCGCAGCGTCTGTCGGCGCAGGGCATGGGCCAGAACCAGCCGATCGCCGACAATTCGACGGAAGCGGGCCGCGCGCAGAATCGTCGCGTGGAGATCTACCTGCGCGCGACCGCGCAGCCGGGTCAAGTGCAGTAAGTATTTGATATTGCAGGACAATAGACGAGCGGGCGCGCTGAGGCGTCATCCGGTCGAACGCGCCTGAAAAAAATTTGAAACTTGCCGGCGCGGCGCTTGTCTGTTGTTACGGTAGGTGGATGGCTGGACCATCGCCTGCCATTCTCCTCTTGTCGTTGTTGCTCCGGGGCCCCAATGGACCCCGGTTTTTTTTGTGCGGACGGTTTTGACACCGGGTCAGGCGACCGAGATGCTCAGCCGCTTGCCAAGCGTCAGCAACGCCGCCTCGATTGCCTCCAGTTTCGACGAATGCCGCGGATTGAGCAGCCGATCCACCTGCGGCATATGCACGTTCAGCCTGCGTGCCAGCTCGGCCTTTCGCACACCCTGCCGGAGCATTTCGTTCGCCAGCAGCACCTTCGACACCACTAGCGCCGGCAGAATGACCACCGGCTGGCCCTTTTTCGGCTTGGAAGGCATCGGCAGTTGGCGCTTTTCATCGAAGTAAATTTCGATCGCGCTTTCCAGCGCGTCCAGCGCGTTGAGAAGCGCCTCGTCTTCGTCGTCTCCGGCGGAAATGGCTTCCGGAATATCGGGAAAGGTGACAAGGTAACTGTTGTTCGTGTCGAGTTCCAGATTCACTGGATAAGACAGCATGACGGTAGATTCTCCAAAGAACATTGCGACTCCCGCTTATTTCAGTCCAAGTTGTTTCTTGATCTGCGCCACCAGTTTCGTGCCGATCTCCTTACTGCCGTGATCAGGGAAAATGGTGGTCCTGCCGTTCAGTGTCACGCGAAAGTGACTTCCTTTACCGGGCGAAAACATTGCGCCCTGCTCGCGCAGCCATTTGCGGAACTCGCTGTATTTCACGGTCTCTCCGTTGAGCGTTCGGAGAGAGCAACATACAACATCAATGTTGTATCATGCTAAGCGAAAAGTGCAACTCAAATGTTGTATTTTGTAATTGCGATCCGGCAGCGGTTTTCACGCCCCGCAGTCCCTCCCCTGCCTTCCTCCCCCGCCCTGCTAAAATCGAAAGTCCGCTTTTTCCACAATCCGAAGCAATTCCCTCCAGGCCGCGCCTCTATGTCAGCACCGATTTCCGCCACTGCCGCCGCCGCGTCCGCCGCCACGAACGGCCGCCGCCAGATCCTCGTCACGTCCGCATTGCCGTATGCGAACGGTCAGATTCATATCGGCCACATGGTCGAGTACATTCAGACGGATATCTGGGTTCGGACGCTGCGAATGCATGGCCACGAGGTCTACTACGTCGGCGCGGACGATACTCACGGCACGCCGATCATGCTGCGCGCCGAGAAGGAAGGCATCACGCCCAAAGCGTTGATCGAGCGCGTCTGGAAAGAACACAAGCGCGATTTCGACAGCTTCGGCATTTCGTTCGACAACTACTATTCGACCGATGCCGAGGAAAACCGCGTCCTCTGCAATTCGATCTACGGCGCGCTTCAGGAAGCCGGCCTTATCGACGCACGCGACATCGAGCAGGCCTACGATCCGGTCAAGGAAATGTTCCTGCCGGACCGTTTCATCAAGGGCGAGTGCCCGAAGTGCGGCGCGAAAGACCAATACGGCGATAATTGCGAAGTGTGCGGCTCGACCTATCTACCGACCGAACTGGTCAACCCGTACTCGGTCGTCTCGGGCGCGACGCCCATTCGCAAGACATCGACGCATTACTTCTTCCGCCTGTCCGACCCGCGCTGCGAAGATTTCCTGCGCGGCTGGGTCGGCGGTCTGGCGCAGCCGGAAGCGACCAACAAGATGCGCGAATGGCTCGGCGACAAGGGCGATGCGAAACTCGCCGACTGGGACATCTCGCGCGACGCGCCGTATTTCGGCTTCGAGATTCCCGGCGCGCCGGGCAAGTACTTCTACGTGTGGGTCGATGCCCCCGTCGGCTATTACGCGAGCTTCAAAAATCTGGCCGATCGCATCGGCGTCGATTTCGATGCATGGGTCAAGCAGGATTCCACAGCCGAGCAGTACCACTTCATTGGCAAGGACATCCTGTATTTCCACACGCTCTTCTGGCCCGCGATGCTCCAGTTCTCCGGCCATCGCACGCCGACCAACGTGTTCGCGCACGGCTTCCTGACCGTGGATGGCGCGAAGATGTCGAAGTCGCGCGGCACGTTCATCACCGCGCAAAGCGTGATCGACACCGGGCTCAACCCGGAGTGGCTGCGCTATTACTTCGCGGCGAAGCTGAACAGCACGATGGAAGACATCGACCTGAACCTCGAGGACTTCCAGGCGCGCGTGAACAGCGATCTCGTCGGCAAGTACGTGAACATCGCGAGCCGCGCGGCGGGCTTCCTCATCAAGCGATTCGATGGCCGCGTGCAGGACAGCGCGATGCAGCATCCGCTGGTCGTGCAACTGCGCAGCGCCATCCCGCAGATCGCCGGATTCTATGAATCGCGCGAATATGGCCGCGCGCTGCGCACGACGATGGAACTCGCCGACGCGGTCAACCACTACGTCGATTCCGCCAAGCCGTGGGAACAGGCGAAGGACCCGGCGAACGCGGTCGCGCTGCACGAAACCTGCAGCGTGAGCCTCGAAGCGTTCCGCCTGCTGTCGCTCGCGCTGAAGCCGGTGCTGCCGAAGCTGATCGAATCGGTTGAGGCGTTCCTCGGCATCGCGCCGCTCGTCTGGGCGGACGCGGACAGGCCGCTGTCGTCGGCGAACGCGGTCAACGCGTACAAGCATCTGACGACGCGCGTCGATCCGAAGCAGATCGAGGCGTTGCTGGCGGCGAATCGCGACTCGCTGCAAGCGGCGACGGACGCGCCGGCAGCCGCGGCGAAGACCGCTGCAAAGAAGGACGCAAAGGCGGAAGCGAAGAGCGAAGAGTCCGGCGTCATTTCCATCGACGACTTCGCGAAAGTCGATCTGCGCATCGCGAAGATCGTCGATTGCAAGGCGGTCGAAGGTTCCGACAAGCTGCTGCAACTGACGCTCGACATCGGCGAGGAAAAGACGCGCAACGTGTTCTCGGGCATCAAGTCGGCGTATCAGCCGCAGGATCTGATCGGCAAGCTGACGGTGATGGTCGCCAATCTCGCGCCGCGCAAGATGAAGTTCGGCCTGTCGGAAGGCATGGTGCTCGCCGCCTCGGCCGCCGACGAGAAAGCCGAACCGGGCCTGTACATCCTCGAGCCGCACAGCGGTGCCAAGCCGGGCATGCGCGTGAAGTAACACGCATCGGCTGAAAAAGACAAAGGGCACGCGAAGTCTGCGTGCCCTTTTTTCATTGCTGCGTCGCGCCTTCAGTCCCCCGACGAATCCGACTCCACCGCCGACGAAGCCCCGAACGGCGCCGACACGCCCGACGCGCCCGATGCCGCCGATGGCTGCACCGCCGGCCCCGATGATGTCGACATCGACAGCAGGCGCGCCCACGAGTTGAAGCGCCGCGTGTACGACAGGTCGACGCCCTGATACGTGCCGCCGTAGGCCGTCGCGGACCAGAACCGCGACAGCGCGAGCGTGGCCTTGACGGCGTTCTGCGCCGACTGCAAGCCCTGCTCGTAACCGAGCACGAGACGCTCGTTGATCGCCTTCGACAGCAGCACCACTTGCGGGTCCGTCAGCCCCACTTCGCTCGATCCGACCGTGAACTCATCCAGCCCCACCGTCTGCGCAATCTTCGCGCCGCCGCGGCTGCCGAGCAGCGCAAGCGCGCTTGTCATCGCGCTCTGCTGGCCGACGTTGTTGCCCTGATCGGTGCCGTGGCCGAACAGCAGCCACGAGAGCTTTTCGTTGTCCGGTACATTCGGCTCCGAGATCAGCTTCGCCACCGGCGACTGCACCGTGCCCGTCACCTGCACGCCCGCTTCGATTTCCTGATTGCGCCGCATCGCCAGAATATTGATGCCCGGATTCGCCACCGGTCCGTTGAAGGTGAAGAAACCGTTCTCGATGCCGAGCTTGCGCCCGAACGCCGTGTAGGTGGAACCGGGGGTCACGCGCACGTTGCCGACTGCGCGCAGCGGCATGTTCGGCGCGCTCGTCGCGGTGATGGTGCCCGCGAGCCCGAGGTCCGCGCCCGCGCCCTTGAAGCGGAAACGCTGGCCGAGATTGATGTCGATGTTCGCGCGCGGCGTGAACGGCCCGACCGGCTTCTCGGTGGCCGCGACGATCTGCTTGCTGTTCTCGCCCTTCACCGTGCCGTCGGGGCGCACGATCACGACATCGTCGCCGAGCGCGGGCGCGGAGCTTTCCGGCAAGTCGAAGAGCGCGTGATCGACGTTGAACTTGCCGTTGATCGCCATGCCGCCCTGCAATCCCGCATTCGCGATGCTCGCGCTGCCCGACAGCATCAGTTCGCGATCCGGCGAGGCGAACAGCTCCAGCTTGTCCGCGATGATGCTCGCCGTCAGATCCGGCTCCTGCTGATCGAGCCGCACCTTGCCGGTCGCGCGGAGCAGGCCGCTCGCGCCGTGGAACTCGACCTGGCGGAAATCGACGAGATTCTCGGACAGCGCAATGCGGATGATGCCGTCCTTCAACTGCACGCCCTGGTCGACGACCGTCGCTGAAATAGCGTCGCCGGTAAGCGACCCCGACAGGCTCGGTTTCGCGACGATGCCGGCGATGGTCAGCTTCATCGCGAGCCTACCGCCGAGCAGATAGTTCGCGCCGAGCAGGCCGCCGGTCGTGCGCAGTTCGGGCACGTTCGCGTCGATGCCCCCGGACAGCGGCGCTTCGTCGGCCACGGTCAGCATGCCGTCGCGCGGGACGAGCGTCGTGTGCACGTTGGCGTCGATCACGCCGATGCGGCTCGCCTGCGCATGGAGCGTCGCGTTGAGACGGTTGCCGCTGGCGAAATCGGCGCGCGCGACGATGTCCGAAATGCCGAGCGCCGCGACCCCGCGTGTGCCGTCGATCGTCACGTCGCCGCCGCGCCGCTTGATCTGCGCGTAACCGGTGGCCGTCGTGCCGAGCGAAAAATCCCAGTTGCCGTCGAAGATGAGGTCGGTTCGAATCGACGATTCCTCGCCCGTCATCTGCCGCCGGACTTCGAGCAGGCGCGGCACCGAAAGATTCGTGAGCGTGCCCGCCGACTGAATGCGCCCGCCTTCCAGCGCGAACGATTTCAGGTTGAGCGCCGCGCCCTCCGCGACGAGCCGCGTTGCGCCGAGCACGATGCGCTTCGGCCCGTAATTCACCGACAGCGGCGATTCCAGATTCACCGACGGCGTGCCCTTGTTGGTGAGCTTCGTGATCGCGCCGTCCCAGTGGGGGCCATCGGCGGCGTCGGTGAACTTGCCGTTTGCGCCGAGCGTGAGGTTCACCGGCTGCCCCTGCACCTTGCCGGTCGCGGTGACGCCGAGCGTGTGCTGCATGCGCGTGCCGTTCAGATTCGCATCGAGCGCGGCGACTTCGATGCCCGATGTGCTCGCATCGCGCGCCTTCAGCGTGAACACGAGCGCGCCGTTCGCGCCGTCGCGGATGTCGGCGTGGCCTTCCGCGTGGCCGAGGCGGTTCGCGCCGAACACGACGCCATCGGCCTGATAGTTCGCCGCGATGTTCGGATGCGCAAGCGAGCCGGTCAGGTCGCCGTTCGCCTTCACCGTCCCCGCGATCCCGAAGCCGAGGCGCTCCAGTTGCGGCGCGTCGATGCGAAACCGCAGACGGTCGCCCGGCGCACCGAAACTGCCGTCCAGTTCGGCATCGTTGCCGGCCACCGACAGCTTCGCCGTGCTCGGCAGCACGCGCGTGCCGGCGATCTGCACCGTGCCCGCGCCGGTGAGCGGCAGGTTGTCGTACATGCTGTCGTCGAGCTTGAACGTGGCCTTGGCCGTCAGCGTCGGCGCGAGCACGCCCGATGCGGCGAGTGTCCCGTTCACGCGCGCCTCGACCACGCGCGGGGGCATCGCCGCTTTCTTTGCAACGGGTTTCGGCGCGGGTTTTTGCGCGATCAACTGCTGCTGAAGCAAGAGCGGATTGAAGTCGACGAACTTCGCCTTCAGGTCGTAGCTCGAATGGACGTCCTTCTTGAGCACGCCGCTCGCCTCCACGCGGCCCTTGCCGACGGTCAGCTTTACGTCGTCGAGCGTGGTTTGTTTCGCATCGAGCTTGATCCTGGCCTGCGCGCGCATGGCCGCTTTCGGATCGTTCAGGTCGACCGTCACGGCCTGAGTGTCGCCCGCGAGAACGACGCCGATCGGCCCCGCGAAGTCGGTCGGACGCACGCTCGGTTCGATCGCGTTGAGATCGAGTTTCGCCACTTTCAGATCGAATCGTCCGTGGCCGCCCGAAATGGCGCCGCCGCCCGTGATGGCCGCGTCCTTCAACAGCCGCACGTTCAGGTCGCCGATGCTTTGCGCCGATGCGTCGAGCCGCACGTTCGCGCGCGCGTCGATGAGCGGCAACAGCTTCTTGTCGATGGAACCCGGCTTCGCGTTGACGATCGACACCGGTCCGCTCACCGCAAACGTCTTCGCGCCTTCCACCGGCTTTACTTCGGCGCGCACGGCGAGATCGGCGGCGGGCGCGCCCGCGCTGAACGCCTGCGGGTTGATGTGGTCGGCGGTGACGATGGCGCGCTTCAGCGGCACGTCGGCGAACGGCGTCGCTTCGACGTGCGCCTGGCCCGCGAGCTTCATGCCGCTGGCATCGACGTCCGCGATCAGGTCTTCGAGCGACCCCGACAGCCGCGCGCCGACCTGCACTGCCTCGTCGTTGACCTTGCCGGCGTAGGTCGCGTCGCCGGAGAGCGGGAACGGACGCGCGCCGCCGTCGAGCTTCGCCGCGGCCGTCACCGATCCGAACGGCGTCGTGAGCCGCTGGACGGCGGCCTCGTGATGCTGGCCGTCGCTGCGTCCGTTGAAAAGCAGGCCGGAGAATTCGGTCGTCGTCGCGGCCTGATGCAGCCGCAGTTTCGCGACGCTCAGATCGCGGACGGCAAGCTGAATCGGCAGACGCAGATCGCGCGGCAGTTCGGTCTTCTTGCTGGGCTCGTTCGATGGCGCGATGCGCGCGTCGATCGTCCCGATGTGCAGATAGTCGATGGTGAAGCGCAGCGGATCGTGCGTGAGCGCCCAGCGGCCGGAGACGCTATCGACGGCGATATCCGTGCCCTTGCCGTCCTTCCAGCGCACGTCGCGCAATTGCAGGCCGGTCGCGATCGCGCCGCCGTCGAGCTTGCCGGTGAGCCGCCCGCCGAGCAGCGAGGTCGCCGCGTCCCAGGCGTAGCGCGTGCCGCGATCGGTCGTGAGCACGAACAGCACCGCGCCGAGCACGAGCACGACGATCAGCACGACGGCGAGCACGAACGCGCCGAGCCAGCGCAGCAAGCGCCGCTTGCCGCGCGGGCGCTGCGGCGCGTCGGGCGTCGGCGGCGTTGGGGGCGTCGGGGGCGCTTCGCCGCCGGGGGTGGCGTCGTTGCTGTCGTTCGCCGGGTTGCCTGAGTCGGTCATGCCTTCGTTAGCTGAAAATATCGTCGATGCATCGCTCAGAAAGCGATGCCGAGCGTCAGATACGGCTTGATGCTCTTGTTCTTGAGTCCATACGCGACGTCCACGTTGACCGGCCCGACCGGGCTGCGCCACCGCGCGCCGACGCCCACGCCCGGCTGGAACACGCGCTCGCCCCAGGTATCGGTCGCGGTGCCGATGTCGAAGAACACCGCGCCGCCCCAGTCGTGCGTGAACCAGTGCTGATACTCGCTGCTGCCGGTCACCATGTACTTCGTCGGCAGGATCGAGCCCGACACGTTATGGCCAATGCTCAGATAACTGTAGCCGCGCACCGAGTTCGCGCCGCCCGCGCGGAACAGCAGCGACGCCGGCACGCCGCTCGACGGCCCGGTCGTGAACACGCCGCCGAACTCCGCGCGGAACACGAGAAGATCGTTGCGGCCGAGCGGCAGGTATTGCTGCATGTTGGTGTAAAGGCGCGCGAACGTCTGATCGGTCAACAGGCCCTTCACAGCGAAACTGGCCTCCGCGCGCACCACGTTGCCGCGGCGCGGAAACAGCGGATCGTCGACGTCGCGGCGCACCCACGTCCACGCGGGCACGAGCGCGCGCGCCGTCGACGGATTCGGCTCGTTCTGCGTC
Source organism: Caballeronia grimmiae (assembly GCF_000698555.1). Classification (GTDB taxonomy): domain Bacteria; phylum Pseudomonadota; class Gammaproteobacteria; order Burkholderiales; family Burkholderiaceae; genus Caballeronia; species Caballeronia grimmiae. Next base: position 48,197 of record NZ_JFHE01000003.1, on the reverse strand, counting down.
AGGCGGTCGTCGTAGAACGTGAGCGAGTACGTCGTGTCGATGTTCTGCGTCGAGCGCGACCGCTGCACGCCGACGCGCGCGCTGTAGATGTTCGTGTCCGAGACATCGGTGATCGTGTAGGAGCCGAAGATCGCGTTGATCCAGCCGCGCGAATCCGGCGGCATCGCCAGTTGCACGCGGCCGTACTGCTGCGTCTGGTCGAGCCGGCCCGCGATGGTGAACGGATACGCCGCGCCGAACGTGTTCAGGTAGCTGTACGCGCCCTGGATGTGGAAACCGGTGTCCGTCGCGTAGCCGACGCCGTAGCGCACGCTGTGATACGGATATTCGCTGACCTTGACGTGCAGCGGCGTTTCGAGCGGCTTCGTGACGTCGTTGTCGGCGTCGATCGCGACGCTCGCGTAATACGGCGTGTTCTGCACTTGCCGCTGCAGTTCGTTCACGCGGGTGATGTCGTAGATATCGCCTTCGTTGATCGGATTCACGTTCTCGATGATCTTCTGCGGATAACGCTTGGTCCCGCTGATATCGAGCTTGCCGAAGGTGAAGGTCGGGCCGCTGTCGAAGGTGACGGACAGATCGGCGATATGCGTGCGCGGATTGATCCGCGCCTGCGAGCGGACGATCCGCGCGCCCAGATAGCGGCGCGATTGCAGCGCCTTCAGCGCGGCGTTCTTCGCGTCGTCCCAGGCGCCCTGCGTGAAAGGATCGCCCTCTTTCATCGCGAACGCGAAGCGCGCGGCGTTTTCCTGCTTGCGGTCTTCGGTCGTCACGGCGCCGGTGAACTTGAGGTCGACGGAGGCGACATTCGTCTGTGGACCCGGATCGACGCTGACCTTGACCGAGCGCTTGTCGTCGGTGGTCGTGACGTCGGTGCGGACGACCGGCGTGAAGTAGCCTTCGGTCGCGACGAGATCGCGCACGTCTTTCGGCGTGGCCGTGACGAGGAACTGGAACTGGTCGTCGCTGACATCGTCGCGTTTGGCGAAACGCGCGAGATCGAGGTGATCTTTCAGCAGCTTCTTGACGTTGCGTGGCGCGTCGATGTCCACGTCGTACTTGGCGAAAGCGGGCGCGGCGACGGCCAGCAAGACAAGCGCCGTCAGCACCGTCAGCGCCGCAGCCGGGCGATGGCCGGCAGCCGGCGCGAGCGGCTTCATCGCGTGCACGAGCGGCTTCATTGCGTGCAGTTTCGCGGCCGCGCCGCGCACCGCACACACCAGATCAAACGAACGCCCCGCCAAACGCGACCTCCGGCAACGGAAAAACAAAATAGAAAGGCGAAGCGGGTCCGCCATGCGGTTGTCGTGCGCAAATCGGCGCAGCACGGCGCGCGAGCGCTATTTCACCACACCGCCACGCCCCGCCGACGTAAAAATGCGGCAACGGCGCGCGAACCGTGCGCCGTTGGACGGCCCGGACGGCGGCCCGGTTCCCGCCGATTAGCACGCGCATGCGCGAAATGCGCGGCCGCGAGCCCTCCGATATGCGCGACGCCGCCGATGCTTGCGGTAAAATCGCGGCGAACCTGCGGCCCGCCCTGCCCGCTCTGGCTCGCCGAATACACGGCGACATGGCAAGGCACGGCGACAAGGCACGGCGAATGCGCCGCCATCCAACGAACCGCATCGAACCAACGGAAGCCGGATCATGTATCAGTCGGACATCACCCAGTTCATCAATCAGTTGAAAACGCAGAAGCCGTCGCTCGAAGAAGAGCAGCGCCGCGGGCGCGCGCTCCTGTGGGACAAGCAGCCGATCGACCTCGACGAGCGCGACCGCCAGCAGACTTCGCGCGTGAAACAGACGCCTTACGTCTACTACCAGAACTTCTGAACGTGAGCGCCGGCCACGAGCCGCAACCGCCGCAGGCCGATTCGCGCGGCGACCCGCGCGACGACGCCCGGAAGTCCCGCGACGTGGCGCTCGCCGCCCCCGCGACCGATTCGACGCCCGACACCATCGACGGCGTCGCGTTCGCGCATCTCTACGGCGAGCCGCTCTGGAAGCTGCCGACCGATCTGTACATTCCGCCCGACGCGCTGGAAGTCTTTCTCGAAGCGTTCGAAGGCCCGCTCGACCTCTTGCTGTACCTGATCCGCAAGCAGAACTTCAACGTGCTCGACATTCCGATGGCGGATGTCACCGCGCAATATCTCGGCTATGTCGACCAGATTCGCGAGTCGAATCTCGAACTCGCGTCGGAATATCTGCTGATGGCGGCGATGCTGATCGAAATCAAGTCGCGCATGCTGCTGCCGGTCAAGAAAGCGGATACCGGCGAGGACGCCGAAGACCCGCGCGCCGAACTCGTGCGGCGTCTGCTCGAATACGAGCAGATGAAACTCGCGGCGCAGCGCATCGACCAGTTGCCGCAACTGGGCCGCGACTTCCTGCGGGCGGACGTGTATATCGAACAGTCGACGGAACAGCGCTTCCCCGACGTCGACATGAACGATCTGCGCGCCGCCTGGGCCGATGTCATCAAGCGCGCGAAGCTCGTGCAGCATCACAAGATTTCGCGCGAGGAACTGTCGGTACGCGAGCACATGAGTGTGATCCTGCGCCGCCTGCAGAACGCGCGCTTCATGGAGTTCAGCGAACTGTTCGATACGGCTCGCGGCGTGCCGGTCGTCGTGGTGAACTTCATCGCCATGCTCGAGCTGTCGCGCGAATCGCTGATCGAAATCACGCAGGCCGAGCCTTATGCGCCGATCTACGTGAGACTGGCGTACTCTCCCGCCTAGAAGCCGCCCTTTCCTTATTTTCCCTTGGAGCGGCCGATACGCCGCCGCCCGCCAGGAGACACCCGCTCGATGAAAGTCATCAGCTCCATTCACGAACTGCGCGACCAGTTGCGCGGTCAGAACCGCACCGCCTTCGTCCCGACGATGGGCAATCTCCACGAAGGCCATCTTTCGCTGATGCGTCTCGCGCGCCAGCACGGCGATCCGGTCGTCGCGAGCATCTTCGTCAACCGGCTGCAATTCGGTCCGAACGAAGACTTCGACAAGTACCCGCGCACGCTTCTCGACGACATCGAGAAGCTGCAAAGCGAGAACGTGTACGTGCTCTTCGCGCCGACCGAAACCGACATGTACCCGGAGCCGCAGCAGTACCGCGTGCATCCGCCGCATAACCTCGGCGACATTCTCGAAGGCGAGTTCCGCCCCGGCTTCTTTCAGGGCGTGTGCACGGTCGTGATGAAGCTGATGTCGTGCGTGCAGCCGCGTGTCGCGGTGTTCGGCAAGAAGGACTATCAGCAGTTGATGATCGTGCGGCAGATGTGCCACCAGTTCGCGCTGCCGACGGAAATCATCGCTGCCGAGACCGTGCGCGACGAGGACGGCCTCGCGCTGTCGTCGCGCAATCGCTTTTTATCGGCGGATGAGCGGGCGGAAGCGCCGCAACTCGCGCTGCAACTGAATCGCGTGCGTGAGGGCGTGCTGTCGGGCAATCGCGATATCGCCGCACTCGAGCGCGACGCGATGAACGCGCTCGCCGAACGCGGCTGGAAGCCCGATTACATCAGCGTGCGCAAACGCGTCGACCTGCTCGCGCCGGGCGAAGCGGATGCGAACGCGCCGCTCGTCGTGTTGGCTGCGGCGAAGCTCGGCGCCACGCGCCTCATCGACAATCTGGAAATCTGAAGGAAGTCTGCAACATGCAACGCACCATGCTCAAATCGAAGATTCATCGCGCGACGGTCACGCACTGCGAGCTGCATTACGAAGGCTCGTGCGCCATCGACGAGGATCTGCTCGAAGCGGCGAATCTTCTGGAGAACGAGCAGATCGACATCTGGAACGTGAACAACGGCGAGCGCCTCACGACGTACGCGATCAAGGGCGAGCGCGGCAGCGGCATGATCTCGCTGAACGGATCGGCGGCGCGTCGTGCGCAACTGGGCGATCTGGTGATCATTGCGGCGTTCGCTTCGGTCGATGAGGAAGAGATCAAGGCGGGCTGGAAGCCGAACCTCGTGTTCGTGGATGGCGAGAACCGGATCAAGGGCAGCCGGGATCATGTGCCGACGCAGAACTGGACCTGATTCTCTTAATTGACGTGTAGTGAAAGCCGGCGCTTCTCTTCGGGGAGCGCCGGTTTTGTATGGCGCGGGCGTCCTTTCCTGCCGTAAAGGCGCAAAACGCCTGCCGCTATTTCTTTCCCGCCCAGTCGATGATCGGCTGCCACTGCTCCAGATCCTTCTCGACACGGCTTTTCGCCACGTCCCATAGCGTCAGGCCGTGCGCCGCCAGCTGCACATAATTCTGCGTGTCCCGCAGATAACCCAGCACCGGCAGATCGAGCCCCTCGACGAAACGATGCAGTTGATCCGCCGATCGCGTGCGCGCGTCCACGCGCATGCCGACCACCCCGATCTGAATCGCGCCCTTGCGCACCGCCTTTTCCTTCGCCAGCTTCGTCAGGAAGTCCTGCGTGGCGAGAATGTCGAACATCGACGGCTGTAGCGGCACGATCACCTTGTCGGCCAGTTGCAGCGCGAGCGCGAGCCGGTTGCCATGCACGCCGGCAGGTGTATCGACGACGGCTTTTTCCAGACCTTTCGGCGGCTTCGCGGGCGCGTCGACATCGACGCCCCACTCTTCGATCTTCGGCAGCGTATCGACCCGCAGCGACAGCCACGCATGGGCGGAGCGCTGCTTGTCCAGATCGGCGAGCGCGACCCATTCGCCGTTCGCCGCGAAGTGCCCTGCGAGGTTGGTTGCGAGCGTGCTCTTGCCGACGCCGCCCTTTGGATTTGCCACCACGATCACGGTCATGAAATGTCCCGGAGTTTGTGCGGCGCGCGTCATTCCATGAAAGCGCGCGCCGTTTCGTCGTTATAGAACGGATGCATGATTCGAGCCGTTGATATTATCGGCAAAAAGCGGTGCGCGCGGCACGCTGGCCGAACGGCCAATTGGGTCGCACGCGCTTTTCATCACACTTCGACGGATTACGCCCATGCCGCTTCGCCCCGATGTCACGCTCGATTTCCTGCGCAACCGCCAGAAAGGCCGCCTGCCCGATCTGCTCGGCGTGCAGCTTCTTTCCCTCGACGAAGGCGCGCTCGCCGGCGAGCTCGTGATCCGGCCGGAACTGCTCGCGCCGAACGGCTTTCTGCACGCGGCGACGGTCGTCGGGCTCGCGGATACGTGCTGCGGATACGCGTGCATCGCGCATCTTCCCGAGAAGGCGCAGAACTTCACGACGCTCGAACTCAAGAGCAATCATGTGTCGACGGCGCGCGAAGGGAAGATCGTCGCGAAGGCGAGCGCCGTGCACCTCGGGCGCAGTACGCACGTCTGGGATGCGACGGTGACGAACGGCGACGGAAAGCTGATCGCGATGTTTCGGTGTACGCAGATGATTCTGTATTGACGCTCGCGCGACTCAGCCAAACGCGCCCATCACCGCATCGAGATCGAGGGCCTGCGCGAACGCATCCGCCAGCCGCTCCAGCGACGCCTCGCGCAGCGCCGGATAATCGAGCGGCGCGGCATCGGCGACGCCCGCCCACGCGAGCAGCGCGGCACACGCTTCGGGCGTATCGAAAAGGCCGTGCAGATACGTCGCGGCAATTTGTCCATCGGATGAAATCGCGCCGTCGCCGCGCCCGTCATCGAGCATCACGGCGGGATTCGCCAGCGCCGCGCCGCTCGTGCGCCCCATGTGAATCTCGTAGCCGCGCACCGGCGCATCCGCCAGGCCGATCGCGAGCCGCCCCGTCACGTTCTCCAGTTGCTTGTGCGGCGTCAGCACCGTGTGCAGGTCGAGCAGACCGAGCGCATCGACACACCCCGCCGCCCCTTCGACGCCATCCGGATCGTCGATCTCGCGCCCCAGCATCTGCATGCCGCCGCATATGCCGAGCACCTTGCCGCCGTATCGCAGATGCCGCGCGATCGCACGATCCCAGCCGTGCTCGCGCAGCCACGCAAGATCGCGCTGCACGTTCTTCGATCCCGGCAGCACGATCAGATCCGCCGGCGGCGGCGCAACGCCCCCGCGCACGTATTCGAAATCGACCTGAGGATGCGCCCGCAGCGCATCGAAGTCCGTGTGATTGCTGATGCGCGGCAACGCCGGCACGATCACCTTCAGCGCCGGCCGCTCGCCGCGTGCGTGAACATCGCGCGGCAGCATGTCCTCGGCGTCGAGTGTCAGGCCGTGCAGATACGGCAGCACGCCGAGCACCGGCTTGCCGGTCTGCGCTTCGAGCCAGTCGAGCCCCGGCTTCAGCAACGAGATATCGCCGCGAAACCGGTTGATCACGAAGCCCTTCACGCGCGCCCGCTCGCTCTCCGACAGACACGCCAGCGTGCCGACGAGATGCGCGAACACGCCGCCGCGATCGATATCGGCGACGAGCACGACCGGGCAATCGACGTGTTCCGCGAAACCCATGTTGGCGATATCGCGATCGCGCAGGTTGATTTCGGCGGGACTGCCCGCGCCTTCGACGATGACCGCCTCGAACTCCGAGCGCAGCCGCGCATAGGACGCGAGCACGGCATCGAACGCGGTGAGCTTGTACGCGTGATACGCGCGGGCATCGAGATTGGCGTGCGCGTGGCCGTGGATGATGATCTGCGCGCCGCGATCGCTCGTCGGCTTGAGCAGCACCGGATTGAAGTCGATGCGCGCCGGCACGCCCGCCGCGATCGCCTGCAAGGCTTGCGCGCGGCCGATCTCGCCGCCATCGACCGTCACCGCGCTGTTGAGCGCCATGTTCTGCGGCTTGAACGGCGCGACCTTGACGCCGCTTCGCCGCGCCAGCCGGCACAGGCCCGCGACGAGCGTGCTCTTGCCGGCATCGGAGGTGGCGCCCTGAATCATCAGCGTGCCGCGTGGCGTGAATGGCATCGGGAAGTTCCTCGGAAGCGCAGCCCGCTATCTTATCCCGCCGCTACAATATTGCGATGACCTCCAACGTCCCTGTCGCCACGCCGCGCGATCTGACCTTCATCCTCGGCGGCGCCCGCTCGGGCAAGAGCGCCCATGCCGAACGCCTTGCCGCCGAAAGCGGCCTGCCCGTCGCCTATCTCGCGACCGCGCGCATCGGCGACGACGAATTCGCCGAACGCGTGCGGCATCATCGCGAGCGGCGTCCCGCGCACTGGACGCTTGTCGAAGCGCCGCTCGATCTCGCGGGCGCGCTGCGTGAAGCGGATCGCGCGGGACAGTGCGTGCTGATCGATTGCCTCACGCTCTGGCTCGCCAATCTGCTGTGCCCGCCCGAATCCATGCACGATGAGCCCGCCACGCTTTCCCATCAAGCCATGCAAGCCTTCGATGCCTTCGACCGCGCATTGGCCGATGTGCGCGGCAAGGTCATCGTCGTCAGCAACGAAATCGGCCTCGGCGTCGTGCCGCTCGGCTCGGTGACGCGCCTGTATGTCGACGAACTCGGCCGCCTGAATCAGCGCGTCGCCGCCGCGAGCACGCGCGCGACCTTGATGGTTGCGGGCCTGCCGCTCGCGCTCAAGGGCTGACGCGATGCTGCTGCTCTCCGCCTATGCGATGGCGCTGCTCGCGGTGCTCGGCGTGATCGTCGATCGCGTGTTCGGCGAACCGCGCCGGCGTCATCCGCTCGTCGGCTTCGGCACGCTTGCGGCGAAGCTCGAAGCGCGCATGAACACCGGGCATCGCGCGCGGCCTGCGGGAATCGCCGCGTGGATCGCCGCCGTCGCGCCGCCGGTCGTCATCGCGTGGATGCTGGTGAGCGTGCTGCCGTTTGCGTACGCCTGCCTCGTCCACGTGCTGCTGCTGTGGTTCGCGCTCGGCGCGAAGAGCTTGCGCGAGCACATCGCGCCGATCGCCCGCGCGCTGAGCTTCGGCGATATCGACGGCGCGCGTGCGCTGACATCGCGCATCGTCTCGCGCGATACCTCGCACGCCGATGAACACGCGCTGTCGCGGGCGGCTGTCGAATCGGCATTGGAGAACGGCAACGATGCGATCTTCGGCGCGCTCTTCTGGTTCGCGGTGGCGGGCGGTCCCGGCGCGCTCGCGTTCCGTCTCGCCAACACGCTCGATGCGATGTGGGGCTATCGCACGCCGCGTTACCTGCGCTTCGGCTGGGCGGCCGCGCGCTTCGACGACGTGCTCAATTTCATTCCCGCGCGGCTCACGGCGGCGACCTACGCGCTCACCGGCGACACGCGCATGGCGTGGCATTGCTGGCGCACGCAGGCGCGCTCGTGGGACAGCCCGAACGCGGGCCCGGTGATGGCCGCGGGCGCGGGCAGTCTGAACGTGCTGATCGGCGGCGCGGCGGTGTATCACGGCGTGCTGGAAGCGCGGCCGACGCTCGGCGCGGGCCACGATGCCACGCCGCGCGATGTGGTGGCGGCGCTGCGGCTCGTCGATCGCTCGATGATGCTATGGCTCGCGGTGCTGCTCATTCTTGCGGTTTTCAGTGTGACGACGAATGGCTGATCCGATTCTCCACGGCGGCAATCTGCGCGAAGCCGCGCACCGCTATGCGATTCCACTCGACGACTGGCTCGACCTGTCGACGGGCATCAATCCGCGCGGTTATCCCGTGCCGCCCGTGCCGCCCGACGCCTGGCGACGCCTGCCCGAAGACGACGACGGCCTCGCCGACGCAGCCGCCCGCTACTACGGCGCACCGCTCGCACTGCCGGTGGCCGGATCGCAGGCGGCGATTCGCGCGTTGCCGTTCCTGCTGAAGCGCGGCGTCGCGGGCGTTGCGCCACTGGCTTACGGCGAATACGCGCCGGCGTTCGTGCGCGCGGGCCATTCGATCCAAGCGCTCGACACGGCAAGCGGCGAATTGCCGGCCACGCTCGATCACGTCATCATCGGGAATCCGAACAATCCGACTGCCGACTGCCTCTCGCGCGAGACGCTGATGCGCTGGCACGCGCAACTCGCCTCGCGTGGCGGCATGCTGATCGTCGATGAAGCGTTCGCCGACGCGGACCCGGATGCATCGCTTGCCGCCGAGACGGCGCGCGGCGGGCTCGTCGTGCTGCGCTCGGTCGGCAAGTTCTTCGGGCTGGCGGGAATACGCGCGGGCTTCGTGCTCGCCGCGCCCGCCGTCACCGATGCATTGCGCGATGCGCTCGGCGCGTGGACGGTCGGCGGCCCCGCGCGGCACGCGACGATGGCCGCGTTTGCCGATCGAGCGTGGCAGCAGGACACGCGCGAGCGGCTGAGGCGCGATGGTGCGCGCCTTGCCGAGCTCATCGCACGTCATGGCTTCGACGTGCGCGCCACGCCGCTCTTTACGTGGACGCCGACGCCGCGTGCGCCTTCCCTGCAACATGAACTGGCGACGCGCGGTATCTGGACGCGCCTCTTTGATCGGCCGGGCATGACGACGAGCCTGCGCATCGGCTTGCCGGGAAGCGAAGGCGACTGGGCGCGGCTCGAACGCGCACTCGCGGAGATCGGCGCATGAGGTTGCTCGCGCTCTTCGCCGTTTTCATCGCGATGCACGCCCGCGCCGCGATCACCGTCACCGACGACACCGGCGCGCCCGTCACGCTGCCCGCTCCGGCGACGCGCGTCGTGAGCCTCGCGCCGCACGTCACCGAGTTGCTGTTCGCGGCGGGCGGCGGCGGGCGCATCGTCGGTACGGTGAGTTACAGCGATTACCCGAACGAAGCGCAAGCGATACCGCATGTCGGCGACAACAAGGCGCTCGATCTCGAACGCATCGTCGCGCTGCATCCGGACCTGATCGTCGTATGGCGGCACGGCAATGCCGCGCGTCAGATGGATCGCCTGAAAGCGCTCGGCATTCCGCTCTATTACAGCGAGCCGAAGCGTCTCGACGATATCGCCGCGAGCATCGACAAATTGGGCGCGTTGCTCGGTACGCAGGAGCGTGCGCGCGCGGCATCGACCGCATTCACGCGCGATATCTCGCAACTGCGCGGCAAGTACGCCGCGTTGCCGCCGGTGCGCGTGTTCTATCAGGTCTGGGACGATCCGCTGATGACGCTCAATGGGGACAACGTGTTCAGCGAAGTCATCGGCGTGTGCGGCGGCGTGAACGTGTTCGCAGCCGAAGCGCCGCGCGTGCCGACGATATCGACGGAAGCCGTGCTCGCGGCCAATCCCGAAGCGATCGTGACCGCGACGCCCGGCGCAACGAAGCCGGATCGCGCGCTGCCGGCGCTCGACCGGTGGAAGCGATGGACATCCATGACCGCCGTGGCGCGCGGCAATCTGTTCGGCATCGATGGCGATGTGATCAACCGGCCGACGCCGCGCATCGCAATCGGCGCGGCAGAGTTGTGTCGCGATCTGGATATGGCGCGGGCGAAGCGGTAAGCGCGACTTACGCGTTCCACCGCACGACGATCCACCGCTCACCCGCCCGACGAAGCCACACGATCCCTTCGAAATCGAGCGCCCACTGCAACGCGCCCGCATAGTCGAGGCGCAGCAGACGCGCCGCCAGCACCCGCATCACGCCGGCGTGCGCGACGACATGCATCACGGACGAAGCATCGGCGGATGCCTCGTCGAACCAGTCGAACACGCGGGCGCTGAACTGAGCGAGACTTTCGCCGCCATGCGGGCGCGCGTGCTCGATATCGGCGGCCCACGCATCGATCAGCGCGCGATCGATGTCATCCCACGCGCAGCCTTCCCACGCGCCGAAGTGCATCTCGGAGAGCCGCGCATCGATGCGCGCAGTCCCGAGCGCATCCGCAAGCGATGCACAGCGGCGCAACGGACTCGAATGCCATCCGTCGACGCAATCGGGCACGTTCAGCGCACGCATTCGCGCGAGCACGTCACGCGCCGATACGCGCGCATCATGAACAAGCGGCGCATCGGTCTGGCCGTAGCACACGCCGGCATCGATCGCGACAGCGGGATGACGTATCAGTATGAGATCCATGCCAGCCCGGTGAGATAGATCGCAAGCTCGAACACCTGCTGCGCGCAGCCGAGGCAATCGCCGGTATAACCGCCGATGCGCCGCACGAAGTAGCGCCCCGCGATAAAGCGCAGCGACGCAAGCACGACAACCGTCACGCAGGCGAAGCGCCAGCCCATCCACAGAAGCCACGGCAAGCCGAACGCCAGTGCAAGCGCGAGCGACATCACGCTCATGCGCTGCGCGACCGGCTTCGCCTTGCCTTCGGCACGCACGTAATCGAGCGTGAAGAGATAGCTGATCGCGAACGCGCGGCTCGCGGCGTGCGCGGCGATCATCAGCATCGCGGCGCGCATCGGCGGCAACGCGGCCAGCGTCTGCCACTTGAGCGCCAGCGCGATTACGAGCGCAATCGCCCCGAATGCGCCGATGCGCGAATCGTGCATGATGCGCAGCACGTCGTCGCGTGTGTAGCCGCCGCCGAAGGCATCGGCGCAATCGGCGAGACCGTCCTCGTGGAACGCGCCGGTCAGCACGAGCGTCGCGGTCATCGACAGCAACACGGCCACGCCTGCCGGAAACACGCGCAGCGCCGCCAGATAGACGAGCGCCGCGACGCCGCCGACCATCGCGCCGACGAGCGGAAAGTAGCGCGCCGCCGCGTTCAGATACTCGCGCTCGAAGCCGACCCAGCGCGGCACCGGCACGCGCGTGAAGTAGCCGAGCGCGGTGAAGAAGTAACGCAGCTCGTCGAGCGGACGGCTCATGGCTGCGCGTCTTGCTTGTTCGATACGCCCGCCGAATCGAAGCTCGCCATCTCGTCGACGAACGCGACGGCCGCGCGCAAGAGCGGCAACGCGAGCGCCGCGCCCGTGCCTTCGCCGAGACGCAAGTCGAGTTGCAGTAGCGGCGCGGCATCGAAGTGCGCCAGCATGCGCCGATGCCCCGCTTCGTTCGACGCATGCGCGAACACGCAGTAATCGAGCACGTCCGGCGCGATCTTCGATGCGACGAGCAGCGCCGAACTCGCGATGAAGCCATCGACGAGCACCGTCATGCCCGCCTCGGCTGCGGCGAGGTACGCGCCCGTCATCATCGCGATCTCGAAGCCGCCGAACATGGCGAGCGTATCGATCGCATCGCCGCCCGACGCATGCTTCGCGAGCGCGCGCGCCAGCACGTCGCGCTTGTGCGCGAGCCCGCGATCGTCGAGGCCGGTGCCGCGTCCGACACATTCGTCGATCGGCAGCGCGCACAGGCGGCTCATCAGGCACGCCGCCGCCGATGTATTCGCGATCCCCATCTCGCCGAAGCCGATCACGTTCGTGCCGAGCGACGCGTGATGCCGCACGCGCGCCGCGCCCCGCGCGATGGCTTCCAGCGCCGTGTCGCGCGACATCGCCGCTTCGTGCGCGAAGTTGCGTGTGCCGAGGCCGAGCGACAAACGCTCGTAGCCGTGATCGATCGGTATCGGCGTCGCGACGCCCGCATCGACGATTTCGAGCGCCATGCCGACGGAACGCGACAACGCGTTGATCGCCGCGCCTCCGCTCAGAAAATTCGCGACCATCTGCGCCGTCACTTCCTGCGGATACGGACTCACGCCTTCGGCGGCGATGCCGTGATCGCCCGCGAACACGATCATCGCGGGACGTTCGATGCGCGGCTTCGTCGTGCGCTGTATCACGCCGATCTGCAGCGCGAGCGATTCGAGCCGCCCGAGGCTGCCCGGCGGCTTCGTCTTCATGTCGATGATGCGGCGCAGTTCGGGTTCGATGGCGCGATCGAGCGCGCGAGGCATCGGAATGGACATGGGCGGTTCCTTGGTCATGAGGGGAAGCGAGGCACGAGCGCTTCATGCCCGCCATCGCGGATGAGCGCCAGCGGATAACCGAACGCGGCGCTCGCACGCTCGGCCGTGAGCACATCGGCGACGAGGCCGCCCTGCGCGCCGCCCTGGCCGTCGAGCAATAACGCATGCGTGGCGAAGCGGCGAGCGAGGTTCAGATCGTGACACGAGAGCACGACCGCGCGGCGTTCATCGCGTGCCGCTTTCACGAGCGCATTCAGGCAGTCGATCTGGTGATGCAGGTCCAGATGGGCGAGCGGTTCGTCGAGCAAGAGCAGCGGCGCGTTCTGGCACAGCACGGCGGCCAGCGCGACGCGTTGCCGTTCGCCGCCCGAGAGCGTCAGCACGTCGCGCGATGCGAACGCGGCAAGGCCCAGTGCATCGAGCGCGGCGTGCGCGGCGGCGCGGTCGTCGTCGCTTTCCCAGCCCCAGCCGGTCAGATAAGGAAAGCGGTTGAGCAGCACGGTGTCGAGCACGGTCGCGCTGAACGCGTCGTGCGTGCTCTGCGGCATCAGCGCGCGCCGGCGGGCGAGGTCCGCCGCGCGCCATTGCGCGAGCGCGCGGCCATCGAGCGATACGACGCCCGCCGCCGGTTTCGCGAGGCCCGCGAGGACGCCGATGAGCGTCGTCTTGCCCGCGCCGTTCGGCCCGGCGATGCACCACACCTCGCCCGCCGCGATGGTCGCGCGCAGGCCATCGACCAGGATGCGGTCGCCGGCGCGCAGCGTGAGCGTGTCGATATGAAGTGTGTTCATCGCGGTCGGCGCAACAGCATCCACAGGAACATCGGCACGCCGACGAGCGCCGTCACGACGCCGACCGGCAACTGCGCCGGCGCGATGATCGTGCGCGCGGCAAGATCGGCGCTCATCACGGCGAGCCCGCCCGCGAACGGCGCGGCCGGCACGAGCATGCGCTGATCGTTGCCGAAGGCGAGCCGCAGCAGATGCGGCACGACCAGCCCGACGAAGCCGATGGTCCCCGCTGTCGTCACCGCGGCCGCCGCCGCAAGCGACGCCACGAGATACACGCGCAGGCGCAACCGTTCGACCGGCACGCCGAGCGCCCGCGCGGCGGCATCGCCACGCAAGAGCACGTTTAGTTGCGGCGCAACGGGCGCAATCACGGCAAGCGCCACGCCCAGCGCGATCATCGCGGGCCAGGGGGTCGCTGCGCCGTTGAGGTCGCCGGTGAGCCAGAAGAGCATGCCGCGCAGCCGGTTCTCCGGCGCGATGCTGAGTATCAGCGTGATGAGCGCGCCCCACCCCGCCGCGATCACGACGCCCGTCAGCAACAGCCTCGGCGATGCCTCCTGCTCCCCATGCCACAGGTGCCTGCGCGCAAGGCCGAGCACCAGCGCGATCGACACGAACGCGCCGATGCACGCGGCGAGATCGACGCCCCACCACGGCATCGACGCGAGCATCGCGGCAAGCGCGAACGCCGCCGCGCCGCCGGATACGCCGAGCACGTACGGCTCCGCGAGCGGATTGCGCAGCAGCACTTGGAGCAGCGCGCCGGCGAGCGCGAGCAGCGCACCCGACGCAAACCCCGCCAAGGCACGCGGCAGACGCAAGGTGAGCACGATGTCATCGGCGATATCGGGCGTGGCCGAACGGGCATGCAGCAGCGCAGCGATCGCACGCGACATCGGCAGATTGACGCTGCCGAGCGCAAGCGATGCCGCGAGCGCGGCGAGCGCCATCGCGCCGAGCGCGAGCCAGATGAAGACGGCGCGGCTAGCGTTCATCGTTCAACGACAACGCCACGCTCACGACGGATTCCATCCGAGCGTGATGTACGCGCCGCGCCGCGGCGTGTTGTACGAGTAAGCGAGTTCATAGTCCCGGTCGAACAGATTGTCGATGCGCGCGCTCACGTACCACGACTTCGTGATGTCATAGCGCGCGGACAGGTTCACGACGCCGTAGCCCGCGAGCGTCGAATCGTAATCGCTGCGCGCGCCGCTCACGATCCACTCGCCGCCCACGCGCCAGCGTCCGATCGAACGATGCGCCGACAGCGATGCAAAGCGCCGCGCACGCCTCGTCAGTTCTTCGTGATTCGTCTCGTCGACGGGATTCTGGAACGTGACGCCCGCGCGGATATCCGTTGCGCCCACGTGCCCCGCCCACGATCCCTCGACGCCTTGCACCTTCGCGCGTCCCACGTTCTGCGCGATATAAAAGCCGCTGCCGTCCGATACGTAGTCGATCAGATTCGAATAGCGCGTCTGAAACGCCGTCACGCGCAGCACGCCCACTGCGTCCGATGCATATTGCAACGCGGCCTCGACCGAATGGCTGCGCTCCGGCTGAATCGACGCATTGCCGCTGAACGGATAGTAGAGGTCGTCGAAGCTGGGTGCGCGGAACGACGCCGCATAGCTCGCGCTCGCGCGCCAGTGGGCGTCGAATTTGTACGCGTAGCCGAGATAGTAGCTGTTCGCGCCGCCGAAATCGGAGTACTGGTCGTGCCGCACGTTCGCCTGCACTTCGCTCGGACCGAAGCGCCCCACGTAGCCCGCGAACACCGAATTAACGTGACGGTCGGGCGCGCTCAACTGATCCGAATCGAGCGACTGATCGAGATGCTCATAGCCGAACAGCAGCTTGTGGGCATCGGTGAGCCTGAAGTCGTTTTGCCAGAGGTACTGATGATTCTCCGAGTTGAATCGGCTCGTGTACACGCCGTTCTGCTCGATGTTCGCGCGGTCCTGTCCCTGCGCGACAGTGAAGTGCGTGGTCCAGCGATCGGTCAGCCTGCCGTTCGCGAACACTGAAGCCGAGCGCACGCGGTCGTGCGTCTTGTTGATGTCGGCCGGGGTGCCGTATGCATCGTCGAAGCTGTCGACGCCGTTCGATTGCAGGAAGCGCACGCCCGCATCCCACTTGTCGGTGAACTTGTGGCGCAGCGTCGCGGCGACGCTTTCGTTCAGGTAACCGTTCGCGTTCGGGTTCGCACCGGGCGCGAGCGCCGGATCGATCGACGAGAAGCCGTCGGTCTTTTCGCGGGACACGTTCAGGCTGAAGGTGGTGCGGCCCTCGGCATCGAGCGCGCCGTCGACGCCCGCCGACTGACGCTGCGTGTGATAGCTGCCGTACTCGGCTTCGAAGTGAAAGCGCGGCGGGTGAGCATCGCCCTCTTTCGTGAAGATTTGCACGACGCCGCCGATCGCATTCGATCCATACAACGCTGATACATTGCCGTTCACCACTTCCACGCGGCCGGTCTCATCGAGCATCATTTGCGACAGCTGCGCCGCGCCGAGCGATACCGATTCGACACGCACGCCATCGATCAGCACGAGCGATTGCGACGACGCCGCGCCGCGTATGTACACGCCCGAGTTCGCGCCCGGCCCGCCGTTTCGTGTGACCTGTACGCCGGGCGCGAGCGCGATCAGGCCGAGCACGTCGCGAGCGTTGGTGTCGGCGATGTCCTGCTCGTCGAAGAGCGACGTTTGCGGGAGTGAATCGGCGAGCGGCTGCGCGGTGCGCGTCGCCGTGACGACGACGGGCGCGAGCGTTTGCGCGGCGGTATCGGCATGAGCGGATGGCACGGGCAGCGCGCTGAACGCCGCGCACGATGCCACGCAAACGGCGCGACGCTTCATGCCGGACGGAGATGAAACCATGCTTGAGAATCCAGTTCGGGGCTGGCGCGTGCCCCGCTCCCCGCGAGGTCTGTGCGCGACGCGCGCGCCGCTATGCCGACGACATGGACGCGCTGGACGATTGGCCGGTATCCGGGCTGGCGACGCTTCGTCCCGCCTTCCCGCGCATGGCGCGCAGTGGCGTCGACACGTTTCTTGCAGGGCGTGCCGCATGACGACGAACCATGCGATGCGACGCGAGAAACGCGCGAGGGACGACTTGCAACTTGCGTTGCGGTCGCTTACCGTTGCGGGGGCAGCACAGGTTGGCGCGTCCCGGTCATGCGCCGTGGACTTCGCTCCCTGTTTCCCGTTTGACTGCATCCGCGAGAGAAGCGGACGCGAGCACCAAAAGTGCGGCAAGTGTAGGAGCGGGCATCGGGGCCGTCAAGAACGCGCGCCGTGCCCGGCACCTTGCAATGAACACGCACGCTCGCTCTTTCCACACACAAATGCATCGCGATGCGCGCATGTTCCGGGGTTGTTACGTCTCGAAACGAGACAATTATCGGAAGCTGCTTTGAACCGCGCTAAAATGCCAGGTCTTTAGAGGACGCAGCACATGCTCAACGAACTCGAATCACTGTCAGGAAACATCGGCCGGCTGATCCAGATCAGCGAGCGCCACCATCAGGCGCGTCTCGCGCTCGAAGCGCAAATCGAACAATTGCGCGCCGACTACGCGGGCGTTCAGGCCGAGCTCGTGCAGGTGCGAAGCGAGCGCGACGCATTGCAAGCCGAGCGCGACTCGCTCTCCGCGAAGATCGACGACGCACAGGTGCGCCTCAACGCAATTCTCGAGAAGCTGCCGCGCGGCAAAACGCATCACGCCGAAAGCGACAATCAGCTCGACCTTCTCAACGCCGAATCGCAGGCATCGCGCGACGCGCAGCCCGAACATGCGCATGCTGAAGAGATGCACGGCGAACATCATCACGGAGAGAAGGCATGACGACCACGCAGATCGAAGTATCCATCCTCGGCCAGCCGTATCGCCTCGCGTGCTCGCCGGAAACGGAAGCCGCATTGCGCGAAGCAGTCGCCCGCGTCGACGCGGAAATGAACAAGATCCGCAACGCAAGCAGCGTGCGCGGCACGGATCGCATCGCGGTGATGGCCGCGCTGTCGCTGGCGTCCGAATTGCTTCGGCTGCAGGAAAGCGTGCGTCATGGCGAAGCCTTCCCCGCTGAAGAAATTCGCCGCACGGTGCACTCGATGAACCAGCAGCTCGGCGCGGTCATCGCACAATATGAAGTGCAGTGAGTGCAAGCCGTTTGCATGATGCGCTGATCTAATCAGCCTCGCGGTGTCAATCAAAAAAAGATACTGCGCGATCACGGCGCAGGGGCTGCACAAGGCAAATGATTGGTGTAGAGTGAGGTTTCCCTGCCTGGTGCGCCAAGGTCATATATTCCTTGAACCAATGTCACATTGGCACGGTTGCGGAACCTTGTAACACGGGCGCGCGCGTCACTAGTCTGATGTACCCGAAGTGTTGCTTACCGCGACCAATCTTGAACCCAGGTTCAGGATGCCGGCCTAGCGGCTGAGGCGGGGACCTTATCCAGACGGCATCGGTTAATCCGATGCCGTTTTCATTTGCATCGCCGATTCTTCCCGCTCTCCTCATGCGCTACTGGCTGATGAAGTCCGAACCGGACGAAGCGAGCATCGATCATCTCGCGCACGCGCCGAAGAAAACCTTGCCGTGGACCGGCGTGCGCAACTATCAGGCGCGCAACTTCATGCGCGACCAGATGCAAATTGGCGACGGCGTGCTCTTCTATCATTCGAGCTGTCCGGAGCCGGGTATCGCGGGCATCGCGAAGGTTGCTTCGACGGCCTATCCCGATCCCACGCAGTTCGATTCGAAGAGCCCCTACTTCGATCCCAAGTCTACGCAGGAAACGCCGCGCTGGCTGCTCGTCGACGTGAGCTTCGTCAGGAAGACGCCGCTCATTCCACTTGCCGAATTGCGCGCGCACGATGCGCTTTCGGACATGCAAGTGCTGGCGCGCGGCAACCGGTTGTCCATTACGCCCGTCACCGAAGCGCAGTGGCGCTTTATTACCGAACGGCTCGCCGGAGACCGGAACTAAGGGCGCGAATGGACCGCCTAAGAGCCGTCGCGAAACGCGCGACGTTACAGGCCGGAGTCCTTCGATGATGAACAAGAAAATCGCCGCCGCACTCGCTCTCGCGATGTCGAGCGCCGCGCTCACCTTCTCGGCCACTGCCGCTGCGCAGACGGTCATCGCCAACCCGCAGCCTTCGGGCGTGCTCTCGCTGTCGGCTCAGGCCAGCACGCAAGTGCCGCAGGATGTCGTCACCATTACGCTCTTCTACGAGCAGGAAGCCGCCGATCCTTCATCGCTGACGACTACGCTGAATCAGCGTGCCGAGGCCGCCTTGCGCGAAGCGAAGGGCGTCGATGGCGTCACCGCGAAGAGCGGCGCGTTCAGCGTGTATCCGTCGACGGATCGCGACGGCAAGATATCCGCGTGGCGCGGACGCACGGAAGTCGTGCTCGAATCGCATGACTTCGCGGCGGCCTCGAAGCTCGCGGGCAAGATGAGTGCGTCGATGCAGGTCAGCAACGTCACGTTCTCGCTGTCGCCGGAAGCCCAGCGCGCCGCTGCGCAGAAGCTCTCGACGCAGGCCATCGATTCGTTCCGCAAGCAGGCACAGGCCGCAGCGCAGGCGTTCGGCTATAGCAGCTTCACGATCCGGGAAGTGAACGTCGGCCAGAGCGGCGTGGCGCCGCGTCCGGTGATGATGATGCAGGCGCGCGGCATGAACGCCGATGCGAAGATGGCCGCGCCGATGGCGCTCGAAGCCGGCACGACGATGGTTACCGTCGACGTATCCGGCTCCGTGCAGATGGGACGTTAAGCGCCGTCGGTTCAGGCGGCGTTGGCCGGCACGCGCCGATGCCGCTTGTACGCCCACACCATCAGGACGATGCCCACGATGACCATCGGCAGCGAAAGCCATTGGCCCATCGAGAGATTGAGCGCGAGCAGGCCGAGGTAATCGTCCGGTTCGCGTGCGAATTCCACCGTGAAGCGCGCGAGCCCGTAGCCGATCAGGAACAGCGCCGAGACTGCGCCCATCGGACGCGGCTTGCGCGAGAACGTCCAGATCAGGATGAACAGCACGATGCCTTCGAGCGCGATCTCATACAACTGCGACGGATGGCGCGGCAGCATCTGATACCGCTGGAAGACTTCGCTCAGATGCCATTGCGCATCAAGTTGCGGATTCTTCGCGAGCCAGACGGCGTCATCGTTCGACGAATGCTGGAAGAGCATGGCCCACGGCGCGGCCGGGTCCGTCACGCGGCCCCACAGCTCACCGTTGATGAAGTTGCCAAGGCGCCCCGCCGCCAGACCGAGCGGCACCATCGGCGCGACGAAATCCGTCACCTGCAGCCACGTGCGCTTGCGCTGATGCGCGAAGAGCACCATCGCGAGCGTCACGCCGAGAAAGCCGCCGTGAAACGACATCCCGCCTTCCCACACCTTGAAGATATCGAGCGGATGCGACAGGTAGTAGCTCGCCTTGTAGAACACCACGTAGCCGAGACGCCCGCCGAGAATGGTGCCGAGCACGCCGTAGAACAGCATGTCGTCGATGTCCTTCGCGGTCCAGCCCTGATTGGCGACGAACGGCAGCTTCAGCCGCAGCCGGCCAATGACGATGGCCGAAATGAACGCCACTAGATACATGAGCCCGTACCAGCGCACGGCGAGCGGTCCGAGATGAATGGCGACGGGATCGAAATTGGGATGTATGAGCATCGTAAGAAAGTCAAAGCAAAGCGGGAAGTCAGGCACGAATCATAAAGCAGAGACGGCCGCGGCCCGCGCGCGCACGATCTCGATGAACCCGGCAAGCACCGGACTCACCTCCGCCGCGCGCCACACGAGCCCCGTTTCGACAACGGGCGCATCCGCCACCGGCCGCAACGGACGATACACCACGCCCGTGCGTCGCAGATGCCGCAGCGATTGCGGCACGAGCGCGACGCCCATGCCCGCCGACACGAGACTCACGATAGTCTGCATCTGAATCGCCTCCTGCCCGATGCGCGGCGTCAGCCCCGCCGCGGCGTAGCAACCCATGATGATGTCATACAAGCCCGGCGCGAGACGCCTCGGAAACACGACGAGCGGCGCGGCAGCCAGATCGCGCAGATCGACGGGCGTGTCGGCCCACTCCGCCGCGCCTTGCTGCAACTGCGCGGCCGCTTCTGCCGACATCGCGACGACGAGCGGTTCGCGTGCGATCGGCAGATACGACAGCGACATCGCGTGCCGGGGCGGCAGCGGCGGAATGACGAGGCCAGCATCGATGCGGCCCGCGACGAGTTCTTCGATCTGCACGTCGCTCGTCGCTTCCGTCAGTTGCAGCCGCACGCCGGCATAGCGCGCGCCGAAATCGCGCAGCAGCGCGGGCAGCAGGCCGTAGTCCGCCGTCGAGACGAACGCGAGCGACAGCACGCCCGCCTCGCCGCGCGCGAGCGATTGCGCGAGCGGACGCAGCGCGTCGGCGGAAGCGAGCAGCCGGCGCACTTCGGGCAGCAAGTCCTTGCCGACCGCCGTCAGTTCGACCGTGCGCTTCGTCCGCGCAAACAGCGCCACGCCGAGCGCGTCTTCCAGCGCGCGGATGGCTTGCGAGAGGGGCGGCTGCGTCATGGCGAGGCGCGCGGCGGCGCGGCCGAAATGCATTTCTTCGGCGACCGTCACGAAGTAGCGCAGCAAGCGCATCTCGATGGGCGGATTCCGCTCTTCCATTGATATGTTTCGCGACCTAATAAGCCCTGAATAATATATTGGACAGACACAAGCCGACGCTTCATTCTTGGGCCACTAGACCAAAAATTCTCACGGAGCCCCCATCATGCCGTTCAATCGCCGCTCGAAAAACATCACCCAGGGCGTTGCGCGCTCGCCCAACCGTTCGATGTACTACGCCCTCGGCTACAAGGAGGAAGACTTCGACAAGCCGATGATCGGCATCGCCAACGGGCATTCGACCATCACGCCGTGCAACGCGGGCTTGCAGCGCCTCGCCGACGCCGCCATCGCCGCGATCAGGCAGTCCGACGCGAACCCGCAGATTTTTGGCACGCCGACGATCTCGGACGGCATGTCGATGGGCACCGAAGGCATGAAGTACTCGCTCGTGTCGCGCGAGGTGATCGCGGACTGTATCGAGACTGCCGTGCAGGGACAGTGGATGGACGGCGTGGTCGTGATCGGCGGCTGCGACAAGAACATGCCCGGCGGGATGATCGGCCTTGCGCGCATGAACGTGCCGGGCATCTACGTGTATGGCGGCACCATTCGTCCGGGCAACTGGAAGGGCAAGGACCTGACCATCGTGTCGTCGTTCGAGGCCGTCGGTGAATTCACGGCTGGCCGCATGTCGGAAGAGGACTTCAAGGGCGTCGAGAAGAACGCGTGTCCGTCGACTGGATCGTGCGGCGGCATGTACACGGCCAACACGATGAGCTCGTCGTTCGAGGCGCTCGGCATGTCGCTGATGTATTCATCGACGATGGCGAACCCCGACGACGAGAAAGTCGCCTCGGCGGCTGAATCGGCGCGCGTGCTGGTCGAAGCGGTCAAGAAGGATCTGAAGCCGCGCGACATCATCACGAAGGAGTCGATCGAGAACGCGGTCGCGCTGATCATGGCGACGGGCGGTTCGACCAACGCGGTACTGCACTATCTGGCGATCGCGCACGCGGCGGAAGTGGAGTGGACCATCGACGACTTCGAGCGCATGCGCAAGAAAGTGCCGGTGATCTGTGACCTGAAGCCGTCGGGCCAGTACGTCGCCACGGATCTGCACAAGGCGGGAGGCATCCCGCAAGTGCTGAGAATCCTGCTCGACGCAGGCCTTCTGCATGGCGATTGCATTACGATCACTGGCCGCACGCTCGCGGAGGAACTGAAGGACGTGCCGGGCAAGCCGCGCGCGGATCAGAAGGTCATCTTTCCGATCGAGCAGGCGCTCTACAAGCAGGGCCACCTCGCGATTTTGCGCGGCAATCTCGCGGAAGACGGCGCGGTCGCGAAGATCACCGGCTTGAAGAACCCGGTCATCACCGGCCCGGCGCGCGTGTTCGACGACGAGCAGACCGCGATGGAGGCCATTCTCGCGGACAAGATCAAGGCCGGCGATGTCGTCGTGCTGCGCTATCTCGGCCCGCAAGGCGGCCCCGGCATGCCGGAGATGCTCGCGCCGACATCGGCGATCATTGGCAAGGGGCTGGGGGAATCGGTCGGTCTCATCACCGATGGGCGCTTCTCGGGCGGCACGTGGGGCATGGTGGTCGGCCACGTCGCGCCCGAAGCGTTCGCGGGCGGGACCATCGGTCTCGTGCAAGAGGGCGATTCGATCACCATCGATGCCCACAAGCTGCTGCTGCAACTGAACGTGGACGACGCGGAGATCGCGCGCCGGCGTGCGGCGTGGAAGAAGCCGGCCCCGCGTTATACGCGCGGCGTGCTGGCGAAGTACGCCACGCTGGCGTTGCCGGCGAATCGCGGGGCGGTCACGGGCTGATCGACATCGCAATCCGTAGCACGCAATGACAAAGGGGCGCTCATGCGCCCCTTTGTCATTTGAACTTCGTCCCGCTCAAGCCTCCCGCTGCCGCCGCAACTCCTCTTCCACCGCGACGCTCACCCATTCGCGCATATGCGCTTCCAGCGCAACCGCCACTTCGCGCGTGATGTCCTGCACGAGCCTCGCCGAATGTGCGCGCAGCACGTCCTGACAACGCGCTTCGATCAGCGCGCGCGCATCGCCGTTCAGAAACTGCGTGACGCGCCCCTGCAAGCGTTGCGCGACGAGTTCCGCCTCGTAGGCGACCGTCGCTTCGTCAGCCGTTGCCGCGCGCGCGAATTCCGGCTTGCCGGGCACGACGACATCGGTGAGAACGGGAATGGATGGATCGAAGGAATCGGACGTGTTCGTGGTGTCGGTCATGGTCTTGTATGGGTCGTCAGAGGTCTCCGTGCGCCGATGCTAACGCACGCGCACCGCCACGCACTGTTCGCTCAGCCGCCTTGCTTGTGCGTTTCGATGGCGTAGCCGCGATCGCGATAGAAACGGAAGCGCTCGCGCCCGGCGGCCAGTTCGTCGCCCTCGTTGCCGACGATCTCGATCAGCCGCTCGAAACGCGCGAACTGCGCGGGCACCGGCGCGCCGAGATTGACGAGCACCTGGTGATGCGGCACGTCGTTGAGATCCGATGCCAGCACCACCGGCGTTTCCTGCGCGAGCGGGCTCTTGGCCATGCAGTGCGGCACGAACTCGAGCGGCGCGAACGTCCACAACTGCTCGTCGAACGCGGCAAGACGCTGCGGCTCGGCAAGCACGACGAGCGCCCGACCGCTCGCATACGCCTTGCGCGCGAGGCGGCACGCATAGGCGAGCGGATCGCCGACATTCGTATGGAAGTCGATGCGCGTCACGGTTTCGCTCACTGCCCCGCGCGATCAATAAGGAACTGTGACAGCAGCGGCACCGGCCGGCCCGTCGCGCCCTTCGCCGCGCCGCTCTTCCACGCGGTCCCCGCGATATCGAGGTGCGCCCACGGATAGTTCTGCGCGAAACGCGACAGGAAGCACGCCGCCGTTACGCTGCCCGCCGGACGCCCGCCGATGTTCGCCACATCCGCGAAGTTCGACTTGAGCTGTTCCTGATACTCGTCGTCGAGCGGCAGACGCCACGCCGGATCGACGGCCTCGCGCGATGCGTCGAGCAGTTCGCCCGCAAGCGCGTCGTCCTTCGAGAAGAGGCCCGTGTTGTGATGACCCAGCGCGATGATGCACGCGCCCGTCAACGTCGCGATATCGACGACGGCCGCCGGCTTGAAGCGTTCGGCGTAGGTGAGCGCGTCGCAAAGAATGAGGCGGCCTTCGGCGTCGGTGTTGAGCACTTCGATGGTCGTGCCGTTCATGGCCGTGACAATGTCGCCCGGCTTCAATGCGTTGCCCGCGGGCATGTTCTCGCAGGTCGGCACGACGCCGATCACGTTCAGCTTCAGGCCCATTTCCGCGACGGCGCGCATCGTGCCGAACACCGAGCCGGCGCCGCACATGTCGTACTTCATCTCGTCCATCGCCTCGCCGGGCTTGATGGAGATGCCGCCGGAATCGAACGTGATGCCCTTGCCGACGAGCACGATCGGCGCATTCGACGCGTTCGACGCGTTCTTGCCGCGCGCCTTCACCGGCTCGCCCGCGCCCTGGTAATGCATGACGATGAACTGCGGCGGCTGCACCGATCCCTTCGCGACCGACAGGAACGAACCCATGTTCAGCGCCTCGATCTGCTTCTGCCCGAGCACTTCGACCTTGAGCTTCCAGTCGCGGCCAAGCTGCTTGGCGGTCTGACCGAGATAGGTCGGCGTGCAGACGTTGGGCGGCAGATTGCCGAGATCGCGCGTGAGGTCCATGCCGTTCGCGATCGCGACGCCTTGCTTGGCTGCGACACGCGCCGCTTTCTCGTCGGCGGTATCGATGCTGAAGACGATCTTTCTGAGCGAGCGCTCGCCGTTTTCCGGCTTGCTCTTCATTTGCGAGAACTTGTAGGTCAGCTCGCGCAGCGCGAGGATGGCCGCGCGCACGCCCCAGTCGCCGGTGCGTTCGAGAATCGGCAGTTGAGCCAGCGTGAAGGTGACTTGCCCGATCTTCGTGCCGAGGATCACGCGCCATGCCGCGCGCACGGCTTCGCCATACGCCTTCTGATTGAAGGCGTCCTGCTTGCCGAGGCCGACGAGCAGCACACGCGCCGCGCCGATGCCCGTCACTTCGGGGATCATCAGCGTCGTGCCGGCGCGGCCGCTCATGTCGCCCGCCTTGACGACGCGCGAAATCAGCCCTTTCGTCGCGACATCCATGACGCGGGCCGCGCCTGTAAGTGTCTGTGCTTCGAACACGCCGAGCACGACGACATCGGCTTTCCCCGTCAGGAAACCATTTGCCTCGCCTTTGCTCCAATCACAGGCTTTTATGCTAAAGTCCATCGCGCTTATCCTCGGTAAAATCTGGGCTGAAGGATGAAAGCCGCAATTATCCGCTATTTTCACCGCGGCGGTCACAGGCTCACGGCGCAAGGGAACGAAGCGTCGAACCTTGCGTCTGTAGAACGAATAGCCACGCTGCCGCCGCCGGCCTCAAGCAAAATTCAATGATCTTCGAACGCTCCCTGCAGCGCGAACTCGCGTATACGGCCGGCGCCGTGTTCATGGTGCTGCTCACGATCATGCTCACGACGATGATGATCCGCATCGTCGGCTTCGCGGCGTCGGGCCAGGTCGACCCGCGCGACGTCGTCGTGCTGATCGGGCTCACGGTCATCGGCTATCTCGCCGTCATGCTGATCGTGACGCTCTTCGTCTCGATCCTCTTCGTGCTCACGCGCTGGTATCGCGATTCGGAGATGGTCGTATGGCTCGCCTCGGGCGTCAGCCAGACGCAGCTCATCAAGCCGATCGCCACGTTTTCCACGCCGATCATCATCCTCATCATCTTCTTCGCGTTCGTCGGCTGGCCGTGGTCGAACCAGCAAAGCAAGCTCATCAAGGCGCGCTTTCAGCAGCGCGATGAAGTGTCGCTGCTCGCGCCGGGGCAGTTCCGCGAATCGCCGTCGAGCCATCGCGTGTTCTTCATCGAGAAGATGTCGCCGGATCAGGGGCATGTCGAAAACGTGTTCGTCACGAGCACCGAAGGCGGCAAGGTCAACGTCATCGTCTCGAAGAACGGTCACACCGAGACGCGCGCGGACGGCGACCGCTTCATCGTGCTGGAAAACGGCCGCCGTTACGATGGCGAGCCCGGCCAGCCCAACTTCCGGATCATGGAATTCGCGCGTTACGGCGTGAAGATCATGAGTCGTCAAGTGATCAACACGCCCTCGACGACGGGCATCTCCACGCCCGATCTGCTCGCCGATCCGACCCAGCAGAACCTCGCTGAATTCGCGTGGCGGCTGGGCTTGCCGCTCATCGCCATCAATCTGATGCTGCTTGCCATTCCGCTGTCTTATCAGAACCCGCGCCGGAGCCGGACCATCAATCTCGTGATGGCCGTGCTGATCTATCTGACGTACTCGAATCTGCTGAACGTGGTGCAGTCGTGGATCGAGCAAGGGAAACTCTCGTTCGGCGTGGGCATCGCGGGGCTGCATATTCTGGTGAGCGCGGTCGTCGCGTTCATCTTCTGGCTGCGGGTGCGCAACCGGCCGCTCTTCACGCGCGCGATGTTCACGCGCTCGAAGGGAGCGTAAGCAATGCGCATCTACGAACGATACTTCGCGCGCCAGATCTATCTCGCGTTCATCTTCATTCTGTTCGCGTTCTCGGGCCTGTTCTTCTTTTTCGACCTGATCAATGAGTTGAACACGGTCGGACACGGCAACTACAAGTTCACGCTCGCGGTGCTGCGCGTCGCGTTGCAGACGCCGTCGCGCTTCTACGAAATCATCCCTGTCGCGGCGCTCATTTCCGCGATCTACGTGTTCGCGCAGATGGCGGCGGCGTCTGAGTTCACCATCTTCCGCGTGTCGGGGCTGTCGACGGGCACCGCGTTGCGATCGCTGTTGAAGATCGGCGTGCCGCTCGTGCTCGTGACGTATCTGATCGGCGAAGTGATCGGACCGTACTCGGACCAGTTGTCCGAGCGCGTGCGGCTAGAGGCGCTGGGGTCGTCGGTATCGTCGAACTTTCAGTCGGGCGTGTGGGTGAAGGACACGCTGAACGCGAAGGAAAACGGCGAACAGGTCACGCGCTTCGTCAACGTGGGCACGCTCAATCCCGATACGACGATCGCCAACGTGCGCATCTACGAATTCGATTCGAAGTTCCGGCTGTCGAACGTGCGCGTCGCCAGGAGCGGCGTGTTTCAGCCGCCGGGCCACTGGAAGCTGACTGGGGTCACGGAAACGCAACTGATCGACGCGCAGCCGCAAGCCGTCAATCCGGGCGATACGCTCAATCCGGTGTATCGCGCGAAGGAGACGGCGCTGCCCGAATACTCGCTGCGCTCCGAGCTGACGCCGCAGATTCTGTCGGTCTTGCTGGTGTCGCCCGACCGGATGTCGATGTTCAATCTGTTCCGCTATATCCAGCACTTGACGGAGAATCATCAGGACACGCAGCGGTATCAGATCGCGTTCTGGCGCAAGATTCTGTATCCGTTCGCGGTGCTGGTGATGCTGGTGCTGTCGCTGCCGTTTGCATACTTGCATACGCGCGCCGGGGTGGTCGGCGTGAAGGTGTTCGGCGGCATCATGATCGGCATGAGCTTCCAGTTGTTCAACACGCTGTTCTCGCATATCGGCACGTTGAATACGTGGCCTGCACCCATCACGGCGGCGGCGCCTGCCCTCGCCTATCTGGCGATCGGCTTGCTGGGCCTGAAGTGGGTGGAACGGCACTGAGTCCTTTTGGGAGAGCGTGATGGGCAAGCACGGCATCATCCTGTTCGGCCACGGCGCACGCGATCCGCGCTGGGCCGAGCCGTTCGAACGTCTTGCTGCGAAGCTGCGTTCGTTGCGCGGCGATCCGGTTGCGCTCGCATTTCTCGAACTGATGACGCCGGATTTGCCCGCTGCGGTCGCCGCGCAAGCCGCCGATGGCTGCGATGCGATCACCGTCGTGCCGGTTTTCTTCGGGCAGGGCGGGCATGTACGGCGTGATTTGCCGCAAGTGATCGACACGTGCCGCGCGGCCCATCCGGGCGTGGTCATTCATTGCGCGACTGCTGTCGGCGAGGACGATGGCGTGCTCGACGCGGTCGCGAGGTATTGTTTGACGCAGGTTTAGGGTTTGGGCGTTGGCCGTTCGGCTGAGTGTCGAAGCCGGAAAACGGAGACTAGAATGGTTATACGAGTCTGTATTTCCACCGAGTCATCCATGAACCTGCTTATTTCCAAATGGGGCAATAGCCTGGCTGTGCGCATTCCGGCCGAGTATCTCCGGCATGTCGGCCTTTCCGAGGGCGATCAAGTCGAGGCCAGCCTGACAGTCGACGGCGGCATCACCCTTCGCGCCG
The DNA here is from genome assembly GCF_000698555.1 of Caballeronia grimmiae. Taxonomy (GTDB): domain Bacteria; phylum Pseudomonadota; class Gammaproteobacteria; order Burkholderiales; family Burkholderiaceae; genus Caballeronia; species Caballeronia grimmiae. Next base: position 19,752 of record NZ_JFHE01000003.1, on the reverse strand, counting down.
CGAAATGGGACCGCCGCGCGTTCGCTGAGGAAATTGCCCATAAGCGCGACGCCATGCCGATGACAGAGCCTGTCATCGACGAACTTCGACGCGGCGCGCGCTAGCCTGACCGCACACCACCGCTTACCCTCCGCGCAACTGCCAGAACAACGCCCGATCAAACGGCGCCCACATCGGCACCCGCACGCCGGCAGCGTCGAGCGCATTGCGCGTCCACTGATTGCAGGTCAGAAACGCCGAATAGCGCCCGTGCGCTTCATAGAAAGCGTCGTAATCGTTGTAGTGGTGTCCCGGCACGTTCGTGGATTGTCCGTTGCCATCGAGCTTCACAGTCCCGAGCACATACGCCGCCACGCGCTGATACGCAGCAACAGAGATCGTAATCGGCAGCGCATCGTCCGATGCCACGCTCGGCGCGGCCATGAACTGCACGTGCAACACCGTGCTGCCGCGTCCCGAGAGCGCGACCAAGGCCGTCGATGCCCGCAGATCGCTCCATTCCGGCGTGTTCAGATAGAACTCGCGATCGCCCCAGCCGACTTCGATCATGTCGTAACGCGCCGACGCAGCGGGCATGTGCGTATCCGACGGCGAGAAATAGCGGGACCAGTCGACGCCCGCCGCATTGCGCGGCAGCACAAGCGCGGCATGAACGCCGTTGGTCGTGAGCCAGATGGTGACGCCCTCGCCGGGTGCGACGGGTTGCCAGTCACGGTTGCCGGGCGCCATAGCGGCCACCAGCGCAACGAGCGCGTAGCCCAGCAGCAGCGAAATGACGAGCCCCATCGCACGCGCCGTCCATCGACTGACCCAACGCACAGCGTTGCCGACACGAGCCGCAAGAGAACGTGGCATTCCTGACGACCGATGAACGCGATACCCGGCGAAGTCTTCAGCAGCGCCGGCTCAAAGAAAAAACGCACCTTCCGGTGCGCTTTTCTGGCGAACTCAAAGCAGCATCACGCCGCCATCCCTTTCAGATGCACCCGCGGCTTCACCGCCGACGCCCTTTCGCGAAACGCCTCTCCGATCATCAGCAGACTCGGCTGCGACGGATCGAGCCATTCCTGCGCCTCGCCGAGCGCCATTTGCGCGAGCGTCAAGGTCAGCGTGCGTTCGCGCGGCGTGCTGCACGCCTCGACGATCGCTACCGGCGTCGATCCGGGACGCCCGGCGTCGATGAGCTGCTGCGCGATCTCCGGCGCACTGTCGCGGCCCATGTAGAACACGAGCGAATCGGCCTTCGCCTGCTCGCGGATCGTGTCGCTATCGGCGGCGCGGCTGTGCGTCGCGAGCGCCACGCTGCGCGACACGCCGCGCAGCGTCAGCGATCGCCTGAGCGTCGCCGCGCTCGCCAGCGCCGCCGTGATGCCCGGCACCACGTCATACTCGATGCCCGCCGCTTCCAGCGCGCGCATTTCCTCGTCGGCGCGGCCAAAGAGCATCGGGTCGCCACCCTTCAGACGCACGACGACGCCATGCTCGCGCGCCGCATCGACGATCTGCTTGTTGATGAAATGCTGGGCCGTCGAGCGCTGCCCGCAACGCTTGCCGACCGCGATCTTCTTCGCGTGCGGCGCGTAGTCGAGCATTGCCGGTTCGATCAGCGCGTCATGCAGCACGACATCGGCCGATTCGAGCAGGCGCATGCCGCGCACGGTGATGAGATCCGCCGCGCCCGGCCCCGCTCCGATCAGATAGACCTTACCCATCGCATTTCACCCGTCATTAAGCCGCGATTGCGCGAATCATACCCGCCGCGACCGTGTGATGCGTCGCCTCGTCGATCAGCACGAACGCGCCCGTTCCCTGATGCGTATCGTACGCGTCCGCGACGATCGGCTTCTGCAGCGTCAGCGCCACGCGGCCAATGTCGTTCATCGCGAGCGTCGTGCGGTCCACCGAATGCGACAGCGTATGCACGTCGAGCACCTGCTTCACCGCGCCGATGCGCGCGAACACGGTATTGGTCGTTTGCTTCAGCAAATACTTGCGCTGCGGCGAAAGCGGCTCTTCGTCGAACCAGCAGAGGTCGGCTTCGAGCTTCTTCGCCGGATCGACGGTTGCGGACGCCGGCACGAAGGTGTCGCCGCGCGATACATCGACGTCTTCGGTCAGGCGAACCGTCACCGTCTGACCCGCGAACGCGCGATCCACCGGGCTCACGCCGCCCGGCACCGGCGCGATGATCTCGGCCACCGTTGCCTGGCGATTGCCCGGCAGCACGGTGATCGCATCGCCGACGCGCACTTCGCCGGCTTCGACGCGGCCCATGTAGCCGCGGAAGTCGTCGGCTTGCGAGCCGTCCTGACGCGCAACCCACTGCACCGGGAAACGCAGCGCCTGTTCGTTCGGCTGCGCGACCGGCAGCAATTCGAGCAGATCCAGCAGCGGCTCGCCCGCATACCAGGGCATGCGCTCGCTCGCGGTCACGATGTTGTCGCCCTTGAGCGCCGACACCGGCACGAAGCGCACGTTGTCGAGTCCGAGCTGACGCGCGAGCGCGACGTAGGCATCGCGAATCTCGTTGAAGCGCGCCTCGCTGTACTCGACGAGGTCCATCTTGTTGATCGCGACGATCACGTGCTGCAGGCCCAGCAGCTTGACGATCGCGCTATGGCGCTTCGTCTGCGGCAGCAATTGCGCCGCGCCGTCTTCGAACGTAACGCGCGTCGCGTCGACGAGAATGATTGCCGCATGCGCCGTCGATGCGCCCGTCACCATGTTGCGCGTGTACTGCTCGTGGCCGGGTGTATCGGCAATGATGAACTTGCGCTTGGCGGTCGCGAAATAGCGGTAGGCAACGTCGATCGTGATGCCCTGCTCGCGCTCGGCTTCGAGGCCGTCCGTCAGCAGCGACAGATCGATTTCATCGCCGACCGTGCGCTTGTTCTTCGCACGGGAAATGGCGGAAAGCTGGTCGGACAGCACGGCCTTGCTGTCGTACAGAAGGCGGCCGATCAGCGTGCTCTTGCCGTCGTCGACGCTGCCCGCCGTGATGAAGCGCAACACGCCCAGGTCTTCGGCTTGATAAATGCTCATGATTCGTTCGTTCCTTGGACGTGATGCTTAGAAATAGCCTTGCTTCTTGCGCTGTTCCATCGCGGCTTCGGATGCCTGATCGTCCATGCGCGTCGCGCCGCGTTCGGTGATTTCCGTCACGGCGGTTTCCGCGATGATCTTCTCGACATCGTCGGCATCGCTCGCAACCGGGCACGTGCAGCTAATGTCGCCGACCGTGCGGAAGCGCACCTGCGCCATTTCCGGGGTCTCGCCTTCGCGCACCGGCGTAAGCGGCGTCACCGGCACGAGCAGCCCGTTGCGGCGGACGATCTCGCGCTCGTGCGCGTAGTAGATCGACGGCAGTTCGAGCTTTTCGCGCGCAATGTATTGCCACACGTCGAGTTCGGTCCAGTTGGAGATCGGGAACACACGCAGATGCTCGCCGGCATGCAGACGCGCGTTGTAGATGCTCCACAGTTCCGGGCGTTGCGCCTTCGGGTCCCATTGGCCGAATTCATCGCGGAACGAGAAGATGCGCTCTTTCGCGCGGGCCTTCTCTTCGTCACGGCGCGCGCCGCCGATCATCGCGGTATAGCCGTGTTCCTCGATGGTCTCGAGAAGCGTCACCGCTTGCGCCGCATTGCGCGAATCGGTTTCGCGACGCAGGCGCACGGTGCCCTTCTTGATCGAATCTTCGACATGGCCGACGACGAGTTCCGCGCCGATCTCCGCTGCGCGGCGATCACGGAAGTCGATGACTTCGTCGAAGTTGTGGCCGGTATCGATATGGACCAGCGGGAACGGCAGCACCGTCTTGCGGCCCGCGCCGAGGCCGAAGGCCTTCAACGCGAGATGCAGCACGACGACCGAATCCTTGCCGCCCGAAAACAGCAGCGCGGGCTTGCTGCATTCCGCGACGAGTTCGCGCAGGATGTGGATCGACTCGGCTTCGAGCCAGTCGAGATGGTCCATCCGCGTCGCCCGGTTGACGATCGGGGTCGTGACGTTGGGGTCGAGCGTCGTGCTCATATTCGTCGATCCTTTTATGGCGGCGCCAAGAAAGGCGTCGCGTTCGGTAACAGGGTTGTGCTGCGGCGTCTTCGCGCCTCGATGTCTTTTGGTCAGATCGCCGAGCTGGGAGTTTCTTCGACGATCCTGATGCTGCTGATGTTGGTCATGTGCAGGCCGCATTCCTTCGTATCGCGCGACTCCCACCACCACCGGCCCGCCCGGCTGTCCTCGCCGGGACGCACGGCGCGCGTGCAGGGCTCGCAGCCGATGCTCGGATAACCGCGCGCATGCAGCGGATTTACCGGCACATCGAACGCCTTCAGGTAGTCCCACACATCGGCTTCGCTCCAGTCCGCGAGCGGATTAAACTTTGCAATGCCGCGCGGCGCGTCGTGCTCTTCCTCGTGCAGTTCCGCGCGCGTCACCGACTGCTCGCGGCGCTGGCCCGTCACCCACGCGGAAACATCGCCGAGCGCGCGGTTGAGCGGCTCCACCTTACGGATATGGCAGCAGCTCTTGCGCAAATCAATGCTCTCGTAGAACGCATTCGCGCCGTGATCGCGCACGTAGGCGTCGACGGCATCGGCCTGCGGATGAAACTGCTCGATGTCGTAGCCGTAACGTGCTTTCACGGCGTCGATCATGCCGAGCGTTTCCGCGTGCAGGCGGCCGGTGTTCAGCGAAAAGATGCCGATCTTCACGCCACGGGAAAGAATCGCGTGCGTGAGCACCATGTCTTCCGCGGCGAGGCTGCTGGCTAGCTTGACGCGCTCGTGGCGCGCTGCGATGGAATCCAGCAGCGCATCCAGACGGTCAACCCTGGCTTGCAATTCTGGCGTCATGCCTCAGGCTCCGAGCGTGGCGAGCACCGCGGCGCGGCGGCGGAACAGCGGTTCCGGATTGTCGTTCGCGCCCTGATACAGCTCGGTGAACTCGTTGAACGCGTTCAGCGCGTCGTTGATGTCCTTGTCGGCGCGCACGGCGAAAACGTCGAAGCCGCAGCGATGGTGGAAAAACACCTGATCGCGCAACACGTCGCCGATGGCCCGCAGCTCGCCCTTCCAGTGATACCGCTCACGCAGAAGACGGCCAATCGAAAAGCCGCGGCCATCGCGGAACACCGGGAAATCGACCGCGATGACCGCGATCTTGTCGAAGTCCGGCGCGATATCCGCAGGTTCGTCGTCCGGAGCGAGCCACACGCCGAGTTCGTCCTTCGAGCGCGATGCGGCGATCGCATCCTTGTGTTCCTTCCACAACGCGAACGGCACGATCACCTTGCCGGCCGGCAGCGCATCGGCTGCGGGCAGCGAGCCGTCTTCGGCGGCGCGGATCACGGTGAAATCGTCTTCGACGACGGCGCGGTTCTTGATAATCAACGTCATCTTCAAATCCTCAAGCGTGTGCCTGGCGCGATGCGTACACGCGCTCCTTGAACGGCGCGATGCCGATGCGGCCGAACGTATCGATGAAGCGCTCGCCTTCGATGCGGTTGTCGACGAACGTATCGATCACGCTCGACACGACGTCCGGCATCTCATGCGCCGAGAACGACGGGCCGATGACCTTGCCGAGATGCGCACCGGTCGCGCCGGAGCTTTGCTCGCCGCCGAGCGTCACCTGATACCACTCCGAGCCGTCCTTATCGACGCCCAGCACGCCGATGTTGCCGACGTGGTGATGACCGCACGCGTTCATGCAGCCCGAAATGTTGATCGACAGGTCGCCGAGGTCGTAGACGTAGTCGGCGTCGTCGAAACGCTGCTGGATCGCTTGCGCAATCGGGATCGACTTCGCATTCGCGAGCGAGCAGAAATCGCCGCCGGGGCACGAAATGATGTCCGTCAGCAAGCCGATGTTCGCCGACGCAAAACCGACCGCCTTCGCGCGTTCCCACACGGTGAACAGGTCGTGCTTCTTCACGTTCGCGAGAATCAGGTTCTGCTCGTGCGACACGCGGATTTCGCCGAAGGAGAATTCGTCGGCGAGCGCCGCGACGTCGTCCATCTGCTTGTCGGTCGCATCGCCGGGAGCGATGCCCGTCGGCTTCAGCGACAGCGTCACCGATGCATAGCCCGGCACCTTGTGCGGGCGCACGTTGCGCTCGACCCAGCGCGCGAATGCCTTGTTCTCGATCAGATGCTTCTCATACGATGCGTCCGTGTCCGGCAGCTTCTCGTAGGCCGGCGGCGCGAAGAACTTCGACACGCGCTCGACTTCGTGCTGCGTGAGCGTCGACGGGCCGTCCTTCAGATGCAGCCACTCTTCCTCGACCTGCTTCGCGAACTTCTCCGGCGACAGCGCCTTCACCAGAATCTTGATGCGCGCCTTGTACATGTTGTCGCGGCGGCCGTAGCGGTTGTAGACGCGCAGCACGGCTTCGCAGTAGGTCAGCAGATGCTGCCACGGCAGGTCTTCCTTGATGACCGCGCCGATGATCGGCGTGCGGCCGAGTCCGCCGCCGGCGAGAATGCTCGCGACGACTTCGCCCTGCGCGTTCTTCTTCAGATAGACGCCGAGATCGTGAATCTGCACCGCCGCGCGATCTTCCGCCGAGCCGCACACCGCGATCTTGAACTTGCGCGGGAGCCAGGCAAACTCGGGATGGAACGTCGACCATTGACGCAGGATTTCGGCCCACGGACGCGGATCGACTTCCTCATCCGGTGCAACGCCCGCGAACTGGTCTGCCGTGATGTTGCGGATGCAGTTGCCCGATGTCTGGATCGCGTGCATCTGCACCGAAGCGAGCTTGCGCAGGATTTCGGGCGTCTCTTCGAGCTCGACCCAGTTGAACTGGATGTTCGTGCGCGTCGAGAAGTGGCCGTAGCCGCGATCATGCTCGCGCGCGATCGTCGCCAGCATGCGCAGCTGGTCGCTGCGCAGGTTGCCGTAAGGAATCGCGATGCGGTGCATGTACGCGTGGCGCTGCATGTACAGGCCGTTCTGCAGCCGCAGCGGACGAAACTCCTCTTCGCTCAACTCGCCCGACAGACGTCGGCGAACCTGATCGGCGTACTGTGCGACTCGCTCGTCGACGATTCGCTGGTCGACCTGATCGTATTGATACATTCGGGGGCCCCAAGTTTTTGTGTGCGCGCTGCGTTCCAGGTTACGCGGCGCAGATAACCATTGATTCGCCACTGCGCGGGTCGTTCAGACGGAACGATCATTTGCTAATGACAAAAACAGCTATCGAAATTGGAAAAATTGGACTGATAGTAATAAACCTGCTATATATTGCAAACGACTGAAAAATTACTTTGATATGCAATCGGGTAATAACGAAGGGTTCTAAATGAATTTGCATCAGTTCCGCTTCGTGCGTGAGGCCGTGCGGCAGAACTTCAACCTGACGGAAGCAGCGAAAGCACTGTATACATCGCAACCCGGCGTCTCCAAAGCCATCATCGAGCTTGAGGACGAACTGGGCGTCGAGATCTTCACGCGCCACGGCAAGCGCGTGCGCTCGCTGACCGAGCCGGGACGTATCATCCTCGCTTCCGTCGAAAAAATCCTGCAGGAAGTCGAGAGCCTGAAGCGCGTCGGCAAGGATTACGCGGCGCAGGATCAGGGCAATCTCGTCATTGCCGCGACGCATACGCAGGCGCGCTACTCGCTGCCGGCGGCCATCGCCGAGTTCAAGAAGCGCTTTCCGAAGGTGCATCTTTCGATCCTGCAAGGCAGCCCGACGCAGGTCGCGGAGATGGTCATCCACGATCAGGCGGATATCGCCATCGCCACCGAGGCCATCGCCAATTACAAGGAACTCGTGTCTCTGCCCTGCTTCCAGTGGCAGCATCTCGCGGTCATGTTGCCCGAGCATCCGCTGCTGGAACGCAAGCTTCTCACGCTCGACGATCTCGTGCAGTACCCGCTCATCACGTATGACGCCGCGTTCGCCGGCCGTAGCAAGATCAATCAGGCGTTCGCGCTGCGGGCGCTGAGTCCCGACATCGTGCTCGAGGCCATCGACGCGGACGTCATCAAGACGTATGTCGAGCTGGGGCTGGGCGTCGGGATCATGGCGGATATCGCGTTCAACCCGGAGCGCGACCGTCATTTGCGCGCGATGCCCGTCGGCCATCTGTTCGGCACCAACGTCACGCGGCTCGCGCTCAAACAGGGCGCTTATCTGCGCAGCTATGTGTACACGCTCGTCGAACTGCTGTCGCCTTCGATGAACCGCAAGCTGATCGAACAGGCGCTCGCGGGCGGTCACGAGACTTACGAACTCTGATTACGACGGCGCAAACGCCGCCACAACAAATACGCACTTCCCTGGAGACCATCCGATGACGTTGTCGAAGATCACGCGCCGGTTTGCTGCCGGCGCCGCCCTCGCTTTGCTGGCCGCCGCTGCGCAGGCGCAGATCAAGGTGGGCGTGGACTTGTCGAGCACCGGCCCCGCCGCCGCGATCGGCATCACGAGCAAGAACGCGATGCTGATGTGGCCGAAGACCGTCGCCGGACAGGACGCGCAGTACATCATCCTCGATGACGGTTCGGACCCGGGCGCGGCGGTGCGTAATATTCGCAAGCTGATCACCGAAGACAAGGTCGATGTGATCGTCGGCCCGAACATCACGCCGGCGGCGCTCGCGGCGCTCGATCCCGTTTCCGAGTATCAGACGCCGATGATCACGCTGATCGGATCGGCGTCGGTGGTCGAGCCGCAGGAAGGCAAGAAGGTGTGGGCGTTCAAGATGGCGCAGACCGACCGCGCAATGGCCGACGTGATGACGCGTTACATGGCGAATCACGGCGTGAAGACGGTGGGTTTCATCGGCTTCGCGGACAGTTACGGCGATAGCTGGCTCAACGAGTTCAGCAAGTTCGCGGCGTTGCGGCATATCGAGATTGTCGGCAGCGAGCGCTTCAACCGGACCGACGCGAGCGTCACCGGCCAGATTCTCAAGCTGATGGCGGCGAAACCGGACGCGGTGCTGATCGCGGGCGCGGGAACGCCGACGGTGCTGCCGCAGCGCACGCTCGTCGAGCGCGGCTATAAGGGCGCGATCTACCAGACACACGGCATCGCGACGCCGGAGTTCATCAAGCTCGGCGGGAAGGATGTCGAAGGCACGCTCTTTCCGACGCAGCCGGTGGTCGTCGCGCGCACGCTGCCGGCGGATCATCCGTCGAAGAAGGCGGCGCTCGCGTTTGTCGAAGCCTATGAGGGCAAGTACGGCAAGGGCACGGTCACGCAGTTTGCCGGCGATGCGGCGGGCGTGTATCCCCGTTTGCAGGATGCCGTAGCGCGCGCGTTGAAAGCCGGGAAGCCGGGCACGAAGGAATTCCGCGTCGCGTTGCGCTCGGAACTGGAACACGCGCATGAGCTGGTGGTGCCCAATGGCGTGGTGAATACGAGCGCGAGCGATCACGTCGGGCTGGATCAACGGGCGAGCGTGATGGGTGTCGTTCGGAACGGCTCGTTCAATTATCTGAGCCAGTGATGCTCGGCTGCATCGCCGCTGGGCGGCCGCTGCTTGCTCATCGCGAGGATTTGGGTCATAATCGCCGACTACTCGATTTGGACGTTCCGCCCGGTTCGTCCTTAGTCGAGAAAGACAGCGTGCCCAGGTGGTGAAATTGGTAGACGCAGGGGACTCAAAATCCCCCGCCGCAAGGCGTGCCGGTTCGATTCCGGCCCTGGGCACCAGAGATTTCGATGCAGAAAGCCGCTCCTTCGGGAGCGGCTTTCTGCGTTTGAGCGGCCGTTGCGAGGGCGCGGTCGGTCGCCGGAGCGCGGGTTGAAGGACGAGCAACGGCTCCAACGACTCTCAGCGTCGCTCTGCCGACGATATTCTTTCGCCGCGTTTGCCGGATCAGCAATCCCGGCATGTCGAACTGGCCAAAGCGACCGGTCGTCACGAAAGAAAACCATCGAGACGTCCAGCACTTCCCCTTCTCTCTGCGCTCGGAAAGCACAGTACGCCGAAGCGTCGATCATTGAATGCAAGGGCTGACAGTAGATCGGCCATTCGGCCAATAGCGATCCCATCTTTCCCGGATCACCATTGCGCGAATGTGCGCAATACCGTAGAACGAATACGTTTTTTCCCGCGAGAATCGTAAGCGACGGTATCGATGAATCTCATGCGCCGGCGACACGAGCACACTCGTTCGGCTTGCTTATGGTTATCCCGATGCCGTGGCTAGCCCGCGCGTTGCGCCAACCTGACCCGGCACCAGTCCGCATGATGCAACCCGAATATTCGCTGTCGCTCGATGCGGTGATCTGCCGCCGCTGCAACGTCGTTTCGCCCGCCGTCGACGACACTTGCCCGTCGTGCGGAGCGGATCGCGAGGGCGCGATTTTCACCAGCGCCACGGACACTCACGCTGCCGCCGCCGCGACCGGCGATCAACGCGACTTGCTCGATCTGCGCGACACCGGCTGGCTCACGCGGCTCGTGCGTCGAAGAATGGTGACGTCGTATCCGAGTCTCGTCGAACCCGGCGACGCGCTGGCATCGCCCGAACGCAAGCCCGCCCGAAAAGGGCTCGCGATTCTGATCAGCGGCGCGGTCGCGGGCATCGCAGCGGGCGGGTATCTCTATTTGCAGTCGGATGCGGAGCGTGCTCCGGCGCAATCCGTCAGCACGGCGGGCGCGGTTGGCGGCGGCTCGTCGGCGTCGCAACGCCGCGACGATGCGGACCGGCACACGCTCGCGCGGCGGCAGGCAGATGATGCGCAGAAAACGGGTGACGTGGCAGCGAAGGCAAGCTCGGCGGCTACGACTGTAGATACATCGGGTTCCGCTGCGACGGTGCACACGGCGCGGGTTGCGCCAGCGAGTGCATCGGGTATCGGCTCGTCGGCTACCGAAGCTGTTTCTGCAGTGAAGGCTGCACCGTCTGTCGTGGAATCGAAGGCGGCGCTCGCCAAGGATACGAGAGCCACAGGCGTCGCATCGGCGAGTGCTTCGGCCTCGTCGTCCGTCCCGGAAGCCGTTCGCAGGAACATCGCATCGACCGCCAAGAGCGTGCCGGCAGTCAGCATTCCCGCGATGGCAACGGAGCCGCCGATGACGCGCGAGGCTTCGCGACGAGCCGTCGCCGATGCGATCAACTCCGCTTCGAAGCGCGACCGCGCTACGGCGAGCATGGCAACGGGTGTGGTCACGACGCAAACGCCGTCGGGCGCAGTCTCGGTCTCGAAGGACGCGTCGGCCTCGCAGAGCAAGTCGTCGCCGAAGCGAGAAGCGACGGAGAACGCGAGGGTTGCGGCGTCTGACGCATCGTCAGGCGCGGGAACGGGCGTCGCGAGAGCGTTGCCATCCGTGACGTCTACGGCTGCGATAAAAAGCGGCACTGCGGCAACGTCGAGCGCAGCGGCGTCGCAATCGGCAGCGCCATTGGCACGCGCAGCAGTTTCAGCGCCGCACACATCGTCTGCGGCGTCGAAAGACGCATCGCCGTCTGCTGCGAGCATTGCCGCCGATACCGCGTCCGGCACTGCCGCCAAGGCCGCACCGAAAGACGCATCGCGGTCTACTGCGACTATCGCCGCTGCAACGGCATCCACCACCGCCGCGAAGCCCGCGTCGAAAGACGCATCACGGTCCGCTGCGAGCATCGCCGCCGATACCGCGTCCCGCCCCACAGCCAAGGGCGCGCCGGACGCCCCTAAACCGCCCTCGACCGTCGCCTCCACGGAACGTCCGGTCCCGCAGTCCGCCATCGCTGCCCCTCACGACGCGCCATCGGCAGCGGAAGCGCGCACGATCGCAGCCGTCCGGCAAGCACTCGCCAACCGCGATATCGCCGCCGCGCGCCGATCCCTCCGCAGTCTCGCGCCGATTCAATCGCGCAACCCGCAAATCCAGCAACTCGCAGCCGATGTCGCGCGTCAGGAACGCGCACGCGACAGCGCGATAGCCAGCGCCCGCTCATGCGCAGCGAACCACGATCCCGCATGCACGTTACGAAACGCGCGGCGCGCCGTCGCGCTCGATCCGCGCAACCCCCAGGCGCAGGCCGTCCTGAAGCACGCGACGACCATGCAAGCCGACGCCAACACCGCCTATTTCCAGAAGGCGAGCGCGCTGCCGCCGCCGGTTGTTCCATCGATGACCTTCGACGGACGCTGGAGCATCGCCGCCAAGAGCGCATCGGCGGAAAGCAGCCGGAACGACGCATCGAAGTCGTATTCGCTTTTCGGATGGGGCGTGCCTGCCGTATCGAAGGGACGCGGCGACGCACATTGAAGGCAGCGGCCGCCCGACGCCGCCACGCGCTGACGCACGCCTGCGCGCACTGAGTGCGCGTAGCTGTCTATGGCCGTAGGAGAAGCGCGTCGCCCGTCACGCCGTCCTTGCTAGAATGCGCGCTCCAACTCCCCTCCATCCGATGGACCTCGAAACCCTCCTCTTCTCCCAAGGCTTCGGGTCGCGTCGCCAGTGCCGCGGGATCATCGCCGAAGGGCGCGTGTGCATCGGCGGCGAAGCATGCACCGATCCGCGCGCCGATTTTCCCATCGCACCGCCGCTCGATTTCGACGTCGACGGCCGCACGTGGACCTATCGCGAAAAGGCGTACCTGGCGCTCAACAAGCCGGCGGGCTACGAGTGCTCGCGCGATCCGCAGCATCACCTGAGCGTGTTTCACCTGCTGCCGCCCCAACTCGTCGAGCGCGGCGTGCAACCGGTCGGGCGGCTCGATCAGGACACCACCGGCCTGCTCCTCCTTTCCGACGATGGCGCGTTCGTGCACGCGTTCACGTCGCCGAAACGCAAGGTGCCGAAGGTCTATCTCGCGACGGTGCGCCATCCGCTCGATGACGCGCAACTCGCGAAGCTCCTCGAAGGCGTGCTGCTGCACGGCGAGACCAAGCCGACCGCCGCGCTCGCCGCCCATCGACGGGATGACCGGCTGCTCGAGCTAACCGTGCTCGAAGGCAAGTACCACCAGGTCAAGCGGATGGTCGCCGCGGCGGGAAATCGCGTGGAGCAGTTGCATCGCGAGCGCGTCGGCGGTTATGCGCTGCCGGCATCGCTCGGAGAAGGCGAATGGCGCTGGCTGGATGCGGACGATCTTGCTGCTCTGCGCGCGAACGACAACGTTCCGGCCTGAAGCGGCTCGATACGCCGCGACGGGATGACAAAGCCCCGTCGATTTGCAAATCCGTAGAACTCCCGACGCCCGCCCGCTGCATTGCAGCATGCCTTCCGGTTCCGCCGCTCATATACTCGTCTTACGGAACCAGAATGATTAAAACAAGGGCAGGAGGGCATCATGGCTTCCCACATGAGCGTGGCGCTGATTGCGTTCGTCGGGTTGTGCGCGGTCCTGATCGGGGTATTGGGCGTCGTCATGCACATGCGTCACAAGTACTCGCCGAATCTCATCGGCGCGTTGATCGGCGCATTGATGTGCTTCGTTCTGCTCGAAACGATTCCGGCGCTGATCTAGCGCGGCGTGTCCGCGTCGCGCGCCGCTCCGGCGTGCGCGCGAATTCGCTCGCGGAGAAAATCGTCGACGGTGGGATAGCGCAGCGCGTATCCCAGTTCGCGCTTGAGACGCTCGTTGCGAAGCCGTCGCGATTCGCGCATGAATGAAAGCGTGACCGGCTCCAGCCGCGTCTGTGCTTCCTCGCGCGTGATGCGCGGCACGCGCGGCAATCCGCAGGCGTCGGCCACGCGGTCGAAATAATCGGCCATGCGCAGGTCCGTATCGTCCGATGCGTTGATCGCGCGCTGCGGCTTTCCTCTAGCAAGCGCGCGAACGATGATCGCGGCGAGATCGTCGGCGTGAATGTGATTCGTATAGACGTCGTCGCGTTCGACGAGCGCCGGCATCGCCCGTTCGATGCGCGCGCGCGGCAGACGGTCTTCCGCATAAATTCCGGGAATCCGCACGATCGACACGCGCCAGCCGCTTTGCACGCCCGCATCGCGTAACTGCTGCTCCGCCGACGCCCGCCGCCGCGCACGCTCGTTCCCGGGCCGCACGGGCCGCGTTTCGTCGATTTGCGCGCCGCGACAATCCCCGTAGACGCCCGTCGTGCTCGCATACACGAAGCGCACCGGACCGCTTCGCGCTGCGATTGCCGATGTGGCTCCAAAAAGGGCGTCGGGTACAATGAAAGAAGGGTTGCGCCACGCGGAACGTGCAGCCGTGGCCGCATGCGCGCCACGCGCCACCGAGCGGCGAGGCGCGCGCAAGGCCGCAAGCAAGGCACGCGTGCGGCGGTCCGTATCGCCATCGCGCTGAGGCGGCGCGAGATGCAAAACGTGCCGTGCGATGCCCGCGAGCCTGGCGAGACTTCTGCGCGCATCGAGATCGCCGGGGATCGGCAACGCGCCCGCCGCGCGCAGTTCCGCTGCACGTTCGGGATGATGCGTGAGCGCGATCACGCGCGGTCTCGCGGCGCGGGCATGGAAAAGCGGCAACGTGCGCAGCCCGACATCGCCGCATCCGACGATCAGCACGCGCGGGCGGCGCAGAATTCGAGTGGCGATCATGCGGAGCATTGTATCCGCCGCTCGTTCCAGGCGTCTGACCGCTGAAGGCGGCATCGAAAGACATACTCACACCATCGCACGAAATCGATCTATGGCATTCAACGTAACGCTCCGGCAAAGCGGCCGGCAGTTTCAGGTGGAACCCGACGAACCGGTGCTGACTGCCGCGCTGCGTCAGGGAATCGGCCTGCCCTACGGCTGCAAGAACGGCGCTTGCGGCTCCTGCAAGGGCGCGGTCGTCCAGGGCCAAGTCGAACAGGCGCCGCATTCGTCGTCGGCGCTCTCCAACGATGAAAAGACCCGCGGCATGGCCCTCTTCTGCTGCGCGACGGCGCAGAGCGATCTGACCATCGACGTGCGCGAAGTGGCGGGCGTCGGCGACGTGCAGGTGAAGAAGCTGCCGTGCCGCGTCAACGCGCTCGAGCGCCGCGCGGACGACGTCATCGAACTGAAGCTGCAGTTGCCCGCCAACGAGCGCCTGCAGTATCTCGCGGGGCAGTACATCGAATTCATCCTGAAGGACGGCAAGCGTCGCAGCTATTCGATGGCGAGCCCGCCGCATCACGAAGGGCCGCTCGAACTGCACATCCGCCACATGCCGGGCGGCACGTTCACGGACCACGTGTTCGGCGCGATGAAGGAGCGCGATATCCTGCGCTTCGAAGGCCCGCTCGGCACGTTCTTCCTGCGCGACGAATCGGACAAGCCCATCGTGCTGCTCGCGTCGGGCACGGGCTTCGCGCCGATCAAGGCGATCATCGAGCATGCGGTGTTCAAGAACCTGAATCGCCCGATGACGCTCTATTGGGGCGGCCGCCGCAAGAAGGACCTGTACATGATGGACCTCGCCGAGCAATGGGCGAAGGAAGTCCCGAACTTCAAGTTCGTGCCGGTGCTTTCCGAACCCGATGCGGGCGACAACTGGACTGGCCGGAGGGGCTTCGTTCATCGTGCTGTCATCGAAGACCTGCCCGATCTGAGCGCGTATCAGGTCTATGCGTGCGGCGCGCCGGTGATGGTGGAATCCGCGCAGCGCGATTTCACGCTGCATCACCGGTTGCCGGAGGACGAGTTCTACGCGGACTCGTTCACGAGCGCAGCGGATCTCGCGCATCCGGTCTGATCGGCGTTGCAGGCAGGCCGCCGGCGCGCAGAATTTCCGCGCCGGCGGTTTACAGCCTCGAACGTCATAACGTATCCTTCGCGAATGAATCGAATTCTGAACGCACTCCGACGCCGCCGCTCGCTGCTTCCCTAGGGATGCCGCTGGCTCGTCAAGCATTCGCGCTCGTCATGGTTCGGTTAAATGAAGCGCAGAGAATGAAGCCACGGAAACACCGTGGCTTTTGTTTTTTGTGCGCCGTTTTCTCTTTCGTCATCGCCTCGTGGAGCCCGCTGTCATGAATTTCAATGAGTACCCCGTCGATTCGCTGATGTACATCACGAACCGCCCCGAGATCGTGTTCACGCACGGCAAGGGCTCGTGGCTCTACGACAACACCGGCAAACGCTATCTGGACTTCATTCAGGGCTGGGCGGTCAATTCGCTCGGCCATTGCAACGACGGCATGATCGAAGCGCTGGACAAGCAGGCGCGCACGTTGATCAATCCGTCGCCGGCGTTCTATAACGGCCCGATGGCGCAGCTCGCGGACTTGCTCACGCAGCACAGCTGCTTCGACAAGGTGTTCTTCGCCAACAGCGGCGCGGAGGCCAACGAAGGCGCGATCAAGCTCGCGCGCAAGTGGGGGCGCAAGTTCCGCAATGGCGCATACGAGATCATTACGTTCGATCACAGCTTCCACGGCCGCACGCTCGCCACGATGTCCGCGAGCGGCAAGGCCGGCTGGGACACGATCTATGCGCCGCAAGTGCCGGGCTTCCCGAAAGCCGATTTGAACGATATCGCCTCGGTCGAGAAGCTCATCGGCGAGAAGACCGTTGCCGTGATGCTCGAGCCGATTCAGGGCGAAGGCGGCGTGATTCCCGCGACGCGCGAGTTCATGGAGCAATTGCGTGCGCTGACGAAGCGGCACAATCTGCTGTTGATCGTCGATGAGGTGCAGAGCGGCTGCGGACGCGCGGGGACGTTGTTCGCCTACGAGCTGTCGGGCATCGAGCCGGACATCATGACGCTCGGCAAGGGCATTGGTGGCGGCGTGCCGCTCGCCGCGTTGCTGTCGAAGGCGGAAGTCGCCTGCTTCGAAGCCGGCGACCAGGGCGGCACGTATAACGGCAATCCGTTGATGACGGCGGTGGGCTATTCGGTGATTTCGCAGCTGACTGCGCCGGGCTTTCTGGAAGGCGTGCGTGAGCGCGGCGAGTATCTGCGTGGCGAACTGCTGAAACTGTCGGATGAGCGCGGATTCAAGGGCGAACGTGGCGAAGGCTTGCTGCGCGCGCTGCTGCTGGATAGCGACAAGGGACCGCAGATCGTCGAGAAGGCGCGGCTGATGCAGCCGGATGGTCTGTTGCTCAACGCGGCGCGTCCGAATTTGCTGCGCTTCATGCCTGCGCTCAACGTGACCAAGGACGAGATCGATCAGATGCTGGCGATGCTGCGCTCGGTGCTCGATACGCTGTGATCGTTCGAACTTTCGAAGCGGGCGATCGCGATGCCGTGATCGCTCTGTGGCGCGATGTGTTTCCCGAGTACGCGGATGCGTCGAGGCCGCAACGCGATCCGGCTTTGTCGATCGCCAACAAGCTGTCGACTCAGCCTGAGTTGTTCTTTGTCGGTGTGGTGGACGGGGTCGTTGCCGGCACTGTCATGTGTGGTTATGACGGGCATCGGGGGTGGGTTTATTCGCTTGCCGTCTGCCGTTCTTTCCAAGGGCGCGGGTTCGGGCGACGGTTGATGCTGCATGCTGAAGCGGCGCTTGCCCGGCTTGGATGTCCGAAGGTTAACCTGCAGGTGCTCTCCGTTCGGGGTGAGTTGGTTTCGTTTTACGAACGGATGGGGTATCGGGTTGATGACGTTGTTAGCTTGGGCAAGCGGCTTTAGGTTTTTTCTGTTCGGTGAACTTGTATTCGTGCCGGTCTGTTTGCTCGCCCGCCCCGGGGAGGGGCGAGCTAATAAACCGACACGAAAGAAAAAACTCCCGCGCCCGCGAGCAAGAAAACTCACTCGCCCAGATAAGCAGCCCGAACCTTAGGATCATCGAGCATGATCTTGGCATCGCCCGACATAGTGACAGTACCCGAATCCATCACATACCCGCGATTAGCGGCCTGAAGCGCGAGCCGCGCGTTCTGTTCGACGAGAAGCACGGTCAAGCCTTCTTTAGAGATTTCGCGAACGACTTCGAAAATCTTCTCGACCATGATGGGAGACAGCCCCATCGAAGGCTCATCGAGCAAGAGCAGCTTGGGCCGCGACAACAAGGCACGAGCCATCGCAAGCATCTGCTGCTCACCGCCGGACAACGTCCCCGCATACTGCGACGCGCGCTCCTTCAGGCGAGGAAAGAAGCCGAACATGCGCTCGGTGTCCTTCTGAATGCCATCGGCGTCATTGCGCAGGTACGCCCCCATCTGCATGTTCTCGAGAATCGACATGCGAGCGAAAATGCCGCGCCCTTCCGGCACCATCGCGAGACCGCGCTTCAAGAGCTCGTGCGTCGGCACGCCCTTGATCGACTGACCCATGTACTCGATATCGCCGCCCGAATAGGGCTTCAAACCGGTAATGGCCTTCATCGTCGTGGTCTTGCCCGCGCCGTTCGCGCCGATCAGCGTAACCAGCTCGCCCTGCCCGACCTCCAGATCGACACCCTTCACCGCCTGGATGCCGCCGTAATTCACCTGCAGGCCCTTGACCTTCAACATCGCATTCATGGTCGCCATTTAGTGCACCCCCGCACCCAGATATGCCTCGATCACCTTCGGGTCCTTCTGCACGTCCTGCGGCAGACCTTCGGCGATCACCTTGCCGTAATCGAGCACCGTCATGCGGTTGCACAATCCCATCACGAGCTTCACGTCGTGTTCGATCAAAAGAATCGTCTTGCCGTCCGCGCGGATCTTGTCGAGCAGACGCGTCAGTTCGACCTTCTCCGTCGCGTTCATGCCGGCAGCGGGTTCGTCGAGCGCGAGCAGCTTCGGATCGGTCGCCAGCGCACGGGCGATCTCGAGCCGGCGCTGATGCCCGTACGACAGATTGCGCGACGTATAGTCCGCGTACTGCAGCACGCCGACATATTCGAGCAGTTCCAGCGCGCGTTCCTTGATCTCGCGCTCTTCGCGCCGTTCGGCCGGCGTCTGCAACACCGCGCCGATCAGACCATGCTTCGTGCGCACGTGACGGCCGACCATCACGTTCTCGAGCGCAGTCATGCCGCCAAAGAGACGAATGTTCTGGAACGTGCGCGCGATGCCCGCCTTCGCCACCTGATACACCGCAGTCGGCGTATAGGCTTCACCGTCCAGCTTGAAGACGCCCGAATCCGGCGTGTAAAGGCCCGTGATGACGTTGAAGAACGTGGTCTTGCCCGCGCCGTTCGGGCCGATCAGACCGTAAATCTCGCCTTCCTTGATTTCGAGGCGCACATCGGAGAGCGCCTGCAAGCCGCCGAAACGCTTGTTCACGCCCTGCACGGACAATCGAGTACGTTTGTCGCTCATTTTCAATCCCCCGCTTAGGCGCGCACCGGCTTCTTGCCGTTGCGCTTCGCGATCTTCGCGATCTTGTCTTCGTGTTTCGCGGCGGGCCACAGGCCTTCCGAGCGATACAGCATGATCAGCACCATCGCCAGACCGTACAGCAACTGACGGATGACTTCGGTATCCACGATCTGATGGCCGAAAATGGCGTTTTGCAGCGGGCCCATCGTCGAGCGCAGGAATTCAGGGAACACCGCGAGCAGCACCGCGCCGAGAATCACGCCCGGAATGTGGCCCATGCCGCCCAGCACCACGCACGCCAGCACCACGATCGATTCCCAGAACGTGAACGATTCCGGCGACACGAAGCCCTGGAACGCACCGAACATCGCGCCCGACAGGCCGCCGAACGACGCGCCCATTGCGAACGCGAGCAGCTTGACGTTGCGGGTGTTGATGCCCATCGCCTTCGCCGCGATTTCGTCCTCGCGGATCGCCGCCCATGCACGGCCGATACGCGAATGCTGCAGACGCGTACATACCCAGATGACGGCCAGCGCGCCCAGCACGAACAGGTAGTAGTACATGTAGACCGACGGGAACTTGAAGCCGAAGAACTCGTGCGTCTGCGACAGATTGAAGCCCGCCACCGTCACCGGATCGATGC